>NZ_JAJEJT010000004.1 GCF_021390645.1 Paraburkholderia flagellata
CAGCCACACCCACCGCTCACCCCAACGCCCCGGCCGCGCGCGGACAGGGCCAGACCATCGACCTGCTCGGCAAGATCGACCTGATCGAAGGCCACTGGCAACCGCGCGTGGTTGCCGAGATGAACGACTATCAGTTCAAGGTCGTGAAGCTCGCTGGAGATTTCGTCTGGCACAGCCACGCCGATACTGACGAAACGTTCATCGTGCTCGAAGGCGAGTTGCGCATCGACACGCGTGAGGGTCCCATCGTCGTACGTGCAGGCCAACTGGCCGTCGTGCCGAAGGGCGCCGAACACAAGCCCTGTGCGATTGGCGAAGTGAAGCTCCTGCTGATCGAACCGCGCGGCGTGGCCAACACCGGCGACGGCGCGCGCAGCGAACGCACGGTGGAAAACGATCTCTGGATCTGAGTGGCGCATTCTTCGTGACGCATTCGAAGAAGGCCGGCGTGCGTAAGCACGCCGGCCTTTTTATTGGTGGCGGGCCAATCCGTATGGTTGATTGAACGCAAAGCTCTTGCTCGGCAGCGGAGGCCTCGCGCCGTCGTTTCATGCTCGTACGCTATTCGCCTGAACACTCTTCTTCTCAAGCGCTAAAAATATCGTCTGCAATTTCAATGGCTTATTCGTGCGCTAGAAGATCACCTAGCGCGCAGAGCCCTTCGCCATAGGACGAGTCCGAATCTCCGGGCGCATCCTCACCGATTGACAAGCCACGCGCCGCTTCCAATAATCGCCCCCGACTCGCCCATCAGGCTAGTAATCGCCGGGTCAGGCACAGGCCGAAATGTCACTGCGTAGTCGCCGGCGCCCTGCCATCCAGCATCGCAAAACGATCATTAATCAGGAGACCAAATGACACGCTCATCTCTCTTCGCAGCGAC
This sequence comes from Paraburkholderia flagellata, assembly GCF_021390645.1. Classification (GTDB taxonomy): domain Bacteria; phylum Pseudomonadota; class Gammaproteobacteria; order Burkholderiales; family Burkholderiaceae; genus Paraburkholderia; species Paraburkholderia flagellata. Next base: position 884 of record NZ_JAJEJT010000004.1, read on the forward strand.
GCTCACGGCGTTCTCGCTCGCCCAGTCCGCACAGGTTCAAGCCGTCACGATTCCCCCGGGCACCGCGCTCGCGGCAAAGCAGGAGATGACGCGGCAAAATCAGTCCGAGGTCGAATCGCTCGATCCTGCCTACATCGAATCGTATTCGGCCAATCTCATCGGCCTCGATCTCTACGAAGGTCTGACACGCCTCGATGCAGCGGGCAAGGTCGTGCCAGGCGTGGCAGAGTCCTGGACGCGCCCCGCCCCCGATACGTGGGTCTTCAAACTACGTCGAGACGCAAAATGGAGCGACGGCCGCCCCGTCACAGCCGCCGATTTCGTCTATGCCTGGCAGCGCACCGCGGACCCGAAAACCGCATCGCCGTATACCATCGCCGTCGAGTTTCTGAAGAACGCAAAGGCTGTGATTGCAGGCAAGCAGCCGACCACCGCACTTGGCGTGCGTGCCATCGAGCCCTACACGCTAGAGGTGAAGACGGAAGCGCCTACGCCATTTCTCACCGAACTGCTCGCCAATTCATCAATGGCACCCGTCGATCGTGCGACGGTCACGAAGCTCGGCACCTCGTGGACGCGTCCCGGCAACCTCGTTGGCAACGGCCCCTATGTCCTCGCCGACTGGCAGCCGAACAACCGCATCGTCCTCATGAAGAACCCGCGCTACTGGAACGCGGCCCGCGTTGCTATCACCAAGGTTACGTGGTTGCCGATCGAAAGCGACGAAACCGCCATGCGAATGTACCAGGCGGGCCAGATCGACATGACGTTCACGATCCCCTCCGGGCAATACGCGCAGATTTCCAGAACCATGAGCGCCGATATCAAGGCCGGCCTGCGTATCGCGACTTACTACTACTCACTGAACACCGCCGATCCGGCACTCCGTGACCCCCGTGTACGTCAGGCGCTCTCGATGGTGATTGATCGCGACCTGCTTACCTCGAAGATCACGCAAAGCGGGGAATCTCCCGCTTACGGGCTCATTGTCAAGGGCACCAAAGGCGCAGATCAATTCACGCCGGACTGGGCTTCATGGCCGATGGCCAGGCGTATTGAGACTGCGCGTACGCTGCTCAAGGCGTCGGGCGTTTCCGATGCGAAGCCGCTAACGATCACGCTCACTTACAACACCAACGATCTCCACAAGAAGGTCGCGCTTTTCGCTGCGAGCGAATGGCGCACCAAGCTGGGAGTCAACACGAAGCTCGACAACCTGGAATTCAAAGTGCTGCTCAAGCAGCGCCACGATGGCACGTACCAGGTCGCACGCAACGGCTGGTTCGCCGACTATAACGACGCGATGACGTACTACAGCCTCGTGCAGTGCAACAGTCCGCAAAACGATCAACGCAGCTGCAACACGAAAGCGGACGCCACCGCCGTCGAAGCCAACCTCCAGAGCGATGAGGTAAAGCGCCAGGCAATGCTCACGCAGGCGTTCGCGCTGGCGATGAACGACTACCCGCTGCTGCCCATGTTTCAGTATTCGGCCGCCCGGCTCGTCAAACCGTTCGTTGGCGGCTATTCGCTCACGAATTACATCGATGAGCGCGCCACCCAGGACATGTACATCCTGAAGCACTCACGCAGGACCCTTCCCATGCTCGCCTACACCCTGCGCCGCGTGCTGTGGTCGGTGCCGACCGTGCTCGCGGTCATCACCGCCTGCTTTCTGCTGCTGCATCTCACGCCCGGTGGTCCGTTCGACACCGACAAGCGCCTCTCCGCCGCAGTAATGGCCAATCTCAACGCGCGCTATCACCTCGACGAGCCGCTGTGGCAACAATATCTCCGCTATCTCGGCGCGCTGCTGCACGGCGACCTCGGCAGTTCGTTCCGCTACGCCGACTGGTCGGTCAACGAGCTAGTGAAGAAGGCCGCGCCGGTGAGCCTTGGCATCGGAGGCCTCTCCATTCCGCTCGCGGTACTGTTCGGCGTTGCGCTCGGCACGCTGGCCGCCGTGCGCCGCAACAGCGTGGTCGACCACGCCGTGATGCTGCTCGGCAATCTCGGCAACGTCGTGCCGCCGTTCGTGCTCGGTCCGGTTCTCGTGCTTGGCTTCGCGATCCTGCTCAAATCGGCAGACGGCAACGGCCTCTTGCCCGCAGGCGGCTGGGGCGACGGCGACTGGCGTCACCGCGTGCTGCCCGTCGCGCTGCTCGTCATCATCAACATGGCCGCGATCGCGCGCGTCATGCGCGGCAGCCTGATCGAGGTGCTCTCCGGCAACTTCATCCGCACGGCGCGCGCCAAGGGCTTGCCCGCGCACACCATCGTGTTGCGCCACGCCCTGCGCCCCGCGCTCATGCCCGTCGTCTCGCTGCTCGGCCCGGTCTGCATTTCGTCGATCACGGCGGCCGTCGTCACCGAATCGGTTTTCGCGCTCCCTGGGCTCGGTCAACTGGTTGTGAACGGCGCGGTCAACCGCGACTACACGCTCGTGCTCGGCCTGGTCGTCCTCACCACGGTCTGCGCCGTGCTCTTCAATCTGCTCGTCGACCTCGCCTATGCGTGGCTCGATCCGCGCATCCGTTACTAACGAAGGCTCTGCCACCATGAACGCATCTGGTCTCATTGCGCCAGCCGCCACCGCGCAGAAGCGTCGCTTGCCGCCCGCGCTGGCGCGCTTCGTGCAGCACCGTGCTGCGCTCGCAAGCGTCGTACTGCTCGCCCTCATCGCGCTGGCCTGCTTCGCGGGTCCCCTGTTCCTGCCCAATTCGCCCATCGACAACGACTGGAGCGCGATCAGCCTCGCTCCTACGCTTCAGGGCGGTCACTGGTTCGGCACCGACGAACTGGGCCGCGACTTGCTGGCGCGCACGCTGGTTGGCGGGCGCGTCTCGCTCGAGGTTGGGCTGCTCGGTGCCTTCGTTTCCGCGCTGGTCGGCGTGATCTACGGCGCAACGGCCGGCTATCTGGGCGGCCGCGTGGACGCCGTGATGATGCGTATCGTCGACATGATGTACGCGATCCCCTACATGCTGATCGCCATTCTCATGGTCACGCTGTTCGGGCGCGCGTTCTCGCTCGTCGTGCTCACCATCAGCGCGTTTTCCTGGCTCGACATGGCTCGCGTGGTGCGCGGCCAAACGCTCTCGCTGCGCTCGCGCGAATTCGTCGACGCCGCGCGCGCCATTGGCGTGCGGCCCGCGGCGATCGTCGCGCGCCATATCGTGCCGAATCTCGCAGGCATCGTCGCCGTCTACGCCACCGTTACCGTGCCAACAATCATTCTTACGGAGTCCGTATTGTCGTTTCTCGGCCTTGGCGTTCAGGAGCCCATGACGAGCTGGGGCGTGCTGATCCAGGACGGCGCGCAAAAGCTCGATGCCATGCCGTGGCTGCTGCTCTGCCCCGCTGCGCTGCTCTGCACGACGCTCTACTGCGTGAATTTCGTCGGCGACGGTCTGCGCGACGCACTCGACCCACGGGAGCGCTGACATGGCCCTGCTCGAAGTCCAGGACCTGAGCGTGCGTTTCGAGCGCCGCGACGGACCGCCCGTGAAGGTCGTGCACGACGTGTCGTTTTCGCTCGATGCCGGCGGCACACTCGGTATCGTCGGCGAATCGGGGTCCGGCAAAAGTCAATCCGTCATGGGGCTGCTGGGGCTGCTCGCGTCGAATGGGCGCGCCACCGGTCACGCACGCCTGCGCGGCGAGAATCTTCTTGCCATGAAACCACGCGCGCTAAACCGCATTCGCGGTGACCGCGTCGCCATGATCTTCCAGGACCCGATGACCTCGCTGAACCCGTTCCTCACCGTCGAACGGCAAATGACCGAAGCGTTGCAGTTGCACCGCAAGGTCTCGCGGCGCACGGCGCGCCAGCGCGCGATCGAAGCGCTCGAACGCGTGCGCATTCCCGACGCGGCGCAGCGCATCGGCATGTATCCGCACGAGTTCTCGGGCGGCATGCGCCAGCGCGTGTTGATCGCGGCGGCGCTGATGATGGAGCCCGATGTGCTGATCGCCGACGAGCCGACCACGGCGCTCGACGTCACCGTTCAGGCGCAGATCATGGCGCTGTTACGCGAGATGAATCGCGAGCGCGGCACGGCCATCGTGCTCATCACGCACGACATGGGCGTGGTGGCTGAGCTTTGCGACGACGTCATGGTGATGTACGCGGGCCGCACGGTGGAGAAGGCAAGCGCGCGCGATTTGTTCGCGCATCCGCTGCATCCGTACACCGCCGGATTGCTGGGCGCGCGGCCGCGCCTCGATGCGCCAGGCGGCGCCCCGTTGCACACGATCCCGGGTAATCCGCCCGTGCCGGGCAGCGGTGGCGCCGGCTGCGCATTCGCGCCCCGCTGCGCGGCGGCGCTGGAGCGATGCCACACGCAGATGCCGCCGCTCGAATCCATCGGTGCGCCGCCATATTTGCGTTCGCGAGCATGCCATCTACCCATCAGCGATAAGGCCGAACTGGGAGCCCACGCATGACGAATCACACAAAAGCGCACACGAAAACGCCTGGCATGCCTGACGACACGCTTCTGCGCGTACGCGACCTCGCTGTGAATTTTCGCGTAGCACGCGGCCCGTGGCCGTGGCAGAAAGCGCAACTGCACGCCGTGAACGGTATCTCGTTCGATGTGCGCCGCGGCGAAACGCTCGGGCTCGTGGGCGAATCGGGCTGCGGCAAGTCCACGCTCGCGCGCGCCGTGATCGGCCTCTCGCCCGTCGCATCGGGCAGCGTGACGTGGCAAGGCGAAGAAACCGTTTTCGGGACGCAACGGCGCCTCGGCACGCTGCGCCGCGGCGTGCAGATGATCTTCCAGGATCCACTCGCTTCGCTCGATCCGCGCATGTCGATCGGCGAGATCGTGGCCGAACCCTTGCGCGCGCACGCGCCGCACCTGGGCCGCAAGGAAATCGCGCGCCGTGTGCTCACGATGCTCGAGCGTGTCGGCCTGAACGCGCATCACCTCGAACGCCGCGCGCACGAATTCTCGGGCGGTCAGTGCCAGCGTGTCGGCATCGCGCGCGCGTTGATCGGCGAACCCGCGCTCGTGATCTGTGACGAACCGGTTTCCGCACTCGACGTCTCCATTCAGGCGCAGATCGTCAATCTGCTGCGTGACCTGCAGCGCGACCTCGCGCTCTCGCTGCTGTTCGTCGGCCACGACCTCGCCGTAGTCAAGACGCTCAGCCATCGCGTCATGGTCATGTACCTCGGTCGCGTCATGGAACTCGGCACGCGAGAAGCGGTGTACGACGATCCCGCGCATCCCTACACGCGCGCACTGCTCGACGCCGTACCGGTGGCCGACCCGAAGCGCGAGCGCGGGCGCCACGCACCACTGCTACGCGGCGAGATTCCCTCGCCGCTCAATCCGCCTTCAGGCTGCGCATTCCGCACACGCTGCCCGAAGGCCTCTGCCCAGTGCGCCGCAGCGGCGCCTGAACCGGCCGTCACCAGCCTCGGCGGTTCGATCGTCGCCTGCTGGCACCCGCGCGCAGCTGGCGACTTCATTGCCGCCTGAAATACCCGCTTCGCCCACGCCAGCGGGTATCACAATCGTTTCGCATTCCTGATTGACTGCGAATGAACAACTAACACGTGAAGGGAGACTTGATGAGAAGGGAACGAAGAGACAACAGCACCGGTGCGCGACTCGCGCTGCTCGCGCTCGGCCTGCCGCTGAGCCTTGCGGCGGCTGCGCAAACCGCAGGTGTTCAACAGAACACGCAGAACGGGCAACCCGCTGCGCAGGCGCAGGTTCAGCAAGCCGCGCCAGTCAACGCGAAAAAGACCCGCAACAAGGCGCGCCGCAAATCGGCCAAAAGTACCGGGCCTGCGAACGCGCAGGCCGCAACGCAGCCGGGACAATCCTCAGCCGCCGTGCAGATGCACGCGCAGCACGCGGACCCGCTTGTGGAGCCCAACGCGGTCGACCGCCTCGCATCCGGCTCGCCGGATCAGCACGCCGACCAAACCGTGCGGGCCGACAACCCGAAAGCGCCGCAGTCGAGCCAGGCGCAAAGCAAGGGCTTCATAGCGGATAGCAGCCTCACCCTAAACCTTCGCAACTACCTCGATCACTTCGACAACGAAGGCGGTCCGCATCGCCATGCGTGGGTGCAGGGCGCGATGCTCGACTACACCTCGGGCTATACGCAGGGGCTCGTCGGTCTCGGCCTTGACGCGTCGCTCTACGGCGCGCTGAAACTCGACGGCGGCCAGGGCGCGGGGAACATGGTGCACGTGGGCAAGGACGGCGGCGGCTCGAATCAGCTTGCGTGGGCCTACCCTGGCATCTGGGACGTCAAGGCCCGCATTTCCGATACGGTCGCGAAGTACGGCCTGCAAATGGTGTCGGACAACCCGTTCTTCGAGCCGCACGACAACCGCGCACTGCCGCCCACGTTCCTCGGCGTCTCGCTCGTGAGCAAGGACGTTTCCGACGCCGTGCTCCAGGCGGGCAGTTTCACGAAGGTCAATCCGCGCGGCCACACCAATCTCGTCGACCTCTCGACCTCGTACGGCGGCGTGAAATTCAAGCGCTTCAGCTACTTGGGCGGCAGCTGGGACTACAGCAAGAACGGGAGCCTCTCGCTTTTCGCCAACCAGGCCGACGACGTCTGGCGCCAGTACTACGCGTCCTTGCAGCAGAGCTACGGCGACCCTTCGACGATCAAGTGGACCGGCTTCTTCAACATTTACTCGACGCACGAGCAAGGCAGCGCGATGCAGGGCCCCATCGACAGCAACGCGTACAGTCTTTCGCTTGCCGCACAGCACGGCCCGCATTCGCTCCTGCTCGGCTACCAGCAGATTCTCGGCGACCAGTTCTACGACTATGTGAACGAGACGGCAGGCGACTATCTCGTCAACTCGATGGACGTGGACTACAACGCGCCGCATGAGCAGTCGTTCCAGGTGCGCTATGGTTTCGATGGCGCCTATGCGGGCCTGCCGGGCGCGAAAGCCATGCTCTGGTACGCACTCGGCTGGGGCGCCGATGCGTCGGCGGGTGCAGCCGCCAACCCGACGTCCGCGAGCCCGTTCTATAGCCTCTACTGGAGAAACGGGCAGCCCGTGCACGGCTCGCACCACGAGTTTTTCACTTACCGATTAGGTGACACCACATGGACATACGCAGAACGCTGGTGCCACGGTACATTACGAGAAATGATCAATGTCCATTGAAGCCGGACCGCGTGCCGATCGGTGAGGTTGGCAAGCTGGGCGGAGATTTGCCGCCCCCCTCCTCGAGCGCCCATCTCTCGAACGCAAGCCGCGATAACGCCCCTTATCATGGCCAGCGCCAAGTGACAGCAAGGCCCGCACGTCGCGGGCATATTGCCTGCTCATCAAGCCGCTTACCTCCACTTTGACGCCATTGTCTGAACTGCCTCGAGGTCCGGAGTCGGTCGAGGCCGCGTGAAACGGCAGGCCGAAGGAGTCGTTCCTTCGGACCACTCCATAGCGGTTTGGTGTTACGTCGGAAACGCGGGCCCATCAGCAGCCGAACAGCAAAGACATGCTTCCTCGCTCCCGGAGCATGCTCCCTTGACGCACGCGAAACGCAATGCAACGTTTCGGATTTTGTCTACCGACTGCCAGTCGATCGTGTCCGAACGGAGTGCTGTCGAGGATCAGCTCGTATGCGAAAATTAATGGCCGACCGCTGCAAAGCCAACGAAGCCAGAGGTACTGATGCGTGACGAACTGTCGAAGATTCTGCGCGAGCGGTATCCACTCATCTTCGTCGCCGCGCCTCCAGTTCGGGACCCGTTCGGCCCTGCGCCGGCTCCATTTCCCGTATGGGGATTCGAATGTGGAGACGGCTGGTTCGATCTGCTTGACGCGTTGGCCCTGAACCTGCAGGGAGCGACGGAATCCGAAGGTGCGCCGCAGGTGGTTGCAGCGCAGGTCAAGGAAAAATTCGGAGCCCTGCGCTTCTACGCAGACGGGGCAGACGCCCGACAGCATTCGATGATCGAACTGGCCGTGACGATGAGTACCCGGCTGTGCGAAGTATGCGGCAACCGCGGCAAGCTCATGAGCAGGAGGGGCTGGATGATGACACGCTGCCCTGCCCATACGGACGGAGATTCATGACGCCCCGCACGCAAGCGCTGCGAGCGGTTCTGACAAAGTCATACGCAACCATGCGCCATGAGCACCATGGTGAGGCTCGTAAAGCCTTCGTGTCCCATCCCGCCACCCGACAACGATGACCGCGTCCATCCACGTGTCGACCGCCTCCGGTGAGAGGTCGACAGGCAACATGCCCGCCCGGTCACGGTTGCGGATTGATATCCCGACGAGGACGTGCCTATAGTGGTCCTGGGCGGCCCGACACGCGCGAATCCCAAGCGATCGGGGTCGTCAGCGGACAAGCCGGGGGGCTTCGGCACACACGGATCCTCGGGTAAGCGGGAATGTCAATGACGACGCGCAGGGAATCCGTGGACCACCCGATACTGTTTCTGGACCTCGATGGCGTTCTCCATCCGCTGGGCGAGATTGCGCTCGACGGGAACGGCCAGCTGGCGAGGTACCCTACGCTCTTTCGCTGGCGACCGATCCCGGAGACACTGCTCGACCCATTTCCCGAGGTCCGCATCGTGGTCAGTTCGGACTGGCGCCGGCTGTTCGATGACCCGAGCCTGGTGCAACTGCTCGGCCCGCTTGGCACCCGGTTCGATGGCGTGGTGCAAGCTTACGGTCCCTCACGGATGGATGAGATCCTGACGGAGGTAAAGCACAGAAACGTCACCCGCTGGCTGGCCCTCGACGATCATCTGAGCGTGGTGAACGCGGCCGCGAGTGATACCCGTCTCATCCCCTGCGATGCTGCCACCGGCCTGTCGTCCTCGTCGGTGCAGCAGTCGCTGCACGTGCGCTCGTAAAGCTCCGGTAAGACAGCCTGGCTTGAGCCTGATGGCAGGAGAGAATCTCGCCGCAGAGGATGGATATACTGTGTTATCGGTGCGTCCTTCGTGCCTTTGTCCAGCCTGGAGCCCTGCCATGAGCATGTCCCTGGGATTTCTCCTGCCGTTGCTCTATATCCCGGCAGGCGCCGCCGTGGTCGGCTGGCTCATCGGGCGGCTGATTCGCGGCCGCAAACCGCACCCTGAAGACTGAACCTGCGCCCGACCATGCCCTCCGCGCCTTTTTCGCGTGAGCGCAAGCGACTCGTTGACCGCATCCGGGTGACACCGACCGCGAACAAGCCCTGCCATCGGCTTCATGCGGGCCGGCGCTGATTCGCGTGCCGCGCTATCTACGTAATAGCCGCGTCCATTTTCAGGCGGGCGGACGGGTTTGCCGAATGTACGTGAATGACCGGCGGTGGCATGCTGTACACGGCGACCTGCTCTTCCAGCCATAGCAGAACCGTGTAGCCCGTGCCGCGCGCATCGTCACCCAGATCGTGGTCGAGCGACAGTTCGGTCACCTCTCCCGTTCTGAGAAGCGCGATGGCCTCGTCAGGCCAGAATGCGCGCACCCAGCCGTCGGGTGTAATGCGTTCATCGTCCAGAAAGACTTTCACTTCGCCCTCGCCGGTCCGGTCCGATCTGGCTATGTTGCCATATCCCCGCAGGCTGACGACCGGCCTGTGTTAGCAGCTCTGTACACGCGTCATCGCGACCTACCGGCGATGCCGGATTTTTTGGGAGACACGGCATGGCGCAGCGCCTGCAGGTCATCCTCGGGAACCTCTACAGGCGGTCAGATGACGGCCTGCGCCAGGTCTTCGCGCTGTCATAGCCGGATGCAGAACGTCTGCCAATCCTGGCATAGATCGCCATCATCCCGATCACGGTGCCAGCGCGGCCGCCTGCCGCCCTCGGTAGCTTCCTCCATGTCCTGCGCCTGGGCTTTGCCGACGTGGATTTCCTGAACCTGGACCTGTCCAACAGGGCCCGTGCCAAGCTCACCGACGCGGTCACGCTTGAACGCACCGAGGGCATTCGTGTCGTCGTCGAAGGCATGCCGGATGCAATAACGTCAGTGGTCGTTCACTGAGAAGCGGGCTACTCGCGCTCATGTGCCATCGCCGCGGCTGCATCGGCTCTACGGTTACCGGGTGGGGCCCGGGGCACCTGTAGGATGCGAATCCCTCGATCGTTGGCGTGATGACGGGTGAGGTCCTCGGTGCGGACACCGACGAAGTTGCCGCCCGCTGACATCATCCAGCGAAGCGCCCGGTTGCCTCGCCATGGTGGCGTTTCGGAGTCTATGGTGGCGTTTCGGAATACGCACGGTGGCGTTTCTGAAGGTTTATGGTGGCGTTTCGGAATATAAACAGCGTATTCGCCGGCTCCTGCCTAACAAAGCAGGCATTTCCATGCCGTTTGGAGCACCAAATCCATACAGAAATGCACCAACCGTATTCCGAAACGCCACCATAGACTCCGAAACGCCACCATAGCTATTCCGAAACGCCACCATAGACTCCGAAACGCCACCATAGGCTCCCGGGTCAGCCGGGCGGCGACGGGATCAGGTGAACGCATATGCATTCGCGCGGGCATCGTGCAGGGCGTGGTGATCGCTCAGGCCGGACTCCATGAAAAACCGCTCTTTCTCGAGGTCATTGATCCGGCGATAGACATTTTCAGTCTTCCAGCCTTTCGGCAGGCGATACCCGGGCAGGTGCTCGACCAGCCGGAGATCGCCTTCATAGTCGAAGCAGAGAACTGGCGTGGGCTTGAGTGGCACCTCGGCGAGCCACGCCAGCAGTTCCTGGCGCACCTGACGGGCCGGCATGGCGCGGCCGGGCGGATTGCCCAGCTGCGGCAGCACCGTTTGCCGCACAAAATCACTACACAGCGCACGCTCGAAGTCGGACACCTCCGCGTAGAACTCGCGCCCGTCTTCGCCCACAATCGCCAGCGAGATCAGCTCGCAAGACTCGAACGACGTGAACTCGGTATCGAGGAAATAGCGGGTCTTCCATGGGCTGCGTGGTCCAGTCATCGACGTTGTGTCCCGGTTGCTTCGAGCCAGCGGTGCAAGGCGCGCTGAATTGACGCGCCCAAGTGTCATTCCTCGCCGACGTCATCGTCCCGTCGCATGGCATCGAGGTCACCGTGCCAGTTGAGCTTGCCGCGGAGCTGGAGAAGTTCCGACTGCCTGGCAAGGTAACGGTAAGCCCAGCAATGAGGTGTTCGACCGACTCGAAAGGAAGTACAGAACGGTTCCTGCCCGGACGCTCGCGGAACCGGGCGGCAGTCAGCCGGGTATCCCTGGCCAGCACCGGAATTGTCAATGCCGCGCTCAATCAGGCCCCCCTCCGATTGAGAGATCCGCAGCCATGCTCCGAGTGTTTCCTTGACGCACTGCGGGCACAGGTCGATTTCGAGCTTGTTTCCATCACCAAAAATCTAGCCGTAGCCCCCGTGGAAAGAGACCGACAACTTCTCCTGCCACTCAAAGTCGTCGGGCGTCATGCGGCGCTGGCAGCGGTCACAGGTACAGGCGGCAATGTCCTGCACGACCTTATCCTGATATTCGAACATGCTTTACCCCTACCCTTGTGCTCCGATGCGGTTTTCGAAAATGCGCACACCTCCCCCAAGCGGGATGCTCCACGGTCTGCGTCCCGGCGATTGCGTCGGCCCTCCGCGAAAACATCTTCATGGGTACCCGGCTCACCCGACAGTGCTCCGGCTTCGGGTGCTCTCTCGCGCAACAGGTTGCCTTCTTCGGCCACTGGCTGCCCCCAGAGAGGCGTACGCGCCATCATCCGCCGCACGCGCTCGAGGCGAGCGCCATCTGCGGGCCCGGGCGTCACGCGCAGCCCCGGGTGTGTCGCGCACACGCGCTGGCACAGGACGTTGGTGACGCGCGCCATCTCCGAAATCCGGGGCATCGCCGCCGTACCCGATGAACGACGCCCACCTGTCAATCCACGTCGCCAGGGATCATGTGCCGGCCGCAGTGATCACACGCGCAGACAGTGATTTCCTGAACTATGTTGCAGCGATATTCGCGCCTGCCTGTTCCCTTTGCCGGCGCCGTCAGGTGTACGTTCCATAGTCGAGCCGGGTCAGGAGGTCATAGATAACTCTTGTGCCTTCGGCACTTCGCAGAAGATCAACGGGCCTTCGCCCATCGAGCCCGTAGGCCGGAGTTTCAAGCCAGCCCTCCGCACCTTCCTCGCAACCAAAAACGCCCGTCGCCTGATCAAACATCGCGGAAACGCGAACAAAGAATGTTGACCGGGCAGCAGGTGTTTTGCGCGCGACAAAATCACGCGGCCTCAGGACAGGCCGGCTCAGGGCCTCGCGCATCCGGTCCAGCACGCGCATCGCAGCCTCATCGCCTTCGTCTGCGAACCAGAAAGGGCTGGCAGTCTCGACCGAGTAGCATTCAGGGCGGCCATCGCAGTAATAAACCTCGCGGATGTCACGCCAGGTTTCATTGCCTTCGCCGAACTCCATGACACGGTATTGCCAGAGAGCTTCCCGCTCAGGGGGCTTGCTTTTAGCCATCTACGCTCCTGTCCATCCTGACCCAGTGAGGCCTACACTCCTGTCCCATGGCGGATGCGTGCGAGCGTCGTTTGGACCCGGTCCACCCCGTCTGCATCCGACAGCAAATCAACTGTCTCGCCGGTCCCAGAGTCTGGTTTCGCGTCCGCAGCCACTGAACGCCGGGCACGGCACTTTCAAACACGTCGGTTGCATCCTCGTATACACGACGACCCGTCCCCCCAGCCCAGCGAGACTCCCTTCAGCGGCTGGCTGACCGGACCGCGCCGGGATCCGTCCCAGCACGAGCTCGGGATCGCCTCGCTCCGATTCTTCATTGGCATCTATCATCCTGTCCTCCCGCTCGGCGGTGGCTGATGGTGACCGAAACATATCGAGACTGCGCAGCGCCTTCCACGCAGTCGGTCATCGACCGTGACCGCAGTGCGCAACGCTCTCCTCCGCCATAGATCGGGCGACGCACATGCCTCACCTGCCCAGCCGACGCCTCAAAGATTGATGCAGGCAGCCAGTAACGCGTGCAGCTGACTCCATGCGCGCGTGCAGCCTCTCTCGCGAATATCCCCTTCCCTCCCACCGGCCGGCGGACGCAACCCCCATGCAAGTTCGTTGCGTATTGACGTCGCGACTAGCCATGCCAAACCCCTCTAGCCTCCACCTGCGCCGCGGCAATCACACGCCCGGGCTCCGTTGCAAGCAGATCGAGTGGACGCTTGCCACCCAGGTACCTGTTCACCGATGCAAACCAGTACGCGAGGTGCCAGCCGTCCTTCGTGCTGTCAAAGACTCGAAGGACATCTGCAAGCGCCGCTACCGGTCGATACTGGCGTTCAGGATCCAGACCGTAGGCTGGGAAGTAGTCGTGTTGTCCGTACCTGACCGAAAAGATCCGGCCCTCTGCTATCCAGCAATCGGGCCGCACTGGCGACCCAGATGCGTCCGGGCACGCGAGCCCGGCGACCTGCTCCGCGGTCAGCCAGTCGCTCGCTTCGAATACAGCCCCTCTGGCCGCCCGAAGCATCGAGGCGTCGCTCTTGCGGATATGCACACCTTGCACCATATGCAGATCGCTCATGCCTGGCTCGGTTCCATGTGAGCCCGCCCATCACGCCGCTCTGCTCCTTCAGTCTTGCCCACGTTGCTCGAGATGAGAACGCCGCGCTCAGCCGGCGAAGGCGTAGAAATTAGCCCGCGCGTCGTGCAGTGCGTGGTGCTCCCCGCCGTGCTGCTCGAAATACGCCGCACGCCGCTGGGCATCGCACCGGCCAGCGATGTTTTCGAGCGTCCAGCCGCGCGGCAAAGGGGCTGCAAGCAGGAACCGGAGCAGGTTCAAGTCCGTTTCATGGTCGTAGCAGAGTATCGGCCCCGACATAGGTGAAATTTCTCCGAGCCACACGCGCAGGGCTTCACGCAGTTGTTCAAATGGCATTGCGCACCCCTCGATGCGGCCTAGTTGGGGCAGCACCACCGCATGCACAAAGTCACTGCATAGCGCCTCATCGTAATCGGTCCGCTCACCGTAGAAATCGTCGCCGTTCTCCCCGGCGATAGCGAGGCTGATGAGCTGGCAGGACCCAAAACTGGTGTACTCGGTGTCGATGAAGTACCGCGTGTTCCTTTCGGTGAAGTCACCGTGCTGTACAGGAAATACGATCGCACCGTGAAAGCTCGTATCGATCATCGACGCCTCACCTCCGACCAGTGCATGTTGACCGAGCCCGGATGGCGCCACATGCTCCCCGCGCGAAGGACTATTTCAGGACCCTAATACAGGGCGATGCCAGCTCGCCGGCGCTGAAGTCTGTCTCGTTCGGGCACAAGAGGAGCCAGATCTTGTTACATTTTGCACATTATAGATTGTAGCTCAATCAAGTGCATCCGATGACATTGCTCCTATTTGACCATCGTGAGCAATCAGTCACTTCGCAGCGGCTTGGGGAGAGCTCTCAAGGCGGCTCGGCGATACCGGGCCGTTTCCCAGGAATCGATGACCGCAACCAGTCGGACATACTTGAGTTCGGTCGAAAGGGGCCGACAAAGCCCGACGCTCGACAAGTTGGAAGGAATCGCCAACGATATTGACGTCCATCCGTTGACGTTACTAATCTACGCCTACACGGCGGGGGCATCGGAGAGCGAGGTACAAAAAACCAAATCGCGAGTTGAACGCGAACTTGAGAATCTGGTCCTCTTTGATCAAGGCGGATTAGCGATTGATTCAAGGTGACATCGGCAGGTCGGGGATGGATCATTTTCCACCTTTTCATGAGGCCATTTGTTGCCGATTGCTTTCCCGCGTCTCTCAGTTGATCGATTCAAGTTTTCTTGAAGGGAGGGGAAGGATGCCGGTCGCATTGTCTTCGCCATAGCCACGGCGCAATGTGAGCCCGCCCCCGGCATCCTCGCTGAGTGAAAGCATATCGCCAGTTTTCCATCCGAGTCGATCCAGCAGATCCAGCGGTAACATGAGGACAGCATTCCCGGTTTCACCATCAGCTTCCTCGAGGGTGGTGAGCATCGCATCTCCGGTCGGGACGCAGGCCTCTGGCAGGTAAGACAGCAATATCTTTGTCAGCGTGGTCCCGTTCTCTGGCAGCGTTAGCCAGCCAGCGCACAGGCTATCCGAATACCGTGCCCACGCAAGCACGAGGACGTCATCTGGCGCTGTGCGTCCGATGACCCTGAGACAGCTTCTCATCCGTAAAAGATCTTCTGGAAACTCCGTGGCGATTTTCGCAAGCTCGCTGCTGGGCTCCAGACAACCAGGTTCCCGCCTTGCAGGTAGACGGCACACGGGCAGCAGCGCTCCACGCGAATTGGGTGGGCCACCCGTACCTCACCGTTTAAGTGACTCATAGCGTCAGCTTGCACGTCGCAAAGATATGGGTTGCTTGACGAGCCTGGATATACGCTAACCAGCTCACCAAAAGTTCCGAAACTGGGGCAGCGGCAGGCCGCGCTTTTCCACGTACTCGTTCGAACTCGCGATTGCATCCGCGTTTTGCTCCATCCAAACCTCGGCTCGCTTGTCTGTGACCGCCCTGGCCAATCCCACCTCGGCTGCTTGCGATACTTTGATGCCGAGATCCGTGGCTTCGGCAGGAAGATTTTCCGCGAGCGAAACGTTCGTGGACCTCTTCGGGGGTGCCGTATTGTGTGCCGTCGTTGGGAATCTCCGGACTGACTGATCCCTCACATGTTGCCACGAGCAACACATTCCGGGTTTGACGCTCACCGCTCCTCATTCGTCTTTTTCGACGGGTTCAGTTGGATCATCGTAGTTTGTGACCGAGCCGCGCAGCCGACGAAAGACGTCATCTCAATGGCGACGCCCTCAAGTTCGAGCTAGACCACTACTGACTCGAAAACCTCTTCATAAAGATGCCAAGCCGGGTCGTCGCCTTCGTCGCAGTGACGCGCAAGGGTCGTCTTAGTACTCATGGAGTTCTCCAATTCTCTGCCGGTCGCCATAGCGACGGCATCGCAAGCTCAAAGTTCTCGTACGGTTCAGCAGTTACTGGCCCCGATGAAGTCAGTGCGCTATTCATGTCGGGCTCCCATGGATGAGTCGCCCAAAGATAGCATCCACCCACTCGGCGCCGTCCTTAGCTGCCGGAGCCTCACGCGCCAGACTCAGGTCAATTGGGTCGACGACGCGACGGGATACATTGGCCAGTCTGAATCGGGAGCGAAATAATCTGCACATGAATCTCGAGCCCTTGCGAAGCCTGACTGAACGTTTCCATACGAAGCCACCTTACGTCCCGCCACGCTCAGATAGTCAGCCGGCGATACCCGTTCAAATGGCGGACCAGGTCCTGTGGGTCGCCACGTCTTCGAGCAGCATCGCCAGAATGCGGTGGGCATCCGCGTACCACGGGTCAAGCTCCGGGCAATGCACACCCTTTCGCAGCCCGGCGGATAGTCTTACCGACAAATATGACCTGCATTGAGCGTCACGACGCTCACGCGACATGGCTCCCGCTGTAGCGTCTCGCTGCCGCAATGACTTCCTGAGGACGATACAACGCATCCTTTGGAGCAACCGCCTGCGCCCGCTCGTCACTGAGCCACCCGTTCGGGTAGTGAAACCACGCGGCGATCTTCCAGGTGTCGGCGACGGCTCCGAGCGCCGCGAGAATATTGAGGATGACAGGCTGCGGTTGGCAAGCCGTGTCGAACTGGTAGGCAGCAAAATACGCCTGACCTTCGACCGTTACGCTATAGATAAGCCCCCTTCGCATCCAGTCGGTCGCCGGCTGCGACTTGCTCACAGGCGGCCGCTTTTGCCGTGAGTTGATCTGCTCTGCGGTCAGCCAATCGCCCTGTTCGAATATGGTCCGTATTGTTTCCAGGCGGCGACGACGCTCATTCAACATGACCATCTCGAAGTTCCTCTGCTGGAATTGAGAATGTGGGCGAGCCTGTTTGACACGAAAGGCCGGACACGGGAAAAATATAGTTATAAGACAACTCTTCGAATACCATCAACGCCCGCTCTGTCTTTCTACAGAGTGAAGCCCCAAAGGGCTGCGTTGTCCCACGCACTGCGCGTACGTCATTCGCACCTAGTCGATAATTAGCGTGCGGTGAGCGGAGATCGTACACAGGATCGCCCGCCTCACCGGACGCTGCTGAAAATCGGGAATCTGGCGTTGTCGTACGTTAGTTTTAGTCTGTACGTTTTCGCCGTACACAAAGCAAATAACGTACAGCTCGATCCGTAATGCACAGTACGTCTGCTGATCCGTCAACTCGACTCGCCGCCTCGTCCCGTCCCCATCATTTTCTGATGATTGAGCGGATTATCGCGGCGACGCGCCCCAGCACATTTGACCCCGTTTCTATTAAAATTTTGTAAACTTGCTTGTCTGTAAAAACGTTCTCGTTTCACTCTCGTCTGGAATAGTACAGAGGAAGGCTGGACTCGGTTGCTCGCGAGCGCGAAAAAGCGGCTCTGGCTCGTACGCGCCAGATATAACTGTTCCTGTTGAAACCCAGCCTCTTCGGGTTGAGATTTGAGGGCAGCGGTGACCACTGCCTTGCAGGGGAGGCAAATATATTTCTACGTAGAAACTGCGATTTTTTTGGCAGATTGGATCCCGCTTCCAGCATCGGTTGCTGCCCGTGTCCGACAAGCGCGCAACCCGGAACCTCCTCGATCGCCCCGGCCAACGTGATCACAGATGAAAGGCTGCTAATAATCAAGATTCCTATTTAATCTAACATAAGCTTATTTATCGCATTAGCTAGTATGTTTACAGCCGTTGCGGCTCGGCGGCATTTCAGGGTCTTATGACCACAACATACATCTGATAAATGGTATCTTTTGGCGTTGCGCAATTGAGCGGACGCACGAATGCTTATACGACTGTCAGATGCCTCTGTGCCGCCTGGGCTGCGAGGCCCGGTTCTGGTGGATCAATACGGTTTGCCCCGGTACTGGGCTGCAGTCTGGTCGGCCATGTCGTCGGCTCAGTTGGCCGATTCGACGCACGTCAAGGCGCTACGCTACATCGAAAACCTGTATCAACACGCCGACCAGCTTCGCGGCGAGGCGTCGCTGGACGTCGCGCTGGGAACGCTGAACGACGAGGTGCTGGCCGAGATTCTTGAGTCATGGTTCGTATCGATCCGCAATCAGCCTGACGGCACCGCCATAGATGAAAAGCGTTGGCAGACCGGCTTGGCGTTCGTCACAGCAATTGTGACGTGGGTGTCCAGGAGTCAGGCTGCTGACGACAGAATTCGGCGCATTGAAAAACAGCTGACCCGGCTTTCGACGCTTTACAGCCAGCTTCACGTTCGCAGAGTCAGGTCGATCGAGGCCGTCCGTTCATTGCCGGCGAGCACGGTCAAGGCGCTGTACGAAATTCTGGATCCCGAATCATCCGGGAGTCCGTTCGCGCGTGAGCAGACCCGCTGGCGTGCCTTCATCGCGTTTGTATTGATGCTGCATCAGGGACTGCGTCGCGGCGAAATCCTGCTGTTACCTGTCGACGCGATAAAGAGTGCCTACGACGACAGGCAAGGCCGAACGCGATACTGGCTCAACGTTCAGGAAAACGAGTACGAGGACCTGAACGATGACCCGCGTTACTCGAAACCTGGCATCAAGACCGCGCATTCGATCCGTCAGGTTCCGGTCAGTGAATTGACCGCGAGCTTGGTGCAATCGTACGCGGAAAACTATCGTGGCCGACCGCAGCATTCGTTTCTGCTCAACTCCCAGGCTGGCTTGCCGCTGTCGACGGAGGCATTGACAAAGATGTTTGCGCAGGTCTCACGTTGCTTGCCTGCGCCTGTCCTGAAGGAACTGAAAGAACGCACGGGCAAGGAATCTGTCACTCCGCACGATCTTCGCCACACGTCTGCTGCCGTGCGGCTCCATCAGCTGCTCGAACAAGGCGATGCGATGGACGAAGCGATCCAGAAACTGCGCACCTTCTTCGGCTGGTCCAAGACATCCTCGATGCCATCGCGGTATGCGCGGGCAGTATTCGAAGATCGCCTGGCTGGCGTGTGGAACGACGCGTTCGACGACCGCATAGCCTTGTTGCGCGCGCTTCCCAAGGGGCACTAGATGAGCAGGTTTCCGGCAACAAAAAGCTCGTTCCAGGGGCAAGAGGCGGATGACGTCATCGAGATACTTTGCGCGGAACTGCCGGACCTGCCACCAGTCATCCGTTACTACGACGACTTCAACGACCGGCCCCGTTCCATCCGGGCTCCGCTCGAGCAGCCAGTGTTCGAATTGCTGATTAACGGCAATCGCGTCAACGTTGACTTCTCGCGGCTGGATGCGCAACGTGCATTCGTCTTCAAGCACGTCTTTATTGCCATTCTCGGGCAGGACCTGAGCGTTGCAACGGCCGCGCTTTACGTCTCCTATGCCCATCACCTGAACGCAGCTGACGTGGTAGCCCTCTTGCGTGCGGGCCCCGCTGGTATCGGTCCTGTCTGGGCCGCCTTGCGAGCCCGGTGCATGCCTGTGCACGTGTATCTGTGCGCGAAGTGCTTGCTCCATCTGCTATGTACGTATCGCCTGTTTGGATGGTCAGTCGAATACCGCGCCTACCTTCACACGGCTCTACCCTTGCCTACCCGTGACGCGCACGCTGGCGTCCGCTCGGGAGACGTATTTCTCGGCGCCGACGAAGAAGCTGCAATCGTGCGATATCTGGACGAAATGGCCGCCACTCTCGCCGTATCATCGGTGCCATCGGTATCATTCGACGACATTTGCGACGCGGGCATGTTGCTGTGCGCGTACCAGTTCGGTATGCGTCCGATCCAGATAGCGATGCTCGCCAGGAGAAATGTGCGGATCTGGGAGGATACCCCGGAGGGACTGCCCACGGTTCACCTGACCTTCCACATGGCCAAGCAGCGCAACGGCTCGAAGAAAAAACCGCTGACGCGCCGGGTCAAGCGCGAATGGGCTCCGATCTTCGTTGCCATCGACGCGCGATGGACTGCCAGGGACGATGCGAATTCCGGGCGTCTCTTCCCTGTCCGGTCGAACTACGAAACGGGATCGCGAATCGCCTCTCTCGTGAGGAAATTGATCGGTTCGGAAGAGCTTGGCACGGCCACGGACCTGCGACATACGGCAGCCCAGAGGCTGGTTGACGCGGGCGCGAGCCACGAAGAACTTGCCGAGTTCCTGGGGCATTCATACGTGCAGACCGGATTGGTCTACTTCAGGACTTCAGCCTCCCACGCGGAGCGTGTCAACCGGGCGCTGGGTGCATCGGATGTCTATCGACGCGTCGCAAAGTTCGCGCACGACCGGTTCATCTCCCCGGAAGAGCTCACCTTGCTCAAGGGTGAGCAGCAAATCGCCGGTGTGCCTCACGGCATCCCGATCGCAGGTATCGGCGGCTGCACGTCGGGACAGCCAGCGTGCCCCTACAACCCGGTGACGTCATGCTACGGCTGCAGGAAGTTCATGCCCTTGCATGACAGGGCAATGCATGAGAGCGTGCTGGCCTCGATGCGCGAGGTGGTCATGTTCTTCGAGCAAAGCTCGCGTGGCGACGCCCAATCTCCGACCTATCTCCAGTTGCAGCGCACGATCGCCGAAATCCAGATGGTCATTGGCGAGCTTGAGGACGAGAGCCGATGAATCGTCACTACCTTGCGTATATCGAGCTGGGCAAGACGCTCGCGTCCGAAAGAGGGCTGCGCTGGGAAATGCCCCTGGACGAAACGGGAGCTGCCCGGGACGGGCGGGGATGGAATCTTACCGCTGCCGCCGGCGATGTGCCGCCAAAAACTCACTATCTGCGAGATCTTGGCGCGGAGACAAAGGCACTGGCACTCGTGAATGCGGAGCGTGCAGCGCGAGGGTTGGTGCCGGTAGAAAAGAAGCCGCTGTCGGACGCATGGCAGGATCTGGTCAAGGCGGCGGTCGCAGAGCAGCTACTGTTCAGGCGTAACACGACCGAACATGTAGCTGCATGCGTCGCGCGTCCCCTGCGACTTATTGCAACATGCGCGGACAAGGAGCCTTGGTCGCTAACCGTTGACGACCTCCACGTTGCTGTTCGCATTGGCAAGGCTGTCCAGCTCTCGGGGAAGCTGGGGGACTTGGTTGTTGGTATCGTCAGGGTCGTGCTCGACGCGCAACACATCTGCGACGCGGGGCCGTTGTATCCTGCGCTCGCTGTTCCGCGGATGAAAAGCAAAAGTGCGATCAAGGCAAAACATCTTTGGTCGCAGGAAAGACTCCGCGACGATCTGGAGGCTCGCAAACGCAACGAACGTCTGCCTGAGCGACGCGCGTTCTGGGAACTGACACGTATCGTGATGACAGAGAAGCCGCAGACGTTCATCGACGCCGTGCGCTTCGCAGCCATGCGAGTCCTGATCGTGACCGGGATGCGCGCAGGCGAAGTCGCGCTGCTGCCGCTCGACTGGAAGCGGGAGCGAACGTACCTGGATTCGAAGGGGCGGCCAGCCGGACGGTCTGGCGGAATCTCGACGTCCTTGATGATCCGCCACTTCGCAGAGAAGCAGCAGGACGGCGAGGCCGACAGCCGCGTCCTGTGCGAGGGCACCCAGCCGGTACCGGAGATGTTCCGTACGCTGCTGACTCAGACCCTCGACCACGTAGCGACGATTACGGAGCCCCTGCGCACCACGTTGAAGTTGCAATGTGAAACGGGACGGCTGCTGCCTTGGTACCCGCCCGACACCGTCGTACCTGTGACCGAAATCTACCCTCGCCTCACGGGCAACCCGTTCTGGTTGAAAATTGAGAGAGGAGCATTCATCGAACGCTATCGGGCTGGGTTCGATCCCGCCGTCCTTGATGACTTGCATGAGTATCAGCACGACCGTTGGCGCGGCGGCAATCGCACCCTCGACATGGCTGTCTACATGTTCGGAAATCGCCTGAAGACAGCGATGTGCAATGGCGAGACGTACCTTCGTTTCCGGCATGGCGACGGTTCACCGATTGATCTCGCCGAACGGATGGACTGGCATACAACGTATCTCCACGTCCGCGAACTCGAAGAGCATATCAGGCGTACGATACCAACGAAGGTATCCGACCTCGCTCCTTTACCTCTGGCATCTGGTGTGGTTCAACCGTGGGAATTCCTGTTTGTACAGCCCAAGCGCGCGCTCACGGAAGAACGCAATGATGGTCTGTGCGATGTGACTCGCTACATGGCAGTCAATCGGCCAGACCCCTGGTTCATCGGGCTTGCACTTGGGGACGACAGGAAACTCCCATCGCTCTTCGAGAAGTACGGTCAGAACGATGATGACCGGACATTGAAGCTGGAATCACATATGCTGCGCCATCTGCAGAATACCGAGTTGTTCCGTTTGGGCGTTGCCGACACGATCATCTCGAAGCGGTTCAATCGACGCAGCGTCGCACAGAGTTACGAGTACGACCATCGTAGTCTTGCCGAGGATCTTGATCATATTGAAATTCCACAGGATATCGAATTAATGCTGGGTGAGAAAGCCACCACGGTGGCGAAGCTCATCAAGGTTCGCAAGGCTTCTGGGCCGGTCGTTGATGCGTTCCGGCGCATCCAGGTCGCTGAAGGCGACATGGCCGCGTACGAATACCTGCGTGCTGAAGCTGACGGATTCCATGCCACACCCTATGGGCACTGCCTGAACTCGTTCACAGTCGACCCTTGCCCCAGACATCTCGAGTGCTTCGCCGACTGTCGTCATCTCTCGGCAACCGACCTCCCGGAGCACCGGCAGAACCTCGTCCGTCTCGAAGGCAAGCTTAAGCTGGCGCTGGAAACGATCAAGGGCCGCCCCTCAACGAGCTTCGGCTGGAAGAACCAGCTTGAGCACGCCGAAAAGCGGCTGGCCGGTGTTCAGAAGCTGCTCGCGACGCCACCTGGCAAACACCCCTTCCCGGAAGGCATCGACCTCTCCATACCGCCACAACGAGGAGTACTTGATGACTGAACCCGGCGAATCGATATTGCACGGCGACGAGCAGATGCGCGAGATTCTTGAGACGCTGCTGGCTGAAGACGAAGACATTACGGCGCGCGCTGTTGCCCGGTTGCATCCGACCATCAATGCGGCATCGTCTATTACCCGCAGCGAGTCTCGCAGTCGCCTGCTTGCCGAGTATCAGCAGCGGCAGTCAGCGTACAGGCGCTGGCGCGGCCGGATCGCGAAACGTTCCGGCGCCGACACGGCTGCGTCGCTGGCCGACAAGGACATGCGCATCGCAGAGCTCGAAGCTACCGTGCAGTTGCTTACCGCCTCTCACCTCGCCATGCTGCGTGCTGTCGGCGAACTCGGTGGCTTCAGCAAGTGGGCGAAATTCTATGAGCACCATCGGGAGGCGCGCGACAAGCTCGCCGCCCTCGGCGCGATACCTGCTGCGCCGGTATCGGCGATGCCGCCGGCCGAATCAGAACGCCGCGCAGACACAAAGCGACGATGACCATCCCAGCGGTGTGATAGTGTTTGCTCGACACCCCAGCTACGAAATGGCTGAGGTTCCGCGGCGGAAGCCGCTTCTCTCCCGAAAGGAGCGTTTGATGTCCTATTGCCCGTTCTTCCAGACGCTACACGATGAAACCCGCCCAGTCGGCAACCTGGGTCGCGGAACCCACTACTCGGTGCTTCGGGTGCCGGTATGGCACGACGAGTTCCTGAACAGAATCGACCGGTGCGCCTTCCTCGACTTCGCGGTCATCTGGGATGAAGATCACGACGACCGCGTGATCGACGCCGTCATGATGCTTTACGTCGGCGGGCTACTCTCCCCCGTGCGGTATATCGGTGAGCGGAAAGGCACGCTAACGATTCTCCTGGCGTCCGATCTGGTAAGCGATTGGGATCCGGAAAAGCTGCAGCAGTATCGCGACGACATCAGCGACATGTGCCAATGCCTGGAAGACCCGTGGACCGCACACGTGGCCGGCGTTGGTGAAGATGGGCATGCGATCATCCACGCTCCGCCCGAGAAAGTTGCCCTGTACCTGAAAAACATCGACATGCTGTGGCAACTCGGCGTCGGCCCCAGATCGCAAACCAGCTAGATCGTGCGCAACACGACGGCCGTCATTGATCGCTCTTGGTGAGTATCGTGTTGCGTCGTCTGGTAATACTCGGCGCAACAACAGTCCCGGTTGGCGATGCGCAACGGGGAACTTGTTAAAACGGCCATATCCTGTGGATAACTCGGCCGCCTTCCCCGTTGAAATATAACAAAACCTGAAAATCCAAACCGACGCAACACCGTGCCATAGGTGCCAAGATTCGCATTTTTTACGATGAGAAGCGCGATCAGCGCGAATACCCATTGCGGCACTGCGCCGAATGCACCCCAATAGTGCATGTATAACGCAACCGCAGTGATATCGACAATGCCGGTCATAGCCCAGTTGAGGAAATACATCCAGCCAGCCACGAAGGATGCTTTCTCACCGAGGAATTCACGGGCATGACACGAAGCTGCCACTGCTCGGGCGATGCATCACCAGTTCGCCGAGCGCGCGCAGGATAAAAAAGGAAAACACTCCGCACACGAGATAGACGATTGCAAGAGACGGCCCCGCTGCCTGCAGGCGAGCGCCTGCTCCGAGAAAGAGGCCCGTCCCGATAGCCCCGCCAATCGCGATCATCTGAATCTGGCGCTTGCCCAGTGTCTGTGATATCCGGATTCGTGAGATTCCAGCCAGTCTTTGCGGCTGACCTCATCGTTACCCTGCACAACTGGTGCTCTTTTCTGTTTGTTCATGTTCAATATTGTCTCCGCCATCAGTCTTGCAACTGACACCGTCTCCCGCCTGTTAAGAAGCTCGACAATCGAGCTTCCGCGGTCGGACGCTTGCAAAGCCGTCGTCATATCGACGACTGCGTCACTGGGCCGTATCATCAGCAAGGCAAATCAACCCGCACGTGCATGAAATCCCGCGATAGCATTCCACATCAGCACCGGATTCGAATACATCGGGAAGTGGCCGCAATCCGGGATTTCGGCCAGTTCTACACCCTGCTCCTGGATATGCTTCAGGTAGGACAGCGACGCATTTTGCTCGCCGTACATGAACATTCTCGGAAACGGAAGACTGAGGAATTTGCCCATCAAGTCTGCATTGTCAGACAGGTCGACCATCGATCGAAAAATGCCACCCACTGCCTCCGCCCGAACCTTGTGACGCAGACTCGCCGCATACAACGCGCTTGCATAGGCGGGGGCATGACGGGTTCGCTCGATGAAGTCGTCGAAGAAGCGGTTGGCGTCTTCGCGCGGGTGTTCGACGATCTGTCGGCTGAGAAAACAGTCTTCGGGCGCAATGTTTCCCTCGATGTCCGTAAAGCTGAGCACCCGCTGCGGAAATCGGTGGGCGAGCATCAAGGCAGTCAGCCCGCCCATCGAATGCCCGACGAGATGGAAACGATCAAACGCCACGAACTCGAGCACGGTCAGCGCCGTTTCCACAAGGAACGGAATGCTGACCTTCGAGAGATCGGTACAAACAGTTTCGCCGCAGCCCGGGGCGTCATATGCGACGAACGGATGCCCATCGAAGTGCTCATGACGCACAATATCGGCGTAGTCTTCTTTCGTAGAACCGAATCCGTGCAGGAATACGATCGGCGCCTTGTCGCCATCGCGCTGAATGGCTGACACATCGACGGCCGTGCCGTCGAGGGTGAACGAGAACCGAGGCCTGGTAAACTCAAGGCGCATGGAATTTTTTCTCCAAATAAGGAACGTTTTCCCCCGGACTTGACGCATCCTGTCAATCGAGACCGGGGATTGTTACGGCGTGGTTCAATTCGTCAGCGTCTTGCAGAAGTCCCCTACGGCTCCGCATGCGCGCGACAGAGACGCGTCATCCAGCGCGTAGGCAATACGGATATACGGCCCAAGTCCGAACGCGCTTCCGTGTACGGTTGCTACGCCGGCCTCGTCGAGCAGCGCATTCACCACGGCCTCGTCGCTGTCCAGGTGCGTACCCGCCGACGTCGTCTTCCCTATCAGGCCTTCGCACGATGCGAAAGCATAGAACGCGCCTTGTGGAACTTCGCAATGCAGTCCGGGGGCCTGATTGAGCTGCTCGACCACGGAATCGCGCCGACGCTGGAACGCTACGCGTGATTGCACGATGAAATCCTGCGGGCCCGTCAACGCGGCGAGCGCGGCATACTGAGAAATCGTCGAAGCTCCCGAAGTCTGCTGCCCCTGTAGCTTCTCCATCGCTTCGATCAGCCAGCCAGGGCCGGTGCCGAATCCGATACGCCAGCCCGTCATCGCGTACGCCTTAGACACCCCATTCATCGTCAGGACGCGATCGCGTAGTCTCTGCTCAACCTGGGCGATCGTGAAAAACTCGATGCCGTCGAAAATCAGATGCTCGTAGATATCATCAGATAGGACCAGCACCTGTGGGTGCGCGAGCAACACCTCGGCCAGCGCCTGTAGCTCAGCGCGGCTATAGACGGCACCCGTCGGGTTCGACGGCGAGTTCAGGATGAGCCAGCGCGTATTCGGCGTGATCGCGGCCTCAAGCGCGTGCGGTGTGAGCTTGAAGCCACTGTCGCTGCCGCACGCGACGACTACCGACTTGCCGCCGCACAGCTGCACGATCTCGGGATAACTAACCCAGTACGGCGCGGGCACGATGACCTCGTCGCCCTCGTTAAGCGTTGCGGCAAGCGCGTTGAAGATCACCTGCTTGCCACCGCTGCACACCAGCGTGTTACGCCAGTCCACGTCAAGGCCGTTCTCGCGCTGGAATTTCGCCGCGATCGCCTCGCGCAGTGCTCGCAGGCCCGCCACCTGGGTATAACGGGTATGCCCTGCGCGAATGGCCGCGATCCCCGCCTCCCGCACGTGCTCCGGCGTGTCGAAATCCGGCTCGCCGGCACTAAGCGAAATCACCTGTGCGCCGCTCGCGCGCCGTACCGCGACGCGATCCATCACGCGATAGGTGGCTGAGGGCCTGGCTGCCGCCAGAAATCGATTCAACCCATAGGCTGCCGCAGTCATCAGGCGTTCCTCCAACTCGTTAGACCCATCAGTTCCAGGGTGGACTGCCCCTTAGTCAGCGCTTCCATCATCGTGGCTTCCTTGTCGGCGCGCGCTTGACCTTGGGTCAAGGTGAACTCGACGCGGGTCGCTGGAATGATCAGGACACCATCGTCGTCCGCGACCACCAGATCTCCAGCCGCCACCGGTGTGCCGGTGAAGCTGATCGGCTCCCCCACGGACGGCGCGCTGGCCTTGATCGTGCCACGCATGGAAATGCCACGCGTGAACACCGGGAACCGTCGCGCGGTAAGCGCGGCGATATCGCGAACGCCACCGTCGATAACGAGACCTGCCACGCCGGCGGCCTCGGCGGCGACCGTCAGCACCTCACCCCAGTAGCCAGCAACAAAGCTACCGGTCGATATGACGAGTACGCTGCCACGCGGCACCCGCTCCATTGCGATATGGATGGACAGATTGTCACCGGGAGAACACTCGAGCGGATATGCCGGACCTGCGACCGACGCGCCCGGCCACACGGTGCGAATGAGCGGATCGACCGAACTGGTGAAAATTCCCGACGCTTCATACAGTGTCGAGGTGCCAAGTTTTCGGGCCTGTTCCAGCAGCGCCGCATCATAGGTCTTTGACGGGTTCATGATTCAGGCCTTGCTTTGCAGTGTGTGGTAACCGAGCGCCGAGCGCGCGTCGCCCAGCGTCTTGCCCTGTGCAATCTGTTCGCGGATGCGCGATTCGACTTCTTCGATCTGGCGAGCGACCTGCGCCACTTCGCGGGCGCGGCCTCGCGGTACGACGACGACACCATTGGCATCCGCCACGACGATGTCGCGGGCGGCTACACGCACGGTGCCGATGCCGACCGTCGTGTTCACCGATTCGACCTGTACACGATCCTTGCCGGTGCGCATGAAGCGCCCCGCCGTGAACAGCGGGTAGTTGTCGCCGAGCGCCTTGTTCACGTCGCGGCAGACTCCATCGATCACCGTCCCCGCAATGCCGCGCAGTCCTGCGTACTGAGTCATGATGTCGCCCCAGACAGTGCAATCTGTACGGCCATCGTTGTCGATGACAACCACATCACCTTGCGCGACGTCATCGATGAAGTCACCGACGGTGCCCGGCGGCGCGCTGGCCGGCACATACTTCACCGTGAACGCCGGCCCCACGACGACCTTCGTACAATCGGCGAGCGGCATGATGCCGAGGGCCTGACCATGCAGACCCAGCTTGTCCATGGCGTCCGACACGCCGGGGGTATCGAGACCAGCAAACAGCGCAACCAGTTCCTGGTCTTCGGCGCTCGCCTTCAGGGGATTCGTCATTTGTAAAGCTCCGAAAGAGAATTTTCTGATTAGCGGACCGGAATGGCCTCGAATTCCTTGTCGTGCATCACTTCGGCAACTGACCGGCCGGCGCGCACTGCGGCCACCATGCCGTCCTGGCGCCGTGCGATGCGCTCGCCCAGATCGAGCACTTCGTCAATGCGATCGGCGGGCACAAAGACCGTGCCGCAGCGGTCGGCGATCACAAAATCGTCTTCGCGCACCGTGACGCCGGCCATCTGGACAGGCTTGCCCGAATCGATCTGAATCACCCGATTGCGCGCGCTGATCATCGTGATGCCACGACCGTAGACCGGATAACCGATCGACTCGCTACCTTCGATATCCCGGCTCAGGCCGTCGATGACCGAGCCGCGAATCTGCTTCGCCGTCGCAGCGTTAGCGAGGATGTCGCCCCAGCAGGAAATGCCGTCGACGCCGCCCGCGATCACCAGCACGCGGTCATCTGCCGTCACTGCGTCAATCACCGGGGAAATCAAATGCACTGTCGGTTTGGCATCGGTCTTCGGGCCAAGCTGGATCGTGCTGGCGCGACCGACGATCTTGGGGCAATCCCAGAGTGGGCGCAGGCCATAGGTCGCGCCAGCCAGGCCGAGGAAGTCGAGTGCGTCGGAGATCGTGTTTGTATCGAGCGCGGCGAGACGGTCGAGGAGCGAAATCGGGTTCATGGCGGTGAGGTCCGTTGACAGGTGTAGCCATCGTCACCGCTTGCGTCTGGTATGTAAATTTTGTATTTCGTATCTGTCTGATACGCTGTGCAGATCAGCGGAACTCGGAAAATTCTGACCGGTAGCCCGATACTAGCGACCGCTAGTGGTGCGCCTGGACACCGCAATGCGAGTCCCAAGGAGTAAGTTCAGTATGAGTAATACGATCGACTTCAGGCTGATACGTCAGCTATGGATGTTTCTCGCGGTAGCCGAAGAACAGCACTTCGGCCGGGCCGCCCAGCGCCTGAATATGTCGCAGCCGCCGTTGACCGAGCAGATCAAGGTTCTGGAGCAGTCGCTGAAACTGCAGTTGTTCAATCGCTCTCGCCGGGGTACGCAACTCAGCCCCGCAGGTGCAGCGATCCTCCCCGCCGTGCGGCAGTTCGCGGGCCAGGTCGAGCGACTCGAGCGAGTCGTCCGTGAGGTTGCTGCAGGTCAATCCGGCGTGTTACACGTTGGCGCGATCACCTCCGCGATGCTGGAAACGGTGCCTCCAGTGCTGAACGCACTGAAGCTGGCTCATCCGCACCTGACGGTTTTCGTCAGCGAAATCGACAGCGTCGACGCGATTCCTGCACTGGAGGCGGGGGAACTCGACCTGGCCTTCGTCCGTGTCGATGGAGAAGTCGGCAGCGGAATCGCAACCATGCCCCTCGCACGGGACCGGCTGGCAGTTGCGCTCCCCAGAGAGCACGCGTTATCCGCGTTGCCCAGAGTGCGGCTGCAATCGCTGGCCGACGAGCAACTCGTGATGTCGGCCCGGCAGGTCAGCCCAATGTACTTCGACCTGTTGACGTCGGTTTGCCGTGCACACGGCTTGACGCCGCGCGTGACGCACGAAGTGCGTTCGGTCACGTCGCAGATCGCCTATGTCGGGTGTGGGCAGGGTGTAGCGCTGGTTCCTTCGTCGATGCGCAAGCTGGCTCCGGAGAATGTGGTCGTGCGGCCACTCAAGGAGAAGATCGAGGTGGTGACCGCCGCGTTGCTTTGGAACACGCAACGCCATCACCCTCTCGTCGACGAAGTGGTCGCCTGGCTGAAGAATCGCAAGACTCGACAGACAGGACGTTGAGAAGCGCGCTGTCTGTCGCGCAATGGTGTTCTATTCCGGTGCAAACGGAGGCGGCATCGAGCGCATGAACCGATCGGCCTCCTGGCAGGCCAGTTCGGCTACGAAACGGATCGCCTCCGATGCCCGGCTCTCGAGGTAGCTCACAACGAGCCCCTGTGGCTGCAATGGCATGTCGAAGTGAATGATCTCGAGCTCGCCACGATCAACCTGATCCTTGACCGGCGGAAGCGGAATCAAGGCGTTGCCGAGACCACATTTGACGAGCCGTATGATTGCCGAAATGGAATTGACGCAATGGACCTTTCCCATCGGGATCCCAACACGCTTGTAGACGTCCTTCAGCACGAGATAAGGCTGGGAGCCACGGCTCATCGTGACAACGGGTCCCGAGAGCATTGCACGCAGATCAGAGCGCGACTCTGGCCACTCTCCGGCGCGCCCGACCCAACCCATCGCCATTGGAAGGCAGATTCTGCTGACGATGCCCTCGCCTATCATCTGATCAGTTTGTAGCGCGATATCCACCTCGCCGTCTCGCAGACTCCTGTTCAAACGTTCGGTCGATTCGGCACTCAGCTGTACCTCGATGCCGGGATATGAAGACTGGAGATGCTGAACAAAATCGACCAGCCACGTGTGGACAATCGTGTCGATCGCCCCTATCCGCACACCGCCCAGCAGCTTCTGATCAGTCTGGCCAAGCTGCATGACTTCGCTCTGCAGTTCAAGCATGCGTTCGCCGTAGCCTATTAGCCGTAAACCCACCGGCGTCAACCGCAGATCCCCGGGGCCGCGTATGAAGACGCGCGCGCCGATCTCCTCTTCCAGCGCGGCGATGCGGTTCGAGATGGCTGCTTGCGTCACATGCAGTTGGTCTGCAGCGGCACGAAAGCTCCCCAGTTGAACCACAAGCAGGAAACTCTCAAGAAATCGTGTGTTCATGCGTCTTGTTCATCCGAATTTACGTTAGGGCTTTCCCGAAGCATCCATGCAGCCCGCTCGCACCCCAATTCGTTGCGGCGCCGTCATAGCTTGCCTGAAAAGAAAAATCTATCAAAGCGCCCAAGAAAAACCCGTTTGCCCAGCCCTTTTTGGGTTGGGACGATCGGACATCCAACAAGTGGAGCAGAGGCGACAGATGAAAACAGGCCGACGTGGGATGTTGTTTGTGGCGGCGGATGTGGGACGCGAAGATGAAGAGGATTTCAACGAGTGGTACGACCGTGAGCACCTTGAAGATCGCGTGCGGATGAATGGTGTGATTGCTGCTTCGCGATACGTCGCAGTCGATGGCGGACCGAAATATCTCGCGCTGTACTGGGCAGGGTCGATCGAGGCGTTCGATTCCCCCGAATACGCACACGCCTTCAAGAATCAAACACCGTGGTCGCAAAAGGTGTTGCCGAAGATGCTCGCGCCTACACGTCGGATCGGAGAACTCAGTGCGGAAGTGGGAAAAGGCAATGGCGGATTCGTTGCCGTCTTGGCCCTGCTTGTTACCGAGACACCGGGGCGGTTGAGCGAGAGATGTGCCGCGGTAGGCGAAGCACTTGCACAGCAGCCCGGCTTCGTCCGCTCATACCTACTGACTCCGGATGACACCTTGAGCCGTCCACTGCCACTCGAAGACCTCTCCACACGCCGGATCGCACCCATATTCATCATCGAAAGCAGCAGCACGCGGTCAAGCGAATCCGCGCTATCTGAAGCCATTGACAACCTCCCATGCGCGCCGACCGCCGCCGCACGTTATGCGCTTGCATGGAACCTCGAATCGCGGGAGTGCTCGTGATGGACAATGCATCGACCCTGAACCAGCAATCATCCGTCGAACTGAATGACACGCCGCAAAGCCGGCCGCCGATGGCAAGACTCGCGGCTGCGAGCTCGATCGGCACCACGCTCGAATGGTTTGACTTCACGGTCTATAACCTGATGGCCGCGCTGGTCTTCAATGCCGTGTTCTTCCCGTCGTTCGACCCGCTCTCGGGTACTATCCTGGCGTTTTCCACGTACGCCGTAGGATATCTTTCGCGCCCCTTTGGTGGCGTTATCTTCGGTCATCTCGGTGACAAGCTAGGACGCCGCTTCGTGCTCGTCGCTACCCTCGTGATGATGGGCACCGCGACGGGTTTGATGGGACTCTTGCCCACCTACCAGGTGTGGGGCGTCTGGAGTCCTGTCCTGCTCGTGACGCTGCGCTTCCTCCAGGGCGCGGCCATCGGCGGCGAATGGGCCGGTGCGGTGCTCCTGTCCATGGAGCACGGGGACGAGAAGCAGCGTGGCAGGAACGCGTCCTGGGCACAGGTTGGACCTGCGTGCGGAACTCTGCTTGGCGCAGGCTTCCTCACGGTGTGCACGGCAGCTTTACCAGCCGACGCTTTCCAGTCGTGGGGTTGGCGCATTCCCTTTCTTGCGAGCGCGGTACTCGTGGCGTTCGGCCTGTGGTTGCGCCGCGGCGTGGATGAGACTCCCCTGTTCAAGCAACTCGAGCGCCACCACCACAAGGTCGAGATGCCGATCAAGGAAGTCTTTTCCGGCCATTGGCGGCGCCTTTTGATCGCCGGAAGCGTTCGCATCGGTTCCGACATTGTCTACGGCCTGCTTGTCGTTTTCACGCTCACCTATGTCACAAGTGTTCTGCATATGCCGCGCTCACTTGCCCTGCTGGCGACGATGCTCGGCGCGGCGCTTCATGCCTTCTGCGTTCCGCTCTTTGGCGGGCTGTCCGATCGCCTGGGGCGACGTGTCGTCTATGGCGCGGGGGCCGTCCTCTCCATTCTCTGGGCGTTTGCCTACTTCTACCTCATGGGGACTTGCCAGGCGGTCAACATCTGCGTAGCCGTCGTCGTTGGCATGCTCTTTCAGGCCATGATGTATGGCCCGCAAGCTGCTTTCGTCACCGAGCAATTCCCGACCCGAGTCCGCTACGCAGGCGCCTCCCTTTCGGCAACGCTTGGCGGAATCATTGGCGGAGCGTTTGGGCCTCTTGTTTTTGCCAGCCTCTACAAGGCATACCAGTCGACGACGTTGATCTGCCTCTATATCGCCAGTGGACTGGTGATCACCTTAATTGCGCTGCTCGCTGCAAAAGAAACGGCAGGAAAGCCGCTTGCCGAATGACGCCTGCCGGGCTTCGACACGGTCCGGCCCCCCACCATGTTCCCGTTGCATTGCACGTTGACTGACGAGAAACGCTGTATGAACTCCTTTGTAGAACTGCTGGAGCCGCAAACGCTATCCAAAACGAAGCCGCGCATCCATGCGGCCGGCGCAGGAGCAGTATTGTTCGATCCGGCAAACGGCTCATTTGACGCCGAACTGCAACAGCGCCTCATCGCACTAGGCCGGCGAATTCACGAATCGTTTGGGAATGGTTCACCACACGAAGTGGTGCTCGGCGTAAACAACCTGCTCTTTGTCTTCGACCCGTTGCAAACCCATCCGTACGACGCCGGTGCGCTGCTGCTGCGCCTGTGGGAGACTGTCGAGCCATCCCAGCACGCTGGACGTGAAATTGAAATCCCTGTGGTCTACGGCGGTCAGGCTGGAGAAGACCTCTCGCAGCTAGCGGCGAACACTTCTCTCGATGTCAGGGAGTATGTGCGGCGACATTCCAGCGCGGTCTACACCGTTGCCTGCATCGGCTCAATGCCAGGCTTTGCCTACATGGCTGGCCTGCCCGCGGAACTGCATGTACCGCGAAGAAAGGTTCCGCGGATGAAAGTGCCCGCAGGCACGGTGATCGTCGGCGGCACGCAGGCTGGCGTCATGCCGTGCACTGCGCCGTCCGGATGGCACCTCATCGGAAAAACCGACATTGAAATGTTCCAGCTGGACCGGCGTGAAGCGTGTCTGCTGGCACCCGGCGACCGGGTTCAATTTTCCGTAAAGAGGGTCGAGCTGTGATTGAAGTTCTATCGAGCGGTGCCGCGAATCTCATTCAGGATCTCGGACGGCGTGGATACCTTGATAACGGGCTGAGTCGCGGCGGCGCGATGGACAGCCTCGCGCTGTCGGTCGCCAATGCGATGGTCGGCAACGAACCTAGTGAAGCGGGTATTGAAATTAGTCTGTTTCCGTTTCGCTTCCGTCTTGTCGAAGATCTCGACTTCGCTGTCGCCGGCGCCGACTGTCCGGTGCGCGTCGAAAACGAACTCGTTGCCCCCTGGTGGGGGCGCTCCGCCCGGGG
This sequence comes from Paraburkholderia flagellata, assembly GCF_021390645.1. GTDB lineage: Bacteria > Pseudomonadota > Gammaproteobacteria > Burkholderiales > Burkholderiaceae > Paraburkholderia > Paraburkholderia flagellata. The sequence goes on from NZ_JAJEJT010000004.1 coordinate 35,160, forward strand.
AGGCCAGACGGTCGTCATCGAGCATCCCCGGCGCGGTGCGCGCGCCTACCTTGCGATCGGCGGAGGTATCGATGTCGAGCCCGTTATGGGTTCGCGCTCGACTGATCTCAAGGCAAGCTTCGGCGGCATGGAAGGACGCGGCCTCAAACGAGGCGATACGCTCAAACGCCGTCCGGGTCCCAGCGTGCCCCAACGACGCGCAAGTGGACTCGGCGTCGTGCCAAAAGACCTGCCGTCGTTCTGGCAAGAGCTATCAGCTGGGCAAGTGATTGTCCGCGTGCTCGAAGGCGCTGAATATCGGCTCTTCACAGCCAGCGCAAGAAAATCGTTCGAAGAATCAGACTACGAAATTACCACGGACGCCAATCGGGTCGGCTACCGTCTGAGCGGTTCCACGCTTCCACTCGAAGCGCCAATCGAACTGCTCTCGCACGGCATCGTTCCGGGCACCGTTCAGGTTCCGCCTTCCGGTCAACCGATCGTTCAGCTTGCCGAAGCAAACACTTGCGGCGGTTATCCCAAGATCGCGACGGTGATCGAAGCTGATCTCTGGAAACTCGCGCAGGCACCGGTGGGGTGCCGCGTTCGCTTCCAGATTACCGATATCGATATTGCCGTCGCCGCACTGCGTGAGCAAGCACAGGAACTCAGCCGCATCTGGTCTGCACTCGCGCTGACGGGACATCGCGGCTGACGTGCCTTTTATCAAACAGATGCTGAGAGGATTCCGCAAATGAACACCACGATTAAACCAGTCGAAGTCGATCTCAATTCCGATATGGGGGAAGGCTTTGGTGCGTACAGGATGGGCGACGACGAGGCGATTCTGGATATCGTCACTTCGGCCAACGTAGCCTGCGGTCAACATGCCGGAGATCCCGAAATCATGGCGAGGACGTTTGCGCTCGCCAGGGAGCGCGGCGTCGCCGTCGGGGCGCATCCGGGCTTCCCCGACCTTTGGGGCTTCGGTCGCCGAATCATCCCATTTACGACCGGCGAGATCGAGCGTCTGATCGCTTATCAGATCGGCGCGGCGGAAGCGCTCGCGCGTTATGCTGGTCACCGCATCAGTTACGTCAAGGCGCACGGCGCACTCGGAAACCTCACCCAAACTGACGAGGACGTCGCGAAGGCCATCGCGCGCGCCATCATCGCGGTGAATCCAGAACTCATCTGCATGACTTTCGCAGGTGCGGTCATGGAAAAGGTCTGCCGGGAGACCGGCCTGCAAGTCCGAAGCGAAGTCTTTGCCGACCGCGCGTACGATGAAGAGGGTCATCTCGTGCCGCGCAAGGTGCCGGGTTCCGTACTGCACGATGCTGACGAGGCCGCAGCGCGCATGCTGAGGATGGTCCGCGAGGGTGCAATCGAGACGATCTCCGGACGCATGCTGAAAGTCCCGATCGACACGATCTGCGTCCACAGCGATACGCCCGGAGCCATCGAAATGGCGGCCAACGTGCGACGTACCCTGGAAGACGCAGGCATTGTGGTCAAGTCGTTCAGCTAAGGACGCGTCGATGAATCAGGAACTCATTGATGGACTCATCGCCCTGCTCGAGCGCTCATCGCTTTGCGAAATCGACTATTCGAACGGTAGCCAGCGAGTCTGGCTTGTCCGCGACCGAGTTTTGGCAGATACGGGCCACACGCCGCGCCCCCAGAACAACGAGCCCGCGCCGCCACCGTGTCCGACTGCGCCGGCAGGGCATGTCGTGCGTTCTGCAATGACGGGGACCTTCTACCGGACGCCCGGCCCCGGGCAGCCCATATTCGCCTCGCCGGGCGACATCGTCGAGGAGGGCCACACACTCGGACTAGTGGAAGCGATGAAGCTTCTCAATCCCGTGGAGGCCGACAGGCGTGGACGCCTCACTGAGGTCCTCGTCGCGGACGGCGCCGCTGTCGCGCACAACACGCCTCTGTTCGTCATCGAACCCATAGAAAGCTGAGCTGAGATGTTCAATACCGTACTGATTGCCAACCGCGGCGAGATTGCGCTGCGAATTTTGCGTGCGTGCCGTGCTCTCGACCTCAAGACCGTCGCTGTCCATTCCGAGGCCGACGCCGACCTTAGACACGTACAGCTTGCCGACAAGGCACTATGCATCGGCCCCGCCGCATCCGCGCAAAGCTATCTGCAGAAAAGCGAACTGCTGATCGCGGCACGACTGACTGACGCGGACGCTATCCACCCCGGCTATGGGTTCCTTTCGGAAAACGCGGATTTCGCCGAAGCCGTCGAAGGCGCGGGGCTCACGTTCATCGGTCCGACTTCGGCGTCCATTCGCCTCATGGGCGACAAGGTCAGCGCCAAGCGAGCCATGCGTGAGGCAGGCGTACCGTGTGTGCCTGGGGCGGACGGTCCATTGCCTACCGATGTTGAAACCGTTACTCGCATCGCCGCCGAAGTGGGTTACCCGCTCATCGTGAAAGCCGCCGGCGGTGGCGGCGGCCGAGGCATGCGGGTCGTGCGCGCGTCTTCGGACCTCATTTCCGCCGTTTCACTGACACGCGAGGAGGCGGCCGCTGCGTTCGGCAACGCCACAGTCTATATCGAGCGCTTCCTGGAGCATCCGCGGCACGTGGAGATCCAGGTGCTCGCCGACATGCACGGCAACGCCATATGGCTCGGGGAACGTGACTGTTCCATGCAGCGGCGGCACCAGAAAGTGATCGAAGAGTCTCCCGCACCAGGCATCGATCGCGATGAGATCAGCCGCGTCGGTCAGCTGTGCGCTGAAGCCTGCTTGAGAATTGGCTATCGCGGCGCCGGAACGTTCGAGTTTCTCTACGAGAACGGCGAGTTTTACTTCATCGAAATGAATACGCGCGTGCAGGTCGAACACCCGGTAACCGAGATGGTAACCGGCATCGACATCGTGGCTGAGCAGATCCGTATAGCCATGGGTGCACCCCTCTCCGTCAAACAGTCTGACATCGAGGTCACAGGACACGCGATCGAGTGCCGGATTACTGCGGAGCATCCCTGGAAATTCACGCCATCACCAGGAAAAGTCGAGACATGGATCGCACCGGGCGGCCCCGGCATCCGCGTAGAGTCTCATCTATACCCCGGCTACTCGATTCCGCCGAACTATGACTCGCTGATCGCAAAGCTCGTCGCTCACGGGAAAACGCGCGAACAAGCCATTGCACGCATGCGCGTGGCGCTAGACGAAACAGTCGTGGCGGGAATCGACAGTTCAATCCCGTTACATCGGACACTGATGCTCGAGCCTGGATTCACTGAGGGCGGTTTTGACATTCATCATCTCGAACGTCTGATCGAATCAAACGCATTTCAAGGTGACGCTCAACCATGAATATCCACGATATCGAACGCCTCGTCGCGACGATAGAGTCGTCTGGCCTCACTCGATGCCTCGTCAGGGACGGCGATGAGACGTTGACACTCGTATGCTCCACACGGTCGGAAACCGACAATGCAAACAGGTCATGGCGCGCGAGCACCACGCGATCTCCCGAGGAAATGTCGGCCAGTGTTCGTGCGCCATGCTCCGGCTTTATTCGCTACGCACATCCGCTACAACTGGAGGCGGTCGAACCCGACGGCGCCTTCGCTGCCGAAGGCCAGAGCCTGGCATATGTCCAGGTCGAATCAGTGTTTTTCCCCGTCGTAGCGCCCAAGGCCGGACGGGTTGGCGCCTTGCTCGCCCCCGAGGGCGCCTTGGTCGGTTACGGGGATCAGTTGATGGAAATCTCCTGCACCGTCGAATGAGGCGGCCACAAAGGAAAAGACATGACACCTTTGGCATTCCGCAGAAACGTGCGGGAAGGAAAATTTTCAGGTCCTACGGCGGGACAGTGCGACGTATTTGTACAAGCGAACCTCGCCATCATTCCCGAAGCGCATGCAATTGCGTTTCGGCACTTCTGCGAGCAAAACGCGAAGGCATGTCCGCTACTTGCGGTCGGCAATCCAGGCGAATGGACGCTCCCCACGTTGGGCGAGGACATCGACATCCGCCAGGATCTCACCGGCTACTGGATCTATCGAAACGGCGAAAAGGCAGCAGTCGCGCATCAACTGCAAGATCTCTGGAGAGACGACCTGGTCGTGTTCGCACTGGGCTGCTCGTTCTCTTTCGAATATCTTCTGTTGCGAGAAGGGCTGCCTGTGCGACACGTCGAGCTCGGCGGCAGCGCACCCGTTTATGTTACGAACCTGCCTAACCTGCCTGCAGGTCCGTTCGCGGGTAATCTCGCCGTGTCAATGCGCCCATTCAAGCCGGCCGATGCGATTCGCGCGATCGAGCTCACGAGCCGATATCCGCAGGTTCACGGCGCGCCTGTGCACTTCGGCGACCCGACGGCCATTGGGATCGGCGACCTTGGCAAGCCTGACTTTCCGGGAATCGCCGACGTACATCCTGGCGAGGTTCCTCTTTTCTGGGCCTGCGGATTGACGCCGCAGGTGGCATTGTTCGATGCAAAGCTGGACTTCGCAATTGGACACGCGCCAGGCCATATGCTTGTTACGGACCTGCGGCTGGACCAGCTTGATCCGTCGAAAGTGCCGCCCGTGTAGACCGCCTTGCCTGCTAACCCGGCGAGCCGCGCTCGCTGATCGTTTCGCGACTACGTCCCGCCGTGAGTCCATCCAACCTCGCCTATCGCATTTGCTGCGGCGCCTTGCATCAGGTCAGGGGCGCACGCGTGCCATCCGGCCACGCTGCGATGGTGTTGTCACTATCACTACCGTCCATGCCAAGACGCGGATGGGCGCGCCATAGGAGATACCGATGGCGGCCAGAGAAAACTCGTCGTATCGCTCACGAAGCGGCGGTGCGAGAATTACTCAACGTCTCCGTAGCAGGACCATGAGCATGAGGTCTCGACGAAAAGATTATCGGCAGTTCGCGGCAAGTTTGCTTCTTGGATTCGCACTCGGTGTTGGCGTATCGGTGAAGGGACAGTCTCTGGCTGGACACGATACGCCCCCATCAATTGGCGCCGCGAAAAAAGGCATCACTCGCCCCACAGCACCCGACAGCCATGAACGACACAACTTCGACTCCCACATTGACGTTTCAGGGATCCGCTGGCCGGATTGAAGCGGTGGTCGACAAGCCGGCAAATTTGTCGCCCAGTGGGATTGCGATCATCACCCATCCCCATCCGCTGCAGGGAGGGACGGCGCATCACAAGGTCCCGCACGCTCTCGCTCGTTCCTTCCAGCGCCTCGGCTGGCTGGCAGTACGTCCAAACTTTCGAGGCGTAGGCGGTACCGACGGCGTGCATGACAGCGGATTCGGGGAAACCGAGGATATCCTGCAGATCGTTGAAACGCTACGCCAGGAATATCCTGATACGCGACTTGCCCTCGCCGGCTTTTCGTTTGGAGCCTTTGTGCAAGCGCGAGTCGCGAACAAGTTGTCAGCGGAAGGTGCAACGCCCGCGTACACGATCCTGGCGGGAACCCCCTCCGGCACCATACAAGGAGAGCGCTGCTATGAGACGCCAGCGGTTCCCAGGGACACTCTCGTTATACATGGTGGAGCCGACCCCGTCGCCCCACTCGCAAACTTGATGCAGTGGGCGCAACCTCAGCACCTCCCTATTGTCGTCCTTCCGGGAGCGAACCACTTTTTGACCGGTTACCTGGACATCTTTGTTTCCATTGTCGAACGACACATAGCGCCGACACGATAGTCCGGCATATGGGAGGCGTCTCGAAACCACTACCCGATGAAAAGCACCCTAACGCCGCTCACCACCCTGCTCCAAGACGTAGTGAGGGACCTGCACGACCTCACGGTATTCAACCCGCGTACGGTAGATGAACTTGAAGCCGCGCTCGCTGTCATCGTTACGGTTCTGTGTGCTCACCTCCTCGGTGAACGCAATATCGGTTGGGCGGCATTCAGCGCTTATATGGTCATGCGCGCACATGCGTCGTCGACTGTCCGTAGGGGTGTCCTTCGCGTCGCAGGAACCATTGTGGGCGCCGCACTCGCTTGCGCAATCCCGTCGCAGTCAGCATCATCGCCCGTTTGCATAGCCATTGCACTACTCGCAGTAAGCACGTTCACCCTTTATCTCGCGCTGACTGAGCAGAACGGCTACGCCTGGCTGTTCGCGGGGATCACCTTTTGCATGGTCCTGACCGCGGCACTTGAGGACAAAACAACCAATCTGACGCTCTTCGCAATGAATCGCGTTGTCGAAGTGCTAACCGGGACTGTCTGTTGTATCGTGATCAGCTCCCTGTCGACGACATTCATTCGACGTACTCTGTCCGGAGCATACTGGACCCCGCCATTGCAGGAGGTCGCTGCGTCAGCGCGCAGATGGCACTTCGGTGCATTCCTTCATGCCCTGAAAGGTGGGATTGCTCTTGCCTTAATTCCGCTCATATCACACCTGATTCAAGTTCCATCGCCAGTTCAAGCCGGAACCACGGTGCTTGCCGTCACGATGGTCCCAATGAGTCAGTTGGCGTCAGCCGGTGGTCCAACGCGATCTCGAATGATGCACCGCTTTATTGGATGCCTAAGCGGGGGAAGTATTGCCACCATCGCACTGTTGCTCTGCCACAGCTCGGTCCTGGCACTGGCACTCGTACTTGTTGGTGGGGTGATTGTTGGACGCCATATCGAAAACTCCACGACCGGGGCCAACTACATCGGCACCCAGTTCGCGCTCGCGTTTCTTGTCGTTCTGGTACCGGATCACTATCTGACAATCGACGTTGGCCCTGGCGTGGAACGATTTCTTGGCGTCCTATGCGGAATTTCGATCCTTTATCCGGTGCTAGTACTCGGGAGGCCTCTACACAGCCTGTCGAACGCTCAGTTCTTCAGATAGCCGTTCGTCGACGGGTCTCGCATCATGAAGGAGACGACAGCCACAAGCGCGCACATTCCAGTAACGTACCAGGAGAAGGCTGCCTCAACCCCTCCAGCCTTGAGCGCCAACGCGGTGTACTCCGCGGAACCACCGAATATGGCGTTGGCAAGCGCATACGGCAAACCAACTCCCAGCGCCCGTACTTCGGGTGGGAACAATTCAGCCTTGATCAAGCCGCTAATGGACGTATACAGACTCAGGACCGCCAGAGCCGCAAGAATCAGCGCAAATGCCACGTATGGGCTGGCAACGTGTTTCAATGAGTCGAGCAGCGGGACTGTACCTATTGTCGAGAGCACGCCAAACAGAATCATTGAGCGCCTTCTTCCGATGCGATCAGAAAGAGCACCGAACACCGGTTGCATTAGCATATAAGCGATCAACGCCGCAGTCATGACTCCACTGGCAGTCTTTGCGGACATCCCTGCAGTGTTGACTAGATACTTCTGCATGTATGTCGTGAAAGTATAGAAAGCCAGCGAACCACCAGCAGTGAACCCAATGACCGTGAGAACAGCACGCTTGTGCTCGAGAAGACCGGCAATCGTTCCTGCTCGCGCATCGTGACGTGCGCGCGCTGTGGCTGTTTCATCGAGCGAACGACGCAAATAAACCGCGACCAACGCCCCGATTGCGCCTAGCACGAATGGTACTCTCCATCCCCACGACACCAGGTCCTCGTGGGGCAATGCTTGCTGAAGCACCACGACCACTACTAGCGCCAGAATCTGGCCGGCGATCAACGTGACGTACTGAAACGAAGAAAAGAATCCGCGCCGGCCGGCCTGGGCGATTTCGCTCATGTACGTCGCACTCGTACCGTACTCCCCCCCCACCGAGAGTCCCTGCACGCAACGCACGACCAGAAGCAACGCGGGCGCGAGCGCGCCTATCTGGCCGTAGGTTGGAAGAATCGCTATCGCCAGCGAGCCTCCGCACATCATGAATACCGATACCAGCATCGCTTTTCGGCGGCCGTGGCGGTCAGCCAGCCGACCAAAAAACCAGCCTCCAACTGGCCGCATCAGGAAACCCGTCGCAAAGACACCGGCCGTGTTCAGAAGCTCGGTCGTTCTATTCCCTGACGGGAAGAAGGCGTGCGCAAAGTAAAGCGAGAAAAACGAGTAGATGAAGAAGTCGTACCACTCGACCATGTTACCTGCAGATGCGCCAATGATCGCGCGGATTCTACGGCGTGTATCTGCTGCAGTCGGCACCACATCCGATGCCAAAGCGTGGACTTTCATATTGTCTCCTGCCATCAGGACTTCGTCGGTGGTCTGGTGCCACCTTGAATGTGTCCGATATGGATTGATTCGCGGGCGTAAATAGCTGCGCCCGCGCTACTCAGTTCTTTATCGAAGTACGAATGGATTCCCGGTTGGAGCTCCAGTGTTGATCCACACGCTCTTGGTCTGAAGGTACTCGGTGATGGCGTCGATGCCATTCTCGCGCCCCAGCCCCGAGTCCTTGTAGCCGCCGAATGGCGAGAGATAGCTGACTGCGCGGTACGTATTGACCCATACGGTTCCAGACTCAATACGCTCGGACATGCGGAAGGCGCGACCAATGTCGGAGGTCCATACGCCGGCGCCCAAGCCGAAGCGCACATCGTTTGCGATTGCGACAGCCTCATCCTCGGTCTGGAAACGAATAACCGACAGAACAGGACCAAAGACCTCCTCCTGTGCAATCCTCATGTCGTTTCTCACACCCGTGAAGATTGTCGGCTCGACGAACCAACCTGAGCCGCACTCAGCCCGAGTCGCCGCGCCGCCGCCGAGAGCAAGACTTGCTCCCTCAGCCTGCGCGACGCCGATGTAGCTCAATACTTTCTCGTATTGCGGAGGCGTAGTGATCGGTCCAACCTGAGTATCAGCATGCATCGGGTCACCCATACGTGCGGTCTTCGCAAGGGCGACGACACGCTGGACCACTTCATCGTGGACCCCCGCCTGAACTAGCAGGCGCGAACCCGCGATGCAAGTCTGACCTGTCGCAGCAAAGATGCCGGACACGGCACCGTTCACTGCATCATCGAGATTGGCGTCATCGAATATGATGTTCGGAGACTTACCGCCGAGCTCGAGACCGACATGCTTGAAATCTCGGGCTGCTTGCTCGTTAATCTTGCGCCCAGTCGAATCCGCACCAGTGAAGGTGATCTTGCGAACAAGAGGATGCGTTACCAACGCGCTTCCGACTTCATTGCCAAAGCCGGTCACCACGTTGACGACCCCAGGGGGGAAGCCTGCGGCAGACAACAGTTCGACGAACTCCAGGGTCGAGGCCGACGTGAATTCCGATGGCTTGATGACAACGGTACAACCGGCAGCGAGCGCGGGAGCAAGCTTCCACGTCAACAGCATCAGCGGAGAATTCCACGGCGTGATGACCGCTACGACTCCCAGCGGCTCACGCCGCGTGAAGTTGAAATACCCCTTCTTGTCGAGCGGTATGACGGCGCCCTGTACCTTATCCGCCAGTCCGCCGTAGTACCGATACCACTGGGGAAGATACTGTAGCTGCGCATGCATCTCCGCGAACAGCTTGCCATTGTCGCGCACTTCAATTTCCGCGAGCCGGGAGGCGTTTTCTGCAATCAGGTCAGCGAGGCGGCAAAGCAGTTGCCCCCGAGCGCTAGGCGTCAAATCCTTCCAGGGCCCAGAGCGAAAAGCGCGATGTGCAACTTGCACGGCCCGGTCCACATCCGATTCGTTACCGCGTGCAATCTCAGCCCATGGCTTGCCAGTGAACGGATTGTCACTGTGAAACCATTGACCGCTTGCGGAATCGCATTGCGTGCCATCGATATAGAGTGAATAGCGCTGCATCTCAGTCTCACCTGCAACGATTAGAACGGCTGAAATCCGAGACCACCCCGGAACCGATTCTTGATGTACACGCCATCACGGGGCGGAAGCGCACGCGGCGGCTCTTCTGCACGGATGTGAATTTGCGCGAACGCCGTCGCTTGGCGGGCGTTGATCCGCTCGACGATCTGTGAATATCCAGCTTCGTTCCAAACCGCGAAAGAATCCTCAATGCCGAAGCCTTTCGAGACCGCGACGAGATCCGTACCAAGGCTGGAGTGACTCTGCTGCATGCCAGTTTCGCCATAGTGACCGTTGTCGAGCACCACAATGGTGAGGTTCTTCGGGCGCTTCGCCCCAATCGTTCCAAGCGCACCGATGCCCATCAGCTGCTCGCCGTCGCCCGTGACAACCAGTACAGACTTTTCCGGTTGTGCCAACGCCAATCCGAGCCCGAGAGCCGCGGCGCCGCCCATCGCACCCCACAGATAGAAATTGCCTGCACGGTCACCCGCTGCGAACACGTCGTAGGACGGAGAACCCAATCCAGTCACCACCAGCGCGTCTGGTACGCCTGCCAGCAATCTGGAAACGAATGCACGGCGCTCGATTTCCGGCGTCTTGTTCTGTTCACTCATTACTTTCTCTCCCACTTCTTGCGACCAATCAGGCTCTGTGACAGCAACACAGCAACTCGCTCACCCGCCTCAAACGCCGCATCGAAACCAGCACTGACAATCTCTTCGACATCTTCCGGGCGCTCTGCGCGCAACACGGTAATGCCCATGAGCTCCAGTGCAGCCTGGGTCGTCTTGCCCATCGGACCCTGCCAGGGATTGAACTCCGCATACTCTCCCCGCATGGTTACGAGGGTAAAGAACGGGAAGCTGCAGCTGCTGAGGAGCGAGAACATGTTCACGCAGTTGCCGACACCACTGCTCTGCATCAACAGGGCCGCCCGCTGCCCGCCGAGCCAGGCGCCGCTGACGACGGCAACACCTTCCTCCTCGGTTGTGAGCACGACGTCCTCGATTTCCGTGTCTTCCTTCGCACGGCGGATAACGTGGGAATGTCCGGCATCTGGCACGTATGCAATCTGCCGGACACCGCCCGCTTTCAGAACCGAAAAGATGGACTCCTGCCAGGCTGGCGCTTGTCCTGTCACGCTAGTCATTCCGTGTGCTCCTTAGTAAAGTTCACACTGGCATCATAGAATGCGATATGTGACCCCATGAAATAGAGATTTGTGATGCAGGAATCACAAATTCGCATGGGTGAGAGACGGAGAGATTTGCATGGACATCAAGCAACTACGTGCGCTACTTGCGGTTGCTGAGACAGGCAGCGTGACCAGGGCTGCGGAGACTCTGCACATTGTGCAACCGGCCGTGTCGCGGCAGCTCAAATTGCTTGAGGAAGACATCGGGACGCCGATGTTTGAGCGCGGACGCTACGGTATGGAGTTGACGGAAGCTGGAGATATCCTCGTCGAACATGCGCGTCGAGCGCTTCAGGAACTCGACCGCGCGCGGGCAGAAATCCAACCGGATGACGCACAAATCTCCGGCGATGTCACGATCGGGCTCTTGCCGAGCACATCAAGCCTGCTGTCCGGGCCTCTTGTGAGCGCGGTCAGAGACCGCTATCCCGGCATTCGTCTAACGATTGCCGTGGGCTATGCGGGGCACCTGCAGAAGTGGCTAGAAACAGGCGAAGTGGATGCCGCACTGCTATACAACCCGAAAACCACCCCAACGATCCAGGTGCAGGTTCTCCTTGAGGAAACCCTCTGCCTTATCGCCCCGCCGTCCAATGATCGAGATACATCCCTGTCCATGTCTTTCTCGGACCTGGCGGGGCAGCCGATGGTAATGACAAGCGCCCCGCACGGCATTCGAAGCCTGCTTGAGCAGGCTTGCCGCGATGCCGGCATATCGTTTGAGGTCGTGGCAGAAACAAACTCCATGGACGTTCAAAAGACACTCGTCGCGCATGGCCATGGTTTTACGATCCTCCCAGCAATCGCGGTAGTGGACGACGTCTCACGTGGACAACTGCGCACCGTGCAATTGCACGATCCCAAGCTCCAGCGCCGCATCGTTCTCGCCCTCCCCAACGCGCGTCGCATCCCGATTTCAGTCCGCTGCACAACCGCAGTGCTCATCGCGGAAATGAAAAATGCAGTGGATCGCGGCGCCTGGCCATCGGCCCAATGGTTGGAGGAATGATGCCCCGACTGCACGTCGTCGCCCGCTTGGAGCAGGCCTGTATCAGGTTGCAGCAGTCTGCGGCGGACGCAATTCAATTCCCGTCCAAACGCCGTTGGCGCAAAGCTCGTTGATGAGTTCGCAGATCGTTGATCGGATCGCGAGTGCAGCCGAACTCACTGGCACAGAGTTGGGCCAGCAGATACTTGCTGGTCTTCGGACTACCGGATCGATGATACGTCGCATCTTCGGCTTGTCGGCCGCCGAGCGGGCACTAACCGCCGATGCAGGCAAGATTGTGCAAGCCTGGCCGGACTGCGCGATTGCCAATAGCGTTGGCAGTGAATCAATATCGGCGATGATATTTAGCGGAATCTGTTCCCGGGCGAAAGTCCGCTCTGTCAACAGCCGTAGTCCATTCGATTGCCCGGGCGCGACAAGTGGGACATTCGCCAACGCGGCCAACGGGCACGTGCGCATGCGTGCCCCAATTTCACCACCCGGCTCGCCAAGGACGTAAAGCTCCTCATCGAGCACGGGCAGCGTCGTAATACCTGGTGTGGTTGTATCGCGAAAAAGAATGGCAAGGTCCAGACGGCCGTTCGCCAACAGCTCATCCAGGTAGCCGCTCATACTTTCGAACAGTTGCAGCCGGATACCAGGATAGCGTGCCCGGACCCGCTCGAACACGGGCATCGCGAGGATTGACACCATCGTAGTAGGGAACCCGATAGCGACGGTCCCCGATTCAGCACCGGCACCCTCGCGAACCTCCTGACGGAGTTGCTCCATCTGGTGCAAAACAAGACGTGCATGGCGGTACATTGCCTGCCCGGCGGCCGTCGGCTTAACACCTTGAGAGCTACGGATGAGTAGCGGCACACCCACATCGTCCTCCAGCTTCGCGATCTGCTGGCTGAGCGACGGTTGAGCGACATACAGTTTTTCCGCAGCCTTGCCCAGACTCCCGTAGTCGACGATGTTGACGAAATAGCGGAGCTGGCGAATGTCCATGATTGAGTCCTGCGGGATGCGATGGCCCATAGGATACATCTATGCCGGGCACATTCAATCGATATTTCCAGCGCAGGGATCATTCGCATAGAGTCGTCTCATTCCAATTCTGAAAGCGCTGCCCAGACTGGCGCTGGAGACGAACTGAATGAATACCCCCCTGACTGCACAGCAGCTTCAGCCTGTGCAAGCCACCACCGACCTTATTTCTCCTGCGGCTGCCTCGGCACTTGGAGCCACCCTCGACTGTTCTACGGTTTTCCGCAACGGAGAGCCGCTGCCTCCAATGTGGCACTGGCTCTACTTCTGGACACCTGCTCCGCAGGCCGATTTGGGAACAGACGGGCACCCGCAGAAAGGCGGTTTTCTCCCCGACCTCGGACTACCAAGGCGCATGGCCGCAGGTGGTCGCATTACCTTCATTTCGCCTCTCACAATCGGCTCCCAAGCTGAACGCGTTTCGCGTGTCACGTCTGTCGAGCACAAGGAAGGCCGCAGTGGCAGGCTCGCATTCGTGACTGTTGAACATAAGATCAACGTGGCCGGCACCACGGCTATTCGTGAAGAGCAGGACATCGTCTATCGCGAACTCGCGCAACCCGGTCAACTACAACCGAAGCCCACGCCCGCCCCGGACGGCGCTGAATGGGAACGTGCCATCGCACCGACCGAGGTCATGCTGTTTCGCTATTCGGCCCTCACCTTCAACGGGCACCGGATCCATTACGACGGCGACTATGCGCGCGACGTCGAGGGCTATCCCGATCTCGTCGTGCATGGTCCTCTGATTGCCACCCTGTTGCTCGACAGCGTTGCACGCTTCGCGCCGGAGGCGATGGTGCGCGAATACTCATTCAAGGCCGTGAGACCGACGTTCCTCGGCAACTCATTCTCGGTCTGTGGACGTCGCGCAAACGACGGCAAATCTATCGACCTGTGGGCAAAGGATCACGAAGGCTGGCTGACGATGTCTGCCCGCGCCGTACTCGCTTGACCACACCATCAATTCACCGGACTTGACATCATGAACAACGCAGTTGACCAGTTCCAAGACATTCGCGAAGCCGTCCGCGATCTGTGCAGCCAATTTCCCGCGGAGTATTTCCGCAAGGTGGACGAAGAGCGCGGCTATCCCGAAGCCTTCGTCGACGCGCTCACCAAGGCGGGTTGGCTCGCCGCACTGATTCCGCAGGAATACGGTGGATCGGGCCTCGGGCTTACCGAGGCATCGGTCATCATGGAGGAGATCAACCGAAGCGGCGGCAATTCCGGCGCCTGTCATGGCCAGATGTACAACATGGGCACATTGTTGCGGCACGGGTCCCCGGAACAGAAGGCACTCTATCTACCCAAGATCGCGTCCGGTGAACTGCGTTTGCAATCGATGGGGGTGACCGAGCCGACAACTGGGACGGATACCACGAAGATCAAGACGACGGCGGTACGCAAGGGCGACCGTTATGTCGTCAACGGTCAGAAGGTGTGGATTTCACGCATTCAACACTCCGATCTCATGATCCTCCTGGCGCGAACGACGCCGCTGTCCGACGTAACGAAGAAAAGCGAGGGCATGTCCATCTTCATCGTGGACCTGCACCAGGCCATCAATAAGGGTATGACCGTACGTCCCATCCCCAACATGGTCAATCACGAGACGAACGAGCTCTTCTTCGACAACCTCGAGATTCCTGCAGAAAACCTTATCGGAGAAGAAGGAAAGGGCTTTAAGTACATCCTCGATGGTCTGAATGCCGAGCGTACGCTGATTGCTGCGGAATGCATCGGCGATGGTTACTGGTTCGTGGACAAGGTATCGCAGTATGTGAAAGATCGCGTCGTGTTCGGTCGTCCGATTGGACAGAACCAAGGCGTCCAGTTTCCGATCGCGCGATCGTACATCAATGTTGAAGCCGCAAGCTTGATGCGTTTCGAAGCAGCCCGCCGTTTCGATGCTCACGAACCTTGCGGCGCGCAAGCAAACATGGCGAAGCTTCTGGCCGCCGACGCATCGTGGGAAGCGGCGAACGCCTGCCTGCAGTTCCATGGCGGCTTCGGATTCGCCAGCGAGTACGACGTTGAACGGAAATTCCGGGAGACCCGCCTCTATCAGGTAGCGCCGATCTCGACAAACCTGATTCTCTCGTACGTTGCCGAGCATATTCTCGGCCTGCCCCGCTCGTTCTAACCAGAGAATCCGCTCATGCGCCCCCTCGAAGGAATCAAGGTCATCACATTCGAGCACGCGATCGCCGCCCCGTTCTGCACGCGACAACTCGCAGATCTCGGCGCCCGCGTGATCAAGGTCGAACGCCCCGGCACCGGCGACTTCGCGCGCAACTACGACGAGCGAGTCCATGGACTCGCATCGCATTTCGTGTGGACGAACCGCTCGAAGGAGAGCATCACGCTCGATGTCAAACGCCCGGAGGCCATGGAAGTTGTCCACGGCCTGCTGGCTGATGCCGACGTGTTCGTTCAAAACCTCGCGCCCGGGGCGACGCAGCGCCTCGGACTTGATTTCGAAACGCTGAAGGCGCGTCACCCAAGGCTGATTGTCTGCGACATTTCCGGTTACGGACTCGACGGCCCTTATCGTGACAAGAAAGCCTACGACCTGCTCATTCAAAGTGAGTCTGGCTTTCTCAGTATCACAGGTTCGCCGGGCGAGCCTGCGAAGGCCGGCTGTTCAATCGCGGACATCGCTGCCGGGATGTACGCTTACACCAACATCCTTGCGGCCCTAATCGAACGTGGGAAGACGGGGCGTGGCCGTCGAATCGACGTCTCAATGCTGGAAAGTATGGTCGAGTGGATGAGCTATCCGTTGTACTACGCAATCGACGGCCAGACGGCGCCGAAGCGTACCGGGGCATCGCATGCGACGATCTATCCGTATGGTCCGTTCAGAGCTGGAGACGGCAAGACTGTGATGCTCGGACTCCAGAATGAGCGGGAATGGAAGAGCTTCTGTGAGACGGTGGTTCAAATGCCCGAACTGGCGGTCGATGCTCGTTTCAGCTCCAACAGCCGCCGCGTCGAAAACCGCACTGAGCTTGGTCGCCTCATCGAGGAGTCGCTCTCCGCACTGACGGCGCAACAGGTCATTGAACGCCTTGAGGAGGCCAAGATTGCCAACGCTCACATGAACGACATGCAGGCTGTCTGGGCACATGAACAACTTGTCGCGCGCAAGCGTTGGACACGAGTCACCACACCAGCCGGCGAAATCCCCGCCCTCTACCCCCCGGGCGTAACTCACGAAGACGCTCCGCGCATGGACCCAGTTCCATCACTCGGCGAGCACACGGACGCAATCCTGCGAGAACTTGGCTACGGAGACGACAGCGTACAGGCTTTGCATCACTCCGGCGCGGTCTAGGCCACTCATCAAACACGAAGTATCAGCGAAAGCAGACGCCTTAGCAGCATCGCCTTAATGCTGAGGCGAAAGAATATTGGAGACAATCATGGCAAGTTCTGTCAACGCCGCTGGCCGGCTTGACCGGTTACCTATTTCCAGATTCCATTGGAAGATTCTCGGTCTCATCGCCGGTGGTGCATTCCTTGACGCATTCGATATCTACCTCGCCAACGGCTCCGTAGCAGCTATGGTCAAGGAAGGTTTCACGGATCTTCACCATGGTGCTATTTTTGTCTCATCCACGTTTGTGGGAATGATGATTGGCGCCTTCCTGGCTGGGTACCTCGGTGACAGACTCGGACGGCGCTACTCCTATCAGCTAAATCTGGCGATTTTTGGCATCGCATCGATCGCAGCGTGCTTCGCCCCGTCAATCGAGTGGCTGATTGGTTTGCGTTTCATAATGGGTATTGGGCTAGGCGCTGAGCTCGTGGTCGCAGCGGGTACGCTCGCTGAATTCGTGCCACCTGCCACGCGCGGGAAATGGGTTTCGCTGCTCGCCATCATCACAAATACCGGGCTCTTCGCCGCGCTCGCAGCAGGTTACTGGGTCATTCCGCATCTCGGCTGGCGATACATGTTCGCGGTCGCAGGCGCCGGTGCCCTGGTTGTCTGGTTTCTTCGACATCGTATGCCGGAGTCGCCTCGATGGCTGGAGTCCGTGGGGCGGCTGGAAGAAGCCGAGGCAACGCTCTCGGCAATTGAGCAGGAAGTGCGTGCACAAGTTGGGGACCTGCCGCCTGTTGGCCGGACCGTCAATCTGAATGTGGGAAAGGCGCCCCTAAGCGTTCTCTTTTCGCGCGGCATGCGGGGCCGTACGGCGGTTGCGGCGCTCACCGCAATTGGCGTTAATGTCGGCCTTTACGGATTTATCGCATGGTTGCCGACTTTCTTCGTCACTGAAGGTCTCTCTGTCGTGAAGTCGCTCGGCTTCGTGTTCCTCATGTCCGTCGGCTCGCCCGTCGGTGGCCTCATCGGCTATCTGACTGCGGACCGGATCGGACGAGCCAAGGGTATCGTAATTGCATCTGTACTAAGCGTCATGCTCGGATGGCTCTACGTGACCTTGAGGGAACCTGCTGCAATCATTTTCGTAGGCTTCTGCCTCGTCAGCGGAATCTATACGATTACGACACTCGGACTCTTCGGCTACATCCCCGAACTGTTTCCGACCGAAGTGCGGCTGCGAGGCACCGGTGTTGCCGGTACGTGCGGTCGTGCATCCTCCATCGCCACCCCGTACCTCGCGCTGTTGCTCTATGAGCGCTTCGGCGTCTCGGGAGTGATTGCAATGGTCAGCATTGTCCTTGCTGTACTTTGTATTGCGATTGGCCTGTTGCGGATCGAAACCGGTCGCCACTCGCTGGAGGACATCGCTCCAGGCTCATCCGATACGGAAGGCCTGGACGCTGCTGCCGGCATCCATTAGCGGCTACCGATATCAAATACGCGACGACCACTACGGGTTTCGCGCAAAAGCTCCGTTTTCGAGGTCTCAGATGCAGAACGCTGCAGGTCGTGAGGTCCCCGTTTTTGTCGAGGGCTTCGGAGACATCCCACCGTTCGACGGCATGCCAATGCCCTCGCTTTGCGACCGGCTGGCTATCAAACGTCAGCCCGGTATGTCAAAAGTGGTCCCGGACGTGCGCACTGCATTAGTAGAATGCGGCGTCCGTGACGGATCAACGCTATCGTTCCATCATCACCTACGTAATGGCGATCAGGTGATGAATATGGTGCTTGCGGAGGCCGCCAGACTCGGCCTTCGGAATCTGTCAATTGCACCGAGTTCGATTTTCCCGGTACATGCGCCTCTGGTCGAACTGATCGAGCGCGGCGTCATTACCCGTATCTACACGGCGTATGCTTCAGGCCCAGTGGCAGACGCAATTGCCGCAGGCTGTCTCGAGCAACCCGCGGTTCTCCAGACGCATGGTGGACGCGCTCGAGCGATTGAAAATGGTGAACTGCAAATTGACATCGCGTTCATCGCCGCACCGACTGCCGATGACTACGGAAATATTTGCAGTGTCATAGGACCTGCGGCTTGCGGCCCGCTCGGCTACGCGGTGGCCGACGCACAGTTCGCAAAGCGTGTGGTAGCGGTTACGGAAAACCTCGTCCCCTACCCCGCGTGTCCCGTTGAAATTCCGCAAGAACAAGTCGACCTTGTCGTGTGCGTGCCCACGATAGGTGACGCGAAGCAGATCATATCGGGCACAACGACGATAACGGAGGACCCCCGCGGGCTCCACATTGCTTCCCTAGCTACTCAGGTGACGGTGGCGGCCGGGCTGCTGCGAGAAGGCTTTTCGTTCCAGACCGGAGCTGGAGGCATATCCCTTGCCGTTGCTCGCTGTTTCAAGGAGGCAATGCAGAAGAAGAGTGTCACAGGCAGCTTTGCATCAGGGGGCATAACGGGCCACATTATCGAGATGCTCGAACTCGGCCTCCTCCGGAGTCTATTCGACGTACAGTGCTTCGATTTGCGTGCAGTGCAGTCGTATCGTGACCATGCAGCTCATCAACGCATGTCCTCTTCCATGTATGCGAATCCCGAATCACGCGGCGCCGTCGTGGACAGGCTCGATGTAATGATCCTTGGCGCGTCAGAGGTCGATCTTGACTTCAACGTCAACGTCACCACCGCCAGTGATGGCCGGTTGATCGGCGGCTCTGGCGGCCACAGCGATACCGCCGCCGGAGCGAAGCTTTCAATCGTCACGACTCGACTCAATGCCGGCGCCAACGCCAAGATTACAGAGCGCGTCCGCACGCTGACTACTCCGGGTTCGACGATTGACGTGATCGTCACGGAAGCCGGAGTCGCCGTGAATCCGCGCCGCGCCGACCTCTTGGAAACTTTGGCGGGAGCGCGCATCCCAATGTTGTCCATTGCGCGCCTTCATGATCTATCTATTGAGGCAGCGGGGAAAGTGAGCACCGAAATGCCCAATGTAGAGGAGAGCAAGCGCATCGTCGCGCTACAGCAATACCGGGACGGAACAATCATTGACGTAGTTAGGGCGTCCAAACATCGTGCACCTATCAAATAGACGCGTTCTTGCTAATTCAGCTCCTCGTACTCTGCGTCTTCAAAAAAAAATGGCTGGCTACGCGCTCGTAGCCAGCCTAAGCTCTCAGACACCGTACCCCAAACTTAAGTCGCCGTGAGTTCCAACTGAGCGTCACACGTTCGGATAGTTCGGCCCGCCGCCACCTTCCGGCGTGACCCATACGATGTTCTGCGTCGGGTCCTTGATGTCGCACGTCTTGCAGTGCACGCAGTTCTGCGCGTTGATCTGCAGGCGGTCGCTGCCGTCGTCGTTCTTCATGAACTCGTACACCGCGGCCGGGCAGAAGCGCGCTTCGGGGCCCGCGTAGGTGCGCAGGTTCACGTTCACGGGCACGCTCGCGTCCTTGAGCGTCAGATGCGCGGGCTGGTTCTCCTCGTGGTTCGTGTTCGAGATGAACACCGAGGAGAGCCGGTCGAACGTGAGCTTGCCATCAGGTTTCGGATACTCGATCGGCTTGCACTGCGAGGCCGGTTTCAGCATTTCGTGGTCGCGGTGCTGGTGATGCAGCGTCCACGGCACGTTGCCGCCCAGCAGCTTCTGCTCGATGCCGACCATCAGCGTGCCCAGGTACAGGCCCTTGCTCATCCACTGCTTGAAGTTGCGCGCCTTGTACAGCTCCGTGTGGAGCCACGACTGCTTGAACGCTTTCGGATAGGCCGCGAGTTCATCGCTCTGGCGGCCGGCCTGCACGGCTTCAAATGCCGCATCTGCGGCCAGCATGCCGGTCTTGATCGCCGCGTGGCTGCCCTTGATGCGCGAGGCGTTCAAAAAGCCCGCATCGTCGCCCACGAGCGCGCCGCCCGGGAACACGAGCTTGGGCAGCGACATCAGGCCGCCTGCGGTGATCGCGCGCGCGCCGTACGACACCCGTTTGCCGCCTTCGAGGTACTTGCGGATCTCCGGGTGAGTCTTGTAGCGCTGGAATTCCTCGAACGGCGAGAGGTAGGGGTTCTGGTACGCCAGACCCACGACAAAACCCACCATCACCTGGTTGTTGTCGATGTGATACAGGAACGAGCCGCCGTAGGTGTCCGATTCGAGCGGCCAGCCGGCGGTGTGAATCACGAGGCCCGGCTGGTGCTTCGCCGGATCGATCTCCCAGAGTTCCTTGATACCGATGCCGTAGACCTGCGGGTCCGAATCCTTGCCCAGCTTGAACTTCTCGTTCAGCTGCCGGCCCAGGTGACCGCGGCAGCCTTCGCAGAACAGCGTGTATTTGGCATGCAGCTCCATGCCGAGCTGGAAGTTCTCGGTGGGCTCGCCGTCCTTGCCCACACCCATGTTGCCGGTGGCGACGCCCTTGACCGAGCCGTCGTCGTTGTAGAGCACTTCGGCAGCGGGGAAGCCCGGGAAGATCTCCACGCCCAGCGCCTCGGCCTGCTGGCCCAGCCAGCGCGTGACGTTCGCGAGGCTGATGACGTAGTTGCCGTGGTTCTTGAAGTTGTCGGGCAGCGCCCAGTTCGGCACCGATTTAGCCCCGGTTTCGGAAAGAAAAAGGAACTTGTCCTCGGTCACGGGCACGTTCAGCGGTGCGCCTTGCTCTTTCCAGTCCGGAATCAGCTCGTTCAGGGCACGCGGATCCATGACTGCGCCCGAGAGGATATGCGCCCCGATTTCCGAGCCCTTTTCCAGCACGCACACGCCGATTTCAGCGCCTTTCTCCGCGGCCAGCTGCTTCAGGCGGATCGCGGCGGACAGGCCGGCTGGGCCACCGCCGACGATCACCACGTCGTATTCCATCGACTCGCGTGGACCGTATTGCTCCAGAATGCTTGCTGTTGTCATCCAACCACCGCCACTGCCTCTCTGGCCGGCTGACTCAGCGCGGCGGCAAGCGCAAGAATCCGCTCGGCACGCAGTAGCACAGGCTTATCGACCATCTTCCCGTCCACGGTAATCGCACCCGAGTCGGCCATGCTTGCGGCCTCAGCAACTCGGGCGGCCCACGCCAGTTCCTCCGCGCTCGGGCGATAGCAGCGGTGCACCGCGTCGACCTGTTTCGGATGGATACAAAGCTTCGCGCCGAAACCCTGGTGCTTACCGTTAAGCGCGTCACGTTCGATGTGCGCGACGTCGTGAATGTCGGGGGTCACGCCGTCAACTGGCGTGTCGATTCCCGCTACTCGCGAAATCAACGCGAGCTGCGCACGATACTGATTCAGCGGCTCGCCGTCGTCCGGCATCCCCATCTCTGCGATGAAGTCCAGCGTGCCAAACATCAAGCGCTTTACATATGGCGCCTGGGCAATTTCCAAGGCATTCCACATGCCTAGAGCGCTCTCGATCAGAGGGTATACGGGCACCCGGCGGCGCGCCAGGGAGACAACCGACCTAACGTCGGTCGCCTGCTCTGCCTTGGGCAGCACGATGCCAGCGACACCGTCGAGCGCGCCAAGTTTCGCGTCCTGTTCGAACCACGGCGTAGCGCGGCCGTTGATGCGCACTAGGACTGGGTGATTGCGCGAAGCAAATTTCACGATGTTCTCGCGCGCCGCGTCCTTGGCCGCTGGCTCGACGGCATCTTCGAGGTCGATAATAACCGTGTCCGCTCCGCTGCCAAGGGCGCGTTCAAAGCGCTCCGGGCGACTTCCTGGTACGAAAAGAAACGATTGAGCCGAGAATGCCGCGCTGACCGCCTCGTGGCGAGCTTGGGACGCCGTTGGCGCCGTCTTGCGATCAGATAGCATTGACAAGCTCCGGTGCGGCTGCAAACAGATCGCCCACGAGGCCATAGTCGGCCACGCTGAAGATCGGTGCTTCTTCGTCCTTGTTGATCGCGACGATCACCTTCGAGTCCTTCATGCCGGCCAGATGCTGGATCGCACCCGAGATGCCGACTGCCACGTACAGTTGCGGCGCGACGATCTTGCCGGTCTGGCCGACCTGGTAGTCGTTCGGCACGTAGCCCGCATCGACTGCTGCGCGCGAGGCGCCGAGTGCGGCGTTGAGCTTGTCGGCGAGCGGCTCAAGAACCTTCGTGTAGTTTTCGCCACTGCCCAGACCACGCCCACCCGAGACGATGACCTTCGCGCTCGTGAGTTCCGGACGGTCGAGCTTCGTGACTTCACGGCCGACGAACTGCGTCAGGCCGCTGTCTGCTGCCGCTTCGAGCTTCTCGACCGCGGCGCTGCCGCCTTCGGCAGCAACGGGATCAAACGCCGTCGTGCGAACGGTGATGACCTTGATCGGATCGACCGATTGCACCGTCGCGATCGCATTGCCCGCGTAGATCGGACGCTCGAACGTGTCCGGCGAATCCACGGCCGTGATGTCGCTGATCTGCGCGACGTCGAGCTTCGCGGCGATACGTGGCGTGACGTTCTTGCCCGCTGCCGTTGCCGGCGCCAGGATGTGCGAGTAGTTCTTGGCGATCGCAATAACCGTCGCTTCGACGTTCTCTGCAAGACCCTGTTCGAGTTGCGGCGCGTCGGCGAGCAGCACCTTCGCCACGCCTGCGATCTTCGCGGCTGCGTCCGCTGCAGCCTGGGCGTTGTGGCCCGCGACCAGCACGTGCACGTCGCCGCCAATCTTCTGTGCTGCAGCGACGGTGTTCAGCGTCGCTGCCTTGATCGAGTGATTGTCGTGTTCAGCAATAACCAGATTCGTCATTTTCGTCTCGCTCCTTACAGCACCTTGGCTTCGGTCTTCAGCTTCTCGACCAGCGTCTTCACGTCCGGCACCTTCACGCCTGCGCTGCGCTTCGGCGGCTCGGCAACCTTCAGCGTCTTCAGACGCGGCGTGACATCGACGCCCAGGTCTTCCGGCTTGAGCGTTTCGAGGGGCTTCTTCTTCGCCTTCATGATGTTCGGCAGCGTGACGTAGCGCGGCTCGTTCAGCCGCAGGTCGGTCGTGATGACTGCGGGCAGCTTGAGCGACAGCGTTTCCGCGCCGCCGTCCACTTCGCGCGACACGGTCGCCTTGCCGTCGGCAACCACCACCTTCGAGGCGAACGTCGCTTGCGGCAAACCCGCCAAAGCGGCGAGCATCTGGCCGGTCTGGTTCGAGTCGTCGTCGATAGCCTGCTTGCCGAGGATGATCAGCTGCGGCTGTTCCTTGTCGACCAGCGCCTTCAGCAGCTTGGCGACAGCCAGCGGTTGCAGGTCTTCATTCGACTCGATGAGGATCGCGCGATCCGCGCCGATGGCCAGCGCCGTGCGCAGCGTTTCCTGCGCTTGCGTCACGCCCGCGGAAACGGCGATGACTTCCGTCACCACGCCCGCTTCCTTCAGACGCACCGCTTCTTCCACAGCGATTTCGTCGAACGGGTTCATCGACATCTTCACGTTCGCGATATCGACGCCCGTGCCATCCGACTTCACACGAACCTTCACGTTGTAATCGACTACGCGTTTGACTGGCACTAGAACCTTCAAAATCTCCTCCACACGCTATATTGGCTTTGCACGACAAGACTGGCCGATTACACGTTGTATCGCCGCTTCTAGCAAATATGGATTGATTCTGGCGGGCATAGCCTGCCCCTATGGCGGAAGGTTTAAGGGGACTAGAGACAACAAAGCCCGGAAGATCCGGGCCCCTTTTTGAGCTTGGTGAGCTCCGCGGTAACTTCCAGAAAGCGTTTGATGTCGCGCGGTTCATGGCAATGCAAAGACCAACTTTGCAACCGACGGTGAAACGCAACAGCGAACCTTCAACACAGTGAAGTTCCAAGCCGCCCTTGCGCCAGCGGAGATCACCACGGTTAACGGCAATGCGTCCGTCATCCCGGCGGATATGCATCATTGCTAGTTTCAAGAACTGTAGTCGAGCTATTCGTGGAACACGACGCTCTCGCCAATCGGTACACGCCCCACACGGTAACCGTTGATGGGATGGCGCCTGTCAGGGTAGCCGAACGAAATACCATAGAGCATCCTGAACTGCGATTCGATTTTAAGAGCATCCCTTACCGTGTCGGCATACAGACCGAGCATCGTTTGCGGAATTCCTCCAAGCCCGCGGGCGGTCAACGAGAGCAAAAACGTTTGCCCATACATGCCGAGGTCTCCAGCGACACGAACGCCATCCCCGAACTGCGGCATGAAAAGAAGTGCGACGTGCGGCGCGTCGAAGAACTCGAGATTGCGTCTCAGGTTTGCGGCTCGTCCTTCTCTGTCGTCACGAGCGATACCGAGTGCATCGTAGCGTGCTTTGGCGTGTGCATGATTGCGCTCAACATACGGCTCCGGATACTCTGCCATGTCAAAGTAGAAGTCAGGAGACGGCCGCGAGTTGTCGTGCGCATCCAGCAATGCAGTGGAGAGTTCATCCCGCTTTTCCCCTGAAACGATATGGACCTGCCAGGGCTGAGTGTTGCAGTTGGAGGGACTCCGTTGGGCATCGCTAAGAACGGACTCGATGACCTCCTTCGGAACAGGCGTATCGAAGAACTGACGAATGGATTGACGCCGACGGACCAGCGCCTCGAAACTTTCGGGGTACGTGCTCATAACAAGGAATTGAACAATCTGAGTGGTTAGAAGGCTACGAGGGAAGACTTGGTGAGCTCAGCTTGCGCGCATTTTCAGCAGAACAACTCCCAACGCAAGTGAGAGCACAGCAAGCGCGCTCGCGACGTACTCAAGAGACGTCAAACCTAACGTTTGAACCACCAAGCCTCCGATGGCCGCGCCCAAGGCAATACCGCCATTCGCGGCCGAAATATTCATCGTTCCGGCTAGTGCCTGCGCGCTTTTGCCTGCCTGCATCACCCGGACCTGTGAAACAGGGAACAGAGCCGTGAAGCAGATGCCCCAGACGGCAAGGGCGGTAACGAGCGCCGGCCGGATGGAAACGGTGGGAACAACGACTGCCATCGCTATAGCCAAGGCGAACAGCAAGACGATGGTTGCCCCTATCGCGCTGCGGTCCGCCAAGTGCCCTCCGATGTAGTTGCCGACCATCCCCACCGCGCCGAAGCCCATTAACCACCAGCCAAGCTGCTGCGAGGGAATCCCCACAACTCGTTCGAGCGTCTCGGCAAGGTATGTGTACGCGGTGAACATCGCCGTAAAGACCAGCGTCGAGAGCACGACATGGAGAAGAAATCGGCCGTCCTTGAGGATGGCTGTCTGGCGCGTGCCAGCCTCGCGTCGAGGGGATGCCGGAAGAGCCGGCATCAAAACTGCCATCAGGAGTGCCACGGCGAGCGATAGCGCCGCAAGCCCCCAGAAGCTCCCGCGCCAACCAAAGTGGTTCGCGGTGAAGGTACTCAGCGGAATTCCAAAGACAAACCCGGCGGTGATGCCTATGTACACGGTCGCTACCGCCTTGCCAGCCTTCTGCGGCCCGACCAGTTGCCCGGCACTTTCGCTCGCCGTCCCCCAAAAAACCGGTAGTACAGCGGCAGAGATAAATCTCGCAAACGCGAGAAGCCAAAAGCTGTCGGCAAGGGCCGAAAACGCGTTTGAAATCGCGAACACGATTGTGATGGCGATGAACAGCTTCTTGCGATTTACGTGGCTAAGCCAGGCTGTGAGAAACGGCCCACAGACCGTTACCGTGAGCGCATACAGGCTGACCAGTTGGCCTGCCGCCGATATCGAGATGTGCAATTCGCGCGCAAGCGAAGGGAGTAAACCGAGGGTGGAGAACTCCGTAGAGACCAGTGTGAAAGCTGCAACCGCCATCAAGGCGATAGATAGCGTCGGGCTACGTCCTGCCGTCGCCGACGCAGGCGTGCATATCGTGGGAGTTGCCATTCGATACGTCCATATCAATGAGGCACGCAGAATAGCCTAGAATGAGAGGCACATTTGCGACGCTTTTTCCGCTGATTATTGAAATAAATTCAAATCACGGATGTATTGAAGACTCAGAGAGAGGACCAGTTGATGCACGTGGCTGAGCGGTTAAAAGGGATTGATGTGTTTGTGTGCGTCGCAGAGTCGGGTTCGTTTACTGCCGCTGCAAACCGCTTGAGCCTGACCGTATCGGCAGTCAGCAAAGGTATTGCGCGACTGGAGACACGTTTGCAGGTTAGGCTTTTCGACCGGTCGACTCGCAAGCTGACGTTGACCGACGAGGGCGTTGCCTACTACGAAACCTGCACAGCGGTGCTTGCGGACCTGGAAGGCGCCGAAATCGCGCTTCACAGCGACCTGCACAAACCTCGGGGCAAGGTCCACATCGACCTCCCAGCCACCTATGGGCGGATGCATGCCCTTCCGGTCATTCTTCGGCTACTGGACGAGTTCCCACTCATTACCCCACGCATCACGCTTTCTGATAGATTTATTGACCCGGTCGTCGACGGCGTCGATATCTTCGTGCGGATTGGTGGGTCTGATGTATGGCCCGACGAAGTGGGTCATCATTTCTTGGGCAACCAGCGATTGATCTTTTGCGCATCGCCCGCCTATCTGCGAAAGCGCGGGAAGCCAACGAACGTGAAAGAACTTGAGGAACATGGCGCGATTAACTATGCACGTAGCGGCAGCGTCCTATCCCCCTTGCACCTGCCAGGTCGCCGGCCAGACCTTTCTGAAAAACGTCAAATCGCTGGCCGCATCGCTATCGGCGACTCTGAAGGCCAAGCGCTGGCTGCGGCTGCCGGATACGGAATCGCCCAACTGCCGACATGGTCTGTCCAGCGCATGCTGAAAGAAGGAAGCCTGGTCGAGGTGCTGCCCGAACTCTCGACAGATGGACTGCCGCTCAATCTGGCATGGCTGAAAGCCCGAGAGCACCTGCCGAAGGTGAGTGCGCTGCTGGACGTTCTCAAGCGCAACTTGTCCCCGGTCTGACGCGCTCCATGCCCTTCAATGCAACTCCATAGGTGCAAGGATGCGAGCGGTCAAGACCCGCTTGACCGCTCGAACGTTGTGCCAGCAGTCACCACTGGCAGTCGCCTTTACGCCTCCGGTCCATTCTTAACCCGGTGTAGCCGACGCATATCGCAACCCTGCGTGAGCCTGATTCTCATCCTGGACTGCATTGGCAACCATCTCTGCAGTTGCTGCGGAAAGCGTCCATCCGAGATGACCGTGTCCAGTGTTGTAAAACACGCCGCGAAGTTTTCCACGTCCAACACGGGGCAGCATGCTCGGTAACATCGGGCGCAGCCCTGCCCACGGAATAACGCGCGACGTCGAGATACCCGGAAAATGCTCGCGAGTCCAGCGCACCAGTGGCTCGATGCGGTCAGCACGAATGTCTCGGTTGAACCCGTTCAGCTCCGCCGTTCCGGCGACCCGGAAGCGGTCTGCGCCGAGGCGGCTTGTCACAATCTTAGCCTTGTCATCCAGCAGACTCCGCCACGGCGCATTCTCGCGGCTATGCTCGTCGTCGAGGCACACCGTAATTGAATATCCTTTCACTGGGTAGACGTTGACGTGCTCTCCCAGACTCGCAGCGAAGGCTCGGCTACCAACGCCCGCGCAAATGACCACGCTGTCAAACTCACTCACGAATCGTTCACCGTTAGATTCAGCGCGTATCTCTACTTTACCGGCCCGCCCTCCTTCAATTGCCTCGACTTTCGTGTCGAAGAAGAACTCGGCACCATGCTGCACACAAGCGTCTGCGAGGCCACGAGTGAACTTGTGAATGTCGCCCGTGGAATCCGATTTGGTGAAGAAGCCACCAAAGAATTCTCCACGCAGGGTCGGCTCAAGCGAACGGATTTCAGCCGGTGTCACCGCGCGACGCTCAAGTCCGCCATCGCGCAAGAGTTCGTTGACTTTTGCCGCCGCTTCGAACTCCGAACGAGTAGCGTAGAAATGTAGAATGCCTCGCTTCTCAAGGTCGAAATCGATACTCTCCCGCTCCGCGATTTCGAACAAATGCTTCCTTGCGGCAAGCGCAAGACGTACCGTCTCGATTGTGTTTTCCCGATAGCGCGGTATTTGCTTGAGGAACTCCGCAATCCAGCTGTATTTGTGCCAGCTAGGCCGAGGATTCATGAGGAGTGGTGCATCACGGGTCAACATCCACCGCAAGCCCTTGGCGATAGTAGCGCGGCTATTCCACACTTCGGCGTTGCTCACCGACAGTTGACCACCATTGGCGAATGACGTATCCATCGCGGCGTAGCGATGACGCTCAAACACAGTGACTTCGAAGCCGCGTTGGAGGAGAGCGTAGGCAGTCGTGACGCCGGTAATGCCGGCGCCGATAACGGCGATTTTTGACATGACATGGTCCAGAGCTAAGTTGGGCATATCCAGCCTCGGAAGGCTGGCATCTATGCCCCATCTGTCCATGTACCTGAGAGTTTCTTCCCCTCAACAGGGAATCCCCTTCGGTGTGCGCCGAACGCGCATCTCTCCAGATGTTCTGGCGTCGCGGTCCTTTTGCCTGAGAGTTTCCGGGGCGGTTGCTCCGTCGGCGCCGCCCTCATCCGAAGGACGGTCTCTCCCGCGCTGCCTATCAAGAACGGCTCTAAATTACACGGTACATATTCTGTCCGCAAGCCCATCGCAAAACTTTTATCAGAGTTTTCTCTCCGTACTACCGAACATTTTCACGAAAAAGTCGAGGAAGGACCGGAGCTTCGGCGTCATCCTCCTGTCCGGTGCAAAGAGGATGTGAAGGGGGCGGCTCGGAGCCGGGAAATCTCGCAGAACCTCCACGAGTCGCCCAGCAGCAATGTCGTCTTCGACAAGCTCCGCCGGCTGAAGGAGCAGCCCCATTCCAGCGCGCGCGGCAGCCATAAGGGCCTCGCCGCTGTCTACAGTCAGCCTGCCAGAAATAGGCACCGACATAACACCCTGATGCCCGCAGAACGTCCAGTGACTCCCCAGTTCCGGGTGCTGGAATCCCAGGCAGATGTGGAAAGCCAGGTCCTGGGGTACGTTGATGGGCGCAGCTTCAGCAAGATACGAAGGGGCGGCACAAAGCTTCATACGATACGGAGCAAGCGGACGCGCGACCAGCCCACTGTCGGTCAGTTCTCCAATGCGAAAGACCGCGTCGAAACCCTCGCTGAGGAGGTCCACGTATCGATTCGACAAGGATAGTTCGAGTGACACATCTGGATACGCTAAGAGATAGTCGGGTAGTTTTCGCGATAGCGCATAGTTGCCGAATGTCACAGGTGCACTAATCCGCAACCGGCCTTGCGGCTTTCGATGAGCCTCAGCCACTAACCCCTCGGCGGAATCGACCTCCGCGAGGATGAGCTTGACGCGGTCGTAGTAGGCCGCACCAACCTCAGTGAGACGCTGACGTCGTGTCGTTCGATTCAAGAGTCGCGCCCCGAGATGTTGCTCAAGTGTCTGCACGTGCTTGCCCACAAGCTGCGATGACATCTGGAGCGCCTCCGCAGCGGCGGAGAAAGAGCCCAGTTCTGCGGCCCTGGCGAAGACGGTCATGCTTATCAAGCGGTCCATTCCACATGCCTTGTTTCAAGTCTCAATACAAATCGATGGTTAATCTGTGCCCCTTGCTGACCCTAAGATGATTGACACCCGTACTTCACAAGGAGCGCAATATGAAAGTAGCAATCATTGGCACCGGCAACATGGGTTCAGCTCTCGCGGCGGTGCTCGCGACTGCCGGCCACAAAGTCAGCATCGCAGCACGCGAACAGGCGAGGGCCAAAGACCTCGCGGAAAGAGTGGGACACGGCGCGGTTGCCGTCGAACTCTCCAAATCGGCGAATGACGCCGAGGTCGTCATCCTCGCTGTCCCGTACGAAGCACTGGTGGAAGCTGCTCGTGCCGCCGGCAATCTCGAAGGGAAGGTTGTCATCGACATCTCGAATCCCATCACTGCTGATTACAAAGACCTCCTGATTGGCCACACGACTTCGGCCGCGGAACAACTGCAGTCTGCAATTCCTGGTGCAAAGGTCGTGAAGGCATTCAACACCGTGTTCGCACGACTCCTCGCGCCTGAGGCACGCCAAAGCAAGGCACTGCAAACCTTCATCGCTGGAGACGATACTTCGGCCAACGAACTCGTCTCTTCGCTTGCAAAGTCGGCTGGCTTCGAACCCGTCGAATCAGGTCCTCTCAGCAACAGCCGGTTCATTGAGCCCATCGGTGAGATGAACATCCATTTCGGCTACTTCCTCGGTAAAGGACCCAATGTAGCCCCCGCATGGGCCGCATACTGACGCGGTAGTCCAAAACAAACGGCCCAAGGCTAACGCGGCGCGCACCTCAGGGTGTATTGCGCCGCGCCCGCACGCATACGCTCGTACTACCGAATCTTCGTCTGCCCCCCGGCCTCATTCGGGGCGCCGACTGACGCCCCCTCCGCTTTTCGTTAAGCGCTGCAAAAGTATGTAGCGCCACATCAACCCTTTCCAGTCTCACTTCTCCCTGTGCGAGCCGCCGCGCAAACTGGCTTTCCTGCGGCTGCATAAAACACTCGTCGTAAATCTGCGCGACCAGCCTATCAGGCCTCCTGTGCCTAGCTTCGCCGCATCATCCACTCTCGACAGACGCCTGCAAACCCAGGGAAATTCCCGACACGATTGTCGGACAATCTTGTCCGAAATGTTATTGACGGCACGTTTTGGCGTGCTACATTGAACTCAACGTGTCAGCCAAATGACGCGTCGAGGTTTCTCCCAATTCATGGAGGCAGTAGTGAGAACGATTGAACTAAACGAGGCGACAATTGCGGCCAGAGTCGCACGTTTTGAAACATTGAAACCCCTCGAAATTCAGCAGGATTCCTCTATTCCGCTCGAGGCAAAGGACCTCATCTATTCACGCAAACTCATGTCGGTGATTGGGCTCGAAAGCTCCGCAAAGACGCCCATCAACGCCAATGCGCCTGTTGTCGGCGCCGGTGGAATAACCATCACCTACGCCGCGTGCCCGCCAGGAACGGGGCCGTCACTGCACGCGCATCAGAAGACCTTCGAAACCTTCACCGTGCTCCGCGGGCGATTTGAGTTCAGTCTCAACGACGATGGCTCGGAAAAGGTAATCCTCGAGCCGTTCGACGTGATTTCGGTACCGCCGAAAGTGAATCGTTGCTTCCGTTGCATCGCGGATGAGGAAGGGCTCTTGCAGGTGGTCATTTCCGGCGGCGTGCATGACCTCAACGACATTGACATGGCACCTTCAGTTGGCGAGAAGCTTGGCGCTTTTGGTGCCCAAGTCAAGGCGCGGTTCGAGGAAGTCGGCTTCACGTTCGAGGCGCACAAAGACGGAGTAGATGCGTAGTCTGCCTATTGCACGTTGTCGTCGCTCTCGAAGTAATCGAGAAAACTTACATTGAAGGCCTTGGAAATTCCCAAGGCGTCTCGCAGGATTAAGTTAACCCACAAAAGGAGCAGCAATCATGCCTTCCATGGACTTCCCCGCAGGACAAGTCGCTGTTGTGACCGGCGCAGCAGGCGGTATTGGTGCAGCGACCGCAGCACGCTATGCCGAAGCAGGTGCAGACGTTTTCCTTACGGATATCGGCGACAAGGTGCATGACATCGCCAAAGCAATCTCCTCGAAGTACCCTGAGCGCAAGGTTCACTCCTTCGTCGCCGACATCAGCGACGAGAAGTCCGTGCTCGGAATGGCCGAGGAGGTAAAGCGTGTTTTCGGTCGCGTGAACCATATTGCCGCCGTCGCCGGGATTGTTCAGAAGATTGCACCCGTCGAGCATACCGACTATGCAGAGTGGCGTCGCACGTTCGGCGTGAATATCGACGGCGCCTTCCTCGTCACCAAGTCGCTGATTCCGCTCCTTCGTTCCAGCGGTGGTGGCAGCATTGTTACCGTCTCGTCCGTATGGGGTCAATCGGGCCGCGCGAACTTTGCCGCGTACTGTGCGTCGAAGGCTGCTCATTCGGGTCTCATCCAGTCTCTCGCCCAAGAACTTGCTCCCAGCGTTCGCGTGAATGCCGTAGCTCCAGGCCACATCAAAACCGACATGCATGAGGTCGCCCTTCAGAGCATGTCCGAAGACCGCCATCAGTCGAAGGAAGACGTCCGAAAGCACGAATGGGGTGCAATTCCGCTCGGCGACGGCGGCGACCCGCGCGCAATTGCCGACACTATCGTATTCCTGAGCTCGCCGGCGAGCGCCTACATTACTGGCTCGACCATCGATGCCAATGGTGGATTGGTGTTCCGGACCTAATCGAAGCGAAACTCGTTACCCGTGAGTCCGTAAATATAATAAGGATAACTACTTAGATTTATCGGCGACGAGTAGGTGGCTGACGCTCATCTAAATGAGCGTCAGCCTCTCCTGGGTGCTCTCCACTGGCGATAGTCAAGGTATCGCGTTGGGCGACATCCAAACAAGAGTGGCAATTGCGCCACGGGAGAACCGTAATGACTGGCTTCACAGCTGAAAAATTGCCACCGCTACGTGTGACATACGAGGATGACCCTCGAGTGCGGGCTGAGCAAGCAATTGACGACTACTCGCGCCACGTTGTTCCGCTTACTGCTCGCACGCGTAAGTGGAGCCTGACGATGGCGATGTGGGCAGTTCTGAGTGCGCTGTTTTATCTGTTCATTAGCGTTGCTGTCGCACAGGCGGTCGGAAGCGCGAATGCAATTATCGGAATGGTTCTCTCGGTGGTGCTCTACGGCGTTATCAACTACGTCATCGCCGTCCAATCCGCGCGCAACGGTTTGACAGTCGGGCTAATGTCGCGGCGACTGTTCGGTGGATTTGGTTCCATCATCACATCGCTGCTCTTTGGCGTAACCGCTGTGTACTTTGCGGTATTCGAAGGTTCAATCATCGCAGTCGCACTGAAACAGTACTTCGCGCCCGCGAGCGATATCCGGTGGTGGTATCTGTTGGTGGTTCTCTACGCCTTGCCACTCGTCATTGGTGGAGTCCAGGTGTGGCTGGACAAGCTCAATGGCGTACTCCTGCCCCTCTACATTGCTGGACTGGTAATGCTCGTCGTCGCCGCCGGCACTCAGTATGGATACTCCGCGGATTTCATCAGGATTCCAGCTAGCAGCAGCTTTGCGCTACCAGGCTGGCTGTGGGCTGTCGTTGTCTACATGGGTGTCTTCGTCAACATGATGTTCACGATGGACTACGCCAGATTCGGCAAACCAGAAGACGGCAAGTTCCACGGGACCGTGACTTTCGGTTGGGTATTCTACGTCGCCCTCTTTCTGATGAATGGTCTAGTGGGCATTTATCTGATGGACACGGCTTTCCCTGGCCTGAAAGCAAGCGAGCATGGCATCGCCGATGCAGTCCTGAAGGTTGCCGGCGGTTGGGGCATGCTTTTCATCATCATCAGCCAGACACGAATCAACACAGCGAACTACTACCTCGCGTCTGTCAATCTGAGCGGTTTTGCCGCCCGTGCTTTCGGTCTGCGGTGGCCTCGAATTGTGTGGGTCGGCATTGCTGGCGTCTTGGTGTACCTGATGATGCTGACCAATGTCTTCAGCTACCTGCTCAAGGCACTTGCGTGGCAAGGCGTGGCCATTACGTCCTGGGTTGCCATCGTGCTTACTCACTTCGCAATGCACCACAGTGAACGTAACGTCCCCGAGTTCCGCCCCGGTCGTATTCGTCAGGTTCAGCCCGGAACGTGGGCATTCCTGCTCTCTACGGCCGCAGGCATCGGGCTTATCGAATTGGGAAATCCGAACAGCTGGTATGTGCAGGCCGCCCCCATCGTGATTGGGATAGTTTCTGCGGCTGCCTACGCCGTTGCTTGCAAGCTCGGCTCGTCATCCGTGCTTCGTCGAGCAACGGACCCGCGTAACGAAGTGAATGACCTCTGGGGCGCCCGCATCGAGTGTCATGTCTGCAAACGCTCCTACAGCGCGATGGAAATGGACCGTGACCCGTCAGCCGACCAGCAGCCCATTTGCGCGGGGTGTGCCGAAGGCAACCACGCCTTCCTCGCGGCCGCTCGAGAAGAAGCGCAGCAATTGGAAGGAGGACACGCCACCGGAATGCTCGCTCGCCAGAAGTAGTCGTCCGAACGTCGATAGCGCGCACGCCGGTCCGGCGAAGCGCGCCATCACATCAGAGCCCAGGAAATGAGGATGGACACAAACTCAAAAGCTTTGCTGACGACTGTGATGTTGAGACTGCGTGTTTCGAGGAGCAATCGACAGAACGTACTCGATGTTTTCGATGAGATGAAGGTCTTGGAGACCTCGATGACCGTTCATGGCGCAGTCGATACGTGGCTCGCGATGGCCGAGGACGATGAGACCATCGTGGTGTTCACGCGCTGGAAAGCGAACGGGGACTATGCGGGGTGGATTCATCATCCGCATCGCGCCGAAATTGTGAAGCGCCTTCAACCGTTCCTGCTCTCTCCGCCAATAGCCACTTTCTTCGTCTCCCCCGGTGCTGAGCGCTCATACCTCGCCGTTGCGGATTAAGCGCGACGGTTTCGGTGAGTGTCTTTCCCGAGAATCGTGCGCTCAGTGACACATGACGTCGGCGCTCTTGAATCATTAATGAAAAGCTTGTTAAAGGAAGTTGCTATGAACGCTGTACTAGAAGAAATGCGCGGCAAAACCGGGACGATGAAGGAATGGCTGCATCATCTGCATCGCCACCCCGAACTCGCCTTCCAAGAGGACCAAACCTCGGCCTACATCGCCAAGCTTGTGAAATCTTGGGGATACGAGGTCGTAGAGGGCGTAGGCAAGACCGGCATCGTCGCTTCAATGAAGGTCGGCGACGGTACGGCGTCGATTGGGATTCGTGCCGATATGGACGCCCTCCCTATTCAGGAAGGCGATAGGCTCGAATACAAGAGCGAGCACACCGGCGTCGCACACCTTTGCGGTCACGATGCACACTCGACGATGCTTCTGGGCGCCGCGGAATACCTCGCACGCACTCGAAACTTCAACGGAACGGTGCGGCTCATTTTCCAGCCTGCTGAAGAAACGATGGGCGGTGGCAACGCGATGATTGCGGACGGCCTGTTCGAGCGGTTCCCGGTTGATGCAGTTTTCGGTCTGCATAACATGCCGGGCCTTCCACGCGGAAAGCTGCACTTCCGCGATGGTGCGACTATGGCTGCTGTCGACAACTGGGAAATTGAGCTCATCGGCAAAGGCAGTCACGGGGCCATGCCAGAGCTGGGCATCGACCCGATTGTCGCTGGCTCTTCCCTGGTGATGGCCTTGCAAACAGTCGTTTCGCGCAATGTGTCGCCTTTCAACCAGGCGGTGGTGACTGTCGGCGCGTTCCTGGCGGGTAAAGCCGCAAATGTGGTCGCAGAGCGAGCCATCCTTCGTGTATCAATCCGGACGACCACCAAGGAGGACCGTCCGAAAGTACTAGGACGCGTGCGCGAGATTACAAGGGCGCAGGCCGAAGCTTTCAGCTGCAAGTACGAAATCCGTGAAGGTGCGCCAGGTGCCGTTCTGCTGAACGACCCAGAAGAGACCGCGAAGGCAGCACGCATTGCTCGCGATGCGTTCGGCGAAGAGAACGTGGTCTATCCTGGTCCAGCCATCCTCGGAAGCGAGGACTTCGCATTCATGTTGCAGCAGAAGAAAGGCACCTACTTCTTCCTCGGCAACGGTGACACGCCGATGGTCCACAATCCTGACTACGTGTTCGACACCGAGAACCTTCCTGTCGGAGCAGCGTTTTGGGTCACCCTCGTCGAGAAGTCGCTGCGGTAACGTCAAGTGCAGAGCGTTAGCAACCAACCGCGAACTTGCCGTCAAACCATTCTCCGAAGAGAAGCGATATGCCTACCTTTCATGTCTACCTTTTCGAAGGCCGCTCAATTGAAGAAAAGCGAGCATTCGTTGACGCCGTGACTCGCACGACATGCGAGTCACTCGGCGTCGAACCGAACTCTGTTAACATCGTCATTGACGAAGTGAAACGCGAGAATTGGGGGACCGCGGGCAAGTTGTGGTGCGACGCTTAGCGTCGGCACAAGCCGGAACCGCGCTCAATCAGGCGGACTCGATATGTCTCGTCGGTCCAGCAAATGCTACGTTTGCGCAGCGACTGGCGAGAGCCGCAAATCAGGGACCCTCTACGCGTCGGCCGGCAAACATGATTCAACGCTGCGCATTGGTCGTCGAGGTGAGCCCTGTTTCACTTGTTCCTTCGCGTGAACCTCGTCTCAGTGAGGAGCTAGCAAAACCTGTAAGGTGGTGACACAATAGTTGCTGCATCGCTAATGCTGCTCGAGCTAATTGATACTGCAGCCGATCGTATACGAAGACACAAAACATGGTGGAAATGCCGCTCGGTTCACCCGTTGCCTTGGCCGTCAACTTCTTGCTGGAAAAAATCCGGCAGGGAGAGTTTGCGGGCGGACACCGTCTTGTTGAAGGCGACCTCGCAGCGGAACTCGACGTCAGTCGAGGGTCAATAAGGGAAGCGCTGCGCATTCTGGCCGGCGATGGAGTTGTTGAGCTCATTCCGCACAAGGGCGCTTCAGTCAAGCGCCTGAACGAGGGTGAGCTTATCCAGATTTACGAGGCGCTGACCGGCATGCACTGGGCAGCAGTACGAATCTGTGCCAAGCGTTCCGACGAGCAAGAGATTCAGGAGTGCATCGGCGCGAGTCTCAAGCGCCTATCACAGGTACGAATGGCTGAGGACCATCTCAGCTGGTTTCTGGCGCTCGGTGAATACCATCGTGAGACGTATCGGCTCAGCGGAAATCCGATACTCAAACGCGAGCAAGACAGGATGCACAACGTCCACTTCCATCGTGAATTGACACGCTACATCAAAGTCGGCAATTGGGACAAATACTTGTCTGTCTATCAGCGCTTGACTGACGCGATTCGCACCGGTGATGTCAAGAAATCCGGAAATATCATCGCTGACCATCTCGACCATATTGTCGAATTGCTTCGTCAGACCGAAAAGCCGGCCATCTTTCGCTGACTCATCCGACAAGCGGCCGTCGCTGAGCACCCTCTGGACAAGGCGATCCTGCTGGATATCGCCGTAAAGAATTGGCCGTGCTTGCGCTGAAGAGGCCGGCCGTAACCAATATCGCGGATCATTACTGTCTCAAAGCACAGCGGGCGTGCCGGCTGGTCAAGCACGCGCGCGGTACGCTCCACCGTCGCCGCGTCAGAGGTCGCTAGATTCAACTCCGGCCTTTCCCGCAATATCTGGATTCCTTTCGCTTCATATGGGGTGAATTGGCGTCAACCGCTCTTTTGCTACTCGATGCCTGAAGATTGCCTCGGAACGGCTAGCACGGCGGCGGCGGCTGCGAGGCCGGTTCCGGCAAACGCGTAGAAATTCCATGGCAGCGGCGCGTCCGCCTGTGCCAGCGCGCCGCCGATCAACGGTCCGGCGATCGCACCGAAGCGCCCTATTCCTAATGCCCAGCCAATACCCGTCGCACGGATGCGGGGCGGATAGTAGCGAGTGATATACGCGCCAAGCAGCATCGTATTCCCGATCGTGCCCACGCCAGCGATGCCTACGAGCACGTACGTTTGCACCGAGCCGTGGGCGAATGGCAAGGCGCACAGGCTGGCTGCCGCAAGCAGATAGAGCACGCTGACCACGGACTTCGAGCCCAGTCGGTCCGCCACTGCGCCGCCGAGGAGCGAGCCCAACGCCGCGGTTGAATTGAGCGTGACCAGTAGCGCGAGGCTCGATCCGAGAGGGAAACCCGCCTTGCGCATGAGTTGCGGCAACCAGGTGCTCAACCCGTAGAGCAGGAGCAAGCCCATGAACATCGCGATCCAGAACGCCAATGTCGCGCGCACGTTGGACGCGTTAAAGAGCGCGCGAATCGGCGCGGCTTTCTGCGTGCCACTGACGTCTGCGTGCGTACCCCGGGCCTGAAGATCACTCTCCAGCGCCGAATGTCGAATGCCGAGCGCTCGCGCAACGGAACGCGCCTCGCCCATGCGGCTCCTCGCCAATAGAAAGTCGAGCGACTCCGGTAGATGGCGCGCCGTGAGCAGCACGAGGATGAGCGGCGCAGCGCCCACGCCGAACAGCAGTCGCCAGCCGTGCGTGGGCAGCCAGTTCATCGCGAGCAGCGCGACAAGAATGCCCCCCATCGAATATCCCGTGTATATCAGCGCGTAGTTGAAGGAACGACGCCCGGGCGGCGAGTATTCGACCGTGAGCGCCGCTGCGGTCGGCACGACACCGCCCAGTCCCAGCCCGCCGACGATCCGCGCGACGACGAACCAGGCTGGCGTGGGCGCAAGCGCGGCGGCCGCCATCATCGTGGAAAAGAGGGCTGCGCTGCCGAGCAGCATGCGGCGCCGGCCGATCATGTCGCTGAGCGTACCCGCGCCCATCGCGCCGATCATCATCCCGGCCAGCGAACAGCTCGCGATGGCGCCCAACTGCAGCGCCGACAACGACCAGTCGGTGCCATGTGTGAGCATGGGCAGCACGGCCCCGTAGATGGCGACGTCATAGCCTTCTGCGAGAATCATCGCAAGACAGATCGCGACGACCCGCATCGTCACGCGAGTGGGTATCGAAACGGTCGCAGTGTCGAAGCGATGCCCCACCTCGCTTTGCGCGTGATCCGGCGTGACTTCAGCGCGACTCGTTGACGGCGTACTCATGGCGGCGTGCTCCCCCTTTTTATTCTTCAGTGGTTCCGGCGATCAAATCGCCATGCACAGGTACTTGATGACGAGGTAGTCATCGATACCGTAATGCGACCCTTCCCTGCCGAGACCCGACTGCTTCACGCCGCCAAACGGCGCGACTTCGTTGGAGATCAATCCGGTATTGATGCCCACCATGCCGTATTCGAGTTGCTCGGCCACGCGCCAGATGCGGCCGATATCGCGGCTGTAGAAGTAGGCGGCGAGTCCAAACTCGGTGTCGTTGGCGAGTTTCACCACTTCTTCGTCGCTCGAAAAGCGGAACAGCGGCGCGAGCGGGCCGAACGTTTCTTCTCTCGCCACATCCATCTGCGCGGTGACGCCCGTCAGCACCGTGGGCTCGAAAAAGCCGTGGCCGAGGGCATGGCGCTTGCCGCCCGTGGCGAGCGTTGCGCCTTTACCCACCGCATCGGCGATATGCGCTTCGACCTTCTTGACCGCCGCCTCGTTGATGAGCGGCCCGAGCGTGACGCCACCCTCCGTGCCGTGCCCGACCTTCAGGCCCTTCACGGCGTCGGCCAGCTTGGCAGCGAACGCGTCATACACCCGCTCGTGCACATAAAAGCGATTCGTGCAGACGCACGTTTGCCCGTTGTTCCGGTATTTAGAGGCGATGGCGCCTTCCACCGCGGCGTCGAGATCGGCGTCGTCGAACACGATGAAGGGTGCGTTGCCGCCGAGTTCGAGCGTCACCTTCTTGACCGTCGGCGCGCTTTGCGCCATCAGCAATCGCCCCACCCCGGTCGAACCCGTGAACGAGAGCTTGCGAACCACAGGACTGCTTGTCATTGCGCCGCCGATCGCCTTCGGGTCGCCGGTGACGATGTTGAGTACGCCCTTGGGCACGCCGGCCCGCTCCGCAAGCACCGCGAGCGCGAGTGCGGAGAACGGCGTGGCTTCTGCGGGCTTTACTACGATCGGGCAGCCCGCCGCGAGTGCCGGGCCCACCTTGCGGGTGATCATGGCCGTGGGGAAATTCCACGGCGTGATGGCGGCGCAAACGCCGATCGGCTCCTTGATGACGACGAGCCGCTTGTCAGAAGCCGGCGTGGCGAGCGTATCGCCCGCAACGCGTTTGCCTTCCTCGGCGAACCATTCGATGAACGATGCGCCGTAAATAATCTCGCCTTTCGCTTCCGCGAGCGGCTTGCCTTGTTCTGCGGTGAGGATCAGCGCGAGGTCGTCGGCATGCTCGATCATGAGTTCGTACCAGCGGCGCATGACCAGCGCACGTTCCCTGGCCGTGCGGGCTCGCCATGCAGGCCAAGCGGCATTGGCCGCCGCGATGGCGCGCGTCGTCTCGGCCTCTCCGATCAAAGGGACGCTGCCGAGCCTGTTGCCCGTTGCCGGGTCGAACACGTCGAAACTCGCGCCCGAGTCAGCTGAGCACCATCGCCCATCGATATAGGCTTGATCGCGCAAGAGCGCCGCGTCCTTCAACAGGGTCTTCAATTCCACGTTACTTTCCTTCGATGCAAAAAGATTCGATTCAATTTCAAACGTTCAGTACAGCCAGGCAGCATCAACCGGCTTGCCGCAACGACGCGTGCTCGTGGCCCTCCGCCAGTAGCTTGCGCGCGATCTCGGCGACTCTGTCGACGTGTGCGATCGCGGCCTCGCGTGCAGCGGACGCGTTTCCGGCTCGAATGGCGGCGAGAATCTGGTGCATTTCATCCACGGCCTGGCGGCCGCGGTCGTCCGAAGCAATCGTCATCGCTCTCAAGCGGTTGATGCGTGCCGTCAACGACTGCACGATTTCCCACGCCACGCGTTTTTGCCCGGCCATGAACATGCGCTCGTAGAAGGCCGTCGTAAGCGCCCTCACGGACTGGTGGTCCTGTGCTTCGAATGCCGCCTGGATCTGGTCGATGAAGCCCGCGAGGTCCGCGACAATGCGCTCGTCGGCATGCTGCGCGCAGGCCATGGCGGCCTCGCCTTCGAGCAAGGCGCGGATTTCGTAGATTTCCGCTGCCGTTTCGAAGTCGAGCACGGCGACGATCGGCCCCTGGTTCGGAATCGAATCGACGAGACCTTCCGTTTCCAGATGCCGCAACACCTCACGCACGACCGTGCGGCTCACACCGAGAATCTCACAGAGCGAACGCTCGACGAGGCGCTCGCCTGGATGAAAATGCGCCTCCAGAATGGCCGTGCGCATTTTTTCGAGGGCGAGTTCGCGCAACGTGGCCGTCGGCCGTTCGACTCGCAGCGATGGCAGTGCGTCACTCATGACTGCCACCGTCAAGCTTGCGCGAAGAGCCGCACGTCTCGCGCGTCCCAGTCGACGAGCGCCTGCGTGCCGATCGCAATGCCGCTGTCGTGGCGATGCGCCGCCGGCATGCGGATCGAGATCTCCTGCTGCCATGGCGTGGCCACCGCGTAGTGCATGGCGTCGCCGAGATACGTGATATCCCGCACGGTCACGGGCAGACCGCCCGGCGTTCTTGCGGTGCTCGCGCCGTGCAGCGCGCTAATGCGCATCTGCTCGGGGCGGATCATGAGCGTGCCCTCGTCGCCGGCGGCGAGCGTCGGCGTGAAGGCGTCCGAGGCAATCTCGTGGCCGTTTGGAAACACGCCGTTCATGCGGCCGTCGCCGTTCTTCGTGACTTTCACCGGCAGGAAATTCGAATTGCCGATGAAACTCGCGACGAAGCGCGAGGCCGGATTCCCATAGAGTTCCTCGCCGGTGCCGACCTGCTCGATGCGCCCCTTGTTGAACACGGCGATGCGGTCCGAGAGGCGCAGCGCTTCTTCCTGGTCGTGCGTGACGTACAGGATCGTCACGCCGGTTTCCTGGTGAATGCGGCGCAATTCGAGCTGGATCTCTTCGCGCAGTTTCTTGTCGAGCGCCGAAAGCGGCTCGTCCATCAGCAGCACGGGAGGGTCGTAGGCGAGCGCGCGTGCAATGGCGACACGCTGCTGCTGGCCGCCCGAGAGCTGAGCGGGCATACGGTCGCGACACTCGGAAAGATGCACGAGCTTCAGCATCTTCTCCACTTTCGCCTTGATTTCCGCGTCGGGCCGGCGGCGCACGCGTAACGGAAACGCCACGTTCTCGCCCACCGTGAGATGCGGAAACAGCGTATAGCGCTGAAACACCATGCCGATGTTGCGCTTGTTGGGTGCAACCGAAAGCAGCGGCTTGCCGTCGAGCAGCACGCGCCCCTCGGTCGGTTCCTGGAAGCCCGCGACGATATACAGCGTGGTGCTCTTGCCCGAGCCGGACGGCCCGAGGAACGTCATGAATTCACCTTTGCGCACGTCGAGCGACACCTGGTCGATCGCGACGACATCGTCATAGGTCTTGCGCAGACGCTGGATTTGCAGGAATGCAGTCATGGCTTGATTACCTCAGTTAGCACGCGCGCGGCGCAGCAACGCGCCGGCAAGCATCAGAATGGTCGTCAGTCCGACGAGCAGCGAAGATGCCGCCGCGACAACGGGCGTCAGGTCCTGGCGCAGCGTCGACCAGATCCGCACGGGCAGCGTCTGCAGGGTCGGGCTCGACATGAAGATGGACACGACCACTTCGTCCCACGAAGCGAGAAACGCAAAGATCGCTGCGGCGAACAGGCCCAGCCGGATCGCCGGCAGCGTGACGCGCAGCTTCACCGTGAGCGGCGACGCGCCGCAAATGAGGGCTGCGTCCTCCAGCGCCGTGTCGAAGCTCACGAGCGAATTGCTGATCGAGATGATCGAGAACGGCAAGGCGATGATCAGATGCCCAATCACGAAGCCGGTCATCGTGCCATTCAGGCCGATGCGCAGGAAGAACGCATAGAGCGCGACGGCCAGAACGACCACGGGCAGCACCATCGGCGTGAGGAAAAAGCCCTGCACCGCCTTGCGGCCGCGAAACTTGCCTCGTACGAGCGCAAGCGAAGCGAGAAATCCGATCGCCACCGAGAGCACCGTGACGATCACCGCCAGCTTCGCGCTCGTGAGCAACGAGTCGATCCAGCCCGGGTCGGTGAAGAGCTGCCGGTACCACTCGAGCGTCCAGCCCGGCGGCGGGAAAATGAGCCACTGCGAATCGCCGAACGACAGCGCGACGATGAAGACGATAGGCAGCAGGAGAAAGAGCGCGACGGCCGCGCCCACGGCCACCAGCATCCAGCGCAGCGCGCCAAGACGATCGAAATCGAGCAACATGTCAGCGCCCTCCGATACTTGCGTTCGCACCGCCCGTGAAGCGCAGTTGCAACGCATAGAGTGCGAGCGTCACGGCGAGCAGCACGAAAGCTGCGGCGCCAGCCAGGCCCCAGTTCAGCAGTTCCTGCACGAGCTGCGCGATCAGTTCCGCCAGCATCATGTACGAGGGACCGCCGAGCAGCGCGGGCGTAACGAAGTAGCCGAGCGCCATTACGAACACCATGAGCGCGCCGGAGGCGACGCCCGGCATGGCGAGCGGCACGAGAATGCGCCAGAACGCCTGCCAACGGCTCGCACCGCATACCGCTGCGGCGCGCAGCGTCGAGGGGTCGATGCTACGCAGGGTAGCGTGCAGGGGCATCACGAGGAACGGCAGCATGATGTACGTCATGCCGATCGTCACTCCGGTGAGATTGTTCACGAGCGACAGCGGCTCGTGAATCACGCCGATCGCCATCAGCACGCGGTTAATCGGCCCAGTCTCCTGCAGCAGCACCATCCACGCAAAGGTCCGTGCGAGCAGGTTGGTCCACATCGAAAGCAGCAGGATCGCGAACAGCACGGAGCTGAGCTTGCGCGGTGCGATGGCGAGCAGCCACGCCATCGGAAAGCCCACGAGCAGCGTGACCAGCGTCACGACCGTCGCCACGAGGAACGTATTGCCAAATACGCGCAGGTACGTCGTCGAGCCGAGCAATTGCTCGTAGTTGTGCAGGCCCGGAGCCGGTTCGAGCACGCTGCGCAACAGCAGCGAGAGCACCGGCAGCAGGAAGAAGATCACGAGCAGCAGCATGGCGGGCGCCAGCAGCCGCATGCTGCGCCAGTCGCGCCGCTTGCGCGCGGCCGTCGCGGGCGGGTGCGCGGCGGTACTCAATACGTTAGGCATGGTCTCTCCTGTTACTCCGGTTCGCGACGTCGTGAGATGCTTACTTCGATTGCCACGCGTACCAGCGCTTCGCAATCGCGTCGCGGTTCTCGGCCCAATACTTCATGTCGAGATTGATCTGCGACTCCTTGTATTGATCGGGCAGCGTCTTCGCCATGGCCGGCGACATGAGTGCAGCCGACTTTACGTTGATCGGCGCGTAACCCGTATCGGCCGCGAATTTGGCCTGTGCCTGCGGGCTTGTCGCTGCAGCGAGATACTTCATGGCTGCATCGCGATGCTTGGCGCCCTTCGGAATCACGAGCATGTCGGCGGCGGTGAGGTTCTGGTTCCACGAAATGCCGA
Source organism: Paraburkholderia flagellata (assembly GCF_021390645.1). Lineage (GTDB taxonomy): Bacteria > Pseudomonadota > Gammaproteobacteria > Burkholderiales > Burkholderiaceae > Paraburkholderia > Paraburkholderia flagellata. The sequence continues at coordinate 79,426 of NZ_JAJEJT010000004.1, forward strand.
CAGGCACGCCCGTTTGCGCGAGCGCGTGAAGGCGGCCATTCCAGAACATGCCGATCGGCGCTTCACCCGAAGCGAGCAGCTGCTGCGACTGCGCGCCGCCGCTCCACCAGACGATGTCGCTCTTGATCGTGTCGAGCTTCTTGAACGCGCGGTCGAGATCGAGCGGATAGAGCTTGCTGGGCGGCACGCCGTCGGCGAGCAGCGCGATTTCCAGCACGCCCGGCGCCGACCACTTGTAGAACGTGCGCTTGCCGGGGAAGCGCTTCGTGTCGAAGAGATCCGCCCACGTTTGCGGCTGCGCGCCCGTGTATTTCGCCTTGTTGTAGCCGAGCACGAACGAGTAATAGAAGCTGCCTACCGCCGCCGGCGAAGCGAAACGCGGGTCCAGCTCGTCCTTCTTCACCACCGAATAGTCAATCGGCTCGATCAGCCCGGCCTTCTGCGCGGCGTAGGCGAAGTCGCCCTCCACGTCCACGACATCCCAGCTCACGTTGCCGCTGTCGACCATCGCCTTGAGCTTGCCGTAGTCGGTCGGGCCGTCCATCAGCACGGTGATGCCGCTTGCCTGCGTGAACGGCTGCGCCCAATCCTTCTGTTGCGACGATTGCGTGGTGCCGCCCCAGCTCGTGAAGACAATGGGGTCCGCGGCGAGTGCCGGCGCGGCGACGAGTGTCGTTGCGCACGCAACGAACAACGGCGCGATAAACGGGGTGCTTCTGCTGCTCATGGCTGTCTCCGGGGAAACGGTTGGTTGTCGCTTCGTCAGGCCGGCTCCGCGAAAACGCGCCGGCTTCATGGTTGTGTGTGGTGCTGTCAATGCGCGAGGGCGAGCGGCTGCACGGTACCGGCTTCGCAATCGCCCACGTAAATGCCGAACGCGTCCTGCCTGCGTTCGCGCACGTAGCGTTCGAGCATCGAGCGCACGGCGGTGTCGCTGATTTCGTCCCATGGAATCTGCGAGAGCGGCACGATGCGGATGCTGCTGTCGAGCCAGGGCGAGGCGTTCTGCATCACGCGGCCGCGGTAATAGATATGCTCGCCGGGCCCTTTGCCGCTGAAGTCTTCGAACACGGCGAAGAGAAAGTCGAGATGCGCGCGCAGGCCGAGCTTCGCGAGCACGCCGCGCAGGCTCGCGCAATCGCTGGCCGGTTCGAGCTTGACGCCTGTGGGCAACGCCACACCATTGGTCGTGTCGATGAGCACGAGTCCGTCGCGGTGCTCGAGAATCGCGCCCACCTTCGCGCGCACGCCCGCTGCGGCCAGCGCGTCCTGCGAGAGGCTGAAGTTCACGTACGCGCCGCGGCAATAGCCAAGCGGCGTCGAATTCGTCTGCACGAAGTCCACCACGCGGCCAATCAGGATGATGTGGTCGCCCGCGTCCACGACTTGATGCGTCGTGCAGTCGAAGCTCGCCGCAGCGCCATCCATCACGGGCGCGCCCGTCGTGCGCGTGCTCCAGGGCACCTGCGCGAACTTGTCCGCGGCCTTCGAGGCGAACACGCCCGAAACCTGCTGCTGGTCTTCGGCGAGCACGCTCACGGCGAAGCGGTGCGTTTGCGAGAACACCGCATGGCTCGACGCCGTCTTTGCGATGCACACCAGGATGAGCGGCGGGTCGAGCGACACCGAGGTGAACGAGTTGGCCGTGAAGCCGCGCGGCGTACCGTCGGGCTGGATCGTCGTGACCACGGTCACGCCCGTCACGAACGCGCCAAGCGCGCGACGAAATTCGGCGATATCGAAAGCCGGTTGCGCGGGGGCGGCGGTCATCAGCTCAGCCATGGCGTTCTCCTGTGGTTGCTGCGGTATGTGCTGCGGAGGCTTCGGCGAGGAACGCGAGCAGGCTTGCGTTGACGCGCTCAGGATCGGTGACGTTCATCATGTGGCGCGCGTTCGCGATGACTTCGGCGCGGGCGCGTGGTGCCACCGCTGCCATCGCGTGCGACATCTGCCCGCTCGAATTCGGATCGCACTCGCCAGTCAGGAAGAGCGCAGGCACCGCGAGATTCGCGAGGCGCCCCACGTGTGCGTCGTCTGAACACGCGAAAAGCCGGTAAGTGCGCGCGTAGCCCACGGGGTCGACAGCCAGCAGCAGTGCGCGCACCGCTTGCGCCGCCTGGGTCAGATGCCCCGGAATCGGGTCGCCGAACCAGCGCGAGAGTGTCGCGTCCACGCCGCGTGCGGCAGCCGCGTCGCCGAGACTCGCGGCGCGCGTCATCACCGCTTCGCGCTGCGCCGGCGTGCGGTCGTACACCGCGTTCAGCGCGACCACACTCAAGGTGCGCGGCGCATTGAGCAGCGCGAATTCGAGCGCGACGAGCGCGCCCATCGAATGTCCCACTACGTGCGCGCGCTCGACGTGGATGGCGTCGAGCAGCGCTTCGAGTTGAGCGGCGTATTCGTCGAGCGTGGGTTCGGCGCTGGGCAGCGCGCTCTCGCCGTGGCCCAGCATGTCGTAGGCGACGACGCGAAACGACCCCGACAACGCAGCGATCTGCGGCGCCCATACGCTCTGGTTCATGCCCACACCGTGGATCAGCACCACGGTTTCGCACGCGGCACTCGACTGCGGCACGTACACGCTGTAGCACGTGCCCGCGGTTTGACCGCGCTGGGCACGCGTAGCGGCATGTTCGGGGGCGAAATCAGGCTTCATGGAATTCAGGCTCCATCCGACAGATCGGGCTCATCGGGCGAATCGGCTGCTTCGGACCGCAGATCACGTTCGATGAGATTATGGTATGCCATCTTATGGCCCACAACAATGCATTGCGTATTATGGAATACCATGAGATTGCCCATGGTCGTGCTGGCATGCTCATTGGCCGGCGCATTGGCATGTTTTTGCCGGCCAAAACCGCGCGAATTGAGCAGACAAAAGAAAAAGGCCGCCGGCGTATGCCGGCGGCCTTGTCAGACTGGCGAGGCGCCTGACGCGTCAGGCGTCGCCGAGACCTTCGTTCTGCTGGGCGAGCGCCGAAAGCGCCAGTTCGGACACGCGCTTGATGTGCGCGAACGACGCCGCGGAGGCCGCCTCGCCGTCGCGCCGCTCGATGGCGTCGAGCAGCAGGTTCATCTCGCGGTTGGAGTCGCCGCCGCGTCCCGGCATGGCAATGGTCAGCGCGCGCAAGCGGTTGATGCGCGCGTTGAGCGTTTTCACGACCGTGAGCGACACCTGCTTGCCTGCCGCTTCGAACAGCGTTTCATAGAAGCGCTCGGTGTGCTCCACCACGCGCGGCAGGTCGCGCTTCTCGAACGCGTCCTCGATGATCGCGCGGACGTCGCGCAATTGCTTCACGACTTCGGGCGTGGCATTTTCGGCGCAGGCGCGTGCGGCGTTGGCTTCGAGCAACCCGCGCAACTCGTAGATCTCGCCCACTTGCGCGGGATCGAGCCGTGCCACGATCGGGCCTTGCCGCGCGACGATCTCAACGAGGCCTTCGGTCTCGAGATGCCGAAGCACCTCGCGCACCACCGTGCGGCTCACGCCAAGCTCGTCGCACAGCGTGCGTTCGACGAGCCGCGTGCCTGGCCGGAAGTACCCCTGGACTATCGCGCCGCGCAGTTTGTCGAGCGTGAGTTCACGCAGGGTCTTGGCATTGCGGTCGATTTTGAGGTCTTGCATAGGCGGCAACAGGAGATGGACGAAAGCCCACGCTCAGGGCGCGGGCATGGAATGCCATATTATGACGCAACTGACGTCTTGCTTACCTTCTGCCACCCGCCGCAAGGCCTGAATCAGCCCTCCAATCCCTCGACGATTGTGATCTGCGCCACGCAGTGTCCATCGCGTTTCGCCTTGGCCGCCTGATACTCCGGCGAGTGATAGCAGTCGAGCGCCGTTTGCATGTCGGGGAACTGGATCACGACGTGCCGCGCGAACGACTCGCCTTCCAGTACCTGCGCCGCGCCGCCGCGCGCGAGAAATACGGCACCGAACTTCTTGAACGCCAGCGGCGCGATGTCCGTGTAGTCCTTGTATTTCACCGGGTCCAGCACGGTGACGTGGGCGATCCAGTACGCACTCATCTCTCCTCCTTTTTACTTTCCTGAATGGGACAAAAACCGGCAATGCCTCGCCGGACGGGCCTTGGAGCGATCCCCCGGGTTAACACTCATGGCATGCCGTAACATGGTATACCACAATGCTTCACACAATCAACGTACGAAGGAAGTTGCCATGAGCTTGATTCGCAAATCCATCCTCCATGTCGAGAACGTCTTCGTAGACGGCGACAAGGCCGCTGCGAAACCGCTGAAGATGATCGGCGCGGTCGCGGTGATCAAGAACCCGTGGGCGGGCCGCGGTTATGTGGAAGACCTTTCGCCCGAGATTCGCGACCTTGCGCCGCAACTGAGTGAGCACCTCACGAAGCTGATCATCGACGAAGCCGGTTCGGGCGAAGCGGTCGAAGCGTTCGGCAAGAGCGCCATCGTGGGTCTTTCGGGTGAACTGGAACATGCGTCCGCGCTGATCCACACGCTGCACTTCGGCAACACCTATCGCTCGGCTGTAGGCGCGAAGTCGTATCTCGCGTTCAACAACACGCGTGGCCCGGCCAATGCGCCGCTGCTCATTCCGATGATGGACAAGAACGACGAAGGCCGCCGCTCGCACTACCTCACGCTCCAGTTCTCGATTGCCGATGCGCCGGCCGCCGACGAACTCGTCATCGCCATTGGCGCCGCAACGGGCGGCCGTCCGCATCACCGCATTGGCGACCGCTACAAAGACCTCGCAGAGCTCGGAAATGACGTCAAGAACCCTGCAGCTGTCAAGTAAGCGCGTCGCGCACTATCTGGAGCAGGGCTCGGGCGAACCGCTCGTCCTGATCCACGGCGTGGGCATGCAGGCGAGCGCGTGGTATCCGCAGATCGAAGCCCTTTCGTCCGAATTCCGCGTGATTTCGGTCGATATGCCGGGCCATGGTCAAAGCGATGCGCTCGAAGCGGGCGCCCGCTTGCCGCAGTTCGTTGAGTGGGCATCGAGTTTCATCGAGGCGCTGGACATCGGCCCCGTCAATCTCGCGGGGCACTCGATGGGTTCGCTGATCGCGGCAGGCGTCGCTGTCACGCGTCCCGATCTGGTCAAGCGCGTGGCAGTCCTGAATGGTGTGTATCGGCGCTCAAGCCAGGCGCGCGACGCCGTGCTGCAGCGCGCCGCCGAGCTGCGCTCGGGCACGATCGACGTGGATACGCCGCTCAAGCGCTGGTTCAACGCCGAGGAAGCGCAGCAGATCGCGGCGCAAAGGGTCGAGTCGTGGTTGAAGTCGGTGAATCTCGCGGGCTATGCCACGGCCTATACGGCGTTTGCCGGCGGCGATGAGGTCTATGCCGACGGCTGGCACACGATTCGCTGCCCTGCTCTCGTGCTTACCGGTTCGGACGATCCGAACTCCACGCCCGAGATGGCAGGACAAATGGCGCAAGCCGCGCACAACGGTACGGCCGTGGTGATCGAAAACGAACGCCACATGGTGAACCTGACTGCGCCTGACGAAGTCAATCGCGCGCTGCGTGCCTGGTTGCAGACGCAGCCGCAGGTCGAAAATCACGAAGTGGAAGTGTGAGATGAGCCAAGAAACGAGCCAGGTAGTGGGTCAGCAAGTGAGCCCGGAAGCAGCGAAGATCAACACGCGCGAACTGCGCGACGCGTTCGGCGCGTTCATGACGGGCGTCACGATCGTGACCACCGCCAGCGACGACGGCAAGCCGCTCGGCTTCACCGCCAATTCGTTTTCGTCGGTTTCGCTCGACCCTGCCTTGCTGCTGGTGAGCATTGCGAAGACGTCGAGCAATTATCAGACGTTTTCCACGGCGGGCCATTTCGCCATCAATGTCCTCGCGGAGGGACAAAAGGATCTGTCCAACACGTTCGCTCGGCCGAGCGATGACCGCTTCGCCAACGTGAGCTGGCAATTGAGCGCCAACCGCAACCCGCTTATCGGTGACGTGAGCGCCTGGTTCGACTGCACGACGCACGCCGTGATCGATGCGGGCGACCACGCGCTCATCATCGGCCGGGTCGAGGCGTTTCATTCCGCCGGATTCGCGGGCCTTGGCTACTACCGCGGCGGCTATTTCACGCCTGCCAAGGTGTCGGCTGAGGTCATCGCGGGCCCGAAGGTTATTGTGAGCGCGATCATCGCGCGCGAAGACAAGGTGCTGCTCGTGAAAACAGCCGACGGCAAATGGGCACTGCCTTCGAAGGAAATCGGCAAGGAAGGCGCCGACAAGGCGCTCGCCGAACTCTTTGCGAAGTACCAGCCCGACGCATCGGCAAGCTTCATTTACTCGGTCTACAACAATACCGAAACCCATTACCAGTACATCTCGTTCCTGTGCAGCGCGCCGGATGAACTCGCCGCCTCGGGCGACGCTTCTGGCCAATTCGTCAGCCTGGAAGACGTCGAAACGCACGCGTTCCAGGACAGCGCACTCGCCAGCATGCTCCAACGCTACCGCAAGGAAAGCGAGTTGAAGAGCTACGGCATGTATTTCGGCGACCATAGCAACGGCACCGTCCGCCCGCTTCATTCCTGAAAGGTTACATCATGCGATTTTCACTTTTCGTCCACATGGAGCGCGTCTCCGACCAGACCAGTCAAAAGCAGTTGTATGACGAAATGGTCGAGCTGTGCCAGATCGCCGATCGCGGTGGCATGCACGCAGTCTGGACTGGTGAGCACCACGGCATGGACTTCACGATCGCGCCCAATCCGTTCCTCAACATCGTGGACCTCGCGAACAAGACGAAGAACGTGAGACTGGGGACGGGCACGGTCATTGCGCCCTTCTGGCATCCGATCAAGCTCGCCGGCGAAGCCGCGATGACCGACATCATCTCGAACGGCCGTCTGGATCTGGGTATCGCGCGAGGCGCCTATTCGTTCGAATATGAACGCCTGATGCCAGGGCTCGACGCATGGGGCGCGGGCCAGCGCATGCGCGAACTCATTCCGGCCGTGAAGAAGCTCTGGGAAGGCGATTACGCGCACGAAGGCGAATTCTGGAAATTCCCGGCGACCACTTCGTCGCCACTGCCGCTGCAGCGTCCGCATCCGCCGATCTGGGTGGCCGCGCGCGACCCGAACAGCCACGAATTCGCCGTGGCCAACGGATGCAACGTGCAGGTCACGCCGCTGCATTTCGGCGACGAAGAGGTCGAGAAACTCGTTGGCCACTTCAACGCCGCGTGCGAAAAATTCAGCGACGTACCGCGCCCGCAGATCATGCTGCTGCGCCACACGTATGTGGCGAGCAGCGAAGACGATGCGCAGATCGCAGCCGACGAAGTGAACACGTTCTACAACTACTTCGGCGCATGGTTCAAGAACGAGCGGCCCGTGAGCCGCGGCATGATCAAGCCGCTCACGAAGGAAGAGATCGCTGCTCACCCGTTCTACACGCCCGAAGCGATGCGCAAGAACAACGTCATCGGCACGCCCGAGGAAGTGATCGCGCGCCTGCGGGCCTACGAGAAACTCGGCTTCGACGAGTACTCGTTCTGGATCGATACCGGCATGAGCTTCGAGCGCAAGAAGGCGTCACTCGAGCGCATGATCAACGACGTCATGCCTGCATTCAGGTAAGGGGCTGCTTCCATGGACTTTCATTTTCAGCTGTATATCGACGGCCAGTTCGAGCCGGGCGCGGCGACGTTCGGGAGCGTGAACCCGGCCACGGGCAAGGTGTGGGCACAGATGCCCGAAGCGCGCACGGAGCAGGTCAACCGTGCCGTCGACGCGGCCAATCGCGCGCTGACCGATTCCGCGTGGGCCGGCCTCACGGCTTCGGCACGCGGCAAGCTGCTGCACAAGCTGGCCGGGCTCGTCGAAAAGGCTGCGCCGCGACTCGCTGAAATTGAAACGAACGACACCGGCAAGATCATTCGCGAGACGTCCAGCCAGATCGCTTATGTGGCCGAGTACTACCGCTACTACGCCGGCATTGCCGACAAGATCGAAGGCAGCCACATTCCCGTCGACAAGCCGGACATGCAGGTCTGGCTCGAGCGGCAGCCCGTTGGCGTGGTCGCCGCCATCGTTCCATGGAACAGCCAGTTGTTTCTTTCCGCCGTAAAGGTCGGCCCGGCGCTCGCCGCTGGTTGCACGGTCGTCCTGAAGGCTTCCGAGGAGGCGCCCGGTCCGCTGCTCGAATTCGCGAAGCTCGTGCACGAGGCGGGATTTCCGCGGGGTGTCGTCAACGTGATCACCGGCTTCGGGCCAGAATGCGGCGCGGTGCTCAGCAGCCATCCAAAGGTCGACAAGGTGGCTTTCACGGGCGGCCCCGAAACCGCGCGGCACATCATCAGGAACACGTCAAATAATCTCGCGAAAGTCTCGCTGGAACTGGGCGGCAAGTCGCCCTTCATTGTATTCGCCGATACCGATATCCAGAGCGCGGTGAATGCACAGGTCGCGGCGATTTTCGCGGCCAGCGGCCAAAGCTGCGTGGCGGGCTCGCGTCTTTTGATCGAAGCGTCCGTGAAGGACGCGTTTCTCGCGTTGCTCGTGGAGCGCGTCTCGCGCATTCGCGTGGGCTCGCCCAACGGGATGACGACGGAATACGGGCCGCTGTGCACCGAACGGCAACTGCGCAACATCGAGAAGATCGTCGCGAGTTCCGTGAGCCAGGGCGCGAAGGTGCTCGCCGGCGGCAAGGCGCTGGAGCGCGAGGGCTACTACTATGCGCCCACGATTCTGGATTGCACGGGCGTGAGCAACGCCGACAGCATCACGACCGAGCTTTTCGGACCCGTGCTTTCGGTCGATACGTTCTCTTCCGAACAGGAAGCGATCGAGAAGGCGAATAGCACCGCCTACGGACTCGCCGCGGGTATCTTCACCACCAACCTCACCCGCGCTCACCGCGTTTCGCGGCGCGTGCGTTCGGGAATCGTCTGGATCAACACCTATCGGGCGGTTTCGCCGCTCGTGCCGTTCGGCGGATTCGGGCTTTCCGGGCATGGCCGCGAAGGCGGCATGGCTGCCGCGCTCGAATACACGACCACGAAGTCCGTGTGGCTTCGCACCTCCGACGAGCCGATCAGCGATCCGTTCGTGATGCGCTGATTCGTTCCCTGCTGCACTGTTTCAAAGCCGCTTCAAAGCCGCTCAGGGCGACGCTGCGCCACATTCGTGGCGCGGCAAGCCTGTGCAATAAAGATGGAGACACTATGAAAAACCCGGCGAACGACAATAGCGTTCTGACCATTGAAAGCAACTCGATCGAGTATGTCGCTCCCGAGAATCGGCATGGCAAGCCTGTCGATCTGTTCACGTTGTGGTTCTGCACGAATGTCGCACCGCTTGCGGTGATTTCCGGCGCGACTTCGGTACTGGTCTTTCACCTCGACGTGATGAGCGCGGTTCTCGCCATCGTGGCCGGGCAATTCTTCGGCGCCATTTTCCACGCCCTGACCTCCGCGCAAGGCCCGCTTGTCGGCGTGCCGCAGATGATTCAAAGCCGCGCGCAATTCGGCCGCTACGGCTCCCTGCTCGTGGTCGGTTTTACCACGCTGATCTATCTCGGCTTCTTCGTCTCGAACATCATTCTCGCGGGCAAGACGCTGCACACCGCTGCACCTGCCGTGCCGGTGCCGGTGGGCACCGTGCTCGGCGCGATTCTCGCGACGCTGGTTGGTGTGATCGGCTATCACTTCATCCACCGCTTCAACAAGGTGGGCGCGTGGTTCATGGGCGGCGCGCTGCTGATCGGCACGATCATCCTGCTGCCTGGCCTCAACACGCAGATCTTGCAGCAGGGCCATTTCGACCTTTCGAACTGGTTCGCGATGTTCGGCCTTTGCGCCGTGTGGCAAATCAGCTTCGCGCCCTACACGTCCGACTATTCACGCTACCTGCCGACCTCCGCGGGTTTCGCAAGGACTTTCGCGTTCACGTATTTCGGCACGTCGCTCGGCACGATCTTCGCATTCCTGTTTGGTGTGCTGGCTGTCAGCACCGGACACGCCACCGACGCCATGCAGGCCATCCGCACGCAAACGGGCGTGTTCGGCTACGTGTTGATCTTCCTTTTCCTCGTCAACATCATCGGCCACAACGGCATGAATCTGTATGGCGGGGTGTTGTCGTTCATCACCGCCGCGCAAACGTTCCGCCCCGACTGGGTGCCGGGCCGCACCGTGCGCGTCGTCTTTTCGACCGCCCTGTTGGTCGCGTCTACTGTCACGGCGTTGTGGGCTTCGAGTAATTTCATCGCGATCTTCCTGACTGCGATCTTTGCGATGCGCATCGTCCTCGCGCCCTGGGTGGCGATCAATCTGGTGGACTTCTATCTGATCCACAACCGGCGCTATCGCGTCGCGGAGATCGTAAGCAGCCACGGCGGTGTGTACGGTTCCTTCAACTTCAAGGCCATCGCCATCTACCTCTTCGGCATTGCGGTTCAGGTGCCGTTCATGGCGGAGAGCTTTTTCCACGGCCCCTGGGCATCGATCCTGGGTGGAGCCGATGTCTCGTGGTTGGTCGGCCTGGTCGCGACGGCACTGACCTACTACGTGTTTGCATCGAAGGACGGCTCGCGTTCGCGCCGTACTGCTCCGGCGGGTGTTCGCGCTGTCGAATGAGCGGCCTCAGTCAGCAAAACGGCCTGCGCAACCTCGTAAGGTTGGCGCAGGCCGCGATTGCACAGCGAGGCGTGATCCAGTTCAGCCGTTATACGCCGTCTCGCCGTGTGAGCTGACGTCGAGCCCTTCGCGCTCGCCTTCCTGATCGACGCGCAGGCCAATCACCAGGTCGACGAGCTTGAACGCGACAAACGACACCAGCGCCGGTTCAGAAATAGGCGTTCCACAGGGGAATGTTATGTGTGCGTCGAAGCAGTCAACACGACCGGGCGATTCGCTATGTTCTTCTTTCGGCACCGTGATGGGATGTGGAGGATCTTTCCGCCGAGTCTAGAACGACCAATGATGCGTGCTCTGTGAAGTCTGATTCGGTGCGCACTAGCATCGAATGCGCTCATCGTTCAGTACTGTGTGTTAGATCGCCCTCTTGCTGTGGCAGGACTGCGTATTAGTAGTACCGCCAAGTCGCCGAGTTCGTCGCGCGCTTCAGTTTCGTCTCACGAAACACAGAGCAAGCGTCTCAGCGTGGCATCGTTGGATTGTAGTTGAATCTCCCAACTACCCTCCGTGACAAGGATTGCGACTCGCATCCTGTTTTGGCTCGTCCAAAATTGACGGAGCCTCTTGATCACATTGAGCCGCCACGAATATCCCGTCATCGCATGGCACGACAAACAAAAGAGGTGGCAGAGGAAACACGTGTTCGGATCCTCGATGCCGCCGAGCAAATTCTGAGAAAGGTGTTTCGCGCACTTCCCTGGCCGATATAGAACACAACGATACTCTAAAGATAATCCTTCTTATCGCGCCCCCGAGAACCTCGCAACCGCGCCCGGGCCGCGTCACGGCACCCGTTTGCCCGTCATCAACTCCTGACCTGTCAGGCATATCCAGCTGGACGCATCAATCGCCACCTCCTGACGCAGTCACTGCCCGCGATAAGGGCGTTTATCACGGCAAGCGAATGAATCGAGGGGTTACGAATCTAGGTGCACAACGATGTCGCTCCACTCTGCCGGCTGCTGCGTTTGAAACCGCGGCGAATACCCGCTTGCCAACCGACAGTCGAACGCCGAACTGGCGCTATCGGCCACTACCTGCCACTCGGGAAGGCCACGACCACGACATCCAAGCGTCTCTTCAATCCAGTAAGCGGTCATTCGATTCGAGCGCAAGGATGCGATTATGTAGTAGCCCTCTAGATGAGGTCGCAGGCCACCCCAGCGCGGGTGCACGCTGAATTGGCAACTCAGCCGTGCTGCGCCAAATGCTCCGCGCAAAATGCGTGCAACCTCTGGACCACCTCCGACCGATAGTCCAGAAACCACCCCGTCTTTAGATTGAAGAGTCGCAGAAGGTCAGCTTCCTCCCTAGGAAAGGGCCACCTGCTCGCTCGCTCAGCCAATTCTCGGGAGGCAGACACCAACTTGGCTCGCTCCAGCCAGTCGCATTCAACACTGTTCGAACTCATCCAGATCTGCGAGGACTCAATCAAATGATCGGTCCGGAGCCAGGCTCCGCTGCGAGCAAGTGCGAAGAGCTGCCCTACCACCAGAAAGGTGAGCAACTCTGCCCTCGCTTCGTCGTCCATCGGCATCGTCCTGATTTCGGATTGCATATTGCAGTTACCCTAACGCGTTCCTCCTCGAATTATGCGCCGAAAAGTGCAGTTGGCCATGTCCATCCAGGTTCCACCGACAGCGCCGCGTGGGTCACGTCCTAATTATTGCTCGATTGATTCGACCTCAACTATCGCTTCAAGCTCGGTGAGCAGCTCCGGATAATGCACGCTGAGGTAACTGGTGACTGCCCCGTTCTCAAGCAGCTTGCCAAGATAACCGCGAGCCAGAACCAGATTCAGAACGTCCTGCCCGTAATTTTGTTCAGCGAGCTTGTACTGTGCCTGCAGGTTCGACATCTCCCGCTCCATTTTGGCGATTTGCTCCTGGGTCATCCCCGCAACCCTGGACGGCTTCTTTCCCTCGATAAGAGCGTTCGCCGGAGTTGCGACCAAGAGTGCGTTTGCATATGACGCTGTCACGCAGTTCGCTGCTACCATCAGTTCTACGCATTCGACCTGACGCGTCGGTTTCATCTTCCGCAGGGCTTTCGAAAGAGCGGGAGAGAACTGCTGATCCTTTAGCATCGCAATCGCCTCCGGGCACAGTCCGTCTAGCAACGTAATCCGCGCAATCAGATGACTGACATCAACTCCTAACGCCTTCGCGAGTCGGGTCGGTGGCACTCCCCGGTCGATCGCCCTACGAATCATGTAGTGCTCCTGTACAGTCGCGAGACGATTCAGACGGTTGTTGTAGGTATATGCCTCGTCGTCTGTTGCGACGAGGCAGGCAGCATCGGCACGACCCAGTTCCCGCAACGCCAGCAAGCGCAGATGACCATCGAGCAGCGTGTACTTCTGCGTAGTCACCTCTCGCGCAGTCACAGACAGCGGCTCGATTAGACCCACTTCGGTAATCGACGATACAATTTGTCGGAACTTGCGCGTGTGAAGAACGCTTGCCGCGAACTTGCGCGTCGGCAGGATATCGTCGATTGCCACGATGACCGGTTCCGGCACGAATCCAAGAGTTACCCCCGTCATATGTGGCTCCCGTTTGGCCACACGCGCTCGGCGAGGTATTTCGGCATCGTAGTGAGAGTTTCCGCTCGCAGAAGGTTAACGAAGTTCTCGTCGCTCAGCAGCTGGCGTAGCGCCCCTACCACCAGAAGCAATTTCTGTTGCGAGAATTCCGCCTTCCGTACTAGCGCTGTTTGCCGTTTGACCTCGTCCTGATAAGTTCGTATGACGGTTGTGGTCGAAACATGTGAATGCTTTGTTGTGCTCGTACGTGCTGCAGCTCGGCCTAAGCGCTGCCGCTTGTCAATTACCCGCCTTGCCAGTATCAATTGGCGACCGCGTAGCGCGCCGGTTTCATAGGCGTTCTGAAGCGCCGCCTGCACGGCCTTGTCGTCGTCTCCCGCCCCGGCGATCGTGACTGCAACATTGATTGGAATCCCTCCACTCTCTACGGCGACAAGGAGGCGCTCTTCGCCCAGACGTAACAAGTTGCATATCTGTTGTACGTAGTAGTGGTTCAGGCCAGTCTTTTCGGCTATTGACCTAACCGTGTACCCCTTATCCATTAACTGACGAATTCCGGACAGCAGCTCAAGGGGATGATGTTGCCTTCGCGCGATGTTCTCAGCGAGACTCATGATGAATGCGTCTTCATCAGGCACGTCTACCACCAATGCGGGTATCTCTTCCTCCCCCAATGCCTGGTAAGCTTTTAAACGCCCCTCTCCGCAAATCAGGAGGTATTTCTCGGCTCCGTTCGCGTCGATCCTTGGAGTGACACAGATTGGCTTCTTCAGCCCGATAGTCTTGATGTTCCGGACGATTTCCTCGAATACCCGACTGCCTCGGTCCCTCGGATTCAAGACTTCTATCCGGCCCAGGCGAATCAACCGAATTTCGCCGGCACCTCTCGACGCACTCATGCCGCCCTCCGCAGGCGCACGCGTTCAGCCATGCTGTACAGGTAGTCCAGCGTATCAAACCTATAGCTCTCGAACTCAATCGGGTTATAGTCGCCGAGCCGAATCCCTGTCTGCCCAAAGTCCAGTCGCGGAAGCAGATAGAAGTCGAGCGGAGCATCGTTGCTGTCTTTTAGCCGCACGGCAACTGTGATGTCTGGAAGCAGTCCTGCATCGAGTCGCACTTTCCATCTGTTCTTGCCGGTCGCAGTAATCTGGCACCGTGACAGAACAAGTGATACCGTGAACTCGCGGTTGACTCTCAGCAGGTCTGTCGCGAGGTCTCGTGTCACTTCGCCACCCACCTCTGCGATTTTCTCCTCAGTCTCACGCACAATATCAGGATGCAGACGACGCAAGAAGCGGTTGATCTCAATGTACTGGTAATCTCGATCGGGAGTGAACCCGACGGCTTGATATGCGCGAATCAGGCTGCCGAATCTGTACGTGTATACCGATGAGGACGGCATCCCTTCGGCTTCGTCTATGACCAGTCCAGAAAGAAATCCCTTGGCTTTATACAGGGCACGCAAACGCTCGATCAGGTCTTCATCCGTATACCGACGCGCACGAGCCCGCAGTATGCCCTGAGCCGTGTAGAAAATATCCCTTGCGACAACAGATGGAAACGCGCTGTCTTTACGGATCCACATTTCAGAGGGATTGACAACCCGACGCACCTTGAGCTTGAAAGACGTACGGTTGTATATGTTGTTCCCGATGTACTTTTCGTTTGTGAGGATCTCGTGAACAGTACATCGACTCCACTCTCGATCGAGATCGGTTCTAACCTTCATAGTGTTCAAGCGCGACGCGATCTCCTGTTCGTTTCGCGACTCTTCAACAAACCACTTGTAGATCAGGTTGACGATGCGAACCTCATCCTCTGGACCGGGCATCAGCACGACCCTGTCAGTCTGGAGGCTCTTGTGCTGCCCGTGTTCCAGCTCGGCCTTCATCAGACCGTCCTGACCCACGAGAATGCGCCGCAACCCATATCCAGCCGGTCCGCCTTGGCGGAATCCGAGCTCGATTAGTCGACACTGCCCAGCGAATACCTTTGCAGACAGTTCGCGGCTGTACTCCCCGGCCATGGCACGCTTTACACCTTTTACGATCGTCGAAACTGGTGATCCGTCGTTCTCAAACTGCTCGGCGCAGTAGGCTACATGAATTCCCGCTCGACGACAGACATACTCGTAGTAGGCACTTTCATCTGCGTCCTGGAATCGCCCCCATCGACTGACGTCATACACGAGGATGACCTGAAAGTCGGCTTGACCGCTTTCGACGTCAAAGATCAAGCGCTGCAATGCGACCCTTCCGTCAATCCTCAACCCGCTTTTCCCTTCGTCTGCGTACGTTTTCACGATGGTAAGTCCGCGTCTGGCAGCATATTCCCGAATTCTGTCCTGCTGGTTGCTCGTTGAGTATTGCTGATGTTCTGTCGACATGCGCACGTACTCCACTGCACGAGTCAGATTTTCACGGCCCTGAAGCGGCTCAGCAATGGGTTCAACCAACATGGGAAACTCCCGTGCGGAGCTTGTTAGTCTAGCTAAGTGATGTTCGGATACCTGCCGCTACGGTGATTCTTCGGCTGTAGGAAACGCAAGCCAGCAGTCGGCCGCACTACGATAACAGGTGAACACCGCGACGGTGACGGGTCATATCTTTGCAATTCTGAATTGCTAATTCGAAAGCTCCGCAATGACGGTCAGGTGGACAATCCAGGTGCCGATCTTTGCAATGTCGTCGCAGGTCGTTTGCGCGAGCACATAGAGGCCCGATCGCAAGTGATCTCCAACAGCTGACGCGTCCATCTTTGCAACTTCCTTTGGCTGACTGTTACGTATTCGTTGCAGCTCGCGATTCTTGACCGCGTAAGCCTGGTGGTCTTCGCGGTAGGTTCTCCAGTAATCCGGATGAGATTCGCGCCAGCGGATCTGTGCGCGCTGCTTGTTCTCCCGATAATCGGGATCTGACTTGATTTTCTGCTTTTGCCATTGAGCCTTTCGCGCGCGCTGGCAAGACCGTCTGGAGCAGCATTTCTGGTTCGGGCTTTGTGCGCGAGGCTCAAATAACTGACCGCACACCGCACATGTACGCGCTTCGCTCATAGGCCACCCCTCTTGAACGGGCCGCGTTTCCCTGGGTGCGCCCCAATGACTATTCGTGCCACATTTGGACAGGTGCGTACCGTGAAGCCAGAACGGAGTTTCCAAACCAACACAACGTCTTATCAATAAAACTATCCGCCAAATCACACCCGGCGCCGGAGCTTCCTGAGGCCCATCACGAATGCAAATTGACGTGAGGTGAATTTTTTGTGACCCTCCAGTTCACGCCTTGATTTTGGCAGCGGGAGAACTATCAATAAGGCACCAGCATCTATCGGCAAGGTTCTGGTGAACAACATGCTGCTGCCCGACATCTCCCAATGCGTACGTGCCGCACAGTACATACGCATGTCCACCGATTACCAGCAATATTCCACGGAAAGCCAGAGACGGGCGATCGCCGAGTTCGCTGCTACCCACCACATCGAGATCGTCGCAACCTACGAAGATGCGGGAAAAAGCGGCCTGTCGATACGAGGTCGAGCTGGCCTGCAGAGGCTACTCGCCGACGTACATCGTCCGGAGCGCAGGTTCGGCGTAGTTTTGGTTTACGACGTGAGCAGATGGGGGCGCTTTCTGGACGCCGACGAAAGCGCCCACTATGAGTTTTTATGCAGACAAGCGGGCGTAGATGTCATCTATTGTAGTGAGGTTTTCGAAAACGACGGCTCGACCGCCTCTGCGCTCCTAAAGACAATAAAGCGCGCGATGGCTAGTGAATACAGCAGGGAACTGTCAGTTAAGGTTTACGCTGGTCAGTGCCGGCTCGCAGAGCAAGGTTTCTGGCAAGGCTCCTCCGCCGGCTATGGCTTGCAACGGATCCTGGTGGACGCATTCGGACAGCCCAAAGGGCCACTGACTCATGGCGAGCGCAAGAGTCTGCAAACTGATCACGTCATCATCGCGCCCGGGGATCCGGTAGAGGTTGCGTTGGTTCAAAGGATGTTCGACTGGTACGTTCGAGGAAGCATAGGACCATGTCGGATTGCCGCCAGACTCAACGCCTTCGGACTTTGCAACGGTCGCGGCCAGCCATGGAGTCCGCAGATGGTCGGTAACCTGCTTCGCAACGAAAAATATGCTGGAACCAATCTTTACGGTCGAATATCGTCAAAGCTTACTGGTCCATGGCAACGCAATCCGGAATCCGAGTGGGTTCGGACACCAAATGCGTTCTGTCCAATCGTAGGCAGCGAGACGTTTGATGCTGCATCGGCAATACGGCGAACCCGCACGCGCTTCTTAAGCGATGAGGAGTTGCTTGAGAGACTAAGAAGCTTCGCGCAATCACGTAAGAGCATATGCCAACGCGACATCGATCTGGCACGCACCTTGCCTGCGGGTCAGACCTACAAGCGGCGATTTGGAAGCGTCCTTAACGCCTATGAGCGCGTAGGCTACGCGGCACGATGCCATGGAATGTCGCCAGAAACGTTTCGCGCTACGCGTCAGGCGTTGTATGCCTGTGTGGACCGCGTCGCTGAAGCGCTCCGCGCGACGGGGCGTGTTCTCTCCGTGTCAGCCACGCACGACTCGATCATGGTTGAGCGCGAGTTGCATATTCGGTTCGTAGTTCGACTGGTGCGCTACTACGACTGCCGAAATCCGCGCTGGCGCGTCCGGTGGCCACTGTGCTCACAACCCGACCTATTAGTCGTTTCTCGCATGGACTCAGCATTTTCGTCGCCAATTGACCTCTTTGTCTTTCCACGAGGGAGTCTCCCTCCTGGGCGTGAGGTAGCAATGACATTGGGGCGGCCTGATGAGGGTCATCTCGAGGTTTTTCGATACCCCGACGAAAGAATACTGCTCGAACTGACGGCCCGCAGCCGCCTGGAGGACTGGCATGGATACCGAGGCTCCCAGAACCATTGAGATGGTACCGCTCGAAAAGATACGCATACTGAATCCCCGAAGTCGCAGCAAACGCCATCAGGATGCTATTGTCGAAAATATCGCGACTGTTGGATTGAAGAAGCCCATCACGGTTAGCTGCCGAACGAGCGGCGGCGGGTTCAGCTATGACCTTGTATGTGGCCAGGGTCGGCTCGAGGCAGTGCGATCTCTGGGGTATTCAACGATACCGGCTCAGGTCGTGGAAAAAGACGAGGCAGATTGCCTACTTATGAGCCTTGTCGAGAACGTAGCAAGAAGAAACCATTCCACGAAGGAACTTCTTCGCGACATCCTCGACCTTCGAAACCAGGGCTATCCGGACGATGAAATCGCAACCAAGATTGGGCTTCATGTCGGTTACGTTGAGAGCCTACTGTTCCTGCTGGAGCGCGGAGAAGAACGACTTCTCAACGCGGTCGACAATGGCACGATCCCCATCGGGATTGCTATCAGTATTGCGCGATCCGACGACAAGGAGGTACAGACGGCACTGATGGATGCTTACTCCGAAGGATCGCTTAAAGGCAAGCAATTAGCTATTGTGCGTCGACTGCTAGACCATCGTCGGCTGAAGGGGGAGCGAGCGGTACACCCTTGCGGACCGAAGGGAAAGTCCGCCGGTGGATCGTTGAGTCCTGAGGCATTGCGCCGCATGTACCTGCGTGAAAGCAGCCGACACAAGATGCTTGCAAAGAAGATCGCCCTGACTCATGCGCGACTTGCATTCATCGTCCAGGCCATGCGCGAAATGATGAAAGATGACGAGTTCGTAGAATTGCTAGCCCACGAAGGACTTACGACGCTGCCCCGTGTGCTGGAGCAGCGTGTCAGCGGAGAGAAATTGTCATGGACAAGCTAGCTCCCCTTAAATACGGGTTCGATAGTCAACCGGTCGTCGTTCAGATCAGCGCACTCCGGTCGACGCGCCCTCTTCCTCACAACGCACTATCAACAAAGAAATTTCTGCAAATACTGGCATCTGTGGCGACCGTCGGGTTGATCGAGCCAGTGATTGTCACCCGCGACGCCGTTGACTCCAATATCTACCGCATTCTGGATGGCCGATTACGTGTCGAGGCCCTTCGCCGTCTTTCAAGGACTGATGCAACTTGCTTGATTGCTTCCGACGACGAAGCCTACACATATAACAAGCACGTCAACAAGCTCACGCCAGCCCAGGACGCACGTATGATCGCGAGGGCAATTGCGAGGGGCGTTGAGAGTGAACGTATCGCCACAGTGCTTGGCATTGACATAAATACCGTACGTCGACGTGCGAATCTGCTGGAAGGGATCTGCGGCGAAGCAGCGACCCTGCTTGCGGACAAGAACTGCCCTGCGACAACCTTCTCGACGCTGAAACAGATGAAACCGCTGCGGCAAATGGAAGCCGCCGAGCTGATGTGTGGGCAGGGAAATTTCACCTCGGCTTTCGCGACAGCGATTCTGGCGGCGACACCACACGATCAACTCTCATCAGCAGTACACGCCGAAAAGTCGCAATCAGAACTGGCCATGCAACTCGCCAAGCTCGAGCGCGAACTCGCGACTCTTCAGGCTAATGTCGCTGAAACAGACGAACAGTACGGGATCGAGCACTTACATCTCGCCGTTTCGGCAGCGTACATCGCAACGCTCCTAGGTAACAAATCCGTGGCCGGCTATATCGAGTCTCACCACCCCGAGTTCGCCCGCGAACTGAGTGAAATCACCAGGGATTCAGTGGAATTCACCACTCGGCCTATCGCGACTCGCCGGCGCGATCGCGGTTCGACCACGGGTGCCGAAGGCGGTGGAATGCCAGTCCAAATGTAGAGTACAGCATCAATGCCACCGGTCGTTCCTCACGTTTCCCGCAAGAAACCTAGATACGTCGATATTCGAAAACATCCAATCGGAATCCCCTTGCCCAGTGTAGAGTCCCGCTTGGTCGAGATGATCTAGCGCGTCCAGACACGAGCGACCGGTTGACCCCGGAAGGAGTCGTTGTGCTGAGATTGCACTCCTTGACCGCTTTGGGTCGTCCACTGTCCTTCGTGATCGTTCGACGTCCGACGGCCACAAGGCCGATCTCCCGTAAGGTACTTAGTGCGCCGCCTGCTGCAGAGCATGTTCCGCATGCGATAGGGGCAGTTCATAGCAGACGAACACTCACCCATACCTCACGCCTGCCTTCGGCGGGCGAGGACATCAGATTTCCCGGCAGGCTTCCGCGCATACGCGGCAAGCATCACTGCATGTGCCAAAGTGCTCAGGCGCATGACGGCTGCACTCCTCTGCGCACTCATGGCAGATCCGCGCGCATAGTGCACAAAGTTCGGGGGCGAGATGGCTCTGCCGAGCTAGCGCGGCGGACGTGAAGCGGCACATGGATGCGCAATCGGCATTGAGTCGAATGCACTTGGTCATCGCTGCAACGCCAGAGTTTTCGAGGCACGCCGACGCGCATCGGTCGCAAGCGGCGGCGCATGCATCGCATGCGTCGATGCAGGACTGGTAGGCTTCAGTGTTCATGGTGCTGCTCCAGTTTCCGGCGAGGTCATGCCTTTCCTGCGCTCCTCCTCAGGCTGATGCTCTGGTCCAGTATCCGTGAGGCGGATTGCTCTGAGGAGTGAAATTACGACTACTTACCCTGCTTCGTTAAGAAACAACCATCGAGAAGACTGTCTCCCGAAAGGGACCTGACCAGACTTTGCGGTCAAGCACAAGCAGGACGAGCGCAATGGCATTCCTGTTCGCTACGGCAACCCATTCTGAATTGCTGCGCGGGGTATCCGGGGCAGAGCCTATACACAGCAAGGACTCCCCTGGACTTTTGCGGAGTTCAGGTGAGCGGAGGTGGCTGTTGGATAGTGACCATGGGTGACTCCGCGGGTCCGTAGGTGGCGTTGCCTTCAAACCTCGCGACGACGTTCAGGGCATTCGCTCCAGCCGGTGGGGTTCCCTGCCAGCTAAAGGCCCCGCCGGCGCCCGCTGAAACAGGCACCCAGACCGGATCAACATTGGAAAACGCGAGCCACAGACGCACCGTCCCGCCGCCGGGGTCGGGGGCGACCTTCCCGTCAAGACGAACGAGGTTGCCATAATCCCAAGAGCCATTCAGCGTCACGTTCACTGCCTTGCGCGGACTTACCTTGAACTGGACACCGCCCCATCTTACGCTGCTATGGTCATCCCGGCGCCAGGTTACAAGGCGGAACTGACGGTCACTTCTGCAGCCCGCGTCGATGATGCTGTCGTCGAGTTCAAGCGTGCAATGAAACAAGACGGTGGTCTTGGGGTTCACATATTGGCCATGCGGGGTGACAGTAAGCTTCATGCCAAATGGCAGACCGTCGGGCTCGAGGTAGGCGTATTCGACGTGCGTAGCGTCATTGTGAACGCTGTAGAGGAATTCAGTCGGCGCATAGGGGCTCGCCTGGAGCGGCACGAAATGATCAACGTTTTTCTGGGCGTGATTGTTTGCGAGCCAGACATCTGCCGTGGCAAGCGCAGAGCCGTCAGAACCGAGAGGTATTTTGTAGTCGGCGACTTCAACCGCAATGCATGTGTGTCCGCCAAAGCCAGCGGGCACGTCCCATTCGAAGACACCGTACGTTGGGGCGTCATGACCGGGCACTTGATCGAGCGTGACGGTGCCCATTGGTTGGAAGTTGCCGCTCCGATCTCCACCACCCGGAGGAACGCACATACTGTATTGCAGTTTCACCTGCTCGGCCTGCACGCCGCCGCGATTGCGAATGCGCGCCACCAGCCAGTGGAGTTCAGTACCTTGTGGTGGCACGTGCACGTCGTCTCCCTGATCTGTTGGCGTACCAACAGGTCGTTGATCGAAGTCAGTCACGCTCTTGCTGGGATTGTCGCCAGCCCAGTCAACGTAGAGGTCTGGATTTTTGTAGTACGGGTTGCTACTTGAGAAATAGAGGTCGATAAAGTCGGTGTTGCTGCGATCCACCTTGACGTGGAAAACGCTTACGGCTCGCACCACTTTGATGTCCACCACGGTGACCGTGATGCCTGCGGCTGGCAATGCGGGGGCCTTGCCAAGATCAAAGCTGTCGCCTGGATTCTGAAGAATGTTGTCGGGGTTCAGTAGCTGACACTCGCGTCGGTAGTTCCCGTTAAAGGCATAGCGTTGGTCGTCATACGCCTGGAGCGCATTAGTGATGATGATTCCCGGCGTGACGGGCAACTGCTGGCTGAACAGGGCGCCTGTCTGGCGAGCTTCTATGAGGTCGTAGACGGCTTCGTCTCCGCCGAGATCCAGCTGAATCAGTTGAACAACTGGCATGTTTGCGCTTGCACCGAATGCGGCGCGCGCATCTGAAGGCATGTTGTCGTCCCACATCTCAATTGGCACGAGCAGCGCTTCTGTCGTGCTTGGGACCTGCGGTTGCGCGGGAGGAATCGTGATGACTCTGTCCGGGGTGATCCAACCGGCCTCCTGTTTGTGGTAGCCGCAGTGATGCGGCTTGCGCCAGTGGTTGCACATGATGGCCCAGTCACCCAAGTACGCGAGGTCCTCGCGATAGCCCGTATGAAAGTACAGGTCGCGAAATCCGATGCAGTGGCCAATCTCGTGACACATCATCGCGACATCGGGTTTGCCGACGTCGGTCGCGGGGAAGGCCGTGTCTCCGGACTGGATAAAGAAGTCAAGGGTCCATACCGCCTGGAGCTGGATTGATGAATCGTCTGAATCAGCGATGGTGGCCATCAGCTCGTAGCCGCGAAAGATGAACGGGCTATTCAGCGGGGTGACGTTCCACATTTCCCAAGGCTGCACAGATTCTGGATCCGCGCTGCTGACTGCCGTATTGACGGGAATCAGCATTGCGCCTTGAGTTTGCGCAAACACAGCCTTAGGGTCCTGGCCGCTGCCAGAGATGAGCTTCGCCGCGGCCGTGAACACGTCGGCAAACAGCTGGCCTCCGTCGCGCACCGCGTCGGCCCAGTCGGGCGTGCTAGCACTGTTTGGCTGCGTTGTGGAACTGGTGAACAGCGCATCCAGGTCTGTCGAGCCGGCTAGCGTGACCGCAGCTGTCGGGCCACCGACCGAGGTGCCCACCGGGATCGTGGTTGTGAGTGCGCCGGAGGCGCCATCAAATGTCACCGACACGTCGTCCACTCGCCGCGTCGAGTCATCGAACCCGGCGTTCTTTTCAGCGATGGCAAACATCAGGTTAAGGTACGACGCAAGAGATGGCCCCGGGGGCTGTGCGCCGGGCATCGCGCCCGCCAGCCCGATCGGATCGGTCCCAACCGCCGTGCCCGTTGCGCCAGTAACGGCAAGAAGTGGACCGGTGTTAGTCGCCCCTGCGACGGTGATGACCATCGTGCCAAAATCTTTGCCCGGCACCGTGAGTATCTTCACGTCAGGCATCGCAAAAAGCCGTGCCGCTTGACCCGCTGCCGTTTCAGCGTTGTGAAGGACCGTGTCCAGATACGTGGCGACTGCGGTGAGTTGGCCGGCCAATGTCGCGTCGTTGTTCAGGGTGATCGTGGCGGCCGTGAATGCGAGTGGCAACGACAGATTCGTGCCGCCCGGCGTCGTCACGTCAAGCGTCAAGGTATCCGCCGGGTCGAACTTCACCTCGACCGGATAGAGGTCCTCCTGGCGGCTAAATGCCAACGCGGCGAACGGGACTGTTAAAGTCGCGGGCGCCAGCATCCCGTCCGGCTGCACCAAAACCTGCAACGATTCCCGCCCGTCAAACACAATGTTCGAACCGGCCGGAATTCCTGTGCGGGTGAGGGTCAGTGTGGCGGGTACATAGGGCGGATAGAAATAGTCTGTGAGGAACGTGCGGGGTAGCTTGATCGGAGGACCCTCCGGACCGATGTCGCGACCGAATACCGAAAACGCGATGTTGTTCAGCGTGCCATAGCTGTTCTCAACATAGTAGTCGTGGACGTGAGGTTCCATCACGCGGTCCAGATAGGCAGCAAACTTGCTAACGTCCGGGTCACCGAAGGTCTGGTTTCCCTCGATGATCGGGAATATCAGCATGTTGATGGGGCCGGTCGGAGACGCGTGTCCGTCTATCAGCGAATCGGTCTGTAGACCGCCATAGAATACGCCGCTGTCCAGCGGCTGCAGTATCGGCACAAGACGGGTGAGTTCGTTGACGTTTTGATCGGCGAGGTCCAGACGGGTAATCTCCATGACGCCGCCGGCCTGCTCCGAGGAGCGCGTGAGCATCACCGGGGCCTCGCGGTCGACCGCGATCGTCGCACCGCCACGGCCAAATTGCCGCTCTTCGACCACCCGGAAGGGGTCAACATGGATCACCGCGACGTTGCGCTGCGCTCGGTCGACGGCGATAACGTAGTCGCCCGTGGGAATGAGGCGATTGACAGGCCAAAGCAGATCCAGCCAGCAGGACCCGACGCCGCCTCCAGGGCCGTTCTTTCCGACACTTCCGCCTTGGCCGACGACTGTGCCGCCACCGCCCGTTGGTGCGCCGGCGCTTCCCTGCTGACAGCCTCCGTCGTTACCTCCGGTCCCGCCCGTCGCCCCCCCTGTGTTGCCGGTCCCTCCTGTGCCGGTCCCCCCCGTTCCTCCCGTGCACCCAGTTCCGCCATTGCAGGCGTTTCCCTTACTGCAGCAGTCGCAGATAGGTAGACGCCGTTCACAACTGCAGACGTCCCCGTGTGCGCGTGCTGCATCACCTTGCGCCGCTGCCTGCCGGTTCGCCTGGTGCAGTGCGGCCTGAACTGGGCGAGCTAGCGACGCTGGCACCGTGCAAACGGTCCCGGCCGTGCGATCGGTGACCGTCACCCAACTGCCCCCCGGGTCGACCTGAAGATCAACGGCTGCATTGGCAAGCTGCTGCTGTGCGAGGACCGCGCCTCGGGCAACATCGATGCGAAGCAAGCGTGCAACGTGATCTGGCGTGCACAACGCGAGAAACGCTTCCGATCGCGAAGACGTCAGTCCTGTCACAGTTCCTGACACGTTGGTCAATACTGAGAGTTGACCAGCCCGAAACAGACCAAGGTTCGCCTGCCCCTTTGTATTCCATGCGACGAGAGGACCCAACCCTGAGTCCGCCAATGCGAAAGCCGCCGCGGGCAATTCAGCGGACCACAGCGGGTGACATTCGGTTGCCGCTTTGCCGTCCCGGAGTTGAAACGACTCGACGCGACGGTCGCCGGCGGCAACGAGTTCGGTGCCGTGGGAGCGCAGAAGAAGGATTGCCCGCGGGCCAAGCGCGGCAAATCTTCCGTGGTGGCGCACGGGCCGGCAATGGCTATAGCGCGCCTCGTGCTGGTGATGGCCCTTCGTTGCGGTGGTGGACATTGCGGGTCCTCCGTGCGGAAAGCGAAGTCGATTCTGACACTCAAACTATGCCTCGCTGAAACACGTTTCTTGATGCGCGAGCGCACGGCGCACGCACGCCTCGACTGCGGCGTGCCCTGCGGGCGCATGTGTGACGTCGCTTGGTCCCAGAGGCGATTGTTCGGAGTCGCGAGTTCATGATTCAGGTGTCGACAAATTCGCACTCCTTATTTATAGAGCACGCAGAGCAAGCGAGTGCAAGATGCCGCTACCGGCTTAGCGATTTGGCCACCGACAATCAAATGAAAACAATTCTTGATGCCTTTTGAAGCGGATTTGAATTAGCGATTTTCAATTGTGACAACAGGCGGCCGGGCAACGCTGATTTGAGGTCGCCAAAAAGAACGAGGCCTACTATCAGTCTGAATGGGTATTGCTAGCCTCGGCGCGCTGGTACGGGCCGCCGCCTCGATGCGTCAAAGGGATCGTTCAACCTGAAGGGGGGCGTTATGCGACAGCCTTCGGGCGTGCTCCTGAAGAATAGAGTTCGCATCTTCATATTTCAAGCCGCCGATGCGCGGATGCTCGTACTTGCTCTTTATTGTGATGTGCTGGCGGCGCCGATGATTCCAATTGCATGTCAGCAATCAAATGCGGTTCAGGATTTCTCCATGGTTTCTTAGGGATAGGCGCGGAGCATCCGTTTGTGACTCTCGCTGAACGTTGAGGCTTCCAGATCTCAGGAAAGAACAACGCCTGCCTTTCCTCGACGGGGGGGCGCTCATATCACCGGACTTCGGGCTGCAAACATGTATCGACGCGATCATTGCTGATGCAAGATCGTGGACATAATGTGCGGCCTACAGATACATTTCGGCCATTGCCGACATCGGGGTGGGTTTGAGTTCTATGTCAGCAACATCGCAGATTACTGACGGCGGTGGCATCGAGCAGCCGAATGTCAGATTCCCGCATCCGCGAACTCACACTCCCGACAGGTTACGGCCGGCTGGGGCTTCGGTGCCGAGGAGCCGGCAGCACATCTCATCTTCGCGTGCTTCGAAGCAAATTGCGGCATCTGGGAACTGGCGGCTTTCCAAGACGACACGCGATGCTAGTCGATGCAAATCGTTATTGCGTCCACCATTTTGTGGAGATGGTAGGTCACGTGAATTTCTACGAGCGTGGGAGCGGAGAGCGCGAAATAAAGAAGTGTTTAATCGATAAATTGACTGAAAACGTCCAGCGAGAGGCGCGCTCTCAAACCGAGAAATTTTCATTGACTCTCCTTTGTGGTTTAGCAGGAACCACCGGAGGATGCGAATGCCGGAGACATGTAGCAGGACATCGCAACCTCTTTGAGCGCTCGATAGGACAACGGGAGGAACTTATACCATTACCTCGGCGGCCTCGTGCGCGGTCCGCACCGCGATTTCATTGGCATCCGTACGGTAATAGGGCTGTCTGCGCTCAACATGGACCAGAATGGTCAGAGGTGCCAATCCCAACGATGCGCGCCGGATACGCCTATATCGTAACTGATCCCAAAAGCATGTCCGCGTGAGGTTTTGCCGTGACCACCTCTGAGTTCACGATCCGATGCCTGCAACCAGACGAATGGCGTTTGTTAAAGGCTCTCCGTCTGAGGGCGCTTGGTTGCGACCCTCAGTCGTACTGGGAGACTGTGGAAGAAGCCAGCGCTCGCGACGACGCGTACTGGAATACCTTCGCCAGAAAAGTCACTACGCTGGAGGGGTCCAGAATGTTCATCGTTGTGCATCCTGAAAGCGTTGCCGCTTTCGTCTTCGGCGTTAAGAAGGACAATGACGAATATAGCGTCGGGGGCCTTTGGGTCGATCCGGTTCACCGACGAAAAGGATTTGGGAGCTTGCTGGTGCAACAGGTCGTCACATGGGCAAGAGCAGATTCGCATTCTGCGGTAATCCGTCTCTGGTGCCATACTGGGTCGTCGCTATCGTTCTATCAGCGTAACGGCTCTCAATCTTTGGATAGATATCGGATCAACGGCTTTGATGGGCGGCGGATAGTTGAGATGGAGTGGCGTGGCACTTAACGGTCGTGCGCGCTGTCATAGTCTCTTGGTGACGTGGACGGAAGTCCGGTTGACTCTCTGAGAGCCGCGGCCAGGATCGTAAGATGGCGACTGGCAGAAGTGGGTTGTGGATTGAACCGGTCAATGCAACGCAATAGCGGCTGCGTGAGCAGCGGGAGCGTTGCACATGAAGCAGAGACCCCGGATCTATTACAGCGAAAACCAGAAGGCACTAATGTGGGAACGCCGGCTCTGAGGCGGAGGTCCAGCGCGCAGTGGCGGACTGCGTGGAGCTCGGTCTGTTCAGCGCATATCAGATGGACGCCCAGGAGGCCTTCACACGCTACGCGCAGGGGCCCATGTTTGAGGATGAAATCCGCGCCGCGGTTGTCGATGATATCCGGCGCATCTATGTGCGTGTGCGGGAGCAACTGGCGCTGTGCGATTTCAGTGTGCTTTACGGTTTGCCCATGCCGCTGCTCATCAGCGAGGCGCCCTTCATCGACTGGCGCGTGCGCGCTAGTCCGGTCCTTCCGTTCGTATCGCTTCCTCTTGGACCTTACTGCCTGCTGGTGGGCGCGCCCTCGGGCAAAAAAAACCGAATCGGCCCGGTGGCCTGGAAAGCTGCCGCCGCGATGGGTCCATTGAAGGACCACAATCGCCACATCGTGGAGCAAGCACGCTTGTGGCTGGTAGGGGAAGATCATGAGAAGTGGACTTCTAGGTGGTTGTGATCGACTGCTTGAGGGGCTACCAAGCATTGAGAAAGCCTCCACCGGGGAGTGGGCCGTGCTCGGCCTGCTCATCGCAGTGATCTCGATACTTGCATTGGCACCCTTCCGCAAGACCAGCGGCCGGGTACGGGTGTTCGCGCGATGCGGGAAGGGCGCCCGGCAAGGTCACCGCGCCGGCCAGCGCGACAAGATTGAAAGTGTGCTGGGTGGGTAAGTGTAGCGGCCCGATTACATCGGTCATTTCGGATATATTCGCTCAGACTGGGGCACTACCTGGGGAGCTAGCAATGAGTCTTCGCGGATGGGACAAAGGCTTGGCGGCCGCTGGATTGATCATCGCTGTTGGCGTAGCGGTAGCGCAAACGCCGGAAGGAAATATTCGGGACTTGATTGCTATCGGCATCACGGTTGTGTGCGCGATCGCCGCGATTGTATTGCTTCGGCCGAACGCGAATGAAGAGGACGCAAGACAACTCAACCTCCTCCGCACGCGAACGTCCGACCGCGACATCGCATTTCTGCGCATGGGAGCGAGCGCAATAACCTTCCCAGAGACGCTGAGTAGAAATTCCGTAACGCTCGCCCCAGTCGGAGAAAAGTGGGAAGCAGAATCGAACGAGAAGGCCGCTGAAAGGGCCGAAAAGCTGATATCGCTGCGCCTGATGGAGCGAAGAGGTTCTGAAGTCGAGACGTCTAACCTAGGACGCGCGCTGATAGCGTTCGACGACGCACTAAAAATGCGGAATCAAGTCCGACCGGAATGAGACCTCTGCACCGCCCGCGCATATGCTGGCGCAAATGGATTTGACGTTCGATCCTTCTCAATAGGGCAAGCGCAGCGCGTCAGGCCGTAGGCAAAACGCCGTGAGCAGACGGTGGGCAACTACGGAACCCAGGCCAACAAGCAAGAACGTACGTGTTCCCCGCGCCAGAATCAGTTGCCAGCACGGCTGAAAACTGATCGACGTCAAACGACCTGTACGGCGAGGCGCGCGCAGCAGAACGGTCATAGATAGACACGAGTCGCGATTGTGGCGATGGCAGAGCCCAGCCTCCGACGAACAATCTCGACTTCTCAGTTTGGCCAGTCGCAGTCGCTGGCCATCGCATCGAGATGGCCTATGGAGCGTCGCGCCGAGATCCGTTCGTGGCCATTATGCAAAGGCAAGCCGCAATCCGGTTTCAGGTGCCGCCCCGTTGCACGGTGATTGGCCCAACTTCTGTCATTCGAAGAAGCCACGTCAATTCTTGACACCCATAAGCAAACCGGGTGTTCAGGCGGACAAGCCGCCCGAGCCGGATAAAAGACGTGACAGCTGACTTCGGCGCCCATTTCATTACAAATTCCAAACGCGAATCTGTACCTGCCGATGCCAACGCTATTTGTTCGAGACACGGCACTGCGTATCCGGCAATATGTCCCTATCCCGTCGCGGATTGAAGCCTTGGGGAAAGCGCCCTGCCGTCGATTCAATCAATAGTTATCAGCCACTGTGCCCGGACACGAATCCTGAGCACTGCAGCGTATTAAATTGAGGAAATCAAGCGAAACATCGATCGATTGGAGGTGAGACATGGGCAGTGCGGCAAAGTTTGTTCCATCAGAAAGAATGGATGAACTTCAGACACTCGATGTTGGCTCGTTCGCGCATCACGGGATATCGTGCGCCCACTTTCTTCGCACGTGGACCGACCCGAACCCTCTCGAACCGAATCCCATCATCGACAGTTTCATGGTGATCATCCCCATGCAGTTCGTCCCTGCACACGGCGGGTGGATGGATGGCCGAAGACTGGAGTTTCCCGCGCATCCCGCAGGCTCAGTTGGATATGTGGACTGGCGCCAGTGTTGGGTCGCCGATCTTCACGCCCCATTTGAGACCATGAATTTCTTCATACCTTTGAGTTCCCTGCACGAACTGTCCGACGAGTTCGGGAGGCCGCGCGTTGACTCACTCAGCTGCCACGCCTCGACGCAAGCCGAAGTAGACGACCACGCGCTCGGCCTGGCAGCCTCGATGTTGCCAATCCTGCGGCGCCCACACGAAGCTTCCGCCTTGCTTGCCGACTACGTGTTCGGAGCCATCCGCCTTCATATGGCAGTTCGGTATGGCGGTTTGCGGGTGACCGAGCGTCGCCGTGGCGGCAAGCTTGCGGCATGGCAGCAACGGCGGAGCATGGAAATCATGCTCGACGATCTCGCAGCCGACGTCGACGTAGAAGCAGTGGCTTCCGCTTGCGGTCTCTCGAGCCGTCAGTTCGAGCGAGCCTTCCGTATGACGACCGGCATGCCACCGCATCGCTGGCGGCTAGCGCAGCGCGCTCGGCGCGCTCGCGAGTTACTCGATTCAACGGCCCTTTCTCTTGCCGAGATCGCCCAAATTTGCGGTTTCGCCGACCAGAGTCATCTAAGCCGGGTATTCACCGCCGCAAACGGCGTGACGCCTAGCGCGTACCGGCGCATGCGCGCATCGTGAAAGACAGATCGACGGCGTGACGCTCCCATACAAAAACGCCGGTCTCGTCCAATACGAGCAATAACGGATCGCCCACACTTGCTCCAACACAGGAGGAGCGAACATGGGACCGAGCCGTGAGTACGTGAAGTTCGACCTGCCAGACGGGCAGATGAGTGCTTACGTGGCGCGCCCGCAAAAAACCGCGCCAGTAGTCGTCGTGCTGCAGGAGATCTTCGGCGTGAACGCCGACATGCGAGCCACCTGTAACGAACTCGCTGATCAGGGTTTCATCGCTATTGCGCCGGATCTGTTCTGGCGCGACGCCCCCGGTCTCGACCTCAACAGCTGGAACGAAGCGGAGTGGCAACGAGGGCTCGAGCTATACAACAAATATGACCGCGATCTCGGTGTTCGGGATGTGCAGGCGGTCGTTCATGCGGCGCGTCAACTCGAAGGCGCGTCGGGTCGCGTCGGCGTGATGGGCTTTTGCCTCGGCGGCCTGCTGACCTTCCTTGCGGCTGCCCGGTGCGACGTGGATGCCAGTTGTGCCTATTACGGCGCAGAGACGGATACCTACCTAGGCGAAATGCCATCGGTCCGGATGCCCCTGCTGATGCATCTGGCCGAAAACGACGAATTTATGCCTCGGCCCGCACAACAAAGGATCCGTGACGCGGCGCGCATCCACACGCTCGTCACGACGCACAGCTATGCCGGCTGCCATCACGCGTTTGCCCGCCACACGGGCGTTCACTACGACGCGCTCGCAACATCCACCGCGAATGCACGCTCCTACGCGTTCCTTACCGAACATCTTTCCCACTGAACGGAGAATCTACGTGAACCAGATTCACAACCCTCACGGCGCCATCGATACACCGACCCGGTACGTAGAGACCAACGGCCGCAAGCTTGCCTATCGCTCGATTGGCGCCGGCGAGCCCCTCATCCTGTGTGTGCGCTTTCGTGGCGTGCTTGACGTTTGGGACCCGGCTTTTCTCGATGCCCTCGCCGAGCGCTTTCAGGTCGTGACGTTCGACTATTCGGGACTGGGTTCATCGACCGGTGAAGCCAGCTACGATCCACGCTCACTCGCTCAGGACGTGATCGACCTCGCCGACGCACTGGACCTGAAGACGTTTTTCCTGGGTGGGTGGTCGCTGGGTGGGCAAGCCGCTCAGGTGGTGGCGATTACGCATCCAGAGCGTGTGCGCAAGCTGATCCTCATCGGAACGGCGCCTCCGGGCAAGGTCCAGCACTTGCCAGAGCAGGCGTTCTTTGAGCGCGCGCTCAAATTCGACAACGATCTCGATGACGAAATCGTACTGTTTTTCGAGCCCGCGTCGGAACGCAGTCGTGCCGCCGCGAAAGCCTCGCGCGAGCGGATTGCCCAGCGCAACTCCGATCGCAGCCCCGTTGTTGCGGAAGAAACCTATCTGCGGCTCTTGCAAAGCAGCGCCGGCCCCGCGGACGAGTTGTTCATCGATAGAGGCGACTACCGCGAGACACTTGCAGCGTCCTCCATACCCATGCTTGTGATCTCGGGCGACCACGAAATCGTCTTCCCCGTTCAGAACTGGTTCGCAATGATCCCGTCATGGCGATCCTTGCA
Source organism: Paraburkholderia flagellata (assembly GCF_021390645.1). Lineage (GTDB taxonomy): Bacteria > Pseudomonadota > Gammaproteobacteria > Burkholderiales > Burkholderiaceae > Paraburkholderia > Paraburkholderia flagellata. Next base: position 111,713 of record NZ_JAJEJT010000004.1, read on the forward strand.
CCTTTTCTTAATCCCGCAAGCCGGGCACGGCCCGCACCATCAGGAACCGCGCCTGTGCGCCGATCTCATTGTCAGCTTCGCCGCGACAGCAAACTGAAATTCCGCCAGGAGGATTGAACGATGAACAGCATCAAGACCCACGACGGCACCACCCTTTTTTACAAGGACTGGGGCACCGGACAGCCCGTTGTGTTTCACCACGGCTGGCCTCTGACTTCGGACGACTGGGACGCGCAGATGCTGTTTTTTCTCTCGCACGGTTACCGCGTCATCGCACACGACAGGCGTGGTCACGGCCGTTCGACCCAGACTTGGACGGGCAACGACATGGACACCTACGCGGCGGACGTCGACGAACTCGTTACCGCGCTCAATCTACGCGACGCCATACATATCGGGCACTCAACGGGAGGCGGAGAGGTGACTCGATACGTCGCGCGTCACTCAAAGGGGCGAGTCGCAAAAGCGGTGCTGCTTGGGGCAGTGCCACCCATCATGGTGAAAAGCGAGGTGAACCCGGGAGGACTGCCCATCGAGGTGTTCGACAGCTTTCGCAAAGCGTTTCTCGATGACCGCGCGCAATTCTTCCTGGACGTACCGTCTGGCCCATTCTATGGATTCAATCGCACGGGTGCCAGGGTATCCAAAGGCGTTATCGAAAACTGGTGGAGGCAGGGAATGATGGGCGGAGCCAAGGCCCTGTACGACTGCATCAAGGCATTTTCCGAAACGGATTTCACGGAGGACCTCAAGCGCATCGAGGTACCCACGCTCGTCTTGCACGGAGACGACTACCAGATCGTTCCGCTCGCCGACTCGGCACCGCTTTCAGCCAAGCTGCTCAAACGAGCGACGTTGAGGATTTATCCCGGATTTCCGCACGGCATGGCGACGACTCATCCAGAGCAAATCAATGCAGACCTGCTCGAATTCGTTCGTGCGGCCTGAGACGTTCTCAGGACCGACGATCTCAATCGGGCTCTCGGCTCAGACCTAACTGAGAGGAAGTCATGTCGACGCTATCGCCGTTGGGTACGTTCCACACGCTCGTAAGTCTCGTGGCACTGATCTGTGGTTTCGCTTCGATATTTCGCTCTGGGTTCATCCGTACGCAAACGTGGCTGGGCAAAGCGTACCTTTTCAGCACGGCGATTACCGCGGCCACCGGTCTCTTCATTTTCCATCATGGCGGCTTTGGCAAGCCGCACGTTCTCAGCATCCTGACATTGATTGCGCTGGTCGTGGCTGCCTCGGCTGGAACCCGGTTTAGTCATCATCCCCTCTCAATCTACATCGAAGTGGTCGGATATAGCGCGACCCTGCTCTTTCACTTCATCCCCGGGATCACAGAAACCGGGCTAAGGCTTCCTCCCGGCGCTCCCTTATTCACTAGCCCGGACGCGCCGGCTTTGAAGCTTATCTATGGCGCTCTCTTCTTGATCTTCCTGATCTACGCAAGCGCGCAATGTATTTTGCTAAAGGGGTATGCATCACGCAGTCCGACGTTGGAGTGAAGGAACACTGGGTGCGCCGCTTCGAAGCGGCGCAAAGTTCAGCGGCGGTCTAAGAACGCTCTAACTGGGGGGTTGCAATGGAAAATCGGACGGATAGTCCCAAGCCTGCGAAGTGGGACTTCACACCCTTCAGGTACGTGAGGAACCGGCAAGAGATAGTGCGGCAGTTTACGCCGAGCTGGTTTGCGATGACCATGGGCAACGGTATTGTCTTTCTCGTCTTGCTCGCGTTACCGTTTAAGTACCGTGGGTTGTTCGCAATAGCGGAAGCGCTCTGGTTGCTCGCCAGCCTGCTGTTCGTTACGTTTACCGTGCTAGTTGTCGCGAGACTGATATGGTTTCCCGAAACCATTCGGCCGTTGCTCGACCATCCAGTACAGTCGATGTTTCTCGGTGCAATTCCGATGGGTATGGTGCCGGTGATCAATGGCTTGAGCATTTTCGGCCCTCCCATCTTCGGCGCGAGGGCGCCTGGCATCGCACAGGCATTCTGGTGGTTCGACGCTGCACTGGCCGTTTCGGTTGCATGCTTCGTGCCATTCCGGATGTTTTCGACACAACACCACTCTGCCGATCAAATGACAGCCGTGTGGCTATTGCCAGTCGTGGCGCCCGAAGTGGTGGCGTCAAGCGCAGGCGTACTCGCTCCTCGCCTCCCGAGGGGCGCTGCCCAGTTGATGTTGGGAACCGGCTACCTGCTATGGGCGATTTCGATACCGCTGGCGTTCTCGATCCTCACGATCATGTTTATGCGCCTGACGCTCTATAAACTGCCTCATGGTGATCTGGCGGCATCATCGTGGCTTCCGCTGGGCCCGATCGGCACAGGGTCCTTGGGATTATTGCTGCTTGGCAACGCGGCTCCTGCTGCATTTGCCGGTTCTGCGCTCGCCCCGGTCGCGGTTGTTGCGCGAGACGCAGGTTTGCTCGGCGGTTTGCTTCTTTGGGGCGCGGGGCTGTGGTGGCTTGTAATCGCCGTGATAATGACTGTTCGTTATTTCCTTGAAGGCATAACTTTCAATATGGGGTGGTGGGGATTCACGTTCCCGATCGGCGTTTACGCCGGGTCGACATTCGCGTTGTACGGATCAACACAGTTCGTTGTGTTTGCGGCGTTTGGCACCGTTTTGACCTGTGCGCTGGGCGGATTTTGGCTACTGGTTGTTCTCCATACCGTCAAGGGGATATGGCAAGGGAACCTGTTTCACGCTCCCTGTCTCGTTAAGCGTGGCGACTGAGGCTGTTGGAAGCAGACACCCAAGCATCGTCGCTGGCTGAGAGGAACGATGCGAAGGTGCCAAATCGAAGGACTGTTGCAGTCGCTAGAGCGGACCATGTTATCGGTTGCACATGAAAGGCAGGAACGGGTCGATACGACCCATTCGGTCCCCGGAGAACCGCATCGAACACCGGCGCACTGACCTAGAAGCTGCCGACTGCGCGCGTACCCCGGAATGTTCGCCCGAACCTTGACATAACAGCCCGTGCGTCACGGTTGTATCGCCAGGCGGCTCCCCCGTCGCCCGACCACCGGGCGCGCCGCAACCGGTGAGCTGAATCGGGAGCCAGCGGCCCTGATGACCTTGCACCAGCCGCGGGTCGAGTGGCTGACCCACGCCGGGCTTTGCGCGGCCGTGGCCTGCGGTCGCGACATCTCAGGAAAATAAGACGGAGCGCCCCTGGTTGTCGGCGGTGAATTTTACGTGGTACAAGAAAAGCCTCACGCTCAGCTGAACGTGACAACAGCGTAAAACTTTTTGGAAAATTCAGGAAAATGGCGACAGGTATTGTGAAGTGGTTCAATGATGCAAAGGGCTTTGGCTTCATTACGCCGGATGGCGGCGGCGAAGATCTGTTCGCGCATTTCTCTGAAATCCAGGGAAACGGCTTCAAGTCCCTTCAGGAAAACCAGAAGGTCAGTTTCGAAGTGAAGCAGGGCCCCAAGGGCAAGCAGGCCGCGAACATCACGCCGCAGTAACAAACCATCAACCCGCTTGTCCGGGATCATCGGCCAGCCTTCGCTGGCCGATCGTCTTTCCGCGCACCGTCGCTTCGCGATCACGCGCCCGGCGCGCGTTTTCGCTACTGGTCGACTGGCACGCGGTCGTGGTCTATGGCTCTTGGTGGCCTGTGCCAGCCTCGGCGACGCGACCTGCCTCAAGAGTAGTCGACCTGACACCGGCTAGTGCGCATCCCTGCTAGTTCGTCCCGAACGCGCAGATGCTCCGGATGCGTCGCGTATGCCTCCAACGCGTCGTGGTCGCCAAACTCGGAATAGAGCACGACATCGCATGCATAGTCGATACGGCTAATGTCAATGCCGATCTCGAGCCGGATCATTCCAGGAATTTTTCCGTTAAGGCCTTCGAACGCCTTTTTGACGAGGTTAGCCACGTCGGCCTTCTCTGCCGCCGACTGCCCGCGAAGGTTCCACATTACGATATGCTTGATCACATCTGCACCTATGGTTTGAACTAGAAGCGTGTCGAAACACCGACGCGAGCGAGCACCTGTGAACCGGTCGTCGACGCGCTGCCCGGCTGGTTCAGCGCGTTGATCCACGCCTGTGTGACCGGTCCGTCTCCGCTCGCGTGCTGATAAATGCCCTCTGCGTAGAGGAAGGTACGCTTCGACAGGTGATACTGGACCACCCCGCTGAGCTGATGTGCCCGATTGTTATCCAGCACCTCGTTGCCCTGCATGAACGAATAGTCCAGACCCGCCGTCCAGACTGCGGTGATATTCCACTGCACACCGGTCTTGTAGACGTCAATCTTTGCGCCGCTCGCTGTATTCGCGGTGTTCGTGTAAAGCAGCATCGCGAGCACGGGCCCGAACTGGTAGTGTCCGCCAAATCCAAAATTGCGGATGCTCCCATTGAGCCCCTCATACAGGCCCGAGTACCTGACGTTGACGAACGCTGCGCCCAGTCCAAGCGGGCCGTTGGCATAGTCAATTCCGAAGCTCATCGTCGAGTTCGCGGTAAAGTCACCCGCGACTCCGCCGAATCCGTACAGCGCACCGATGTGAATCCCGTATATATCAGGACTACGATATTTAACCGAGTTGGCGACACGGGTTGCGCCGCCCATCCGGTCGAAATCGAACGACCCCGTTGGATTGTCCGGCACGCCAAGCGACGTGAATGGTCCCTGCCGGAAGTCATAAATGCCACCAGCGAGAAACGCACCGTCGAACAAGCCGAGCGTCAGCGTCTCAAACATGAAGTCGTACTGGTTTCCTAATGTCAGCGTGCCGAGCCGGTCATTCGACAATCCAACGTAGGCCGTGCGATTAAACAGCGCGCCTGCACCGGGAATCATGGCGCCGCTGGCGAGGTCAAACTGCGAGGTCAGCTCGAAAAGCGCACGGCTGCCGCCACCCAGTTCCTCCGTGCCTTTCAACGTCAGCAGGTTCGGCGCGAAGATGCCGGTATCGAGGAATGTCTTCGACCCGCCTTGCTGATTGTTCACGTACGTCACACCTGCGTCGAGCAGGCCAAAGATCGTCACGCTGCCCTGCGCGGATGCTGCCGTGGACATGGTCAGCGCAATAAGGCCTGCGCACAGTGAAATCCTGCTGTGCTTCATCTCTATGGTCTCCTGTGCCGCGCGGTTGCGCCGGCCTGTGCCAGCACAACTGCGTCAGCGTTCGTGCCGTTCTTTTAAGGCTGATGCGTCATTCAGCAATTCCAGAGCCGAGCGGCACGGGCGCGCGCCGCGAAGTGCGAACCGGGGCGGTTTCCTTCAGCGAGAGCGCGACCACGAACCCAACCACGAGTGCGACCAGTGCGAAATGCATCGTGTGCGCGATTCCGTAGTGCTTGGCTACATACCCCGCGAGAGCCGGCGCGACACCACCGCCAAAGACCTCACCGACACCGATTACGAGACCGGATGCTGTCGTCATCAACCGGGCCGGCACCGACTCGGCGCTGATCGGACCGACTGTCAGCGTGATCAACGCAAAGACAAAGAACAACGTCATGAAGAGCCATGCGAACAGCTTCGGCGGATTGGTATCGCATTGCATCAGCAGCGCGAGGAACACCAGTGCACCCGCCACGGAGAGGATCATCACCGGCTTGCGGCCGAGGCGGTCAGAGAGCGACGGCATCACCAGCGCACCCAGCGCGCCACCGAAACCAATTGCCGAGAGGACAAAACCCATCTGCTCGATGTCCAGATGCAGCGACTCGGTGAGGTAGCTCGGCAGAAACGCTGGGAGGATCACGAGGTTCGTCACCCAGCAGAACATGCCGATGATGTTGAGCGGAATGTTCCGGTATCGGAATACGTCCGACCACCTGTGCCGTGCGGCGTCGTGAGTCTGTGTGTGGCGTGCCGCTGTCTTCGCATCGCTGTTTCGCAGGCATCGGTAAAGCAGGTACGCAACGACGAGACCCGGCACGGCCGCGAGTGCAAAGATCCAGTGCCACGGCACGACCTTCAGCAACTGCGTGACGAGAATCGGCGCGACGCCCAAGCCGAGCAACGGCATCATCGTTTGTTGAAGTCCGACGTTGAAGCCGTGCCGCGACGGTTTGGACGCATCGATCGTCGCGATAATACTCACCGGCGTATAGGCGCCCTCGGAGAACCCCATCAGCACGCGGATCAGGATCAATGTGCCGAGGCCCGCCGCAAAACCGCTCGCGCTGCACAGCACCGAAAACACCAGCATCGCCGGAATGATCACCTTCCGATGTCCAATGCGATCCGAAAGGCTGCCCATGAAAATCGACGCAAAGCCCCACGCAACTGCCAGGGCGCCGGCAATATAGCCGAGGTCCTGATAGTCGAAATGGCGTTCGTGCATCATGATCGGAAAGAGCGGCATGATCATGAAGCGATCAATACCCACCAGGCCGAACCCGATTGACAACAGCGCAACCGCCTTCCACTCATAGGCCGTATCCCAGGCCTCACCAGACTTCGTCATGTTTCGTCTCCTTGGATATGTCTGCAATTGGGTCGAACTGATCTGCTCGATTTATTTTGCATTGCTTATTAATATGCGCACTCTTCTGTCGGCTTTTCTCGTTCGATCTGGACCTGCCGACGCCGGGGGCGACGGGCCCGTGATCCACCTTAGCCGCCGGACAGCTCTGTCAAGCGGCGCACAGCGCACAGCAACGTCACGCTCCAGCGGTTCCGCTGCTGCCAATGGGGGCCAGCACGAAGTCAAACGGGGAACGCCAGACCGTGCTGCCATCGCTGACGCGTTCGAACGGCGCCACCAGCGTCTCCTTGACGCCGAAGACAGCATCGGAGTTGAGGTACGCGTCGTCGCCCGCGAACGTGTGCGTCACGATCCTCTCAAAGCCGGGCGCAGTCACGATGAAATGCATGTGCGCGGGCCGGTACGGATGCCGCCCGAGCGCGGCGAGCATCTTGCCCACCGGTCCGTCGTCTGGAATCGGGTACGACACAGGCTTGATGCCGATAAAGCGGTAATGCCCATCCGCGCCCGTCGTAAAAATGCCGCGATTGTTCCACTTCGGCTGGATGTCCGGTTGCTGGACGTCGTAAAAGCCGTCCGGGTTGTCGGACCATACGTCGAGCCGCGCACCGACCACCGGATTGCCATTGATGTCTACCACGCGCCCTTCGAACGCGCAGGTTTCGCCCTTGCCGTCGAGCGTGATGGAGGCACCCATCTCCCGCTCGGTCGCGCCCACGACATGGAACGGGCCGAGCACGGTGTTCTCGGTCGCGCCAGCAGGGCGACGGTGGTTGATCGCATCAACCAGCATCGACGCCCCCAATGTGTCGCTCAGCAGAATGAACTCCTGGCGCTCGTTGCCGCAAATCTGCCCGGTGCGGGTCAGGAAACCGATTGCGGCCTCCCACTCCTCCTGCGTGAGCTGGACGTCCTTGATAAACGCGTGAAGGTGCTTCACGAGCGATGCCATGACGGTTTTCAGGCGCGGCTCGACGTCTGCGCCCATGCGTGCATTGACTGTCTGAGCCGAGCCCTCTTCGGTAAAGAACTGTGACATGTTGTGGATTCCTTATAATGAATAGACGAACCGCTACTCTGGCCGCGCGCCTTCCCACGCGCGCTGCAGCAGCGAGCGGACGGCTTCACGCTCGACCGGGCGTGGATTCCAGTACGGATTTTTCACCGCCAGGTCCGCCGCGACATCGAGCTGGGATTCCTTCAGGCCGAGGTCCTTCAGGGCGAGCGGCGCGCCGAGCGAGCGGGCGAAGTCGTAAAGCCCTCCACCGATCGAGTCACAGAACAGATCTGCGAGGGGTCGCAGTTCCGGGGCTGCGGCCTGGGCGTTGTAAGCCGCCGAATGCGGCAGCACGATGGCGTGAGTTTCCGCGTGAGGCAGGTCGAAACTGCCGCCAAGCGTATGGCAAAGCTTGTGATGGAGGGACATGCCGACCGTTCCGAGCACCGAGCCGCACAGCCACGATCCATAAAGCGCATTGGTCCTCGCAGCGAGATCGTCCGGGTGCACGACGATCACGCGCAGCGCATCACGCAGCGCCCGCACGCCTTCGACGGCCATCAGCGACGTCACCGGATTGCGATCTCGCGCGTAGACGCCCTCCACCGCATGCGCGATCGCGTTCAAGCCGCTCGTCACGCTCATCGCAACGGGCAGGCCGAGCGTCAGCGAGGGATCGTAGATTACTACTTCCGGGAGGATCTTCGGACCGCGGATGGTCATCTTGATGCCATCCTCGGTCTGGCCGAGGATCGGCGTGACCTCCGAGCCCGCATAGGTCGTCGCGACCACGATCTGCGGTGCATCATTGCGCCACGCAATGGCCTTGCCAAGCCCGATTGTCGAACCGCCACCAAGGGCGACCACGCAGTCCGCGGCCGCCGCCTCGAACGCGGCCAGCGCCTTGAGCGTCACGGCAACCGGCGTATGCATCGCCGCTTCGCTGAAAACGCCTGCTGCCAGTGGACCGATCTGTTCGGCCAGCTTGTGCGCGTCGGCCTGCTGCGACGGCGTCGAGAGAATCAGCGCGCGCTTTGCGCCGAGCCGCCCGATTTCGCTCGCGACGGCTTCGATGGTCCCGGGGCCGAACAATACGCGGCCCGGACTGATTTCGTAGGTAAAGCTCGCAGTCATGAACGGACTCCGTACTCAGGCGACTTCGCCGACGCGAAGCTGGAGCTTCGCGACGAGCTCGTCGAAGCGCTGGCGCAACAACTCCGCGCCCTTCGCGGTGGCCGCGACGTAGAAGTCGGGGCGCAGTACGACATACGTGGCATCGATGCCTGCGAGCCAGCGCTTGTACGTCTCTTCGATATCCACTGCGTCGCAAGGCGTCCCTGTTGCGCCCGGCGTGCCGATCCGCGCGGTCCGGCCTTCCAGAAGCGCCAGTTGCTCCAGCCGCTCGCTGCCAAGCGCGTGCGCCGGATCGGCATCCAGACCGATCACAAACCAGCCGTGGCCGACAGCCTGGTCAAAGCGGTCCCGCGTGCCGTTCACGTCGACCACGCCCTGCACCGACAACTCACCCGCATGCGCGGATTCGGCGGACCAGGCCCCCGGGCCCAGATGGCAAACATCGGTCGGAACCGGCTGGTTATTGCGCGCCTTGAGATCGGCCTTCATTTTCACGTCGCGCTCGGCCGCTTCCTTTTCGTCGGCGATGCAGATGATCTTCCCAAGCTCCTGGCTGAACTCGATGTAGTGCTTCGCGTGTTCGAGACGCTCCGTCGTGTAGCTGTCGAGCACCGCGTCGCACAGCTTGTCCTCGAGAATGGCGTTAAGACGCCAGCCCAGCGCGAATGCATCGCGCAGGCCCGCACACATTCCCTCGCCCGCAAACGGCGGCATAAGATGCGCGGCGTCGCCGGCGATGACACAGCGGCCGCGGTTCCACGTCTTCGCCCAGCGCGCCTGGAAGCGGTAGACGGCGCTGCGCTCCAGTTCCGCGTTCTCCGGCGTCATGCCCCACGGCTTGAGTAGCTCCCATGCGCGCTCTGGCGTCTGCAGTTCCTGCGCCGACTCGTCAGGCAGGACCATGAACTCCCAGCGGCGGCGGCCCGGGCCGCCTGGCACGATCGTCGTCGGGCGCTTCGGGTCGCACAGTTGCCACTGCATGGGCTGCGCGACGTAGTCCTCCTGCGGGATGAGGTCGAGAATCAGCCAGTCGAAGAAGTAGCCCCTGTCCTCGTTCTCAATATCGAGCGCGTTGCGCACGAAGCTGTTCGCGCCATCGGCGCCCACCAGGTATTTCGCGCGCAGTGTGCGGGTTTCGCCGCTGGCACCGGCTTCCTGAGGGTTGCGCGTGAGCGATACCGTCACGCCGTCACCGTCGTCGACCAGTTCAGTGCCCTCCCAGCCGCGCAACTGCGTGACGACCGGCATGCCGTCGACGATGCTCGTGAGACGCGCTTCAAGGTCCGGCTGGTTGAACCAGTAACGCACGCGCCAGCCCGACGCCGACTGGCTCTGCCAGTCGACGATCTGCAGGTTCTCTCCGCGCACGTCTTTCCAGTAGTACAGCTCGTCGTGGTACGAGATGGCGGAGTCGTGCTCCGAGTCGATCCCAAGCGTCGCGAGTATCCGGGCGATCTCATGGTCGTACGTCACCGCGCGGGGACGGCCGTAGGCCTGCGACCAGCGCTCGACCAGCGTGACCCGCTTGCCGCGCTGACCGAGCAGGATTGCGAGCAACGTGCCGACGGGGCCGCCGCCGATGATGGCTACATCGGCGTCGAAGTGGGGGTTTGCGGTTGAAGCGTGGGCATTCATGAACTGTCTCCTTGATTCGTCGCCCTGCTGGGCTTCCGGTGCGAAGAGTGATGCTGGCTACACGGATAACCGCCGCCCGGTCGGATGACCTCTGCACTTCGCTTGAGACAGAATGTAGATCAAAATTGAATGTTCGTCACATATGGTAAACACTCAATTTTGACCGTTAGTCATATTAGAGGATCGCAAACAAACGATGTCCCATGGGCAGGCTGGAGCCGCGCTTGCCCAAGCGCAATTCGTATTAGAATCATCGTCAACAATGAATCTGGGTAGACTTCGATGAATTCACCGGCCAATGAGGGCGAGCAGGAAGGGCGCGTAGCGCGCAGGCAGCGTCGTAATCGCGAGGCTTTGATCAAGGCTGCGGGCACGATCATGAGCGAAAAAGGGATCGATGCCGCCACGATGCTGGAAATCGCCGAACTCGCCGACGTCGGCGCGGGGACCGTGTACAACTACTTCAAGTCCAAGGACGAACTCGCAATCGCAGTGCTCGAGGAAATGATGCACGAGTTGGCGCTGCGCATCGAAAAGGCGACCGCTGGCCTGGCGGACCCGGCAGCGGTCTACGCGTTCGGAATTCGTACTGTGCTTGAGGCCGCGACTACCGATATCAGCTGGAAGGAAATGCTGTATCGCTCGGAAGTCATCGCCGATGCGCTTTTCCGGCGTATGGGCCCGTTTGCGATTCGCGACCTGCGCAATGGCATCAGCGCAGGCGTTTTCCGCGTGTCGGATCCGGATCTCGTGTGGCACCTGACTGCGCATGCCATCGTCGGCGCGAGTCTCGCAATCACGACGGACCGGCTTTCGGGTGGCGTCAAGGAAGAGATCGTGGTTCGATTACTGTGCATGACCGGCATCGGTATTGATGCAGCTATGGAACTGGCTGCGCGCCCCCGGCCGGCATCAGTGGTCAAGTAACTCTTCTCCCGAAGGCGGGCTCGCTGCCAGAACGTCTCACCAGTCTTCGGCTTTTCGCTGAGAGGCGGCGCGGCGCGTGGGCGTAAAAGGGAGGCCTTCTAATCGCTAAAGCGACCCGCGGCGTTGCTCAGAAGCTTAAGTTTGATCGTTCGCGCAATAGATAACGCTCTGTACGCGACGCTCGCGCAGCCTTTCGAGGATGCGTCGCCTCGTCGGGTTCGCAATCGCCCCAAAGACATCGTCGTAATCATTCGCACAGAACACGTCGGAACAATCCGACGCATCAAATTCCTGGCCCCCTGTCCCGAATTGACTCCTGCTGGAAACTAGTGCCGCTCGCACCTGCAACGTGCCCAGCACCGCCTGACTTGCCGGGCCGGCTTCAAGCTTGAGTGTCTCTGGCTCGAGGCCGGGTGAATCCCGACAGCCGATAGCCGATAGCCGCGATAATGGGGTTTATCACGCCATTGGTCTTTTTAACCGCGCCAGAAACGGTTTTCCGGCGTCAGGGCTGTGCGTAATCTATTCTGGAAATCCCGCCCTGCGCCCCGTGCAGCGGTCCTGCCCGCTGCCCCGGCGCGCTGGAGTGCGCCATGGCCCGCCCCGCCGCTGTCACCCCCGACGCGATCCGCGCCACCGTCCTCGCGATGCTCGCCGAGGCCGGCGACCCGGCTCCCGCGTCCGATACCCGTTTCCGCAGGATCGTCTCGGTTAGGAAGCTGCGCGCGCGCCTCGGTGCCGGCGACCCGGCCATGCTCTCGCGGCACCTGAATGCCATCGAGGCGGAGCTCGTGCAGGCGGGCCTCGCCGGGTTCGCCGCGCCCGATGTGCCGCCCGAGATCGCCACACAGATGCGCGCGCTGTGGGAAGCGGCGGTGGCCACGCAGCTCGCCGACGTGGTGCAGTTGCGTCAGCAGGCAGAAGCCGTCAAGGCAACGGCGGATGCCGCGCGCCACGAAGCGGAACTGCGTACGGAACTGCTACGCACGGAACTGGCTGACCTGCGCGCGCAGCTTGCCGCACGCGACGACGACCTCCTTGGCCTGCGGCTCGAAGGCCGGGCACTCCAGGAACGCGCCCAGGCGCTGGAGTCTTCCGGCGCCGGGCTGCAGGCCCGGCTCACGGCCGCCGGTACCGCCACGGCTGATGCGACGCAGCGGCACGAACGCGAACTCGCCGCGGAGCGGGTGCGCTACGAGGGCCTGTCGAAGCAGCTGCTGCGCGAGACCGCCCACCAGCGCGAGACGTTCCAGACCGAACGGCAGCGCCTCGAGGCGGAACTCGCGCGCGCCGCGGAGCGGCTACAGGCCCTCGAATCCCTGCGCGAGCGCCTGCTCGCGGACCTGTCGCAGGAACGCGAGGCCCGGCAGCACGCCGCCGCGGAAGCCGCGGCGCTCGCCACGCTGGTGGACCAGCAGCGCCAGACCCTGGCGCGCATCGGTGCCGGTTCAGTCAACGGACGGGGCAAGGCGGCAGGTACGCGACCAGCCGCCCATCGCACGGCCCGAACGACAAAGGCGGCCGCCGGCCGGTCCACGGGGAAAGCGCGATGACTGCCGTGACGCCATCGCGCTGGCTCGATACCGGCTGCCGGCCACCGCAGCGGCTGCCGGACACGACCGACGCGGCGCTCGCCTACGTCGCGCACGCGCTCGGCCACCCGGTCTACCTGCGCTGGACACTCACGGCGCTCAAGCGCGGCTGCCCGTCGCTGGCCGATGCGAAGCGCGAGCACCCGGCCGTGTTCGCGCTGCTGCTCGAGCGTGACGCCGCCATCGAATACTGGGATCACGGGCGCCTGCGCGTGGTGCCGGAGGCCTCGGCGCCGTCTGCCGCCACCGTGCTTGAACGCACCCTGCGGCAGCACCGTCGGCGCTTCCGTTGCATGACGGCAGGCCCTGTGCCGGACACCGCCGTCACGGTCCAGCAGGCCGCCACGGATGACGCGGCCCGGCTGCCCGCTGGTGTCGATCCGGTGTGGATGGCTCGCGCCGGGCGCTTCGCGAATGCGGCGGCGCTCACCAACACCCTCGGCGTGGCCGATGACGCGCAGGCGGTGCGCCTCTTCTTGCGCGAGCGCGCCTCGCACTCGCCGCACACCCTGCGCGCCTACGTGACGGAACTGCGGCGGCTTGCGGCCTGGTGCCGGCGCGAGCACCTGGGGCCGTTCTCGGATCTCACCCGCCAGGACCTGATGGCGTACCGTGACGCCATCCAGGCGCCACAGCATCACGGGGACGGCAAGACCCGGCGCGCAGCGCCGGCCACCACCTCCCGCGCGCTCGCCGTGGTCTCGAGCCTCTTTGCCTGGTGGCACCGCACGGGCTATCTCATGGTCAATCCGGCGGAAGGACTGGCCGCCGGGCGGCGCGCCCGCATGACCTGGACGCCGGTGCGGTTCCTGCCCGCGGCGGCCCTGGGGCACTGCGATGCGGTCGCCGCCGGTGACGCGCCGGAAGACGTTCCGGCAACGGTCTGGGCCAGGCGCCGGGCCATCTGGGCGCTGTACCGCTTTGCCGGCATCCGGCTCGCTGAACTGGTGTGGCACGAGGCACTCGCGCTGCCGCGCATCGAGGTGGATGAGACCCGGCAGTGGACCCTGCACGTCACCGGCAAGGGGAACAAGCTGCGCGCGATCCCGCTGCCCTCAGGCTGCCTGCCGGTGCTGCGTGCCTACCGTCGGGCGCGGGGCCTGCCCGCGGATCCGCCGTCCGGCGAACACCTGCCGCTCATCCACAGCGAACGCGGCCGCGCGCTGGGTGCGAGCGGCTTGTACGACGAGGTGCGGGCGGTGTTTGCGCTGGCGGCGGCACGCCTGCCGCCGGAAGAGCGCGCGATGCGCGCGGCGCTCGAAATGGCCTCCACGCACTGGCTGCGCCACGGCTACGCGCGCACGCTTGTGGTCGACCATCGCGTGCCGCTGCCGGTGGCGCAGGCGCTGCTCGGCCACGCCTCGGTGCAGACGACGGCGGCCTACGCGAGGACCGACACCACGCAGCTGCGTGCGTTTGTGGAGGAGAGTTTTGCTGCCCGCTGAAAGACGCGGCACCGATTGTGCCGTCCGGAAAAGAGCGGGCTGTCTATCTGGCGCCATGGATGGCTGATTGACTTCTTTATAAACAGGGAGCCGGCATTACTCGAGTAAACGCCTGAGCGGCGAATCGCGCATCGCGATAGAGGTGCCGTCGACGACAAGGTCCAGTTCACTTTGCCTCAAACAAAATGCTGGCTGCTGAACGGGCGAGAATCTGAACCGGGCTGGTACCCAACCATATGCAATCAGGCCGATAACTACCTCACCGATATTTGCTGCCAGTCCCATCCCGATCGGTCCGAACGTATGTCTGTCACCGCCGCGGAGCCAGATTCTGGACTCCCATGCCTGCAAGAATGTGGCAAGCTGATTCCACAAAGCTTTGAGAAACAGCCAGTCAGCAGTCTCAAGGCACGGCAACGCTTCAGGAAACATCCGGCCCAGATTCTCGTAAATGGCCAACCAGGCCTCGTTCGATATTTCGCGTGATGCGACCCTTATTTTAAGATACGCTCGCGCGTACTCGTACGGATTGCCAATAACCTGCGCGCGCCGGAGCCGGAACCAGAGTATCTCGGCGGTAGAGATTGAAGGCATCCCGCACACCAACGTCGGACTCATGAGTTCCTTCCATATTTCACCTGACAAGACCGGCGACCAAAGGTCGCGCGAAGCGTCCTGCAGATTTGCAATTTTGGGTACAAGCGAATCTAGCCTCTGCGCGGTCCAGTCGTCTTCCGAAAGCAAATGCCATAGCGGCGCCTCATCGTCATTCAGCATATCCAGAACAGCGCTTTGTGCGACCTGTCCCAGTTCGCGCCGGCATGTCGCTATGGCGCCGTTCCGGCGCCTGCTGGACGCGTCGAATTCAGGGAGTTGACCAAGCCGCAACCAGCGATTCCGACCTGCGCGGGAAGCGGCGCCGCTGAGCGCGAGTCTGTCTGCTGCGCGGGACAGACTCACTTCGCCTGTCGCGATCAAGGCCGCCTTCTGAAGGAGAGTCAGCCGCAAGGTCGCCACGTCTGACGCCCGCCCTCTTCCACTCGGGACCTCGGAGCTGTCGCACCGAAACTGATAGTGGTAGCCGTGACGCGGACTGTTCCGGCCCACTGATGAAAATGCGACGAAATCCATCGCCCCCCCTCCGTCCGCACACACTTTTTACCCTGCAATTCTATGTTCGCGCATAAGACCCGACTGTCCTTTAATCCACTACAGAGGCCAACTCGAATTGACCGCCTGCTAGCGACAAGACGCGACATTCCGCGACACAGAGCACAGGGACACGACTGCTATGAAAAACCCGGACGTTGACCCGGTCGTCGACTCGCTCGCCGAGCGACACGGGCCGCTCCTCGGTGGCACCGCCCTCTGGCATGTGCTGGGTTACGCCAGCGCCCGGGCATTCAGCAAAGCCGTCGAACGTAACACCGTTCCGGTCACCACCTTTCACATACCCCATCGACGGGGGCGCTTTGCAATGACACATGATGTCATCGCCTGGTTGCGAGCGACGTCGGCAATAACGTGCCGCAAGCAAAACGCGTAACGAATTCCGACCGACATGGAGGCATACCGATGAAGTAACCCGACCCTTAAGAAGGGCCCAGAAACGAAAACGCCCGGGTTCCGACACCCAGGCGCGTCCGCACTGCTTCTTGCGTCAAGTTCTCGCTCGACAGAATCAGTCTGGTTCGCTTTCCGCCGCTTGTCAACCGGCGGAAGCGGTGATCCTTTTGCCGCTGCTTCATTGTGTGCTGGACGTTACCCGAAACTTCAGCACCCAGAAGGCAAGTCGTCGTTTCTCCCTTCGCCGGATAGACCGTGGCTTCCGACATCAGTGCGCGCTCGTCGCGCCGGCATG
The DNA here is from genome assembly GCF_021390645.1 of Paraburkholderia flagellata. GTDB lineage: Bacteria > Pseudomonadota > Gammaproteobacteria > Burkholderiales > Burkholderiaceae > Paraburkholderia > Paraburkholderia flagellata. Next base: position 127,780 of record NZ_JAJEJT010000004.1, read on the forward strand.
TCCGGATGCCGATCAGACACGCCATAAGCCTGGCGGGGAGATTGCAATGAGTCCCATCACCTCCGACAGAGGAATGCGAAAGAGTCTGGATCGATCCCCTGCTGGACCCTCCACACGTGTCTGTCCATTGAAATTGTGTCTCACAAAACAACGAAAGCAGACAGCGGGCGCGACCTCGCAACCACCTTGTAGTCGCGTTCGGTCTGCAACGCATTTCCAGATGCACTTGTCGGCATCACTTTATTCGAAATGAGGTCACGTATGGCACGCATAGAGTCTGTGCGCTTTGCGCCACGCCGAGCTGAGGTTGATGCGGAGAACAACTTAGTCAATTGGCGGCTTACACGATCAGGGAAAGTCATCGAGAAACTTCCCAACATTTTCTGGAAGAGCGGCCTGCCGTGGCGTGAGGCAAATATCTGGCTGCTCCAAGGGGCAATCGATCACGACATCGACATCGACATCAAGACCGTGTTCTCACGCGCAGCAGGAGTTCTAGGGTACGCAACTTGGCTGGAGGAAACTGACACAGACTGGTGGGACTTTCCTCTCAAGGAGTCAAAACGCTGTCTGAAGCGCTACCGTGGATACTTGATCGGCTTACGCAAGACTGGTTCATTGGCGCCATCAACAGTCTCACAACGAATGAACGTAGCCATACGACTGACTCGCTGGTTACGCGACCAACTACTCCTTTCATCCGATTGGCCATTGTGGACGGAGCGGACGATTGGAATCCACATTCCAGATCCCACAGGTGTTGTGCGCATTCTCAGTGTTGCCACAACTGATTTGAGCATTTCAAATCGTCGCCCGCCCGGCACACAACTCGAGGACGGCCTACGGCCTGTCTCACTTGAGGATCGCGACAGAGCACTGATTCTTGAGAGCGAGTGCGCTTCAGAAGAGCTATTCTTGATGCTCTCGATTGGATTCTTTTGTGGAATGCGCATCGGAACAATTGCATCGCTGAAGGTCCAAACATTGGAACGTGCGGTTCCAGACCCCGACGCTCCCGGCTTCTACCGGATTGCTGTCGGACCGCGTGCCTCCCCATCCGTCGCAACAAAGTTCGGCGTAGACGGACAAATACCAGTATCAAGCGCGATGCTCAACGAACTGCAAGCGTACGCATCATGCCCAGAGCGTCTCAAGCGGGAGATGAGGGCTGCCAAACATAATAAGGATCTTCTTTTTCTAACCCGGTATGGCAACGCGTACTGCCAGAATGGTTCCCAAAGTAGCAACGCGATAAATGTCGAAATGCACAATCTCCGTCAGCTCGCGGCCAGACGGAACTTCGACGGTCTTCGAAAGTTCCACTTCCATCAAAGTCGCTGCACTTTTGCGACCGAGCTTGCAAGACTGGCTATTCGGGTTGGTGGATCGATGTTTGCGGTAGCAATTGTAAAGGAATTCCTCCTGCATCGGCACGAGTCTACATCGTGGACCTACATACGGTTTATCGAAAAGACTAAAACCAAGGAGAAAGTGGCAAACGCCTTCGCGGAGCAATTCCTAGGCCTGGTTGAGGGGGTACGGAGAACAAAAAGTGACCCAACTGCCTGATCTAACGCTACCCTCCATGCAATTATCCGAAAAGATCGCTGGCTGGGATCTGGCCTACATCGTCTACGCAAAGGGCACAGAGCTCAAACCATCGGAATTTTGGCGTTGCGACAAAACAGGCCTAGGGAGAATCAAGAGAAACCGGATAGCGCTTGCTGTTGCCATTCATGAGGTCTTTGACGCGCAACTTGCTGGTGGAGGCAGCCCAATTTCAGCGAAATCTACGCTGCATGGACTCTGGAGGTTCATTAAATGGGCAAACCTGGAAGGAAGGGATCTTGCGCTGGAAACCATACGAGATGACTATCTGGCGTGGAGCGATTATTTAATCCTCAAAATAAGACGTGGTGCGCTCAAACAGAGTTCTGTGATCATACTAGCGTCGACCGTTGGACGGGTACTGGCGAAGGCGCTCGGGCGACCTCGAAGTTTGCTTTACGACTCCCGCGTGCCAAAAGACTCACCAGCCACTGCAAAGTCAAGCAAGAAATACCTGCAGAACCTGGCAAAAACGATGGCCTTTGGGAGTATGTTGTGCGACCTCGTAACTGCAATAACCGTCGACGCCGTCCGCGGCCCCCTGCCGCTAACGATACCACTTCGGAACGGGCGCGTGCTCGTCGAATGGGCCGGGTTGTGGCCCGAAGACAGGTTGCGGTCGGCTCCCGAATCGCAATCCCGACGGAAGCACATTCAGAACAGACAACCGCTCACTGACGACGGCGATTGGCTGTCACGGTCGAGCATCAGCAATCTTCGAATCGAAGCAGAGATGCTCATCTTCGTGGCCTGTACAGGTATGAATCTCTCCCAAATGATCGACCTAAAAGCTGGTGATTTCACATTCACTAGCTGCTTCAACGGATACGAAGTTAGAAGGTTATACAAAGACCGTCGGCATGGAGAAGTGGAGTTCGTAATTTACTCGACCTATCGGGTTTTTTTCGAGCGATACCTCTCCTGGAGAAAGCGGCTGTACCCGGACGACGATCGGCTTTTCCCCAGAACAAGCACCGAGGGGAAACGTCTGAATCCCTTTTCAATGCAATTTTTCTTAGTAATGCGCCGCTGCAAACGTGCTGGTGTTGCGTTCGTCTCTCCGCAAATCCTAAGAAATACCCAGGTTAATTGGTTGCTCCGACTTTCCAAGGATGCTGAAGTGACCGCCGAAATGTCCCAGCATACCCAAGAGACCCTGCTTCGCATCTACGAGCAACCGAATCACCAACTTGCGGCTGTAGAAATCTCGCAGTACCACGCAACGTCTGACCCTACCCTGTCTGCGGTGGGTCCAGGCGGATGCGATGGCGGCAACGCGGCGCCGATACGTTTCCTACCAGCCGAAGCGCCCAAACCTGACTGTGCGAGTCCAGCTGGTTGTCTATTTTGCCAACAACATCTTGATGTTGACACCTTGGACTACGTCTGGTCCCTGGAGACTTACAGGTATCTGAAATCACTAGAGTTAGCGAATTTTCGACCCATCGGCAACCGCCGAGATCCTCATCCAGCAAGACTCACAATAGAGCGGGCGAAGGCGATCCTTGATGAATTCAGGGGTATCGATACGGTCCACGCGATGTGGGTCGACGAGGCCGTACTGCGGATTCGAGAGGAGCGGTACCACCCGGCATGGGAGGGTTTCATCAGAATCGCGGAGATACTTAAATGACACAAGATCTAGCCACAGCCCGCCTGTCAATCGATTCACAAATCGTCAACTCATTGGCGAGTAACTATCGCCTAACCTCGTGGCCCCCGAAAGATGATTTTCCTATCGTGATTGACCGCAAAGGCAATGTAATCAGTAGATTCGGCGACCCGTACTGGGACCTGACTGTGTGGAACGATGGCGTTAGTCTCCGGCTCTATTTTGGAGCACATTTAAATAAAGCCAACAAAAATTACATATCACCTGAAAATGCGAGACTTTTGAAATTAATCTCCGTCTGGATTCTCTATTTTGATCGTGAATTTAGAAAAGCAGTCACATTATATTCATTTATGAAAAGACTCAAGCCAATCTTTGTGATTTGCACAAAGAATAATGTTCTTGCGTCAGATTTGACAAGATTTCCCGCTTTGCTTGAAACGGCACTCGAGAAAATAAACGGAACCTTTGCTTCGACTGCTCTATGTGTGTTTCACCAATTATTCGAACACCGAAACGAAATAGGGTTTATTATTTTTGATCGATGCGCGTTGAAGACAATTAGCGATTCCGCCAACTTTGGTGAGAAATTTGGTCAGACTGCTTATATTCCGCCACGGATCTGGACATATCAATTGAATCGCTTGCGAGAATGTCTTGATGATTTTATTAGACATGCCGACGACGTTTCGAAATGCTTCAATTACTGTCTTGATGCCTATGTGCGCAGTTACGGTTCGTTAAAGAACGCAACCGCCAGTGGGCGTGACCTCGATCTCGCGCCGTTCAACGTAAATTGCCCTGAACATCTTGGCGGATATCGTGGACCATTTCGCGATGTTGCAAAGAAATTCGGCATTGCTGAGTTGCTGGAGCGTTGGACTCTTCGCGGGAGCGGCGAAGCCGGTCAACTCCCGGTATCGACGTTGACGAGCTATTTTCAGACGATAATGTATGTGAGCCTGATATATATACTGAATTTTTCTCTAATGCGAGTTTCAGAAGCCACCCGTCTTCGCTCAAACTGCCTCGAGATCGATGATGATCCAACGTTCGGCCCGATCTATCTTCTCCATGGTGTCACCACCAAGTCCTATGATGATGATGATGCACGCTGGGTGGTATCCGTCTCGGCTCGCGTGGCAGTCGAAGCCGCAACCATCATCGCGCGGTTGCGCGCAAAGTCGGCTAATTTGAAACTGCCGCATGGGCGAACCACGAAAAAGGACAGCAGTGTCCTGTTATTCACTCCTGCATGTGAACCGTGGGCCCAAGGCGCACCAATGGCAGAGACTGCATTTCGATGGTCGCCTAAATCGTATGGAGAAATGATTACCCTGACACTAGCCAACGTTTTTGATCCGTGCGAGCTTCGGGTCACGAAAGAGGATCTAGAGATCGCCAGGTTAGTTACACCGAGTCTCGACGCTGAGAAGTTCAAGATTGGCGCGATCTGGCCACTCGCGTACCATCAATTGCGGCGAACGGGAATGGTGAATATGCAGGCCTCCGGGATCGTGTCGGAAAGCTCAATGCAGTATCAGGCCAAGCACGCAAGGCGCGCGATGTCTCTCTATTATGGGCAGGGATATTCACAAGTAGCGGTCAATCGATCGGCACGTCGCGAATATATTCGAACCATGTACGAAATGCTTGGGAAGGAGATCGAGCGGCTTTTCCAGAGTCGGTTTGTTAGCCCCTATGGTCGCCAACGTAAATCGGAAATCTTGCATTTGGTCAGCGATCGTGACTCAAAAAAAATCCTCGCTGCAGGAAAAGCTGGAAAAGTCACATGCCGACAAACGCTGCTCGGTATGTGCGCGCGGCGTGACGTATGTAAATTCGGCGGTATCGATAATATTGTACATTGCGCTGGGGACGATAAGCATCAGCCCTGCTATGACGCCCTTTTTGATCGGGCAAAGGAAGCCGAAATTTTCGAGCTTAGAGACGTTCTTGACGAGCAATTGCTAAAGGCAGCGATCGGCTCTCCATTGTACGATTCACTATTGGCACAGAGATGTGCGGCGGAGAAGGTACTTGGTTACTTTGCTAAAAGGAAGTGACGTGCTTCCAGAATCGGCGGAGAGCGCCTTTCGATCTGCGTTCGAACGGTTGAAGGTAGGGAAACCCGTTCGATTATCGGTCGGCACAGCGATAACCCAAGCCAGTGTGGCACAAGAAGCGGGTTGCGATCCTTCAGCGCTACGCAAATCACGCTATCCCCTCTTGATCAGCGAGATACAACGTTGGCAACGAGACAACCCGCCGAAGCCGGCACCGTCGCAGCGCCAGCTGACTCGCGCCAAACGTGAACAGCGGCGCGACGACCGAGCGAGGCTATCAGAAGTTGTAAAACAGCGCGACAGCCTGGCATCGCTGTTGATGGAAGCCGATACAAAAATTGTGGAGCTCGTAAAGGAAATTGCGGAGCTCAAAGAGCGAACTCCGAAAGAGTCATCTAATGTAGCCAACTTCCCGGGAAATCGCTCCCGGAGAAACGGACTGTGACGTACTCCGTATTTCAAGGGGCGCAAACGTGTCATCCGTCGCAGTGCGCGAACCTTGGACTGCGCTGTGGATACGCCAAAGGACGGATTATATGCGTCGGTGTGGGCGCGACAGTCGAATAACTGTGTGCGGGAACGACGCGCTCCGCTCATCTCCGAATCTCGCAAGCGCGCGCTTAGCAGCCACCCAACGGCGATCAACATAACTCTTCAACAATACCTGCCCCAGCTTCACGAAGCCCATAACAGATGCCATCCGCCAGCATGCCTGCTGAGCCCCGACCCGGTTCTTCTCGAGCGTCCCGCGGCTAACGTAATTCAACGTCGGATGCAGTCGCGCGACCTCCAGGAACGTAGAGGCTTTGGTCAGCGCTCTAAACCAACAATCGCCGCTTCAAATCATCGCTTAACGGATGCCGTACGCCTCAAGTGACTCCTGGGAGATCCTGCCGCAATATTGGCTGCCGGTTCTTTACACAGAATCACACCGGCCTCGGGGCAACGCCGAAGCCGTGCTACGCCCAGCGCATCTGGTTATCACCTCGGCATACGGAGGTCGCTGCATCGACTAGCCCTTCACCGGACAATTCCGACGACCAGATACAGCGAGCCTTCAGCCATCGCTCCAGGCGAAAAATCTCCCCAGACCCAATTCGGCGCATGCCGCCTCAAGACGGGCTCCGACACGTTACAGTGTTCGCCCGGCAGCCCTTAGGAAGGTCGACTTCGCCGTTGTAATCCACCTGCGCGTTGCCGTGCGCTGATCCCCTGCTGCGCTATCAGCCTTCTTTCCTTATGCACGCCATCGCCGCATATTTGATCTCGACTCGTGCTCCCCGTGTGTACAACTGAGCTGCCCACACCACAAGGGCGTGGACAGCCGCCAATCGGCGGTCCCTCAGTTGCACACACTCGGAACTGACGCGCGCCTGCGGCGCTTGCCCAAATTAAGGAAAAGGGAAGAAAAACTCGACATGACTTGGCGCACCAAATGTGCAGGTCCGTCGGTGCGATGTCCATCGGCTGATACTAATAGTGATGACTGTCAATGCACTCTGCTAACGTGTAGGCTTCATTCCGAGCTATACGTTGCAAAGCGGACGCTTCAAGGACACGAAGATCACCTTCATCGCCATGTGGCATCACGCCTCGAAGTACTACTCCGACCCGAGTAACCAGGAATACCGGCTCGTCATCAACATGCCGTTGAAGCTGTTCTGAAGCGCCGCAGTCGTGACGCGGCGGCGCGGGCCGCCGCCGCGTGCGCCGTGCGCGTCAAGCCTCGCGGGCAAACACCTCGCGCGCGGCGAAGAGACCGTTGAGCGCCGCGGGAAAGCCCGCGTACACTGCCATCTGCATGATCGTCTCGACGATCTCCTCACGCGTGAGCCCCACGTTGAGGCCCGCGGCAATATGGACCTTGAGTTGCGGCTGCGCGTGGCCAATGGCCGTGAGCGCCGCGATGGTGGCAATTTCGCGCGAGCGAAGGTCGAGACCGGGCCGCGCGTAGATGTCGCCAAATGGAAATTCCAGCAGATACTGCGCGAAATCCGGTGCGATATCGGCGAGCGAGTCGATCACGTGCTCGCCGCCGCTGCCATCAATCGCCGAGAGCATGCGCTTGCCTCTTGCGAGGCGGCTTTCCTGCTGGGCGGCGCTGACCTGATTCATCGTTTCGTACATTCTCGTTCCTTTGCATGGCGTGGGAATAACCTTCGATCTTTTTGTCGAGGACGAGAAGACACGCCTTGAGTTCAGCCACCTGCGCACGCACCGCTTCGCGATGCGCCGCCAGCAATTCGCCGCGCTCGCACTCGGTTGACTTACCCGCCGCGCGCAGTTGCGCGTAGCGCAACATGCCCTGGATCGGCATGCCCGTGGTCTTCAGACGGCCGAGGAACTCGATCCATTCGAACACCGAGCGGTCGTAAGCGCGCTGGCCGGTTTCGTCGCGCACCGCATAGGGAATCAGCCCGATGCGCTCGTAGTAGCGGATCGTGTGGGCCGAAAGGCCCGTGAGCGCGGCCAGTTCACCAATCTTCATGCACTTCTCCTCATCGACGTTCTGAATAGTGGGACTTCGAGTGCACTCCAGGTCAAGCACTTTTTTGGTTGAACTCGAAAATTGAAATGACAATGAAAACTTCCTACTCGTCCGTAGTTCCCACGCCGACCATCATGCGCTTCCAATCGCTACACCAACAGTAGGCTTAGCCGTGACGTTGATGACCGGTTTGATTCGAGGTGGGCTGCTGCATCTGGGCCATTTTGACGTGACGACTTTCGCGCTCGACGATGCGAACGAGGCAGTCGCTCATGCAGCGGCGAATGGCGGCCCATTCCGGATGACGGTGATCAGCCCAGCGCGTTGACGAGTGTGGTTCTTCGCAGACGATCACACAATGGGCGACCGGTATCGCGTCGAATCCGTTCTTCCCGTAACTGCTGCAGCGGATCGATGAAGGCATCGGCAAGATGCCGCCGCCGGTCGTCAAGTCGCCACCGCGCACGCATGAAACCGCGGACGGTCGGCCCGACGATTTCGAGGCCGATCTGAACCCGCGCGAGCAGGTCGGCTCCGACGAGCCTTGATGGCCCGCACAATACCGGAGGTCATCTGCTTCCCGGCTTGAACGTTGACGTTACGGCTGATAAGACGAATCGACGATCGTCCACAGCGCAGCTTTCGGCTTCAGGTTCGCATCGAAAGGCAACGGCAGGTTGCTGCGCGGCACCGGCGTCGACGTCAGCCACGTATGCTTGTCTGAATAGCCCCAGAACGTCACCGCCTTGATGCTCGGCTCCTGCTCGAACAGAGCGAACACCGCACGATATCGCTCGGCTTGCGCGCGCATGATGTCGTTCGGCACAGGATGGCCGAGGTCCGGCAGACATGCATGCGGATTGCTCCAGCATTCGCCCGGATCGGTATAGAGACTCACGTCGAGCTCGGTCACCTGGTTTTCGAGGCCGAGCGCGGCGACGTCGTCGAACGCCTGCTTGATGTTCGGTAGCGGCGGCCAATTCACGCTGATATGCATCTGATGCCCGACCCCGTCGATCGGCACGCCCTGCGCGCGGAGATCGCGGATCACCGCGAGCAGCTTCGCGCGCTTGCCCGGATCGTCCGTGTTGTACTCGTTGATATAGAGCTTCACGTTCGGGTCCGCCGCGCGCGCCGCGCGGAAAGCGATCGCGATGTAGTCCTTGCCGAGCGCGCGATACCACGGACTGTCTTCGCGATACACCTGATGCGGGTCGTCGCTGATCACTTCGTTGACCACGTCCCATGCATAGACCTTGCCGCGGAAGTGTGTGACGACGTCGGTTACATATCGATCGAGCCGCTTCGCCACGATGTCGTGATAGTGAGGGTCTTTTGGATCGCCGGCGAAGAACCAGGCCGGCGCTTCGGTCCAGTCGCCCGCCTTGAAGTGCCAAACGAGCGTATGGCCGCGCACCGCGATGCCGTGCGCCTGAGCAAACGCGACGATCTGGTCGGCAGGCTCGAAGTTGTACTGGCCTTCCGCGACGCCGATCGTGCCCGGCTTCATCTTGTTCTCGGCGGTGAGGCTCGAGAACTGTGCGGCGATGAGCGCCGCGTCGGCGGGACTGTCGATCGAATCGGGTTCGATCGCCGCGCCGACCTTGAAGTGCGCGGCCATCACACTGCGCAGTGGCGGCAGCGCTTCAGCGGGCGCCGCGGCGAGCGGCAGCCCGTCGTGGGCAGTCACCGTCTGGTTGTTCGCGCAGCCCGCGGCCCATGCGAGCGTGCAAACGGCCACGGCTGCGCAGAGCATGCGCATCGAAGTCCTCAAAGGACGCATTGCTGGTCTCCTTGTCATGTGACGCTCGTCCGGGTGTATTCTAACCACTCGTAACGTTAGCGGTAACAACGCGGATGTTAGGCAGCGCCCCCCGGACCGGCTATGAGGGATTTACCTGAGGTATGAACGAGGCGATGCAAGGTGACTGAGTGTCGAGTCAATCGATTTGACTCAGCGCGATTTGAAAGCGCTTTCAAATGGAGTTGCACCGACCTGGCGCGCCACCGACTGCGCGAAACGGAGTACCTCTCACTCAATCCCAACTAGCGGGACGGGAATACCGAAGCTCTTCAGCGCGCGGCGTGCTTCAAACGTCGTGCGTGCGGCGATTCAGTTTGATTTCAATGTGCGCCCAACGAGCCTCCATCTGGGGAGAGCCGATTGTCCACCGAGGTGACACCGGGCACCGACATCGCACTCTGTTCGGCACGCGCGACATGTTCCCGCTCTGGCACCCATCCCACCAGCGTGATCTGTCCTGAGTGAGCAAAGACAAACACGTGTGACATCCCGACGCCGCTGCGCGCCTCCGCGACGCGCACGGCATGGGCAAGCTGCTGGTCAGTGGCTTGCGCATCACCCTGGGCATGGGCCACCGGCGCGATTGCGCCCGAGATTAGCAACGCGAGCGTAGAAACAAGGGCTGTTTTCACGATACCTCCTTACAAGTACTATGGTGTGCCGGCAAACTCCGCCGGCAACTCTTCCGGTCCGACTCAATGCGAGGCCACGGAAGTGCATCGGACAAAATCCTCTTTCCATTGCTCGCGTCGCGGCGATCGCGATTGCGCGTCGAGGTTTTGTCGGCCGGGGCGATGGGCGGTTGTGCCCTCGCCCGCAGAAAAGCGTGCAGGTGCAGTGTGTTCGAGCGGGACGTCGCGTGCGCGGCGTGGCGGGGGAACAGCGGGAGCCGAGGGATGGGAGCTGGTTGGCGCGTTCGTGGCGGAGCGCGAGAGCCAGACGGATGCACTGACAATCCCGCACTCAGCCTGCTACGCGGCCGAGCCCGGCTCGTTGCCCGGCATCGTATGCATTGATGATAGTCGCTAATGTCCGCCACTGCTGGCGATACGCGTCGTCTTTTTTTGGGTCTTTTGTGCACCGACATTCGCGAGGCGCGCGGCTTATGACACCTCCACCTCCACATCCGCGCGCGCCAGCAATCCGCTGCAACGCGGCGAAAGATGCGCGAACACGACCCGCTTGCCCGCGCGCTCGTAGCGCCCCTGCACCGCTTCGAGCGCGGCGATGGCCGAATGGTCCGCCACATGCAGATGCGCGCAGTCGATCGTGACGTGCGCGGGATCGCTCTGCGGATCGAACAGCGTCTGGAAGTGCGCGGCTGATGCGAAGAATAGCGTGCCGCGCGGCACATACAAGCGCTCGCCCGAATCGATGTCACGAATATCGCAACGGAACTCGCGCGCATGCTGCCACGCGAAATTGAGCGAGGCGATCACGATGCCGCAGAGCACCGCCGTCGCGAGATCCGTGCACACGGTGATGATTGTCACCGCAACGATCACGACCGCGTCGTTGCGCGGCACCTTGTGCAGCACGCGCAACGAGCCCCATGCGAAGGTCTGCGCCGCCACCACGAACATCACGCCCACGAGCGCCGCGAGCGGAATGCGCTCGATCAGCGGCGAAAGGAACAGGATGTAGAGCAGGATCATCACGCCGCTCGTCACGCCCGAGATGCGTGCGCGGCCGCCCGAGCCGAGATTGATGACGGTCTGGCCGATCATCGCGCAGCCGCCCATCGCGCCGAACAGGCCCGAAGCGACGTTCGCCGCGCCGAGCGCCACACACTCGCGGTTGGGGCGCCCGCGCGTGGCCGTCACGTCGTCGGTGAGGTTGAGCGTGAGCAGCGTCTCCAGCAGCCCCACCATCGCCATCAGCACGGCGTAGGGCAGCACGATCTTCAGCGTGGCGAGGTCGAACGGCACGGCGGGCAGCGCAAACGCGGGCAGGCCGCCCGCAATGTGCGCCATGTCGCCGAGCGTGCGCACCGGCAGGTGCAGCAACTGCGCGGCAAGCCCCACGCCGACGATCGCCACGAGCGCGGGCGGAGCGGCCTTCGTCACGCGCGGCAGCACGAACACGATCGCCATGGTGAGCGCGACGAGCCCCGCCATCAGCGCGAGCGCCGGGCCGTGCATCCACTGCGGCCCCTGTGGGCCGGGCACCTTGAAGTGCTCGAACTGCGCACGCGCAATGATGATCGCGAGGCCGTTGACGAACCCGAGCATCACCGGATGCGGCACCATGCGGATCAGTTTGCCGAGGCGCAACGCGCCGAACAGCAACATGACGATGCCGCTCAGCACAACCGTGGCGAACAGATACTGCGGCCCATGCTGAACCACGAGCGCGACGATCACCACGGCCATCGATCCGGCCGCGCCCGATATCATCCCGGGCCGGCCGCCGAACAGCGCCGTGATCGTACAGATGAAGAACGCGCCGTACAGGCCCGCGAGCGGATTGACGCGCGCGACGAGCGCGAAGGCGATGCACTCAGGCACGAGCGCAAACGACGACGTGATGCCCGCGAGCAGTTCGTTACGCAGCAACGAAGAACGGGAAAAGCGGCGCGAGCCGGAACGGTCGGATTCCATGTAGCGGTAGGGATTTGCGGCAGATTGGCTGGATGACGTCACCACGCCCCACGCGTCGCGTTGGCTCGAAAGGCGAGCGGGGGAAAGGTCGGCGCGCGAAGCGGCGGCATGGCGCCGCTTCGAAGCGGCCTGCGCGGGCGCGCGCCATGATCCATACGGACGAAAGCGCGCATCCTAGCATGATTGCCATATGGTTGCCGGCGGGTGCGCGGGTTGTCTTACGCAGTCTCGCCAACTGAGCGTGCGCCGAATTTCGCCCGGTACGCGGTCGGGCTCGTAAGCGCGATACGCCTGAAGTGCCGCCGCATCGATTCTTCCGAACCGAAGCCCGCAAGCTCGGCAATACGTGCGATGGCGAGGCGAGGCCGAGACTCGAGCAGGTCGCGCGCAACCGCCACGCGTTCACGCAAAACCCATTCGTACGGCCCCATGCCCGTTGCCTCGCGAAACTGCCGTTGCAGCGTCCGTGGACTCATGGAGGCCTTGGCGGCCAACGACTCGACACTGTACTCACGTCTCGGATTCGCTCGCACCCAGTCCATCAGTTGCGCGAGACGGCTGGCTTCGTCGGGCGGCATGGGGCGCGGGACAAACTGTGCCTGCCCGCCCTCGCGATGGGGCGCGACCACGAGCCGCTGCGCCACGCGGTTGGCCACCGCAGGGCCATGATCTCGCCGCACGAGATGGAGCAGCATATCGAGCCCTGCAGCAGAACCCGCCGAGGTCAATATCTGTCCCTCGTCGACGTAGAGGGCCTGCGGCTCCACGATTACGCTCGAATAGCGCTGCTGCAGGCGCTCGGCATACCGCCAATGCGTCGTTACGCGCTTGCCGTCCAGCACCCCCGCGGCCGCAAGCACGAACACACCGGAGCAAATCGAGCAAAGGCGTGCGCCGCGCGCGTAGGCCGCACTCAGCTTGTTGAGCAACGGCTTGGGCGGCAGCTCGTCCGGATCGCGCCAGCCCGGTATGACGATGGTCTGCGCCCGATCGAGCATCGCGAGCGTATAAGGTGCCTGCACCGTGATGCCACCGGCAGCTCGCAACGGCCCCCGCTCCCCCGCGCACACAGCGAAGCGATACCAGTCGACGTCCAGCTCCGGCCGCTCGAGCGCGAAAAATTCCGTCACGCACCCGAATTCAAAGGTACACAGCCTGTCGTAGGCGAGCGCGACGACAAGATGGTTGGTCGATTCGTTCATGGCGCGATATTACCGGAGATTGGCAATCGCGCCACTAGCTTGCCATGCAGCCTGCTGCACACAATGGATGCCACTTCAACCCGACATTCAGGAGACACATTCATGTCGCTCGTATCCGCCATTCCTGCCGCCGGGAGCGCTGAAGCGCTCACGCATTTCAACGCGTCGCTGCGCTTCGAAACCGACTGCGCCGATGTGCATGCAGCGCTCGCGGGCAGCGAACCACCGGAATTCGTGCTGCTCGACGTTCGCGGTCCCGCGCTCTATGCGGCAGGCCATGTGCCGGGCGCAGTCAACCTGCCGCACGGGAAGATCGTCGCGTCGAAGCTCGCTGCATATCCTGCCGAAACGTTGTTCGTGACGTATTGCGCCGGTCCGCATTGCAATGGTGCAACGCGTGGTGCGATCCGGCTCGCGCAGTTGGGAAGACCTGTCAAGGTGATGATCGGCGGTGTAACGGGTTGGCTCGACGAAGGCTTCCAACTGGCCGTCGAAGAGGCGCGATAAGCGCCCCCGCGCGTGCGCAATGCGCTGTGGGTGGGGCGCAGAACTGCCTCGATATCGGCGCGGTGTGAAAGCTAGCGCGCGAAGTACATGTCGTGAAGCTCATCCACGTTCACGTCCTTCGCGCGCGCAGCGAACGTGACCTTGCCGCCCTGCATGAGATACACCTGATCGGCGAGGCGCAACGCCATGTTGGTGTTCTGCTCCACCAGTACGATGGTCCGCCCCGCTGCCTTCAGACGTTCAAGAATCGCGAACACTTCCTGCACCATGACGGGCGCAAGCCCAAGGGAAGGCTCGTCGATCAGCATGAGCTGCGGCGAGGACATGAGCCCGCGCCCCAACGCCAGCATCTGCGCCTGACCGCCCGACAGCGTGCCTGCCGCCAGCGCCCGGCGCTCCCTGAGCAGTGGAAACAGCGCGTAGACCTCTTCGAGCTGCGATTTCGCCCCGGCGCGCCGCGTCTTTGCGAACGCGCCCAGCATCAGGTTCTCCTCGATCGACATGTCGCGGAAGATCATGCGTCCTTCGGGCACCATCGCAATACCGCGCTGCGCCATGTCCCAGGTCGGCACGCCCGCGAGCGGCGCGCCGTCGAACGTGATCTGTCCGCGCTCCAGCGGCACGAGCCCCATGATCGCGCGCAGCAGCGTCGTCTTGCCTGCACCGTTCGGGCCCACGATGGTCGTGACCTCGCCGCTCGCGATATTGAGCGATACGTCCCACAACACGTTGATCGCGCCATAGCCGGCGCGGGCGCTGCTGACCTCAAGCATGGGCGGCCTCCCCCGTATAGCTGCGCACGACTTCGGGATCGCGGAACACTTCAGCGGGCGGGCCATCGGCGATCAGCTTGCCGAAGTTGAGAACGCACACGCGGCGGCACAGGTTCATCACGGTTTCGATATCGTGCTCGATGATCAGGATGCCTACGTTGTATCGATCGTGCACCGACAGCAGCGTTTGCATGAAGCGGCGCTTGGTGGCCGTCTCCAGGCCGCCCAAAACCTCGTCCAGCAACAGCAGCTTCGGCCCTGTGGCAAGCGCCTTCGCCACCTCGAGCGCCTTGAGTTCGGTCAGCGCAAGTGCCGTGGCCGCGTCGCGCTGCGCCTTGGCTTCGAGACCCAGGAACGCGAGGATTTCGTCGATGCGCGCCTCGTCCACGCGCCCCGTGCCGAAGCGCTGCGCGACGATCAGGTTCTCGCGCACCGTGAGTTCGTGCATGGGCTGCGGCACCTGGAACGTCCGCCCGATGCCAAGGCGCGCGCGTCGATAGAGCGGCGATTTCAAAAGATCCACGTCACCGAAGCGGATCGAACCGCTCGTGGGCCGCACGAGCCCTGAAATCGCGTTGAAGAGTGTCGTCTTGCCTGCGCCGTTCGGGCCAACCAATCCCACGACGTCGCGCGTTCCGAGCGACAGCGAAACACCATTGACTGCCGTGATACCGCCAAAACGGATCGATACGTCCTGCAAGCGCAGCTGCGCTGCCTGTTCAGCTTGCTGCATAAACACCTCGCCGGGTACGTTTGAAGCGCAGCGCGGTCAGACCCGCGGGGCTCACGATGATCATCGCCACGAGCAACATGCCCAGCACAATCTGGTGGCCCGTTGGCAGCAGGCTCTTGAGCACGAGCTGATCCACCAGATAGACCGTCACCGCGCCCACCAGCGGTCCGAGTATGGTGCGATAGCCGCCGCAGATCGCCGCGATGATCGGCACGACGGCCCAGCTCGCATTGAACGCGTAATCGGGTTCGAGAAAATTGATGTAATGCGCGTTGAACGCACCGACGAGCCCCGTCATCAGCGCCGAGAGCATCAGCATGGCGAGTTTGAGCATCACACTGTTCACGCCCACCACGCGCGTGGCGTCCTCCGACTCGTGCATGGCGCGCAGCGCGAGTCCCACATGGCTGCCGCGCAGCCGCGCATAGATCGCGGCGAACACGAGCACGAGCGTGAGCACGACGAGATAGCCGCCGCTCTTGCTGCCGAAGTCGAAGCCCGCCACCTTCGGCAGCCCCGGAATGCTGGACAGACCGCTCGCGCCGCCGGTGAGATCGGACCATTCCGTCGCGATGATGCGGAAGATCTGCGCATAAGCGAGGATCGCGAGTGCGAAGTACGGCCCCTTCAGGCGCAGCGCAGGCGCCATGGCGAGGGAGGCGATCGCCGCTCCCACGCCGCCCGCGAGCATCGCGGGAAACACGGGCCAGCCGGCCTTCAGCGTGAGGAGTGCCGAGATATACGAACCGACGCCAAAAAACGCCGCATGCCCAAAGCTCACCATGCCGCCGAGGTTGCCCAGCAGCGCCCACGCCAGCGCCACGCCCGCGATCGTGAGCGAGGCCACCGCGAGACTCATGAGATACAGGTTCTGCCCGAACACGAGCGGCACGCCCGCGTAGAGTACGGCCAGCACCACGGCGAGCACGGCCAGGCGCTGGCCCGACCAGGCCGTTGTGGTTTTCAATGTCGACATCGATCTCATCCCCTTCGTTTTGCCACGCCGAACAAGCCGTTCGGGAGCACGTAGAGCACGAGCAGAAACAGCAGCATGCCCGCGAGTTCCTGCAACGCCGAACTGGCGAGCGTGACGGTGAGCGCCTCGGTAATGCCGAGCAGCATCGCGCCCGCCAGCACGCCCGGAATCGAGCCCACGCCCGCGAGCACGGTGATGATGAACGCCTTGACGGTCAGCGCCTCGCCGATGGAAGGCTGGATCGCGCTCGACGCGTAGATCGACACGCCCGCGCACGAGGCGAGCAACCCCGCAACGACGAACGAGATCAGTTCGGTCTTGCGCGGGTCGATGCCCATCAGGCGCGCCGCGTCGCGGTTGCTGGAGATCGCGCGCACGGCGCGGCCATACCAGGAGCGCGAGAGCCACCACCAGAGCGCAAGCATCAGCACGACGCTGATGCCGAACGAGAGCACTTCGCTGCGCATGGAAAGCAGGTTGCCGAGCATCACGCTGTCCTGCAACCAGGCGCTGCCGGTCGAACGCACATCGGCGCCCCAGCCCAGCAGCACAGCATTGGTCAACACGATGCCGATACCGTAGGTGAGGATCAGCGAGTTCAGCTCGCGGTCGCGCTTGATGCGGCTCACGAGATACCACGCAGCCGCCGCAGCCACGCATACCACGGGAATCGCCACTGGAATCGCAAACACGGGATTGAGGCCGAGCTTCGTCTCGAACGTGTAGGCGATATAGGCGGCAAGCAGCACCAGTTCGCCGTGCGCGAGATTGATGATGCGCATCGAGCCGAACACCAGCGCGAGCCCCAGCGCGACGAGCGCATAGGCGCCGCCCACGAGCACGCCGGAATACAGCGATTGCAGCAATAGTTCCGTCATCGCGGCTCCTTCTTCGTTGCGCGCGCAATTACCACGGCAGCGCAGGGTAGTTCAGCTTGCCGGTGGCGCGATCTTTCGGCCACACGAGCACGATGCGATTGCCCTGGATCTGCGCCATGTTGTTCAGGAACGCGGGGTTGTCGCCGTTCGGCGCAAAGCTCACCTTGCCGATCAGCGTGTCGTGCGGCTTCGCGCGCAGTTCGGCCGCAATGCCGTCCTGCTTGAGCGTACCCGCGTCGGCGGCGCGCGACATGGCGTCGAACAGCAGACGCGACTGCACGTAGGCGAATTCAGCCAGGTAGTCTGGCTCCTTGTGATACGCAGCCTGATAGGCCTCCACGAAGGCGTTGCCGTCTGCCGTGCCGAAGTCCGCAGGGTACGGCAGCATCGCGCAGCCGATCACGTTGTTCACGAGGTCCGGATAATCGCTGGTCATCTTCGGCGTGACGATGGACCACGCGCCCATCACGGCTTTCAATTGCGGACGCAACACCTTGGCGGCGCGCAAAATGCCGATATAGTCGTTCTCGTAAGCGATCATCAGCAGAACTTCAGGTTTGTCCTGCAAGCGCACCTTGTTCACGAGCGGCTTGAAGTCCGTCATCGCCGGGTCGAACGCATGCACGGTCACCGTCACGCCCTGCGCGCGCAGTTGCGTGGAAACTTCGTTGCTGAGGTCGGTGGTGGCCTGCTTCGTCGACGCGAGAATCGAAACCGACTTCGCGCCCATGGCGTTCAACTGCCCCACCACGGCCTTCGAGTAGCCCGATGCGGGCCCGATGCGGAAAAAGTGCTTGAGGCCGCGCGAGGTCATCGCACTGTCCACGGCGCCCGAGGTGATATAGACGATGCCTGCCTTGTCAGCCGCTTCCGAGGCCGGGCTCACCGAATTGGAGCCGTAGCCGCCGGTAATGGCGAGCACGCCTTGCGAGGCGAGCTTTTCCACCGCGGAAACGGCTTTGGCGGGCTGCGCTTCGTCGTCGACCACGGTCAGCGCGACTTTATGTTTCCCGCTGCCCTTGTTGAAGAGATCGGCGGCGAGGCGAATGCCTTCGAGTTGCGCGTTGCCTGCGCGCGCCATCGAGCCGGTGAGCGGCAACTCCACGCCCACGGGCAGCGTGTCAGCAAATGCGGCGGGCGTGTGGGCGAGCAGCGCGCAGGCGCCAGCCGCCCCCGCGCCGATGCGAAAGAGCGCGCGCACGAGGGCGCGCGGCTTGCTGCGAGTAGCGAAGCGGACCATCGAACCTCCAAACCTTAGTCTCGGTGACAGGTAGCGGCACCGTTCAAACGCAGCGCTCGCCTTGTTTCGTTGTTCTATGTTTTTCTTACCACGGTACGCCCGGATACGCTGGCTTCGCCGTCGCGTAGTTTGCGGGCCACACGAGCGCGAGCTTGCCGTCGTGCGCGAACTGGCCCATGTGCGCCACGTAGTTCGTGTTGTCGCCGCGTGCGTCGAACGCCACCTTGCCGAGGAACGTGTCGTCGCGCTGGGTGGCGCGCAGCGTGTCGGCAAGACCGCCCTTGTCGAGCGTGCCGGCTTTCTGAGCGGATGCAATCGCGTCGAAGAGCAGTTGCGCGTAGACGAACGACGTCTGCGACTGATAGTTCGAGCTGGTCTTGAAGAGCCGCTGGTAGGTATCGGAGAAGTCGCGCTGGTCCGCCGAGCGGTAGTCAGCCGGCGAGGACAGCACGGTCGCCCCATACACGTTCGGCACGAGGTCGGGGAACGACTGCGCCATCTTCGGGCTCGCAAACGCCCACGGCGCCGCTATCGCTTTCAGGTCGGGCTTGAGCACGCGCGAGGCGCGCAGAATGCCCACGTAGTCGTTTTCATAGCCGAGCATCGCCATGGCGTCCGGCTTGTCCTGCAGCTTGATCTTGTTGATGAGCGGCTTGAAGTCGCTGATCGAGGGATCGTAGGCATGCAGGAATGTCTTCACGCCCTGCGCCTTGAGCGCCGCGTCAAGCTGCCTCGCGAGGTCGCTCGTCGCGTCCTTCGTCGAGTAGACGATCGCCACCGACTTCACGCCCAGCGTGTTGAAGAGGCCCGCCATGCCCTTCGTGTAGCCCGGCGTATTGCTCACGCGAAAGAAGTTCTTCAGGCCGCGCGTGACCATGTCGTCGCTGGTGCCGCCCGATGTCACGTAGACGAGTCCTGCCTTGCTCGCGGCCTCCGACGCCGGGCCGGCGCAGTTCGAATTGGCCGCGCCCGCAATCGCGACGACGTGCTGCGAGGCGAGCTGTTCGACGGCGGCAACGGCTTTGGCCGGGTTCGATTCGTCGTCCACGGCGACGAGGGTGATCTTGTCCTGCGGATGGCGCCGGTTATAGATGTCGGCCGCCACCTGGATGCCGCGGTACATCTCGGTGCCCGCCTGCGCGAGCGCGCCGGTGAGCGGCAGTTCCACGCCCACGCGCCATTCCGTGGCGTGCGCGAGCGACGGCGCGAGTGCGATGGCCAGCGCCGCCGCCAGCGCGCCGCGCAGGTGCGTCTGTGCGGGCCGCTCGTATTTGCCGATCTTCGCGTGCTGCGCGCGCCTCTTGAGTCGCGTCATGTCTCCTCCTTTGCCTTCGGGGGCTTTTGTATACTTTGGAGTGTTGCTGCGCGGCGGCCGCTTGAATCGTTTGTGCGCGCCACTGGACAGGTGCCAGT
Organism: Paraburkholderia flagellata; assembly: GCF_021390645.1. Taxonomy (GTDB): domain Bacteria; phylum Pseudomonadota; class Gammaproteobacteria; order Burkholderiales; family Burkholderiaceae; genus Paraburkholderia; species Paraburkholderia flagellata. Next base: position 147,680 of record NZ_JAJEJT010000004.1, read on the forward strand.
GTGGTTCAGGCGCGCAAGGCCAACAATTCGTTTTCGGGAAAGCAGGCGTTCGGCTGGCTGGAAGTCGGCATTTGTCCCAATGCCTGGGCATATCCAGCCTGCGGATCCATCGAGGAGGGGCGAAAAAAAACCGCTGCACTCAGGCAGCGGTCATTGGGAACGGCTCGGCGCACCGCACTGGCGATGCACCATCAAGGGTACGGTCTATGACGCGCTCACGCAGGCACGTTTTCGGTGCTCAGCTTCGAGACCATGCCAGTCTTGGCGTCGTAGGCGTAGCCCTGTTGCTCGAGATGAGCGCTGACCGCTTCGACGACCACTTGCTGCTGGGCCTCCTTGCGCAGCAGTTCATGCTCCGGCACGACCTGGCCCAGCTCGGCAGCGAGGCGGCGGCTCAGCGAGGCTTCGCCGGCGCTGCGGGCGAGGCCCACGATCGCCTTTTCGTTGGCCTGGGCCAGTTGCTGCTTCAGACCGTTCGCGTATTCGGACCAGCGCTTGATGTTCTCACGCGCATCGGTAATCGCGGCGGCGTGCGTTGCCGTCTCGCGGGCGAGTTGCGCCTTCAGCGCTTCGACTTCTTCCGGGTCGGCGGCGGCGGGTTGTGCCTCGGCTGCGCCCTCGGCCGCTTCGCTCGACACCGCGGCACTGGCGAATTCGCCCATTTCGGCCAGTTCGGCCGCGCGTTGCTGCGCGGCTTCGGCGCGCTCCTGCGCCTCGGACAAGCTGGCCGACAGACGTGCGATTTCGGAAGCGTCGGCCGTGCGCTCGTCGTTCAGGCTGGCGAGCTGCTGCTGGGCGTTTTGCAGTTCGGTTGCGGCGGCGTCGCGTTCGGCCTGCGCACCGGCGACTTGCTCGCGCTGGGCCGCGTGGGCTTCCTGTTCGGCCTGCAGCGCCGCGCGAATGGCTTCCAGTTCGCCTTCGAGCTTCGCAACGGCTTCGGCATGAGCCGCTGCCAGCGCGGCGCCCTCCGCTTCGTCATGTTCGATCGAGGCGACAGGCTCGGCCTGCTCGGACTGCCCGGCCGCCTCTGCGGCTTCGGCTTCAGCCGCCTGCCTCGCATGCGTCTCGCGCTCGGCTGCCAGTTCGGCGACCGCGCGCTCCAGTTCCGCCTCAAGGGTCGAGACGCGCTCCGCCAGCTCCTCGGCGCGCTGTTCCGCTGCCTCGGCGCGCTGCATCGCGCTCGCGATGTCTTCCTCCAGACCCGCCCCGGCATCGTCCTTCGTCTCGTAGGCGCGCGACATCTTGTCCAGTTGGACTTGCAGGGCGTCGAGTTCCTGGACGGTGGTTTGCAGCTCTTCGAGCGCATTGTCGCGCTCGTTGCAGGCGTCTTCGACGCGCTCGCGCATCGACTGCAGGCGGCGCGCCACGGCGCGCTCGGCCTCGTCCTGCGCGGAGGTCCACAGACGGTCGAGCGCGTCGCGCATCGTGTCCGTCACGGTTTCCGGCAAGGCCGGGCGCTCCACGACCTGCGGCACGCGCGGCGCGCGCTCTTCGCGCCACTTGCGCAGCGACGCAGCGACTGCGACCACCGAGCCGGTATGAACTTCGGACCAAATGGCCATGGGAGAAACCTTCTGGCCCTCGTCGGCCATCCGGTCCGCGATTTCAGCAACCAGTTCGTCGGTGATCGTAATGCTGCTTGACATATCTGCCTCGAGAAAGTGCGAGCCCACCCCGCGTTTCTGGAGATTGTCGGCGAACCACCCCCCGGTTAATCGATGGAAAAGCCGGGTTTAAGGGGGGGTGTTCATGGAATTGCGCTTATCGGCGCGCTTCGCATGCAACCGGTGCCGCAGCCCAGAGCGGCGGCGCGATGGACGGGATCCACCGGAGCAGCCCAATATGCTGCGCGCTCAAATGCGATAGGAGACTAGAATTGCGGCTTTAGCCTGGAATACGCCGATGTCTTTTGCCTCGCTTGGCCTGATCGATCCCTTGCTGCGTAATGTGCAGGACCTCAATTACCAGACACCTACGCCGGTGCAGGTCAAGGCGATTCCTGCTGTGCTCAGTGGCAAGGACGTCATGGCTGCGGCACAGACCGGCACTGGCAAAACGGCGGGTTTTGCGCTGCCGCTGTTGCAACGGCTCGTGCAACACGGCCCGGCGGTGTCCAGCAACCGCGCGCGTGTTCTGGTGCTGGTGCCCACGCGTGAACTCGCCGAACAACTGCTGCAAAGCTTTGTCGCCTATGGCCAAGGCCTCGACTTGCGATTTCTGGCCGCCTATGGCGGTGTGAGTATCAACCCGCAGATGATGAAGTTGCGCAAAGGCGTGGATGTGCTCGTTGCCACGCCGGGCCGTTTGCTGGATCTGAATCGGCAGAACGCAGTGCAGTTCGATCAAGTACAAGCGCTGGTGCTGGATGAAGCCGACCGCATGCTGGATCTGGGCTTCGCGCGCGAACTCAACGCCGTCTTTGCCGCCTTGCCCGCTCAGCGCCAGACCCTGCTGTTCTCTGCCACGTTTACCGACGATATCCGCGCCATGGCGGCGGGCATTCTGCGCGGCCCGGTCAATATCAGCGTCAGCCCGCCCAATGCCACGGCCAGCAAGATCAAGCAGTGGGTGGTGCCGGTGGATAAAAGGAACAAGCCTGACCTCTTCATGCACCTTGTGGCGGAAAACAAGTGGGAACACGCGCTGGTGTTCGTCAAAACCCGCAATGGCGTGGACTACCTGGCGGCCATGCTGAATGAAGCAGGCTACGCGGTCGACACCATCCACGGCGACAAACCACAACCCGCGCGCTTGCGTGCGCTGGAGCGCTTCAAGACGGGCGAAGTCAACATGCTGGTCGCCACCGATGTGGCTGCGCGCGGGCTGGATATCGACGACCTGCCGCTGGTGATCAACGTTGATCTGCCGATTGTCGCGCAAGACTATGTGCACCGTATTGGCCGTACCGGCCGCGCGGGCGCAAGCGGCGTGGCGGTGTCCCTCGTGTGTGCCGATGAAGCGCCGCAACTGGCCGCGATCGAGGCGCTGATCCGGCAAACGCTGCCCCGTGAAGAAGAGCCGGGTTTTGAAGCCGAACACCGCGTGCCGCAAACCAGCACGACGGGCGAGCTCATCAAGAAACCCAAAAAGCCCAAGAAGCCCAAAGTGCCGCAAGCTGCGCCGGGCGCCATGCAGCTGCCCGGCAAAAAGCCCCGACCGCAAAGTGGCGAAAAAAACAAAGGCAAGCCTGCGGCGCAGCGCGCTGTGGCTGCGGGTAAAGGCAAAAGCTTGTCCAGCGCTAACCCATTCAGCGCACAAAAGCCACGCAGCAAACCGGCCGGCAAGCCGGCTGCGGGTTCACGTAAGCCGGCTGGCAAACCCGTTGGTGGCCGCGGCAAACGCCAACCCTGATCCGTGGAGATGGGGAACGCCAGCCCTGGAACAGGCTGGCGGTTTGCGGCGCACGGGCAGGCAGCGGCGCGACTTCTGCGTACATCAGGTCGGCGGACAACGGCGCACTGTGGCCGTGACGCCGGTCCCCGGCAGCGAAGAGTCTATGATCGTCTTCGGCCTGCAAGTTGTTGGTAAGATCTTTCCTGGTGGCGCACGGTACACCAGCACAGCGTTGCATTTCAAATTTGGTCGCAGCTTTTTTCTGCAAACGATTCCGTTCTCCTACACGATCTGCGGGGTGCGTATGACTGCACGGAAAGCCGGATTACATGGTCGAATTGAAAGGACTCTGCATTCGTTGCGCCCAACGAATGCATGGCGTCCCCTGCCGCGCAGCGGTATGCCTGCCGCTACGCAATGACCGAGGCGATGCGATGAATCGTATCAGCGATACCGGAGGGCCTTCCTCCCTCTCCGCGCTCGACCGCTACTTCGGCATCCGGGCGGCAGGTTCGAGCGTGAAGGTCGAAATCGTCGGCGGCATCACGACGTTTTTGACGTCGATGTACATCATCGTCGTCAATCCCGGCATTCTTTCGCAGGGCGGCGTGCCATTTCCAGCCGCGCTCACCGCCACCGTGATCGTGAGCTTCCTTGGCAGCTGCGCGATGGGGCTCTACGCGCGCAATCCCGTGCTCGTGGCACCCGGCATGGGCATGAACGCATTGTTTGCTTTCGTGTTGGTGCATGGCGCAGGCATGTCGTGGCAAACGGCGCTTGGCTGCGTGTTCTGGTCGGGCGTGATCTTCGCACTGCTCGCGTCGTTCAATGTGCGCAAACTCGTCGTCGATGCGATTCCCGCCAACCTGCGCCATGCGGTGTCTTGCGGCATCGGTCTCTTCATCAGTCTGATTGGGCTTGTGAACGCGAAGTTCATCGTCAGCGATCCCGTCACGATCGTGCACGGGACGCATCTGAACGCCGTCATCGTCACGTTCCTCGTCGGGCTCGCGGTCGCGAGCGTGCTCGTTGCGCGGCGCGTCACGGGCGCGCTGATGATCGGTATCGTTGTGACCACGCTGCTAGCAATACCGATCGGGCGCTGGTGGGGCGACGGCACGGCCTACTGGCCCGCCGCGATTGCGACGAAGACGCTCGTCAACTGGAAGGGGCTTTTCGCCGTCCCGGACTTCTCGGCCATTGGTCAGCTCGATTTGCTCGGTGCGCTGAAGTTCGCCTACTGGCCCTTCATCTTCGTGATGCTGTTCACGTCGTTCTTCGACGCGCTTTCGACATTCATGGCCGTGTCGGAGGCGGGCAATCTGCTCGACGAAAACGGCAATCCGCGCAACATCCGGGAATCGATGATCGTCGACTCGCTGTCCGCGCTCGTTTCGGGGCCGCTCGGCACGAGTCCTGCGAACGCCTATATTGAATCGGCGGCCGGCATTTCCGCGGGCGGGCGCACGGGCCTGGTCGCCGTAGTCGCGGGACTGTGCTTTCTCCCGTTCCTGTTCCTCTCGCCGCTGCTCTCGCTCGTGCCGGCGATCGCGACTGCGCCTGCGCTGATTCTCGTCGGCGTTTTCATGATGGAATCGATCACGAAGATCGAATGGCATCAATTCGACGAAGCGATCCCGGCGTTCATTGCGATGATTCTGATTCCGCTAACTTATTCGATCAGTGACGGCATCGCATGGGGCTTTCTGAGCTTCGTCGTGCTGAAACTGTTCATGGGACGAGTCAAGGAAGTCAAACCGGCGATGTGGGTGGTCGCCGCGCTTTCGGTACTCTTGCTCGCCCAACTTTGATTCCCTCGGTGAGTGCTCACACTTCCATGGGCTCAGGGCGGACGAACACGGTGTTGCGCTCTAGATTCGAGGTCGCCGTGGAACCGCCGATCACGAGTGTTTTCTGTTTGATAGAAACGGCGCAAGGGCTGTCCTCGCGCATTTGCGCCTTCGCGGTTTGATATGCGCCCAGCGAGGCGGCAGTAACGAGGAGCGACAGCGCGATCAGTTCTCTTTTCATGACGTAGCAGGTGGGAAAGGCAGCGGCAGGTATGGTTGAGCGCTGCACCGGTCAGGATTTGCTTTGTTCGGCGCTCACGGCCCGTGTGACGCTCGCACCGTATTCGCAGATATGGCCCAGTGCGAGCGTACCGAGACCCGCAACCAGGAATGCGAGAAAAATCCGCTTGAGAGTGAAGTCCATGATTTCCCCAAGGTCAGCCGGGAAGCCCGTCGGCATCGTGGGCGAGACGGCTGAAGCATCAAATTGAAAAGTCAACTATACCGGCACTGTAATGTATTTGTATGCGTCATCCGGTCGCCAATGAGCGCTTAAGCCCCTCCTCCTGCGCGCAGGTTGACGGTCTTCGCGCGCGGCTAGCCTTGATTCAGGGTATGTGAGCCGGGCTTTAGCGACTCTTGAGAGACAAAGCCGTGTTGCCGTCCTCTCCCATTCGAACGACGCCGCGTACGCGGGGCTTGCCTGACTGAGAAGTGGCTTATGGAAAGCGCCAAACTCGAACGGTTCCCCGACGCACTCGCTTTACGTGCGCTCGAGCCGCTCGGCGACGAGCAGCGACGCAGGCTGGTCGCAGCCATGTCTGAGGTTGAGCGTTTGCTACAGGCATCTCCGGTGCAATTTTCGCTTGAGACGCCGGAAAGCGATGAAGCGAAGTCTGCTTTAAGCAATACTTCGGCAAACTCAACGAGCGCTTTGGGGCAGGATTCGACCCATCTATTAGCCTGTTATTTTTCGGCCTCCTGAATACTCTCACCTCAACTGTCTGTTTGCCGTGTCCGCGACTGTCCCGAACTACCGGACGCGCCCGAACAGGCAATCAGCCTCACGACCTACGCGCGGAGTAGACCGGTCGCAAGCTCGAGCGCGGGCTGGCGGGTCACTGAATCCTGGTGTATCACAGCATGCAAGTTGCATAATACCGAGGACCGAATGCGCGGCGAGGTTCACTCAAGCCTGTTCATTCGACGCCGGTTTACTAACGTTGTTTGCGGCGGAGGCCTCCAGATGACACAGTCCAGCTTCGACGTCGTGATCGCGGGCGGTGGCCTTGGGGGCGCCGCGCTTGGCCGCGCACTGGCAGGTGCCGGGGCGCACACGCTCATTGTCGAGCGCGAAACGACGTTCAGGGACCGCGTGCGTGGCGAGGGCATTTTCCCGTGGGGCGTGGTCGAAGCCAGCGCGCTCGGGATTGATCGCCTGCTTCTCGAGGATGGGGCGCACGTGGTGCCCTTCTGGAAGAAATACTCGGGACCGGGTGGTAGCGATTGCCGGGACCTTGCCGCCACGACTCCCGCACACACTGTGTGTCTGAATTTTTTTCACCCGGCGATGCAGCGCACCCTGCTCGACGCGGCAGCAGCATCCGGGGCGATTGTGCTGCGCGGCGCCGAGGTGGTGGGCATCGAACCCGGTGACGCACCGGGTAAGGCGCCGGTTGCCGAGATACGTACGGACGAAGGCAAACATCGGGTGAAGGCGCGCCTCGTGGTCGGCGCCGACGGTAGCAGGTCGGTAGTGCGCCGGACCGCGGGCTTTTCTCTTAATCAGGATTCCGGACGACTGGTTGTTTCCGGGGTCCTGTACGAAGGGCTGGATGCCCCGGAAGACGCGATCCACCACTTTCAGCGCCCGGCATTGGGCCAGACCGCACTGATCTATCCGATCGGCAGCCAGCGATTTCGCACGTATTTTGTCTCATGCGTCGCGCACCTTGCGCGGCCCATCAGCGGGAATGGGCACACAGGCGAATTCCTGGACGCGTGTGTCGACACGGGCGTGCCGCGCGACTGGTTCGAACACGCACGCGTCATTGGTCCACTGGCGGCATATCCGGGTGCAGATACGTGGGTCGACCATCCCTGCAACGGCGGCGTGGTGCTGGTTGGCGACGCCGCGGCGGCCAGTGACCCGTCCTGGGGAGGCGGCCTGTCGTTGACACTGCGTGACGTCAGGGTACTTCTTCACCGTTTGCTTGCGGGCGATGACTGGGACGCCGCTGCGCACGCGTACGCTTTTGAGCACGACCGATACTACGCCGCCCTGCACCGTCTGCACGATTGGCTCGCCCAACTGCTATACGAACGAGGAAAGATGGCTGACGAGCGCCGCGCCCGCGTTCTGCCGTGCCTGGCGATGGAGCCCGATCGCGTGCCCGATATCAGAGGGCTGGGGCCTGAGGCGCCATCGGACGAAACCGCGCGCCGCCGATTTTTCGTCGAGGATGGGATTTTGCCGCCCAGCAAATGCGGCGCATCCTGAGCGGTACGGAAGTTTGCCAACGCCCGCTTGATCGAATGCATGTTGGGCTGTAAATGGCCCTTCGTGCAAAGGCCGCGCACTCTTCATCAACGTGAGCGGCTTTGGGGAGCACAGGTTCTAATCGATGACGGTATTTCGGGGTACAGGGCCATGAGCGGACTTTCGCCCCTCAACTGACTGGACCGCGTACCGTCGGACACCTCACTCACTATCGCGATCGGGCACCTTGCTCCAGCCGGGCCCTGGGTCGAACCACTTCGTGGCACGCGCTTTCGCTGCACTCTCCGGCCCGAGGTCGCGCTCATAGACTTGACCGGAATGGCTCACCATGAACGTTTTGATGCCCGTCTCGCCGTACTGCGCCGGCCAGGCAATGACCGCGAAGCCGCCAAACAGCTTGCCCTTAACAACGTAGTCATAGGCGCCACCAGGCGCGTTTGGCCCCTGTGACTCCAGAAGCTTGAAGTGATACCCGTAGTAGCCGGCGTTCTGCGCATTGCGCGAACTCGCATCAACGAACGCCGCGCCGAGCGGACTGGGCGTGTCATCCGGGCCGGTTGGCCAATACAGGCCGTCATGTTTACCGGGCGAACTGACCATCTTCGAAGCGTAGGCGAGGACCCCTGCGCCATCGTGATTGCTCTGCGCGTATTCGCGCTGCGCGTCAAAGATCGCCATCATCGCCTGAATGACCGCCAGCTCGTTGCGGCCGATGCGCCGCAAGCGCATGTCTTCAGCGCCAGCCCGTGTATCGAAATGCCATCCCTGATCGCTCTTGACGATCGGAACCGGGAAGGTCCAGCCATCGTCGCCCACGACGATACGCGCGTGTCCGGCTTCCCCTGGCTCGATGGTATGGGACTTGGCCCACTCGGCCAGGAAGGTATCCCGCACTGGCGCGCCCAAGGGTGGAATCAGCTCACGAAAGTCGTTGCCGAAGATCTTGCGTAAGGTATCCTCACGATCCTTGATGACGGCGTCGCCAAACGCATTCATCGCTGCCTCTGGCGAACTGAAGTTTTGCTGTGCGTGCGCCTGGGGCACGGTCGCGACCGACAGCGCAACGGCTGCTGCGAGGTTCGCGAACGTCAGCGTCAGCAAACTGCGCATACCGCGTGGATGACTGTTCATGCTTCGCTCCTCAGCGTCTGCCGCCGCGACCACCGCCGCCGCGCATACCACCGCCGCCCGCTGGCCGGTTAAAGCCCGAACCCTGCATGCTTCGGCTTCCCCTGTCGAAGTTGCGCTGCGAAACATTCCCGCTCGCCCCGACGCCAGAAAACGCGCCGTCGCGCCCGCTGCCATATCCACCGCCATAGCTCCCCCGATTGCCGTTGCTGACGCGGTTCGTATTGCCGGGGGAACTGCGATCGGCCACACCACCCCGGTTCGCGCCAGCGGAACGGTCTGCCGCCGACCCAATATTGCCTGCGCCGCCTCTGTCGGCGGTCGTGGGCCGGTTGCCCGCGCCCGGACGATCGGCCGTGGACACGCGGTTACCTGCCTCGGCACCGCGTCCCCGATACTGTGACCGCCTGTCGGCCCCGGGCGCACCCGCGAACTTGTCGCGCGTGGCGTTGTCCCGGTAGGCGACGCCCTGACGATGGGCTGCATCGTGTTGCCAGCGGCCGCCCCTCTCTGCGTTCTTGCGCTTCGAACTGTCGAAGTTACGGTCGACGTTCCTCGCCCTGTCCGAATCGATGTTGATGTCGCCTCCGCCCCAACACGAATTGCAGTCCGAGAAGATCGCACCGGCCGCAATAAGGCCGACGCCAAACGCGAGCCCCGCACCTGGATAGTAACCGGGGTAGTAGGCGGGATACGGTGGCCAGTAGTACGGCGGATAGGCCGGGTAACTCCATGCGCCGTACACGACGGCCGGGTCGTAAGCGGGCACATAGATCACTTGTGGATTGGCGGGCTCGATCCGCACGATGGACGTCTCTCCAGTGGCCGCCGGCTCAACGAGGACCTGTTGCTGCTCGTTCGACTTCAGGTTCCCTGCTTCGTTTGCGCGCGAGCGCAACCGCTGCACCGCAGCGAACACGTCCTTTTGCTGTGCAAGGAACGCGTCGCCGAGCTTCTGCGTCCAGTCCAGCTTGTCATACATCGGCTCCAGGACCTGGGGGAATGCAACCAGAGACTTCACGCTGGTGTCCCAGGTCTGGTTCTGGACCGCCTGCACGGCGTCATCGCCCTTTAGATCAGGGTTCGCTTTCACCCAGCGCGCCGCATAGACGATTTCGAGCGGGTACGTGGACGCCATCAAGACCTGAGCCAGAACCGGGTCCGGATAGAGGGCGATCGGCGCAACCAGCGCTTCAATCTCCTCCGGCTTGTAGGGTGCGGGGCCGTCCGGACCGCGATCCGCAAAGGCAGGAGCCGCCACCAGCAGAATCAGCCAGAAGAGTGCGGCCCTTATCCATCGTACGTTCCAGTTGGTCATCTCCCCTCCTTCCGGCGGATGGTGGCGCGGAAAGCGATGCGTTCAATGCAGTGCAGCGACCCGTTGAAAGCAGCATGGCTGAATGATCGGCTGCTCGTGGTGTCAGCTCCGCGCTGAATCTCCGTTGGCGTCCGCGTGACAGTTTCCCGGCGGGAGGCTTTAGCCTATGCGCCGTTCCGCCTATTTGGTATCGGACCTTGGTCTGATCCTTAGACTACCAATTCCGCGATGTCTCCCGTCGATGGCAAGAGCCGGCCGCAAGGTCGGCTTAGGGTCGAAGAATCGCAGGTGGGGTTGTACCCGTGCGATGGGCAGTTCGGGGGCGGTTTCCGTCGAATGGAACAGGCGGCTGATGATCGTCCCGGGGATCAACTATTTCGGCTGATACAGCTTGCGATTCTCTATTTCGTAATCCTTTTGATATTCTTGAAAAATCAAGAAGGCGGGACAGGAGCCGGCCTTCTTGCCGGCACCTAGGACCTAAGTCCGATTGACTGGGTCTCAGCACGTGGCACCCTTCGTCAAAGCTGTCCTTCCGCCGGGGCGGACCGTGCGCTGGCACGTCGGCGCTGGGATGCATGCGCGCTGCACGTTTGCGTCGCCTCGATGATCCCACCCGTCTGGTCGCCAGTGGCGCGAACACGGCAACAGAAGATCGTCGGCGTGGAATGCCTACACTCAACCTGCTTCGGAGATCGCCATGTTTTCATGGACCCGGAAGTTCGCGGTCACGTTCATTGCGCTGCTTGTGACAGCTTCCACGGGAACCTCATGGGCTACTGAACAGGCTCAACAACGTCGCGCCGGGCGTGATGTTCGCCAGGAAACGCGCCAGGGTTCGCGCCATACAAAGCAGGAATGCAGGGCGACGGACCAGAAGAGCAATTCGCAATGTCGGCAGGACAAGCGACAAACGAAGCAGAACGGCCGTCAAGCGGCCAGGGAGATCAAGTATTGAGTGTTCGCGCTCACGTGCCCAGCCTGGCACTGATCCGGCACCATGCGGCAGAGCCACATGTTGAATGGTTGCAAGTGACAGATCGAGAGAAAACGCGGAAATCACTTCGTCCTGCGAATCAATTATCCAGTTAGAAAAATAGCTGCCCGATCATAGGGCAGCCATCGTGGGGTTCGGCGAGCCAGGTTATGCCACCGGCCTTGAAAGCGCCAGCGTACTGGGCCCCGCATACCCGAGCAGCGCCGACACTTCCGCCGCGCCGCGCGCGATCAGCGCCTTGAAGCGCTCCATGCCCGGCACGCCTCGGCTTACCGGCGTGCCCATCACGAGCACCGCGATCACCGCGCCCGACTCGTCGCGGATCGGCGCGGCAAAGCCCACCACATCGGCGGAACTCTGCTCGACCGTGACGGCCACGCCGGTCTCGGCCACTTCCTTGAGGAGCGCCTTCAACTCGCGCTTTTGCGTGCGCGTGGCAGGCGTGTGGGCACGCAACTCGGCTGTGCGGAAATACTCGGTCTGCTGCGCCTCGCTCATTGCGGCCAGCAACACGCGCCCGCCCGAGGAGGAAAACAGTTCGCGCCGCTCGCCTATGCCCGCAATGAAGCGGATCGCACTGCGGCTCTGAGCCGACATCACATAGACCATGGAAGGCCGGTCGCTCGCGAGCTGGCCGATCAGGATCGTTTCGCCCGCTTCGAGCGCCAGGCGCTCCATCACCGGGCGTGCGATTTCGGGAAAGCGTCGTTGCGCGACGATGGCCGCACCGAGCTTGAATGCTTCTACGCCGAGCGCGTATTTGCCGCCGTCATGCGTGAGATAGTGCGCGTGCGTGAGCGCGCGCAGCAGCGCAAGGAGGCTCGTTTTCGGCGTGGCGCTCAAGTCCGCGAGTTCGGTGAGCGTGGCGCCCTGCGGATGGTCGGCGAGAATGCGCAGCACCTGCACGATGCGCGTAGTGGCCCGCGGCCCGGGCGACACGGTGGATTCGGTGCCCGGTTCACGGTCTTCGGAGTGGTGCGCCATGGATCGATTGACGGTTGAACGGTGCGAAAAATTATACATGCCGCTCTGCTCTCGAAAGGAATGCGAACCAGCCGTGACGATATGGCCTGTGCCTGCTCAAACGGATTGCTCCTGCTCGCCGCGCGTATGTAGTCACGCGCTTGTGCCGATCGCGCCGCTCGCGCACAGCGCCTCGATGCGCGCGGCGTCGAGCCCGAGCAGATCGTCGAGCAGCGTGCGCGTGTGCTCGCCGAGCAAGGGGGGCGGCACGTCGTATTGAACAGGCGTGGCCGATAAGCGCAGCGGACTTGCCACGCTCGGCGACGTGCCCGCCAGCGGATGCGCAATGCGGCGCACGCTTTCACGCGCACGCGCGTGCTCGGAGCCGAACGCCTGCGCCACGTCGTTGATCGGCCCGCACGGCACGCCGCACGCTTCGAGCGCGTCGATCCACGCGTCGCGCGTGCGCGTGCGGAACGCCTTTTCGAGCACCGGCAACAGCAGCGCGCGATTCACGCTGCGCGCGCTGTTGGTGGCAAAACGCGGGTCCGCCGCGAGTTCGTTCAGTTCCATCGCGCCGCACAGCGACCGGAACTGGCTGTCGTTGCCGCACGCGAGAATCAGATGGCCGTCGCTGGCCGCGAAGGTCTGGTACGGCACGACGTTGGGATGCGCGTTGCCCAGGCGCCGCGGCACGTCGCCCGAGCAGAGGTAGTTCATCGACTGGTTCGCGAGCATCGCCAGCTGGCAGTCGAGCAGCGCGATGTCGATGTGCTGGCCAAGGCCGCTGCGCTGCCGCTCGATCACGGCGGCGAGCACGCCCGTTGTCGCGTACATGCCGGCCATCAGATCCGTGACCGCCACGCCGACTTTTTGCGGACCGCCGCCGGACGTCTCGTCGGGCTCGCCCGTCACGCTCATGAGGCCGCCCATGCCCTGAATGAGGAAGTCATATCCGGCGCGGTGCGCGAGCGGCCCGTTCTGACCGAACCCCGTGACCGAGCAGTAGATCAGCGCGGGATTGAGCGCTGCGAGACTTTCATAGTCGAGCCCGTACTTCTTCAGGCCGCCCACCTTGAAGTTCTCCACCAGCACGTCGCACTGACGCGCAAGTTCGCGGATCAGCGCGGCGCCTTCGGGCGCGCCGATGTCCACCGCCATCGAAAGCTTGCCGCGGTTCGCACACTGGTAATACGCGCTCTCCACCGTGTCACGGCCAGCTTCGTCGCGCAGATAGGGAGGCCCCCACGAACGCGTTTCGTCACCTGGGCCAGGCCGTTCGATCTTGATCACCTGCGCGCCGAGATCGGCGAGATTCTGCGTGCACCACGGACCTGCGAGCACGCGGGAAAGATCGAGCACCCGTATGCCTTCCAGCGGGCGGCTGCGCTGTTGCGTTTTCGTTGACTGCGATACCGATGCTGCTCTCGTCTGCTGCTGCATGTGAATTGACCTCTGCCTGGATTGCGGAACTACATGATCATGCGCGGTGTGAGCGCAACGCTCATTCGAGCGGCTTGCCCGCCGTTTCGGGCATGCGCCAGTAAGCAACAAGACTCACGGCCGCGCCAGCGCACACGTAGACGAGAAACCAGCCCTCACGCTGCTGCGATTGCAGCCAGGTCATGAGATACGGCGTTGTGCCGCCGAGCAACGCGACCACGAGGTTGTACGCGGCGCCAATGCCAATGCCGCGCACCGCGGTCGAAAACAGCTCGGCCATGATCGCGGGCGCGATGGCCGAATAGAGTCCATAAGTCAGCAAACCGAAGCATTCTACGAGCAGCATCGACGTCACGCTCGGCCCGATCGAGCGCACCACGGGATACAGGAACACGAGATAGGCCGCCGCGAACACCATCAATTGCGGACGCCGCCCGAACCGATCCGACAACGCGCCGAAAAACGGCTGCGCGACCATGAAGATGGCAATGCTCAGCGTGCTCGCCAAAAACGCGTCGCCCGGTGTCGCGCCCGCGTGGCGGATCGCGTAGATCGGCATGAAACTGATGAAGAGGTAGAAGCTGAACGCACCCAGCACGCTAATGCCCACGAGACGCAGGACGGCTGTGCGATGTTGCGTCCACGTCCACCACAGCGAGCGGCGCTCGATGCGGCCCGAACGGCGCAGTTGCTCGAACGCGTGCGTTTCGCCCACGTTGCGGCGCATCCAGAAGCCCGCGAGCGAACCGCACCCGCCAATGAAAAACGGCACGCGCCAGCCCCACGCCACGAGCGCTTCCTTCGACATCACACCCGTCATCACGCTGGCCAGGCCGGAAGCGAGCAGCAGGCCCGCCGCGATGCTGAAGAACAGGAAGCTGCCATACAGCCCGCGACGTTTCGCGGGCGCGGATTCCGCGAGGAACGTGGTGGCCGCGCCGTACTCGCCGCCGACCGAGAGGCCCTGCACCATGCGCAGCACCGTCATGAGCACTGGCGCGAGCACGCCGATCGTCGTGTAGGTGGGCAGCACGGAGATCAGCAGCGACGAGCCCGCCATCATCATGATGGTGAGCGTGAGCGCGGCGCGCCGCCCGAAGCGGTCTGAAAAGCCACCGATCACCCAGCCGCCCAGCGGCCGCATGAAGAAGCCCACGGCGAACACCGCGAAAGTCGCGAGCAGCGACGCGGTGTCGTTCTCCGCGGGAAAAAACTGTTTGCTGAAGTAGATCGCGAAGGTCGTGTACACCGACCAGTCGAACCACTCCACCACGTTGCCGACGCTGCCGGCAAATATGACGCTGGCCGTGCGTCGCGGCACCGCTTCGGCCGCCGCGCCTGCCTGCGCGATCTCGGGGTTGGCGTTCATCCAGCTTGTCTCCTTGATTCCTGTTTTCAGGTTTATTCGAATCGCTCTGGCTGCTGGGCCGGCTAAGCCGGTCTCCGGTTCCGAATGTAGCACTGGATTCTGAATGTAGAACGTCGTTTAAGCCTGGCGTATACCCTCTAAGCACCGATTTTTCCGCCGTTTTCTTTTTATAAACAATATGTTATGGCCGAAGCTCGGCTAGATCACTCCGTTCCGATATTCGAACCATGTTGCCGATATCGAAACACGATTCTAGAATCGGAACACGATACCGGCGCGGATGCGCCATCCAAAACGGAGGAAGACAGGCATGACGACACATGAAGACGCCCAACTGCTCGGACGCGGTTTCTACTGGCAGGAGCTGCAAGCGGGTCAGCGCTTTCGCACGTTCCGGCGCACGGTCACGGAAACCGACCTGGTCAATTTCATTTCGGCTACCGGCATGCTGGAGGCGATCTTCATCGACGCACATTTCGAGCACGGCGCCATGAGCGGCCGCCCCGTGCCGGGCGCGCTCACGAGCGGCCTGATAGAAGGCTTGCTATTTCAGACCATGGTGCAAGGCACCGGGCTCGCCATGCTCGAGTTCTCGATGAAGGCTCACGCTCCAGTGCTCGTCAACGACACGATCTACGGCGTGGTGGAAGTCGAGGAAGTGAAGCCCACCTCCAAGCACAATCGCGCCGTGGTGACGAGCCGCGTCGAAGTGCTCAACCAGCGCGACGAACTCGTGCTCTCGTACACGGTCAAGCGCATGCTCGCCGGCCGCCCCGAATGAGCGCGCAAGCGCCCAATGACTTCGCACTGCCAGGAACTGCGCTGTAAAGCGCAGCACGTTATGAACGACCCTTTCGCACTCAGAACGATTCCCCCCGAAGACGAAGCCTTACGTGCACCGGTGCGCGTATTTCTCACTGAAGCGCTCAAAGGCGTGCCGCCCGCCGTGCGCGCACGTTCGTGGCTCGGTTTCGACGCCGACTTCAGCCGCCAGCTCGCAGCGCATGGCTGGCTGGGCCTCACGCTGCCGCGCGAATATGGCGGGGGCGGCCGCAGTCCGTTCGCCCGCTTCGTGCTCGTGGAAGAACTGCTTGCGGCCGGCGCGCCGGTTTCGGCTCACTGGATCGCCGACCGCCAGAGCGGCCCGCTCATCGCCCGCTACGGCACCGAGGAGCAGAAAGCGTTCTATTTGCCGCGCATCTGCACGGCCGAGGCGTTTTTCTGCATCGGCATGAGCGAGCCGAACGCGGGCTCCGACCTCGCGAGCGTACGCACGCGCGCCGAGCGCACGGCCACCGGCTGGCGTCTCTCGGGCCGCAAGATCTGGACGACCAACGCGCCGCACTCGCACTTCATGATCGCGCTCGTGCGTACCTCGGGCACGCCCGAGGACCGGCATCGCGGGCTCTCGCAACTGATCGTCGATTTGTCGCTGCCGGGCGTGCATATCGCGCCGATCCGCGATCTCACCGGCGACGCGCATTTCTCCGAAGTCACCTTCGACGATGTCGAACTGCCCGAGAGCGCGCTGATCGGCACCGAAGGCGCGGGCTGGGAGCAGGTCACCGCCGAACTCGCGTTCGAGCGCAGCGGCCCCGAGCGCATTTATTCGAGCATCGTACTGCTCGAAGAATGGGCGCATGCGCTGCGCGAAGCCACCCGCGCAACACGCGCGCCGGTTGGCGAGAGCGAGCGCCGCACACTCGGCGCGCTCGTGACCGAATTGGCCACGTTGCGGGCGATGTCCGTGGCCGTCACGGGGGCGCTTGCCGACGGTGCGAGCCCCGCCACGCAGGCCGCCCTGGTGAAGGACCTCGGTACCAGCTTCGAGCAGAGCGTGCCCACGCTGATCGGCGACGCGCTCGGCGCACATCCGCAGCAAGCCGTGACCCGCGAGCTTGCCGATACGCTCGACTATGTGACGAAGATCGCGCCGTCGTATTCGCTGCGCGGCGGCACGCGCGAGATCCTGCGCGGCATGATCGCGCGCGGCCTCGGGCTGCGCTAAACGAACGACGAACATGGAGAAGAACACCGTGGATGACATGCTGACCGAATCGGCACACAACGTGCTCGAGCGTCACTGCACGCCGCAATTCGTGCGCACCGTGGAAGCGGCGCGCGAGCGCAACGCGGGACGCGCCCTATGGGACCAGCTCGATGCGCTTGGCTTTCTCGACGCGCTCGTGCCTGAGGAGAAAGGCGGTTCGGGCATGCGCCTCGCCGCCGCGGCGGGCGCGCTGTTCGAATTCGGCGCACACGCGCTGCCGCTGCCCGCCGCGCACACCATGATCGCGCGCGAGCTGCTGGCACGCGCGGGCGTCGAAGCGCCACGCGGTCCCATCGCCATTGCGCTTGGCAATGCCTCGCAGCACGGCGCGGCGTTCGTGCCATATGGGCTCGTGGCCGACACGCTCATCGTCGAAACCGCCGATGGCGCGAGCCTCGTCCCGCTCGCCAGTGCCGAATTGCGCGCTCATGGAGACAGCCTCGACGCCACGCTCACCTATCCCGCGCACGCGGCGCGCGCGCTGCCCGCAACCGTGCGTGGCGTGGGCGAACTGGGCGCGCTCGCCACAGCCGCGACAATGGCGGGCGGCATGCAGCGCGTATTCGACATGACGCTCGGCTACGTGAACGACCGCCAGCAGTTCGGCCGGTCGCTGGGCAAGTTCCAGGCCGTGCAGCAACAACTGAGCGTCATGGCCGAGCATGTGGCCGCCACGCGTGTCGCGGCCCAGCTGGGCTGCGCGGGGCACCACACTTCGGAGCAGCGCATCGCGGCGGCCATCGCGAAGGCGCGCGCGAGCCGCGCTGCGCCGCTGGTGGCGAACGGCGCGCACGCACTAGTGGGCGCGATGGGCATCACCGAAGAGTACGACCTGCAACTCTATACGCGGCGGTTGCACGCGCAACGTCTGCAATATGGATCGGAGTCGTTCTGGGACGATGTCGTCGGCACGCATGCCATCGATCATTGGAGCAGCGTTGCTGCCGGGGTCATCGGCATTTACGATGCGCTCGACGAAGCGGCGGCGGTGGCGACTTAATCGCGCCACTGCGGACATCACGCTATGCCATTGCGTTCATGATTTGTTAGTTCCGACCGGTAACGCCAGGCGCGCGATTTCCGCGAAATAGCGCGCGCCGGTCATCAGGATATCGTCGTTGAAATCGTAGCTGGCGTTGTGCAGCGGAATCCCCCCGCGCTCCGGCACGTCGCCGTTGCCGATGAAGATGAAATTGCCCGGCACGACCTGCAGGAATGCGCCGAAATCTTCGGAAATCATCATCGGTTGCACGTTCGCATCCACGGCGGCGTGTCCTGCCACGTTGCGCGCGGCGTTCACTGCCAGCTCGACGAACTGCTCCGAATTGACCGTTGGCGCGAATTCGTGCGTGTACTCGAAGCTGCACTCGGCGCCGTGCGTCTGGCAGATGCCAACGCTGATCTCACGCATGCGGGTTTCGACCAGCGATTGCACGGCCTTCGAATAGCTGCGCGTATCGCCCCTGATGATCACGTTCGATGGAATGACATTGCGAATGCCGTCGGTGATGAATTCCGTGCAGGAGATCACGGCTTGCAGGCTCGGGTCGAGATTGCGCGACACGATGGTTTGCAGCGCGAGGACGATTTGCGACGCGATGACGATTGGGTCGACGCCCATGTGCGGGCGCGCCGCGTGCGTGCCACGACCATTGATATGGATAACGAAGTTATCCTCGCTCGCCATGATACCGCCCGCGCGCGTGGCGAACGTGCCGGCGGGCATGCCCGGCATGTTGTGTGCGCCGAAGATCGCATCGACGGGAAATCGCTCGAACAGGCCGTCCGCCATCATCGCCTTGGCGCCGCGGCCGTGCTCCTCGGCCGGCTGAAAGATGAAACGCACCGTGCCGTTGAAATCGCGCCGCTCGGCGAGCAGCCGCGCCGCGCCAAGGACCATCGACATATGGCCGTCGTGCCCGCATGCGTGCATTTTTCCCGCGTTCAGCGAGGCATGCGCGCGGCCCGGCGCCTGCTCGGCGATATTGAGCGCGTCCATGTCGGCGCGCACGGCAATCACCCGTTTGCCGTCGCCCGCCGTGAGGTTCGCCACAAGCCCCGTGCCGCCAATGCCGCGATGCACGTTCAGACCCAACGTCTCGAGGATTTTCGCCACGTAGTCGGCGGTATGGATCTCCTCGAAGCCCGTTTCGGGGCGCTGGTGCAGATACTGTCGCCAGCTTTTGAGTTGGCCTTGCAGTGTGCTTTCCATGTGGATGTCCTCTTTTTCGGTTACTGCGTGACCTGGCTCAGCCAGGCGTCGCGACGCGTCGCCACGGTTTGCGCAGACGCACCGACAAGCTCGGCGTACAGGCCTGGCGCCGTGGCGCCCTCGGTGCTGATCAGCAGCACGCGCGAATCAGCGTCGAGCCCCGCTGCGCGCGCGAGATCGGGATCGCGCATCAGTTTCGCGAGGCCCGCGAGACTCGCCGCGCCCGATTCGCCCGACACGATCGGTACGTCGCCTGCCGCGCCGGCGGCGAGATTGCGCATTGCTTCTACGGCGTCCTCGTCGTCAATCAGCATGAAGTTGTCGACACACTGCTCGAGTATCTTCCACGCGAGCGGCGACGTCTCCCCGCATGCAAGGCCCGCCATCACCGAATCGACCGAACCGGTGGCTTTCGCCGCGCGGCCCGCAACGGCGCTTTGATACAGGCAGTCGGCCTGTCGCGGTTCGACCACGATGAAGCGCGGACGCGCGGCGCCATCGCGCTCCCACAGATAGCTCGCCACACCGGCCGCCAGTCCGCCCACGCCGCCTTGTAGAAATACATGCGTCCATGCGCCGCCAGACTGCTCGATCACTTCCGCCGCGATGGTGCCGTAGCCTTGCATGACGTCGCGCGGGATTGCCTCGTATCCCTCATAAGAGGTGTCGGAAACGACGTGCCAGCCGTTCGTCTTCGCGAGCCGCGCCGCATGCTCGACGGATTCGTCATAGTTACCCGCGATCCGATCGATGCGCGCGCCATACGCGGCAATCGCCGCTTCGCGCTCCGCGCTGACGTTCGCATGAAGAACGATCACGCAGTGGCAGCCAATCGAGCGTGCGGCTGCCGCAAGCGCTTTGCCGTGGTTGCCATCGGTCGCGCTAACGACCGTGAGGTTCGCGACCGTCTCGCGGTAGCGGCCGTCGATCAGCTTGCGAGGATCGATGTTCTGCTGGGGCCACAAGCGCATGATGAGGCGCATCAGCGCAATGGGAGCGCCCAGCGCCTTGAAGCTTCCAAGAGGAGAACGAAACGATTCGTCCTTCAGGCCAATGC
Source organism: Paraburkholderia flagellata (assembly GCF_021390645.1). Lineage (GTDB taxonomy): Bacteria > Pseudomonadota > Gammaproteobacteria > Burkholderiales > Burkholderiaceae > Paraburkholderia > Paraburkholderia flagellata. The sequence continues at coordinate 167,840 of NZ_JAJEJT010000004.1, forward strand.
GCGCAACGCCCAGAAGCGCCGCCGCACCGCTCAGATCCCATAGCGGCGTCGGCGCCGGGCTGATCAGGTCCCAACTGGCGAGCCAGGCCCGACTCTGGTCGCCCGACTTCACGTTCAGGATGTGCCCAAGCGTTTCCGGGTAGGCATCGCGCGTGGCGCGGGGGTTTGCGATCAGCATGGGTTGGCTCCGGTGAACTTGCAATGTCGAAATGATATTGCGCAGCCCTCGCGAAAAAGTCTCATAATTCGGCCACGTCACGCAAAAAAATATCGACTTTCAGGTTCCCACGCAAATGGCGACACATCTCGACTCCTTCGACCGCAAGCTTCTGATGGAGGTCCAGCGCGACGCCCAGATTCCCCAGAACGAACTCGGCGCGCGCGTGAACCTTTCCACGGCGGCGGTGAACCGGCGTTTGCGCCGTCTCGCCGACGAAGGCGTGATCGACCATTACGCCGCGATCGTTTCGCCCGAGAAGGTCGATCATCCCATCACGATCGTCGCGACCGTCGAAGTGGAAAGTGAGCAGATCGATCTGCTCGATGCCATGAAGCGCACGTTCGCGCAATGTCCGCAGATTCAGCAGTGCTACTACGTCGCGGGCGAGTGGGATTTCGTGCTCATTCTCGCGGTGCGCAGCATGGACCAGTACACGGAACTCACGCGCGAGCTATTCTTCTCGAACAACAACGTGAAGCGGTTCAAGACGCTGGTGAGCATGAGCCGCGTGAAGGCGGGGCTCGAAGTGCCGCTCGCGCTGGACGGCGAATGAGGAACGCGCATTGCGACGCAACGCGGTCATTTCGAAAACAGGAGCTACGACACATGAGCAACACGGCGCATCATGCTGGAGCCATTGAAGGTGACGAGTTGTTCCATTACCCGGCTGTCGCGACACTGCGTGCAGACCTCGCGCTCGCGCTGCGCGCCGCCGCGCATTACGGGCTGGGTGAAGGCGTCTGCAATCACTTCAGCGTCGCGCTTCCCGGCGAAGACGGCCTCTTCCTGCTGAACCCGCGCGGGCTGATGTGGAGCGAGGTGATGGCCGACGACATCGTCATTGTCGACGCACAGGGGCGCGTGGTGGCAGGCCGCCATACCGTGGAACCGACGGCGATGTTCATTCACGCCGCCATCCACGCAATCGCAAAGAAGGCCTGCGTGCTGCATACCCACATGCCCTACGCCACCGCGCTCACCCTCACTGAGGTCTGCGGGCTCGATACGACGTTGTCGCAGAACGCCATGCGCTACCACGGCCGCGTCGCGCTGGACCGCGAATACAACGGCCTCGCGCTCGGTCCCGAGGAAGGCGAGCGCATTGCGCATGCGCTCGACGGCAAGGACATCGGCTTCCTCGGCAACCACGGCGTGGTGGTGTGCGGCGAACGTATCGACTACGCGTTCGACGACCTCTATTACCTGGAGCGCGCATGCGCCGCGCAGGTGCTCGCGGGCTCTACCGGGCGCGCGTTGCGGCCCGTGGCGGCCGATCTCGCGCAGCGCGTGGCGGACCAGATCCAGGGTGAGCGATTGCAGTCGGAACTGTTCTTCGCGGCGCTGCGAAGAACGCTCACCCACGCTTGACTAAGGCTTGACGAAGGGGCCGTCCTACTTCCCCTGCCAAACCGCCTTGCGCTTTTCCGCAAAGGCCGCTGCGCCCTCCCGAGCGTCGGCGGACGCGAACACCGGATCGGTGATCTCGCGCTGACGCGTGAACATCTCCGCAGTGGACCAGTCCCGCGACTCGCGCATCACGCGCTTGCTCGCGGCCACTGCAAGCGGCCCGTTCGCCACGATCTTCTGCGCGAGTTCGATCGCGCCCGCCAGCGCTGCGCCCGGCGCGGTGAGGCGGTTGACGAGGCCGAACTCGAACGCCCGTTGCGCGCCGAACATGTCGCCCGTCAGCACGAGTTCCATGGCGATGCGCTCCGGCAACTGCTGTTGCAGACGCAACAATCCACCCGCCGCCGCGCACAGCCCGCGCTTGACTTCGGGCAACCCGAACTGCGCGTTGTTCGCAGCCACCACGAGGTCGCTCGCCAGCACGACTTCGAAACCGCCCGCGAGGGCGTACCCTTCCGCCGCCGCAATGAGCGGCTTGCGCGGCGGCGCTTGCGTGAGCCCCGCAAAGCCGCGGCCCGGCAGGCTCGGCCGTTCGCCCTTCAGAAAGCCTTTCAGGTCCATGCCCGCGCAAAACGTGCCGCCCGCGCCCGTGATGATGGCGAGCCGCAGGTCGTCGCGCCGTTCCAGTTCGTCCAGCGCGGCGGCCATCGCTTCGGCCACCGCCTTCGTGCAGGCGTTGCGCGCCTCGGGACGGTTGATCGTGAGGATCTGGATACCGTCGCGATACTCGATCAGCAATTCGTCGTTCATGGTCGGCCTCACTCAGCGCGGCTGCATGCGAATCGCGCCGTCAAGGCGAATGGTCTCGCCGTTGAGCATCGGATTCTCGAGGATATGCAGCGCGAGCGCGGCGAATTCGTCAGCAACGCCTAAGCGCGGCGGAAACGGCACCATGCGGCCGAGCGATTCGCGAATCTCCTCGGGCAGGCGCGCGAGCAGCGGCGTATCGAACAAGCCCGGCGCGATCGTGCATACGCGTATGCCCTTGCTCGCCAGATCGCGCGCGGCCACGAGCGTCATGCCCACCACGCCCGCCTTCGACGACGCATACGGCACCTGCCCGATCTGCCCTTCGTACGCCGCCACCGATGCTGTGAGCACGCAGGCGCCGCGCTCGCCGCCCGCGTCGGGCTCGTTTCGCGCCATTGCCGCCGCCGCGAGACGCAGCGCGTTGAAGGTGCCGAAGAGATTCACGCGCACCACGTTCTCGTAGGCTTCGAGCGAGCCCGGCGAGCCGTCCTTTTCGATCAGACGCACCGCGCCGCCGCGGCCCGCGCAATGCACGAGCGAGCGCAGCGTGCCGCGCTGCGTCGCCGCCTCGAATACGGCGGTCATGTCGTCGGCGCTCGTCACATCGGCGGCCACGAAGTGCGCGTTCACGCCGAGTTCGTCGGCCACGGCTGCGCCGCGCGAGTTGGCGAGGTCGGCGATCACGACCTGCGCGCCCTTTGCCAGCAAACGCTTCGCGCTCGCGAGGCCCAGACCCGAAGCGCCGCCCGTTACCACTGCCACCGTGCCGGCGAATTTGTTCTGCTCGTCCATGTGTCGTTTCTCCTTCGTTGTTCGTGGTTGCGCTTTAGAGGCGTTCAATGAGCGTCGCGTTGGCCATCCCGCCCGCCTCGCACATCGTTTGCAGGCCGTAGCGGCCGCCGCTCACTTCGAGCGCGTTGAGCATCGTCGTCATCAAGCGCGCACCCGAGGCGCCGAGCGGATGCCCCAGCGCGATCGCGCCACCCGCCGGGTTCAGGCGCGCCGCGTCCGCGCCCAGCGACTTCTGCCAGGCGAGCGGCACGGCGGCGAACGCCTCGTTCACTTCGAAGTGCGAAATATCGTCGACGGTGAGACCGCGTTTCTTCAGCAGACGTTGCGTGGCGGGAATCGGCGCGGTCAGCATCATGAGCGGATCGTCGCCACAGACGTCGAACGCCACGATGCGTGCGCGCGGCTTCAACCCCAATTGCGCCGCCTTCTGCTCGCTCATGATGAGCAGCGCCGAGGCGCCGTCCGAGATTTGCGAGGCGTTGCCCGCCGTCACGTTCCAGCGGATGCCCGGAAACCGCTCTTGCAGTTCCGCGCTCTCGAACGAGGGTGCGAGGCCAGCGAGCCGCTCGACCGTGGTGCCGGCGCGGATCGTTTCGTCGAGGTTCACGCGGCGCACGCCCTCCGGTCCCGGAACCTCGATCGGCACGATCTCACGCGCGAACTGGCCGGCGGCGCGCGCGGCGTCGGCGCGACGGTGCGACTGCGCCGAGTAGGCGTCGAGTTCCTCGCGCGTGAGCGCCCACTTCTGCGCCACGAGATCAGCGCTCACGCCCTGGCCGACCATGCCTTCGGGATAGCGCGCGTGGTACAGCGCGCCATACGGATCGCGGCCGATGCGCGACGACCCCATCGGCACGCGGCTCATCGACTCCACGCCGCCGGCCACGACGATCTCGTTCACGCCCGCCATGATCGCCTGCGCCGCGAAATGGATGGCTTGCTGGCTCGAGCCGCACTTGCGCTCGATGGTGGTGGAAGGCACGTGCTGCGGAAAGCCCGCCGCGAGCCACGCGAGGCGGCCAGGCGTCGACGCCTGCTCGCCCACCTGACTCACGCAGCCGATCATCACGTCGTCCACGCTGCCGGGGTCGAGGTCATTGCGCTCGATCAACTGCTTGATGACCTGCGAAAGCAGATCCACAGGATGCAGGTCGACGAAAGCGCCGCCCACCTTGGTCCGGCCCATCGGGCTGCGCACTGCGTCGACGATTACCGCGGTGTTGGTCATGGTTCTCTCAACGGTTGGAAGTGTCATGAAAATGAATCAACTGACTCAAAATACATCTTACCGAATCACTATTTAAATAGTGGTAAACACATTTCGGTACAACTGGATCGTTTTTATTGATTTCTCGCTCGCGATCCGCAACACTGATTGCACAGCTTGACACCACGAGATCGAAAAAGGAGACATCGGCACGCGGCGGTCCGCGGCGCGGCAAAGCGACGGCGAAAAAATGAGCCAGGCGTCTTAAAAAATTGTTCCGGCGAGCATCAGAAAGCTAGAATCCGGGGTTTGCCGCGAGCCGCATCGGCGCGCCGCGCCCTTACCCCGACGAAGGACCCGAAATGAACGACCAGGCCAACTCCCGCACCGACGACGCCGCCGACTCGCAGCTCGTGAGTGCGCTTGCGCGCGGCATCCGGATCCTGCAGTGCTTTTCAATGGGAGACGCGGAGCTTTCGGCGCGCGATCTCGTCGAGCGCACGGGGTTGCCCAAGCCCACGGCGCTGCGGCTCATCAACACGCTCGCGGAGTTCGGCCTGCTGCGCTATTCGGAGCGCATTTCTAAGTATGTGCTCGGCACGGAGATGCTGAGCCTGACCGCTCCGGCGCTCGGCCGCATGACGATCCGGCAGATCGCGCGGCCGATGATGCAGGAGCTGGCCGACTACTGCCACGGTCAGGTCACGCTCGCGGTTGGGTACCGCCTGAACATGGCGTACGCCGAGGTGATTCAGGGCGAAGGCAGCGCGGTGTACCGCTCGGAAACGGGCACGCGGCTCTCGCTTTCGCGCACGGCGTCGGGCCGCGCGTATCTGTGGACCGTGCCCGGCGAGCAGCGCGAGCAGTACCTGCAGGAAACGCTCGCGCGCGACCCCGCAAAGGGCGAGTTGCTCGCGCAGCGCCTCGCGCAAGCACAGCAGGAGTTGCGCGCGCACGGTTGCACGATCTCGCACGGCGACATGCAGCGCGAGATCCATTCGGTGGCGATTCCGCTGTCCGCCCCGATCGACGACGAGTATTGGGTTTTTGGCTGTTCGATTGCAGTTTTCAATATCAGCGGCAACCAGCTGACCGACGACATCGCCCCGCGGCTGATGTCGCTCGTCAGGCGCGTGGAGGCAGCGCTCGGCAGCATGACTGGGGCCGCGCATGACATGGAGACGAGACCGTGGAGCGTGTCCGCGAACTAGCTGTAGCAGCACCCACGCGGGAAGCCCTGTGCTTCCCCGCACTCAACCAGACCATCACCTACAGGGAACTGGACGAACGCGCGGATCGCGTCGCGCATTGGCTCCTCGGCCTCGGCCTGCAACCCGGCGACGGCATCGCGCTGCTGTTCGAGAATCATCCGGCGCTCGCCGTCATCGCTATCGGCGCCGAACGCGCCGGCCTCTACTACACCCCTATCAGCATCCAGTTGAAAACACGCGAGGCCGCGCACGTCCTCAAGGACTGCGGCGCGCGCGTGCTGATCGTTTCGCAGGCCATGCATGAACTCGCGGCGGCGCTCGTGGCCGACGGTGCGGCGCAGGGCGTCGCCTGCTTCGTCGCGGGCGCTTCGCAGACGCCGCCCGGCTTCGCCTCGCTCGAAGCCGCGCTGGACAATGTCGATGCGAGCACGCCGCTGCCGCCCTTGCCGCGCGGTCGCGACTTCCTCTATTCGTCGGGCACGACCGGCCTGCCCAAGGGCATCCGCAAGCCGCTCGTGCCGTTCGAGTTGCGCGATGCCGACGACACCGAAACCGCGGCATGGCGAACGACCTTCGGCTTTAGCGCCGACTCTGTCTACCTGAGCACCGCGCCGCTCTACCATGCCGCGCCGCTGCGTTACCTCATCCGCTTGCTCCACACGGGCGGCCGAGCCATCGTGCTGCAGAAGTTCGACGCCGCGGCCGCGCTCGAAGCCATCACGCACTACCGAGTCACGCACAGCCAGTGGGTGCCGACGATGTTCATCCGCCTGCTGAACCTGCCAGAAGCCACGCGCGCGCGATACGACGTGAGCAGCCTGAGCGTGGCGATTCACGCCGCCGCGCCGTGCCCGCCGCACGTCAAGGAGCAGATGATCGCGTGGTTCGGCCCGGTGATCTACGAGTACTACACTGGCTCCGAAAGCGTGGGCCTCACGGCGATCAACTCGCACGAATGGCTCACGCATCGCGGGTCGGTGGGACGCTCGAAATATGGACAGATTCACATCATCGATGATGAGGATCACGAACTGCCTGTGGGTGAGATTGGCCGCGTGTTTTTCGAAGGCGGCCCCGCTTTCGAGTACCACAACGATCCGGTGAAGACGCGCAGCGTCTACAACCACCACGGATGGGCTACTTACGGCGACATCGGCCATGTCGATGCAGAAGGCTATTTGTACCTGAGCGACCGGCGCGCGGACCTCATCATTAGCGGCGGCGTGAACGTGTATCCGCAAGAGATCGAGAACGTGCTCGCCGAGCATCCAGCCGTGGCCGATGCCGCCGTGATCGGCGTGCCACACCCCGAGTTCGGCGAAGCCGTGAAGGCGGTCGTGCAACCGCGCGAGCGCGACGCCGCGAGCCCGCAGCTCGCCGATGAGTTGATTGCGTTCTGCCGCGAGCGCCTTTCGCATATCAAGGTGCCGCGCTCGATCGAATTCGAGGAGGCATTGCCGCGCCACGACAACGGCAAGCTGCTACGGCGCATTCTCAAGGAGCGTTACCGCCAGCCGGCAGCTTGATAAGGATAACGAAGTCACTAAAGGTACTGGAGACACAAAGTATGCGCACCGTATTCCGCGACGATCACGAAATCTTCCGCGAACAGGCCCGGCGCTTTATCGAGCGTGAAATCGTGCCGTTTCATCATCGATGGGAACAAGAAGGCATCGTGCCGAAGTCGGTATGGCGGCGAGCGGGCGAGGAAGGCCTGCTTTGCTGCACGATTCCCGAAGCGTACGGCGGCGGAGGCGGCGACTTCGGCCACGCGGCCATCATGATCGAGGAGCTGGCGCGCGTGAACGCGAGCGGCATCGGCTTTCCGCTGCATTCGGACATCGTCGCGCCTTATATCTTCGCGTACGGCACCGAAGTGCAAAAACGCGAGTGGCTGCCGAAGCTCGCACGCGGCGAGCATATTAGCGCCATCGCAATGACCGAACCGGGCACGGGCAGCGATCTCAAGTCAGTGCGCACCACGGCGCGCAAAGACGGGGACCACTACGTCATCAATGGCCAGAAGACCTTCATCACGAATGGCCAGAACGCAAGCCTCGTGATCGTGGTCTGCAAGACCGCGCCAGAACTGGGCGGCAAGGGCGTTTCCCTGCTCGTGGTCGAGGAAGGCACGCCTGGCTTCAGCAAGGGCCGCAAGCTCGACAAGATCGGCCTGCGGGCGCAAGACACGTCCGAGCTTTTCTTCGAGGACGTGCGCGTTCCCATCACGCAGCGGCTCGGCGAGGAGAACCAGGGCTTCTCGTACCTCATGCGCGAACTGGCGCAGGAGCGGCTCGTGATTGCGGTGCGCGCTGCTGCGTCGATCGAGGGCATGCTCGAGCGCACGATTCGCTATACGCGCGATCGCAAGGTGTTCGGCCAGGCGATCTTCGACTTCCAGAACGCACGCTTCAAGCTCGCGCATGCGCGCGCAAAGGCGGAAATGGTCCGCACTTATGTCGATGACTGCATTGCGCGGCATCTGCGGCGCGAGCTTTCGCCGGTAGACGCCGCCATGGCGAAGCTTAACGCCACCGAACTGCAGAACCAGTTGCTCGACGAATTCCTGCAGTTGCACGGCGGTTATGGCTACATGTCCGAGTATGTGGTGGGCACCGCGTGGGTGGATGCACGCGTCATGCGCATCTACGGAGGCACCGACGAGATCATGAAGGAAATCATCGCACGCACGCTGTGAAGGCGGATTGCTCCACATTCCGGGAAGCAGGCAGGAAGGCACACATGATCAAGCCTTTGGAAGGCGTTACCGTCGTGGAATTCGCGGGGCTCGGCCCCGCGCCGTTCTGCGGCATGCTGCTCGCGCAAATGGGCGCGCGCGTGATCTGCATCGGCCGCGAGGGCGCGCCCGCGCCAGCAGGACCGCTCGCGCGCGCTCGCGAATACGTTGCGCTCGACCTCAAGCGCGCCGATGACATGGCCCGCGCACTCGATCTGATCGCGAGCGCCGATGCGTTGATCGAAGGCTTTCGTCCCGGCGTGATGGAGCGGCTAGGACTCGGCCCGCAAGTGTGCCACGCCCGTCGCGCGTCGCTCGTCTACGGCCGCATGACCGGTTGGGGGCAATCCGGGCCGCTCGCGCACACGGCGGGCCACGACATCAACTACATCGCGATCTCGGGGGCGCTGCATGCGGTGGGTCTCGCGGGTGGCGATCCCGTGGTGCCGCTCAATCTGATCGGCGACTTCGGCGGCGGCGGCATGCTGCTCGCGTTCGGCGTGGTGGCCGCGATGCTGCGCGCGCGATCGACAGGCGTTGGCTGCGTGGTCGATGCCGCGATGACCGACGGCGCAGCCATGCTCATGAGCATGATGTACGGCTTCTACGCGGCGGGGCAATGGCAAGACGAGCGCGGGACGAATCTGCTCGATGGCGGCGCGCCCTTTTATCGCACGTATCGTTGCGCGGACAACCGTTATGTCGCCGTGGGCTGCATCGAGCCGCAGTTCTATGCGGCGTTCATGAAAGGGATCGGCGCGGAAGATCTGCTGGATCTGCCGCAACGCGACCGGGCGAACTGGCCGCGCGTGCAAGCACGCATTGCGCAGGCGCTCGGCACGCGCACGCGCGACGAATGGACCGCTGTGTTCGAAGGCAGCGATGCGTGTGTCACGCCCGTGCTGAGTCTTGCGGAAGCGCCGCTCGATGCGCACAACACCGCGCGCGGCGCGTTCGCGCGGAGCGGTGGCGCGTGGCAGCCGCAATCCGCGCCGCGCTTTGTGGACTATGGTGGCGAGGGCGCTTAGCCTCGTACTTTGCCCAGCTTTTCTTCCTCGTCGGCGAGCAAGGAAAGCTGGCCGCTCGCCACGATATGGCTGAGCGGCGCCGGGCGGCCAAGCAGGTAGCCCTGCACTTCGTCGCAGCCTTCATCGGCGAGCAGCGTGAGTTGCGCCTCGGTTTCAATGCCTTCGGCCAGCACCGGAATGCCAAGGCTCTTGCCGAGCGCGAGCACCGCGCGAATGATCGCGGTGGCCTGCCGGCTCGACCCGGCCTCGCCCACAAAGGACTGATCGAGCTTGATCTTGTCGAATGGGAACGAGCGCAGCGTGTCGAGCGACGAATAACCTGTGCCGAAGTCGTCGAGCGCGATATTCACGCCGATCGCCTTGATCCGCTGCAGCACGTCGAGCGAGCGCTCGCGGTCCGCGAAAATGGCCGTCTCGGTCAGTTCGAGTTCGAGGCGTTCGGGCGCGAGGCCGGTCTCGACCAGCACGGTCTCGACGAGCTTCGGCAGGTCTGCATGGGAGAGCTGCACAGGCGAAAGATTTACGGCCACCTTGTAAGGCGGCAACCACGAAACGGCATGCGCGCACGCCTCGCGCAGCACCCATGCGCCAATGCCGAGAATGAGGCCGTTCTCTTCGGCGAGCGGAATGAATTCGGCGGGCGAGATGAAGCCAAGGCGCGGGTGCTCCCAGCGCAGCAGCGCTTCATAGCCGCAAATGTCGCCGCTTGCGATCGAGGTTTGCACCTGGTAGTGCACGCTCAACTGCCCGCGCGCGAGCGCCTCGCGCAAGTCGTGCGTGAGTGAGCGGCGCGCCCGCGCGATCTCGTCCATCGCCGGCTCGTAGAAGCACACCGACTGTGCGAGGTCCGCCTTTGCGCGGTACATGGCAAGGTCGGCGTTGTTGATGAGCACCGTCTTGGTGGTGGCGTCGTCGGGATAGATGGCCACGCCAAGGCTCGCGCCCGAAAGCACTTCGGCGTCGTCGTAGCGCACCGGCCGGTACAGCGCGGTTTCGAGGCGCGAGAGCAGATCGCCGAGATCCTCGCGCGAGGCGAAGCGCGTCAGCGCCACGAACTCGTCGCCGCCCACGCGCGCAATGAACTCGCCTTCGCGCATCAGGCTCGAAAGACGCCGCGCGAGAATGCGCAGCACTTCGTCGCCGGCGTGATGACCGTGCAGGTCGTTGATTTCCTTGAAGCGGTTCAGGTCGATGCCAATGAGCGCAAGCTTGCGCGTGTCCTGCGTGCGCGCGAGTTCGGCGTCGATGCGTGCATTGAAGCTCGCGCGATTGGGCAGGCCTGTGAGCATGTCGCTCATCGCCATCGTGCGCAGATGCTCGACGGATTCGGCGCGCACGCTGTCGTCGAGCAGAAAGCTCACGCAGCCCGCGCCCGCGATCACGAGCGCCATGCACGCCACAGCGAGCGCAAGCGCTTGCAGCGCGGCGGGATTCGAGAAGTGCCCGTCAATTGGCATCGGCATGACCTGGAACGCGGACATGCCGGTGAAGTGCAGCGCGGCAATGGCGAGTGCGAGCACGCCCGCGACGACGCGAGCGCTGGCGTCGGCGTTTGCCCGCGCGCTGGCCGCGTCCTCCTGCGGGCGCCTGGCCGCCAGGCCGGCGAGATGCAGCGCAAACGCGCTGATCGCGACCGCGAACACGATCGACAGGGCGACGCCAACGCGATTCCAGATCACGATGCCTTGCACGCGATACGCGAGCATGCCCGCGTAATGCATGAGCGCGACCGCCAGCCCGACGATCGCGCCGCCGAGCGCGGGCGCCGCGCGCGTAAGGCGGTTCGCGGCCCGGCTCGTGGCGAGCAGAAACCCAGCGAAGCTGCCCACGAGCGCGATGAGCAGCGAGGCGATGGTCAGGACGGGATCGAAGGCGATCGGCACACCCGGCTCGAAGCCCAGCATTGCGATGAAGTGTGTGCACCAGATATCGGCGGCGGCGACCACGGCTGCGATGAACGACCAGCCGAGGCGCTGCAGCGAACGCGTGGCGAACGCGCGCAGAATGAGCCGTGCGGTGACCCACGAGCCCGCGACGCAAATCAGCAGCGCGACGGCGACGAGCCAGAGATTGTGCTTGTAGACGATGCAGCCCACTACGCTCATCACGGGAAAGTCTCCTTGTTCACCACACGTTCACCCGGGCCTCGCGCCACATTATCACGACAATGCGACGAGGCCGAGCACCTCACGCAGCTTCCCGCTCGTCGCGTGCAGCGACGACGACGCGGCGGCCGCTTCGTTCACCAGCGCGGCGTTGCGGCGCGTGGTGTCGTCCATCTGCGCGACCATGGCGTTGACCTGCTCGATGCCCTGTGCCTGCTCGTGGCTCGACGCTGTGATCTCACCCATGATGGCGGCCGCGCGGCCAATGCTGCGCACCACGCTTTCCATCGCGGCGCGCGCCTCGCCGGCGAGCTGTGTGCCCGCGCCGACCTCGTTCGCCGAGTTCTCCACGAGTTGCTGGATCTCGCGCGCCGCAGCCGAGGCGCGCTGCGCGAGGCTGCGCACTTCGCCGGCGACCACGGCGAAGCCGCGTCCCTGCTCGCCGGCGCGCGCGGCTTCCACGGCCGCGTTGAGCGCGAGAATATTGGTCTGAAACGCAATGCCCTCGATCACGTCGACGATCTCGAAGATACGCCTGGCCGAGGCTTCGATGGCGCCCATCGTCGTCGTCATGCGCGCGACGACGTCGTCGCCTGCCTGCGCGACCGTCGACGCCTCGCGGGCGAACGCGCTCGCCTCGCGCGCGTGCTCCGCGCTCGCCTTGACCGTGCGCGTAAAGACGTCCATCGACGCGACCGTTTCTTCCAGGCTACCCGCCTGGTGCTCGGTCCGCGCGCTCAGGTTCGCGTTGCCTTGCGCGATTTCGAGCGCAGCCTGCTCCACATGTGCCGTGCTCGTGCTCACCTCGTGCATGGCGCGCGCCATCTGGGCGATCGCCCCTTTGAGCGCGACCGCCGTGGGGGCGCTCGCCGGAATGCCTTCGACCGCGAGGCACACCTCGCGCTCGCGCACCACGCTGCGCACGATGTCCGACAGTTCCGCCGCCTCGATGGCCGCCACGCGCAGACGATGCGCAAGCACGATTTCGACGGCGGTTTGCGCGACCACGTAGGCGGCATGCAGCAGCACGCGCGGCAGGTTCGCCTCGCGCGTGCAGTACACGGCGAAGTTGAGCGCCTGCAGCCGGTCGAACGCGAGGTGATGCACGGCGAAGAATCCCGCGGCGAGCACAATCGGGCGCCAGTCGCGATAGACGAGCAAGAGGCCGAGCAGCACGAACACGCCGAAATGGAATTCGGTCACGCCATGCGCCGCCTGGATATGCAGCGCGACGAGCGCGGCGTTGGCGAGTGTGAGCACGACGCGGGAAAGCGCCGTGCCGCGCGCGCAGAAAAACACGAAGCTGCCGGCGCCGAGGAATATCGCAGCGCCCACAAGCGCAAGCTGCGGTTCGTAATAGACGAAGCCGATCAGCACCGCCGCGATAGCGGAGAGAACGAGCGTGCAATACATCACCGCGTCGGCGGCGCGCGCGACGTCATCGAGTGCGCGAATGGCTACGCGCTGTTGCGAGCCGGACGGTCGAAGCGGCTGCGTGCGACCCGGCGAATCTGCCAGCATGAACGACACTTGGATGAGGAAATAAAAGTTGCAGGTGGGCGTTAATGCGGCGGCGGCTGGTGGACCTTGATGCACCTGATCGAATTCGGCTGCAAAAAGAGCCGCCGTAATAGCGTCGGCGCGACTCGTTCGCGGGATCAGCAAGAAAATCGGGACCCGCGCACGAGTTTACGGCAGCGAATAAGGAAACTTCAGGAAACCCTTTATGGCACAAGTATTTGCAAACGTTTGCAGCGTTTTGGTCCCATTTTAATTTTTTGCAAGGAATGAAAAGGCATTGATTTACGCTTGTCGAAAGCCGTCAGTCGACGACATCCACCCGTTGCGGCAGGAGAAATTACCAATAGCACGATCGTTCTATTTTGGGTAGGTTTCTCAACTTCTCCTCCCATGATGCGAGACCGTTCCGCCATGTCGCTGATCCTTTCCCGCCGCGATCTGAACTTCCTGCTCTATGAATGGCTCGATGTCGAAAGCCTCACGCGCATCGAGCGTTACGCCGACCACACGCGCGAAACCTTCGATGCCGCGCTCGACACCTGCGAGAAGATCGCCACCGACCTCTTCGCGCCGCACAACAAGAAGAACGATCAGCACGAGCCGCACTTCGACGGCGAGACAGTCACGATCATCCCCGAGGTGAAGGCCGCGTTGAAGGCATTCAGCGACGCGGGCTTGATGGCCGCGGGCCAGGACTATGAGTACGGCGGCATGCAGTTGCCGCTCGTCGTCGAGAAGGCAGGCTTCGCGTGGTTCAAGGGCGCGAATGTAGGCACGAGCGCCTACCCGTTCCTCACCATCGGCAACGCGAACCTGTTGCTCGCGCACGGCAGCGCCGCGCAGATCGACACCTTCGTGCGCCCCGAACTGGAAGGCCGCTATTTCGGCACGATGTGTCTTTCCGAGCCGCAGGCGGGCTCTTCGCTTTCCGATGTCGCCACGCGCGCCGAATTCGAATGCGACTCGCCGCTCGGCGCGCAATATCGTCTGCGTGGCAACAAGATGTGGATCTCGGGCGGCGAGCACGAGCTTTCCGAGAACATCGTGCATCTCGTGCTCGCCAAGATTCCCGGCCCCGACGGCAAGCTCACTCCGGGCGTCAAAGGCATCTCGCTTTTCGTCGTGCCCAAGTACCTCGTGAACGAGGACGGCACGCGCGGCGAGCACAACGACGTCGTGCTCGCGGGCCTGAACCACAAGATGGGGTATCGCGGCACGACGAACTGCCTGCTGAATTTCGGCGAAGGCACGAAATACACGCCGGGCGGCCGGGCGGGCTCAATCGGCTATCTCGTGGGCGAGCCGCATCACGGGCTCGCGTACATGTTCCATATGATGAACGAGGCGCGCATTGGCGTCGGGCTCGGCGCTACGATGCTCGGCTATACCGGCTATCTGCATGCGCTCGACTACGCGCGCAATCGTCCGCAAGGGCGTCCTTTGGGCTCGGCGGGCAAGGACCCGGCTTCGTCCCAGGTGAGGCTGGTCGAGCACGCCGACGTGCGCCGCATGCTGCTCGCGCAAAAGAGCTATGTGGAAGGCGCGCTCGCGCTCAACCTCTGGTGCGCCAAACTCGTGGACGAAACGAACGCGGCCAGTGGCGCCGAGCGCGAGCCGCTCTCGCTGCTCCTCGACCTGCTCACACCCATCGCGAAGAGTTGGCCCTCGCAATGGTGTCTCGCCGCCAACGATCTCGCCATTCAGGTACACGGCGGCTATGGCTACACGCGCGAGTACAACGTCGAGCAGTTCTATCGCGACAACCGTCTCAATCCGATTCACGAAGGTACGCACGGCATTCAGGGGCTCGACCTGCTCGGCCGCAAGGTCGTCATCAAGGACGGTGCGGCGCTCAAGATCTTCGTGCAGCGCGTCCAGGCAACGCTAGAGCGCGCGCACGCTTCGGGCGCTGCCGACGACGCCGCCCACGCCAGCGCGCTCGCGGCCGCACTCAAGCGGCTCACGGAAGTGACGCGGCAGTTGTGGGCAGCAGGCGACCCGGCAGTGACGCTCGCCAATGCTTCGGTGTACCTGGAAGCGTTCGGCCACGTGGTCATGGCCTGGGTGTGGCTCGAACAGGCGCTCGTGACGCGCGCGGCGCTCGCCATGCCTGCTGGATCAAGCGGTGAGGAGGCGGACTTCTATCGTGGCAAGCTCGCGGCGGCCGCGTACTTCTTTGCGTGGGAGTTGCCGAAAACAAGTGCGCAGTTCGATCTGCTCGCCTCGCTCGACCGCACGACGCTCGACATGCAGGACGCCTGGTTCTGAGCCCGGCGAATGAGGCGATGTCGTGTCGGGACTAACGCCCCGGCACGACAGACGACCGCGAGTCCTTTCCCCCCGCGAATTTCGTAGCCTCCGAGCACCTGAACCGGCGCTCCACTGTTGAGTGAACTACCGCGGCCTGAAGGCCGGCGCTTCGAAACCCTCGCGGGTTCCGGTTTCTGCTTCGAAGCGGGCTGCCGGTTGTCGGCCTAAGCCGCAAGCCGGACTTGCGCCCGCTCCACAGACATTTCCACGCACTGCTGCGCGGCCTCCGGCGTCCCACCGGTCCCTGAAACCTTGCGTCGAAACGCGGTACGCTTCTTCGTTTTCGGGGCGTCGTACGCGCCACGGCCGTCCACTGTGAACGGCAACGCGAAGCCATCGTAGTCCTGGCAGCGCAGCGATCTAACGCCGCGCTGAAAAGCAAAGCGCCCCAAAAGGCGAGACAGACGTCCGCCGTTTGGGGCGCTGCGCGGCGCCTCGCGCGAAGGCACCGCATCACATCGTTTCACTTCACCTCACGGGCGCACGAGCGTCAGTTCGCCGCCTGTTGCTCGAAACGCCTGAGCAGTTCGTTGCCGCGCGAGTTGGCCGAGTCGAGCGCCTGCTGCGGCGTCTTGGCGCCCGTCCACACCTGCTCAAGTTCTTCATCGACGATCGTGCGGATCTGCGGCATGTTGCCAAGGCGCAGGCCCTTGGTCCACGGCAGCGGCGGCTTGTTGAGCATCTGCTTCGTGGCCGTGTCGGCGCCCGGGTGCGATGCGTAGAAGCCCTGTTGCTGCGTGAGTTCGTACGCAGCCTTCGTGACCGGCAGATAGCCAGTGTCCTGATGCCATTTCGCGGCCACGGCCGGCGAGCTCAGATACGCGAGGAATTTCGCCACGCCCTTGTAGACCTCGGGATTCTTGCCGCCCAGCACCCACAGGCTCGCCCCGCCGATGATGGCGTTCTGCGGCGCGCCCTTCACGCTCGGGTCATACGGCATCATGCCGGTGCCGAACTTGAACTTCGCATATTGCTGGACATTCGCGAGCGCGCCCGACGATCCCATCATGATCCCGCAGTCGCCGCTATAGAACTTGGCGGTGGCCTCGTCCTTGCGCCCCACGTACGTGAACGTACCCTGCTTCGCCATGTCCTGCAGGAAGGCGATATGCGCGACCTGCAGCGGCTTGTTGATTTCAAGCTGCGCGTCGAGGCCGTCGAACCCGTTGTTGCGCGTCGCGATCGGCGCGCCGTGCCAGGCGCTGTAGTTCTCGATCTGGATCCAGCCTTGCCAGCCCGTGGTGAAGCCGCAGCTCATGCCCGAAGCCTTGAGCTTCGCGGCGGCCGCAGCGACTTCGGGCCAGGTCTTCGGCGGCGCGTCGGGAAGGCCGGCCTTCTTGAAGGCGTCGCGGTTGTAGTAGAGCACCGGAGTCGAACTGTTGAACGGCATCGACACGAGATGGCCCGTCTTTGCGTCGCTGTAGTAACTCGCGATCGTCGGCACAAAGGCCTTTTCGTCGAGCGGCGCGCCGGCGGTCTTCATCACGTCGTACACGGGCAGCACGGCCTTCTTCGCGTTCATCATCGTGGCGGTGCCGACTTCGTACACCTGCAGGATGGCGGGCGCGTCGCCGCTGCGATAGGCCGCGATGCCGGCGGCGAGCGTCTGGTCGTAGGTGCCCTTGAAGACGGGCACGATCTTGTATTCGCTCTGCGAAGCGTTGAACTGCTGCGCGATGTCATTCACGCGCTGGCCGAGTTCGGACTCCATGGCGTGCCAGAACTGGATTTCGGTGGCGGCATGCGCGGCTTGCGCGCCGCCGGCCAGCACCACGGCGGCCATCAGCGTGCGCAAGCGGCCGCGCGTTCCCGCGCGTTGTATCTCGTGCTTTTTCATCTGCGTCTTCTTCCAGTTATTGATTTGTCCCGGGAGATGCGCGCGATGAGGCGCGGTTCGGGACTTTGGTTCAGGACTTCGATTTTCGACTTCGATACACCGGGCCGCCCACCGGCGGTCGTTCATAGGCGCGCACGGCACCCTCGGCCCAAGGCAGGGCAAGGGTAGCACAGCGATTGGGACACCCGTGTGATGGCTCGTCAGTTGTCCACGGGGTCGTGGCAGCAGACGCAGAGCTTGTTGCCTTCAGGATCGCGAAAGTACGCGCCGTAGTAGTTCGGGTGATAGTGAGCACGCCCGCCCGGCGCGCCGTCGTCGGAGCCGCCGTGTGCGAGCGCGGCGGCGTAAGCGGCGTCGACTGCCGCGCGCGACGGCGCGAGCAGCGCGATCATCTGGCCGTTGCCGGGCTGCGCGGGGTTGCCGTCCCACGGACGGCCCACCAGGAAGAGTGGGCGCGGCACGCCCGGCTCCACCCAGCCCGCCCAAGGATAGTCGGGCTCACGGAACTTCAGCGCGAAGCCCAGCGCCTCCATGACCGGGGAATAGAAAACAAATGCCTGCTCAAAATCGTTTACGCCGATATAGACGTGAGAAATCATCGCCATCGTCTCTGCCTCCTGATTTGCGGATGCGAGTGGGTGCGGTGTCACCCGCGTCGTTGCGCCACGAACAGCACCGAAGCCGGCTTGCCGCTGCGCGGGTCGAGCGGTTCGCGCAGCGCGCGCAGGGCGAGGCCGCTCGTCCCGAGCAGCGCGATCCAACATTCGAGCGTTCGAAAGTACCACGGCGGCGCGTCGCGAAACGCACTGCTGAATCCGGCCCACGATCCGGGGCGCCAGCCGTCGACATAAGGTTCATCGCCGCATGCCATGAGCGGATGCAGCGTCTGCACGATGAGCGTACCTTGCGGCTCCAGCAACGCGGGCACCACGCGCAGCAGATCGTCGACGCAGGTCGAGCCGATGAGCGAAAAATTGCACACCACCGCATCGGCGCGGCAGTCCAGTGCGCCCCGCGCGATCTGCTCGTAGGTTAGCAGACGGCAGTCTGCGAGCCCGGCCTCACGCGCGGCCTCCACGAGTTCGGGCACCGCGTCCACGCCTGTGACCGCGATGCCGCGGCGCGCGAGCGCCAGCGCGAGCCAGCCTTCGCCGCAGCCGAGATCGATCACGCTGCGCGGCGAGCACGCGAGCACGGCGTCGAGCACCGCCGCGTCCGTCGCGAGGCGACGGCTCGCGATCTCGCCGCCGCGCACGGCAGCGATCCAGGGCGTCGCGTTGCGCTGCCATGATGCGAGGACTTCGGCGTCGGTGCGGATATCGCGATTCATAGGTCTCCTCGTCAACGCGGATCGTGGATGTTCCACGCGAACGCGTATTATGCGCGCCGCCGGACACCCTCAGCGACGCGCGAACACGGCTGCAAGAAGACGGGCTTCGCGAGCTACGAACCGAAGAACGGCACACAAAAGCCGGCCGGCCCGACGCAATCGCCGGGGCCATTGGGCTGCGGATGCAGGTTCGCGCATCCGGAGAAGGCCGCGGCGACCGTTACGCACAGCGTGGCGCGCAACACATAAGAAAGAATGCGTGATTTCATGAATGAGATGGGATGAGCCGACATTGACTGGCCGCGGCGCGAGGTTCCGTCGCGACGCGCGGCCGGCTTCGCCGCGACGCAAACACGCGACCGGCGTCAGTGATGCGCGTACAGCGTTCGATCGAGCGTCTGGATCTGCCCGTCGCGCTCGGCGTGCACCAGTTCGTGGCGCACCTGTGCGCGTGTGACCGGCGCGTCGCCTTGCGGAACTTGTGGACTCGCCAACTGCTGCACGGACGCTGGTGGTGCGCTCGCCGCCTGTGCATGCGCAAGCGCCGATATCGACAGCATGATTGCGACGCACGCGCCGCTCTTGAATATCTTCACCTCGTTTCTCCTTTGCGGCCTCGCGGGCCGGGGTCATCGGTCGTGGCCGCAAGCGTTGGCCGCTGCGGCAGCGAATCGGATTGCGACTCGTGAGGCAAGGATAGAGGCGCGACTTTCGCCAAACATCCGCACGAAAATGAAGAAATGTTTAATCGGCGACGTGTCAGTATCGGCATCGATATTTATTTAGTTATTCTTATCAACTGTAAAAATGCGCCGCAAAAAAACAACGCCAGCTCATGTCACATGCCTTGTGAAGCCGAACTGGCGGCGCATTGGCGCTCATGCGCTTTCTGAAACTCAGTCTTTCCGTTTTTCAAATTCGTCCACGCAGCGCGATACGCATAATCGCCGCTGAATTTCGGGCCGCCCGCCGCTTCGTGCCTTCGCGTGCGTTCGCGCGCCGCGATTTCACTCTCACACATGCCACTCATCAACGAAGACCATTCAATGAAAAAAACCGCTCTCGCCGCCGCCTTTGCGCTGGCATCGTTCGCCTCCCTCGCCCACGCGCAAAGCAGCGTGACGCTCTACGGCTCGCTCGACACCTCCGTTGCCTGGTTCGGCAACCAGCAAGGCAAGAACGGCTCGGGCGGCACGTTTCAGATGATGTCCGGCAACCTGTCGCCGAACCTCTGGGGCCTGCGCGGCAGCGAAGATCTCGGCAATGGTCTCTCGGCGATCTTCAAGCTCGAAAGCGGCTTCAACATCGACAACGGCAAGCAGAACCAGGGCGGTCGCCTCTTCGGCCGCACGGCGATGGTCGGCCTGAATTCGAGTACCGCCGGCGCCGTCACGCTCGGCCGCCAGTACGATCCGCTCATCGACCTGCTGCAGCCGCTCACCAACGACGGCGCATTCGGCTCCGCATTCGCCACGCCGGGCGACATGGACAACTACGACAACAGTTACCGCACCAGCAACTCGATCAAGTACGCGAGCCCTAACTTCGGCGGCCTGCAAATGAGCGCGATGTACGCGTTCGGCGGCCAGCCGGGCAGCACCGGCGCGGGCCAGACGTGGGCCGTGGCGGCCGCGTACAACCATGGTCCGTTCGGCTTCGGCGCGGGCTACTTCAAGGCCAACAGCAACGGCGGCACGGTCGCGACGTTCGACGGCCTGAATCCGAACACCGATGTGAACGTGGACTCCGCCGCCATCACGGGCGGCTTCGTCTCCGCGAACTCGCTGCAGATCATTCGTGCGGCCGGCGACTACACGTACGGGCCGGTGACGGCAGGTCTCGCGTACAGCAACGTCGAGTACGCGAACTATCAGAGCGCGGCCGGCACGAACAGCAACACGAAGTTCAACACGGGCCAGGCCTTCATCAACTATCAGGTCACGCCGGTCGCGCTCCTGGGCTTCGGCTACAACTACACGAAGGGTCATGGCAACGGCGTGGACGCGAGCTACAACCAGTTCAGCCTGGGCGGCGATTACTTCCTCTCCAAACGCACCGACATCTACGCGCTCGCGGGCTACCAGAAGGCGTCAGGCAAGACGATCGACGCGCAGACGGGTGAACTCGTCGACGCGGTCGCGTCGTTCGGCGACTTCGGCAACGATGCGACCAACGACAAGCAGGCAATGGTGATGGTCGGCCTGCGTCACAAGTTCTGATTCGCGTCGCGCGCGGCGAGCGCACTGGAAATCGCTCGCCGCCATGAACTTCGGCTATAATCGCCCCCTGTCTTAGGGGAGTAGTCTGCAACGCCAGCTTGGGCGTTGCGCCGTCGTCAACATAATTGGTGCCCCTGCACCATGGCGTCGGCAGCCGTATTGCGAGTTGCTGCAGCGAATCGCTGCAATTGCGCGGCCTGACGAGACCTATGACGTTTTCCCTTTCACCCGGGCCGGGCGAAGGGAAGCGTCATGGTTTCGGTGCCCGGCCCGCACATCACGGCAAAAACAATGACTCGTCTCGCCCCGCATCACCTCATCCTTTGCGCCACGGAGCGTTCGTCATGATCTTGACGTTCGCCCTGCTCATCGCCGCGGCCGGCATCATCTATTTGTCCTGCGAGACCTTCGTCAATAGCGTCGAGTGGCTCGGTCAGAAGCTCAAGGTCACGCAAACCGCCACCGGCACGATCCTCGCCGCGTTCGGCACGGCGCTGCCCGAGAGCGTAGTCACGCTCGTTGCGGTCGCTTTCGGCGGGGATCCTGCGCACAAGGAAATCGGCGTGGGCGCCGCGATCGGCGGGCCACTCGCGCTCAGCACGATCGCCTATGCCGTAGTGGGCGTCGCGCTGCTTGCCACCGCGAAGCGCGTGGGCCGTGAGCGCGCCGCCACCGTCGATGTGAATACGCGCCGCCTGCGCCGCGATCAGCTCTGGTTCCTCGCGATCTTCGTCGCAAAGATTGCGCTCGGGCTCGTGGTGTTCAGCTTCAAGCCGCTGCTGGGCATTGCGTTTCTCGCGGCCTACGCGTTCTACTGCTGGAAGGAGCTTTCCGCCGAGGATGGCGGCGAGGTGGAAGGCGATCTCGAACCGCTCAAGCTGCGCCCGCACGACGAGAATCCGGCCATGGTGTGGATTCTGCTGCAGACGTTGGGCGCGCTCGCGGTGATCTTCGCGGCCTCGCATCTGTTCGTGCAGCAGATCAGCGCCGTAGGGCCGTGGCTCGGCCTGAGCCCGCAGTTGACCGCCGTGTTGTTCAGCCCGATCGCAACCGAGCTGCCCGAGATCATGAACGCGATCATCTGGGTGCGTCAGGGCAAAGAGCGGCTGGCGCTTGCGAACATCAGCGGCGCGATGATGATTCAGGCGACGATTCCCACGGCGTTCGGTCTGTTCTTCACGCCGTGGCATCTCGGCACGCCTTCGATTCTCGCGGCCGTGACCACCATGGTCGCCATTCTGTTCCTGCAATGGGCGTTTCGCGCGCCGAAGGTGCGCAGCCGTCAGCTCACACATGTCGGCTGGCTCTATGCGGTGTTCGCGGCGTTGCTGTTCGTGGTGTAACGCGGCTTGCGCCAACCTCAGGCCGCCGCCGCGGTGGCCTGGGCGGCACCCGCATGGTGATGGAGCCAGCGGATCATGTCCGAATGCTTGACCACGCCTACGAGCCGCCGCGCATCGTCCATCACGGGAATGTCGTGGTAGGCGTGCTCGATGAAGATCGGCACCAGATGCGCGAGCGGCGTGGCCCGATGGACCGCGTGCACGCCGGCCGCCATCACGGCCTCGACCGTTTCTTCCACACGCGCCGACTCGCGCAGCACCGCGCGACGCAGCGCATTCCAGAATCGCTTGATGCCAGCCGCCGGCGCGAGATCGCCGAGCGCGTGATGCGTGACGACGCCAACCACGCGGTCCATCGCGTCGACAACGGGCAGCGTCGAAGCACCGTGGCGGCGGAACATTTCGTGTGCCGCCCGCGCACCCATTGTCGCGGGCACGGCGGGACAACCAATCGACATGATCTCCTCACAAGTTAGTTGTTCGAACGACTTTGGCGGATATTCCAACGGCTCCAGTAGATGTGGCGAGAGCGCGGCAAGCGGTGCGGCGGCGGCCTGCGGCGTAGGACGGAACACTGCACGCGGATAGCGGTGTCCGGTCAGCGCGTGGAAGGCGAGCGCAGCGCTCAGCAAGGCGAAGGACTGGAACGCGATCGGCGCAAGCACGAAGCGAAAGCCTAGTGCGTGGACAGCCGGACCGCCGAGCACGGCAGTCAGCGCGACCGCGCCTGAAGGCGGATGCACGCAGCGGCACAGGAACATCGCGCAGATCGCGAGCGCCACCGCCACGGAAGCCGCCGCGACGGGCGACGCGATCCATTGCGCGCACGCCACACCGACCAGCGCGGAGACGAAGTTGCCGCCAAGGATCGACCACGGCTGCGCAAGCGGGCTGTCCGATGCGCCGAAGAGCAGCACGGCAGAAGCGCCCATGGGCGCCACGAGCAGCGGGATATCCCCCGCCGCGCCGAACATCAAGTGGGTGGCGAGTCCCGTGAACGCGATGCCGATCAACGCCCCGCCGCAGCGCCGCCCCCGCTCGCGCCATGGCGGCGCAGCCGGGTTGGGCACGAAACTCGTCAGCCATTCGATGAGTGCGGTGCGGGTCATAGCGGGGCTTGCTGGTCGGTATGTCGGCAAGATTACCGACGCGCGCCGAATATCAACAATTGATATTTCTGTGCGTATATATAATTCATTCTGTATGCATGTTTGAGTTCGGCACGCGCATTTTTTCCTGTAATTCGGAATCGTTTGGTCTAGAATAACGCCATGAAATCCGAAACCCGTTCCGGCCCCGGCCGTCCACGCGAATTCGACGAGCAGGAAGCCGTGCAGAACGCGCTCGAGGTATTTCGCGCACGCGGCTATGCCGCCACGTCGCTGCCCGACCTGATCGAAGGCACGCAACTCTCGCGCGGCAGCCTCTACAAGGCGTTCGGCGACAAGCACCAGCTCTTTCTCGCGGCGCTCGACTTCTATACCGAGCGCGGTATCGCGCGGCTCACGCGCAACCTGCGGCACGCCTCGGCGCGCACCGCGCTGCGCGAGGCGCTGCATCATTACGTGCGCCTTTCCGCTGGCCTCGAAGGGCTTGCGGGCTGTCCGGTCACAGCCGCAGCGACCGAGTGCCTGCCCTTCGACGCCGAGGTGAAAGCGCGCGTCACGGACATGTTCGCGCGCATGCAAGCGCTGCTCGCCGGCGCCATCCGGCGCGGCCAGGCAGCGGGGGAACTGGCGGCCGACCAGAATGCCGACGATCTTGCGCGCTTCCTGCTCTGCACGATCGAAGGCATGCGCGTACTGGGCAAAACCGACGCCGGCGAAAAGGCGATGGACACGATTGCTGAAATCGCGCTGAGCGCCATCCGCTAGTTTTTTTGGCTAATTAGGAACCGCCTAGTTCCATATGGAGGGCACATGACAAACCTTTCGACTGTGGAATTGCCGCCCACGCGAGCGGGCGCGCGCACCTGGTGGGCCTTGACCGTGCTGCTGATGGGCACGCTCTTGCCGCCGCTCGACTTCTTCATCGTCAACGTTGCGCTCCCGTCCATGCAGGCCAGCCTGCATGCCAGCGCCGCCATTGCCCAACTGGTGATTTCCGCCTATGCGGCGACGTACGCCATCTTTCTCATTACGGGCGGGCGGCTTGGCGATCTGTACGGCCGGCGGCGTATCTTCCTCGCGGGGATCCTCGCGTTCGCGGCCGCTTCGGCCGTATGCGGGTTCGCCAGTTCTCCCGCTGCGCTGGTCACGGGGCGCATCCTCCAGGGCGGCGCCGCGGCCATCATGGCGCCCCAGGCGCTCGCGTCGATCCACGCGCTCTTTCCGGCGCATCAGGAGGGGCTCGCGCTCAGCCTGTTCGGCACCGCTTATGGGATCGCCTCCGTGGCCGGCCAGGCGCTTGGCGGCGTACTCGTTTCGGCAAACGTATTCGGACTCGGGTGGCGCAGCATTTTTCTCATCAACCTGCCTGTGGTGATCGTGGCCGCGCCCGCGGCGTACTGGCTCGTGCGCGAAAGTCGCTCGGACCATCCCGCGAAGCTCGATCCCGGCGGCATGGTCTTGCTCGCGCTCGCGCTGGCTGCGCTCGTGGTTCCGCTGATCGAAGGCCGCGAACGCGGCTGGCCAGTCTGGACGTGGACGCTGCTCATTTGCGCCGCGCCCCTGTTCGCGATTTTCTGGCGCTATGAGGCGCGCGTTGCGAGAGCCGGGCGCGATGCGCTCGTGCCACCCACCATCTTCGCCGCGCCCGGTCTCGTGCGCGGGCTCGTTGCCACGCTCTTCTTCTATTCGCTCGCCCCGTTCTTCATGATGTTCGCGATTTACGTGCAGCGAGCGCTTGGGCTCGCGCCGCTCGAAGTCGGGCTGCGCATTCTGCCCGTGGGCATCGGCTTTCTGATCGGGCCGCTGCTCAACCCGCTGATCGTGCGCCAGTTCGGGCATCGCGCGGCGGCGGCCGGCATGACAATCGAGGGTTGTGGATTACTTTGGACTGCCATGCTTGTTCATGACGAACGACTGCACGCGCTGAGCGCGTCGCTCTTTCTGATCGGCTTCGGCCAGGGCGTGGCGTTGCCCGCACTCGTCAGGCGCAATGTCGAATGTGTCGATCGACGCTGGTCGGGGCTTGCCGCGGGGCTCGTCAGCTCGGTTTTGCAAGTGAGTGCTGCGCTCGCTGTGGCGCTGCTTGGCGGCTTGTTTTTTGCGCTTGCCGGGCCGGGATTGAACAGCACGCACGTGGCTCGCGCGTTTGCGACAACCGTTGCGATTATCGGCATTCTGCTTTTCATTGCAGCGTTTCTCATCGGTGGGCGCAATAATCGCGCGCCGCAATTGCGCAAACGGCACGTATAAGAACAAACACACCCATCGCGCTGCATGAAACGATGGCCATTCGGCGGCCTGTGTGATTAACACGCGCACTGCACGCAGTACCGTCATGACGGGAAAGCGAATCGTCGCTTTCTAAATTTGTTTTCATGTGGAGTGCGCCGCAACTTAAAGCATGCGTTCCGATTAGGCACCGATAATGCCTTCCAGTTTCAGCACTGCGAGGAACGCAATATGCAAAAGCCGATGTCGATCGAACTCGTCAACGAATACGGCCAGCACGCGGTTTGTGTGAAGGTAGGCACTCAGGTCGCGCTGCTCGACACGCCCGATGTGGATGGCCTGATCGAAGAACTCAGCAAGCTGCGCGCACTCATGCAGCCAGCGGTACCCGAGCAGCCTTTGCGCTCGCATCAATATGTGCTCGAGATCGACCCGTGCTGGTACACGGAACGCAATCCGCTCTTCGACGGCACCGTGGTGTTTCTGCGCCATACCGGCCTCGGCTGGGCGGGTTTCGCTATTCCCACCGAAAGCGGGCATCGGCTCAAGGCCGCGCTCTGCGCGCACGAAGCCGCCGCGCAGCGCGACGCGCATGCCTTGGCGCTCGCGCTGCCTAATTAGGCGCGCTTCGAGCCCTCTCATTCTTTCCGTCTGATCACGCATGCAGCGTGTACGAACCGTCGCCGCCATGTGCGGCGTCGATGCCCGCGCTCGCCCTCGTGCTGGCGCGTCTGCCCAGGAATATCGCCCATGAACCAGCTCCAAGCAATGCGCGTCTTTACGCGCGTCGTCGATCTGAGCAGCTTCAACCTTGCCGGCAAGCAGCTCGGCATGTCGGCTGCGGCCGTCACGCGCAGCGTCGGCATGCTCGAAGCGCATCTGAACATGCGCCTCTTGAACCGCTCCACGCGCAGCCTTTCGCTCACCGAAGCCGGACGCCTCTATCTGGACGGCTGTCGCGCCGTGATCGAAAAGCTCGATGAAGTCGAATCGGAACTCGTGCGCGCCACGCGCGACCCCAGCGGCGTGCTGCGCATCGCCGCGCCTGCCGTGTTCGCGAGTTCGGGACTCCCCGCCGTGCTCGGTGCGTATCGGGCGGTCAATCCGCGCGTGGAATTCGACGTGACGGCGTACGACACTCACATCGACCTGATCGAAGGCGGCTTCGACGTGTGCTTCGCGACCGACCGCCAGAACGTGAATGCCTCGCTCGTGAGCCGCAAGCTCACTTCGATCAAGGAGATGCTCGTGGCCACGCCCGCCTGGCTCGCGCGCCACGGCCTGCCACGCAACCCGGCCGAACTCGCCGAGCACGGCCTGCTCACGGTTTCCGATGCGCCGCGTCACTGGGAGTTCTCGAACGCCGAGGGCGTGCAGCGCATCAACGTGAACGGCCCGATGACGGCCAACGGCTATGCAACCGTGCGCGCCGCCGCGCTAGCGGACTTGGGCATCGCACTGCTGCCGCTACCGCTCGTGGCCGACGATCTCGCGCGCGGCGCGCTCTTGCCCGTGCTCAACGCGTTCGACGTGAACGGCGGCGTGCAGCACATCTCCATCGTCTATTCCGGCCGCAATTACCTCACGATGAAGATCCGCAGCTTCATCGACTTCGCGGTCGACCAGTTCCGAACGAATGCGGCGCAGACACGCTCCGCGCCGACACCGCTGCGCGCGGTTGCCTGATGATGCTTCTAGCACTTTTCGTCACAACGGGTGGAAAGCCATGCCCAGAATACTGACCATTGAAGACGACGCCGTTACCGAGCGCACTGTCGTGCCCACGCTCGCCTCCACCGGCTTCACCGTGGACGTTGCCCGCTCGGGCCGCGAAGGCATTGCGATGGTGATGGCAGGCGACTATGACGTCGTCGCGCTCGAGCGGCGCCTGCCCGACCTCGACGGTCTCACGATCGTCACCACCATGCGCGGCGTGGGTATCGAAACGCCCGTGATCGTAATGAGCTCGACCACGGGCGTCGAAGAACGCATTCAGGGCCTGCGCGCGGGTTGCGACGACTACCTCACACGGCCGTTTTCGATCGACGAAATGTCCGCGCGTGTAGAAGCGCTCGTGCGCCGGCGCATACGTCCGGCCACGACGGAAACCGTACTGTGCGTCGGGCCGCTCGAACTCGATCTCGTCAAGCGGCGGCTCAGCTGCCGCGACAAGGTGCTGCGCCTGCGTCCCACCGAGTTGCGCGTGCTCGAATTCATGATGCGCCAGGCGGGCCAGGTACTCACGCGCACCATGATCTTCGAAGGCGTGTGGGGCGGTCGCTTCGACCCCGGCACCAATCTCGTGGATGTTCACGTAGGACGCCTGCGCAACCGCGTCGACACCCCCGGCCAACCCTCGCTCATCCGCACGATACGCGGCTCGGGTTATCTGCTCGGTTGACGTAATCCTCGATTTTGCTGCCGTTCTCTCTGCTTCGTTTTATTTCGTAATCCTATAAATTTCATGAAATCGACGCGCAGCTAAATCTTTCTTCATTTTCCTGGCTCTCGCGTGTTAGGACGCGACCGAGACAATACCGGCGTCGGCTGCCCCACGCGTGGCGCGGCTTGGCGCCTGAACGGAGCCCCATCTGATGCTGAAAATCGTCCGGCTAGCCTTGAACCGTCCGTATACGTTCATCGTGCTGGCCCTCCTGATCCTGATCGCGGGCCCGCTCGCAGCCTTACGCACGCCTACGGATATCTTTCCCGACATCCGCATTCCCGTCATCAGTGTCGTGTGGAACTACGCGGGCCTGCAGCCCGACGACATGGCGGGCCGCATCGTCAGCTACTACGAGCGCACGCTCGGAACCACCGTGAATGACGTGGCGCATATCGAGTCGCAGTCGTTTCGCGGTTATGGCGTGGTGAAAATCTTCTTCCAGCCGACAGTCGACATCCGCACGGCCACCGCACAGGTCACCTCGGTTTCGCAGACTGTGCTCAAGCAGATGCCGCCCGGCACCACGCCGCCGCAAATTCTCAACTACAACGCGTCGACGGTGCCAGTGCTGCAACTCGCGCTCACGAGCAATACGCTCGACGAGCAGAAGCTCGCCGACTACGCGACCAACTTCATCCGGCCGCAACTGCTTTCCGTTGCGGGCGTCGCGATTCCCACGCCCTACGGCGGCAAGGTGCGCGAGGTGCAGATCGACCTCGACCCGCAAGCCCTGCAGGCAAAGAAGCTTTCGGCGCAAGACGTGGCGACGGCGCTTGCGCAACAGAACCAGATCATTCCGGCCGGCACGCAGAAAATCGGCCGCTACGAATATAACGTACGCCTGAACAACAGCCCGCTGACGATCGACCAGCTCAACGCGCTGCCCATCAAGACTGCGGATGGCACGGTGATCTATATGCGCGACGTGGCCCACGTTCGCGACGGCTATCCGCCGCAATCGAACATCGTGCGCGTGGACGGCCACCGCGCCGTGCTCATGAGCATCATGAAGAACGGCTCGGCTTCGACGCTCGACATCATTGCCGGCGTGAAAGCGAAGCTCCCGCTCATCGAGCAGTCATTGCCGCCTGGACTCAAGCTCGTTGCACTCTCCGACCAGTCGGTGTTCGTGAAGGGTGCCGTGAGTGGTGTCGCGCGCGAAGGCTTGATTGCGGCCGCGCTGACCTCGGCGATGATCCTGCTCTTTCTCGGCAGCTGGCGCTCGACGCTCATCATCGCCGCCTCGATTCCGCTCGCCGTGCTCGCCGCGATCGCAGGCCTCGCCGCGTGCGGGGAAACGCTCAATGTGATGACGCTGGGCGGGCTCGCGCTCGCGGTGGGCATCCTCGTGGATGACGCAACAGTCACGATCGAAAACATCAACTGGCACCTCGAGCAAGGCAAGGACGTTCGTAGTGCAATTCTCGACGGCGCCGCGCAAATCGTCATGCCAGCGCTCGTTTCGCTGCTTTGCATCTGCATCGTCTTCGTGCCGATGCTGCTGCTCGACGGCATTGCGCGTTTCCTTTTCGTGCCGATGGCCGAGGCCGTGATCTTCGCGATGATCGCTTCATTCGTGCTCTCGCGTACCTTCGTGCCGATGATGGCCCGCTACTTGCTCAAACCGCACGCTTCGCAGGGTCACGCTTCGGGTGAACTGGCCGTCGTCATGGCGCCGCACGGTGCGCACGACTCGATGCCACCCACACGCAATCCGCTAGTGCTGTTTCAGCGTGGTTTCGAGCGACGCTTCGAGCGCGTGCGCGCGGGCTATCGCGTCGTGCTCGGACTCGCGCTCACGAACCGGCGGCGCTTTGTCGTGGGATTTCTCGCCATCGTCGCGCTCTCGTTCGCGCTCACGCCGTTCCTCGGCCGAAACTTCTTCCCCGATATCGATTCCGGTGAAATTGCCCTGCACGTGCGCGCGCCTATCGGCACGCGCGTGGAGGAAACCGCCGATCTGTTCGACCATATCGAAGACACCGTTCGCGAGGCCATTCCGCCCGACCAGCTCACGAGCGTGATCGACAACATTGGACTGCCAAACAGCGGCATCAACCTGACTTACAACAACAGCGGCACGATAGGGCCGCAGGATGGCGACATCCTCATCTCGCTCGCGAAGTCACACGCGCCCACCGCGCAATATGTGCGCGAACTGCGTGCTGAACTGCCGCGCCGCTTTCCGGGCACGACGTTCTCCTTCCTGCCCGCCGATATCGTGAGCCAGATTCTCAACTTCGGTTCGCCCGCGCCGATCGACGTGCAGGTGAGCGGGCCGAGCCAGGCCGCGAACAAGGTCTATGCGAATGAACTGCTGCACAAGATCGCGAGGATTCCCGGGATTGCAGACCCCCGCATCCAGCAGGCATCGACTTATCCGCAACTGACGGTTGCGGTTGACCGCTCGCGTGCCGACGAACTCGGCATTACCGAGCAGGACGTGACCAACTCCGTCGTGGCGAGCCTTTCCGGCACGAGCCAGGTGTCGCCCACTTACTGGCTCAATCCGAAGAACGGCGTGTCCTATTCCATCGTCGCGCAAACGCCGCAGTACCGCATGACCACGCTTTCCGACCTGCAGAATCTGCCGGTCACGGGCAAGAGCGGCAGCTCGCAGATTCTTGGCGGCATCGCCACGATTACACGTGGCGTGAGCGACGCCGTCGTCTCGCACTACAACATCGAACCGCTCTACGACATCTACGCGACCACGCAGGGCCTCGATCTCGGCGCCGTCTCCTCGCAGATCAACAAGGTGATTCACGCGAGCGCCAAGGACTTGCCGAAGGGTTCGACTGTCACCATGCGCGGCCAGGTGCAGACGATGAACAGCGCGTTCACAGGTCTTCTGCTCGGGCTAGCCGGTGCAGTGGGGCTCATCTATCTGCTGATCGTCGTGAACTTCCACTCGTGGAGCGATGCGTTCGTGATCGTGAGCGCCCTGCCTGCCGCGCTTGCCGGCATCGTCTGGATGCTTTTCACCACGCACACGCCGCTCTCCGTACCGGCGCTCACAGGCGCGATTCTCTGCATGGGCGTGGCGACCGCGAACAGCATTCTCGTGGTGTCGTTCGCACGCGAGCGTCTTGCCGTCACCGGCGACGCCATGCGCGCCGCGCTCGAAGCGGGTTTCACGCGCTTTCGCCCCGTGCTCATGACGGCACTCGCGATGATCATCGGTATGGCGCCGATGGCGTTCGGCATGGGCGACGGCGGCGAGCAGAATGCGCCGCTCGGCCGCGCGGTGATCGGCGGCCTGCTCTGCGCCACCTGCGCGACGCTGCTGTTCGTGCCCGTGGTGTTCAGCCTCGTGCACAAACGCCAGAACGGCAAAATCGGCCACCATGACGATAGTCAGCAAACCGAATCATCTACGGATCAACCTGCCCTCGAATCGGGAGAAGCCCATGTCTACTGAAATCGACATCGCCTCGCCGCAGCCGCTGCGTCACCTGAAATCCACCGCGGCAATCGCGCTCATGGTCGCGGCCGGCATCGTGTCCGGCGGCATATTTAGCCGTGTCCACGCGCACCAGGCACTCGCTACGTGGACCGACGCGCAGGCAATTCCCACCGTCGCCACCGTGCAGCCACAAGCGAGCCCGGCATCGGCGCCGCTCGTGCTGCCGGGACGCCTCGCCGCCTACATCAACGCGCCCATCTATGCGCGCGTGTCCGGCTATCTGCACGCGTGGTACGCCGATATCGGCACGCACGTGAAGGCGGGCCAGTTGCTCGGCGTGATCGACACCCCCGACCTCGACCAGCAGTTGCAGCAGGCGCGCGCCGATCTGCAGAACTCCGTCGCCAACGAAAAGCTCGCCGCCACCACGGCAAAGCGCTGGACCGAGATGCTCAAGCAGGACTCGGTCTCGCAGCAGGAGGCCGACGAGAAAACCTCCGACCTGATCGCGAAGCAGGCCACGGTGGAAGCAAACGAGGCCAACGTGCGGCGGCTCGAGGCGCTCGAGTCATTCAAGCGCATCTCAGCGCCGTTCGACGGCATCGTCACCGCACGCAAGACCGACGTGGGCGCGCTGATCGATGCGGGCAGCGGCAGCGGCCCCGATCTCTTCACCGTCGCGGACGCGAGCCAGCTGCGCGTGTACGTGAGCGTGCCGCAAAGCGACGTCGCCTCGATCAAGCCAGGCATGCACGCGACGCTCACCGTGCCCGAGCGCCCCGGCGTGAAGTTCGACGCGAAGCTTGTCAACACTGACCAGTCGATCTCGCCCGCTTCGGGCACGATGCTCGTGCAGCTCGCCGTGGACAACAAGCAGGGCCTGCTCTTCCCCGGCGAGTACACCGAAGTCCATCTCGCGATGCCGGGCGATTCACATGCGCTCTTCGTGCCCGCGAGCGCGCTGATCTTCCGCGCGCATGGCATGCAGATCGCCATCGCAGACGCGCATCGGCGCGTACAGCTGCGCGACGTGACGATCGGCACGGATCTCGGCACGCGCGTGGAGATTACGGCGGGCCTGCATGCGGGCGAGCGCGTGATCGACAATCCGCCGGATTCGCTCGCGAGCGGCGACCTCGTGCGCCTCGCTTCCGTCAACGCGCCAGGCGCGCAATCGACGCAGACGGCAGCCGTGCACGACGCGGAGCGTGCGCATGGTTAAGCAGTCTGTGCGTGTGCACCCGTTGCGCGCCGTAGCGCTTGCGGCGGCCCTGCTGCTCTCTGCGTGCTCTTTTGCGCCCACGTATCACGCGCCCGCCACGGCCATCCCCACGCACTTCAAGGAAGCAGGCGACTGGCAGACGGCGCGCCCCGCCGACCAGCTCCCGCGCGACGGGTGGTGGCGCGCGTTCGACGACCCCGTGTTGAATCAGCTCGAGCCGCGGGTTGCGAAGGCGAATCCGAACGTTGCCGCCGCGCTCGCGCGTCACGACGAAGCCGATGCGCTTGTCAGCGAGGCGCGCTCCGCGCTGCTGCCGACCGTCGGCGCGGAGGCGAACGTCTCGCGCGAGCGCCAGTCGGCGCTGCGTCCGCTGCGCGGCACGGATCAGCCGAACGTGTACAACTCGAACACTCTCGGCGTGGGTATCGGTTACGACCTCGATCTATGGGGCAAGGTGCGCAACGAGGTGAAGGCCGGCGAGGCGTCGAGCGTAGCCAGCGAAGCGGACATCGCTTCGCTGCAACTGAGCCTGCAAGCGAAGCTCGCCACCACGTGGTTCGATCTGCTCGGACTCGACCAGCAGTCGAAGCTGCTCGACGACACCATTGCCGCCTATCGTCATGCGCTGGATTTGACCGAGAGCCGCCATCGCGGCGGCATTGCTTCTTCGCTCGACGTCTCGCGCGCAAGAACGCAGCTAGCCTCGGCGCAGGCCGCGGCGGACGATGTGAGCGCGCGCCGCGCGCTCTACGAGCATGCCATTGCCACGCTCATCGGCGTGCCGGCCTCGCAGTTCAATGTCGCGCCGGACACGATCCGCCCGCATTTGCCGAATCTGCCTGCGGGACTGCCATCGGCGCTCCTGCAGCGGCGGCCCGACATCGCCGCCGCAGAGCGGCGCGTAGCCGCCTCCAACGCGCAGATCGGCGTGGCGAAGGCCGCGTTCTTCCCCGATCTTTCGCTCGGGCTCGACGGCGGCTTCCAGAGCGACACGTTCTCTCCCTGGATCGTCGCGCCCAACGAGATGTGGTCGATCGGTCCCACGCTCATGATGACGATCTTCGACGGCGGCCGCCGCGCGGCGGTCGTGCGCGGCGCGCGGGCCAAGCTCGCCGAAAACGGCGCGCAGTACAAAGCCACCGTCCTCAATGCGTTCCAGCAGGTCGAGGACAACCTCGCGCTGCTGCACCATCTCGGCGACGAAGCGCAGCGCGAAGACGAGGCGCTCACAGCGGCGCAGCGCACCCTGACGCTCTCGATGTCGCGCTACCGCGACGGCGTGGTGAGCTACCTCGACGTCGTGACGGCGCAAACGACTGAACTCTCAACGCAGATTGCCTCGCTGGAACTGGACACCCGGCGCCTGGACGCCACCGTGGGCCTCATACAGGCGATAGGTGGCGGCTGGAGCACGCAGGACCTGCATGAGGACAACGCGGCTTCCTGAACGCGTCTAAAGCGGCGGTAACCGCTTTTATCACCACCCCTAACCCCGCTCGCGCGCGGGGTTGTTCTTTTCACCGAATCCTCTCAGGCCGATAAACATTTCTTCATGGTGCTGCATCGGGTTCGATAGGGTGACCTAACTATTCTGCTCATACCGGGATGCGATCTATCGCATTCGCTAACCGGCTAACCGATCTCATTCCTGGAGGAATAGTCACATGAAGGCTCTCATGATCATCGCCGCACTCGCCGGTGTCGTTGCCACCACGTCCGCTTTTGCGCAAACCCCGGCACCGACGGACAGCTCACAGGCGAGCCAGCCCGCCGCAGCCACCCAGGTCGCATCGAACGACACGGTTCCCACGGTTGCGCCCGGTGGATGGGTACCGCCTTATGGGCAAGCGGTGCACGAAAAGACGCGTGCCGAGGTGTACCACGAGCTCGTTCAGGCGGAACAGGACGGTCAGCTTGCGTACCTGAACTCGACGCTGTACGCACACTGAGCACGACAGGCGGGGCTTTCCGAGCACAAGCGAGCGGCACGCACTCAGCGTGCCGTTCGCTTTTTGATGTTAACAAACGCATGCGTGCGGATCCGGATAGGTAACCGGTTCCCACAAACGGTTACCTCAGCGCGCGTCGCTATCGAACGTGGGCAACGTCAGTTGATAGCCGTAGCGGCTGATGGTTTCGATGCGCACTTCAAGGCCCTGGCGCGCGAGCTTGCGCCGCAGCCGCGAGACAACGAGGTTGACGGTCGAAGCGTCGATGTCGTCCTTCTCGGGCCACGCGTAGCGGATCATCTGATCACGCGGCACGGGCACGTTGGTCTGACGCAGCAGGCATTCGACGAGCAGGTACTCGCGGCGCGTGAGTTCCGCGCGGCGCCCGCCCTCCACGATCTCGCGCGTACCCGCATCGAGTTGTGGCGCGTTCTGGACGCTCTGTGCGCCGTTTGCAGCCTGCGCGGGCACCCCACCCTGCACGCCGCCGCGGCACGCCGCCGTGGCACGCAATAACGCGCGCATACGCTCATGCATCTCGATGAACGAGAACGGATGGCGAAAGCACGCGTCCGCGCCCGCGCGCAGCACCTTCGAGCGCTCGCTCGCGCTCGCTTCGATGCCGAGCACGGCGATGATCGTCGCCCCGCCGGTGGCCGTGGAGAGTCCGGGAAGGATGCCGTGCAGCGCGGGCCGCAGCGCGGCGTCGAGCGCCATGACGATCACCGCGTCGAATGGTTCTTCGCCAGCAACGAACAGCCCGTCGCGCAGGTCTTCCGCGCGCTGCAGGCTATGCGCGCTTTCCTGCAGGGCCTTCTGAAGCCAGGCGCCTTCGGCGTGATTCGGGGAGATGAGTAGTATGCGCATGGCTGCGGGTGCCTGACGGCTGGCCGGGAGATGTCAGGCGAGCGAGCGCGGCCAGCATTCCACGCTCATGCGCGTACCGGGGCCGCCCGGCTTCTCGCGCGCCAGTTCTCGCGCGTCGTCGATGCGCAGCGTGAAGTCGTGAACGCGCATCACGGCAGCCACAATGGAAAGCCCCAGGCCGGAGCCCGCGACATGACGCACCGCTTCGCCGCGATAGAAGCGCTGCAGGACCGCCGCGCGCTCGCCAGGAGGAATGCCCGGGCCGTTGTCCGCCACTTCGAGCAAGGGGCCGAGTGGCGTGGCGCGCAGCGTCACGCTCACCACGCCGCCTTGCGGCGCGAACTTGATGGCGTTGTCAATGAGATTGTTGAACGCCTCGAAGAGCAGCGCGCGGTCGCCGTGAATCTCAGCGACGGGCTCAGCCGTGATACGCCATTCGAGTTCGCGGCTTTCCGCGAGTGGCTCGTAGAGGTCGGCGAGTTCCTGCACCAGTTCGTGCAGGTCGACGGTCGCAAAGCCGCCGCGCCTTTGCAGCGTGCCGATCTCGGAGATGCGCAGCATGGCCCGGAAGCGTTCGAGCAGTTGCCCGGTTTCGGTGCGCGCCTGATCGAGCAGCATCGCACCGGCGGCGTCGCCCCGAACGCTGTCGCGCTCGGCCACGCGCGCGAGCAGCGTGTGCAGATGCACGAGTGGCGTGCGCAGGTCGTGCGCGATGCCGTCGCAAGCGCCCTTCACTTCGCCCATTAGCCGCTCCACTTCGTCCAGCATGTGATTCACGAGATGAGCGAGCATGTCGAGTTCATCGTCGCCGCCCACAGGCAGGCGCCGATCGAGGTCGCCGCGCGCGATGCATTCGGTCACGCGGCGGATTTCGCGCACGCGCCGGATCTGGCGCATGCCGAGCACGAGACCGCCTGCCGCGGCGCCGAGTAACGCGAGTACGGCACCTGCCGCGAGCGAGCGCACCATGATCTCGCGAATGCGCAGCACGCTCGTCATGTCACGCGCGACGACGAGACGCATGCCGCTAGGCCGCACCTCGCCCATCGCGCGGACCACGGGCGATACATCGCGGTCGAGCAGTTTCACCGTATGGGCATGCGTGCTGCCCTCGCGCGTATAGGTGAGATGCGGCGGCGGCGCGAGCAGATCGCCCGCGACGTAGCGGCCGTCACTAGTAAAGAGTCCGTAGTAATTCACATGCATGTGCTCGTGTTCGAGCCGCTGATAGATCGCTTCGGGCAGTTGCGCATCAGGGATCGAGTCGTAATAGATGAGCTGCCAGCCCATGATCGTGTCGGCGTCGCGCTCGATCGTGGTGCTAGCAGTCCACGCAATGAAGCCGACCAGCAGCGTGAGAAAGACGCCGAACAGCGCCGTGTAAGCGCACAGCCAGCGGAACGTCGTGGTGTGCCAGCGCCTGCGCAAGTGCGCGGAAGCGGCGGAAGAAGAACGGCTCGACAAAGCGGATTATCCGAGAATGTAGCCGGAGCCGCGCACGGTCTGAATGAGCGGCGGCAGGCCCGGCGGATCGATTTTCTTGCGCAGGCGGCCCATATGCACGTCGATCAGGTTGGTGCCCGGATCGAAGTGGTAGCCCCATACGGCTTCGAACAGCATCGTGCGCGTGATGGTCTTGCCTGCGTGGCGCATCATGAATTCGAGCACGCGATACTCGGTGGGCAGCAGCACGACTTCTTCGCCGTCGCGGCGCACCTTGCGCGAAATGAGGTCGAGTTCGAGCGGCCCCACACGCAGCGCGGTCTCGCGCGCGACGCTCGCGGCCTGGCGGCGGCGCAGCAGCACTTCGAGGCGTGCGGTGAGTTCTTCGGGGTCGAAAGGTTTGGTGAGGTAGTCGTCGCCGCCCGCGCGCAGGCCGCGCACGCGTTCATCTACGTCGCCGAGCGCACTCAGCATCAGCACGGGCGTTTGAATGCCGACCGTGCGCATGGCCGTGAGGATCGAGAGGCCGTCCACGCCCGGCAGCATGCGGTCGAGCGTAATGGCGTCGTATTCGTCGCTCATCGCGCGTGCCATACCGTCGCGGCCGTTGTCGACCCATTCGACCGCAAAGCCGCGCTGCGTCAGTTCGCTGACGATCTCGTTGGCTGTGACGGCGTCGTCCTCCACCGTCAAAACGCGCACCTGACTCATCTTTCTCGCACTCCGTCGTGCCGGCGGCATGACTATTCAAGAGCCCCGAGTTTACCGTTGCGCCCGCGCCGCGCCGCGATTCCTTTCATGAAATTAAATTTAAGGTTGCAACGGCAATACGGTCTCGCGCGCCCTCCGGCGCTTACACATCGATTACACCGACGATAGTCTGACGCGTGTGCAGGTCGAGTTGATAGCCATAGCGGTTCACCGTCTCGACGTTCGCCTGCGCGCCGTGCGACGCGAGTTTGCGCCGCAGACGCGACACGACGAGATTCACGCTCGACGGCTCGACGTCGGCCTTGTCGGGCCACGCATAGCGAATCAGATGCTCGCGCGCGACAGGCGCTCCCGCGTGCCGCAGCAGGCATTCGACGAGCAGATACTCGCGCGTCGTGAGGGGAATGCGCCGCATGCCTTCCACGAGATCGCGCGTAGATGAGTCGAGGCGCACGAGCGGCGCGCTCGCGTGAACGAGCGCGCCGCGGCGTAGCGCGAGCATGCGCTCCTGGATCTCGAGAATGGACCAGGGCTGCACGAAGCACGCATCAGCGCCGGCGCGCAGTAGGCGCGCGCAGTCCGCGGGTGTCGCGCGCGCGAGTGCGACGACGATCGCCGGCGCGTCGGGCAAACGCGTGAAGGCCGCAAGCGCGGTGGCGATGCCGTCGTACGCCTCAGGGCTGGCCGCGCAGAGGAACACCGTATCGAACGGCTCCTGCGACGCGAGATAAACGGCGTACTCGACGTTGTCCGCAACCTCGACGCTGTTCAGGCTCTCGCTCAGCGCCTTGTACAGGTAACTTCGCTCGGTCGCCGAGGACGAGCACAGCAGGAGTCTCATCGATCATGGGCCCGCGTGGGCGTGCTGCGCTCGATGCGTCCAGCAGTCGATCGTGACGATCGTCCCGGGATTCGCCTCGCCAATGGCGACGCGAAAATCGTGCAGCCGCGCGATCGCCGAGACGATGCCTAGCCCGAGGCCGGTGCCCGGGAGATGACGCGTCCGCTCGCCGCGATAGAAGCGCCCCAGCACCGCGGCGCGTTCGCCGGGCGCGATGCCGGGTCCGTTGTCGGCGATGACGAACTGCGGTCCACGCGAGCCGGCGCGCAATGCGACCTTCACCACGCCGCGGCGCGGCGTAAATTTGATGGCGTTGTCGAGCAGGTTGCTCAACGCTTCGAAGAGCAGCGCGCGGTCGGCGTGAATGGGTTCGACCGGCGCCACGGCGACGTGCATGTCAATGGCTTTTTCCTCGGCAAGCGGCGCATAGAGTTCGCATAGCTCGTGCACGAGATCGGGGAGTACCACGCTCGAGAAGCCGCGGCGGCGATCCATCGCGCCGATTTCCGAAATACGTAGGAGTGCAGAGAAACGGTTGAGGACGGCATCGGCCTCCCCTCGTGCGCCAACGAGCGCGCCGGCCAGGACCGCCTCGCCGCGCTGCTCCATGGCTTCTGCCGCGTGTGAAAGGCGCAGGCGCAATCGCGTGAGCGGTGTGCGCAGATCGTGGGCGATACCGTCGCATGCGCTTTTCACCTCGCCCATCAGGCGCTCGACTTCGTCGAGCATGCGGTTCACGAGATGCGCGAGCATGTCGAGTTCGTCGCGGCCGGCTACCGGCAGCCGCATCGCGAGGTCGCCGTTCGCGATACGGCGCGTGGCGCGCTTGATCTGCGCGACGCGCCGGATCTGCCGCATGCTAAGCACGAGCCCGGCGCACAGGCTGCCTGTGAGGCACAAGAGGCCGCCGCCGAACAACGCCTTCAACAGTTCGTCATGAACGTGGCGCAGGTCGGAGAGCGTGCGCGCGACGACGAGGCGCGCGCCATCGGGCCGAATCTCGCCCATGGCGCGCAGGGACGATCGCACGGAGCCGGGTTCGAGCACGAGCGTCTGGCCGCGAGTGTGCTCGTGCGATTGGCCATAGTGTCCCAGGGCAAGTCCCGTGGGCATGAGGCGGATATCGCCGGCGAGCCAGCGCCCGTCCGGAGCGAACAGGCCGTAGAAGTTGTCGCGCCGGTCCGGACGCGTGAGGCGCGCTGCGATCGCGCTGCCGAGGCTCGCGTCGCTTCGCGAATCGAAGTACCGCAGTTGCCAGCGCAGGCCGCTGTCGGTCTCCCGCATCATCGCGCGCGTCACGGAGTACTCGATCACGCCAAGCAGCGCCATGAACGCGAGCGAAAAGATCGCGGCGTAGGCGGTGAACCAGCGGAACGTGGTCGTCTGCCAGTGGTCGCGGCCAATGTCCCGCACGTTCGGCGCTGCGCGCGACGAAGCCGGAACGAACAGGCCACGCCCGAGCGCGACCCAGGCTGGCAGGTTCATCGCGCGCCTCGCGAGCCGGCTGCCTCGTGCAAGGCCGGCACACGTGTGGCCGTGCTCCGTGCGCGCGCCGCTTTATCGCTGACTGACATGGCTACCCCCGATGGCAATGAATGGTCGGCCGAGCGACTCACTGGCGAACCAGCGAATGCGGATGCGCTCGTGCCGGGTCATCATAGTGGCGCGCGCTCAACGCAACGGCATCACGGCAATGAAGAGCGCGTCATCTTCTTACTGCTGCGTGACGCGTACCTGTCAGTTTGTCAATTCGCGCGTGCGCGAGGTCTCGTGTCAAGCACACGCGGGGCAGATGAACCTTCTGTCATTCGGCTGAGCCCGATTCAACGTCAGCGCCTCCTTATCCTCGAATCCGCTTTTTCGCGCGTTCGCGCTTTTTCATCTCGTTGCGGGTTGATCAAAAGGAGGATTCATCATGAGGTCATGGCTGAAGTTCGTATGGGTGCCGTTTGTGGGAGCGGTGAGCGTAAGCGCGGTCGCCGCGCCGCATCTGACGCAACAGGAATGTCACAGCTACCCGTTCGTCAAACCGGCCCACGAGGTCACGCACGCGGATCTGATCCGGGAACTGACAGAACTCGAGGCGGTGGGTTACGAGGCACACGCGGAAGACGAGAACTATCCGGCCGATATCGAAGCCGCCCAGCAACGTCTCGCCGATGTGTATCGCAGCGATTGCCTGCCACAGCACACAACAGCCGCGGTGACCTTTCCCGCGAATTCAGACTGACATCGGGTCGTTGGGCGTGCCGGAGGTCACCGATGTACTTTGTGCAGTGCACCTTAGGCGACTCCAGCCGAACTTGATGTGACCTCCAGGCAGCGGCCCATGGGGACCTTCGTTTGCTCCCATATTCGGTGACCTGAGTTGGGTACCCGGAAATGGGAGGACGAGTGGCTACACGAATGCGTTTTCCAGGTGGCTGACTCCCGCTTGCTGGGTTGAAGCCGAGTCCGGGGCCGGCGGGGCGCTTCGGTGGGGTTCGTAGTGATTCAGTCGATCCCATAGGCAGTTACCTTGAACGAAGAACCACACCATAACCGGAGACCCTGACAGCATTTCTTTCGGTAAATCAGTGACCTAACTGAGTATTTGAATGTTAGATATGAGGAAAAGGAGGCTTAGGTAATGATCTATGGTGGCCGCAAGCCGTTGATAGAGGGCCTAGGTAACCAGGAATGGGGCCACGGAGGTTGGTGACCACTCACATGCATTAAGGTCCCCGGTTTTGGGAGAGGTCTTTCTCATCGAGCGCGTGTTTCAGTGTTTACCTTTTACGCTTTAAGAACTTTAGTAAACCTTTAGACGCCGCAAACCCTTACCAGGCAAGGCTTTGCGGCCGATTTGGTGGCGGGTTATGGGATTTGCGGTCCCGAGTATGGGAGTTTCGGGTTGTGGATATGGGACTTCGGTAGCCGGACATGGGGTTTACGGGTTGTGGATATGGGAAGAAGGTTGCCCACTATGGGAAAAGGAGCTGTTTTGCCTTCAGGTCGCCGTTTATGGGAGTCAAGGAAGGTCTCCGGTTATGGGGCGCTTTGCCTTACGTGTAGGCGTTTTACAGGGTTCCTCGGCTGGTTGCAGGTAACCGTTTTTGGGAAACTACTTGGGTAACCAGTTATGGTGGCTTTTCCAGGCAGAAATACAGACGTCCTCGAGCCCGAATCCGTGCGCTCGTATGAATCCTTGCGTGTCAGGGAGCTAGCTGGAGCAAGGTAACAGCCTATGGGATCCGCTACGGGTCACCTTCTATGGGAATACGCGCTGCTTCTCTCATCTCTGAATGCGTATTCTTCGTCCTCGTGGGTAGCCATTTGTGGGAGCCGATACAGGTCACCATTTATGGGTGCGATGAACGTGCCTACGCTTCGCCGATCAATTCCAGGCAACGACGCGCATAGCAACGCGAAAAATCCCATGGATGGCTACCTGTCGGGACTCAATTAACAGAGTGAGTACTCACATTCGGCTCAAAGGTCACTGGCTATGGGAGTCTTTCCAGCACGAGGCAACGTAAAGGTCACCAGTTATGGGTTCGTACATGGGATCTGCTCTGAGCGCTTCCGAGGGTTTCCCGGTGGTCGTCCTGGCGGTAAATCGCCGCCTGTCAATGCTCTTTGCCCTTGGGTGTCGCGCCGCGTCACGATTGCGTTTGCGGCCTTGAGTCACCTGAATGGTTGGTATACAGTTACCAACCGACCAGGTTCCCTTTCATCGTGGGTCATATGGCAAGAAAAAAGGCCGAAGCCGGCGACGCCGACAAACAAGGTGCACTCGTATTCCAGCAAGGCCAGCCGCCTGATCTGTTCCGCAAGGCCGTCCCGGCGATTCATATTGCACCGAAGTCCGGGTCGATCAGCCTGCAACAGCGCAAGATGTTCAGTTCGCTGATCAAGAACGCCATTCGCCAGGATTCCCTCGACCGCGGCCGCTCGTCGTTCGAGATCACGATCTCCGCCCTCTCTCAGGACGTTGATCTGAACAGCAACAACACCGAGTACGTCAAGGAAACGATCAACTCGCTGATCAGCACGGTCGTCAACTGGGACTACCTCACGCAGGACAAGCGCAGCATCTGGAAGGCGTCTGGCTTGCTGGCCGGCGCCGAACTCGAGCGATCGGTATTGCGCTACACCTTCTCCGAACAGATTCGCGGTGAACTGCTCAATCCTGAGATCTACGCGATGATCGATATGCGCATCACGCGTCAGTTCAGGAAGGCGCATTCGCTCGCGCTGTGGGAGAACGTCGTCCGCTACGAGGCCGTAGGTGTGACCGCGCGCTTCCCGCTCGCGACGCTGCGCGACCTGATCCTTGGGCAAGATACTTCGGCGCAATCGTACAAGCTCTACAAGCAATTCAAGAGCCGTGTGCTGGTGCCCTGCATCAAGGAAGTGAACGAGATTTCGGATCACATGTTCGAGCTTATCGAGCACAAGGTCGGACGCTCGGTCGTCGCCCTGCAGTTCCGCGTGACACGCAAGCCCGAGACC
This sequence comes from Paraburkholderia flagellata, assembly GCF_021390645.1. Classification (GTDB taxonomy): domain Bacteria; phylum Pseudomonadota; class Gammaproteobacteria; order Burkholderiales; family Burkholderiaceae; genus Paraburkholderia; species Paraburkholderia flagellata. Next base: position 210,574 of record NZ_JAJEJT010000004.1, read on the forward strand.
GATCCGTCACAGGAACTGCGTGCAAACGAGACGCTGCTGATTGGCGAGATGTCGAAGTTCAGTATTCCGGTTTCCGAGGCGCGGCGCCTGCTCAAGCAGTACGGCGAAGCGAAGATTCGCACGGCGGTGGCTTATACCGCGGCGCGCGTAGCGCAGAAAAACGCAGCACCGCTCGCGAATGTTGCGGCGTATTTCCGCAAGGCGCTGACGGAAGGCTATGAGTTGCCCGGTGCTAATGCAGCCGCGCCCGTCTCCGACGCGAGCCGCGCGCGCGAAAGCCAGGATCAGGTGAAGGACCGCTATATTGCGGCAAAGATCAATGAGGCGCGCGCCTACTTCAATGAGCTCGAATACGACGATCAGACTGCGCTGATCAAACGCTACAACGAGACGGTCGGCATGGACAAGCTCAAGGTGTCGACGGCGAAGGTGCCAAGCAAGATGGCGTCGACGAACTTCTTCCGTTGGGTGGTGCTGGACACCTGGGGACAACCAACTGCTACCGACCTGCTCGAATTCCTGTTGAGTGGACAACAGGCGCCAGCGGGGGGTGACGGCCTACAGGCTGCGGAACTCGATCTTGCGTTGAAAACGCGGGACGTGTGAAGTCGATGGAAGAAACGAGACGGCGGCTTCGGCCGCCGTTTTTTTTGGGTGATTCGCGGTGAATAGACGGTGGTTGCACGCAAGGAAATTTGGCTAAATATAGAAACCTGAAAATCATAGCCAAATATATCTCTCGATGGGATTGCATTTGAGAGAAGCTCTCGCTTTCTTCGTGGTGCACCAGGCATCGCCTGCGTGAGTGCCGCTGAGTGATATTCAGTCCTCGTCGCGCGGTGCTGCCGATGCCGATACGGCTTTGTTAGTTCGTGCTGTTCGCGTTGATCTCCACGTGGAGAGTTGCTGCTTCGAAGAACAAGATTGCGCGAGTCGGGTGGCATTCATCGCGATCAGCAGTACCCACCTGTTGTCACAACCTGCGCGAGATATCACCTGCTCACGCGTAAGTGCGCTTCACGAATGCTTATCGATGATTCTCCACGTGGAGAATCGATGAGTTCACGTACCGGCCGAATTGCTATCCGTTCGTCCACTTCGCGCTCACAGCGCAAGCCGGCCTAGTGCAGGCCAAGCCGATGAATCTCCACGTGGAGATTTGCCCGCGGGGCCTCGCTTCACCCCCTCGATCGGCAGATATCACTAGCACTTTCGTGTCATTCGAATCTTCGACCGGTCTTCACGCGCGCATTGCACGACTGTGCAATGATGCTGCGTTTCGTCGACCTGCGAGCTGGCCTCCGCATCGTCGATGGCAGTCAGCGATCTCCACGTGGAGATCGACTTCTGCCGTCGTGGAAACATCACAATCCAGCCAATCCAACTGGCCGCCACTGCTTTGCAGTGTGTCCATTTCTTATCCGTTCGGCCAATTGGTTGTGAACTGGCAACGGCTGAGACAGAAATCCTAGAATTTACTTTAAGTTGCCGTTAGACTCCCGAATGACTTGCTGGAGTCTCCACGTGGAGAGTGTGCCTGGGAGGCTCGTCCGCTGTTGAACAATTGCATGGAGAAACGAATGGGTCTCGTGATAGCCGTAGCGAACCAAAAAGGTGGAGTTGGCAAAACCACCACCAGCATGAATCTGGCTGGGGCATTTCAGGCTGAAGGCTATAAGGTCTATGTAGCCGATGCCGATGGTCAGCAATCTTGCATGAGTTGGTGTGCAGCGGCAGGTCCCGAAACGCCCCTGCCGTTTCGCGTCGGTAGCATTCATAAGCTTGAGAAGATGATTGGGCCGGAAGTCGCAGCCCTGGCGAACGACTACGACGTCGTCATCGTCGACTGCCCGCCCAATATCAACGACCTGACCACCGCGCGTGTTCTCGCCGTAGCCGACGCCACTGTCATTCCGACGGATGCGTCGCCAATCGACATCTGGAGTAGTGAAGGGATGATGGAGTTGGTCGAACGCACTCGCATCGCCAATCCGGCTGGAAAATTCGCAATTTTGTTGAATAAATCTAATTCGAAGACGCTGCTGCACACGCAGATGAGTGCCATCCTCGCCGAAAGCAACGTCCACGTGTTCTCGGCAACCATCAAGCAGCGAGAACTCTATCGACAGACCGCTGCGCTTGGTCGAACCGTCTTCGATGTGCGCGGCGTGCGCGGGACGAAAGTTGCGAAGGACGAGATCAGCGCCGTCTACAACGAGATCATTGCATTGGTTCAGGAAGAAGAAGAGGAGGTCATCGATGGCCGCTAAGCTGAATTTCACCAGCAAGGTACGCGCGGGCATGGCTGCCGAGCGCGTTTCGGCTGGCGAACGCCTCGCCGAAGCCGATGTTGTCAATATCGCGCAACGGGACGCGGGCGTACCCAACGCCGCAGTAGATGCCGTCGACGCACCGCCCGCCCAGCCTGCCGAAATCGTCGAGGCACCGCTTTCGATTCATGCGGTTCGGAAAATCTCGGTCGACGATGTCGTCTCCAATCCGTACAACCCGCGCGCGTTCTACAGCGCCGAGACGATCGACGAGCTGGCCGAGAGCTTTGCCACGCAAGGACAGATTACGCCGATCCTGGTCACGAAACTCGCGGCGTTTCCCGGCCAATATGTGATCGTCGACGGCGAGCGCCGTATTCGCGCTGCGCGCTCGCGCGGCGACAAGTTCATCGATGCCGATGTCCGAGAGGGTCTCGACAACCAGAATCTGTACCTGCGCGCCTACCACGCCAACAAGGAGCGCGAGGAGCAGACGGTATTCGACGATGCGCTCGCGTGGAAGAAACTGCTCGACGATCGTGTCTACGTCGACCAGGTCGAGTTGGGAGTGGCTGTAGGCGAAGATCCGAAGCACATCAGCAAGGTGATTGCGCTAACGTCGCTGCCGCCTTATCTGCTGCAACGGATGGCGCAAAATCGTAAGGATGTCGGACTCGGACACGCATACAACATCAAGCTGATCTTCGATCGGGCCGGCGCTTCGGTCGCCGAGCATTGGCTTGCGCAAGTGATCGAAGGGAAGGCGAGCGTGCGCAAGCTCGAGGCGGCAGCTTCGGCTGAAGCGGGCGCGCGCAGCGTTGGACCGCGCCGTACGCATTACCAATCCCGCGTCCAATTCAATCGACCGGACGGCGTCGCGTTGGGCGAACTGAAGCTGTTTGGCGACGGGCGCGCAGAGTTGAGCCTGAAGGGCATCGCAGCCGCCGATCAGCAGCGGTTGGCCGAACGTGTGAAGGCAGTCATCGAGCACTGGGCTTCGGAAATGGACACGTCTGAGGCGACCTGAGCGTCGCGAGTATTGGCTAACGGTAGCAGGGGAGGGCGTCGGCAGACGCCCTTTTTCGTTGTTTCGGTTACGCGGCCCACGCACGAAACGCAAGCGGGGTCGAATCCGTGAAACAGGCGCGAAGAAATGTGAAATCCGTTATAGCCTTTTATAATCAATTGGTTAGGCGGTATTTTCTAGAATGTTTCACGAAACCTGTTCACTTGAGTGGGGTTAAGTCGCGATTTTTCCCCACATGACTGTGAAGAAATCCATTCCAGGCAAAAAACGTAACAGACAAAACGTAATTTGTAGTGCATTGAGAAAGACGCAATTGTGAGCAATTGACAACACCCGTCCCCCAGGTCATTCTTACACCCATGAACTGCCGCCTTTTCACGATTGCGCTGATTATTCGCACCATTCAACGAATGGTGGGTTAGCGTACGTCTGGCAGCAGTGACAACAACCCGCCCCAAGAGGCGGGTTTTTTGTTTCCGCCTCCTGGCCAAAACGAAAGTGAGTACAGGAGCCGTCATGCAGGTGCATCAAAGTCGTCCCGCCGCCAAAACAACCAATCCCATCGAAGCCACCGAGGTCGTCAAAGCCACCGAATCTGATCAGCCCCGCCGCGACGAAAACGACTACCTCCGGAAGATTCTCACCGCCCGCGTCTACGACGTCGCCCGCGAGACCGAACTCGAGCGCGCCCCGAACCTCTCGGCGCGCCTGCGCAATGCGGTGTTCCTCAAGCGCGAGGACAACCAGCCGGTGTTCTCCTTCAAGCTGCGCGGCGCCTACAACAAGATGGCACACCTCACGCCCGCGCAGCTGGAGCGCGGCGTGATCACCGCCTCGGCAGGCAATCATGCGCAGGGTGTGGCGCTTTCGGCGGCGAAACTAGGCGTGAAGGCCGTGATCTGCGTGCCGGTCACCACGCCGCAAGTGAAGGTCGATGCGGTGCGCGCGCACGGCGGCGCGACCGTCGAGGTCGTGCAGGCCGGCGAGTCGTACAGCGACGCCTACGCCCACGCCGTGCGCCTGCAGGAAGAGCGCGGCCTGACCTTCGTGCATCCCTTCGATGATCCCCAAGTGATCGCTGGCCAGGGCACCGTGGCGATGGAAGTGCTGAGCCAGCATCAGGCCCCGATTCACGCGATCTTCGTGCCGATCGGCGGCGGCGGGTTGGCTGCAGGCGTGGCGGCCTACGTGAAGGCCGTGCGCCCCGAGATCAAGGTGATCGGCGTGCAGACCGACGATTCCTGCGCGATGGCCCAGTCGATCAAGGCGGGCAAGCGCGTGGAACTCACTGAAGTCGGCCTGTTCTCCGACGGCACCGCCGTGAAGCTCGTGGGCGAAGAGACCTTCCGGCTGTGCCAGGCATATCTCGACGAAGTGCTCACCGTTGACACCGACGCCCTGTGCGCCGCGATCAAGGACGTCTTCCAGGACACGCGCAGCGTGCTCGAACCCGCGGGCGCGCTGGCCGTGGCGGGCGCGAAGCAGTACGCGGAACGCGAGGGCATCGAAGGCCAGACGCTGGTGGCGATCACCTCGGGCGCGAACATGAACTTCGACCGCATGCGCTTCGTGGCCGAGCGCGCAGAGGTGGGTGAGGCGCGCGAAGCGGTGTTCGCGGTGACGATCCCCGAGGAACGCGGCAGCTTCAAGCGTTTCTGCGAACTGGTCGGCACGCGCAGCGTGACCGAGTTCAACTACCGCATCGACGACGCCGAGCGCGCGCACATCTTCGTGGGCGTGCAGATCCGTAACCGCGGCGAGTCGCAGCAGATCGCGAAGACCTTCGTCGATCACGGTTTCCCGAGCGTCGATCTCACCGGCGACGAACTGTCGAAGCAGCACATCCGTTACATGGTGGGCGGGCGCTCGCCGCTCGCGCACGACGAGCGTCTGTTCCGCTTCGAATTCCCGGAGCGGCCGGGCGCGCTCATGCGCTTTTTGTCGTCGATGGCGCCGAACTGGAACATCAGCCTCTTTCACTACCGCAACCAGGGCGCCGACTACAGCTCGATCCTGGTGGGCATCCAGGTGCCCGAAGCCGAGGACGCCGAGTTCCGCCGCTTTCTTGCGACGCTCGGGTATCCGCATTGGGAAGAGACGCCCAATCCGGCGTATCGGTTGTTCCTGCAATGAAAATAGTCAGTCGTCCCACCAATCGGGACGTCTGCATCTGAAGCGCATAAACAGCGAAGAGAGTGCAGGAAAACACCAGGCCCCGCAGCAGTGCACGTCAGTATACTGAGCCACTGCTGCCGGGCGTGGTCGCCTCGGGAAGATTGGGCGCCGTGCGTCGGACTCACCTGGAGGAAGACAAACATGTTGCGCATCGCTCTTGGCTGTCTGATGGCTCTTTCCACGATTGTCGCCGGCACGCTGCCCGGCGTGGCGCATGCGGATGCGGCGCATCCCGTCGTCGCGCTGCTGCCTGGCGTCACCGATCCCTTCTACTTCACGATGCATCGCGGCGCGGAGCGCGCGGCGAAGGAAGACAACATCCAGTTGTTGTTCCAGGTGCCGAAGGCCTGGAACACCACGGAGCAGGTGCCGATCCTCAAGGCCTTCATCGCGAAGCGTCCCGACGTGCTGCTCGTCTCGCCCGTCGACAAGCAGCAGCTCATCGGCCCGCTCAAGGAAGCCGCCGACGCCGGCATCAAGGTCATCACCGTCGATACCTATATTGGCGACGGCCACTACCAAACCGGCAAGGGCGACGCCGATTTCCCGCTCTCCTATATCGCTTCGGACAACCTGGAAGGCGGCCGCGTGGCGGCGCGCTCGCTTGCCAAGGCGATTGGCGACAAGGGCACCGTCTATTGCGAAAACAACAAGCCGGGCATCTCCAGCACCGACGCGCGTGCGCAAGGTTTCATGGAGGAGATGAAGAAGCATCCCAACATCAAGGTGCTCGAAACGCAATACAACGAGGACGACGCCAATCGCGCCGCTTCGCACGTCGCGGCGGTGCTCGCGCGCAATCCTGATCTCGCGGGCGTGTTCGGCGCCAACACGTTCTCGGGCGCGGGCGCGGCGCAAGGCGTGAAGAACGCGGGCAAGCAGGGCGTGGTGAAGGTCGTCGTGTTCGACGCCGTGCCGGGCATCGACGAGCAGATCAGAAGCGGCCTCGTCGATATCGCCATCGCGCAGCTTCCCGACGAGATGGGCTACGACGCCGTGAAGTTTGCCTCCGACGCCATCCATGGCAAGAAGATTCCCACCTACAAGGGCACGGGCTTCGTGGTGCTGGACAAGTCGAACATCGACAAGCCGGAGATGAAGCAGTACATCTACTCGAACTAAGTCACGCGAACAGAGCCACATGAACGACAAACGACTCGACAGGCTCGCGCTCGTCAGCAAGGTCTGGCCGTGGCTCTTTCTCGGCACGCTGCTTGTCTTCTTCGAGGCGTGGGCGCGTATCTCGGCGCATCGGACGTTCGTGTTCAACGCGTACAACCTGCAGTCGATCGGGCTTGCCGCAAGCGCACCGCTGTTGCTCGCCATTGGCCAGACCTTCGTGATCATCACCGCGGGCATCGATCTTTCGGTGGGCTTCGTGATGGGGCTCGCGGCAGTGTGCGTCGCGCAGTTCACGATTCCCGGCGGCGAATCGCCGTGGATCTTGCTGATGTCGATTCCGCTCACGGTTCTCGTGTGCCTGATTCCGGGCTTCGTGAACGGCGTCCTAATTGCGCGCCTCGGCGTACCCGCTTTCATCGGCACGCTCGGCATGTATGGCGTCGCGCGCGGCGTGGGCTTTCTTGCGGCCGGCAGCGGCATGACCGTCTCCGTCAACAATCCCGGGCTCGCGTTGCTCGGCAGCGGCTGGACGCCCGTGATCCTCACGGCCGTGCTGCTCGTCATCATGCACTTCGTGCTCTCGCAAACACGCTTCGGTCAGTACACCTATGCGATAGGCGGCAATCCGCAGTCGGCAGTGCGTGCGGGCATCAACGTGCGCCGTCATCTGTTCGCGATTTATTTGATCGCGGCGGCTTTCGCGGCGGTGGGCGGCATCGTCTACACGGCGCGCTTCGCCGCCGGCGCGGCCAACGCGGGCGAACCGATGCTGCTCGATTCGATCGCGGCGGTCGTGATCGGCGGCGCGAGTCTCTTTGGGGGCACCGGCAACGTCATCGGCACGCTGATCGGCGCGCTCATCATCGCCGTGATCGAATTCGGGCTCGTGTTCATCGACGTCAACGCGTTCTGGCAATTCATCGTGGTCGGCATCGTCATCATTCTTTCGGTGCTGATCGACCAGTACAAGGATCGGCTCGGAGGCGCGCAATGAGCGGCGCGAGCGCCACGCCGATTCTGGAGGCGCGCGACGTCTCGATCCGCTTTGGCGGCGTGGAGGCGCTCAAGCGCGTTTCGTTGCGCCTCATGGCGGGCGAAGTGCTTGCGCTCGCGGGCGACAACGGCGCGGGCAAGTCCACGCTCATCAAGATTCTGTCGGGCGTCTATCGCGCCGATGCGGGCGATTTGCACTTCGACGGGCGCCCTCTGCAATTGCGCGATCCACAAGAAGCGCGCTCGCAGGGCATCGAAACGATCTATCAGGATCTCGCGCTCGCAGACAATCTCGACGTGGGCAGCAACATCTTTCTCGGCCGCGAGCCCGTGCGACGGCTGCTCGGCTTTCAGGTGATCGACCGGCCGCACATGGCGCGGGTGGCGCGCGAAGTGCTCGAGCGGCTCGATATCGTGATTCCGCCGCGCAAGCTCACGGGCCCCGTGAAAATGCTCTCGGGCGGCCAGCGCCAGGCCATCGCGATAGGGCGTGCGATTTACTGGAACGCGCGCGTGCTGATCATGGACGAACCCACCGCGGCGCTCGGCGTTCCCGAGCAACGCAAGGTGATGGAGTTGATCCGCGCACTCAAGGCGCAGGGCGTGGCCGTGATTCTCATCTCGCACAACCTGCACGATATTTTTGCCGTGGCGGAGCGCATCGTCGTGCTGCGGCGCGGCGAAGTGGCGGGCGAGCGGCTCGTGGCCGAAACCGATGGCGACGAGATCGTGCGTCTGATGGTGGGCGACACGTATTCGAACGGCGCGCACTGAAGCGCAATGTGGTGCGCTTGCCTGCGCCGCGCGGGCATTCGATGGACAATGTCGGCTCGAACCCTCACCGCAGTCTTGCTCCCGCCATGAACTACCTCGATCCCGCCGATATCACGAGCTGGCACGCGCACATCTATTTCGACGCGACGACGCGCGACGCCGCATGGACCTTGCGCGAGGCGATCGAAGCCCGCTTTGGAGAAATCGTGCAGATTGGGCGCTTTCACGAACGCCCGGTCGGGCCGCATCCGATGTGGTCGTATCAGCTCGCCATTTCGCGAGAGCGCTTCATGATGGTCGTCGAATGGCTCACGCTCAATCACGGCGCACTCGACGTGTTCGTGCATCCGAACACCGCCGATGCCCTGCGTGACCATCGCGACGCGGCCGTGTGGATCGGCCATTCGCACACGCTCAATCTTGGCGCGCTCGGCGGCTGATCGTTGCGCGCATTGCGCCGCCCGGTAGCCTGCGGCGCGGCGCAATGCTCGACACTCGCGCGGGCGTCAGTGCCCGAACGACTCCGTCTTTGCCGCCGGCGATCCGCTCGCCTGCGGCCGCGCGGCCTGTTTGATCAACAGCGCCGCGCCGGCCACGAGACCGGCGACGGCAACCGTCGCAAAGATGCCCGCAAACGTGAAGTGCCGGCGCGCGAGTTCGGCGACGAGGAACGAACCCGCAATGCCGCCGAAGCGGCCGATGCCGAGCATCCAGGCCACGCCAGTGCCGCGTCCCTGGGTGGGGTAGAACGCTGCGGCGAGCGCGGGCATTGACGATTGCGCCGTATTCATCAGCACGCCGGCCACGAACACGACGAGCACGAGCAGGGCCACGTTGCCCGCTGCCTGGCCGATGAGCCACACCGAAAGCGCAGTGAGCACGTAGCACGCGGCGATGATCCGGTTCGCGTTGAAGCGGTCCATCAGCATGCCGCTCAGCACGGCGCCCACGCCGCCGAGCGGGAAGAGCGCCGAGATCAGCGTGGCGTTCGAGGCCGTGAGGCCGGCGTCCTTGAGCAAGAGCGGCATCCAGTTGATCGACGCGTAGAAGATCACGAGCCCCATGAAATACGCGACCCACAGCATCACCGAGCCAACGAGGTACATCGGCGAAAGCACGACGCCAAGGCCCTTGCTTTCGGTCTGCGGGGCGTGCTCCGTCATCGTGAACACCTGCGCTTTGGCGGCGTCGGGCGAGATGCGGGCGAGCGCGGCGCGAATGCGCTCGACGGGCCGGTGATTCGCCACCATGTAGCGCACCGACTCCGGCATGCGCAGGAAGAGCGGCACGGCGAGCACGAGCGGCGTGATGCCGCCGAGCATGAGCACGCTGCGCCAGCCGAAGTGTGGAATCATCCACGCCGCGAGAAAGCCGCCGCAGGCCGCGCCAAGCGGAAAGCCGCAGAACATCAGATTGATCACGGTGGCACGGTTCCGGTCGGGGCAGAATTCGCCCATCATCGTGACCGCATTCGGCATGGCGGCGCCGAGGCCGACACCTGTGATGAAGCGCAGCCACGTGAGTTCGCCGATGCTGGTGGAGAACGCCGAGCCGAGGCAGGTGACGCCGAACAGCAGCACCGAGCCGACCAGCATGGCGCGTCGCCCGAACCGGTCGGAGAGCGGCCCGGATGCGAGCGCACCGCAAGCGAGGCCGAAGAGCGCCGCGCTCAGCACGGGTGCGAGCGCGGGCTTGGAGATACCCCATTCGCCGAGCAGCGAGGGCGCGATGAAGCCGATCGCGGCCGTGTCGAAACCGTCGAGCAGGACGATGACGAAGCACATCGCGAAGATGAACCACTGGAACGGCGAAAACGGATGTTCGTTGATGAAGGTTTGGACGTCGACGGCGCGCGGCTGGTCCATGGTTTTGTCTCCTGTCGACCGAGGTTGTCGTTGTATCGGCTCGCCGTGGCGAGCCGCTTTTTCTGGTTTGCCTTACAACCTCGAATAGTAACCGCTGCGCGGCGTTTGCTGGAGAGAGTCTTCGGGCGCGGCAGGCGGCCGTCTGCTAGCCTGAAAGCAGCACGGCGAGCACGCGCGTGCTGAGAAGCGTGTCGCGTTGCGCGACAAGGAGTTCCAGATGAAGCCTTTCTTCGTCCACGCGGCAATGCCGTCCTTCATGGCTTGCGCGATGCTGGCAGGCGCGCCCGGCTATGCCGTCGCCCAACTCGCGCCGAATGACAACCTGCGCTCGCCGCAAAACAGCCTCGCGCTCATGCCCAATGCGCAGCCCGGCAGCGAGTATCCGACCCACGGCAATCGCCAGGCTGGCGAGATGCCGGTCGGTCCCACCGATCCGCGCGGGCAACTCGCGAACGGCCACCCGAACAACGCCGAGGCGGGCGGCTACGGCGCGCCGTTGGCAGGCGTGCGAAACGGTGCGGGCATGTGAGGACGGTGTGCCGCTTCAGGTCCGCTCAGGTTGCCAGGCAAGCTGGGCTTCGAGCGATTCGCCGGGCGCGAGCACGGTGCCGCCCACGTCGATGCGCTTCGCCGTTCCTTCGTGACGCAGATTGAGCCAGTCCGTCGTGTTGCTGACGGGCTCCGCGCAGAAGTACGGCAGACCAGGCGGACAGAAGACCACGAAGAAGTCGAGCGGCGTGCTCGCGCGCAGCGCGAGACGCCGGCCTTCGTGCGGCCACTCGATGAGCGCCTCGCGGCGCCAGCCGGAGAAGTTGTTGTCGAGATCGAAGTCGTCGAGGATCAGGCCGGACTGTAGCGCATCGACGGCCGGGTGGGCGCTGAGCGAAACGGGCAGGACTTCCGTGTCGATTTCCCACATGGCGCGCACGCGCGCGGCAATGCGCGTGCCGGGCGGGCGCGGATAGTACGGATGGTGGCCCAGGCCAAACGGCATGGGCCGCGCGGCCAGGTTGCGGGCCCACAGGCGCACGGTGAGGCCGCTGGCATCGAGCGTGAGGTGCTGACGCGCTTCATAGCGAAATGGCCAGCCGGTGCCGGTGCGTGAATCGGCCTTGTGCGAGCCGTGGGATGCATGCGCTTCATGCGGCTCGTTCGGCTCGTGCAGGAAGTGGAGCGTGAGCGTATCGGCCGTTTGCGCCTCTACGGTCCAGGGCCGCCGCCACGCGTGGCCATGCAGCGCGTGGCGCAGCGCGCCCGTGCCGCTCGGTAAATCGATCATCTCGCCTTCAAAGCGGAATCGCCCGTCGCGGATGCGGTTGCAGTATGGCATCAGCGGAAAGCTCGCCATGCCGAGCGGATCGCGCGCGTCGATGGCGGCGCGCGTGGCCGGGCGCAGCCAGTGCGATCCCGGGGTCTTGCCGGTTGCGTCGTAAAACGCAGCAATCGAACCGCCCACGTGCGGCGCGACGAGCACGCGCGCATCGCCATGCGCGAGCGTGACGAGTTGACCGTCGTCGAGCGCGTCGGCGTCGAAAGCGATCTCTGGGGGCGAAGGGGGCGGTCGGGCGGTCAAATGAGCGTTCTCCAGTGAATCGTTTTATGACTAATAAAAGATAATATAGACCTTGAAATCGCTGATGATGAAACCAAAAATTGGTGACATACGCCAATTGATGGCCCAAATTATTAGTGCTACGCTTCGGGCCAACAGCGCGGCCCTAAGCGCGCCGCCGCGCCGCGCAGCCCTCCCGCAGTCCTCCTCACATCCGATGAAAAAATCGACGCAACGCCGCCCGACCATGACCGACATCGCGAAGGCCGCGGGCGTGTCGCAATCCACGGTGTCCCTCGTGCTCAACGGCGCGGTGGGCGCCAAGCTCTCGGAAGCGACGCGCCTGAAGGTGCACGAAGTGGCGCAGTCGCTTGGCTACCAGTTGCCGATCCGCGCGGTGCAGACGCCTGCCCCGGCGGGTGAGCGCAATCTCATCGTCTATCTTGCCGACGAAGTCTCGACGAGCCCGCACCCGGTCGTGAGCATCGACGGCGCACGCGATGCCGCGTGGAACAACGGCTGTCTGCTCGCGGTGTTCTCGACGCACGGCAACGCGCAGATGGAGCAGCAGGTCCTGCAAACGCTCGCCATGCCGAACGTACTCGGTGTGATCTACGCGACCGTGTACACCCGCAAGGTGACGGTGCCGCCCGCGCTGCTGAAGGTGCCGGCCGTGCTGCTCAACTGCTACGCATCCGATCACGCGCTGTCTTCGGTCGTGCCGGCCGAAGTGGCGGGTGGCCATACGGCCACTGAATACCTGATCGAGGCGGGGCATCGGCGCATTGGTTTCATCAACGGCGAAACCTGGCAGGACGCCGCGAAAGACCGCCTGAAGGGCTATCGCCAGGCGCTCGCGACCGCCGACCTGCTGTTCGACGAGCGCCTCGTGCGCGACGGCGACTGGAGTTCGGGCAAGGGTTTCGAACTAACGCTCTCGCTCATGCGCGAGCCGAATCCGCCCACCGCGATCTTCTGCGCCAACGACCTGACGGCGATCGGCGCGATCGAGGCGCTCAAGCAACTCGGGCTGCGTGTGCCCGAAGACGTCTCGATCATGGGCTACGACGACCAGGAAATCGCGCGCCATACGCATCCGCCGCTCACCACCGTCGTGCTGCCCAACTACGAGCTTGGGCGCTGGGCCGTCGAGACGCTGCTGCAGGAAGAGCAGAACCGCAGCGCCGGCGCGCCGGTGCGCCACCGCACCGTGAAGCTCGACGGACCGCTCATCGAACGGACCTCGGTGTGCGCGCCCGACCCCGCCTCCCCCGTGAATACCCTCATTAATATCTCCGAAAATTGACTGGTAATATTAGTTGAAGCAGTGGCCGTAATAATTTGATGCCGAGTCTCGTCCGGCATCCAATGAAACAAGAAAGACAAAAAAGCCGCGGCGGGGCCGAAGGCCTGCGCCGTTCATGTCATTCACGCCTTGCGTGGGTCCGGAGTAAGTGCTGAAGCACTAACTCCGGCCGACAGGAGACAGCCATGCGTCATCAACGAATCCAGTCCGCCCTCATTGCCGCCGGTCTTTGCGTTGCGAGCGTGTTCGCCGCAAGCGCTTACGCGCAGTCCGACAACGGCGCACAGAAAGTCCAATCGAATTCCAGTGAGAGTTGCACGAATCCCAAGCCGGGCGGCAAGAAGCTGAGCGACATGGTGGTGGGGTTCTCGCAGTCGGAGAATGAGCAGAACCCGTTCCGGGCGACCGAAACCGCCTCGGTGCGCGCGGCGGCGAAGGAAGCCGGCGTGAAGCGCCTCCTCTATACGAACGCGAACGCGAATCAGGCCAAGCAGGTCGCCGACATCGAAAGCATGATCAATCAGGGCGCCGAGGCGCTCATCATTGCGCCTAACGACTCCACCGGCTTGCAGCCCGCGCTCGCACAGGCGCGCGCGAAGGGCATTCCCGTCGTGACGATTGACCGGCAGACGGCGGGTACGGTGTGCGACGACTTCATCACGTTCCTTGGCTCCGACTTCTACAAGCAGGGCGAGCGCGCGGCGAAGGCGCTGGCCGACGCCACGGGCGGCAAGGCGATCATCGCCGAGATCCAGGGCGGCTACGGCAACACGGTGGAAAGCCAGCGCACAGACGGCTTCGCGAATGGCCTCAAGCCTTATCCCGGCATGAAGATCGTCGCGGCGCAGACCGCCAACTGGTCGACCACCGAGGCACAGAAGGTGATGGAGCAGATCCTGCTCGCGCACCCGGACGTCAACGCCGTCTATACCCACGCCGACACGATGACGGTCGGTGCGATCAAGGCGTTGCGCCAGGCCGGCAAGCTCAACGGCGTGAAGATCGTCTCGATCGACGGCACAAAGGAGATCGTCACGGATATCTCGAACGGCATCGTCGCCGCCGATGTCGAGACGAACCCGCGCTTCGGTCCGCTCGCCTTCAAGTCGCTGGAAGACTATCTCGCGGGCAAGCCGGTGCCGCAAAAGCAGATCATGGACGACGCGCTCTTCGACCGGACCAACGCGCAGCCTTCGCTCGCGCAGGGCAAGGTCTACTGAGCCGCGCCCGCAAGATGACGACGAGCGTCCCCGCACATCGCGCCGACACCGCGATGGCCATCCCGCGCGCCGTGCTCGAAACGCACGGCGTTTCGAAGACCTTCGGCGTGGTGCGCGCGCTGCGCGACGTCTCGCTCACGCTGCGCGCGGGCGAGGTGCACGGACTCGTGGGCGAGAACGGTGCGGGCAAGTCCACGCTGATCAAGGTTCTCACCGGCTTTCATCAGCCCGACTCGGGCGCGCTCACGCTCGACGGCACGGACGTCGCGTTCGACAGTCCGCGAGCGGCGCAGGGCGCGGGCGTGTGCGCCGTGTATCAGGAGATCAACCTGATACCCGAGCGCAGCGTGGCGGACAACATCTTTCTGTGCCACGAACCGAAACGGTTCGGCATCCTGATCGACAGGAAGCGCATGCTCGAGCGCGCCGCCGACATCGTGCAGCGCTACCGGCTCGCGGTCGACCCGGCCGCGCGTCTCGGTTCGCTCGGGCTCGGCGCGCAGCAGATGGTGGCGATTGCGCGCGGCGTTTCGCTAGGCGCGCGCGTGCTGATCCTCGATGAGCCGACTTCGGCCCTGAGCGGCGCGGAAGTGGACGTATTGTTCGAAGTCGTCGATCGCCTGCGCGCCGAGGGCATTGCGCTGCTGTTCGTGAGTCATCGGCTTTCCGAATGCTACCGGCTGTGCGATCGCTTCACGGTGATGCGCGACGGCGCCGTGGTCCGCACGGGCACGCCTGAAGAACTCCCGCGTGCGGCATTGATCGCAGCCATGCTGGGTCGCGAGAGCGCGGGCGAGCATGCGTGGGCCGAGCGCTCGGGCAACGCCGATGCCGATGCCAACGCGACGCCAGCGCTGGCCGTCGATCATTTGCAGTGGGGCAACCGCGTGCGCGACGTGTCGCTGCGGGTGGCGCGCAAGGAGATCGTCGGCCTGGCCGGCCTGCTCGGCTCGGGCCGCACGGAAACGCTCAAAACGATTTTCGGCGCGCAGAAGGCCGATGGCGGCGAAGTGGATATCGCAGGCCGCGCGCTCACGCATGCGAGCCCGGCGCGCTCGATCGGGCGCGGCCTCGCGTTCCTTTCGGAAGACCGCCGCGCCGAAGGCATCTTCCCGCGTTTGTCGGTGCGCGAGAACATCGTCGCGAGCCTGCTGCCGCGCATTTCGCGCTTCGGCTTCATCTCGCGTGCGAAGGAGGCGCAGGTGGTGCGCGAGTCGATCGAGCGGCTCGGCATCAAGACGGCCGGTCCCGGCGCGCTCATCACGACGCTCTCGGGCGGCAATCAGCAAAAGGCGCTGATCGCGCGCTGCCTCTCGACCCGCCCAACGGTGCTGCTGCTCGACGATCCCACGCGCGGCATCGACGTCGGCGCGAAGGAGGAGGTGCATCGCGTCGTGCAGGAACTGGCCCGGGACGGGCTTGCGGTGGTGGTCACGTCGTCCGAGATGGAGGAGTTGCTCGCGCTGACCGACCGCCTTGTCGTGCTCAATGAAGGCGCGACCGAGGGCGGCATGCCAACCGCGGGCGCGCACCCCGACGACGTGCTCGCCGTGCTGGCCGGCGCTGGATCTGGCAACGGCGCTGACTGCGGCGGCGGCTTCGCGTGAGCAACCGCGCACCCAACCCGCCACAATCCACGACACCCACTCCGATGGCGACCAACCTTGAATCGAACGAGGCAAGCTTGAGCCCCTCGAATTCGTCGAATTCCACGAACCGTTCCACCTCGTCCGTGTCAGGCGCCGCGTCGCGCATGCAGACCTGGCGCACCGTGTTGCGCGAGCACAGCGTGTACTTCGCGCTCGCCGCGCTCGTGGTGTTCAATCTGGTCGTCACACCCGGCTTCTCGAATCCCTTTGCCGCGCGCAGCCTGCTGTTCGAGGCAGCGCCGATCGTCTTGATCGCGCTTGGCCAGAATCTCGCGATCGCGACTCGCGGCATTGATCTCTCCGTGGGATCGGTGATGGCGCTCGCCAGCGCGTCGATCGCCGTGTTCCTGCCGTATGGCGAGGGCCCGGCGCTCGTGGGTGCGGTCGCGGTGGGCGCCATGGTCGGCTTGTGCAACGGGTTCCTCGTGGCGCTGCTCGCCATCGACCCGCTGATCTCGAGCCTCGCGTTGCTGGTCGCCGCACGCGGGCTTGCGCAGGCGCTGCTGGGCGGCTCGCGCGTGAATTTGCCCGACACACCGGCGTTCGATCTGCTCGGCGCGGGCGCGGTCGGCCCGCTGCCGATCGTCATGCTGATCGCGCTTGGGCTCGCGGTCGTGGTGGCGTTCGTGGTGCGGCGCACGACCTTCGGGCGCTACGCGATTCTCGTGGGCGCGAGTCGTGGCGCTGCGTTCCTCGCGGGCATCCCAGTGCGGCGCACGCTCTTTCTGGTCTATGCGGTGAGCGGCACGCTTGCCGGGCTCGCGGGCGTGTTCGCTTCGTCGCGGCTCGGCGCGGCGGATCCGAACTACGTGGGTGTGAACTTCGAACTCGATGCGATTGCCGCCTCCGTCATCGGGGGGACGCCGCTTTCGGGCGGGCGCATCTCGATCGTCGGCGCGGTGTTCGGCGTGTTGCTGCTCCAGGTGCTCGACGCGAGCTTCATCATGAACAACATCAGCTTCACGTACGCGCAGATCCTCAAGGCGGTGTTCATCGTCGTCGCGCTCTATCTGCAACGCTCTGGAGGCTGACGCGATGCAAAAGCCCACGCAATCCGCGGTAGAAGCCGTCGCCGCACCGGGCGCGAATCGGCGCGCGCAACTGATCGCGCTCGTGCAGTCGCGCGGGGCGATCGCGATGCTCGTGGTCGTCGCGCTCGTGGCTGGCATGGTATTTCCCGACTTCCTGCGCCCCGCGAACCTCGCCGACATCGCCTCGAACGGTGCGTTTCTCGGGCTCGTCGCCGTGGGGCAAAGCATCGTCATCATCCTGGGCGGATTCGATCTTTCCGTCGGGTCGATGGTCGGACTCGGCACGGTGCTGGCCGCCTATGCCGCGCCCTATGGGTGGGGCGCCGCGATGCTCGCGCCGGTGGCCGCGGGTTTCGCCGTGGGTCTGGTGAATGGCGTGTTGATCGCCCGCGCGCGCATGGCGCCGTTCATCGTTACGCTCGCAGCGCTGCTTGGGCTCAAGGGGCTCGCGCTCGTGCTCGCGAGCCAGGATCTGCTCATCGCGAATCCGGGGTTCTTCGCGCGCATCGCCAATGGCTCGGTGTTTGGCGTCAACAATCTCATTTGGGTGCTGGTGGTGGTTTATGCGCTCGGCGGCGCGCTGCTCAATCACACGCGCTTTGGCGCGGCGATTTTCGCGATCGGCGGAAACGAAGAGGCGGCGCGCATGCTGGGCGTGCGTGTGGAGCGCGTGAAGATCCTCGCCTATGGATTGTCCGGCGCGCTGGCCGGTCTCTCGGGGGCGCTGCTCGCCTCGCATCTGGATTCGGGGTTGTCGGCGGCGGGGACCGGCTATGAATTGCAGTCGATCGCCGCAGCCGTGATCGGCGGCGTGTTGCTCACGGGCGGCGTGGGAACGATGGCCGGACCGCTGGCCGGCGTGCTGCTTCTCGGTGTCATCGACAATGTGATCAATCAGGTCGGCACGCTGAGCCCTTACTATCAGAACCTCGCGAGCGGTGCGTTCCTGCTCGCCGCGGTGATCGTGCAGACCGTGCTCACCGGCCGCCGACATGGCGCCGCGCGGGCTGCGGGCGCGACGCGGCGGCGCGCGGTCGCGGGCTCCTGGTGGACGGCGTCTTGATCTGCCGGTTCCGCATGGGGTTGTCGAACCCGTTCGGCAGACCGCACGCCTATTGATGGGAAACGCTCAGCTTCACGCGCGTTGAGCCGTCGGTTTGTGCTGTGATCTCGGTTCGGCTCCCGCGCTGCCCAAGATAGAAGTGCTGACGGCCCGGCGAGTTCACGTCGTGGGTTGCGTCGGGCAGACACGAGGCGATGTCGGCGCCGACCCCTTCGAGCGCATTCGTCCCCGATCCTGCGTCGCGTGCGCTCCAGGCGCACTGAAAACTCCCGCCGCTCGTTACGCATTGCGCGTCGTCGCCATAGGGTTGCGCGACCGCGCGTCCGTCGTCGGGACTCAGTGAGGCGAAATGCTGCGGTGCAGCCGCGACGATCCGCTTTAGGGCTGCGCAGGGGCTTGCACTGTCGTCCGCGTGCGCAGCCAGGGGGACGCCTGGTATGACAATAGCCGAGCAAAGCGCGACGATTCGGATGATCGGTAGGTCCATGGCGTTCCGCTGCGTGAGAGCAGCGCCTCATCGTGGCAAATGAGGGTAGCGCTGCAAGCGGCGTGCCGGGAATGGCCCTTGCAAGGTGACGCCGGACCACTCATCACGAGGAGAACGCCATGAGCAAACCGTTCGATCGCATGATGAAAGCGGGCGCGTTACTGATGGGCCTGACGTTTGCGATTGCGTGCAGCGGCGAATCGCGTAACGAGCAGGAACATGCGTGCCGCGGCGATGCATTCCACTTCTGCGCGAGCGCGATCCCGAATAAGGAGAAGATCGCGGCGTGCATGAAGCGGCACTACGATGAACTCTCGCCGCCATGCAAGGCGATGTTCGACCGGCCGGCGAAGGGCGATCCAAAGTCATGAGCGCTGATGACGCACATTGAAAGGAGGCGCCCTGCGCCTCTTTTCAATTGAGTGGATGCAAAAGGGCTTGCGGGCTCGCGATCGAGGCGCTAAGATTCGCCCCCTTCGCCGTTCGATGTCACTGACGTCCGGACAGCGAAGGCCGCCGCGGAAACCGGCGGACGCGGGAGTCGGCAGCTTTTTTAAGCGGTGAGCGAAAAAAAGGGGTTGACGAAGCGAAAAAGATTCTTCATAATCTCGTTTCTCTGCTGCTGACGCAGCAACGCAGAAAGAAGCCGGTAGTTGAGCAGTTGGATTTAACGAAACTGCGCGGCAACTTCGCGATCGATCTTTAAAAATTTACAGCCGATAAGTGTGGGCGCTTGATGCGGTGGCGGCCTGATCCCGTTCTTCGGAGCGGGGCCGGGAGCAGCAAAAGTATCAAGAGTCTCACACTAAAGTAAGTCAGGTTTTTGAATTTATTCAATGACCTGTCAGCTTTGAGTGAGCGACCGGTTCGAGAGAACCGAAAACAGTAACAGGTTTAAACTGAAGAGTTTGATCCTGGCTCAGATTGAACGCTGGCGGCATGCCTTACACATGCAAGTCGAACGGCAGCACGGGTGCTTGCACCTGGTGGCGAGTGGCGAACGGGTGAGTAATACATCGGAACATGTCCAGTAGTGGGGGATAGCCCGGCGAAAGCCGGATTAATACCGCATACGATCCATGGATGAAAGCGGGGGACCTTCGGGCCTCGCGCTATTGGGGTGGCCGATGGCGGATTAGCTAGTTGGTGGGGTAAAGGCCTACCAAGGCGACGATCCGTAGCTGGTCTGAGAGGACGACCAGCCACACTGGGACTGAGACACGGCCCAGACTCCTACGGGAGGCAGCAGTGGGGAATTTTGGACAATGGGCGAAAGCCTGATCCAGCAATGCCGCGTGTGTGAAGAAGGCCTTCGGGTTGTAAAGCACTTTTGTCCGGAAAGAAATCCTTCGAGATAATACCTTGAGGGGATGACGGTACCGGAAGAATAAGCACCGGCTAACTACGTGCCAGCAGCCGCGGTAATACGTAGGGTGCGAGCGTTAATCGGAATTACTGGGCGTAAAGCGTGCGCAGGCGGTGATGTAAGACCGATGTGAAATCCCCGGGCTTAACCTGGGAACTGCATTGGTGACTGCATCGCTGGAGTATGGCAGAGGGGGGTAGAATTCCACGTGTAGCAGTGAAATGCGTAGAGATGTGGAGGAATACCGATGGCGAAGGCAGCCCCCTGGGCCAATACTGACGCTCATGCACGAAAGCGTGGGGAGCAAACAGGATTAGATACCCTGGTAGTCCACGCCCTAAACGATGTCAACTGGTTGTCGGGCCTTCATTGGCTTGGTAACGTAGCTAACGCGTGAAGTTGACCGCCTGGGGAGTACGGTCGCAAGATTAAAACTCAAAGGAATTGACGGGGACCCGCACAAGCGGTGGATGATGTGGATTAATTCGATGCAACGCGAAAAACCTTACCTACCCTTGACATGTACGGAATTCCGCTGAGAGGTGGAAGTGCCCGAAAGGGAGCCGTAACACAGGTGCTGCATGGCTGTCGTCAGCTCGTGTCGTGAGATGTTGGGTTAAGTCCCGCAACGAGCGCAACCCTTGTCCCTAGTTGCTACGCAAGAGCACTCCAGGGAGACTGCCGGTGACAAACCGGAGGAAGGTGGGGATGACGTCAAGTCCTCATGGCCCTTATGGGTAGGGCTTCACACGTCATACAATGGTCGGAACAGAGGGTTGCCAAGCCGCGAGGTGGAGCCAATCCCAGAAAACCGATCGTAGTCCGGATCGCAGTCTGCAACTCGACTGCGTGAAGCTGGAATCGCTAGTAATCGCGGATCAGCATGCCGCGGTGAATACGTTCCCGGGTCTTGTACACACCGCCCGTCACACCATGGGAGTGGGTTTTGCCAGAAGTGGCTAGTCTAACCGCAAGGAGGACGGTCACCACGGCAGGATTCATGACTGGGGTGAAGTCGTAACAAGGTAGCCGTATCGGAAGGTGCGGCTGGATCACCTCCTTTCATGAGCTCATCGCTCACTGCGTTTTAAGCGCTCACACTTGTCGGCTGTAAGAAAGACAGACTCAGGGGTCTGTAGCTCAGTCGGTTAGAGCACCGTCTTGATAAGGCGGGGGTCGATGGTTCGAATCCATCCAGACCCACCAATTGTCTGTGACGGCTGACTGACAAATACGCCCCTTGAGTATGTATGTGACTGGGGGATTAGCTCAGCTGGGAGAGCACCTGCTTTGCAAGCAGGGGGTCGTCGGTTCGATCCCGTCATCCTCCACCAATTCCCAGTGCACAGCGTTCTGCAGAAATACGGCAGAACACTTCGCATTGGCAATTGAGCCAGTCAGAGCGGTACGAAAGTATCGGCTGTCGTTCTTTAACAATCAGGAAGAAGTAGTAAAGAGATTCATCCAAAAATGTCTAGAGATGGGCATGAGTAGGTGAATCAGGGTTGTGATTGTATCAATGTATTTTTAAGTGATCGAAAGATTGCCTTGAAATACGGCGCAACACGAATACTCAACCTGTAGCGCGTGTGAACCGACGCAAGCAATTGCGCAGGAGACACACCCGTTATAGGGTCAAGCGAACAAGTGCATGTGGTGGATGCCTTGGCGATCACAGGCGATGAAGGACGCGGTAGCCTGCGAAAAGCGGTGGGGAGCTGGCAAACAAGCTTTGATCCACCGATATCCGAATGGGGAAACCCACTCCGAATGGAGTATCCATGACTGAATACATAGGTCATGTGAAGCGAACGCGGCGAACTGAAACATCTAAGTAGCCGCAGGAAAAGAAATCAACCGAGATTCCCAAAGTAGTGGCGAGCGAAATGGGACCAGCCTGCATTCTTTATCTGAACTGTTAGCCAAACGCTCTGGAAAGTGCGGCCATAGTGGGTGATAGCCCCGTAGGCGAAAACAGATTGGAAGAACTAGGGATGCGACAAGTAGGGCGGGACACGTGAAATCCTGTCTGAAGATGGGGGGACCATCCTCCAAGGCTAAATACTCGTGATCGACCGATAGTGAACCAGTACCGTGAGGGAAAGGCGAAAAGAACCCCGGGAGGGGAGTGAAATAGATCCTGAAACCGCATGCATACAAACAGTCGGAGCCTCGCAAGGGGTGACGGCGTACCTTTTGTATAATGGGTCAGCGACTTACATTCAGTGGCAAGCTTAACCGAATAGGGCAGGCGTAGCGAAAGCGAGTCCGAACAGGGCGTTCAGTCGCTGGGTGTAGACCCGAAACCAGGTGATCTATCCATGGCCAGGTTGAAGGCACGGTAACACGTGCTGGAGGACCGAACCCACTAACGTTGAAAAGTTAGGGGATGAGCTGTGGATAGGGGTGAAAGGCTAAACAAACCTGGAAATAGCTGGTTCTCTCCGAAAACTATTTAGGTAGTGCCTCGTGTATCACCTTCGGGGGTAGAGCACTGTCATGGTTGAAGGGTCCATTGCGGATTACTTCGCCATAGCAAACTCCGAATACCGAAGAGTGCAATCACGGGAGACAGACATCGGGTGCTAACGTCCGGTGTCAAGAGGGAAACAACCCAGACCGCCAGCTAAGGTCCCCAAATATGACTAAGTGGGAAACGAAGTGGGAAGGCTAAAACAGTCAGGAGGTTGGCTTAGAAGCAGCCACCCTTTAAAGAAAGCGTAATAGCTCACTGATCGAGTCGTCCTGCGCGGAAGATGTAACGGGGCTAAGTCATATACCGAAGCTGCGGATGCGAGCTAGTCTCGCATGGTAGGAGAGCGTTCCGTAAGCCTGCGAAGGTGCGTTGAAAAGCGTGCTGGAGGTATCGGAAGTGCGAATGCTGACATGAGTAGCGATAAAGGGGGTGAAAGGCCCCCTCGCCGTAAGCCCAAGGTTTCCTACGCAACGTTCATCGGCGTAGGGTGAGTCGGCCCCTAAGGCGAGGCAGAAATGCGTAGCTGATGGGAAGCAGGTCAATATTCCTGCACCATTGTTGAATGCGATGGGGGGACGGATCGCGGAAGGTTGTCCGGGTGTTGGAAGTCCCGGTCCTTGCATTGGAGAAGGCGCTTTGGCAAATCCGGGCGCGGAATTCAAGGGTGTGAGGCCAGTCTCTCAGGAGACGAAGCAACTGGAAGTGGTTCCAAGAAAAGCCTCTAAGCTTCAGTTCAGCAGTGACCGTACCGCAAACCGACACAGGTGGGCGAGATGAGTATTCTAAGGCGCTTGAGAGAACTCGGGAGAAGGAACTCGGCAAATTGGTACCGTAACTTCGGGATAAGGTACGCCCCTGTAGCTTGACTGGCCTGCGCCAGAAGGGTGAAGGGGTTGCAATAAACTGGTGGCTGCGACTGTTTAATAAAAACACAGCACTCTGCAAACACGAAAGTGGACGTATAGGGTGTGACGCCTGCCCGGTGCCGGAAGATTAAATGATGGGGTGCAAGCTCTTGATTGAAGTCCCGGTAAACGGCGGCCGTAACTATAACGGTCCTAAGGTAGCGAAATTCCTTGTCGGGTAAGTTCCGACCTGCACGAATGGCGTAACGATGGCCACACTGTCTCCTCCCGAGACTCAGCGAAGTTGAAGTGTTTGTGATGATGCAATCTCCCCGCGGCTAGACGGAAAGACCCCATGAACCTTTACTGTAGCTTTGCATTGGACTTTGAACCGGTTTGTGTAGGATAGGTGGGAGGCTGTGAAGTGTGGACGCTAGTCTGCATGGAGCCGTCCTTGAAATACCACCCTGATCTGTTTGAGGTTCTAACCTTGGTCCGTGATCCGGATCGGGGACAGTGCATGGTAGGCAGTTTGACTGGGGCGGTCTCCTCCCAAAGGGTAACGGAGGAGTACGAAGGTACGCTAGGTACGGTCGGAAATCGTGCTGATAGTGCAATGGCATAAGCGTGCTTGACTGTGAGACTCACAAGTCGAACAGGTGCGAAAGCAGGTCATAGTGATCCGGTGGTTCTGTATGGAAGGGCCATCGCTCAACGGATAAAAGGTACTCTGGGGATAACAGGCTGATACCGCCCAAGAGTTCATATCGACGGCGGTGTTTGGCACCTCGATGTCGGCTCATCTCATCCTGGGGCTGTAGCCGGTCCCAAGGGTATGGCTGTTCGCCATTTAAAGAGGTACGTGAGCTGGGTTTAAAACGTCGTGAGACAGTTTGGTCCCTATCTGCCGTGGGCGCTGGAAGTTTGAGGGGGCCTGCTCCTAGTACGAGAGGACCGGAGTGGACGAACCTCTGGTGTACCGGTTGTGACGCCAGTCGCATCGCCGGGTAGCTATGTTCGGAAGAGATAACCGCTGAAAGCATCTAAGCGGGAAACTCGCCTCAAGATGAGACTTCCCCGGGGACTAGATCCCCTTGAAGGGTCGTTCGAGACCAGGACGTTGATAGGTCAGGTGTGGAAGCGCAGTAATGCGTTAAGCTAACTGATACTAATTGCCCGTAAGGCTTGATCCTATAACAGGTGTGTTTCAGACACGCATGGTTGAGTGATCACGTGTTGTGCCGATCCAAACAACACAACCCCAATTCAGCAACACCCTCTTTACGCTTCTTCCAGATTGGCTGTGGCGCCTGCAAAGGCGACGCAGCAACCCGTCATGCCTGATGACCATAGCGAGTTGGTCCCACCCCTTCCCATCCCGAACAGGACCGTGAAACAACTCCACGCCGATGATAGTGCGGATTGCCCGTGTGAAAGTAGGTAATCGTCAGGCTCCTCATGCTGCAACGTCCAGAACCCCGGTGTCTCCGAAAGAGAACCGGGGTTCTGGCGTTTGGGCGGCGGCCACGTGTAGAACTGTTACGCCTTTTCCCTGACGAATCCTTGCCCTTCGTGCAAATCGCCCTGCCGCGCGCAAAAGAGATATGCGTCTGTCCGGTAATTGCCGCTCGTCACTTCCAGCTTTACGTATCCAACCGCTTTAAACCAATTCTCAGCTCCGCAAGTCACGCACTGCCGACGCCGCAGCCACGATACGCTCGTCGATGATCATGCTGGAGTTGCCCCTGTAACACAGGACACGCGGACACCGTTAGGTTGATGGCACCGCAGCGCGCCTGAACTCGCGAGGCGAGCGGTATTTCAGGGCTTTATGCGGGTGGCGCTCATTGTAGTGTTCAAACGCGATAGCCAGACGCGAGAGCGCCGTTCGTGCGTCGGGCTTGTCCATGTAGGCGACATAATTATGTTTCATCGTCTTCACGAACGATTCGGCCATGCCATTATCGTAAGTCAGCAACTGCTTGTCGTGACGACGGTTGCGCGACCGTAACGGTCGAGATCACCCATCCCTTTCACCCACTACGCGGCACTCGCATCCAGCTGGCTACCCGGCGCATTAACTGGGGAGAGGACCGTGTCATGTTCTACGACGAGCGTGGCCAACTGGTCACCCAGCTCAACCATACTACGTATGTCACGACGTTGCCGCTCACGATGCGGGTAAGCCGTGCCAGTCGGTACGTGGGCGCGCAGTCGATGATGCCATTGGTCTATTGCTCATGGAGACGGTGGGGCCGGCCGCCATCGAAGTAGCCCTCGCTGTCGAAGACGAGATCGCCGGACGTATCGAGCAAGCCAACTCCATGCGTCTGAAACAACTGGAGCGCGCGCGTTACGAAGCAGAACTCGCCCGCCGTCGTTATATGAATGTCGATCCCGCAAACCGGATGGTTGCCGATACGCTGGAGGCCGACTGGAACGACCGCCTGCGTCGGCTCGACCGCACTACAGCAAGAACATGATCGCTTACGACAGTCAGACCAGAAACTACTCTGCGATGAGGCCCGCACTCGTATCCGCGCCCTCGCGGATGACTTCGCCAACATATGGAACGACAGCCGAACACCTGGTTTGCGTTGACGCCGTGCCGGCGCGCCACACCCGACACGGACGCTCCCGGCTCCAGTGTTTCCTGCACGATGGCGATTTTTTCCTGCGGGGTGCGCCGACGACGGCGCTCCGGCTCGGTCAGAATTTCGATGGGTTCCACGTAATGACTAGGCTTACTGTTAGGCACAAGACTATCCCTTATTTTAAGAGAGTCCTCGTGTCCTCAGATACGTGGGGCCGCTCCACATGCTGATAATGCGCCCGGGAGAAACCACCGTGTGGAACGAGAGACAGCGCGTCAACGTTGATACTGCCGATGACCTAGATTTGCGCGATGGCCCACTTTCCAGGTAATGGCGATAGCAGATCGTGTCCACTCTCGAATGGCAAAACAAAAAGCCCGTCACATACGTGACGGGCTTTTTCATTACACCACCAAAGCGCAGCAATAAACTGCTTAACGCTCCAGGAACGGGCGCAGCTTGTCCGCGCGGCTCGGATGCATCAGCTTGCGCATTGCCTTGCTCTCGATCTGGCGAATACGCTCGCGCGTCACGTCGAATTGCTTGCCCACTTCTTCGAGCGTGTGGTCCGAAGTCGTGTCGATACCGTAGCGCATGCGCAGCACTTTCGCTTCGCGCGGCGAGAGCGCCTTGAGCGCCTCGTCGATGGCAGCGCGCATGTTCGCGTGGATCGCGGCATCGGCCGGCGAGGCTGAGCCTGCGTCCTCGATCATGTCGCCGAGCGTCGCGTCGCCGTCGTCGCCCACCGGGCTTTCGAGAGAGACCGGCTGCTTGGCGATCTTGAGGATGCCGCGCACCTTCTCTTCGGTCATGCCCATGCGCGCGGCCAGGTCCGCCGGATGCGCTTCCATGCCCGTTTGCTGCAGGATCTCGCGCGAGATGCGGTTGAGCTTGTTGATCGTTTCGATCATGTGCACCGGCACGCGGATCGTGCGCGCCTGGTCGGCGAGCGCACGCGTCACGGCCTGACGCACCCACCACGTCGCGTACGTCGAGAATTTCCAGCCGCGGCGATATTCGAACTTGTCCACCGCCTTCATCAGGCCGATGTTGCCTTCCTGGATCAGGTCGAGGAACTGCATGCCGCGGTTCACGTACTTCTTCGCGATCGAGATCACGAGACGCAGGTTGGCCTTGACCATCTCGCCCTTCGCCTGACGCATCTTCGATTCGGCGACGGTCATGCGACGATTGATCGCCTTGATCTGTTGCAGCGACAGCGACGCAGCGGCTTCGATCTCGGCGAGCTTGCGCTGCTCGGCCTGGATAGCCGGCAGGCTGCGCTCGATCGAAGGACCGTACTTGCTCGACGCGGCTGCGGCGCGCACGCCCCACTCCAGATCGGTTTCGTGGCCCGGGAACTGCTCGACGAAGGCTTCGCGCGGCATGCCGCAGCGATCGACGACGATGGAGAGCACATTGCGCTCGATCGCGCGAATTTGCGCGACCTGTTCGTGCAGCAGGGAGCACAGGCGGTCGATGGTGCGAGCCGTGAAGCGGATCGGCGCGAGTTCCGTCTGGATGTCGGCGCAGATCTTCATCTCTGCGGCCGACGCACGCGCATTGGCGTCCGACGTGCAGGCCATCTGTTCGAACAGCGTGCGAACGCGCGCGAAGATTGCGAGGCTGTCTGCCTTCAACTGCGCGAGCAGGGCTTCGTTCGCCTTGCTGTTGTCAGCGTCGGCGTCGTCTTCGTCGTCGCTCGAATCGTCCGATTCTTCTACGTCAGCGGCTTGTGCGTCGACGTCTTCGCCGGCGTCGGCATCGGCCACGGCCGGTTCCGGCGCGGCTTCGTCGCTGCCGATGCCATCGACGAGTTCGTCGATGCGCATTTCTTCAGCCGCGACACGGTCGGCGTCGGCAAGGATGGTCGCGACGATCGACGGGCACGCCGCGATCGCCTGGATCATTTCCTGGAGGCCGTCTTCGATGCGCTTGGCCACTTCGATTTCGCCGGCGCGCGTGAGCAGCTCGCTCGAGCCCATTTCGCGCATGTACATGCGCACGGGGTCGGTGGTACGGCCGAATTCGGAGTCGACCGTCGAGAGCGCGACTTCGACTTCTTCGTCGGCTTCGTCGTCGGCCTGCTGGTCGGCGCGGGAATCTTCGTTCAGGAGCAGCGTGTCGGCGTCGGGCGCCTGTTCGTACACTTGCACGCCCATGTCGTTGAACGTGGCGACGATCGTTTCCAGCGCGGCCGTCTGCGCGAAGTTGTCGGGCAGATGGTCGTTGATGTCCGCGTGGGTCAGATAACCGCGTTCGCGGCCGAGCTTGATGAGCGCCCGCATCTGATGCTGGCGTTTTTCGAGTTGCGAGCCTGCGTCCATGGGCGTCGTATCGCCGGACTTGTCTTTGGACGAGCGGCGTGCGGGGCGGGCAGACGAGGTCAGCGCGTCGTCCCGGTCATGGCTTGTCAATACATTCTCCTCGAAGGGATAGCCCGACAAGGGCAAAAAGGGTCACGCGCCAGCGGCGTGGCGTCCTGGCGATGACGAAATTGCAGGGGAGTGGGCGGGGGCGCATGCCGGCCCCGCCAAGCGAGCGCCAAACGTCTGGAGACGTGGCGGCCTGGATTTTCGTGCAATGCAGAAAGACCGCGTATGGTAGTGCGTTACGGCATGCGAGGCAACCCGAATCGTCGTGTTTGCGGCACATTGTCCGCCTTCAGGGTCGTACCGCTTGCTAACGCTCCGCCTTACATATTTCCTACATGAGTCCCTTAGACCATTTTTCAAGCGAATAGTTCACGTATTTGTCACTCGCCGGGCGCATGGTGCACCTTTGTTCCCAACTGGTTTTCCGATACTTCCCCGTTATCCGTTCACCGCACGTAGCAACGCTCACGTACGAATCGCGACAATACGTTGAACGCGTTTGCCGGAAGAGCGGTTGACCGGGAAGCGCGGCAAGCGCTGTCGTTCACGGCGGGGAGGATAGCGCGGACGGCGTAGCCGTCCTTCTACGGCCTTAATGCGGCGTCTGCTGCTGTTCAATGTACTGACGCACAACCGCGATAGGCGCACCGCCGCACGACCCCGCAAAGTAGGACGGCGACCAAAGCGCATCGCCCCACAGCTTGCGCCGGATGGACGGGTAGTTCTTCTGCCGAATCATCCGGCTCGAAACCCCCCTTCAGGCTGTTCACGAGCGCCGACACGGCGACCTTGGGCGGATCGTCGTGGGCGGCCCATATTTCCCTCTTGCGTAGTTTCAAGGGCCAAAATATAGTGCGCGACATGGAGCGCCTTCAAGCCTTCAAATTCGAACTCATGCCGACCGGCGAGCAGGCGCACAAGATGCGCCAGTTCGCCGGTGCGTGCCGGTTCGTCTATAACAAGGCGCTGGCGTTTCAGAAGGAAAACCACGCAGCCGGTCAGAAGTTCGTCGGCTTTGCTGGCCTGTGCAAGCGGCTCACGCAATGGCGCAATAGCCCCGATACGCCGTGGATGAAGGATGGTCCGGTCCATACTCAGCAGCAGACGCTGAAGGACCTGGAGCGGGCGTTCGTCAACTTCTTCGAAAAGCGCGCGGAATTCCCGTGTTTCAAGCGCAAGGGAATGGGCGACAGCTTCCGGTATCCGGACCCGAAGCAGATAAAGCTGGACCGCGACAATGGCCGCGTGTTCGTGCCCAAGCTCGGCTATATTCGCTACCGGAACAGTCGTACGGTGCTCGGCGAGGTCCGTAGCGCTACCGTATCGCTTCGCGCGGGTAAGTGGTACGTGTCGATTCTCACGCGTCGCGAGGTAAAGCAGCCGGTTCCGGTTGGCCCGGCTGTCGGTATCGATGTGGGTGTGGCTCGCTTCGCGACGTTGTCGGATGGCTCATACATCGCGCCGCTCGCGTCGTTCCGCAAGCACGAGCAGCGGCTTGCGAAGTATCAGCGCCGGATGGCCCGCAAGGTCAAAGGCAGTAGCAACTGGAAGAAAGCGAAGGCCCGCATTCAGCGCATCCACGCGCGTATCGCGGACGCTCGCGCTGATTTCCTCCACAAGGCATCGAACGCAATCAGCAAAAACCACGCAATGGTTGCGCTCGAAGACCTGAAAATCAGCAACATGTCGAAGTCGGCGAAGGGCACGGCAGACGCACCAGGACGCAACGTTCGCGCGAAGTCCGGCCTCAACAAGTCGATTCTCGACCAGGGCTGGGGCGAATTCCGCCGCCAACTCGAATACAAGACGGCATGGCGCGGCGGCTTTTTCGTCGCGGTAGACCCGAAGAACACGAGCCGTACGTGCCCGTGTTGCGGCCATGTCTCGAAGGACAACCGGAAGACGCAAGCGCTGTTCAAGTGCGTCGAGTGCGGACACGAGGCGAACGCCGACCACGTTGGCGCGCTCAATGTTCTAGCGGCAGGACATGCCGTTATTGCCTGTGGAGGGATGGCGCAGTCAGGCCACCCGACGAAGCAGGAACCCGCCTATAAGGTGCTTACGCGCCGGAAGGAATCCCTGTCTCCTTTAGGGCGGGGAGGATGTCAACGCCTCCTCGTCTAGCGCGATGGTCGCGCCCTCGAGCGCGTCGGTCACGAGTGCAGGGTCGAAGGCACTATATAGACGTCCCGCTGGATCGCGCGCGCTGCCGCCTCCGGTTACGCGCCAGCTCAGGTACAGCACGCCGCCGGGCTTGAGCAGTTCGACGAGGCGGCGGCAGGCTGGGCCGAACTGCCCGATGGGCAAATGCATGATCACGGTTTCACAGAGGACGTTGTCGAAGCTCGCGGCGGATACGCCTTTCAGCTCGGGCAGCGTGGCAAGGCCGAAGTCATATTGCGGGTATCCAGCCGCCGCCTGTCTGACCAGCCCCTCCGATGCGTCGTAGCCGGCCGTGGGATAACCGTGTGCGTTCAGCCACGCCCCGTCGCGGCCCGATCCGCACCCGATGTCGACTGTCCTTTCCTGGGGCCGGAAATACAGCGTGAGACGCGCATAGAGGTCGTCGGGCGCAGGCTGGTTCGCCCATTCGGCTGCGTAGCTCGCGGCGCCACTCGTGTACGTCTCGATCGTCCTGCAGTCCATATGGGGCTCCGAGTCCTTGCGGACAAGAGGAAGGGATGCTTCGAGACTAGCGGGTCAACGCACCGACAGGCAGTCGTGCAGCGATACCGGTATGGTTGCTGTCACGCACGCCTGCGGTAACGCGGCGCGCAGCGTCAGGGCGGGAATTCGTCGTATTGGGGAAGCGAGTCGGCGATCTCGAACCACGGTGCCTTCGAGCGCACGAAAATATGGCCGGTGGGCCGGATGTCCGGCGTATCGGCCAGCGTGCCGAGCGTCACGTGCACATACGCCCCTTCGCGCACAACTGAATAGAGAAGCGAGCCGCAGCGGCCGCAATGCACGTCATGGGCGGCCTGCGGATCGCCGTAGACCAGCGTCTGTCCTTCGCCCGCGGTGAGCCGCAGCGCCTCGCTTTCGATGCCCGCAAACGGCTTGAACGCGGAACCCGTCGCGCGGCGGCACTGCGAGCAGTGGCAATTGAATGCGTAGCGGAAGGCATTCGTTACCGCATAGCGCACGGCGCCGCAAAGGCACTGGCCGCGCAAAGTGGCGGGAGCATTCGTGTGGGTGGTGGCAGTGTCGGCGGACATGATGGACGCGGTGCTTTGGTGGCAAATGTCAAACATTGCGAACGGGCGGCTGCCGTGTGTGCCCTCACATCATACGTTTGAGTCATCCGCGGCGCAGGAGAACGCCAAGGTCACCAAATATGGGGATTCGCCGGCCAGCCATAGCTTCCGCACCATTCGTGACGCCCCTGCAACCCCGAAATGCAGGGCGAATTTCCCATAGAAGGTTACCTTTGCGCGCTCGCGCAATATGCATCGTCCCGCCCGCCCCATTGAATCTACGCGGGCCGTTCCCTCAACTCCTTCAAGCCCTTGATGACGACGAGCAGCGCGCGGCCGTGCTCTTCCGAGCCGTCCCACGCCTCGACGATCGCATTGCGCAGCAATTCGTTATAGGCGGCCGCGTGCCGACTGGACGGCGGTGCCTTCACACCGTAGAAACTGCATAGCTTATTGAATGACGCGCTCCGACGTACCCGTCGCCCGTTCGACGTGCGAAGACGCGAGACAGTAGGCTGACTGACCCCGGAAAGTCGCGCAATTTCGCTGGCCGAGCGTGAATCGTCCGATAACCGCCGCAGCAGTTCCTGCACCGGAAAATGAGTATCTGGGGCTTCCATGTCATGCATTATACCTATACAGTAACGGTTATTGAATTGCTCGCCGAAATCGGTGAGCGACTGCATTCCGAGGAAGTCGATGGCACTGAAACACCTACCGCCCACGTTCTGCTGGTCCCGTATCGGGCCAGAGGCTGGCGTTGATCTCCCCACACTGGTCCTGCGCAAGGAGTGGGAGCGTCGGCAGGGCGGCGGGCGCTTCCTGTGGGGCATCGGCCAGTCGCTCGGCAGCAGCGCTCAGGTCGCCGCGCTGCGCACTGGCTCGCTCCTCGCCCTGTTCTCGCCGGCGGCGAGCCGCCCGCGCGCCGCGCAAGACAAGCGCGGCAAGCGTGCCGGCGTGGTTGTCTGGAATGCGTGGGTCGATGCGAGCGGCCAGGTGCGCCAGCTTCCGCAGCACGTGTTCGTGACGAGCAGCGCCGCGCTGCCGTCGGGCGCCGCGCGCGAGCATCACTACGCGCTCGTGTGCGTCTCGCCAACCGAGCTCAGCGTCGGCAGTTCGCTGCGGGTGTTTCCGGAGCGGCTGCGCAGCGTGAGCACGGCGAAGCCGCCCGGCCGCTCGCAGGGCACGGTCGTGGTGGATTGCGTCGAGCGTGCCGCCGAGGCGGGCGGCAAGAGCCATCCGCTCGTGTTCACCGCGGAGCTGGAGGCGCCGTACTTTGTGCGGCTCACGCAGCCCACGCTCGTCAAGGCGCGCGATCTCGCGGCAATTCACGAGGCGTCGCGCATGGGCGACTTCGACACCTACTCGGATCTCACCAAACGCGTGCGCAGCGAGGCCAGCGCGCAGCAAGCGCGTGGCGTAACGCTCGATCTTTTCGACGTGCCGCCTGCCGAGCACACGGCGTCTTCACGGCTTGGCGGCGCAAGAACGCGCCACGTCTCCCGGGCGGGAGACTGGACGCAGCTCACGATGGAACTCTTCCATGGCGATTCACATCCGTTCACAAGAAGCCGAGGCCGCGCAACGCTTTTTTGAGGCGAGCCGCAACGTCGACCGGGCATTTCGCGCCCTGCGCGCCGAGATCCGCGACGACGACGTCGCGCCGCTTGCCTATGGCGCCGCACAATCGCGGCTCGACCACGCGCTAGACGAACTGGCGCGTGCCGAGGCGTTGTTCGATTCGGTTACTGAAGTACAAGCGCGCCACATCAAGGATCATAGGGATCACTGAGGAACCGGTGCGACGACCCGCCAAGCGGCGTGCATCGGCACGGGCGCTACGGCGCTGGTTGCCGTCGAGCAAAAGCTGCCGCACGCGCAGCAGGGCGGCCCTTGATCGCGCTGCAGGGCAAGCCAGCCCGGCTTGGCACCACAACTGACGCAGTCCAGACCGCCATTTTCGAGACGCGGCAACGATCGACTGTTACGCGTCTACACGCATCGCCATCTTCGGACGCTCGCTGTCCGAAGCCATGGAAGCGTTCATCATCATGTCGACCCCCCAAGCTTCCCACCCCGCCACGCCGCACGCTCAGGCGACGCAGGCAACCTTCGCCGCTGCCGAGTCCGCGTGGCAGCGCGGTGAAACGGAAACGGCACGCGCCTTGTGCGAGCGCCTGATCGCCGCAAATCCGCACGACGCCGACGCGTTGAACCTGGCTGGCCTGATCGAAAACGGGCGCGATCCGCTCGCTGCACGTGTGCTCATCGGACGCGCGCTCGCCGAGCGGGAGGACCCGGTCTTTCTCGTGAACCTCGCCATGACGTGTCAGTGCGCTGCCGACCGGGATATCGCGATCCGCGCGCTGCATCGCGCGATCGATCTGCGACCGGACTTCGCAGTGGCGCTAAACAATCTGGGCCACCTTTACGGCGAAGCGGGAAATTGCGCCGAGGCCTCGCGCCGTTTCGAGCGTGCCGTCGCACTAGCGCCCGCCCATGCGGCCATCCATTTCAACTACGGGACGATGCTGTACAAGTCCGGCGAGTTCATGCGCGCGGAAGCAGTACTGCGGCGCACGCTGGAACTATCGCCCGGCCATGTGAATGCCTGGAACAATCTCGCGCAGGTGCTGCTCGCCACGAACCGCAATACCGAAGCGCTGGCCGTGCTCGAACATGCTCATACGCTCGCGCCGGACTCGGTCGACGTGCTTACGAATCTGGGCTGCGTGCTGCTGGGCGCGGGCCGTATCGACGAAGCGCAGGCCGCACTCGAACGCGCGCTCGAACGCGAACCGGGCAGGGTGTCCGCGTGGAACAATCTGGGCAACCTGATGATGCAGACGGGCCGCATCGACGAGGCGCGCGCAGCGTTCACGCGCGCTATCGAACTCAAGCCGGATTTCGCGGGAGCACACCTCAATCTCGGCAATGCGTGCAGCAAGTCCGGCAGCATCGACGAGGCGATCGCCTGCTATCGCCGCGCCATGGCCTGCGATCCCGCGCACACCGGCGCGAATAGCAACTTGCTGTGGTCGTTGATGTTCGCCATCGACGACGGCCACGCGCTGCGTGCCGAAGCTGAGCAGTTCTCGGCCCGGCACGAAGCGGCGCTGCTGGCCGCAAGCGCGGGAGCGCACCATGCGAACACGCCCGAACCCGCGCGGCGGCTGCGCATCGGCTATGTCTCGCCGGACTTTCGCAATCACTGCCAGTCGCTTTTTACGACGCCGCTGCTGCGCCATCACGATCACGAGGCGCTCGAAATTTTCTGCTACTCGCTGAGCGCGCAGACCGACGACGTGACGGCCCGGCTGCGCGGTTTCGCCGATGTCTGGCGCGACGCGCACGAATTCGACGACGCGCGCCTCGTCCAGCAGATTCGCGACGATCGCATCGACGTGCTCGTGGATCTCACAATGCACATGGACGGCGTACGGCGCCTGTTGTTCGCGCGGCGCCCTGCGCCGGTGCAGGTGGCGTGGCTTGCCTACCCCGGCACGACGGGCAGCCCCTCGATCGGATGGCGTCTCACCGACCCCTGGCTCGACCCGCAGGGCGAGCCGCACATCGACGACCAATACACCGAACGTTCGCTGCGCCTGCCCGACGCGTTCTGGTGCTATGACCCGCTGGCAACCGATGTGGAAGTGAACGCGTTGCCGGCGCTCACGGCTGGACACATTACGTTCGGATGCCTGAACAATCCCTGCAAGCTCACGGACGCTACGCTGGCGCTGTGGTCCGGCGTGTTCGCCGCGCTGCCACGCGCGCGGCTTCTTCTGATGGCGCCGCCCGGCAGTGCGCGCGAGCGCTTGAATGTGCGTCTCGGGGCGCACGGCATCGATCCGGCGTGCGTGAGCTACGTGGGCTTTCAGTCGCGCGCCGACTATCTGCGCATCTACCAGCGGATCGACATCGCGCTGGACACGTTTCCGGCCAACGGCCATACCACGAGTCTCGATGCTTTCTGGATGGGCGTGCCGGTGCCCACGCGCTACGGCCGTTCGGCGGTGAGCCGCGCGGGGCTTTGCCTGCTTGCCAATCTGGGGTTGCCGGAACTGGCGGCGGCAAGCGATGCCGGGTACGTGGCTGCGGTGACGGCGCTCGCGCGCGATGTGTCGCGCCTCGCCGCGCTGCGTGCGGGTCTGCGCGCACGCATGGAAGTCTCGCCGCTCATGGACGGCGCACGCTTCACGCGAAACATGGAAGCCGCCTACCGGCAGATGTGGCAAGCGTGGTGCGCTCCGGAGCGCGCAACCAGCGAATGCGCACGCTGACTCAGCCTTTCCCACCCTCCACGGGCAGCTCCAGCACGTCCGCCACGAGCGGCCAGCGTTTCGCGGCCGCCTGCCAGGCGTCCTCGGCCTGAACGTCGAGATAGCGGTCGCGGTCCACGCCCTCGACGAGGCGCGCGAGCGCGTCGATATCGCTCGGCAGCGCAGGACCGCTGCGCGAACGCCGGCCGGACCCCCACAAGCGTATCGCCATTACTTGCCCTCCACCCACACGCCGTCAGGCGTATGGATCACATAGCCGGTGGGCGTCGTCATCGTCACCGTGCCTTCGTTTTCACCCACCATGCGCGTTTGCGGCAGGTT
The DNA here is from genome assembly GCF_021390645.1 of Paraburkholderia flagellata. GTDB lineage: Bacteria > Pseudomonadota > Gammaproteobacteria > Burkholderiales > Burkholderiaceae > Paraburkholderia > Paraburkholderia flagellata. The sequence continues at coordinate 246,565 of NZ_JAJEJT010000004.1, forward strand.
GTTCGCGTACTGGGCGAGCGGCGGCGCGCCCGTGGCGAACGGGCTTTGCGCGACGAGATTCGCGAGTAGCTGCGCGAGCGCGAGATAGCTCGTGGGTGTGTCGATCGTCGTCACGCCGCCGGTGTGCTCGCTGCCGGCCGGCAGACCCACCACCTTCACGCCCACCGGCACGTGGACGATGTTCGGCGTGGGAATTTCGCGCATGCCGGCAATCTGGTTTTCTTCACCGCGCAGCGCCGCGCCGTGCTCGGGCACGAACACGATCACGGCGCGGCGGCCCGACTGCGCGACGAGATTGATCAGCTTGTCGACGTCGCCGAGCAGATTCTGCAGGCGGATCGGGTAGGACTGCAGGCTCGTGAGATTGGTGTTGGGGGCCGGCAGGCGGTTGCCGTCGTGCATCGAGACCGTGTTGTAGTAGAGCGCGACCGGACCGCCGCCTGCGGACACACGCTGCTTGTACCAGCGCGCGAGCACGTCGTAGTCGCCGACCAGCGGCGAGCCGTCGAACTCCTTCATCGCTTCGGGCAGGCCTTCGTTCGAGGGAATCGTCACGCCCGGCACGCCCATTTCATTGATCACCGTGCCGCGGAAATTGTCGAAACGGCCGTTGTGGTTGAGTAGCGCCTGCGGCTTATAGCCCGCCTGCGCAAGCTGTGCGAACAGGTGGCATTCAGGCGGCGCGGGGTCGTAGAGCGACTTGTGCGGCTCCTGCCCGCAGGTGGCGCGCAAGACACGAATGGCGGCGGGACCGCTATAGCTCGCGGCGGAACTGAAGTTCTGGAAGATATAGTCGAAGCGCGAGAAGAGCGGGTTGTTGCGCATCTTCACGACATCCATGTCGTCCCACGAGAGCGAGCAAATGTGTACCACGATGATGTCGAACTGCGCGTTCGCGTCCGTGGTGAGCGGCGTGAAGTTCACATGCCGCCCTTCCTCGTTGGCGCGAAACGCTGCTAGCTGCTGGTCGTAGCTGCCCGACTGCTCGTCGCGCTTCTTGCCCGTGCCGCCGTCCTCGTCGCCGTTGCTGGCGAGCGAGGCGTTGGCGGTGGCATTCGCGACGAACGTGCCCACGCCCTGCCAGATCGGCATGACGACGAGCGCAATCAGTACGAGTGTCGTCACGCGCACCCAGCGGTTGATGAGGAAGTAGAGCAGCACGGCAAGCACCGCGCTCACGACCATCGAAAGCGAAATCACGCGCCGCGTGAGTTCGAACATATACGAAGGCGTGAAAGTGAGGAGCACCGGGATCTGCGAGATCGCCCGGCCGATGTCGGGCATGCTCGACTCGTGGTACGCAATGGAGATACCCACGACAACGGCGATCACATCGCGCGCAATACGCAGCCACCGCTTGTGCAGCGGCACGAGCAGCAGGACGGCGAAGGCGAAGTTCATCCACCACTCGGGCTTGAGCGTGCCGATCGAGTAGAGATATAGCTTGGCGAGGAAGTAGAGATTCCAGAGACCCATAGTGTTTCGCGTTCCAGGGTGTAGCGGCTTGATGTGGCGGTTGCGGTTATCAGGGCTGGCGGGCCTGGCCGGCCCGGCGTCGCGTGAAGAGGTTTTCCAGCGCGTCGAAGAACGCGTCGATGAGCCGCATGTAGCCTTGCCAGCTCAGCTCGATCAACTGCATGAGGCCGTGCAGCGGCGCATCGGAGGGCGGCACGTCTTCCCACTCGAGCCAGGCGTCGGCGCGGCCGAACGTGCATTCCACGAGCTTGCGCTCCGTCTCCACTGTCATGTCGGTAAAGCGCACGCCGAGGCGGCGGTCGACGAGTCGCGCGACCACGGCAGGGAAGTCGTGCTCCAGCACGCCACGCGCGAGCGTCACGTTGATGCGCTCGCCGGGCTCGAGCTTCGCCACGGCGTCGGCGGGCAGCACGAGGCCGAGGCCGCCCATCGAATAGTTCTCGGTCTTGCAGGCGAGCGTGCGCCCGTCGGGCAGCGTGAGCATGGCGGGCACGCGCAGCGGAATGCGGTGCGCCACGCGCACCTGCTTCGCTTCTTTGGCCACGCCGAGCGCAAGCCCGAGAATCGTGAGATTCACGCCGGCCCAGAAGAGGTTCATGACCACCGTGGCGGGCTCTTCGGTTTGCCAGATCGTGAGGCGGCCAATGCCCGCGAGCACGGAGCACACGTTGATCGCAAGCAGCACGAGATAGGGCTTGGAGATCGTCCAGTCGAGATATTCGTGCTCGATATGGCCGCCCTTCGAGGTCACGTTGAACTTGCCGAGCTTCGGGTTGATGAAGGCCATGGTAGTGGGCAGCACGATGTACCACGCGAGCACCGACTCGTAGGCCTCGGCCCAGAACGAGTGCCGGTAGCGCCCCTGGATGCGCGAGTTGGCGATCGCGGCGATCACCAGATACGGCACCACGTAGGCGAGGATCACGGGCGCTGGCGTGTTGATGACGTGCAGTCCGAAATACAGGTACGCGCCCGGCATCACGAGGAAGATGAGGCGCGGGAAGCCGTAGAAGAAGTGCAGCATGGCGTTGCTGTAGCACATGCGCTGGAAGAACGAGAGGCCCTTGCCGATCCACGGATTGTCGATGCGGAAGATCTGCGTCATGCCGCGCGCCCAGCGAATGCGCTGGCCGATGTGGTCGGCGAGGCTATCGGTGGCGAGGCCCGCCGCCTGCACGGTGCGCAGGTAGGCCGAGGTATAGCCGTGGCGATGCAGCCGCAGCGAGGTGTGGGCGTCTTCGGTCACGGTCTCGGTCGCGATCCCGCCGATGTGCTCGAGCGCCGAGCGCTTGATGACCGCGCACGAGCCGCAGAAGAACGTGGCGTCCCAGAAGTCGTTGCCGTCCTGGATCAGGCCGTAGAAGAGGCTGCCTTCGTTGGGCACGCGGTGGAACGTGTCGAAATTGCGCTCGAACGGATCGGGCGAGAAGAAGTGGTGCGGCGTTTGCACCATCGCGCATTTCGGATCGGCGAGAAACACGCCCACGGTGGTCTGCAGGAAGGAGCGCGTGGGAATGTGGTCGCAGTCGAAGATCGCGATGTAGTCGCCCTGGGTGAGCGGCATGGCGTGATTGATGTTGCCCGCCTTCGCGTGCGTGTGCTCGTCGCGGCGCAGGTAGCCCACGCCCGCCTCGCGCGCGAAATCGCGAAATTCGTCGCGGTCGCCGTCGTCGAGAATGTAGACGCGCAGCTTGTCGCGCGGCCAGTCGATCGAACTGGCCGCGAACACGGTTGGCCGCACCACCGAAAGTGACTCGTTGTAGGTCGGAATATAGATATCGACGGTCGGCCAGTCGGCGGGGTCGTCCGGCAGCGGCTGCGGTTTGCGGCGCAGCGGCCAGGCAGTCTGCACGTAGCCGAAGATCAGCACGATCCACGTGTAAAGCTCGGCTGCGTAGAGGATGTAGCCGACGATCGCCTCGGCGGGGCTCGAAAGATGCAGCGTTTGTGTGCTGCGCCACCAGACGTAGCGGCCCGTCATGAGGATCGAGAGCATCACCATGAGCATGGTGGCGAGGCGGCCCGGCAGGCGGCGCGCGATCATCACCACCGCGTACACGAGCAGGAACAGCAGCACCTGGCCCGCGAACGGCAGCGGCGTCGTGCACACGGCGACGGCCGCGATGAACGCGAGCCACAAGAGGCACTGGCGCAGCAAGGGCACGCTGTCGAGCGCTGCCGAAAGCTTCTCGAGGCGCTGCTCGATGCCTTCCCACGGCACGTCGGGCAGTCGTGCGCCGACAGCCGCGCTCGCGCGCGCGGCGCGACGATAGATGGGTTCGAGCCGCCTGTCGAGCCGCGCGCGCAGTGCGAAGCGATGGTGTCCTTGCGGCGCCTTGTGAAGCTTGCGCAGGTCGGCGGCCAGTCGCTGCCGCGCGCGGCGCGGGCGCAGGAAAAGGCGCAGCAGCCAGGCGCCGGCGGTGTCGTCGCGGCCCATATTCAGCCGCTGACGGATGTCCTTGCCGAGCCGCGCGAAGGCGAGCGCGGGCACGTCGCGCTGGCCTTCGCGCGGCGGCCGGAAGAAGGCGCGCAGCAGCCACTGGCCACCTGGCGCGTCGGGCGCGAGATTGAGCGCGGTCGCACCCAGGCGACGCAGTGACGCCCAAAACGCGATCCACGCCGCGACTATCCGCTCGCGAATCATGGCGTGCTCCCGCGCGCGGCATGTTGCGCGAGCAGTTCGTCGGGTGCGTCGAGGCTTGCGCCCGCGCTCCAGTGCGACAGCCACGAGGCAATGCCGTTCAGGTCGTGCGCGGCTTGCGAACTGGGCGCGCTCAGACAGAAGTTTTCGCCGGCGGCGAGTGCTGCGGGCACGCCGGTGTCCGCGTGCACGAGATACGGGAGCATGGCGGCGCCAAGGCGCGCGCGCAGCAGCGAAACGACGTCCGTGTGCAGCTGGCGCGCGGGCACGACCGCATTGGCGATGAACACGCTGCGCTTGCCGGCGCGCACGAGCGCGGCGATCAGGCGCGGCAGCGTTGCGCACGCGGTGGCGCAGGGCGTGAGGACGCCGAGCACGAGGTCGGCTGCATCGATCGCCTGGCGCGCGTGCGCCGAGGGCCAGGTGCCCGCGTCGACGAGCGCAATCGCGTGCGCTGGCAAGTCCACGCGGCCGAGCAGTTCGCGCAGCCAGCCGGGGCGTGCGTCGAGCAGGGCGCTGGCGTCGTCGTCGAGGGATTCGTCGGCGTTCGCGAGGCTGCCCCATGGCAGCACGAGCACGCCATCATCGCTTTGCAGCGCGGCGCGCGACCAGGCGTCGTCGGCGCCGGGGCCGCCCGCCAGATGCGTGACGAGGCCTTCGCGCGCGCGCTCGCGCAGCCCGAAATGCAACGCCAGCACGTTGCGCGGGTCGCATTCGGCGGCGAGCGCGACGTGCTCGCGCGCCGCCAGCAGACCGGCGAGCGCCGCAGTGAGCGTGGTGCGGCCCGCACCGCCGACGCTCGAGACAATGGCGATGGTTTTCATCGGCGCGGCCCCGTCTGGCTGAAGCGGCGCTGGCCGCGAATCAGCAGGGCGTCGACCTGCGGCGGCAACTGGAGCGGGCGCGAGCGCGTGGGGCGCAGCCACATGGGCACGAAGCGCCCAAGACGCAGACGCCAGGCGATGAAGTAGAGCGGCACGGCGAGGATCAAACCCCAGACGAAGTAACCGAGAAAGACGTCCATGTCGCTCTCCTATGCTTTGAGGGGCAGCGGCGCGCGCTGCGGCGCGGCTCGCGGTTTCGCGTTGTCGCCGCGCGCGGCGGGGTCGAGCGCGGACAACAGGTCACCATTTATGGGAGCGATGTTGCCCTGCGCCGCGGTTGCGGTTGCGGTCGCCGTCGCTGCGCCAGGCGCGATCGTGGAAGCCGCCGCTGGCGGCACGGTCTGGCCGTTGGATTGCGCCGGGACGGCTGCGGGCGCGGCGGGCTGCCCCTCGTTGATCGCGAGCCAGCCCGAATAGTCGGGCGGTGGCGCGGTGTCGATCTCGTCGGCGAGCGTCTCCAGCGCCTCGGTGATTGCGCGGCCGTCGCCGTAGCGCTCTTCGCCCTGAAACAGCTCGGCGAGCGGCCGCTGGAATACGCGTCGGCATACGGCGTCGGCGTCGCTCATGCGGCATGCGAAGAAGAACACGTAGAGGCTGTCGCCGCTCGCCGTCACGATGTCGCCCGCCCGGCGCAGCTGGCACGCCTTGAGCGCATCCACGTGCGCGACTTCCGGCATCAGTGCGAGGCGGATCAGCACGCTCGGCAACTGGATCACGCGGCTGCGCTCCACCGCCGCGCGCACCAGCTCGACGAAGTGCGCCGCGCCCACGTAGCCGCTCTCCTCGCCATGCACCACGGCGGCGAGCGCCGTACGGTAATCGGCGGGCATGGGCCGCGAATACACCTGGCCCTGCAGACTGTCGACGATGGCCTCGACCTGCGCGAGCGGCGTTTGCCGCGCGATCACGCGGTTCGCGCCGAGGTTGAGCATGAGCGACTCGTAGCGCATGGCCACGGCGTCCTCGCGCACGATGATCTTGAGCGCTTCGCCGCACTGCAGGCGCAGCGTGTGCACCTGCTCCGCGAGCGTTTCGAGGTCGCGGTTGACGCTGAAATCGAGAATCACCGTGGCCGCGACCGAGGTGCGCGCCGCGGCTACGGCGGCCTCGTTGTTGTCGACGATCTGCCAGGCCTGCGGCAGTACGCGTTCGTTCAACATGGCGTCGCGCGAAACGATCACGCGGCCTTCGTCGGGCGCGAGCAGCCCGGCTTCGCCGATCTCGGTTTCGAAGGTGCCGCCGGAAACGGTAAGGCGGTGATCGGCGGCGGAAAAGCGCAGCGGCACGCTCTGGCTGCCGTGCACGGCGTCGCCGGCGCGCCAGAACGCCACTTCCCAGTGATACTGACCCTGCACCTGGTGCAGTTGCGCGGCGCCCGCGAAACGCGCCTGGAAGGCGGCCAGCTCGGGATGCTCCTGATTGTCGTCAAGGCCGGGGGGCGCTGCCACCATCAGGACGCCGTAGCGATGTTGCGCGCACCAGCCTGCGAGTTGCGCGCCCTGATTCGCGAGCGCGGCGTGGTCCTGCCAGTTGAAGAACGCCTCCGCGCCTTCGATGAAGAACTGGCTTTCGGGCGCGGCGCACTGCGCGGCGAGCGCGTTGAGCGCTTCGATCAGCACCTGCGCGCCGTCGCGCTCCGGAATTGGCCGCAGCGCACATACGTTTGCCCACGCGTTTGTCGACCCGTTCTTGTCGAGATCGACGCCATGGTCGCGCAACGTGGCCGCGAGGCTCGCGCCGTCGCGCGTGGAGAGCACGGTGGCGGGACCCGAGAGCGCGGCTGCAGCGGTTTGCCAGAAGAGCGCGTCGCGCGCGGGCGAGGCGCTCGCGTAGACCACGTGCACCTGGCCCGCGCCGAGCGAGGCGAGCGAAGGCGGCAGGCCGTCGATCGCGAGCGGCTCGCGGCGCGCGAGACGCGAGAACAGCGAGCGGCGCGTATCGCGGCTGGCGCCGGCGGGCCCTGCGGGAAGCGTGGCGGGATCGTTCATCGTGTCGCTCGTGTCACGGATTTCATCGTCGCGGGTTTCATCGTCGTCATGCGCGCTCGCTCTGTGGCCACGTCAGTAGGCCGAATAGGGGACGACCGGCCGCGGCGGGAACGGCACCGGCCCCTTCTGCGGTGAGAAGAAGTAGCGCATGTAAAGCACGCCCACGTTCGGCGCGTAGTCGCGCGAGCGGTCGAGCGAGAAGCGCCCGCCCACCACGAAGTGCTCCGTCACGCGGTATTCAAGCGCCGCCTCGATCGTATAGCTGAAGCCGCCGCCCGAGCCGCCGCCGAAAAAGGGCGAGCCGAGATCGTTGGCGTTCATGAACGCGAGCGCCTGAGCCTGCAAGCCGGGCCGCGTGGGGTAGAACGGCGACTGGTTCTCGTTGGTGAACGACATGCCCACCGATCCGTCGATCTCCCACGAAAGCTTCTTGTAGCGGCCGGTCCAGTCGAGCGGAATGCCGATCGAAAAATAGCTCTGCGGACTGTAATAGCCGCCATTGCCGAACGTGTAGTTGTGCTCGTTCTTCGAGTACTTCCAGTAGTTGAGGATCAGGCCGCTCGACACGATCTGGTCGGGCCGCTTGAACACGGACCAGTCGTAGCCGCTGCGTACCTTGAACTCCTGGTTGGTCTGCACGTTGGTGCCGGTCAGGAGGCCGAAACCGATGCTCGTGAAGATCGTGCCGGGCCCGAAGTCCTGCGCGCCGCGCACGGTGAAGCCGTTGCGCACCACGCCGCCCCACTTCTCGCCAGTGACCGGATCGATGCCTCCCGCATAGGAAACGAGGCTGGCGGTCACAGGCCGCCGCGAGACGTCGAGCGACAGCGACGAACTATTCTGGAAATCGTGGCGGTACTGAATGCCGCCCAGCACGCTCGTGATCGGAAAGCCCACCGGCGTGCTGCCGATGTCGGCGCGCCAGCTATTGTTCGCGCCGTTGAACTCGTAGCCCGCCGCGAGCGCGACGCCGGTGGCGGTTTCGTTCACGGGCGACAGCCCCGAGTTGCCGAGCGCGGCGATCTTGCCGTACTTGAACGCGGTGTCGAGATCGTTGGCGGGCAGCGTGCCGGCGTTCAGGTAGACCGTGTCGGCGTGGAAGAAATAGTGGCCCGTGTAGCCGTCCGGAATGCGCACGTACAGCGGGACTTCGGTCGCGTGCAGTTCGGAAATGCCAGGGTCGCCCGAGAGATTCGACTGATACCAGCCGGTCGCGACCTGCCCTTGCTTGCGGTCTTCCAGGCTCTGCAGCGCGCGGCCGGCCGATGTCGTGCCGTCGGCGTCCGGCTGCGTGCCTTCGGCCTGTTCCTGTGTGCGCGAGGTGCGATAGAGGCTCGCGGCCTCGTTGTAATTGCCGCGTGCCTGCGCCACGCGCCCCGCCTGGATCGTGATGTCCGGGTTGTCCGGATACTGCTCGCGCAACGGATCGACCACGGCGGAAGCCTCGTCGTTCAGCCCGAGCGCGGTGAAGCGCCGCGCCACGGCAAGGCGCGTGTCGATGTCGTTCTCCGCGGTGTCGGCGAGCACTGCGCGCACCATGTCGGCGGCCTCCCGGTCTCGGCCCATGCGCTCCAGCATACGCGCAACGGCGAGGCGTGCATCGGCGTCGTCGGGTTGTGTGGCGAGCACCTTCTGCGCGGAGGCCATCGCGCCCTTGTAGTCACCCTTCGCTTCGAGCAGATCCACTTCTTCGAGCAGCCAGCGCCGGTTCGACTTGAGGCGGTCGGGCACGGCGTCGAGCGTGTGGCGCGCGGCCGTGAGGTCGCCCGCTTCGATCTGCCGGTCGGTTTCGCGCACCGCGAGGCGCAGTTCCTGGTCGTCGAGACTGGCCAGCTGCTCCTCGGTGATGCCGGGCTGATCGCGCGTGGCGTCGATCCAGTTCGCCCACGCGTCGTCGCGGTTGGCCGCCGCCAGCAGCTCGCCGTAGCGCACCCGTGCGCCGTTGGCCGCCGGGTCGTCGGGGTGCGCCGCGAGCCAGTCCTGCACGAGCTTCAGGCCGTGGTCCGGCTCGCCGATCGCGATCCACTCGCGCCCGATCGAGGCGAGCATCTGCGGGTCGTTGGCCGCGTTGGCGTCGGCGGCGGCGGAATCGAGCAGCGCGCGCGCTTCGTCTTCCTTGCCCTGGGCGGTGAGCTGGCGGGCCTGCGCGATCTTCTTCTGCGCGGCGAGGTTGCCCATCAGCTCGCGCATGCCCTGGCTGCGCTCGGCCTCGGGCACGGCGTCGAGTTGCGCGGCGGCCGCATCGATGTCGTCCACTGAGTTCAGATAAAGCGCCGTGGCGTAGCGCATGTCGGGCGCCTGCGAGACTTTCAGGCCCTCTTCCATGACCTGGCGGCCTAGTGCGGGCAGGCCCAGATCGCGATACTGGCGTGCGAGCGTGAAGCGCGTCCAGGCGTCGTCGGGCGTGAGGCGCACGGCCTCTTCGAGTTTCGCGATGGCCGGGCTCTTGCGGTTGTCGGCCAGCAACTGGTCGGCCTGGATGGAGAGCAGCTCGGCGTGCAGGCGCCTGAGCTCCGCCGTCGAGCCGCTCACGCGTGGCGTCGTGGCCGCGATGAGCGGTTCGATCTCGTTTTCGCGATGCGTTTCGCGCAGCACCGTCACGAGGCCGCGCAGTGCGTCCATGTCGGGCTTGGGGGCGTTCACGAGCGGGCGCAGCACAGCTTCGGCTTCGGGCCACTTCTTTTGCGCGATGAGCGCGCTGCCGAGAATGTCGCTGGCGGTCGTATTGCCCGGATCGAGCTTGAGCGCCTCGCGCGCGAGCGCTTCGGCTTGTTCCGGTTTCCCCTGCGAATTGGCATCGCGTGCCTTTGCAATGGTGCCCCAGATGGTGGCTGTCTTTTCGAGGCTGCGCCACTTGCCGGCGTTGTCCGGGTCGAGCTTGACGGCGCGCGCAAACAGTTCGCGCGCCTCGTCGTGGCGGCCTTCGCGCAGCCGCACGAGGCCGAGCGCGCCGATGGTTTCGCCGTCGTTGGGGTTCGCGCGCTGCGCGCTTTGCAGCGAGGTTTCGGCGTCCTTGAGATCGCCGCGGTCGAGTTGCGCGAGGCCACGCGCGCGGTCGGCGGCGCCGGGGCCCGGACGGGCGCGGGCTTGAGTCGAAGCGCCGCTCGTTGCGGCCGCACGCGAGGGCGCGGGTGCGGTGATGACCGCCGACGGGTTCTGCGCCTGGGCGAGCGCCTGTGCCTGGCCCTTCGCGCCGAGCTTCTTGCCGAGATCGGCGACGGTCTGCTGCGCGTCGGTGTCGTCGGGCACTTCCTGCAGATAGCGCAGATACCACACGTAATACGCGGGATCGTCGTGCCCGGCGCTCCCGAGCGCGCGCCGCCACAGTTCGAGCGCGAGCGCGCGGTTGCTGTCCTGGCGCTGGTACACGTGGTAGATCAGGTTGAGGCCTTCCATGCGCGTATCGGCGCGGTCGGTGAGCAGGTCGCCGAGGATCAGCGCGAGGCGCGGATCGTTCGGATTCTGCTTCACGCGCGTGCGCAATTCGCTGATCGCCTGCGCGCGGCCCGCTGTCGTGCCGGCCAGGATGCGGTAGTAATCGCGCGCGAGATCGCCTGCGGGCGCGCCGTTCGGAAAGAGCTTGAGCAGGCGTGCAGAGGCTTCCTCGCTCTTGCCGGCGGCCGAGAGCAGCCGGATCTGGGCCATCTCCATCTTGCCGCTCGTCGCGACGCGATAGGCGTCGTCCAGTTCCTTCGTCGCGCTCGCGTTCGGGGCGATTTTCTTGAGCTGCGCGAGAATTTTGGCGGCCTCGGCGGGGCGGTTCATGCGCAGCTCGATTTCGCCGAGCAACGCCAGTGCGTCAGGCTGATGCGGGTCGAACAGCAGCGCTTTTTGCACGAGCCCGAGTGCGACGTCTGGACGATTCTTGCCCTCCCACATGCGCGCGGCCGAGAGCAGTTGCGCGGCCTGGGCGGCTGGCGTGGCGGCGTTGGCCGCTGGCTGCGCCGCGGTCTGCGCTGAGGCAGGATACGGCGACGCCGCGACGAACAGCGCGACGAGCGGCGCGATGTTCGCCAACAAGCGGTTCGGCGGCGTGCCGGGACTGGCGACGCCCTGCATCGCGCACGCAGCCAGGCGCCGCGCCTCACGGCGCGCGCTGCGCACACGGGCGGCGCGGCGGGCAGACGCGAGGGCGTTCAGCGCGGCGTGGGGCATGCGCTCGTCCATGCTGGGGCAACGCGGCCTTGCGCGTCGAAATGATAGAGTCCGTCGAGGTAGCCCAGGCCGAACAGCATCAGCACGCTGCTGTAGTAGCCAGGCGGCGACTTCTGCGCGAGCGTGCGGCTGCGCTCGGCCTGGGCGTTGGCGAGATCATTGCGGCCGAGCGCCGCCAGATACGGCGCAACCGCGGCCGAAAATCCGCCGTTGCCCTCGTTCGGCCCCGGTGTGCCCGTGGTCGTGTCGACGCGCTCGGGCGGAAAACCCTGTGCGCCGACGAAGTCCGCGAGCGGCTTGAAGGTGGCGAGCGTGCTCGCGCGCAGCGGGTCGTCGCCCGCGAGCATGCCGGCCCACAGGTACACGCGGATCGCGTTGTACGCGCTTTCGGCGTGCGTTTGCGCGTCGGGGGCGAAGCCGCCTTTCGCGTGATATTCCACCCAGTCGGGCGAGTAGCCCTTGGGCGCGGTCTCGTTGACGAGTCTCGCCGAGGAAGCCAGCAGCGCCTTCCATTCGCTCGCCTGCGGCAGCGCGAGCATGAAGCGCCGCATGACCTGGAGAGGCACGTAGCTCGGGTTCAGGCGCCAGCCGTCCTTGCCGATCGTGAAACCCACCGGCCCGGGCAGCATCGTGCGTCCAAGACCCGGCAGCACGGCGGTTTCCTCGCGCACGATGTTGCGGGCCATCACCGTGCCGAGCGCTGTGTAGCGGCGCTCGTTCCAGAGGCGCCCGGCTTCGAGCAGCGTGTAGGCAATCCAGAGGTCGGCGTCGCTGGCGGGGTTGCTGTCGATCACGCCCCACTGGGGCTCGCCCGCATGCGCGGCGCTGGCCGCCGCAGGAGCGGAAGCGCCCGAAGCGGCGACGGGCTTGCCGTCCTCGCCAACATCGCGCCGCCCCCAGATCCATGCGGGCAGATGAGAGGCGAGGTCGCCTTGCGCGAGATTGTTTTCGGTCCACGTGAGGACCTTGTCGAAGCTCGCCCGGTCGTTCGCGACCAGCGCGAAGAAGAGTGCGTAGGACTGCCCTTCGGAAACGGTCACCTGGCGAGGCGTGCTCGCGTCGATCACGCGGCCATCGGCGCTCAGCAGCGTGCTGCGAAAGGTGGTCCATGCTGGCCACGCGCAGGCGGCAGGGCTGGCGGACTTTGCGGCGTTGGCATTGGCGGCTGGCGCAGCCGCGTGCGCTGCGGCAGCCGGCATCAGCAGTGTCAGCGCTGCAAGTGGCCCGAGCGGCCCGAGCGGCGCGCAGGCGAGCGCGCCGGCCGCGAGCCAGCGCGTGAGCCTGGGCGCAAGCCGGGGCGCCAGAGCGGGCGCGAGCGTAGCCAAAACCGGGCGCATGGTCAGGTCCCGGAGCGGCGGGTGGCCATGCGGCCGAGCGCCCAGAACACGGTGAGCGCAACGATCAGACCGGCCAGAATGCCCGCGAGCGCCATCAGCGACGGGTAGCGCGAAATATGCACCCAGGCGCGCGCATACCACGGCAGATTGCCGACGAAATAACGATCGCCCACGCGCAGACCCTCGACCTGGCCATAGCGCACGAGCGTGAGGTCGCCGTGGATCTGCGAGATCTTGCCGCTGTCCTGGAGGGCGTCGAGCACGTCGCCGAGCTGCGCCGACGAGGTGGTGGCGAGCGCCACGACGCTCCTGCCCGACTTCAGCGGCGACTCGAAGCCGATCAGCGCCGCCATCGGTCCACCGAGCGTGACGATCGAGCGTCCCGACGGCGTCGGGTCCTCGTCTTCGGTGCCGCCAAGCCAGCCGGGCCAGCCGGTGCGCTGATCGCGCGTGGTCACTTCGGTCCTGCCGCGCTCGATGAGAAGCGGCAGGTCTCGGCCCCACTTCTCGAGCAACTGCGCGCCCGAGCCCACGCCGATCACGAGCAGGTCGCGGTCGCTCACGGTATCCACCTGGCTTGCGGGCACGATCGTCAGGCGCAGCGAGGGCAGGCCGGTCCACTGGCCCATGTGGCCGAGCAGCGTGAGCACGGCTTCCTGATCCTTCGTGTCCGGCTGGTCCGGAATCACGAGGGCCGTGTCGGAGAGGTCGGCCATGCGCGTGAACGGATAGCCGCTGTTCGCGAAGTAGGCGAGATTGGGCAGCGCCGTGTAGTGCGCGAAGCCGCTGAAGTCGACGATCGAGTCGGGATCGACGGCCGCGCGCGCGACATCGGTGGCGGTGGACGTGCACAGCCCCGTTTTCTGCGAATCGATATGAAACTGGAACTGGAACTGGTTGTCGCTGCCCACGCGGAACGCGGGAATCTCCAGATTGGTCGCGGCACGCGTGTCCGAGCCCGAGAGCAGTGGCACGTTGATGCGCGCTTCGTCGGACGCGCGCGTGACGGGCCGCAAACGCTGCGAGCGCACGAGCTGATCGTTGATGCTCACGTTGAGCACCGAGTCGTTCCACGCGGAAGGCGCCGTGTAGCGATAGCGGATGTCGAGCGGCACGTTGCCCCGCGCCCACGCGTAGAGGTCGGCGGGCACGCGCATATTCACGCGGATCGCGGGCGGGTTGTAGCCCGACACCTGGAGCTGTTGCGGGTCGGTCACCAGCTCGCGCAACAGCACGGGGCGGTCGGTGGGAACCCAGTTCGGCGCGTCGTAGGGCTTGCGCTCCGGGCCGAGATCGACGGACTTCACCATCACGCTGCTGCCCGCCATGCCGGCCTGCCCGAGCGCGAGCGCGTAGGCGGCGCTCTCGAGTTCCTCGGGCGTGCGGCCCGCGAGCACGAGGAGCTTGCGGCCCGACTGCGGATCGGCGGCCGGGTTCGCCATGACCGAGATCGTGGGGCCCTTGATTTCCGGCACGCTCAGCCCCTCGGGCACCTGGCCCGGCAGCACGAGCGCGATGGCGTTGGCGTCGGGCGGCACTGTGCGCGTGACCGGGAAGCGCGAGCCGCGATAGCTCGCGAGCGCGCCAAGCCACGACGAGACGACGCCCGCCGCGCGCAGCACGGGCACACCCGCGTTGGCGGCGAGCACGAAAGGCACGCGCACGAGACGATTATCGTGGCGGTCGAAGAACGGCACGGGCAGGAGCCCGAGGCTATCCGGCAGGACGATGGCCGCCGTGTTGAGCGTGAGCGACGTCTCGGGGCTCACGTCGGCCCAGAGGCTCGAGTGATACGCGTCCTCGCAGTGATCGAGCGTGTAGTGCGCGATCATCTGCACGCTGATGCGGTTGTAGTCGGTGAAGAGGCGCGGATCGAGATCGATCTCGCTCGTCACGAGCTGCCCGGCCGTTTCCTTCACGAGCGGAATCGTCGCGACAACTTCACCGTTCACAAACACCCGGAGATGCGAAAGCGACCAGATCAGCGAGGGCGAGTAGGTGTAGACGAGCTTGAGCTTCGCGCCGGTCACCACTTCGTCGGTGCGCACGTCGACGCTCATGCTGGCGGTGGGATCGAGCCCGCGCAGCGGGATCGGCCCATACGCACCCATCTGGCGCAGCGTGAACGTGCGCGTGCGCGGCTGCCCGAGCGGCGCCGACGCGGCAGGCTCGGGAATGACGGCGCCAGGTGCCGTCTGGATGACAACGGGCCCGGTCACTGTGGCAGACGCCGCTGCCGGCGCGGCGGCGGGAACGTCGCTTGCTGCGGGCGCTGCCGCCCGGGTGGTCTGTGTCGCCGCGATGGCCGATTTGTCCACCGCGAAAAGGCTCGCCCCCAGCAGCAATCCGGCGACGAGCGCGCCCAGCCCAACTTGAACGGATAGTCGCATCGCAACAGCCCTTTGTCTTCTTCGCAGTGGCTGTCTTTATCCTGAAAAGACAGCGACCAAGGATATTGGCGGCGTGTTGCCGCCAGTCGTTATCTCGAAACGGCGTCGATGTGGGTGGAGTGTAGCGGAGAGCCGAGGATCGTGCCCTATGAATGCACGTGTTTATGCCCGTTGCGTGAAGCGCGCAGATGAAGGGCTGGCGCGGCCTGGCGGCCGATTTGACAGTTGCACGCGTGGGTGGGGCCGGCAGGCTGGAGCGCTTGACAATTCCTGAACGCGCAACAAAGGGAGGCGGCGTTGCGAATGCGCAACGCGGGCGCTTGCGTCTCGCGCGAGGAGTCAGCGTTCAAAATCGTTCAATTAATCAGGATGCCAAAGTGATGGAGTGCGAGCGAATGCGGTAATCTTGGCCGCGTGATCCAAACGGAGAGTAGCGTGATGAACGAACAAACGTGGCAAGCAGTGGACAACTGGTTCTGCGATCGGCTGATCGGCCCCGACGACGCGCTCGACGGCGCGCTCGCGGCAAGCGCCAAGGCGGGTCTTCGCGCGATCAACGTCGCGCCGAATCAGGGCAAGTTTCTGCATCTGCTCGCGCGCATTCAGGGCGCGCGGCGCATCCTCGAAATCGGCACGCTGGGCGGCTATAGCGCGATCTGGCTCGGGCGCGCGCTGCCCGACGGCGGTGTGATGGTGTCGCTCGAGTTCAGCCCGGAAAACGCCGCCGTTGCGCGGGCGAACATCGCGCGGGCAGGGCTCGATGCGAAGGTCACGGTCATGACGGGCCTCGCGCTCGAATCGCTCGACGCGCTCATCGCGCAAGGCGAGGCGCCGTTCGACTTCGTGTTTATCGACGCGGACAAGAGCAACAATCCGATCTACCTCGAACGCGTGCTGAAGCTTTCGCGTCCTGGCACGGTGATCGTGGCCGATAACGTAGTGCGTGAAGGACGCGTGGCCGATGCTGCGCATCACGAGGACGATGTGGTTGGCTTGCGGCGCTACTTCGACTTGCTGGCCAACGACAAACGGCTGGAGACGACGGCGGTGCAGACGGTGGGAAGCAAAGGCTGGGATGGGTTCGCGATTACGGTGGTGGGCGGATAACAAACGCGAGTCGCCCATAGACACACTGCGACAACAAAAAGGGCTTGGCAGTTGAACTGCCAGGCCCTTTGTCCGTGCAACTACACGCGGTCGATTGCCGATCAGAAGTCCGTCGTCATCGAGAACAACACGGTACGCGGCGCACCCATCGTCAGGTAGCCGCCATTGGTCGACGACCAGTACGCCTTGTTCGCGAGGTTATACACATTGGCGCGGAACGTCGTCGGACGGCCAAACACGTTCGTCGAATAGCGCGCACCCAGATCCACCGTGTCCCACGCCTTGATCGACATGGTGTTGGCCGCATCGAAATACTGCGGACCCGTATGCGTCCAGCGCGCCGAAAGCGTGAGGCCTAGTACCCAGGGCACGTCGTATTCGGCGCCCAGATTGAGCAGGAAACTCGGCACGCCCACCGGCGTTTTGCCGTCGGTCGAACCGCCGTTGGTGTCGAGTTGCACGGCGTTGATATAGGTTGCGCCCGCAATCAACCGCACGCCCTTGTACACCTCGCCGAACACCGACGCTTCCACGCCGCGATGGCGCTCGTTGCCGTTGGCCACATAGGCGCCCGCGCTATTGGTGTACGTCTGCGGCTTTTCGAGCTGGAACAGCGCGAGCTGCGCCCCGTACTTGCCGTTGTCGTACTTCGCGCCCACTTCATATTGCTTCGTGCGTTCCGGCGCGAGCTGGTCGCCGTAGTTCGTCGTGCCCTGCGGGGCAATGCCGCCGGCCGAGAGCGACTCGCTGCGGTTCGCGTAGATCGCCACGTTTTCCCACGGCTTGACCACGAGGCCGAAGAGCGGCGTGGTGATCGAGTCGTTGTAGTTTGACGTTTGCAGCAGCGTGGACGACGAGTAGCCGTTCGACAGAATCTCCTGGTGACGCACGCCCACCGTGAACAGGACACGGTCATGGAAGAAGCCGAGCGTGTCCGAAGCGGAGACGCTGCGCAGCAGGTTCAGCGCCGTGATCGGCGGGTTGCCGTCCATGCCGGCCTGGTATGCCGTCGCGGGATACGGCACCTGTACGGTGTTGTAGAGGCTCGTCGGGAACGAATTGGAGAGGGTCCAGCCCGACTGCGTCTCCACGCGTACGATCGAAGCGCCCGCGGTCACGAAGTGGCTCACCGGACCCGTGTCGAAGTGGCCGCGCACGCCCGCTTCCGCCGAGGTCGCGCCTTCCTTGCGTATGACGCCGAGGCGTGAGCCTGTCGTATTGGTGGGGTCGGTGTAGTAGGGCGAGAAGTATTCGCCGTGCTCGTTCGTATGGCGCACGCCGCCCGTCACATAGGCCGTCCAGCCGGGCAGGAAGTCGTACTCGGCGCGCAGGATGCCGACCGTGTCTTCCGCGTCGCTGTATGCCCACGTCTGCGAGTAGTTGTAGCTTGCCGAGGGTACCGCCGGAATCTCGTCGCCCTCGACGTAGACGACCGGGCGGCCATTCGAGACGTGCTGCCGCTGATACATGAAGTCGCCTTCGAGGCGCAGCTTCTCGCCGCGCCAGTCGAGCGCCACGGCCGTCTGGTTGTTGCGGCGGTTTTCGCCGTCGATGCTCGTCTCGCCGTCGCGGTTCGACTGGTTCACGCGAATGCCGAACTGGTCGTTATCGCCGAAGCGGCGGCCCACGTCGATATGCGTGCCGAACTCGCCCGAGGCGCTGCCTTCGAGCGTCACGCGCGTGAGCGGCTTGTCGTCGGCGCGCTTCAATTGCAGGTTCACGCTGCCGCCAATCGAGCTGCCGTTGGGCGAGGCGCCGTTCACGAACGCGCTCGCGCCCTTGAAGACGTCCACGCGCTCGAGCGCGGCCGTCTCGACGAGCTGGCGCGGCGTGATGCCGTAGAGGCCGTTGAGCGAGACGTCGTCGCTGTCGAGTGTGAAGCCGCGAATGACGTAGACCTCCTGGAAGTTGCCGTAGCCATAGGCCGTGCGCACAGCAGGATCGTTCGAAAGCACGTCGCCAATCGTGCGCGCCTGCTGGTCTTCGATCAGCTTCGCGGTGTACGTCGCCATGCTGAACGGCATGTCGATGTTCTTCTGCGAGCCGAATACGCCGAAGTCGCCGCCGCGCGCCACCTGGCCGCCGCCGAAGGTCGGCTGCAGGTCGCCCGGCAACGCTTCCTGGGTCGCTTGCACTTTCACGGCGGGCAGCGTGGCGTTGTTTGCGTCACCGGTTGCGGCGGCGCCGCTCGCTGCGGTAGGCGTCGCGGCAGCTTGCGCGAACGCCGCGGCCGGCAGGCTGAAGGCGATGGCGATGGCGGCGAGGATCGCAGTGCGGGAAGTCGGGAGGCGCGAAGGCAAGTTGAAAGGCGAGTGCAAACGTGATGCGGACATAAAAAGGGTTCGTAGCAAGGTAGCGCTGGCGCCCCGTGATGCCTTGGTGCTGTGCTCAGGCTCCGGGCGAATGGTTATGCTTTGCCGGTCAGACAGGGCTCGCAGAGCTGGCCCCATGAGCGGACCGGAAAAGTATGCGGATTGTATTGCAAATGAGAATGCTTGTTATTTAAATATTGCTATCAATAGGTGTATTCAGCGTTTACACAACAATTTCAGCGTCAGGCATTCGATGTGGGCGCAACGAAAGGCTCGAAAATTCGGGGTCGAAAGACTTAAGCGCGCGCCTTCACACAACGTTGCGCGCTCAACCAATGCGCCACGTGGCGCTTACCGCTGCATTGGCGAAACATGGGCCGGGCCGTTCGCGCGACGGCTTCTATGTGGCACCGATAAGCAGATTCGATGCCTTTAGGCAGTCCTTTCGGTGGTTCACGAGGCGTGCCCAAACCTACAATGGGGCTTCGTGACGATCGACGTCTGGTGAACCGGAAATGACTGAAAAATCGATGCTCGTAGTGAGCGCACACAGCGCGGATTTCGTATGGCGCGCGGGTGGCGCGATAGCCCTGCACAAGAAGAATGGCTATCGCGTGAAAGTGGTGTGCCTCTCGTTTGGCGAGCGCGGCGAGTCTGCGAAGCTCTGGCGCAAGGGCGCCGACATGACCATCGAGAAAGTAAAGTCCGCGCGCCGCGAAGAGGCGCTCGCCGCTGCCGAGATCCTGGGCGCGGAATGCGAGTTCTTCGATCTGGGCGACTATCCGCTGCGCGTTTCGGACGAAGCGCTCCTGCGTCTCGTCGACGTCTATCGTGACGTGCAACCGGCCTTCGTGCTGAGCCACTCGCAGAAGGATCCGTACAACTTCGATCACCCGCTCGCCATGCACGTGGCGCAGGAAGCGCGCATCATCGCGCAGGCCGAAGGACACAATCCGGGGCAGAAGATCGTCGGCGCGCCGCCGGTCTACGCGTTCGAACCGCACCAGACCGAGCAGTGCGAGTGGATTCCGAACACCTTCCTCGACATCACCGAAGTGTGGGACGTGAAGCGCCGCGCCATTGAATGCATGGCGGGCCAGGAACATCTTTGGGAGTACTACACGCGTGTCGCGCAGCAGCGCGGCGTGCAGGCCAAGCGCAACATCGGCATTACGGCGAAGCGCGACATTCAATACGCGGAAGGCTATATGCGCCTGACGCCCGCAGTGGTGGGAGATCTGTCATGAAACGCGGTGTAGTCGTCACCCAGATTCCGCGCGCCGACGCGCGCCACATCGAAATCCTCAAGGAAGCCGGCACGGCCACCGTGCACGAGGCGCAAAGCCGCCTCGGCCTGCTCGCCACGTATTTGCGGCCGATTTATTCGGGCGCCGCGATTGCTGGCTCGGCCGTGACCGTGCTCATGCCGCCCTCGGACAACTGGATGCTGCACGTGGCCGTCGAGCAGTGCCGCGAGGGCGACGTGCTCGTGGCCGCGCCCACATCGCCCTGCGAAGATGGCTACTTCGGCGAATTGCTCGCGACCTCGCTTGCGGCGCGCGGCGTGCGCGGGCTCATCATCGACGCGGGTTGTCGCGACGTGCGCGCATTGAAGGCGATGGACTTTCCGGTGTGGTCGAAGGCCGTTTCGGCGCAAGGTACGGTGAAGGAAACGCTTGGCTCGGTGAACGTGCCGGTGGTGTGCGCGCAGCAGATCGTGCATCCGGGAGACGTGATCGTCGCCGATGACGACGGCGTGGTCGTGGTGCCGTTCGCCACGGTTGCGAAGGTCGTGGAAGCGACCCAGGCGCGTCTCGCCAAGGAAGAAAAAACGCGCGCGGTGCTCGCGAGCGGCACGCTCGGTCTCGACTATTACGGCATGCGCGAGCGCCTGGCCGAAAAGGGCTTGCGCTACGTCGACACGCCGGCAGACGCTTGAGTCCGCTGCGTTCGTCAACAGTCACGACGCACCGCACCCCAGCAAGAACGAAAACGAGCGCCTCAAGGGCGCTCGTTTCACTTCATGACTTCGCGAGGCATTGCGTCATGCGCCGCAGGAAAAGCGCACTAAAGAATGCGGTCCAACGCCTTGGCGAGCCTGCCGACCGCACCTTCCACGTCATGCAGTTTTTCCAGCCCAAATAACCCGATGCGGAAGGTCTTGAAGTCTTCAGGCTCGTCGCATTGCAGGGGAACGCCGGCCGCGATCTGCAAGCCGGCATCGGCGAACTTCTTGCCGGATCGTATGCCATCGTCGTCGGAGTAGCTGACCACGACGCCTGGCGCCTGAAACCCTTCGGCCGCTACGCTTCTGAAACCCTTGCTAACCAGCAGCGAGCGAATGCGCTTGCCGAGTTCGATCTGCTCCGCCATCACCTTGTCGAAGCCGTAAGCCTCGGTTTCCTTGATGACGTCGCGCAGCACCGCGAGACTGTCCGTTGGCATCGTGGCGTGGTAAGCAAACCCGCCGTTCTCGTAGGCTTCCATGATCTGCAGCCACTTGCGAAGATCGCAGGCGAAGCTGGTGCTGGTCGTTGCGTCGATGCGTTCGCGTGCGAGCGGGCTGAGCATGACGAGTGCGCAGCAGGGTGAAGCACTCCACCCCTTTTGCGGCGCGCTAATCAGGATATCGACGCCGCTGGCCTCCATGTCGACCCAGACCGTACCGGAGGCGATGCAATCGAGTACGAACATGCCGCCTGCGGCATGCACAGCGTCGGACACTGCGCGCAAATACGCGTCGGGCAGCATCATCCCGGATGCGGTTTCGACGTGCGGCGCAAAGACCAGATCGGGCTTGTTTTCCTGGATCGCGGCGACGACGTCTTCGATCGGGGGCGGCACGTAGGCGGCCTGTCTTCCTTGCTCGACCGGGCGCGCTTTCAGCACGATCGATTCAGACGGAATGCTGCCCATGTCGAAAATCTGCGACCAGCGGAAACTGAACCAGCCATTGCGGATGACGAGGCACTTCTTGTTCGTCGCGAACTGGCGGGCAACGGCCTCCATGCCGAAAGTCCCGCTGCCAGGGACAACAACGACCGACTTCGCGTTGTAGACTTTTTTCAGGGAGGCGGAAATATCTCGCATGACTCCTTGAAAGAGCTGCGACATATGATTGATCGAGCGGTCGGTGTAAACCACTGAATATTCGAGGAGACCCTCGCGGTCGACATTGGGAAGTAAACCTGGCACGCTCGCCTCCGATAAAGGATGAACACTGTGAGCAGCATTTGCGATTCGCTACTGCTGCAACAATGCAAATATGTTTTTTGCCGCGACGAAAATAGATTCTAACGAAAGCCGTCTTCAGCTTGGGGCATATTTCACGAAGCCTTGGGGGCGCTTGTGGGAATGGTGCGACGCGGCAGAGTTGGTGTCTGCTTCACTTGTGCGCGGGCGGTTGTGGATTGTTGGCCGGGTTCGTATCGAACCGGCTCACGCTTTCGATTCCCACCCTGTCAGCAAGGGCGGAAAACCGCGCGTACAACGAGTCGGCAGTTTCGCTGTCGTAGACCTCTTCATCGCGGACATAGACCGTAAAAGACTTCAGAGACTTCGCCTTTTTCTCGGGATTGCCGATCGTGTCTTTCGTCCATTGATATAGCGGATAGCGCTCGCGCCCCTCGCGTTCCGCTTCTTCGACGTAACCGGCGAATGCGTCGAACTGACACTTCAAAGAGGCGTCGTACTCGCACAAGACCGCTTCGAGCAAATCGCGCCCCTCATAAGGGCTGCCCGCACGCAGCGCATCGGCCAACTCGGGCACGGCGGTGATGCGGACCTGGAATTGCCATGTTTCTGCCATATACGTCTCCCGCGCTGAAGAGCAGCAAAGCGCCGATGTCGTTCGCCAAGACACACGACGCTCAACCCGCGCGCCGACCCTCCACCACACGCGTTGCGGGCGCAACCTCCATCACCGCGAGCCGGATCGCGTCGATCAGCGCGCGCGCCGCAGGCGAGGGCGAGCCCTGCGCGCGCAGCGTGAGCCCGATATCGCGGCGCGTGTGCTGCAACGGCACGTCGAGGATCACCAACTGGCCCGACTCGATTTCGTAATGCAACTGCTGCGCTGAGAGCGCCGTGATCATGTCCGTGCCGAGCAGCAGCCCGCGAATCACGGCGAGATCGGCGGTTTCGACGGTGGGCAGCGGCGGTTTGAGCTTCACGCGACGGAACTGCGCTTCGAGCAGCCCGCGCGAGGGCGAATGCGTGCGCGAAAGAATCCACTGGGCGTCACGCAGATCGTTCAGCGTGAGGCCATGCTTTTTCGCGAGCGGATGGTCGCGCCGCGCGAGCACGATCATGTCTTCCGACATCAAGCGTTCGTTGCCAAGGCCGCTTGCCGCGTCGTTTTCGCGCAGCGCGCCGAGCACGAAGTCCACGTCGCCTGCGCGCAGGCCCGCCACGAGCAGTTCATAAGCGCTTTCGTCGGTTACCACGCGCACACCCGGATGCTGCGCGGAAAGGCGAGCGATCGCGGCCGGCAGGATCAGCGTGCGGCCCAGAGGCAGCGCGCCCACCGTCACCGCGCCCTGGATGTTGCCGTGGAGGGCCGCGATATCGTCGGGCACGTGGCGCAGTTCGTTGAGCGCGCGCCGCACGTGCAGCAGGAAAGTCTCGCCCTCGGCCGTGAGCAGCACGCCGCGCGGCCCGCGATGGAAGAGCGTGACGCCCGAGCCGCTTTCGAGCACGCGCATGGCGCTGCTCACGGCGGGCTGGCTGATGCCGAATGCATTGGCCGTGCTCGGCATGTGGCGGTGCCGCGCCAGCGCGACGAATAGCTGCAGCCGCCGCGTGTTGAGCAGATACGCGGGCAGCGTGCCTTCGCTCAACGCGCGCCGGCGCGCCTGGCGCGCGGCGCACCACTGCGCGAGTTCTTCCAGTTCGCCGAAAATGCGCGCGCAGCGCTCGAGCACCACACGGCCCACGGCGGTGGGCAGCATGCCCGAAGGCTTGCGCTCGAAGAGCGGCGCGCCGAGCGCCGTCTCCAGTTCCTGCACCGAGCGCGTGACGGCCGATTGCGCGCGATACAGGGCCGAAGCGGCGCGCGTGGCGCTGCCGGTGTCGGCAACGAGGCGAAAGGCGCGCAGATGCGCGAGATTCAGGAGTTCGGGCTGGCTCACGGCTCGATCATTTCGTTTTGGGTGGAATACGCGCCGTGTCTCATGCGGCGACCGTGGCAACTGCCGCGGCGTCGCCGCCCGCGCTCAGATGCAGGCGGTCGACCGAGAGATTGAGGCTCTCCTTCGAAATATGCGTGTGCTCTTTCATCAGCGCCTCGACGCGCGCGCCTTCACCGTTCACGAGTGCGCCGACAATGGCGTGATGCTGGCGGTGCGCATACGAGAGCATCAAGAACTGGCGCTGCTGCGCGGCCTTGTCGAACACCACCGTGCCCGGCGAGACGAAAGGAATCTTGTCGTTGAGCCCGAGCGCGGCGCTCACCGCAAGATTGTGCGCCGCTTCCACAATGAGTGCGTGGAAGCGGCCGTTCATCGCGGCGTAGCGCGTTTCCGCATCGCTGTCGAGCACACCGGCCGCGAAAATCGCGTCGCCTTCGCGCAGGCAGTCTTCGAGCGCGCGCGCGAGCGCCGCATTCACGCCGCGCTCGGCGACGGTCCGTGCGGCGAGCCCTTCGAGCACGCCGCGCACGTCAATGGCATTGAGCACGTCGGTCACCGAAAAGCGCCGCACGGTATAGCCGCGCGCGCCCGAACGCTCGACGAGGCCTTCGGTGGCGAGCACACTCAGCGCGTAGCGCAGCGGCGTGCGCGAAATACCGAGGCGTTCGGCGAGCTGGGCCTCGACGAGCCGCTCGCCGGGTTCGAGTTCGCCGGACAGGATGCGCGTGCGTAGCGCCTGCACGATGGTTTGCTGGGTCGTCCCGTTCATGTCATGCGTGAATCGCAGCGTGCGAGGCGCGCGGCGTATGGCGCGCGCGGCCCTTGCGAGTTCGTTCTTTTGATATCTGTTTGGTTTATGAGGGCGTTGCGAGGGCGGATCTGCCGCACTTCCCGCAACAGGGTTTCAGGATACCAAAAACCGTTACGGCGCGCGGGTTTGAGCGATCGGCCGAGTGTGCGCAAGCGCTCAAAAGCCATGAATTCATGAGGAAAAGGGCAAAATTCGTGGTTAACCCTTGCTTACGGTTTGGGCGGCATTTTTGTAATTTCGTATCCCAATTGATGGATCGAAGGCGTCTGTCGACGTATCCGGTCCAGCGCGGCGCACGTGCGCCGCATGAACAGCAGCAGAGGGCAAGATCATGGCAAGAATCGTGGGCGGCATCGGCACATCGCACGTGCCGACAATCGGCATGGCATACGACAAGGGCAAGCAGAACGAACCCGCGTGGGCGCCGCTCTTCCAGGGGTACGAACCGGTGGCGCAGTGGCTGGCCGAGCGCAAGCCGGACGCGCTCGTGATGTTCTACAACGACCACGCCAACAGCTTCTTCTTCGACTGCTACCCGACCTTCGCACTGGGCGTTTCCGCCAGGCACGAGTTCGCCGACGAAGGCGCGGGCAAGCGGGCGCTGCCTGACATCGCGGGCCACCCTGACCTCGCGATCCATATTGCCGAGCAGCTCGTGAACGACGAGTTCGACCTCACGATCTTCCAGGACAAACCGCTCGACCACGGCTGCAACTCGCCGCTTTCGCTCATGCTGCCGCACGAAGGTGGCTGGCCCGCCGCGCTGGTGCCGATCCAGGTGAACGTGCTCCAGTATCCGCTGCCGACCGCCAACCGCTGCTACCGCATCGGCCAGGCGCTGCGCCGCGCGATCGAATCGTTCGAGCAGGATCTCGATGTCGTGGTGGTGGGCACGGGCGGGCTTTCGCACCAGGTACACGGCGAGCGCAGCGGCTACAACAACACCGAATGGGACATGGAGTTCCTCGACCTGATCGTGAACGATCCGGAGCGCCTCGCACGCATGAAGCACGTGGATTACGTGCGCCTTGGCGGCGCGGAGAGCGTGGAGACGATCATGTGGCTCGCCATGCGCGGGGCGCTGGGCGGCAAGATTCGCGAAGTTCATCGCAACTACTATCTCGCGACCAGCACGGCGATGGCGGTCACGGTGTACGAAGAAGAGGGCCAGCAATGAATCCGCAACTGGTTGGCATCGAGGAGTTGACGGGCACCTACCCGTTCGACATTCGCCAGAGCATGAAGGCCATGCGCCTGAATCGCTTCTTCTGGGAAATGCGTCTGCCGCAGGCGCGCGACCTGTGGCTGAGCGATCGCAAGGCCGCCTACGACGCCGCCGCGCTCACCGTCGAGGAGCGCGCGCTCGTCGACGTAACGGACTGGCTCGGCCTCATTCAATACGGCGTGTGCTTTTTCGTGCTGGAGAAGTTCGCGCGCGTGGTGAAGATCACGAATCTCGGCATGTACGCGAGCATGCGCGGCGAAACCCTCGAAGCGTTCCTGAAGACGCGCAAAGTGCCCGACGCGGTATGAGCGTTCGATTGACCGCTTGATCTCCCGATTTGCTTTTGCGCCCGAGCGAGCGTTTTGCCCACTAGAGCGCGTTTGACCCGCGCGGCCCACCTGCCGCGCGCTTGCTTGCGGCTCGCCTGATCTCGGGGCGGCGGGCCGGATAACCTTCGATGCTCGAATAAACAGGTTTGTTCAAAACAGGAGACTTGGAGAATGCAGGATCATAAGCAGTACAAAAAAATTGCATTGGCGATTACGGGGGCCATCGGTGTGATGGCATGCGCGGCACCTGCGTTCGCGCAAAGCAGTGTGACCCTCTACGGCATGATGGACACGGGCATTACCTATGTGAGCAACCAGGGCGGCAAGCACAACGTCAAGATGGACGACGGCGTGAACGGCCCGAACCTCTGGGGCATGACCGGGACGGAAGACCTGGGCGGCGGCACCAAGGCCTTCTTCCAGCTCGTCAACCAGTTCCAGGTGGACAACGGCGCCTTCATGCCGAACAAGAGCCTCTTCAGCCGCACGTCGATTCTGGGCCTGAGCAACGACAAGCTGGGCAAGCTCACGCTCGGCAACCAGTACGACTTCATGACGGACTCGCTGTATTTCGCAGGCGACGATCCGGCGGAACTCTCAGGTCACTTCTACGATTTCCGCGCGGGTCCGTTCCAGAAGCTCGCGCTGCCGAACAACCCGACCGGTGCGTTCGACTGGGACCGCATGGCTGGCGAAACCGTCAACAACTCCGTGAAGTATCTGTCGCCGACGTTTGGCGGTTTCAGCGCGGGCGCGATGTACAGCTTCGGTGGCGTAGCCGGTTCGATCGGCACGGGCAACGGCACGAGCTTCGCGCTGAACTACTCGGCGCATGACTTCGGCGTGAACGCGGCTTATACGAACCTCAAGACCGTCGTGACGGGCGAAGGCGACGTGAGCGTGCGCAACTGGGGTATCGGCGCGCATTACCGCTTTGGCGGCTGGATGACGAATGCGCTCTTTACCACGGTCCATAACTCGGCCAACGGCGGCTCGGTGTATCAGGGTTCGGTCGGCGCGCACTACAACTTCACGCCTGCGCTGAGCGCTGGCGCGTCGTACATGTACATGAAGGGCAACGAAGTGGTCGACAACAATCACGCGCACCAGGTCGCGGCGATCGTCGATTACGCGCTTTCCAAGCGCACCAGCGTTTACGTGCTGGGCGTGTACCAGCGCGCAAGCTCCGGCGGTCTCGCGCAGATCAATGGCATGAACTCCTCGGATGGCGCTTCGAGCGGTCAGAGCCAGGCAGTCGCGCGCGTAGGCCTGCATACGCACTTCTGATGCACGTCTAGCTTCATCCTCTCCGGTAGTTGGTTGACGCCGCCCGATTGCATGATCGAGCGGCGTTTTTTCATGGTGCGCAACCTTTCACGCAACGCACGCGAATTGGGCAAAATAGCGCCAGTCGAAACAGCACTCGCATGACGAAAAAGGAAGTGTCATGACGGACACGGTGGATTGCGTCGTGATCGGCGCGGGCGTAGTCGGTCTCGCGGTTGCGCGCGCGTGTGCGCAGCAAGGCTGGGAAACCGTCCTCGTCGAGGCGGAAAATGCCGTCGGCACGGGCACCAGTTCGCGCAACAGCGAAGTGATACACGCGGGCATTTACTACCCGCAAGGCTCGCTAAAGGCGCGGCTGTGCGTGCAGGGCAAGCGCAAGCTCTACGCGTATTGCGAAGAGAAGGGCGTCGAGTACAGCCGCTGCGGCAAGTTCATCGTCGCAACGCAAGAAGGGCAACTCGATGCGCTGCGCGCGATACGCGCGGCGGCAGCCGCCAATGGCGTGGACGACCTGCGCTGGCTCGAACGCGACGAGGCGCGCGCAATGGAACCCGCGCTCAATTGCGTGGCGGCGCTCGAATCGCCCTCCACGGGCATCGTCGACAGCCACGGCCTGATGCTCGCGCTGCAGGGCGACTTCGAAGCGGCGGGCGGCATGCTCGCGTTTTGCTCGCCGGTCACGGGCGGCCTCGCGCGGCCGGGCCAGCCGACGCTATTGAAGATAGGCGGCGACGAGCCGATCGAATTGCTCGCCACGCGCGTGGTGAACAGCGCGGGCCTTTACGCGCAGCAGGTGGCGGCTTGCATCGAAGGCGTGCCGGCGCAATCGATCCCGCCGGGGCGCTACGCGAAGGGCAATTACTACTCGCTTACGGGTGCGGCGCCGTTTTCGCGGCTCATCTATCCGGTGCCGGAGGAAGGCGGCCTGGGCGTCCACCTGACGATCGACCTTGGCCGCCAGGCGCGCTTTGGCCCCGACGTGGAGTGGATCGACACGATCGACTACACCGTGGACCCGGGCCGCGCGGAGAAATTCTACGAAGCGATTCGCACATACTGGCCCGCGTTGCCTGACGACGCGCTGCAACCGGGTTATGCTGGCATCCGCCCGAAGCTGGCCGAAGGCAGGCACGGCGGCGACTTCGTGATCCAGGACGCGCGTGATCACGACGTGAGCGGGCTCGTGAACCTCTACGGCATCGAGTCGCCGGGGCTGACGGCTTCGCTTGCGATTGCGGACGAGGTGATCGAACGTCTGAACATGAACTGACTGCAGTAGCAAATCAACGCGAATCACAAGGAGAACAGGATGGTCTACGAGATGGCGCATATCACGGTGAGCGCAGGCAAGAATGCCGAATTCGAGGCGGCGGTGGCGCAAGCGCTGCCGCTCTTTCACCGTGCGCGCGGCTGCCGCGCCGTGGAGCTGCAGCGCGGTGTGGAAGAGCCGAACCAGTATGTGCTCGTCGTGCAGTGGGATACCGTCGAGGATCACATGGTGCACTTTCGCGAGTCGGATGACTTTCAGGAATGGCGGCGCCTCGTCGGCCCGTACTTCGAGAAGCCGCCGGTCGTGGGGCATACGCAGGTGGTGGTGAAGTAAGAGGCTGAGCGCTGCGCCGCAATGCCAAAAGCACAAAGACGATAGCGCTGGCGGCGGCCGTGTTGCCGCCAGCCGCGCTTACGCCTTGATATCGAACCCCTCCACATACCCCACTGCATCGTCCCCGTCCCAAACGCGTCCGTCGACGAACGGCGCGGTCGCCGGGTCGCCCGGCACCGCGATCCCCATCGCCGCCGCCGCTTGCCGATACAGCGCCGTCTGGTTCAAGCCGCGCGCGATCTGGCGATAATCGCTTCGCCGCGCGAGCATGCCCCATCGTTCGAACTGCGTAAGAAACCACACGCCCTCCGATTCGCGCGGATAGTTCACGCGCCCCTCTTCGAAAAACTTCATGCCCGGCGCACGTGATGCCGCTTGCGCTTCGAGCCGCGCCGCGATCAGCGCAGCGTCCACACCCAGCATCTCAGGGCGCGCGAGCCACTGCGCAATCTCGCGCCGATTGCCTTCGCCGTCGAGCCAGCGGCACGCTTCGAGCATCGTCTGCACGAGCGCGCGCGCCGTGTTCGGATGGCGCGCCACGAAATCGCGCCTGCAGGCGAGTACCTTCTCGGGATGATCCGGCCAGATCGCCCCGCTTGTGACGATCGTGCGTCCCACGCCGCGCTCTTCGGCGAGCCCCGGCCACGGCTCGCCCACGCACAGGCCGTCGAGGCGATCTTCCGCTAGCGCGGCCACCATCTGCGGCGGTGGTATCACCACACTCTCGATGTCGCGCAGCGGATGCACACCTTGCGAAGCGAGCCAGTAGTAGAGCCACATCGCGTGCGTGCCCGTGGGAAAGGTCTGCGCGAACACGGGCTTGCGCGCAAGCGTCGCGAGCGCGCGCGGCAGCGAGCCGTGGTCGGCGAGCGCGTCCGCGAGACGGTTCGAAAGCGAGATGGCCTGGCCATTGCGGTTGAGCACCATCAGCACGGCCATGTCGGTTTGCGGGCCGCCAAGGCCGAGCTGCACACCATACACGAGGCCGTAAAGCGAATGCGCGGCGTCGAGTTCGCCGCAAAGCAGCTTGTCGCGCAGCGCGGCCCACGAGGGCTGGCGCGAGAGTTCGAGCGTGAGGCCGTGCGCGTGGCCGAACTCGAGCAGCTTGGCGGCGACGAGCGGCGCGGCGTCGGCGAGCGGCACGAAGCCGATCTTCAGATGGGTTTTCTCGGGCGCGGCGAGCGTGGTGGTGGCGTTCATGGTCGGTCCTGCACTTCGCCCGCTGCGACGATCTGGCGGGCGACCTCGGCGAGCTTCACGCTCTGGTTCATCGCGCGCTTGCGCAACGCCGCGTAGGCGGCGGGCTCGGTCAGCTTTTGTTGCTCCATCAGAATGCGTTTGGCGCGGTCAATCAGCTTGCGTTCGGCCAGTTCGTTCTCCGCCTGCGTGAGACGCTCGCGCAACTGGGCTTCCTGGGCAAAGCGCGCGAGCGCGACTTCGAGGATCGGCGCAAGGCGCTCGCTCGCGAGCCCTTCCACGAGATAGGCGGTCACCCCCGCACTCACGGCCGAGCGGATGAGCTGCTGGTTGGCGTCGTGGCTGAACATCAGCACCGGCCGCGGCGCCGTGGCATTCATCACCGCGAGCTGTTCGAGCGTGTCGCGCGAGGGCGACTCGGTATCGATGATGATGACGTCAGGCCGCTCGCGCTCGACAACGCGATGCAGCGCCTGCGGTGTCGCGGGCTCGGCGAGCATGTCGTAGCCGAGCTTGGCGAGCGCGTCGCGCAGGTCGCCGATAGGCTTGTCGGTGTCGGTTACGAGCAGTACGCGCAGCATGGGGGTTTCGGTGGTCGTCGACACGACGTCTTCGACGGTTAATCGGTGCATGGTGCGCCATCGCTGGGCGCGCATGAGATCTCAGCAAGGTATGTGCCAGTTGATCCACCAGCCGCAGAGCCTTGCCGGACGGGGCTTGGGGTGTGGCGTGGGAAAACGCGGCGCGCAACGCGTTGTGCACC
Source organism: Paraburkholderia flagellata (assembly GCF_021390645.1). Taxonomy (GTDB): domain Bacteria; phylum Pseudomonadota; class Gammaproteobacteria; order Burkholderiales; family Burkholderiaceae; genus Paraburkholderia; species Paraburkholderia flagellata. The sequence continues at coordinate 277,199 of NZ_JAJEJT010000004.1, forward strand.
GCAGCAGTGCGGGTGTCGAGGAGGCGCACTTAGTTGGCGCAGCGGTCGCGGGCGATGCACGAAAAAGTGCGGGAAGGGCGGCCGGCATCGGCGCGCAGGATTGCGAAGTCAAAGTGATCTTACCCACGTTCGGTGGACACCTTGAAAAGGGCATACTAGCTCTGCGAGGTGTCTCATGGAACGCAAGGAATACAAGCGGTATAGCCGGGAATTCAAGCTGGAAGCGGTTCGGCTGGCGGCGCTGGGCGAGAAACCAAAGGCGCAGATTGCTCGCGAGCTTGGAATCCGTGTGAACCAGTTGCGCAACTGGCGGCTCGAGTTCGAAGAAGAGGAGCGCGTCGGCGTGCCGAAACGTGCACCAGTTCAGGAAGAAGACGTCGCGAAGCTCAAGCGTGAGAATGCTCGGCTCCGGGAGGAGAATGAGCTTTTAAAAAAAGCGGCCATCTACTTCGCGCGGGGATCGATGTGAAGCATCAGTTCATTGCTTCGCATGCGCATAGCTACCCAGTGAAGACCATGTGTCAGGCACTGAACGTCTCGGCTAGCGGTTACTATGCCGCCCGCACCCGTGTGCCAAGTCGGCGCAGCGAAAGGCAGGCGCTGCTGACCTCGAAGATCCGGTCCATTCATGTCGCAAGCCGCCACACGTACGGTGCCCCGCGCGTGCATGCCGAACTGCTCGTGCAGGGAGTTGCGTGCAGCCTCAATACGGTAGCCAAACTGATGCGACAGGCACAGATCATGCCGAAAGCCATCAGGCGGTATCGCGTGACCACTGACTCGCGCAACACGAGAAAGGCCTCGCCGGATCTGGTCAAGCGCAAATTCCTGGCTGACCGGCCGGACGCCTGCTGGCTGAGCGACATCACCTACATCGCAACGCGCGAGGGTTGGCTCTATCTGGCCGCGATCCTGGACCTGCACTCGCGTGCTGTGGTGGGCTGGGCCATGAGCAGGACACTCGATTGCCGGCTCGCAATGGATGCTCTCCAGATGGCGATAAGCAAACGCGGATCGGCTCCGGGTATCGTGCATTCCGATCAGGGAACAACGTACTCAGCGGTCGAATATCGTGCCTTGCTCGGCCGGCACGCGATCCGTCAGAGCATGAGCCGCAAGGGAAACTGCTGGGACAACGCGCCAATGGAAAGCTTCTTCCACACGTTGAAAACAGAGCTGGTCATGCATTGTGACTTCAAAACCCGCGATCAGGCACGAGCCAGTCTGTTCGAATATATGGAGGTGTTCTACAACCGCCAGCGGCGTCACTCAACGATCGGTTACGAGGCGCCGCTGCCCTTTGAAATGCTGACGAACGCCAAATTCAAGGTGTCCACGGTTCGTGGGTAAGATCAAAGCAGCCAAACCCGGCTTTTGTGACGAAGATATTTCAACTATTCTTAGCCCACGCAGTCGGCTCCACGATTCCCAGCGCCAGCATTCTCACCACAACTAACCGGCCAATGGAAATGGAAGGACCTGCTTCCACCCACGCACAGCGCGCAAGTGCAACCGCAAGCCAGTCATGGCTGCGCTGGCTGCCTGGCGTCATGCTGTTCAAGACCTATCAACGCGCCTGGTTGCTCAATGATTTCGCTGCGGGACTCGTGCTGACCACGATGCTCGTGCCGGTTGGCATTGCGTACGCGACGGCGTCTGGCGTGCCCGGCGTCTACGGGCTCTACGCGACGATCATTCCGCTGCTGGCCTATGCCGTTTTCGGGCCCAGCCGCATTCTCGTGCTCGGCCCCGATTCCGCGCTCGCTGCGCCCATTCTCGCCGTAGTCGTGCAGGTGGCCGGGGGTGACCCCGCGCGCGCGATCGGCGTGGCGAGCATGATGGCGATCGTTTCGGGACTCGTCTGCATCGTCCTGGGGCTCTTGCGCCTGGGCTTCATCACGGAGCTGCTTTCCAAGCCCATTCGGTACGGCTACATGAATGGCATTGCGCTAACCGTGCTCATTAGCCAGTTGCCGAAGCTCTTCGGCATCTCCGTCGACGAGCAGGGCCCGATAAGGGATCTGTTGAGCCTCGTTGAGGCCGTCGCGCGCGGTGGGGCCAACTGGTACAGCTTCGCAGTCGGCGCGGGAAGCCTCGTGCTGATCCTGCTGCTCAAGCGCTTCGACAAAGTGCCCGGCATCCTGATCGCCGTGATCGTGGCCACGCTCGCGGTCAGTCTCCTGCATCTCGACAGCCTCGGCGTAAGAGTGCTGGGCACGATTCCACAAGGGTTGCCTGGGCTCTCGCTGCCATGGGTCGCCAACGCGGACGTCGTCAAGATCGTCCTGGGCGGCGCGGCCGTCGCGTTGATCGCCTTCGCCGATACGAGCGTGCTCTCGCGCACCTATGCCGCGCGCGTTCATACGCGTGTCGATCCCAATCAGGAGATGGTGGGCCTCGGCGTCGCCAACTTCGCAGCCGGCTTGTTCCAGGGCTTTCCGATCAGCAGCAGCGCGTCGCGCACGCCGGTTGCCGAAGCCGCGGGCGCGCGCACGCAGCTAACCGGCGTGGTGGGCGCGCTCGCGGTGGCGGCGCTGCTCATGGTCGCGCCCAATCTGTTGCGCTATTTGCCCAATAGTGCGCTCGCCGCCGTGGTGATCGCCGCCGCACTCGGCCTGTTCGAAATCGCGGATCTCAAACGCATCTATCGCATCCAGCAGTGGGAGTTCTGGCTGTCGATCGGCTGCTTCGTGGCGGTCGCGGTGTTCGGGGCGATTCCCGGTATTGGCCTCGCCGTGTTGATTGCCGTGATCGAGTTCCTCTGGGACGGCTGGCGGCCCCACTTCGCGGTGCTCGGCCGCGTGGAAGGATTGCGCGGCTATCACGATATCGAGCGCTATCCCGAAGCCGTGCGCATGCCGGGACTCCTGCTGTTTCGCTGGGACGCGCCGTTGTTCTTCGCGAATGCCGAGCTGTTTCAGCAACGCCTGATGGAGGCGGTGGAAGCGTCGCCCACGCCGGTACGCCGGGTGGTGGTGGCGGCCGAGCCCGTGACGAGCGTAGACGTCACGTCTGCCGACATGCTGCGCGAGCTGACCCAGGCGTTGCGCGAGCGCGGCATCGCGTTGCATTTCGCGGAAATGAAGGACCCGGTGCGCGACAAGCTCAAGCGCTTCGATTTGCTCGAAGACATCGGCCCGGAGCGTTTCGATCCGACCGTAAGCAGTGCTGTCGATCGCTATGTCGACGAGACCGGCCTCGCGAAGGACGAGGCCGGGCCGCAAGAGGGGCGGTAGCGCGAGGGAAGCTTCGCCGGTCTTCGCGGGACTTCGCCACTCCCGCTGACTCAGGCGCCGGGCTTGAGCACCACGCGAAAGCGCGCTTTCCCACTCATCATCCGCTCATAGGCTTCCGCCGCGCGCGACAGCGGATATTCCTCGATCATCGGCTTCACGCCCGAGAGCGCGCTGAATGCCAGGGTCTCCTGAGAATCGGCGGCGGTGCCCGAGGGCCAGCCCTGCACCGAGTGGCGGCCCATGATGAACTGCGTGATCGGCACTTCCACGGGCTCCTGCGAGACGCCGACCATGATCATCTTGCCGTTCAGGCCAAGGCCACCCAGCGCGGCGCTCATGGCCTTGCCGCTCGTAGCAGTGGCGAGGATTACGCGCGCGCCGCCGAGCGCGAGCAAGGCCTGCGCGACGTCCTGTGAGGCGCTGTCGATGTAGTGATGCGCGCCGAGCTGCTTCGCGAGCGGCGCCTTGTCCTGCCCGCGCGCGATGGCCACGGTGACGAAGCCCATTTTGCGCGCGTACTGCACGCCGAGATGGCCGAGGCCGCCAATGCCGAGGATCGCCACGACCTCGCCCGCGTGCGCGCCGCTGTGGCGCAGCGCGTTGAAGGTGGTGATGCCGGCGCACAGAAGCGGCGCGGCGTCGACGTCGGAGAGATCGTCGGGCATGCGCGCGAGCGCTTCCTGCGGCGCCACCATGTAGTCGGCATAGCCGCCGTCGTAGCTGATGCCGGGAATCTGCCCGTTCTTGCAGAGCACGAAGTCGCCGTGGCGGCAGTGTTCGCAATGGCCGCAGTGGCCGCCGTGCCAGCCCACGCCGATGCGCTGCCCGACCTTCCAGTCCTCGACGCGCGCGCCGAGCTTTTCGATCACGCCCGCGATCTCATGGCCGGGCACGCGCGGAAACTGGAGGCCTGGCCAATGGCCTTCTTTCGTGAGCGAATCGCTATGGCAGATCCCGCAGGCCTGCACCTTGACGAGGACGTGTCCTTCGGGCGGCTCCGGAATATCGCGCTCGACCAGTTCGAGCGGGGCGCCCGGTTCTGCTACCTGTACTGCGTGCATCTTTGCCATCGTCTGCTCCTGGGAAAGTGGGATTTCCGCCGGTGATGTCGTGGCGACGTGCGATTACCGCGACATTGTAGGACGATGGTGTGAGCGCTTCGCGTTGCGCGGCGCGGGGCTGGCGAGGAGATGTTTGTTAGCGTTGTGGTTATGCGGAGGAGATTTTTCCACGACTCGTACTGCGTTTCGGATCGTGCTCTGGTCGCTGGCGGCGGCTACGCGATCGCATGAGGAGTGCGCATGGGCATCCGGCAGTATTCCGCGTTCGCCGATGCGCTCCGTCCGTCAGCTGGATCGCGTGCGTTTGCGCGGCTTCACCAGCCTTTCCACCGCGCCTTCCGTAACCTGCTTGAACAACTCGACGTTCGCGTAAGCGCGCGCAGCGAGCATGGCACCGTAGACCAGCGATACGAGTGTTGCCGCCTCGGCGTGAACCGACGTATCCAGCTTGATGAGGTCGCCCTTCACACCGGACTCGAGCACCTGCTCGAGCCACGAAGTCAGGTCGTTGAAGAACGTCTTCACCCCCTGCGCCACTTCTTCTGGCAGCGAAGGAAGTTCGGCGCCCAGCATGCCCGCGACACAGAACGGAGCCGTGTCGTCAGCGATGCAGCGCTCCCAATGGCCGATGTAGGCGCGCAACTGTGCGATGGCGTCAGCGCCGCTCGCCTCTAGCGATGCCACATCGGCCGCGAACGCTTCCCGCCACGCGTCCAGCACGGCGATAACGAGATCTGTCTTGGCGGGGAAATGGTGGTGAATACTCGCCTTGCGAATGTCGATCGCATCCGCGATGTCGGCATAGCTAAACCCGTTGTAGCCGCGCCGCATGATGAGTTGCCGTCCCGCGGCAATGATCCTGTCGGCCGTCAGTTCTCCACTTGCCGTCATGTTGCCTACCATCTAGTCGGTTGAATGCTCGATAGTTTATGCGGAATAGGGCGCAATTGCCAGATTGCCAGTCACGACGTTTTTCTTGCATCTCAGTCATCCTACTAGTAGGATGGCTTCATCGAGCAGGTCGCAGCCTGTCGAGTCTTCGGTAACCCCACACCTGGAGCATGAAAATGAAGCTTTCCTCATACGTAACTCGCATCGCCGCCGCCGTCGCCCTGTCCGCCGCCGCTCTCGGTTCGCAGGCCGCCACGGCCGCGCCGGTCAAGAACATCGTGCTCGTGCACGGTTACTTCGCCGATGGATCGGGCTGGCAGGCCGTGTCGAAAATCCTCGCGCGCGACGGCTACAAGGTCTCCGTAGTGCAAGAGCCGGAAACCTCGTTTGACGATGACGTGAAGGCGACGACCCGCGTTATCGATGCTCAGGACGGCCCGAGCATCCTCGTCGGCCACAGCTATGGCGGCGCGGTAGTGACCCAGGCCGGCAATGACGACAAGGTCGCGGGTCTCGTCTACGTGGCCGCGTTCCAGCCGGACACGGGAGAATCGCCGCTCGAACTGACCAAAAAGACGCCGCCGGCGACCACGGCGATCAAGGCCACCGCCGACGGCCACCTGTACATCGATCCGGCTAATTTCCACGAGGATTTCGCCGCAGACTTGCCCGCCTCGGAGGCCCGTTTCATGGCCATCTCACAGGTGACGCCTGCCGCACAATCGTTCGGCGTTCCGATCACGCACGCCGCCTGGAGAACGAAGCCGAGCTGGGCTGTCGTGGCGACTGCGGACCGCGCGATCAATCCCGATCTGGAACGCTTCATGACCCAGCGTGCGGGCAGCAAAACGGTCGAGATCAATTCGAGCCACGTGGTCTACATGTCGCATCCGGCCGAAGTCGCAAAGCTCATCGAACAAGCCGCCGCGCAGTCCAGCAAAGAATGACGCAGCGTGTCTCGCCGCCTGCGGCCGCGATACCGGCCGAGGCGGCTCAAATTTTTCCGCCCCGATGTCACACGCGGCCGAGGCTATCTCGTCATGTCATGGCAACCCAACCGCAAGGAGATGAAACCATGACCGCCAAGATCGACCTGTTCGCCGCTGCCCCGACCCTGATGAAGTCCTGGATGGGCACCTCGCTCGCCGTGTCCGGAAGCCTCGAACCGAGCCTCATTGCGCTGGTGGAGGTGCGCGCGTCGCAAATCAACGGCTGCGCGAATTGTCTTAACATGCATACCGCCCATGCACGCGAGGAAGGGGAGACCGAGCAGCGCCTCTACCTGCTTTCCGCCTGGAAAGAAGCGCCGTGCTACACGGACCGCGAACGCGCGGCGCTCGGCTGGACCGACGCCCTCACGCGCCTTTCCGAAGGCCACGTGCTGGAGCAGGCGCGCGCGGCGCTCACCGACCACTTTACCGAGGAGGAGCAGGTGAAGCTCACGCTGATGATCAACGTGATCAACGGCTGGAACCGCCTGGCTGTCGGCTTTGGCCTGTGGGTGGATCCTGCGGCGGCCAAGGCCATGGCCAGCAAGATGGTCGCCGCATGACAGCCCCTGGCCTGAAGGATGCCGCAGCGAGTTTCGACCCGCTGCGGCGCAAGCTGGTCCGCGTGGCGTACCGCATGCTCGGCTCGGTCGCCGACGCCGAAGACATCGTGCAGGACGCGTTCATCCGCTGGGCGGACGTCGATCGCGATGAGGTGCGCGTGCCCGAGGCCTTCCTGCGCCGCATGGTGATGCGCATGTGCCTCGACCAGCTCAAGTCGGCGCGGCATCAGCGCGAAACGTATGTCGGCCCGTGGCTGCCGGACCCGGTCGTCGAAGAAGACGAGCAGGAGGACGTCACGCTGCCGCTCATGCTCGCGCTCGAACGCCTGTCGCCGTTGGAGCGCGCGGCGTTCCTGCTGCACGACGTATTCGGGCTGGAGTTCGACGAAGTCGCGGCCACGATCGGGCGTGAGAGCGCCGCATGCCGCCAGCTCGCGGCGCGCGCCCGGTCTCACGTGAGGGAGGCGCGCCCGCGTTTTCATGTCGAAAAGGCGCGCGGCATCGAACTGGCGCAGGCGTTCTTCGCGGCGTCGCGCAGCGGTGACATGAGCGCGCTCGGCGCCATGCTTGCCGACGACGTGAGCCTGCATGCGGACGGCGGCGGCAAGCGCCCGGCGATCGGCCACCCGGTGTTCGGCTTCGAGAGTGTGATGACGTTGCACGCCCAACTGGCCGATCTGTTTCGCAAGAACGGCTCGACGCTCGTGCGCGCGGGCTTCATCAACGGACTGCCCGGCTTCGTCACGCGCGAGGCCGACGGCGAGTTGCAAACCACCGCGCTCGAGATCGAAGGCGGCAAGGTCACGGCCATTTACGTCATGCGCAATCCGGACAAGCTGCGGCACCTGCACTTTAGTCCGTTAGACGGCCAGTGCGGCGTCATCTTCTGAGGTGCAGGCCGCCAGGACCGTTGTCCAGTCGTGCGGCTCCCGTTAAATTGAATGCCGAAGCCCATCACGAAGATCGTGGCAGGACTGTTGCTGGAAAAACTACTCATGGTGTGCACCCGCACGGCGTTCGGAAACCCGGTGGCGTGCTCGCCGGGTTATCAGGACTCGATCTGCGGGACGCCGTTACGCGGGAGCGGCCCATCTCAACCCCACTGTTCGACGGGGCCGGCTGGACGATCCGCGCCGCTGCCGTCCGGCAGGGATCGCACTGGAGCCGCTCGCCACCAGCGCCTCCGACCTGTCCGGCAGGCGATGTCTTCCTTTCTCCTGCGTTGTGGAATGGTGTGAGTTGGACGCAGCCGCAATGCCACCCAGCACATCCTCATCGTCATCGCCTTGATGAAGATGAGAAACAAGAACGGCACGAAAAAGAGGTTCTCACCGACGATGTAGTTGGCAATGCCCTCGTACACGAACCGCGAGTGCGGATACAGAAGCGTATTTACGACAGCAGCACGACACTCGCATCCCTGACGATCGCGAATCTCCGAGGCTTCGTCGCCAGTAGTCCCCTCACGTTCCCGTGCCAGGGAGCCAGCGGTGTCGCCTAACAAGGCGGTCGGTGAAACCCCCGCGCCGCGAACACCAGTAGTTGCCCGTGGGGAACGCCTGTCGCCGTGGCGGGAAATCGCAGCGATACGATCGTCCTGACGGGTGCGACGATGACCGACTCCGCTGGGCATGTGATCGATCTGCAAATGCTGGACTCGGCGAACGATCCGAACAAGTTGTTGCCCACCTTCGAAACCATGGCCTATCCCACTTCGGCGCTGGCTGCGAATTCGCACGACTCGGTGCCCATCACTGGCACGCGCAACGGTACGCCGTTCGCCCGAGCGTTCACGTTTTCGACCGACAACGTGATGGCTAAATGTAAATATTTCTAAAATTACGAATCTAACATGGTGTAATATTTCAGGCTAGACTCAGAGACCGGAACCATATAAAGGCGTTTTGCCATCAATGCGAGACATCCGAGACGTATCTCAGCCAAGCCAGCCCCCAATCCTGACCGCTCCGATCGATACGGTGCTACGTCCGGTGATCGACGAAGTGGTTCATCAAAGTGTGTCTCAGGCCACGACCAGGCAAGGTTTCATGCGCTGCGCCGACTACGCGATCGTCGGCGCACAATTCCTGACGCTACTGACCGGCGTGCGCTATCGGCCTGTTGCCGGCGGCGAGGTGATGGATTTCGGCGACGGCAACCTGTACGTACTCTGCTCGACGCGCGAGCGGCGCCGCACCGCGAAGCATCTCTCGCAGCTCGCGCGCTATCATTGCTGGATCGAGGCGCGTCACACCGATGCCGATGGCCGCCACCGAACGGAAATCGTCGACTTCACGATGCGCCACGACGCGAAGGTGGCGGCCATGCTCGGTATGGCGTTTTCCGGTTCGGACCAACCGTATCTATGGGGCTGGGAGGACGAGCACCCGGTGCCAGCTGAACTGCGCGATCATCCCGCATTCGCGAAACAAGGGCTGCACTGGCGCTGGGTGGAGCGCGACTGCACTGAGCTGTTGCGCGCTTACGAGCGCGAGCGGCCGAGCTACTTCAGCCGTCAGATTTCGCACGCGCTGAATCTGCTGGCCGATCAGGTCGAAATCAACGCTTGAGCAGTCCGCAGAGTCGTCACGCATTGCGCCGCCGCGCCATCCCACCTGATCGGCCGCGTCGAGTCCGATTCAGGCCCGCTAGCCGAAGAGCTGGAAATTGACCGGCGCACCCACTTGCATTGCGCGCGTGGGGTTTTCTTTGTGCCGCCTGCGGTTATCAGCCTCCGTGACCACAGTTCGGATTGCTGTTCATTGGCACCGGACTGTAATTCGGCGCGAGGGGCCAGCCGCCGGACCTGCCGGTATCCGGATCCACCTGGCAAACGGCGTTGTAGCCTGTCGCCATGTGTGGATTCCCTTGCTGGCGACGTACTTTAGCCAAAACGACGTATCGGTCGATACGATGTTGCTGCCTGTCGGCGTCACCAGAAAGTGCGGAAAGCCCCGGAGTTCAGTCCGGGCTCGAGAGGACGGACGTCGCAGGCGTTCTAACGGGGCGCTTGCTGATCCTCAACGTATTGCGGAAGGAGATCGATCGGCGCACCGCCCACGATGATGCGAAACAGGATGGGGACGGCCGCACGCCTGTGCGCTTCAGCCACGGCTGGAACTCCCCAGACTGCTGCCGGAGCGGACGCGATGACACGCCCTTCCATGACGCGACGTGCCCGTGCCGTAAATCGCTGCCTGTTTTTTGCGGCCGCCCCACCTTTCCCTCTTGCACTCGCGGTCGTGCACAAACGTTCCAGACATGCCGCTGCGTCTCACGGATCATGAGTGCCTCGATAAAGGAGGCAGCAAGCATGTTCGATACGAAAGTGGCGCTCGTCGTGCGGGAAAACCTCGCGGTCTGGCAGAAGCTCAATGTGACCGCATTTCTCGCAACGGGCATTGCGGCGGCGGTGCCTGAAGCGCTCGGCGAGCCCTACGAGGACGCGCGCGGGCAGCGCTACGGCAGGATGCTGGGCCAGCCGATGATGATCTATGGCGCGGACGTTGGCGGTTTGCAGGCGGCGCTGCGGCGCGGCGTGTCGCGCGAACTTACGATTGTGCCGTATGTGCACGCCATGTTTTCGACGGGCCACGACGCGGCGAACCGCGAGGTATTTCGCGCCGAGGACCCAGAGAATCCCGATCTGGTGGGAATCGCGCTATACGGTCCGAAAAACGCCGTGGACAAAGCCGTAAAGGGGCTGGCGCTGCATCAGTAAGCGTCCGGCGGCGTATCGCAACTCAATGCCGGGTTCGTCTGCACGGCTTTCTTTACCCCGCCTTGCGCACTGGCGGAAAGCGCCGCTTGCTGCTTCCCATGGGAATACGGCGGAAGCGCTCCTTCTTGTGCTCTTCCTCGAAGTGCGAGAGCGAGAGCTTGACGAGGTCACTGCGCGAGACGATGCCCATGAGCTGCCGCGATTCGCGGTCGGTCACCACGGGCAGGCGTTCGAGCCCATGAATCGCGAGACGCGTGGCGATCTGGCGGCAGGTCTCGGCGGGGAGCGCCAGGTCGGGAGAACGTTGCGCGAGCAACGAGCCGAGCGGCGTGTCGAGTTCTTCGGTTGCTGCGCTCGCGCGCACTGCGTCGAGCATTGCGCGATCCACCACGCCGAGCACTGCGCCGTCGCGCAGCACCGGGAACGCGCGGTGCTGCTGCGTCGGGCCGAAGTAACGGTCGAGGGCGTCGCGCACGGTGACGTTCGCGTCGATCGTATCGACATTGCGCGTCATCACTTCATCGACGTAATGACGCTCGAGCGGATCGACGCCGTACTCGCGATAGATGTGATAGCCGCGGCGCGCGATCTTCTCGGTCATGATCGAGCGCTTCATGACGACGGTTGCGAAGCCGTGCGCGACCAGCGTGGCGGTGAGCAGCGGCAGCAGCGCATTGGTGTCGTGCGTGAGGCCGAATGCGAACACGATGGCCGTGAGCGGCGCGCCGAGTGTGGCGCCGAGCGTCGCCGCCATGCACACGAGCGGCCACAGCGCCGGGTCGCTGCCGGGCAGCACGTGGCTCAGCACCGAGCCAAGCCCCGCGCCAAGCATGAGCAGCGGCGCGAGCACGCCGCCCGAGGTACCGGAGCCTAGCGCCACGACCCAGATCACGGCTTTCACCACCAGAATCGCAATGGCGACCTGAAGCACGATGTGCTGTTGCAGCAGATCGCCGATCACGTCGTAACCCACGCCGAGCGCGCGCGGCTCGATGAAGCCGCCAATGCCCACCACGAGCCCGCCGATAGCCGGCCACCACGACCAGTGCAGCGGCAGATGGCCGAACAGGTCCTCGACCTTGTAGAGCGCTGCCGAAAGCCCCGACGCGAGCGCGCCCGCCATCAACCCGGCAATGAGGCAGGAAAAGAGCGCCACGGCGTGCGGCGGCAGGGTCTGCATCGGAAAGAGGGGCGCCGTGCCGAAGAACACTGAGCGCGCGAAGCCCGCCACCGCGCACGCAAGCGCCACGGGCAGGAAGCTGCGCGGACGCCATTCGAACAGCAGCAATTCCACGGCGAGCAGCACGGCTGCGACCGGCGTGCCGAACACGGCCGTCATGCCCGCGGCGGCGCCCGCCACGAGCAGCGTCTTGCGCTCGGCGGAGGTGACGCGCACGCACTGCGCGAGCAGCGAGCCGAGCGCGCCGCCCGTCATGATGATCGGGCCTTCCGCGCCGAACGGGCCACCGCTGCCGATCACGATGCCCGACGAAAGCGGCTTGAGCACGGCCACCTTCGGCGACATCTTGCTCTTGCCGAACAGAATGGCTTCGATGGCCTCGGGAATGCCGTGCCCGCGAATCTTCTCGGAGCCGAAGCGCGCCATCATCCCGACGATCAGCCCACCCACCACCGGCACGACGATGACCCACGGCCCCAGCGTGTTGAGCGCGGGCGAGCGGTCGGCGAACGAAAACTGGCCGAAGAAGAACAGGTTCGTGAACCAGTGGATCAGGCTCAGCAGAACGAACGCCGCGAGCGTGGCCAGTGCGCCAATCACGGCGGCCAGCACGCTGATGCCAGGCAGGCGAGCGTTGGCCGAAAAGTCGCGCTTGTGGGAATCGTCGGAATGCATGGTCTTTAGAGATCGATACGCGGAATGGTGAATGCGCCGTCTAGCGACTTCAACTCGGCGCGATGCAGTTCTGCCAGGCGCGCGAGCAGCTTTTCGCCGGCGGCGAGCAGGTGCACTTCCACCTGGCGGCGGTCGCGCTCGCTCACGCGGCGCTCGACGAGTTCGATCGCCTCGCAGCGCGAGACCAGCGCAACCACGCCGTGATGCTGCGCCTGCAAACGCTCGGCCAGTTCGCCAATGGTTGCCCACGTGCGGCCGGGGTACCCCTTCACATGCAACAACAGCAGGTATTGCAGCGGCGTAATGCCCTCGGCCTGCGCGGCCTGCTCCGAGAAGCGCTCGAAACGGCGCATCTGGTAGCGAAATTCGGAGAGCTGTTCGAAGTCGACCTTGTCGAGATCGCGCGCGCTTTTTTTCATTGGGAGTCCATGGAACGGTTTACTCTCCAAATATATCATGACATGATGTATTTGCCCGAAAACGCCCGTCGCATTGGCATCGCGGCCAGGTGTATTGGCGCGAACCGGAGCGCAAATGCGCTCAGGCCGGCGCCTGCTGCGGCGTCCTCGCCTGGTGATAGAGCCCCGAGATCAAATCGGCCTGCGTGATGATGCCCGCGAGCCGGTGTTCGTGATCGACCACCGGCACGTGATGGTGCCCGCGGCCCGCGAAAATGCGGACGAGTTCGACGATCGGCGTCGTGCTCGCGACGGTCAGCACGTGCGTGGTCATCAGCGTGCCGACGTTCCGGCCGGACTCCGCGTGCGGCCGGAACAGGCGCGAAATCGCATGAAGCATGAGACGCAGCGGATGCCGCTCGCGAGCGTCGTCGGCGAGGTCGGCGCGCGTGACGATGCCCTTCACCTGGCGATGCGCGTCCACCACCGGCAGCGCCTTCACGTCGTGGCGCTTGAGCAGCGAGCGCGCTTCGCCCACGGTCGTGGCGGGCGTGATGCTCACCACATTGGCCGACATGACGTCCGCGCAGGTCAGTTCGCCGAAGCTGCGAGCGTAGGCGCGGATCTCGGCGTCCTGAAGCAAGGCTTCGAGGTCGTCGGTGTCGATGTCGAGCATTTCGTCGCGATCGCGCAGCACGGCTTCGAGGTCGGCGCGGGTGAAACCGGCTTGCGCGGGCGCGAGTCCGGCCACGCTCGGGCGTCGCGCGGCGTGCGGGTAGCGATGCCCCGTGGCGGCGTGATAGACGAGCGCGCCGCCGAGCAGCAGGAACGACTGCAGCGCGACGGGCATGAACACGAACTCATAGCCGAGCGCATGGACGGCCGGACCGCCCAGCACGGCGGTGAGTGCGACCGCGCCCGAAGGCGGATGCACGCAGCGCAGCGTGAACATCGCGACGATGGCCACGGCGATGGCCACGGCGGCGGCCGGCACGGGGTCGTGGATCCACATCGCCGCGGTTACGCCGACGGTGGCGGAAACCAGATTGCCGCCGATGATCGACCAGGGCTGCGCGAGCGGGCTGGCGGGCACGCCGAAGAGGAGCACGGCGGAGGCGCCCATGGGGGCGATCAGGTACGGGATGCTGGGATCCCCGCCGAGCAGCCGGTGCGCCAACGCGCCGGTGAGGGCGATGCCGACCATCGCGCCGCCGCCCGAGCGCAGGCGCTCGCGCCATGTGATGGTGGCCGTGGAGGGGGCGAAGCGGGTGAGCCAGCGAAGGACCTTGAAGCGTGACACGATCTGGAACGGAGTCGAAACGGGGTTTGAACGGCTAGGGGGCGCAGAGGGCTCGGCGCCGCCCAAAGAAAAGCGATTATATCGTGATGTGATATATATCGCGACACTTCGTCGCGGCGGTGTTGTACCGGGGAGGCGGCGTGGACGGGAAATTTTGGGGACGCAACGACGGCCGCACAGCGCGTGGCGGCAGATGAGGCAGGCGATGGAAGCGCCGCCGCAGGCGCGGCGACGCTTTTTCTCAGGCTGGCCGTCGGCTCGGCTGGAAGGCGAGATTAGCCGGCATTAACCCGCATGCGGCGGCTGACCCGCGAAACGCGGCGCAGGCGCAGCGTTGGGATGCCCGTCGGGTTGCCGGTGATGGCCGGCATTCGCGTTGGCGTTCGCGTTCTGGTTGCGGTTCGGCGCGGGCGTCGGGCGATGTTGAGCGGTGTGCACCGGCGGATGCCCGCCCGGCTGCGGCCGGTAGCCATGTGGCGGCGTGCCGTGCGGCTGCATCGTCACGCGCACGCGCTGGGGTTCGGGCATGCGTGCGTGTTGCATCGGTAGATGGCCTTCGTTGTGTGCCATCACCGTTCGCAATTCCGCGCGCCGGTGCAGGACTTCGCCGCGCAGGTCGCCGTGGCCGTAGTAGCGGCGCTGGCGGTGGCCGTCCGGTCCCACGATCCAGATATACGTGCTGCCGCCGGCGTAGACCACGTCGCGGTCGAGCACGACCGAAACATACGCGTCGTAGGGCTGCGGCACATAAACGGGCTGCGCGACGACGACAGGCGGGGCAGGCGGCGGCGCAGCAACCACGACCGTGGGACGCGCGGGTGCGGTGGCCACGCGTGGGCTGGTGATGCAGCCGCTAATCAGCAGGGTTCCGGTCAGGGTTGCGAACAAGACAAATGCAGATGGCAGCGCGCGTGGTTTCGCGTTCAAGCGGGACTCCGGAATGAGTGGTTGCTGTTCCCGTGTGTTAACGGCAAATGCCCGAGGGGCTTGAGAAAGCGCTCATCTATGAATGGCTTCTTCCGCACCCGGTCATCCGTTTTTCGCATACCAGCGTTGCCAATTTGTGATTTTACGATGGCATTTCGGCTTCCTATACTCGGCCGCGAAACGTCAGATTTCGCACCGATTCCGGAGACAGCCCCGCCATGAACGCCCCAGACCGCGCCGCCGTAGAAGCCGCATCGCTAGCCGCATCCGTGTCGCTCGACGACAAATACACGCTGGAAAAAGGCCGCGTGTACATCAGCGGCACGCAGGCGCTGGTGCGCCTGCCCATGCTGCAACAAGCGCGCGACCGCAAGGCCGGGTTGAATACCGCAGGCTTCATCTCCGGCTATCGCGGCTCGCCGCTGGGCGCGCTCGACCAGTCGCTATGGAAGGCGAAGAAGCACCTCCAGGCGCACGACATCGTGTTCCAGCCCGGCGTGAACGAAGACCTCGCCGCTACCGCCGTGTGGGGCACGCAGCAGATCAATCTCTGGCCCGGCGCGCAGCGCGACGGCGTGTTCGGCATGTGGTACGGCAAGGGCCCGGGCGTCGACCGCACCGGCGATGTGTTCAAACACGCGAACTCGGCGGGCAGCGACGCGCGCGGCGGCGTGCTCGTGCTCGCGGGCGACGACCATGCGGCGAAGTCGTCATCGGTGGCTCACCAGTCGGAGCACGCGCTCATCGCTGCGGGCATTCCCGTGCTGTATCCCGCGAACGTGCAGGAATATCTCGACTACGGTCTGCACGGCTGGGCCATGAGCCGCTACTCCGGCCTGTGGGTCGCCATGAAGTGCGTGACCGACGTGATCGAATCGACCGCATCGATCGATCTCGACCCGGATCGCGTGGAGATCGTCACGCCCGCCGACTACACCATGCCCGAAGGCGGCCTCAATATCCGCTGGCCCGACACGCCGCTTGCTCAAGAAGCGCGCCTGCTCGACGAGAAGTGGTATGCCGCGCTCGCCTACGTGCGCGCGAACCGCCTGAACCGCGTGGTGATCGATTCACCGCGCGCACGCTTTGGCATCATGACCGCGGGCAAGGCGTATCTCGACGTGCGCCAGGCGCTCACCGACCTTGGCCTCGACGATGAAACCTGCGCGCAGATCGGCGTGCGCGTACTCAAGGTAGGCTGCGTGTGGCCACTCGATGCGCAAGACGCACGCGGCTTCGCCACGGGGCTCGAAGAAATTCTCGTGGTGGAGGAAAAGCGCCAGATTCTCGAATATGCGCTCAAGGAAGAGCTATACAACTGGCGCGAAGACGTGCGCCCCAAGATCTACGGCAAGTTCGACGAGCGCGACAACGAAGGCGGCGAATGGTCGGTGCCGCGCGGCAACTGGCTGCTGCCGGCGCACTACGAACTCTCGCCCGCGCTGATCGCCAAGGCCATCGCGCGGCGTCTCGCGCGCGCCGACGTGCCCGAGGAAGTGCGCGCGCGCATGCTCGCGCGTGTGGCGATCATCGAGGCGAAGGAGCGCGAGGCTGCGAAGCCGCGCGTGACGGTGGAGCGCAAGCCGTGGTTTTGCTCGGGTTGTCCGCACAATACGTCCACGAACGTGCCCGAAGGGTCGCGCGCGCTGGCGGGCATTGGCTGCCACTACATGTCGATGTGGATGGACCGCAAGACCGAAACGTTCAGCCAGATGGGCGGCGAAGGCGTGGCGTGGCTCGGCCAGATGCACTTCTCGGGCGACAAGCACGTGTTCGTGAATCTCGGCGACGGCACGTACTTTCACTCAGGACTGCTGGCGATTCGTGCGGCCATCGCATCGAACGCCAACATCACCTACAAGATTCTCTACAACGACGCCGTGGCGATGACGGGCGGCCAGCCGGTGGACGGCGTACTCACCGTGCCGCAGATCGCGCACCAGGTCCACGCTGAAGGCGCGAAGCGCATCGTCATCGTGACGGATGAGCCGCAGAAATACGACTCCAGTATCGTGCTGCCGGCCGGCGTGAACGTCCATCATCGCGACCAGCTCGATAGCGTGCAGCGCACGTTGCGCGATACCGTCGGCACCACCGTGCTGATCTACGATCAGACCTGCGCCACCGAAAAGCGCCGCCGCCGCAAGCGCGGCGCGTATCCGGACCCGGCCCGCCGCGCGTTTATCAACGACGCCGTGTGCGAAGGCTGCGGCGACTGCTCGGTGCAATCGAACTGCCTTTCCGTCGAGCCGCTCGAGACACCGCTTGGCACGAAGCGCAAGATCAACCAGTCGTCGTGCAACAAGGACTTCTCGTGCGTCAAGGGCTTTTGCCCGAGCTTCGTGACGGCCGAGGGCGCGCAGTTGCGCAAGCCGCGCGCGGCGAATGCGTCCAGCGCCGCATCGATCGATTTCGATGCGTTGCCCATGCCTGTGCTCCCGCTACTGGCGAAGCCTTACGGCATTCTCGTGACGGGCGTGGGCGGCACGGGTGTCGTGACCATCGGCGGACTGATTGGCATGGCCGCACATCTCGCGGGCAACGGCGTGACCGTGCTCGACATGGCCGGCCTCGCGCAAAAGGGCGGCGCCGTGCTGAGTCACGTGCAGGTGGCCGCGACGCCCGCAGCCTTGCATGCCACGCGCATCGCCACGGGCGAGGCGCGTCTCGTGATCGGCTGCGACGCGATCGTCTCCGCTTCGGGCGACGTGCTTTCGCGCACCCAGCATGGCGTGACGGTCGCCGCGATCAACAGCGGCGCGACGCCTACTGCGGAATTCGTCAAGAATCCTAAGTGGACGTTCCCGGGCACGCAAACCGAGGCGGAACTGCGCGCGAGCATCGGCGAGGGTTGCGCGTTCGTGGACGCCAATGCGCTCGCGCTGACCTTGCTCGGCGACACGATCTACAGCAATCCGCTGCTGCTCGGCTACGCGTGGCAAAAGGGCTGGCTGCCGCTCGAACTCGCGCATCTGCGGCGCGCGATCGAACTCAACGCCGTGGCCGTGGAAAAGAACCAGCAGGCGTTCAATTGGGGGCGCTACGTCGCGCATCATGGCGAGGCTGCCGTGCGCGCGCTCACGAAAACGCCCGCAGAGCCGCAGGCCATCGTTCTGCGGATGCCCGAATCGCTGGACAAGGTGATCGCCACGCGCGAAGCGTTGCTCACGGCGTATCAGAACACCGCGTATGCGCAGCAATATCGCCGCGTGGTCGAGCGCATTCGCGTGAAGGAGACGGCGCTCGGCGGCGACGCAAAGCTGCCGCTCACGCGCGCCGTCGCCGCGAATCTCGCGAAGCTCATGGCTTACAAGGACGAATACGAAGTCGCGCGTCTATATGCCGATCCTGCGTATCTGCAGAAACTGCGCGAGCAGTTCGAAGGCGAGCCGGGCCGCGACTACAAGCTGAACTTCTGGCTCGCGCCGCCGCTGTTCGCGAAGCACGACGAGCACGGCCATCTCGTGAAGCGCCGTTTCGGTCCGTGGGTGCTGCCGGTGTTGCGCACGCTGGCCCGCATGAAGGGGCTGCGCGGCACGGCGTTCGACGTGTTCGGCAAGACTGAAGAGCGTCGCGACGAACGCCGCTCGATTGCGCAATATGTGGCGCTCGTCGACGAATTCTGCGCGAGCCTCGACGCGCAGCGCCTGCCCGCCGCGCTTCAGCTTGCGGCGCTGCCCGATGAGATTCGTGGCTTCGGCCACGTCAAGGCGCGCAATCTTGCTGCGGCGGAGAAAAAGAAGGAGCGCTTGCTGGCGGACTACCGCACGCCCGCCGCGCAGCGCGCCACGGCGTGACCGGCGGAAAAGCGATCAAGCAGCGATCAAGCAGCGAACAAGGGATCAGGGAAGCAGGCGCCTGCCGATCAAACGCGGCAGGCGCAGCGCGAACCCGCTCACGAGCCGCAGATGCATTCCCGCGAGCAGCAGGTTATCGCGCACGTAGTTGAAATGCGAAACGCCGCCTTCATCGGCGCCGAAATAGCGCACCGGCGCTTCGATCTGGATGGGCCGCACACCGGCCCAGCACAGGCGCACGGCGGCCTCCGGATCGAAGTCGAAGCGGCGCATCCACGTCTGGCGATGCATGATCGCCTTGAGCGGCGCGATCGGGTACACGCGAAAGCCGTAAAGCGAATCGCCGATGCCGGCCCACAACGTTTCGAAGTCGGCGAAGAAGTTCGAGAGGCGCCGTCCATGCACGCGCAGTTGCGGCGCGCTCGCGTCGAACTTCGGCAAACCTAGCACCATGGCTTCGGGCGCGGTCTGTGAGGCGGCCATGAATTCGGGAATCAATGCCGCGGGGTGCTGGCCGTCGGAATCCATCGTCAGCACGTGAGTGAAGCCGCGCGCCGCGGCGGCTTCGAGCCCCGCGAGCACCGCGCCGCCCTTGCCCCGGTTGGCAGGCAGCACGATGACGTGCAGGCCGGGGTCGTCGTTGGCCATGGCCTGCAGGCGTGCGGCGCTGCCGTCGGTGCTGCCGTCCACCACCACCCACACGGGGTTCCATTGCGCGCGTGCGCCGCGCACGGTCTCTTCGAGCTTGGCACCCGGGTTGTAGCTCGGGATCAGGACGAGATGCGTGGACGAAGGCGTGGACATGGCGGCGGGCGCCTCGGCAGCGCGAGTCCCTGCAATCATTTTAGGCCGCGCCGCTGCGCGCGCATAACCGCCGCGGCGGACGTCCGGCGCATCGTGCGCGGGAACTTCGTAACCGGATGCTTCGGCGCTCGCGCCCGTGCTTATGCCGGGCGCGGAGCGCGACTGCCGCTTTGCGTCGAAGGGTTGCACAGACACTCGTATTTCCTCAGATGATGCAGCGGCTCAAAACGCGCCGCGTATTCAGGCCAGACCGCCGTTGATCGATAGGACTTGTCCTGTCACGTAGGCGGCCGCGTCGGACACCAGGTACGCCACCATGCCCGCGACTTCCGCGGGCTGGCCGGCGCGCTGCGCGGGCACGAGCTGCTTGATGCGCTCGGCGGGAAACGCGTGCTCCGCCATGGGCGAAGCGATGATGCCGGGCGCCACGGCGTTCACGGTGATGCCGCGCGAGGCGAGCTCCAGCGAGAGCGATTTCGTCGCGCCGATCAGCCCGGCCTTCGCGGCCGCATAGTTCGCCTGGCCGCGGTTGCCCATCACGCCCGCGAGCGAGGCGATGTTGACGATGCGCCCGTGGCGCGTGCGGATCATCGGCATGAGAAGCGGCTGCGTGACGTTGAAAAAGCCGTTGAGCGAGACGTCGATCACGCGGCGCCACTGTTCGCGTCGCATGCCCACCAGGGGCGCGTCGTCGTGAATGCCCGCGTTGTTCACCAGGATCTGCACGGGCGTGTCTTCCACGAGGCGCGTGAGCGCGGCTTCCGTTGCGTCGGCGTCGGTCACGTCGAAGGCAATGGCGTGCGCGCTGCCGCCCGCCGCAACGATGCGTTGCGCGACAGCTTCGGCCTCTGCCAGACGCCGGTTCGCGTGCACCCAGACCTCGTGGCCCGCTTGCGCGAGCGCTTCGCTAATGGCCTGCCCGAGTGCGCCGCTGCCGCCTGTCACGAGTGCACGCATGGGTTCTCTCCGTCGATCCTGGCTAGCGCCGGCAGTGACGTTAGCGCACGCGGTGCGCCGCGACATAGGCGGCCAGCGTGCCGAGCGTCGCGAAAATCTGCTCGTTTTCCGGATTGTCCGAGCGCAGCTCGAAGCCATACTTCTTCGAAATCAGCAGCGCGATTTCCAGAATGTCGATCGAGTCGAGCCCGAAGCCTTCGCCATAGAGCGGGGTGTCCGCGCTCACTTCGTCGAGCGAGACATCTTCCAGATTCAGCTCTTTCACGATCTGCGTGGCGAGTTCTTGTTCCAGTTCGTTCATCATGCGTGGGTTCTCCGGGCATGCGGGCCGTAGCGCTGGCTGCCCGTTTTTAGGGTTCGTTTGATGTAAAAGTTACCAGGATTCTAAGTGAAGGGTATCGGTGCGTATACGGTGCTCCCGGGCGAAAGGGTTACAGAGGGTCGGTACCAGGCGTCGCGCATTTTTGGGTCGGAACGCGCCAGATGCTTGCGCGGCTTCGGGCCTGTCTGAATCGGACAAAAGCCGTAGCTGGCGCGATTCTGAACATTCAGTTACAAACCGGCGGCTGGCCGGGCAGGTGATCGGGTCCCGTCAATCTTAAAATGTGCGTGCCTGAACACGCTTCCAAGAAACCGGCCCGATATTTGCGTTTCCTATGACGATTTGTGGCGCTTGCCACATCCTACGATTCACTTACGACCCCATTCGCGACATTTGCCCAATGTCTTGTCCGCTCAGCCAAATCGCCTCGGGTTGCACCGGGGCATCTCACCCGCCGGCGCTATGCGTACGGCAGGACGGCGCGCGCCTCTGCGGAGGCAGGCAATGAGCGCGCTGGCTGCGGCGGCGCGCGCGGTGCTTGGCGTGGCGGCGGTGGCCGCCTGGCAAATTGGCGCGCACTACGCGGTGGCGACGCCGGGCGCGCACGGCTTCGGTCTTGCGATGGCACTCGTGCCGCCGCTCGCGATCGCGCTGGCCGCCGCCGCGCGCTCGCCGCGCCGCGCATGGCTGCTGCCGCTCTGGACGCTCGTGGTGCTCGTGCTATGGTTCACGCGCACGCCGCTTGCTTTGCATTTTGAATGGGGACTGTATCTGGAGCATGTGAGCTTCAATCTCGCGATGGCGCTGCTGTTCGGGCGCACGCTCGCGGCGGGGCGCGTGCCGCTTTGCACGCAGTTCGCGACGATGATCCATGGCGGCACGCTTGCGCCGGCCGTCGCGCGCTATACGCGCCAGATCACGCTCGCATGGACGCTCTTTTTCGTCGCGATTGCCGGCGTTTCGACGCTGATGTTCGCGGTTGCACCGATCGTCGCGTGGTCGACGTTCGCCAACTATCTGGCTTTGCCGCTCGTGGCGGTGATGTTCGTCGCCGAGCACGCTTGCCGGCGTTTCGCGCTGCCGGGCGAGCCGAATGCCGGCATGCTCGACGCGATTCGCGCATATCGGCAGACGACCGGGCACACGACCCCGGCGCACGCGGAGCATTCCTGACCATGAATGCCGCTCGCCCGCCTGAGTCGACGCAGGGCCAAACACAGGAATCCGTATCGACTGAAGTTATGCAGACTCATCCGCTCGTTTTTCATACGTCGCCCGACCAGGTCATTGCCTGGCGCGACGGCGCGCCCGTCACGGTGCGCGCTTTCCTCGCCGATGTCACGCGTGTGGCTGCGGCGCTGCCGGCGGGCGGCCACGTGTTCAACGTCTGCCGCGACCGCTACCGCTTCACCGTGGGCCTGTGCGCCGCGCTCGTGTCCGGCCGCATCAGCCTGCTGCCCTCCACGCAGACGCCGGAGACGGTGCGCCAGCTCGCTTCGTTCGCGCCCGACGCGTTCTGCCTGAACGACGCGCCCGACTGCACGATTGACCTGCCGCGTTTCGCGTACCCCGAAGCCCAGCAAGAAGCCCAGCATGAAGCCGATAAGGACACGCCGTTCGTCGTCCCGCAGATCGACGCCTCGCGCATCATGGCCTACGTGTTCACGTCGGGCTCGACCGGCGCGCCGGTGCCGCATGGCAAGACCTGGGGTGCGCTCGTGGCGGGCGTGCGCGCGTCGGCCGAGCGCCTCGGCCTGCTCGGCGCGCACGATTGCACGATCGTCGGCACCGTTCCGCCGCAGCACATGTACGGTTTCGAAGTGACCGTGCTGCTCGCGCTGATCGGCGGTTTCGCGTTCAGCAACCGGCTGCCGTTCTATCCCGTCGATATCCGCGGCGAACTCGAAGCGCTGCCGCATCCGCGCGTGCTCGTGACCTCGCCGATCCACCTGCGCGCGCTGCTCGCCACCGGTCACGCGCTGCCGCCGGCCGAACTGGTGCTCTCCGCCACCGCGCCGCTCTCGGAAAAGCTCGCGCTCGAAGCGGAAGCGCGCCTGAAGGCGCCGCTCATCGAAATCTACGGCAGCACCGAAACCGGCCAGATCGCGACGCGCCGCACCGCGAAGGGTGCGACGTGGCAACTGCTCCCGAAGGTCCGTTTCGAAGCGCGCGAAAGCGAGGCACAGGACGACGAGGGCCCGACGATGTGGGTTTCGGGCGGCCACGTGGACGAGCCGGTGCCGATGGGCGACGCGATCGAACTGCTCGACGCGCAGCGTTTCCTGCTGCACGGGCGCAAGGCGGACCTCATCAACATCGCGGGCAAGCGGACCTCGCTCGCTTACCTCAATCATCAGCTCAACGCGATTCCAGGCGTAGAGGACGGCGTGTTCTTCATGCCTGCGCACCTCGAGCACGATGCGCACACGGGCCACGACGTCGTGCAGCGCCTCGTCGCGCTCGTGGTCGCGCCCACGCTGCCGCTCGCCGATCTGCAGCGCGCGCTGCGCGAGCGAATCGATCGCGCGTTCCTGCCGCGTCCGCTCCTGTTCGTCGATGCCCTGCCGCGCAACGACACCGGCAAGCTGCCGCACGACGTGCTCGCAGTGTTCGTCGCGATGCATATGCGCGGCGGACTCGCACCCACTGCGAAGCGCGCGCCCGATGCGATGGAAGCGGGCGCCGCTTCGTCGATACCCGCGTCGGCGCGTTCGTTCACGATTCCCGCCGATCATCCCGCGCTGCCCGGCCATTTTCCGGGCCACCCGATCGTGCCGGGCGTCGTGCTGCTCGATCACGCCATCGACGCGATCGGCAGCGCGCTGAACCGGCCGTTCGCCACGTGGAAGCTCAGCAGCGCGAAATTCCTGAGCCCCGCCGCGCCCGGCGAAACACTCGACCTTGCCTGGGACACGGCGGCGAGCGGCGCGATCCGGTTCACGCTGCGCGCGGGCGCGCGCGATGTCGCGAGCGGCGTGCTCAGTGACGCAATGAGCGGCGTACCCCACGCCGAGCCGCTTGCACACGCGCTCGCGCAAACCGGAGCGCAGCCATGACGAAGCGCACCGACTGGGCGAACCAGCAGGAGCGCAGCAACACGCTGCTCCTGCGCATCATGACGTGGCTTTCGCTGCGCCTCGGCCGCCGCGCGGGCCGCGCACTGCTGCACCTGATCGCGCTGTATTTCGTGCTGTTTTCGCCGCGCGCGTGCGCGGCCTCGCGCGACTACCTGCGCCGCGTGCTGGGCCGCCCTGCGCACTGGCGCGACGTGTACCGCCACGTGTTCACGTTCGCCGCGACGATCCACGACCGCATTTATCTGGCGAATGCGCGCTTCGACATGTTCGACATCCGTCCGCACGGCCATACGCTCGTGGACGAGACGCTCGCCAAAGGGCGCGGCGTGTTCCTGATGGGCGCGCACCTCGGCAGCTTCGAGATCGTGCGCGCGCTCGGCCGCACCCGGCCCGACCTGCGCGTGGTCGTGACGATGTACGAAGAGAACGCGCAGAAGATCAACGCGACGCTCGCCGCCGTGAATCCCGATGCGAAGCCCGAAGTGATCGGGCTCGGCCAGGTGGGCTCGATGCTGAAGGTGCACAAGCGTCTCGACGAGAACTGCATGGTGGGCATGCTCGCGGACCGCACGCTGCTTGCGGGCGACACGGCCACCATGCGGCGCATGGCTTTTTTGGGCGAGCCGGCGGCGTTCCCGCTCGGGCCGCTCTACATGGCCGCGATGCTCAAGCGCCCGGTGCTCTTCATGACGGGCCTGTACCGTGGCGGCAATCGCTACGACGTGCACTTCGAAACGCTGGCGGACTTCACCGACGTGCCGCGCGAAGCGCGCCAGCGCGCGATCGACACCGCGCTCGTGCGCTACGTCACGCTGCTCGACCGCTATTGCCGCAAGGCGCCGTACAACTGGTTCAACTACTACGACTTCTGGCAGGGCGGCAAGCAGGGCGCGAGTGTTGGCGCACCGGCATCGGCAACTGCGGCGGCGATCGCTGCGGCCCGCGCACCGGCGCCGGCCCCGACCCCGCTGCGCCGCCGCGAGGCGCGCCCCCACGCCGAGCTTCCCGTGCGCGAGGTGACCGACGCATGAGCGCGATCCGCCGTTTCCCCACTTTGCGCGCGCGCTGCCTGCGTGCGCTGGCGAGCGCCGCTTTCATCGGCGGTGTCATCGCGACGGCGAGCGCGCCGGTCGTGCGGGCACAGGCTGCCGAATCCGCGCAACCCGCCTGGACGCTCGACCGCCTGATGGCCACGCTCGCGCAGCACAAGTCCGGCCGCGCGAGCTTCACCGAGACAAAATACCTCTCGATCGCCACGCAGCCCGTGGAATCGTCAGGAGAACTCGTGTTCGTCGCGCCCGATCATCTGGAAAAGATCACGCAGAACCCGAAGCCCGAGCACCTCGTGGTGGACGGCGACATGCTGACCGTGCAGCGCGAGAACCACAAATACACGCTCGCGCTCGCGCGTTATCCGGAGCTGGGCGCTTTCATCGAGAGCATCCGTGCGACGCTAGCGGGCAACCGCTTCGCACTGGAACAGGTCTACAAGGTCGCGCTCGCGGGTGAGGGCGACGACTGGACGCTCACGCTCACGCCGCTCGACTCGCGCATGCGCAAGGTGGTGAGCACGATCACGATAGACGGCACGCGTGACGCGATGCGCAGCGTCGCGATCCAGCAGGCCGACGGCGATCATTCGATGATGCGCCTGCACGCCCTTTCCGCGGACTCGAACTGATGGACCCGCGCGCGCATCCGCTCCTTGCACGCAGCTTCGCGCTCGTGCAGCGCCGCGCCGTCGCGGTGTGGCTGCTGTGCCTCGTCGCATGCGCGGTGGCGATCGGCCGCGCGAATTTCACCGCCGATCTTTCGGCGTTTCTGCCACGCTCGCCGAGCCCCACGCAGCAAGTGCTCGTCGATCAACTGCGCGACGGTCTGGCTTCACGGCTCATTCTCATCGGCATCGACGGGGGTTACGAGAGCACGCGCGCCGCGCTTTCGCGCCGCGTCGCGGCGACCTTGCGTGCAGACCCGCAATTCGTGGCGATTCACAACGGCTCGGGCCAGAGCGACGCGCGCGACGAGCAGTTCATGTTCACGCACCGCTACGTGCTGAGCCCCGCGGTCACGCCGCAACACTTCTCGGGGCAGGGGCTGCACGAGGCGCTGGGTGAGAGCCTCGATCTGCTGACTTCTTCGGCTGGGCTGGTTGCCAAGGACTTGCTGCCGCGCGACCCGACGGGCGAGGTGGCGGCGATGCTCGGCCAACTCGACAGCGCGGCGCAGCCCGAGAGCCGCGGCGGCGTATGGGCCTCGCGCGACGGCCGGCGCGCCGTGCTGGTTGCGCAGACTGCCGCCGCCGGTTCCGACACCGACGCGCAGGCCCACGCCATCGACGCCGTGCGCGCGGCCTTTGCGGCCGCCACGCGCACCTTGCCCAATGCTTCGGCCTACCAGGTATCGATGACGGGGCCGGGCGTCTTCGGGGTCGACACGCGCGACGCCATCCGCCACGACGTGGAACGCCTCTCCACCATGAGCCTCGTGCTGATCGTCGCGCTGCTGCTCACGCTGTATCGCTCGCCGCGCACGCTGGCGCTCGGGCTGTTGCCGGTTCTCTCTGGTGTGGCGGCGGGCATTGCCGCGGTTTCGCTCGCGTTCGGCACCGTGCATGGCTTGACGCTCGGCTTCGGCACGACGCTGATGGGCGAGGCGGTGGACTACTCGATCTATCTGTTCGTGCAGTCGTCGCAGGGCGGCCCGCGTGGTGCACCGCAGAGCCGCGACACCATGCGCGCATGGCTCGCCGCCTATTGGCCAACCATACGCCTCGGCGTGCTCACCTCGGTGTGCGGCTTCGCGACGATGCTGTTCTCGGGCTTTCCCGGCCTCGTGCAACTCGGGCTGTATTCTATTGCGGGCCTCGTGAGCGCCGCGCTCGTTACGCGCTTCGTGCTGCCGCAACTTTGCGGCGGCGCCGTGGCGATTCGCGACGTTTCGCGCATCGGCGCGTGGCTCGCGCGGCTTGCGCATGCAGCGCCGCGTCTGCGCTGGCCGCTCGCGGCGCTCGTGCTCGCGGCGGTGGCGTCACTCTGGCTGCATCGCGACGATCTCTGGAGCCACGAGCTTGCCTCCTTGAGCCCCGTGCCCGCCGCGAGCCAGGCGCTCGACACGCGCCTGCGCGCAGACGTGGGCGCACCCGACGTGCGCTATCTCGTGGTGATTCCGGCCGCGAGCGAACAGGCCGCTCTCGAAGGCGCGGAGAAGGTCGGGGCGCAGCTGCAGCCGCTCGTCGAGCGCGGTGTGCTGGGTGGCTTCGAGAGCCCCGCACGTTACCTGCCGAGCGACGCCACCCAGCGTGCGCGCCTGGCCAGCCTGCCCGCAAAGGACGTGCTCGCGGCGCGCCTGCAAGAGGCGATCAAGAACCAGCCAGTGGACGTGCGGCCCGACGCCTTCGCGCCATTCCTCGCCGACGCCGATGCGGCGCGCAACGCGCCGCTCGTGACGCGCGCGGACCTCAAGGGCACGTCGATGGCGCTCGCCGTGGATGCGCTCCTGACCCAGCGCGAAGGACATTGGAACGCCATGCTCGCTTTGCGCGCGCCGCGCAATTCACAGGCCGCGCAGAGCGCGAACACGCCGAGCCTCGACGCGAGGACCGTGAGCGACGCCGTCGCGCGTGCGAACGTGCCGAGCGCACTCTTCGTCGACTTGAAGGCCGAAGCCGACCGGATGTACGTCGACTATGTGCGCGAAGACATCCGGCTCTCGCTTGCGGGCTTTGTCGTCATTGTCGTGTTGCTGGCGCTCGCGCTGCGTTCATTCTCGCGCGCGGCGCGTGCGCTCGCGCCGCTCGTCGCGGCGGTGCTGGTCGTGGCCGCGGGATTCGCGCTGGCGGGCGTTTCGCTCACTATCCTGCACCTGGTCGGCATGCTGCTCATCGTCGCGGTGGGCTCGAACTACGCGTTGTTCTTCTGCAAGCGCGACGACGAAGCGGGCATCACGCCGCGCACGCTCGTCTCGCTGCTCGTTGCCAATCTCGCGACGGTGGCGGGTTTCGGCCTGCTCTCGCTCTCTCATGTGCCGCTGCTCGAAACGTTCGGGTTGACGGTCGGGCCGGGCGCGATGCTCGCGCTGATATTCGCGGCGATTCTCGCGCCGCCGCTCGTGCGCGGCAGCGACGAGGCGCATGCGGCTGCCGATACCCCCGAACAGCGGCAGGCTGCCCGCCCGCGCGGCGAACGCGCGCACATGAGCCACCCGCACGGAGGCCGCGCATGAACTCGGCTTCGTTGTCCTCTACACGTGTGACGCCCGAGACCGCTACGGCGCGCCGCTGGAAGCCGTCGCCGTTCATTTGCGGCGCGGCGGCGGTGCATGCGGGCGCGGCGGCGGCCCTCGTCGCGCATCCGGCTGCGTGGCCGTGGGCCGCGGGCAGCGTGGTCGCGTCGCATCTCGCGCTGACCGCCGCGGGCTTGTGGCCGCGCAGCGCGTTGCTCGGCCCGAACTGGACGCGGCTGCCCGAACATACGGGGCAGCATATCGCGCTCACTATCGACGATGGTCCGGACCCCGAAGTGACTCCGCGCGTGCTCGATTTGCTTGACAAGTTCGATGCGCGTGCAACGTTCTTCTGCATCGGCGATCAGGCGCGGCGCTACCCGCATCTGGTTGAAGCGATCGTGGCAAGCGGCCATGCCGTCGAGAATCATAGCCAACGCCACCGGCATACGTTCTCCCTCTCGGGGCCGCTAGTGATGAAGCGCGAGATCGAGGCGGCGCAGCGCACGCTCACCGAAATCGCGGGTACGCCGCCGCGCTTTTTCCGTGCACCGGCGGGCCTGCGCAATCCGTTCCTCGAGCCGGTGCTGTGCGGCCTCGGCCTGCACCTCGCAAGCTGGACGCGGCGCGGCTTCGACACCTGCGCGAAAGACGCCGGCACGGTCACGCAACGCCTGCTCGATGGCCTGGCTGCCCGCGACATCCTGCTCGTGCACGACGGCCACGCAGCGCGCGACGCGCGCGGCAATCCGCTCGTGCTCGACGTCCTTGCGCCGCTGATGCGCGCCGCCGACGAACGCCAGTTGCAGTGGACCACACTGCGCGCGTGCCTCGGCAGCGAGGCCGGACAACCCTGACTCCACCGCTGCGACAACGGACCGACTGACGTGAAACCACTCATCCTTTCGCATTTCACCGCGACCAGCTGCCTCGGGCGCGGGCTAGACGCGACGCTCGACGCGCTGCGCGGCAAGCGCGGGGGGCTTGCGCGTTGCGACTTCGCGCGCGCGGACCTCGATACGTGGATCGGCGCGGTGGCGGGCCTGGAGAACGAGACCCTGCGCGCCGATCTCGCGGACTACGCGTGCCGCAATCACCGTCTCGCGCAGATCGGCTTCACGCAGGACGGTTTCGCCGAGCACGTTCGGGCCGCCATTGCGCGCTACGGCGCAGATCGCGTGGGCGTGTTCGTCGGCACCAGCACGTCGGGCATTCTCGAAACCGAAAACGCCTACCGGCAGCGCGACCTGGAAAGCGGCGCGCTCAAACCGGGGTTCCATTACGCACAAACGCACAACCCGTTCGCGCTGGCCTCTTTCGTGCGCGCGTATTTCGGCCTGCGCGGACCGGCAACCTCGATTTCTTCTGCCTGTTCTTCGGGCGCGAAGGTGTTCGGCTCCGCGCGCCGCATGATCGAAGCGGGGCTGATCGACGCGGCGGTGGTGGGCGGCGTCGATTCGCTCTGCTTGACGACGCTGTACGGCTTTAATTCGCTCGAACTGCTTTCGCGCGATCCGTGCCGCCCGTTCGACGTGAACCGCAACGGCATTTCGATTGGCGAGGCCGCGGCGTTCGCCTTCCTCGAACGCACGCCCGACACGCCGGACGACGACGCCATCCTGCTGCTCGGCGTCGGCGAATCGAGCGATGCGCATCACATGTCGTCGCCGCATCCCGAAGGACTCGGCGCGCGCGCCGCGATGGCGCAGGCGCTTTCCACAGCGGGCATGGCCGCAAGCGAAATCGGCTACATCAATCTGCATGGCACGGCCACGCCGAGCAACGACGCCGCCGAAAGCCGCGCGATCAACGCACTGTTCGAGCGCACGCCGTGCAGTTCGACCAAGGGCGCGACGGGGCACACGCTTGGTGCCGCGGGCGCGCTCGAAGCTGTGATCTCGGCGCTCGCGCTGCGCCATCGCTTCGTGCCCGCCGGCGTCAACACCACGCAGCCCGACGCCGCGCTCGGCCTCGACTACGTGCTGGAAAGCCGCGAGTCGCAAGTGAATGCCGCGCTCAGCAACTCATTCGGTTTTGGCGGCACGAACTGCAGCCTCCTGTTCGGCCGCGCGGACCGCGCACATCACGGATGACCGCCATGAGACTTTCCGCATTCATTGAGAGCGTCGGCGTGATTGGGCCCGGTCTCGCCAACTGGCCGCAGACGGCAGACGTGCTCGCGGCGCGCGCGCCATACGTGGGCGCACGCACGGTGCTGCCGCCGCCCCAGGGCCTGCCGGCGGCAGAGCGCCGCCGCAGCGGGGCTGTCGTCAAGACCGCGCTTGCTGTGGGCCACGAAGCCGTCGCGGCGAGCGGCCGCGACGCGGCGACGCTGGCCGCCGTATTCGCCGCCTCGGGCGGAGATGGTCAGAACTGCCACATAATCTGCGACGCGCTTGCCGGCGACGATCGCCTGCTTTCGCCCACGCGCTTTCACAACTCGGTGCACAACGCGCCCGCGGGCTACTGGAGTATCGCCACGCGTGACCAGGCCACATCGAACGTGCTGTGCGCGCATGACGGCAGCTTCGCAGCGGGTCTGCTCGAAAGCGCGTGCCAGGTGGCCGTGGATGGCGTGCCCACCTTGCTGATCGCCTACGACGCCGACTATCCCGAACCGCTGCACACGCTGCGACCCGTGGCCGACGCATTTGGCGTGGCGTTCGTGC
Organism: Paraburkholderia flagellata; assembly: GCF_021390645.1. Taxonomy (GTDB): domain Bacteria; phylum Pseudomonadota; class Gammaproteobacteria; order Burkholderiales; family Burkholderiaceae; genus Paraburkholderia; species Paraburkholderia flagellata. The sequence continues at coordinate 307,990 of NZ_JAJEJT010000004.1, forward strand.
TCGCGCCGCAGGCGAGTGCGGCGTCGATTGCGCGCCTTGACGTGACGCTCACCGAAGCGCTGGCGACGACGCTCGCCTCGCCCGAACTCGAAGCGTTGCGCACGAACAATCCCGCCGCGCGTGCGCTGCCGTTGCTCGAAGCGCTTGCCTGTATGGACAAAACCGGCCAGCCAGCAAGCGTGGTCATCGACTATTTGCCCGAACTGCGCGTGCAGATCGACGTGACGCGCCCGGACGCGTTTGGAGAGGGCGAATGACGATGCAAGCCGTCCTGCCGGGTGTCCTCTCGGACGTGATTGCGAACGCCGCGACGCCTGGGCCGCTCGACCACGCATGGATCGCGGCGCGCATCCCGCACAGCGGCGCGATGTGCCTGCTCGACGCGGTCCAGGCGTGGGATGAATCGCGTATCTGCTGCGTGGCGACTTGCCATCGCGATCCGCACAACCCGCTGCGCTCGCGCGGCCGCCTCGCGGCGGTGTGCGGCGTTGAGTACGCGGCGCAGGCGATGGCGGTGCATGGTGCGTTGCTGGGCGCAATGGATGGCGCAGCGGCGGGCCGCCCGCACGTGGGTTTTCTTGCGAGCGTGCGTAACGTGGTGGCGCATGTCGAGCGCCTCGACACGCTCGCCACGCCACTCGCGATCGAAGCCGAGCGCATGAGCGGCAGCGGCAACACGATCCTCTACGGTTTTACGGTGCGCGGCGAGGGCCGCGTGTTGCTTACGGGACGCGCGGCGGTGATGCTCGACGCGTCCGCAGTCATTCGATGACAATACAAAAGGGAGCCCGACGATGAAATCCAAACGGTTCATACTTGCGGCGCTCGTGCTGGGCATGGCCAGCACGATGGCGCACGCCGACCTTCACGAAGTGAAGGAGAACATCAAACACGACTCGAAGGAAGCGGCGACGAAAACCGGCCACGCCGCACGCGACTTCGGCCACGCCACCGCGAACGCGGCGAGGACGGTGGGCCACGGCATCGCGCATGCGTCGCGCGAGGGCTACGAGGCCACCAAGCGCGCGACGAAGCGCGTGTTCCACAAGGACGGCAGCGGCGAGAGTAGCGAAAAGAGCCAGGCGTAGGGCGCTTTTCGCTGGGCGTCGGTGTTCGTAGGCGCTCGTGTTCGTCTAACGGAATACGGCGGCATCGTTTCTTGTATGGTGTCGCTTGCGCGTGTGTCGGATATCGAAAGCACGTTAGCACTTGTGAACAGAAGGCCGCTCATTTATGGGCGGCTTTTTTGCTTTTAGGCGCTCGTGATCCGTTCCTTCGCGCATGAACACGCCCTTAAACGCGTTCGAGCTGGGCGCGCGGTCTTGTCCAACGCACGCAGTTTTGGACGGGTTCTTAAATATTCCGGGTAAATCCAGGTAATCCGAATTATTCACCGTGTTGGCCGCGATTTGGCGAATGTCACTTCAATTTTGCGCGGTGATGCCTAATGCATCGTTGAGTTTTCGCAAGAATACTTTTTCGGATAAGTCCCATATCTCGCTTGCTGATTCGGCCTGAACCTAGTTTGAGCGGGAGCGCGTGATTGCCCGCTTAACTCGCTGGTTGCATCACCAGACCAGCAGCTTTCGTCGACTTTGTGGAGATCGTGTGATCAATTTGAGTCCGGTAGAGGCAGTAATAAATCGCGAAGTAAAGGTTGCGCTTCATCAGTACGAGTACGACGCATTAGTATCCATTCTCTTTAACTCGGGAATATATCGAAGGCCAAGCGATCCGTGGCCTGGCACACGTTCGGAATTTTTAGCGAGCAATCTGAACAAGGGTGATTATAAAAAAATGACTAAAATCATCGAAGCGTTTATTGCGCATCGTGTGCCGGGGCGACGTCGAACAGAGGCGAGGCTCTTTGAAAGGGGGGACTACGTTGCGACTCATTAATGCATGGATTGCTCTGCTTTTGATCACAACTGTGACATACGCTTCGACTTCGATTTATGGATCTGCATTTGACTACAGGAAAGCAAAGCCGGCGCGCGATTATTTTTCCGATAAAACTGTCGATCAGATAGCCTCGTACTGTAAGCGGGGGATGCTCGGGGTGATGGACTTATCGGCATGCGCTCAGTTCCGTTATGAGATGATCGCTGATGTCCTGAATAAGAGAATTTCGGTGGTTGAGGAAGCTTTTAAAGAAGGCGATAAAGCGAATGCCGAATACGGCGGCCCAGCGGCACTTCCTTTTTTTAAGAAAGGTCAAGCGAATTGGGAGCAGTATAGAGACAACATCTGTTATTCAAACGTCTACTCTGTAAGTCAGGCGTCGCTGCGGTTTGTTGACTTCTGGGACTGCATGGCGCGAATCACGAAGAACCGGCTGGACGAATTAACCAAGCCTGACGTAGATGATTAACGCGCGGCCCCGCTTCGGCGGGGCTTTTCATTCGACGGATTAATATGAGACTACGACGCTTTGCCGTCGCTCTATTCGCCCCGTGTGAAATGCTCGCGTCGAGTAGCTTTGCATCGCGCCCGCGTTGAAGAACGTCACCGGGCCGATCGTAGAGGGCACGCTTTTGTTTGCGATTCTTGGGGTTCGTGTATCCCGGCAAACGCGGCGAACATCCGGATAGGACTGCTATCGGTGCCTACGTGTTTACCCTCGCAACCGCCAACACTCCGTGCGCGAGTGCCCACCCGGCGCGCCTTCCCCTCCGCGCCCTCTTATCCGGCTCGCCGCCGACCCCGCACCTTCCCCTCCCAGCACTTCAAGATAGCGCCGCCCTTGCCGTTAATGCAGGGGCAGCGGCGTCGCGCGCCTCACAGCGGGCGGCGCGCCGCGCACCACACAAGAGATCGGACCGGCCGCGGGAGCGCTACGTGCACCACACGCACCGCGGCAACAAGAGGGGAAGAAGGCATGGTCTATTCCCAAGCGGCGGGAGCGTTCGGCGCAGCGGGATCACGGGGCGGTCAGTCGGAGGTGTCAAAAGAATCGAGCGAGGCCGCGAACGCAGCAGATGCGGCGCTCGCACAGGAGCGCAGCGTATTGCGCCTGGTCTCGCGCAGCATGCCGCTGCCGGAACTGCTGGCGGAGGTCTGCTGCCGCGCCGAGCGGCTGCTGGGCGCGGGCGCGAACTGCGCGATCCTGCAACTGGACGGCGACGGCCGCCGCCTGCGCATAGGCAGCGCGCCGTCCTTGCCGGCGCAGTATCACGCCGCGTTCGATGGCACGCCGGTCGGTTCCGGCACGAGCCCGTCCGGCACGGCGATCTTCGAGCGGCGCACGGTTTGCGTCGACGACTTCGAGCTTGCGCACGAGTGGGGCGAGTACCGCCGCATCGCACTCGACAACCTCCTGCGCGCGGTCTGGACCACACCGCTCGACGACGACAACGGCGGCGTGATGGGCGCGCTCGCCGTGTACCAGAGCCGGCCCTGGCGGCCCACGGCGGCCGAGGAGGCGCTGCTGAGCGACATCGCCCGCAGTGTCGCGGCCATGCTCAACCAGCAGACCATTGCCGAGCGCCTCGCGCTGAGCGAAGAGCACCATCGCCTTGTCGTGGACCACCTCAACGAAGGCATCGTGATGCAGGCGCGTGACGACACCGTGCTCGCCTGCAATCGCAGCGCGCGGCGCATGCTGCGTCTGCCCGAGAACGCCATCGGCCTGAGCATCATGAAGGTGATTCCGCGCGTGCTCGACGAAGGTGGCAAGCCGCTGCCCGTCTCGAAGCGACCAAGCATGCAGGCGCTCGAAACGGGCAAGCCGGTGCTCGGCGAGACGGTCGGCCTCGAACTCGCGGATGGCGAGATCGTGTGGGTGAGCGAGAACGTGCTGCCGATTTTCCGGCCCGGCGAAAGCGAGCCGATTTCCGTGGTGGTCTCGTTTACGGACATCGGGCCCGTGCGCGAGGCGCAGCAGCAACTGCGCTATCTCGCCACGCGCGACGCGCTCACGGGGCTCTACAACCGCACGTTCCTCGCCGAGCGCATGCATGCGCTGCTCGAAAGCGCGAGCGGCACGGCGCGGCCAGCGCTGCTCTTCGTCGATCTCGATGGCTTCAAGAAGGTCAACGACACGGGCGGCCACGAGGCGGGCGATTCGCTTCTGCGCGACGTGGGGCGGCGCCTCACGGGCTGCGTGAGCGAGGCGGACACGCTCGCGCGCGTGGGCGGCGACGAATTCGTGATCGCGGTGCGCCGCTACGACGAGGTGGACGAACTCGTCGCGCTCGCGCAGCGCGTGCTCGGCGCGCTCGCCGCGCCGTTCGCGGCGGCGGGCAACGAGTACTACCTGGGCGCGTCGATTGGCATCAGCCTGTATCCCGACGATGGCCGCAGCGCCGCCGCGCTCATGCGCAACGCCGACTCTGCGATGTACGCGGCCAAGCAGCGCGGCACCAACCAGTTCCAGTTCTTCACGGCCGAGTTGCGCCAGCGCCTGCAGCGCCGTTTCCAGATCGAGCGGGGGCTGCGCCGCGCGCTTGCTTCAGGCGAACTGCGCCTCGCGTATCAGCCGATCGTGGATGGCGAAAGCGGCCGCATGATCGGCGCGGAGGCGCTGCTGCGCTGGGAGAGCGAGGAGCTGGGCCAGGTCTCGCCAGTTGAGTTCATTCCCGTGGCCGAGGACACCGGCATGATCATCCCGATCGGCCAATGGGTGCTCGAGCATGCGTGCCGCCAGGCCGCGCAGTGGCGGCGCCTCTTTGCGCCCGACTTCGTCATGGCGGTCAACTTCTCGCCGCGCCAGATCGCGGACGGGCTGGTCGAGCAGGTGGAGGGGTGCCTGGCACGAACGGGCCTCGCGCCCGATGCGCTCGAAGTGGAGATCACCGAAGGCATTCTCATGAGCGACAGCCAGAGCGTGCTGCCTCTCCTGCACGCGCTCAACGACATTGGCGTGCGCATTTCGGTGGACGACTTCGGCACCGGCTATTCGTCGCTTTCGTATCTGAAGCGTTTTCCGCTGCACCATCTGAAGGTCGATCGCACGTTCGTGGCGGGCCTGCCCGACAACCGCGACTCCGTGGCGATCACCCAGGCCGTCGTGGCGATGGCGCACTCGCTCGGCATGCGCGTGACGGCCGAAGGCGTGGAAACGCCCGAGCAGGCCTCGTTTCTGCGCTCGCTGCGCTGCGAACGGCAGCAAGGCTACCTGTTCGGCAGGCCGGTGAGCGCCCAGGCCTGTGCGGCGCTGCTGCGCGAGCATGCCGCTGGCCGCGTGCGCGAGGACGTGTGAGCGTGCCCTGATCCGGCACACTCGTGCGCGAGCAATGGTCTCAAGATTTCCCGCGCCAGGCCGTAGACGAAGGCAGGAAGCGGATGCCGCACGCATCACGCCAGAGGAAAAGGACACGAGAGAATCATGGACAGCGGCTTCGCAATCGACGAACGAACCCGCCTGACGAGCACGAACCAGTTCGAGCTGCTGCTTTTCCGTCTCGGCGCGGCGCCGGGCAGCGAGGTCGGCGAAGTCTTCGGCATCAACGTTTTCAAGGTACGGGAAATCCTGAGCATGCCGGCGATCACGCCGATCGCGGCGTCGTCTCCCTATGTGCTGGGCGCCGCGAACATTCGCGGCCAGGTGATGCCCGTGATCGACCTGCCGCGGCTCATGGGCTGCGAGCCGGCAACGGGCCTGAACATCCTGCTCGTGACCGAATTCGCGCGCTCCACGCAGGGCTTCGCGCTCGAAAGCGTGGACGAGATCGTGCGGCTCGAATGGAGCCAGGTACTGACCGCCGACGTCACGATGGGCAACCGCGTGACGAGCATCGCGCGGCTCGAGAACGATCCCGAGAGCAAGAAGCTCGTGCAGGTGGTGGACGTGGAGCAGGTGCTGCGCGACGTGTTCCCGGCGCAGCACGGCGCGGTCGCCGCCGAGGACGTGGGCGAGCCCGCGATGATTCCGCCGGGTGCGAAGGTGCTGGCCGCCGACGACTCGGGTTTCGCGCGCGAGCTGATCGGCCAGAGCCTCAAGGCGCTCGGCGTGGAATACACGATGGCGAAGACGGGCCTCGAAGCGTGGAAGCAGATTGACGCGATTGCGACGAGCGCGGAGCGCGACGGCGTGCGCGCGAAGGATCGCATTGCGCTCGTGCTGACCGACCTCGAAATGCCCGAGATGGACGGCTTCACGTTGACGCGCAAGATCAAGGCGGACCCGCGCACCGTGGATATCCCCGTGGTGATCCATTCGTCGCTCACGGGCACCGCGAACGAAGCGCACGTGAAGAACGCTGGCGCGAGCGGCTACGTCGCCAAGTTCGCCGCTGGCGATCTGGCGGGCGCGATTCGCAGCGCGCTTGCTGGCAAGCCGGTTTACGCGTGATTCCGTGATCCGGTGGCCGCGCCGGTGTGCAATGCGCCGGCGCGTCGCGGTTTATCTTTCACACACGCGCAAACAACCTCCCCAACTGCGGCTCGCTATCCCGCACCCCCGCGAGCCGCAGCGCGTGCCACGCCATTGCGTAGTTGCTCGACAGCACGGGCTTGCCGGTCTGCGCTTCGATCTCCGGCACGAGCGCGGCCACGCGCAGGCTGGTGCACGAGACGAACACCGCGTCGGCATCCTCGTGGCGCGCGAGCGTTTCTATCGCACTGCGAATCGAAGTCGCGTCGATGCGCGCCACCTCGTTGTCGTCCGCATGCTCGAACGAGGCGATGCGCGTGACGGCCACGCCGCGCGCCTCGATGTAATCGCGCATGAAGTCGTTGATCGTTCGCACATAGGGCGTCAGCAGCGCCACACGGCGCACGTCGAGCGAGCGCAGGGCGGCGAGCGCCGCCGTGATCGGCGTGGTGCATTCGATGCCGGGCCGTGCCTGGCGAATGTGCGCCGCGACTTTCTCTTCGCCTATCACCATCGAAGCCGAGGTGCAGCCGAACGCCACCACGTCCAGGCGCTCGCCGGGCAGCAGCAGGCTCACCGCGGGCGCGATGCGTGCCTCGATTTCGGCGAGGCGCGGCGGCGTGATGTCCGGCGAATTCTCAAGGCGGCTCTCGTAGAACGCCACGCCTGGCTGGCGCAACAGGTCGCGCCATTCGTATTCGATCGTATGGTCGGTGGCCAGCACGACGAGGCCAATCGCGGCGCGGCGGGCAATGCCGCCATCGAGCGCGAATTCGAGCTTTGTGTAGGCGTCCTCGTGATTTTTCGGCGGTGCGGTAGTGTTCATCTCAGCGTCAATCCCGTCATGTCGAGTTCGGGTTCGCGCCCGGCCATGATGTCGGCGAGCAATTTTGCGGTGCCGCACGACATGGTCCAGCCCATGTGCCCGTGACCCGTGTTCAGAAAGAAGTTGCGATGGCGCGTGCGGCCGATCAGCGGCGTGCCCTCCGGCGTCATCGGGCGCAGTCCGGCCCAGTAGGTGGGCTGCGTGTAGTCGGCGCCTTGCGGAAAGAGTTCGCGTGCCGCCTGCATCATGGATGTGAAATCGGCGGGCGTGTGGCGCGTGTCGTAGCCCGCAAAATCTGCGGTGGCCGTGAAGCGCAGGCGCGCGCCAAAACGCGCCCATGCCACGAGGTGATTCTCGTCCACGCCGCCCATGTCGGGCGGCCGATGCTCGGGAGCGCAGGGGAACGTCGCCGAATAGCCCTTCACAGGATAGACCGCGATCCGGTAGCCAAGCGGCCGCGCGAGTATCGGCGACCAGGAGCCGAGCGCGAGCACGTAGTCGTCGCCCTGGATCACGCCGGCGCGCGTGCGCACGCCGGCAATGCGATCGCCGGCGGCTTCGATTGCCTCGATCGGAGCGTCGAACACGAAGCGCACGCCCATACGTTCGCAAACCTCCTTGAGCGCGCGCGTGAAGCGGTGCGCGTCGCCGCTTTCGTCGCTCGGGCAGTAGATCGCGCCGGCAATGCGCTCACGCGCGTGGGCGAGCGCGGGTTCGCGTGCGGCGACTGCGGCCGCGTCGAGCGTTTCGAGCGGCAGGCCGTTTTCGACGAGGATCGACATGTGGGCGCGACCGCGTTCGAACGAGGCGGCGTCGCGATAGAGATAGAGCAGTCCGCGGCTGATGAGGTCGTATTCGAGTTGCTCGCGCGCCGTGACCTCTTGCAGTTGATGCTGCGAATAGCGGCATAGCCGCACCTTGCGCGAGGTGTTTTCGCGCGAGCGCGCTTCGGTGCAGTTGAGCAGGAATTGCGCGCACCATGCCCACATGTGTGGATCGGCCTTCAGGCGCAGACGCAGCGCCTGGCCCTCGACGAACAGCGATTTGAGCAGGATTTTCGGTGCCCGAGGCGAGGCCCACGTGTACGAATGGCCAGGAGCCACGAGCCCCGCGTTGGCGAAACTGGTTTCGAGCGCAACGCCCGCGCGCCGCTCGACAACGGTGACGTCGCGGCCGTCGCGCGCGAGGTAGTACGCGCTCGTGACGCCTGCAATGCCGCCGCCCAGCACGATGGTCTTCATTCGCGCCCCTCCATGCGTGTATACAAAGTACCTTCACGCCGCCGCTCGCGCACGCGATTTGTATACGCGCATACCCTATAGCAGCTAAATGATGGCATGCATCTATCATGGATAAGTCGTTATGCGCCGGTCCCCATGCAAGCTGCGCGCCATGAGCGAGCGAGTCCTGCAGGGCATCGTACCGGACGAATTATTTCGTTTCGCTAACTGACCGCGCGGGCTTGCCTGCGTCGCGGCATCGCCCGGTCGGGTCCACGCTCAGGAGCCGCTCACATGAATCCTCAGAACAATGGCACGCTGCACGCAACCATCGCGCTCGCTCTCCTTTCCCTTGCTGCGCTCGCGCCTGGGTTCGCACACGCGCAGACGATCAAGATCGGCGTACCAGTGCCGCTTTCGGGCAGCAGCGCGGCAGCGGGCACCGATATTCTGAACGGCGCAAAGCTCGCGGCCGCGAAGATCAACGCGACGGGCGGCCTGCTCGGCAAGCAGATCGAACTCGTGCCCGAGGACGACGCGTGCGACGCGCAGACAGCCGTTCAAGCCGCGCAAAAGCTCGTGGATGCGGGCGTGGTTGCCGTGGCGGGCGGTTACTGCTCGAGCGCCGCATTGCCCGAGTTGACCGCGTTCCACCGGGCCGGCATTCCTTACGTGCTCGATGCCTCGACCAATCCGAAGCTCACGGAAATGGGCTACGACAACGTGTTCCGCACGATTGGCCGCGACGACGAGCAAGGGCCGTTTGCGGCCAGCTTCATGAAGAATTCGCTGCACGTGAAGCGCGCGGCGGTGATCGACGACAACACGACCTATGCGAAGGGCCTCGCGCAGAACACCGTGGAATCGCTCAAGAAGATGGGCGTGGACGTGGTGTACGCCGACTCGATCACGCCGGGCCAGATGGACTATTCACCGACGCTCACCAAGGTTTCGTCGCTGAAGCCGGACGTGATCTATTACACCGGCTATTTCTCCGAGGCGGGTCTGCTCGTGAAGGAAGCGCGCCAGGTGGGCCTCAAGATGACCTTCATGGGCGGCGATGGCACCAACGATCCGACGCTCATGAAAACGGCTGGCCCGGCCGCCGACGGCATGATCATCACGACCGCACCGCTCGCGCAGTTCCTGGCGGGCGCGCACGACTACCTCGATCAGTACAACAAGTCCTATGGTCAGGGCCCGGGGCCGTACTCGGTGTACGAGTACGACGCCGTGGGCGTGACCGCCAAGGCCATCGCCGATGCGAAGTCGGCAAAGCCCGCGGACATAAGCGCGGCGCTGCACAAAATCACGAGCTACCCGGGCGCCACGGGGACGATCGGCTTCAATGCGAAGGGCGACCGCAGCCGCGCCGTGTACATCACGGTCGTCGTGCACAACGATCAGTTCGAGCCTTACCAACGCCAGGATGCAAGCGGCAAGTGGGTGGAGATGAAGTAAGCGCCCCGGGCCGCTCATGAGCACCTTTTTCCAGTTCGTCATCGAGGGGTTGACGATCGGCTCGTTCTACGCGCTCGTCGCCCTCGGTTACACGATGGTCTACGGCATCATCCGGCTCATCAACTTCGCACACGGGGATCTCTTCATGGTGGGCGCGTTCTTGGGCTGGACCGCGCTTTCCGCGCTCGCGGCCGCGCGCCTGCCGATCGCGCTCGCGCTGTTCCTGGCCTTCGCGGTGGCCATGCTCGCGACCGGCGCGCTCGGCGTGGCGATCGCGCGCGTGGCCTACCAGCCGTTGCTGCGCGCGCCACGCCTTTCTATTCTCATTACGGCGCTCGCTGTTTCGCTGCTGCTGGAGAATGGCGTGCTGATCGCTTATGGCGCGGGCTTTCGCACCTATCCGCACCTGCTAACGCATACCGGCTTCGAAATTGCGCAAGTGCACATTACGTTTGCGCAGATCGGCATTATCGCGGCCAGCTTCGCGCTGATGATCGCGCTGTATTTGTTCGTACACCATACGTTCATCGGCACGGCCATGCGCGCGCTCGCCATCGACCAGGATGCGGCGCGGCTCATGGGCATCGACGTCGAGCGGCTCATCCAGCTCACGTTTTTCATCGGTTCGGCGCTCGCTGCGGTCGCCGGCGTGATGGAAGGACTCTTCTACACGCAGATCAACTTCTTCATGGGCTTCGTGCTCGGGCTGCGCGCATTCACGGCGGCGGTGCTGGGCGGTATCGGCAATATTCCGGGTGCGATGGTGGGCGGCTTTTTGATCGGCTTGCTGGAGGCGTTCGGCGCCGGGTATGTGTCCTCGCAGTGGACCGACGTGTTCGTATTTGGCGTGCTGATTGCCGTGCTCGTGGTGAAGCCGACGGGGCTGTTCGGCGAACGCGTTGTCGAGAGGATGTGACGCATGCGCGCACGGGATGGGCAACCCCGGCAAACCCGGCAAACCTCGTGGGTCGTCGCCGTCGCGCTGATCGCGGTGGCCACCGCATTGCCGGCCTTCGCGAGCGGCTATATCGTCGATGTCGGGCTCACCATCATCACCTATGCGATCCTGGGCCTCGGGTTGAACATCGTCGTGGGCTACGCCGGGTTGCTCGACCTCGGCTACGCGGCGTTTTTCGCCATTGGCGCCTATACCACGGCGCTCCTCGAAACCCTGTTGCATTTCTCGTTCTGGGCGACGCTGCCGTTCAGCCTCGCATTCGCGGGCGCTTCCGGCGTCGTGATCGGCTATCCGACGTTGCGTCTGCGTAGTGACTATCTCGCGATCGTCACGCTCGGCTTCGGCGAGATCACGCGCATCGTCGCCACCAATCTCGACATCACCGGCGGCCCGAACGGCATCTACGGCATCGAGCCGCCGAGCCTCTTCGGCTTCGAGTTCAGTTCGCCGCGCTCGGTGTACGTGCTGGGCATGGCTTTTTTCATCGTCGTGCTGGTGTTCGCCGTACGGCTCGGACGCTCGCGCCTCGGGCGCGCGTGGACCAGCATCCGCGAGGATGAAGCCGCTGCCGAGGCCGTGGGTGTTGCGACCCTGCGCGTGAAGATGCTCGCCTACGTGTTAGGCGCGTTGATCGGGGGCCTGGCCGGCAGTCTCTTCGCCGCACGCTTTGGCACGATCGATCCCACGGCGTTCACGTACCTGCAGTCGGTGACGATCCTCATCGTCGTCGTGATGGGCGGACGCGGCAGCATTCCTGGCGTGATACTCGGCGCGCTAATCGTTGCGGGGCTGCCGGAAATGCTGCGCTTCCTGAACCTGTGGCGTATTTTCGGCTTTGCCGTGGCGCTCGTCGTGCTCATGTTGTTGCGCCCGCAAGGATTATGGCCCGCGCGCGTGAAGCGCGCCGCGCCGAGGCCCGAGGAAGAGACGCTGGCGCACGAAGCAGAAGCCGCAGAAGCGGCGGGCAAGGAAAGCACGGCGGCGGTTTCCCTCGCCGATAGCAGTGGCATCGAAGCCGCCGCCGCGCGCGAAACCCTGCTCGAGGTGCATGACCTCGAGCGCCGCTTTGGCGGCGTGCGCGCGATCGGCGGCATCAGTTTTCAGGTGCGCAGCGGCGAGATTCTCGCGCTGATCGGCCCGAACGGCGCGGGCAAGACCACGGTGTTCAACTGCCTGACGGGCGTGATCCGCCCAAGCGGCGGCCGCCTCGTCTGGCGCGGCGAGCCGCTTGCCGGCGGCGCGCCCCATCGCAACGTGCATCGCGGCATTGCGCGCACGTTTCAGGGCATCCGGCTTTTCAACCACATGAGCGCATTCGAGAACGTGCTGATCGGCATGGATCATCGCCTGCACACCGCCCTCGTGGCGGAACTCGTGGGCACGCGCGCCGCACGCGCCGAGGCTGCCGAACATGGCGCGCTCGGGCAGCGCTGGCTCGATCTCGTGGGGCTCGGCGCGCGAGCAAGTGAATATGCCTCGGACCTTCCGTACGGCGATCAGCGCAGGCTGGAAATCGCCCGTGCGCTGGCGAGCCAGCCGCGCCTCTTGCTGCTCGACGAGCCCGCCGCCGGCATGAACCCCACCGAAAAGCACGCGTTGATGGCGCAGATCCGCCGCATACGCGACCTGGGCGTGACGGTGCTGCTGATCGAGCACGACATGGCGCTGGTGATGGGCGTGTCGGACCGCATCATCGTGATGGACCATGGCGAGATCATTGCCGAAGGCGCGCCCGCGCAAATCCAGAACGACCCGGTGGTGATCGACGCCTACCTCGGCACGGCCGAAGAAGATGACGGGCCGGACGGCGCGGACGGGGAGAGGTCGCTATGGAGTTAGACACGACGGGCAAACTCCTCGACGTTCGCGACCTGCGCGTGAACTACGGCAACATCGAAGCGCTGCACGGCATTTCGCTCGACGTTGGGCCGGGCGAGATCGTTGCGCTGCTCGGGGCCAACGGCGCGGGCAAGACCACGACGCTGCGCACCATCTCCGGGCTGCTGCGCCCGCGTGGCGGAAGCATTGCGTTCGAGGGGCAGGCGCTCGTCGGGCTGCCGTCGCATCGTATCGTCGCGCTTGGGATCGGGCACGTGCCGGAAGGACGGCGTATTTTCGGCGGCCTGACGGTCGAGGAGAATTTGCGCCTTGGCGGCTACCTCTTGCGGCGTGACGCCGGCGCGCTCGATCAAGGCATTGCTCAGGCATACGAAACATTTAGCAGGCTGCGTGAGCGCAAGGATCAGATGGCGGGCACGCTAAGCGGCGGCGAGCAGCAGATGCTGGCGATTGCGCGCGCCCTCATGCTCAAGCCGAAACTCGTGCTGCTCGACGAACCTTCGATGGGTCTTGCGCCCAAGCTCGTGCGGGCGATCTTCGAAGTGATCGCCCGCATCAGCCACGCGGGCACGGCGGTGCTGCTCGTGGAACAGAACGCGCGCCAGGCGCTGCGCATTGCGAATCGGGCTTATGTCCTGGAAGGCGGCCGCGTGGCGCTCGCGGGTTCGGCTCATGAGCTAGCCGGCGACAACCGTGTGCGCGCCACCTATCTTGGCGGCAGCGCAGCGGCGCAGGAGGGAGGGGGCGCTTAGGTGGCGCACTGGACGGCTTTCATCTAATAAATTGCGAATCATTATCGTTTGCATTAGCAATTCATCGTCGTTCGATGCAAAATACAGTACACGATGACCTGGCGCGAGGGGGTGACACTAAATTGCGCAAAGCAGACAAATTTTGGTGAATCAGCGAAGGAATTTGCGAATCGTGGATCAGATCTGGTGCCATCGACCTGAAAGCACGCAGCGCACGCTCGAACGACCGATCCGGGCGACAAGCCATGAATACGATGCAGGCGCGAGGCAGCGGTGGCGCTCGCACGATCACGCACAGCTCATTTTCACGACGAGCGGCGTGCTGCGCGTGACGACGTCCTTCGGCGTGTGGACGCTTGGGCCGCATCGCGCGCTGTGGATCGCGCCGCTCGTGGACTACGAGTGGATCGCGACGAGCGCGGCGCGCATGCACAGCGTGTACTTCGAGCCCCAGGCGTCGCCGTGGCCGGAATCCGAATGCCACGCCGTGACGGTTTCGTCGCTGCTGCGCGAACTGGTTGCGGCGATGGCCGAAGGCCGCGAGCGGGACGCGCTCATTACCCCGCTGTTACTCAGCGAAATGCGCGATTCACGCGAGGCCTCGGGCGCAGGGTTGCCGCTGCCGCTCGACCGCCGCTTGCGGCAGATTTGCGATGTCCTGCTGGCAGACCCGGCCAACGGCGACTCGCTCTCCATCTGGGGCGAGCGCGTGGGGGCGAGCGAGCGCACGCTCGCGCGGCTCTTCAAGGACGAAACAGGCTTGACGTTCGGCCACTGGCGCCAGCAGTTGCGCATCGTCGAGGCGGTTTCGAAGCTCGCGCGAGGCGTGCGCGTGGCAGAGATCGCGGCGGAACTTGGCTACGCGAATTCGAGCGCGTTCATCACGATGTTTCGCAAGACGATGGGCGAGACGCCCCAGCGGTATTTGAAAAGCGAGCCGCGCTGATGCGAGCGTGCGCTCGTGGCCCGCTTACATTTGCCGGAACAGGTGAGCGTATTGCCGGCTTACCGCGAGCGCGCCGGCATGGCCGCGCAGTTGCAGCGTCATCTTCCCGATAGCGCTGACCGAGGCGCTTTCCACCTGATCCACATTGACCACCGTGCCGCGGTGAACTTGCCAGAAGCGTGCGGGGTCCAGTTGCGCGCACAACTCTCGCAGGCTCGTGCGGATCAGCAGTTCGCCGCTGCGCGTCGTGACCACGACGTACTTGTCGGCTGCTTCGAAGTACAAAACATCGTCCACCGGCACCATGCGGATATCGTTGCCGCTCGATGCGCGCAGATAACGCAGCGGCGCTTCACGCGGCGTGCCATCCGCATGGCCCGCGCGCACACCGGCCCGCGCTTCGCGAACGTCCTGCGTGATCGCTTCCAGTTGACGCAGCACGCGTTGCAGATCCGCCTGCATGTGCGGCGCCTCGGGATCTTTCGCCGCCGCTCGCGCTAGCCGTGCGCGCAGGCGCTCCACCGTGCGTGCGAGCCGTGCCGTTTCCACGGGTTTGAGCAGATAGTCGATGGCCGCGGCTTCGAAGGCTTCGAGCGCATAGGCGTCGTAGGCGGTGACGAACACGATCTGCGGGGGCGCGGCGAGATTCGCGCAGGCGCGCGCGACGTCGAGGCCGGTCGCGCCCGGCATGGCGATGTCGAGGAACGCGACGTCGGGCGCGAGCGCACCGATGCGCTCGATGGCTTCGTGGCCGTTGCTGGCCGTCGCCACGATGCGCAATTCCGGCCACACGGCGGCGAGTTCCCGCTCCAGCGCGGCCGCGATCAGCGGCTCGTCCTCGGCGATCAGCGCGGTCGGGGTGTCGGTCGGTGCATCAGGCACGCGGTGCGAGGCGTCACCGTGTGGCGCCATATCGCCGGGCGTGTGGCGTTTCATGATCGGGACTCCTGCGCGACTGCACTTACGCCAACGGCACTATTCAGAGGCAGCCGCACGCGCGCAACGAGGCCGTGCGGCACGTTCTCGATCAGCGTGAGCGAGGCATGCTCGCCATAGAGCGCCGCGAGCCGCTCGCGCACGTTCACGAGCCCGACGCCCGCGCCCTGGGTGCCCGGCGTCGCGCCGAAGCCCGGGCCCGTGTCCGTCACCGTCAGCTCGACATGCTCGTCGATACGCCGCGCGCCGACGTCGATTCTGCCGCCCTCGACCGCGCCCTGAATGCCATGTTTGAGCGCGTTTTCCACGAGCGGCTGCAGCAGCATGGGCGGCACTGGAAGGTCGGCGCAATCGGGCGGCAGGTCGAGCGCGTAGGCGAGGCGCGGGCCGATGCGCATGGCGTGCACGGCGAGCATCGAGTCCAGCACCTTGAACTGCGTCGCGAGCGTTTCGCTTTGGGCGCGCGAGGCTTCCAGCGTCGCGCGCAGGAAACGGTTGAGGCTTGCGAGCAACTCGCGCGCACGAGGGGGATCGGACGCGATCAGGCTGTCGAGCGTCGCCAGCGTGTTGAAGAGAAAGTGCGGCTCGATTTGCGCCTGCAGCGCCTGCAGGCGCGCGCTGAGTGCCGTGCGCTCGGCGGCTTCCTTTTGCCACGCCGTGCGCGCGACCTGCTCGCTCAGCTCGGCAATGCGCGTGCGCGACCAGCCATACCAGGTGACGAGGAGCGTGGCGGCGAGCGCGATCCAGCCAGTGAGCGCGAGCTCCTTCGTCGCGAATGCGTGACGCAGGCTGATCCCGAGCAGCACGCTCGCGATGCCGCGCCCGAGCGCCGCGCCGAGCACGATGGCAAGCACCATCGCCAGGGCGAGCCGCGGGCCCGTGAGCGCATTGTGGCGCTGCAGAAAAAAACGGGCGACGTCGAGCATCAGCATGATCGAGAGCCCGATCGCCTGGCTGAAGACGAGGTTGTCGATGAATCGCTCGTGAACGCCTGCAGCGGTGAGCGCGACCGCGATCAGCGCATTGCCGATGATGACGATCACGCCCTCGCGCGCGAATCCGGCGAGCAGGACGTTGGCCGCCGGGGCGGGCAGGCGTGCGGCGGCGTTCGGAAACTCGACGTGCGTGCCAGGAATCATGCGATCCAGCTTGTGACGATGAGGTTGAGCAGCCGGTGCGGCGTCGCAATGGCGGCGAGGCCGGCAGCGATGAGACTGAAGAACGAACCGCGCATGGCGAGGCGATGGCCGCGGACGTTGCCGTGGCGGATCGCCCAGATGGCGCGCCCGACGCTTGCGAACGTCAGCAGCGAAAGGCCGTGCACCCAGGACAGATGCCCCGGATGCAGTTCGCGGATGTCGAACGAACTGAGCGCGGCGGCGAACATCGTCAGCGCCCAGATGCGGCCGAGCCACTTGTGCCGCGCGCTGCCCTTTTCGGTCAGCATGACGGCGGTTCCGAGTATGACAGAAAGCGTCGCGGCGACGACGTGCACCGCAATGATGGCAGACATGCTGGCTCTCCTTGGCGGGTCGAGCGGGGGCGATGTCTGCAGTGTGGTGAGTGGGAGAGGGGTGAGCGAGGGGCTTGCGACGAACGGTGGAGATCTGGGCGCGAACGGAGATTGTGTGGCGCGAACCGCAGGCGAGCGGACCGCACAGCATCACTCAACCCGGCGGCCCGCTTTCGATTTCCCGCAGAATCTCATCGAACGGTGCAGGTTTCACGAGATGCCGGTCGAAGCCAGCCTCACTCGCGGCCTGGCGGTCGCGCTCCTGGCCGTAGCCCGTGAGCGCGATCAATTGCACGCGCGCGGTGGCAGGCTCGGCGCGCAGCGCCTTCGCCAGCGCGTGACCATTCATGCCGGGCAGACCGATGTCGAGTATCGCCACGTGAGGCAGGAAAGTCTGCGCGAGCGCGAGCGCGCTCGGGCCGTCGTGGGCCACGCGCACCTCGTGGCCTTCGAGTTCCAGCAGCATGAGCAGCGACGAAGCGGAATCGACGTTGTCGTCGGCGATCAGTACGCGGCGGCGCGGCGGCGCACTGTGTTCCGCTTTGTCTTGCGCGTTCTGGGTCCGCTCGCGCGGCGCTTCGCATTGCGGCACCCGCGCGAGCGGCAGACGGACGACGAATTCCGAGCCATGCCCAAGCCCGTCCGATTGCGCGCCCACCGAGCCGCCGTGCAGCTCCGCGAGTTCGCGCACGAGTGCGAGGCCGATGCCGAGGCCGCCGTCGGCACGCTTCACGGCGTCGCGCGACTGCATGAACAGCTCGAACACGTAGGGCAGTTCGTCGGGCGCGATGCCGATGCCGTTGTCGCGCACGCGTATCAGGATCTCGTAGACGTCCGCTTCGAGCCGCAACACGATCTGGCCGCCTTCGGCGGTGTACTTCGCGGCGTTGGAAAGCAGGTTGCTGATGATCTGCGCGATGCGTATCGCATCGCCGGTCACATGGCACGGATCGCAGTCGATCTCGACCGTGAGCGTTTGCGACTTCGCGTCGAGGAACGGGCGGCTCGTTTCCACCGCGATCTCGACGATCTCGCGCAAGTCGAGCGTGCTCATCTGCAGCGCGATCTTGCCGTGAGAGATGCGCGAGACGTCGAGCAGATCGTCGACGAGGCGCCCGAGATGCTCGACCTGGCGGCTCGCGATCTGCCGCGCGTCGGCGCGCATCGTGTCGTTCGCGCCGTGGCGCGGGTCGAGCAGCTCGATGGCGTTGCGTATCGGCGCGAGCGGATTGCGCAGTTCGTGCGCGAGCGTCGCGAGAAAGCGGTCTTTGCGGCGGTCGGCGTCGCGCAGCGCTTTTTCGGCGGTGTAGAGGCGCAGCAGTGCGCGCACGTTCGCCACCAGTTCGGCGGGTTCGACGGGCTCCGTGAGATAGCTGTCGGCGCCGCCGTCGAGCGCGAGAATCTTGTCGCGAGTCTGCACCGCCGCGGCGGAGGTTTGCAGCACGAGCGTGGAGTTCGTTTCCGGGTCGGCCTTGATGAGGCGGCACACCTCGATGCCGCTGATGTCGGGCAGCTTCACGTCGAGCAGCACGATCGCGGGCGCTTGTTCGCGCACGGCTTCGAGCGCGGCGTGGCCCGTCGCGGCTTCGATCACGGCGTAGCCGGCGTGGCGCAGCACGCGCGACTTCACATAGCGCGCGCCTTCGTTGTCGTCGACGTTGAGGATGAGCGTGGCGTGGGCGTTCATGGCGCCGCGTCCCCGGACGTCTCGGGTTCGTCCTCGACGGACGTCGCGAGGCGCACCGGCACGTTCAGGCGGAACGTCGAGCCCACGCCGGGCTCGCTTTCCACGCCCACTTCGCCGCCGAGGAGCGCCGCGAGCTTGCGGCACAGCGGCAGGCCAAGGCCCGTTCCCTTCACGCGCTGCTGCAGGCGGTTCTGCACCTGGCCGAACTCCTCGAAAATGATCTGGTGGTGCTCGGGCGCAATTCCGATGCCCGTGTCCGCGACGAAGAAGGTGATCCGCGCTTCGTCGCCATCGCCGGGCATGCATTGGGCGCCGACGCGAATCTGTCCGTGCTCGGTGTACTTGATCGCGTTCGAAACGAAATTGCGCAGGATTTGCGTGAGCTTGGGTTCGTCGGTGTAAAGCTGCGGCAGGCCCGCGGTGGAGGCGAATTCGAGCGAGACGTGCGGCGTGTCGAGCAGCGGCATGAGCATCGTGCGCAGCGCGGCGAAGAGGTCGGCGGGATCGAACCACGCGGGAACGACTTCGGTCTTGCCGGCTTCGATCTTCGCGAGGTCGAGCAGGTCGTTCACGGTCTCGCCCAGGCTTTCCGCAGACGAAAGAATCAGCCTGACCTGACGCTCCTGTTCGACGCTCAGGTCGCCGTCGAGCCGGTTGAGCAGCAGGTTGGCGAGCGCGCGGATCGAACTGAGCGGCGTGCGCAGTTCATGGCTCATGTTCGAGAGAAAGCGCGATTTCATCATGTCGGCGCGGCGCAGTTCCTCAGCGCGCTCGTCAAGCTCGGCGTAGAGCGCCACCACACCGCGGTTGGTCGCCTCCAGCTCCTGCGTGAGGCGCGAGAGTTCTTCCTGGCGTTCGCGCAGTTCATCGAGCGCCGTCACAAGCTCGCGGTTCTGCTGCTGCAGTTCTTCGAGCGAGTCGCCGTGCGCGCCTTCTTGCGGACTGCGTGCGGACAGTTCTCGCACGATGCGCTCGAGTTCCGTGCCGCACACCGCGCCGCGCTCGTGCGGCAAGTCGCGGGCCATGGTGACAGTCGTGCCGCTCGCCGAGGAGCGAATGGCGAAGCGGTCCATGAGGCGCCGGCTGCCCGTAATGCCGAGGCCCATGCCGCCGGGTGAGCGATAGGTGCCGTCGAGCACGGCTTCGAGGTCACGCACGCCGGGGCCGTGGTCGCTCACCTGCACGGCGAGCGCTTCGTGTGGCGGCTCGTCGTCGAGCGTGAAGGTGACTTCGCCGCCGCCCGCATATTCGAAGGCGTTGCGGGCGATTTCGGAGACGGCGCTTGCAATGCGCGTCTGGTCGAGCGGCGAGAAGCCGAGCCCGGCGGCGAGCTCGCGCGCGCGGCGGCGCGCGGCGACGACGTCCTGGGCGGTTTCAAGCCGGATGCGCAAGAGGGGCTTATTCATGGTTCAACTGTACTCCGGGGCGAGCGCGCACGACGACGACGGTGGCGTCGTCGCGCCGGCGCGCGAAGTCTCGGTAGAGGACGGCCGCGATCACGACGGCGGGCTGGTTGGCGAGTCCGGGCCAGGCGGCAAGATCCCAGCGGGTGCCGATCCCATCCGAATGCAGGACGAGGAGCGTGCTCTCGCCCCACGTCAGCTCGAACTCCTGAGTGCCACGCATCGTGTGGCCCACGATCCCATTGCGCGAGACGAGCTGGTAGCACTCGCGTGCGGAAGGCGTGACTGCGCCGGCGGCCCGGTGCGTGTGACCGGCCAAGGCGCGGCTGTCGACCGGGCGGCGTTCCGCGGGGCGGCCCGCGCCATACGCGACCGCCGAGATGTTGCCCGTGCCGCAGAACGCGAGCGCACCGCGCGCGAGATCGATGCGCACGAGCGCGAGCGCGGCCCCACGCGTGGGGCGCAGCGCCGCGTGCGAGAGTTCCATGAGCGCGGCGGGCGCGAGCCCGGCGCGGCGGCGCAGCACGTCGAGCGCGGCTGCGGCGGCCACATGGGCATCGGCGCCGTGGCCGAGGCCGTCGGCGAGCGCGAGCGTGAGGCCGCTCTGGTCGGCCTGCGCCTGCCAGCCGTCGCCGCAGACTTCCTCGCCGGGATAGGGCACGCACACCGCGCCGATCTCGGGTCCGGTGAATGCCGCGTGGGCTGCGTTGCCGCCGCTTCTTTGCACGAGTGCGCGCAGGACGGTGCCCGTGCCCGGCTGCGAGTAGACGGCGAACTGGTTCGAGAGCCGCCGGATCGCACCGAGCCCTGTGCCAGGCGTGCCGGCCGTCGAGTGGCCGTCGGTGAGCGCGGCGCCCACGTTGGTCATGCCCGGGCCGCTGTCGAGCGCGATCAGTTCCACTGCGCCTTCCAGCGCACGCACGAGCATCTCGCCGTGGCCGGCGTGCTTCAGGATGTTGGTGGCCGCTTCCGTGAGCACGATGGCGAGGCGCCCGGCGTCGGTCTCGGTGAGCGCGGCAATGCGCGCGGCTTCGGCAGCACCGCGGCGTACATAGGCGACGCTGCTCGCGTCGCCTATCTCGAAGGACCGGTGGGCGCCGCCGGCGGAACCGGCCGCGCCGTCTAGCGTACTTTCCATTTCGTGATGGTGACTGTCGTGCCGCCACCCGGAGTCGATTCGATCGTGAACTCGTCGCACAGGCGCCGCGAGCCTCCAAGGCCCAAGCCCAGGCCATTGCCGCTCGTGAAGCCGTCCTGCAGCGCGCGTTCGATATCAGCAATACCCGGACCCTGATCGACGAACGAGAGCCGCAACCCCACGCGCACGCCTCTTTCCAGCACTTCCAGCGTCGCGTCGCCGCCGCCGCCATGCTGCAGTGTGTTGCGCGCAAGTTCGCTTGCCGCCGTCACGAACTTGGTCTGCTCGATAAGCGAGAACCCCTGCGCGATGGCGGCGTCGCGCACGATCTGTCGCAGCCGGACGATTTCCTCGTCCGAACGCAGGCTCACCTGAGCCGCGAGCCTTCCGGTCGTGTCGTTGCTATTCATGATCGAATGCAAGAGACGTGCTAGCTAACGGAGTAATGGGACTTAACGGAGCTGGCGCTGCTTGAGCAGCGCCATGCCCTTTTCGATGTTCAGCGCGGTGCGCACGCCCGCAAGCGGCAGACCGAGCTCGACCAGCGTGATCGCCACCGACGGCTGCATGCCTACCACCACGGTCTGGGCGTCGAGCACCATCGCCATGGCGGCCGTGTTGCTGATCATGCGGCCAATGAACGAGTCGACCACATCGAGCGCCGAGATGTCGATCAGCACGCCCTTGGCCGACTCCTTCACGATGCGCTCGGTGAGGTCGTCCTGCAGTGTGATGGCGAGGCGGTCGTGCATGTCCACCTGGATCGTGACGATCAGGCAATCGCCGAGGCGCAGAATCGGAATGCGTTCCATCGTGTGCGGCTCCCGTGCGTCGTTCGGTCAATGGCGTTCAGGCCGTGGCCTTCGGGGTGGTGATGGTCGCGCCGATGCGCTGCAGCGCGATGACGAAGGCGTCGGCGAGCGTGGACTTGGTGATGACGTTGGTGAGATCGACACCCAGGTGCACGATGGTCTGCGCGATCTGCGGACGGATGCCGCTGATGATGCAGTCCGCGCCCATCAGGCGCGCGGCGGCCACGGTCTTGAGCAGATGCTGCGCGACGAGCGTGTCGACGGTGGGCACGCCGGTGATGTCGATGATCGCGAGGCTCGCGCCCGTGTCGACGATCTTCTGCAGCAGGCTCTCCATCACGACCTGTGTGCGCGCGGAGTCGAGCGTGCCGATGAGCGGCAGCGCGAGAATGTCGTCCCAAAGCTGCACGACAGGTGTGGAGAGCTCCAGCAACTCTTCCTGCTGGCGCGCGATGATCCCTTCGCGGCTTTTCTGGAAGACGTCGGTGGTGTAGAGGCCAAAGCCGTCGAGCAGCAGATTCAACTGCCAGCTCACCTGAGCGAGTTCGGCGGGGTTGTGCGAGTACGCCTCGCGCAGGCGCGCGTAGAGCGGCTCCTTGAACGAGAACACGAAGGTGGCCGTCTCGACCGGCGTGTAGCCCTGACGCGCGCGATGCGCCGACATATCCGCCAGCAACGCGCGCACCGGCTCCCACTCGGGGCGGCTCGAGTCGAAGGTTTCGGTGTTGGGCAGCGTGTCGAGAAAGATGTTGAGGAACGCGGAGAACTGCTCGCGAATTTCCGCTTCCATCGCGAGGCCGCGGCGCAGCGCGATCGGCAGATGCAGGCGCAGCCATTCGGCGAGCAGTGTGTCGCGATGCTGGCCGAGGATGTCCGCAAGGCGAACCTGTTCCGGTGTGTTCATGCGCTTCTCCTGAGCGATGGGGGCGCGCCTCGTCGTCGTCGAGACGAACCGCTGAACCTTACACCATCGTTTCGATTCGATCCCAAAATTGAACCGTGATTGAATCGATTACGCGAATGTGCAAGGCGAGCGAACGGGCGGGCGTGTGGCTGCATGCGTTTTTCGTGCCTGCTTGCTCGTGCAACGACTGCTGGGCCTGGCGCGTGCGCGGTTCTCCGCTTTGCCGTGACGCGCTTGTAGTTTTTACAGAGCGGAGGCTGCGCGACGGATTCGTTAGCGCTGTCGGGGCGCGGTGGGGCGTGAACCATCGGATGGTATGCGTCTTGCTTCAAAGCTTGCGCCAATCACAATCCGGTCAGCACCGAGGAGCACCGTCGCCATGGAGCCCGAATCCCTTTCTCGCCAGCAATCGCCGCTGTCGACGACGTCCGCGCCGCTGGGCGGCGCGCCCGCTTCTGGCGAGAACGCGTCGGAGGAGGGTGCCGAGGACAGCGACGGCGACCCGATGCCGGCCGTGCTTTCGCGCCTCTCGTTTTGTGTTGCCTGGCTGTTCGGACTGGAGGCGTTCCTCACGGAGTCCGCTGCGCGTGGGCGCACACCCCCCGCTTGAATGCGCGAGCGGCGCGATCCGCACGATCAGCACGTTCAGCACAGCGATCCAACCTGACAGCGCCCGACCCGCTAGACTGAGCGCTGGCGTGCGCTCGCGCGATGCGTCCGGCTTGCGGCGCTCGCGCGCCGGGAAGCCGGTGTCGCCGGCTCATCGATTTTGCGCCGCCTCGCCCCTCCCGCCATTGCCCAGAGATATCGATGACCAGGCTATTCCGCATGACCGCGCTGCTTGCGTGGTGTTTGTCGTTCCTGCCCGCCACGGCGGCATTTGCTCAATCGGCCCAGGTGGACCAGTCGGACCCGCAGGCGCTCATCAAGACCGCCACGCAGCAGGTGCTCGACGAGGTGCGCACGAAGTCCGTCGCGCCCGACGACATTGCGCGCATCCAGGACATCGTCAACCGCGACATTCTTCCGTACGTCGATTTTCGCCGCACCACGCGCCTCGCCATGGGGCCGCACTGGCGCACGGCCACGCCCGAGCAGCAGACGCAGATCGAGCAGCAGTTCCAGTTGTTGCTGATCCATCTCTACTCGGGCGCCATCGCGCAACTCAAGCCCGACCAGAAGATCGACTACCCGCCCATGCGCAACTCGCCCGGCGACACTGACGTCGTGGTGCGCACGCTTGCGCAGACCAGCAGCAATCCCGTTGAAATCGATTACCGCTTGTACAAGACGCCGCAGGGCTGGCGGCTTTACGACCTGAACGTGCTCGGTGCGTGGCTGATCCAGACCTATCGTCAGCAGTTCAACGAGAAGATCCAGCAGGGCGGCGTGGACGGGCTCATCCAGTTCCTCGCCGCGCGAAATCAGGAACTCGTGTCGGGCAAGACGCAAACGCAGTGACGCGCGTTTTTGTGCTTCGCGCCCGCGACCTGCGAAAATCTGGACGGCCGCGCCTGACGCGCGTGGGCGCAGTACCATTTTGAGGCGCGCCTCGTGCGTGTAGAGGGGCCGTGCGCTTGCCCGAGCTAGCGCGGCCCGATGTCCCTTTTTTGCCGATCCGATCCGACATGAATTTCCCGCTGCCGCCACAGGGCAGACGCAACCGGGTGTTTCCGCCGAGCCCGCCCACGCTGCACAGCCTCGCCTCCGTCATCACCGGCGTGGTCGTGGTGTGCGGCCTGTACTTCGGGCGCGCGGTGCTGATTCCCATTACGCTCTCGGTGCTGCTGAGCTTTCTGCTGGCGCCGCTCGTGACCATGCTGCGGCGCTTTCATGTGCCGCAGTTCCTCGCCATCCTCGTTGCGGTGCTCTCCACCGTGCTCGCGCTCGCCGGCGTGGGCGCGCTGATCGCCGCGCAGGTCTATCAGCTTTCCGCCTCCCTGCCGCAGTACCAGGAGGAGATCGAGCAGAAAGTGCAAACGGTGCAGGAAAAGACGGTGGGCCGCGCTGATTCGCTGATGTCGCGCGCCGCCACCGCGCTGCAGCGCGTGACGCCCACACCGCCGCCCGCGCCGCCGCAACCGCGCGGGCGCGCGGCGCGCAACCAGCCGCAGCAGCCCATGCCGGTGGAGATCCATAATCCCGCGCCCACACCGCTTACGCTCGCGCAAAAGGCGCTTGCCCCGGCTATCGCGCCGCTCGAAACGACCTTCATCGTGCTCGTGGTCACGATCTTCATCCTGTTCCAGCGCGAGGATCTGCGTGACCGGCTCATCAGCGTATTCGGCTCCGACGACCTGCACCGCACCACGACCGCCATCAACGACGCCTCGCAGCGGCTCTCGCGCTACTTCGTCGCGCAACTCGGCGTGAACGTCACGGTGGGCGGGGTGATCGCGCTGGGGCTGGCGGGCATCGGCGTGCCGGGCGCGCTGCTGTTCGGCGCGGTGGCGGCGCTCATGCGCTTCGTGCCGTACATCGGCATCTGGATCGCCGCGATTATGGCGACGCTCGTCGCCGCGGCGACGCAGCCGCAATGGACCATGGGCGTTTCGACGCTGATCTTCTTCATCGTCGTGGACGTGGTGGCGGGGCAGTTCGCCGAGCCGATGCTCTATGGCCGGCGCTCGGGGCTCTCGCCGCTCGCCGTGGTCGTGGCGGCGATTTTCTGGAGCTGGCTGTGGGGGCCGGTTGGGCTCGTGCTTTCCACGCCGCTCACGCTGTGCATCGTCACGCTGGGCCGCTACGTGGACCGGCTGAATTTCCTCACGATCCTGCTGGGCGACCAGCCCGCGCTCACACCCGCGCAAACCTGCTACCAGCGCCTGCTCGCCGACGACCCGCACGAGGCGCTGCTGCAGGCCGACCGGCTGCTCACGACCATGCCGCTCATCGACTATTACGAGCAGGTGGTGTTCGAGGGCCTGCGCTTCGCACGCAACGACGCCATACGCGGCGTGCTGCCCGCCGAGCAGGTTGAGCGCATCAACCAGGCGCTGCTCGATATTGTCGAGGACCTCGAATCTGTCGATGATTCGCGCCACGCCGCAGCCGAAGACGAGAGCGCGAAACGGGCCGCCGAGTCCTCCAGGGGCGCGGACGAAGGCGCGAGAGTGATCGAGTTCACGCTCTCGCCGGATGCGGGCGAGGTGCTCTGCGTGCCCGGACGCGGCGCGTTCGACGACGTGGCGGTGGCGATCGTCGGCCAGTTGCTCATGCGGCGCAATATTCCGTGTGCGGCCACTACCTACGACGAAGTGCGCGCCACGCGCGGGGCCATGATCGATGAGCGCTCGCCGGCCATCTGCGTGGTGTCGCTCGACGCGCCCGAGTCGGCGCCGTACCTGCGCAATCTCGTGCGGCGCCTGCGCGAGCGCGCGCCCGACGCGACGATCGTGGTGGGCATCGGCGCGTCGCTGCGTGACGACGGCGCCGGCATTGCCGATGACCCCGGCACGCTCTTTCCCGACTCGCTGCGCAACCTCGTGGAGGAATGCGGCGTGGCGCTCATGCCGGCGCGCGTGCTGCCACCCGAAAAGAGGGCGTCAACGCCGGATATGCAGGATCAATACAGCGCCGGCGCGAAATTGTGACAGTCATGCCAGTGTCACATTGAACCTCGAATATATGCGGCCTTGTGCCCCTGGTTGCGGCATGAAAGTTACTGGGAGACAACGTTGCTGAGCCCTAAGGAATTCGCCACGCTGATGCTGGTCCGCCACTCGCCGGACCAGATCGACATGAATCGCCAGGAACTGGACACGCTGCTCGAGCGTCAGCTGGTCGCGCTCGAGCAATGGACGGAAGGTCACCGCCGGCTGTCGCTCACGATTGCCGGCCGCTCGCTGCTCGAAGCGGTGGGGCGGCTTGAATATGTGACGGGCCTGCCCGAGGGATTCGGCAACGAGCGCCTTGCCGCCGGCCTTTGACGCCTTCGCAGTCAGCCTGCTTGCGGCCCGGCTCGATGCCGGGCCGTGTTCTTATGCAAACCACATCACTACGCGTGCATTTATTGAGGCATGCCAGGTAATTGTGTGCTTTTGCCCACGCCTGGCGTCGTGATCGTCTTGTGTCCCCCAAAGGACGCTGATAGGCTTGTTCGGTCCGCTGGCGGCATCGAGACAACGCCGGCACACCCTGTCTTACGGAATGGTTGTGGCAGGCGTTTTCCTGTACGGGTATGTCCCCATCGCCCGGCTCGGTGGCGCTCGTCAAACTGACTCCATCCTCCAGAGTCTTTCCCAACTCACCTACCCCCTAAAGCAAAAGGAGGATCTATGGCAAAGCGTATTGCCTACGTGACCGGCGGCATGGGCGGCATCGGAACGGCCATCTGCCAGCGTCTGCACAAGGATGGCTACACGGTGGTCGCGGGCTGCGGCCCGAACTCGCAGCGCAAAACGCGCTGGCTCGGCGAGCAGAAGGCGCTGGGCTACGATTTCATCGCGTCCGAAGGCAACGTGGCCGACTGGGACTCCACGGCTGCCGCGTTCGAGAAGGTGAAGAAGGATGTCGGCGAGATCGACATTCTGGTCAACAACGCGGGCATCACGCGCGACGTCGTCTTCCGCAAGATGACGCACGAAGACTGGACCGCCGTGATGGATACCAACCTCACGAGCCTCTTCAACGTGACGAAGCAGGTGATCGACGGCATGATCGAGCGGGGCTTCGGGCGGGTGATCAACATTTCGTCAGTGAACGGGCAGAAAGGCCAGTTCGGTCAGACGAATTACTCCACGGCCAAGGCCGGCATTCACGGTTTCACCATGGCGCTCGCGCAGGAAGTGGCGACCAAGGGTGTGACGGTCAATACTGTTTCGCCCGGCTATATCGGCACGGACATGGTCAAGGCGGTGAAGCCCGAAGTGCTCTCGAAGATCGTCGACAGCATTCCGGTTCGGCGCCTCGGCGAACCGATGGAAATCGCCTCGATCGTAGCGTGGCTCGCATCCGACGAAGCAGGCTTTTCGACCGGCGCGGACTTCTCGCTCAATGGCGGTTTGCACATGAGCTGAGCGTCGCTGCGGCGGCGCGCGCGGTGCTTTTGAGCACAACGAAGTGATCTGGCGGGAGCGGCGTCGAGCCGGCTCCCGCTTCGTATTTTGGGGCGGCGCGTTGGAGTGATTTTCAAGCTGGTCTTCGGATTTTTACCTGAAGCTCAAGGCCCGGCCGACGTCGGACATCCGGGCGCGAGTACCAACCGACGTCGGCTGATGTCCGCATCGTGTCGTAAAAAAAATCATTCGCCGGCTGGGGTAAGCTCGCTAGCAACGGTTCGCTTGTTGGGCGGCCGGATCTAACCCAATAAACGACAAACATGTCCATTGCTGCGCGGACTCGTCCGCGTTGTAGTTCGAGCCGCCCCGCACAGAGCACAACACAGTCAGGACGGGATAGGCACGCGTATTGCGCGCCTCGCCAATGGTGAGAGCGCCTCGTTGATTTGCGAGGGAGGCTATCATGAGACAGATAGTGATAGGCGTATTTGACAGCTACGCAGAGGCATATTCAGCGCAAGTGGCACTTGGCGGAGCAGGCGTACCGCAAACAGATGTTGCTGTCTACTCGACGAGCGCCGACGCGCCGGTCGAAAAGGGGCCGCGTGTCTACGCACCGGGTGGTGGGGAGGTCCGCCATCACAAGGCGATGTTCGATCGACTCGAACAATTGTTTGCGCGGCTTTTCAAGCCCGGGGAGTATCCGCCGCAGGCCGATGACTACCGGCAGTTCGTCCGCCGCGGGGGCACGATTGTTAGCGCTGACGTTTCCGAACCGCAGATCGACATGACTCTCGATCTGATGCGCCGGGCGGGTGCCGCGGACATTGAGGAGCGCGCCAACGATTGGCGCAACAGACCTGTGGACGCAAAAACACCCGGTCAACAGGATGATGCAACTTCCGGCGACGGGTTCCCAAAAAACGAGACGTCGACCAGCGAGCACAACGAAAAGCGCGTCTACGGCGAGAGGAGTGCAAATCCTGCGCCCTCGCTTCACCGAGCGCAAGAGGCCGCTGCTGTACGCACCGCGCCAGCGGCTTCAAATGCGCACACGACATCCACTGGCCATGCTTCTGCCGGAGCAGACGCCGGGTTGCATGGCGGAGCCTCTGCTTCGACAGATCCGAATGCGGTTGACAAGGCGCAGCAGGTAAAAGGCCGCACGCAGCAGCACGGATCGAGTCCGTGGGGCCAACCAGCGTCGCGGGAACCCAGTGCAACAGACGTCGGGGCCACACATGCCCCCCAGGATGAAAATCTGAAATCGCGCGCAGCGCACTCGTTCGCAGGCAACGCGAGTGCAGCGAAAGCTGAACCGCCGCCTGGAACAGGCTACGCGGGCGACCCTAATCTGGGAATGCCCCAGGACGAAGCCCACGAAAGGGAGATGCGCAGGAACTATGACGCTCACTTCGCAAGCTCGGGCGCATCATACGACGAGTATCGCCGGGCCTACACGCATGGAGCCACGCTCGGGCAAGAGGAGCGGTATCGCGGTTCGGACTGGAGCAAGGCTGAGCCCGGTGTTCGCGAAACCTGGGAATCCTCCTATCCGGAAAGTCGGTGGGATCGAATCAAGGCTGCCGTGCGACACGGTTGGGACCGTGTCAGGTGGGGTTGACGCTGCTTTTTTGCACTCCCGTTACCAAAGGGGAAGGGGCGTGGCTTGGCCAATGGGCGTCCATCGCCAGCCCGCCCTCGTCACCGACATATCTCATGTAATCCTGAAGCTCAGTATCAAAAGAAATCAGGCGCCAGCACCCATGGAGCTTACTGTTGCGCTCAGAAATGTTCCCTCCTGTGGTATTTCACCGGAATGTACGTATCTGCCGAATTCAGGGTATCCATCGCTCAACGCTGGACGCGGGCGCAGGCTACGCTCTGCGCGCGACCTACCTGGCTTCCGCAGACGCGTTGTCGCGCCGGTTGACCGCCAGTTGTAGCAGAGAGCGCGACAGGAGCTTATGAAACGGCATGATGGCAAACAGGTAGAGTCTTCCAAGGAGATTGTTGATTTTGACCAAGGTTGAAATCGTCACTTCCGATCCCTTCGCACTCGGTTGAATACTTATCCAGATCCGAAAATCCAGATGCTTGTCGTCACCACCGACGACGACTTCAGCGTTCGTACTTCAAATAATCGGAAACACGTCAATTTTCCCCAGCCCGCGATCGCTGAAGTCAATACTTGCCTCTAGTCCGAACGGCGCCATGATTTCGTTACGCAAGGCCATCAGACATCGGACCATGTTTGGCGGATCGGCGAACACGGCGCGCGCTGCTTGTTCGGCGTCGACGTAGGTTCGAACTGCCTGAACGGAATAACCATCAGCGAACTCGATGCGTGACAGTCCTGACGCACGAATTGCCGCCGTCGGTGTGGGAATCAGCAAGACTTTGTTTGTCATGAGTACCCCAGGTGAAATTCCAAATGTAATAGGTTCGGCAATATTGCGTGCTATATGCGGACCGACTCAAACCTGCACAACTGCGCCCCGTAGCCTGCAATCAGGATCGGAGCAACTTGCCGACAAATCTTCTTTTATTGATGCAGCGAGCGAATTCTTGAATATCGCGGTTTGATTGGGCGGCTTTTACGTGCTTCCCAAACTTGTCGCGATTCGAGGCGCGCGGTCGAGTTTTCCGCTCATGGCGGTGGATTCAACCAGTCGATGCAACACACCCAGAAGGCGTTGATGTGGGACCGCTGGCGCAAAGGCGATACGATTCATTAAATGCCAAGCTGTTCGATCGAGACACTCCCTCATCGCGACTACTGCGTGTTCATCTTCTCGATCTCTCGTCGCAGAAGACCTGAAGCGTTTCGCGCCCTCAGTCGCGCGTCAGGCGGGCAATGAGCCAGCCGGCGAGGCAGGTCAGCAGCAACGCCAACGGCAGGACCACCCAGAAGCCATGCGCATTGGAGCTCAAAGGGAGGCCGCCGATATTCATGCCAAAGAGGCCCGAAATCAGGGTGATCGGCAATGCGATCACCGTGACCGACGTCAGGATCAGGACGCTTCGGTTCGTGTGCTCGACGACCTTGCTGTCGATCTCCTCCTGCAGAAGCCGGATATGTTCCTCGATAGCGGTGGTGTCGCGCAGCTCGAGCGAGAACTGCTCCGCGCACTCACGCAGCGATTGCACATCTTCCTCCCGCAGCCAGTCAGGCGGACGGCTGACGAGTCGAAAGAGCGCCGCGGGTTCCGGCGTAAGCAGGCGGCGCAGCCGCACGAGGTCGCGATGGATCGCGGCCAGGCTCGAGCCTTTCGGCAGCTTGCCGGTAAAGAGCGCATCCTCGGCGTCGTTGGCGCCTTGTACGGCGCTGCGCCCAATGCCGAACATCACCTGAGCCTGTTGTTGCAGCAAATGGATCAAGAGCGCCATCGGACTGTGAAATGGGTGTCCCGATTGCACCTCGCGGCGCAACTGCTCAATCGAGCGAAGCGGGATAGTGCGCACGCTCAGCAGGCAGCGTGCATCTGCGCTCACCCAGAGAGTCGCGACCTCGAGCCGCCGCTTGCGCTTCATGTCATAGTCGACGTCGTTCAGCACGGCGATGAAGTGCTGATGTGCGGGCACGATGCGTGTGGAGCGATAACCTTCTCGCACGATTTCGCTCAACGCTGCGGGAACCTCGGCGAGTTGCGGGGGCCAGCCTTCGAGCGCGCTCGGAACGTCGTGAAAATGCAGCCATACGAATTCCGCGGGCGGGTTTTCGTCGCGCTTGAGCCACTCGATTGCCTTCGCCGCGTCGATCTGCCGGCCGATTCCGTCTTCGGCGAACAGGTACCCGCGGTCCAGTGGAACGGAAGTCGTAGTATTCACGGTGAGCCCTGCCGTAGGCATCGAGGGCGTTCTGCTGCCAGTGCATTGCGCCACCGGCCGGCGCCGTCGTCGTAAGTTTCAGGAAAACGCCCGAGCCATGGAGGCCTTGGGCCGCCCCCCGGTACTGCCAGATGCGAGAGCCATGGGCACGATCTGTGTGCGGCCACTATTCATCGATCACTCGCGCGTTTCGTCGGACTTTCAGGGGGCGGCTTTCATCAAAAAACCAAACCGTCGGTCATGAAAGGAATGCTGGGGACCGTCCAGCGACGCTGCGAACGAAGCTGGGACGCGGGCGCTGCCCACTCCGGTATCCAGATGAGCCAACCGTCCTCGAATAGCCACGAAAGTCGTCATACGCGATGGTTTCACTAGCGTACCACTCGCGGCAACAGTTGCCTTCCTCCAGGTCGGCGCAGTTGTTCGCCCATCAAAGATCGCCAGAATGCGCAATGAAGCACTGAGACTCCGGCTCGATCCGGACAGATGGTCCAACAATGTCGAGATCGTCGTCGCCGAGAAGATCGGCATGGAGACTTCCATATACGTTCGCAATTTCTATAAGTACTACGATCGTATCTATTGATTAGAGAGGCCCAGGCCGCGCGAGGCAGTCGGAACTGTACGCAGGTAAGCAGGGCAGCGTCGATGACCGCTAGCGTCAGGTAACTGCCATCGAAACACCGCAGGGCGAGTGGCGGACGTGGGTTGAGAGTGTGAGTTCGCTGATGCAGGAAGGTGACGCCGGGCCGCTCGATACTGCCACCGTTAGCATTCCTGCGCATTGCCGACGCAGAACACAGTACGCCGGTACTCAGGCGCCGTCAGTTCGGAGCCGGCGCGTCCAGATAGACGCCAGCCGACAGTCCGGCCTTCACTTGCCGCGTAAAGTCGTCGGTGGACACTTCCTCCGCCCCGGCTTCGATCGCGTCGTATGCCTGACGCACGACTTCTGCCGGCGTCGCCTTCGGCACTTCCAGTCCGCGCGTCAGATCCGTATCGATAAACCCTGCATGCAGCCCGACCACCTGCGTGTGCTGCTCGCGCAGCGAATGACGCAGGCCGTTGGTCACCGCCCACGCGGCCGACTTCGACACGCCGTAACCGGCGAGGATCGGCCGGTTTATCCAGCTCGCCACAGACAGCACGTTCAGGATCGCGCCGCCGCCGTTGCCGGCGAGGTTGCCTGCGAACGCCCGCGACATCGACAGCATGCCGAACACGTTGGTTTCGAAGTGATCGCGCAACGCGTCTAGCGCGCCGTCGTCCGTCAGGCTGCCAAGCCGAGCGATGCCCGCGTTGTTGATCAGAAGCGTGACGTCGCGCGCCATGTCGGCGGCAGCGGCCACGGCCGCCGGATCGGTCACATCCAGCTTCACGGGCACGACGCCCGGCAGCGCGACGCTGGCCGGATTGCGCGCGCCCCCATACACCTTGCGCTCTCCTCTTTCGAGCGCCTGCTTCGCGAACTCAAGGCCAAGTCCGCGGTTCGCGCCCGTCACGAAAACAACAGCACCTTCGATCTTCATATCTCATCCTTTCGCATGTCGGATCGCTGAGACGCCGCCTGCGGCCGCTCCGTGTCATCGTTGCCCGCCTGCCCAAGCGTGGGCAGATACCTGCCGAAGTTCATTTCGAAGTCGCTCGGCACGCCGTAGGCCAGGTTCCGGAGCTTGGCGCGCCGGGCCTGCCCACTTGGCGAGGCCAGGGCCGGGAAGAACAGGTCGATGCTCGACTGGAGTTCGGCAGCCGTTGGCACTCCAAAGCGATTGATTTGGGCTTTCGCCGCGCCGAGTGTTTCACGGTCGAATGTGGCCAGACGCCGGACAAGCGTATCGACAAAAGAGTCGAGGTCGGCATCGTCCAGCGTGCGGTTCACCCAGCCATAGCGTTCGGCGACGTCGGCGTCGAAATCGTCGGCGCTGAGGGCAATCTCAAGTGCCCGCGAGCGGCCGACCAGGCGCGGAAGCCATTCCAGCGCTCCGCCGGCAGGGACCAGGCCGACGCCGACCTCCGGGTTGCCGAATATCGCATTTTGCCGGCTGGCGAAACGCATGTCGCAGGCCAGCACGAACTCGTTACCGATGCCGCGCGTGCGGCCGCGAATCTTGGCGATGCTCACGACCGGCGCTGACGAGAGACGCAGCACGCAGTCGCGCCAAAGGCCCAGCACCTCAGGTCTTTCGGCTGCCTTGGCTACGTCGAGATGGGCGACGAAAAAATCAGGATTCGCCGACTGAAACAATACGACCTTCACGGACGGGTCCGCCTCGAGGTCGGTCATTAGCTCTCCAAATTCATCGATCGTTGCCGGCACAAACATGTTGATCGGCGGGTTGCTGAAGGTGACCGTCCACCGGCCCGGATTGGTCCGGTCGATGTCGAGTTGCGAAGAATCGGGCATGGTGCTTCTCCTGAGGCGATGGGTAGACCGGCGCTGCGTTCAAGCGGTCTCGGACCGCGCCAGCTTGCACGTCAGGGGCCTTTACCGCGCAGAAGAGCCGGTTGAAGAATCAGACGCGCCAGCTCACAAAGGCAACGCCTTGCCTGCCTGCTCATTTGCCATGTACTCGGCGTACCAGTCCGGCCAATTCTCGTCGCGTTGGCCGCCGGTTCGCTTCTCGTGCTCGCCGTGCGCCGCTTCCGCCCGCCGGAGCGCCGCCGCGAGATCCGCTGTAGAGGCGAAGGTCGTGGCGTCTGTATCCTGGCGACCGGGCGCTCGGTGCGTGAGTTCCTGGAACAGCCAGCCATTGCCGTCCGGATCGCTAAACGAGGCGAACGTGCGATAGCTGCGTTGCTCGGGGTCCCGACCGCTAATACGGATTCGCCCGAACAGATAGGGATCGTCCGGGCCGGCGTACGCGCCAGCGGCATCGTGAAACACTTCACTCATCTCGACCCCACGTCCCAGCAGTTCCTTGCGAGCTGCCTCGACGTCGGAGACGATCAGGTACAGCCCTTGTGCGGAGCCGGGTGTAGCCGCTGTGACATTCTTGCCGAAGATGACCGAACACCCGGAACCGGGCGGCGTGAACTGGATTACGCGGAAGTAGCCATCGTCGGAGGCAAAGTCGGCGTCGAGCCTCCAACCCAAGCCGCCGTAAAAGCGCTTGGAGCGATCGACATCGGAAACAGGGATGACGACGACCTCAAGCTTCATGTCGACGCCCCGCACGTTCGGGGTCCCGAGTGCAGCGTTGCTCATGTGAACCTCCCACTGCTTCGGCCGCAACGCGGCCTTCGAGATTGACGACAGCGACAAGTGGCGACGGGAGCCGGATGTGACTTGCGCGGGCCGGGCCGGATCGGCTGTCGCGACGCATCGCTCAGTTCCAGTCCGGCACAGGGTGCATGTCGGGCCGGTGTTCGGCACGGACACGGTTGCCGCGGCTCTCAGGCTCGGGCATCTGCGCACAACTGAGTCATATCGTAGGTCGGCCCAATTACGAATTCCTCTCACCATGACGCCAACTTTGGATTTGGACAGGACCTCGGCCGTGAACCTCGGAAGGCGACGGCAAAGGGCCTCATCGCTCCGACTGCAGCGCCCGAAAGACGAAACGGCCGCCTGCGGACGCGTGGGTCCGTTGCGTCGCAACGTGCGCATGCACACCTTGCGACGCACCAGGCGGTAGTTCTTCCTAGACTATCGCCATGGCCTCAACCCGCGACCGCGATCCGCCATCTCCGCCTCTTTCCCGCTATCGCAAAAGGCGGGATTTCGGTGTCACGCCCGAACCGGTTCCGTCGGTTGCCAGCCAGTCTGTCGACCACGGGCATCTGACCTTTGTCGTGCAGAAGCACTGGGCCAGCCGCCTGCACTATGACCTCCGGCTCGAACTCGACGGCGTGTTGCTGTCGTGGGCCGTACCCAAGGGTCCTTGTTACGACCCGAAGGAAAAAAGGATGGCCATTCACGTGGAGGACCATCCGGTCGAATATTCCAGCTTCGAGGGGACGATTCCACGCAAGCAGTACGGCGCCGGTGACGTGATTGTCTGGGACAGCGGAACATGGGAGCCCGTCGGCAACCCTCGCGAGGGAATGAAATCCGGCAAGCTGGTTTTCCGGCTGCACGGTGAAAAGCTTGCTGGTCTCTGGGAACTGGTTCGCATCACGAAGCCCGGCGACAAGCAAGACCAATGGATGCTGTTCAAGAAGCGCGACGCGTGGGCGCAACCGCTGGCGGAATACGATGTCATCAAGGCGCTCCCAGACAGTGTCACAGCGAAGCCGCTCGGGCTCATTGAAGCGCGCGAGCCGAGGGGGGCGAGGCGTGCGCGCAGCGGAGCGTCGCAGGTAGACCTTTCAGCTGCGGTGTCGGCTTCACTGCCTGCCAAACTTGAGCCACAACTCGCGACCCTGGCGGCTTCACTTCCCACAAGCGGTGACTGGATAACTGAGGCCAAGCTCGATGGCTATCGTTTGTTGTCCCGTGTCGCCAACGGGCATGTACGACTCATTACGCGCGGCAGCCACGACTGGACAGCAAAGTTCCCGACTCTCGCAGCGGAGGTCCTGGCGCTTCCAGTAGCGAGTGCGTGGCTGGATGGTGAAATCACTGTCCTTAAAAATGGCATACCGAGTTTCGCTGCGTTACAGGACGCGATAGATGGCAACGCCAACCAGGACATCGTCTACTTCCTGTTCGATTTGCTATACCTCGACGGGAACGACCTCAGGAAGGTGCCCCTTTGGTCGAGGCGCGCACTTCTCGCGCAGGTGCTTGAAAATGGCGGCGAGCACCTTCGCTTCAGTCAGGACTTCGAGGCGCCGGCGGCGCAGTTGTTCGAAGCCGCGTCGGGTCTGGGCCTTGAAGGCCTCATGCTCAAGCGCCGCGACGCGCGTTATGAGCCGGGAAGGAGCCAGACGTGGCTCAAGGCGAAATCCCGGCTTCGGCAGGAACTGGTCATCTGTGGCTTTACTGCCCGTGGCGGCGAGGACGGGGAGGTCGGTAGCCTGCTGCTCGGCTACTACGTCGATGGCGAGCTTCGCGATGCCGGAAGTGTCGGCACCGGGTGGGACGCGAGGACCGCGCGGGACCTGTGGGCGCGGCTGACGCCGCTCGAAGTGGATGCGGCACCATTTGACGTTGCGCTCGCCAGGCCGCGCCGCTGGTCCCGGCGTGCGGCCGGCAGCGAGCGCTGGGTTCGCCCCGAACTGGTCGCCGAAGTTGAATTCGCGGACTGGACTGCCGATGGCGTTGTCCGGCAGGCCTCGTTCAGAGGCCTGCGAATCGACAAGCCGGCAACGGGTGTTATACGGGAGGGCGGGAAGACGCAGGCACCCGCACCTCAGTTGAAGCTGAAAATCACCCATCCGGAGCGGGTTGTCGACCCATCGACTGGCATCACAAAGGCAGACTTGGTTCGCTATTACGCGAGCATCGCGGAGCGGATACTGCCTCACCTGAAGGCCCGACCCCTCGCCATGGTCCGCGCACCGGACGGCATTGCGGGACAGCTGTTCTTCCAGAAGCACGCCGAGAGAACGGCCATGCCCGGACTGACCGCCCACGCCCGCAGCCTGTGGCCGAATCATCCTCCCTTGCTGACGCTCGACACCGTCGACGCGCTACTGTCGGCAGCGCAGATGAACACCGTCGAGTTTCACACGTGGAATTCGACAGTCCGCCGACTCGACAAGCCCGACCGGGTCATCTTCGACCTGGACCCCGGTGAGGGCGTGAAATGGGGGCGCGTTCAGGAGGCAGCGCTCCTCGTTCAAACACTGCTCTCAGAACTGGGTCTGGAAGCCTGGCTGAAGACGAGCGGCGGGAAAGGATTGCATGTCGTCGTGCCGCTTGCCCCAAGGCTGGGCTACGAGGCGGTCAAGTCGTTCTCGCAGGCATTCGTGCGACATCTTGCGAAGACCATTCCAGAGCGCTTTTCGGCGACATCAGGGCCTTCGAACCGCGTCGGAAAGGTCTATGTCGATTATCTGCGCAACGGAAAGGCGCAGACCACCGTCGCAGCGTTTTCCGCGCGGGCGCGAGCCGGAATGGGCGTCTCGATGCCGGTTTCCTGGGAACAGTTGAACGACCTGAAAAGCGGGGCGCAGTGGACGGTCCAGACGGCCCGCGAGTACCTCAGTTTCCAGCAGCACGACCCGTGGGCGGATTACTGGTCGGCGTCGCAATCGTTGGCATCGGCGATAAAGCTCCTAAAATGAAACGACCGCTGGTCGGCGGCGGCACGGGCCTTGCGTCAAGCGACGTGCCGAACGTGCAAATCCCCGCAAGGAGAAGTCCATGCCCGCCCGCTCAATCGCCTCGCTGTCGCTCTCCTTCGGGCTCGTTTCGATACCGGTGAAGCTCTATACCGCGACCGAGAGTTCTTCCGATGTCAGGTTCCACATGCTCGCGCCCGACGGCTCGCGCGTGAAACAGCAATACGTCTCCGAGAAGACGGGCGATGTCGTCGAGCGCTCGAGCATGAACAAGGGCTACGAGTTCGAAAAGGACCGGTTCGTGGTCTTCACCAGCGATGAGCTGAAGGCACTGGAAGACGCTGCGAGTCATGTCGTCGAGATAATGGCCTTCATCCCGGAAGAGGCGATTAACCCGGTCTTTTACGACAAAGCCTATTACATTGCGCCCGACAAGCGGGGCGGAAAGCCGTATAGCTTGCTGCAGCAGGCGCTTGCACAGAGCGGTCGCTGCGCGTTGGCGAAATGGGCGTCCAAGGGAAGGACGCGGATAGTGCAGGTGCGCCCTGAGGAAGATGGACTCGTCTTTCAGCAACTGCTTTATGCGGATGAAGTCCGCTCGCTGGCTGACCTGCATGTCGAACGCGTCGAGGTGTCCGACACCGAGATGAAACTCGCGCTGCAAATCATCGAGCAGGGTGCTGAAGATGATTACGACCCGAAGGCGTACGAGGACGAAGAGAAGAAGCGCATTCTCGCGGCCATAGACGAAAAGATTGAAGGCAAGCAGGTCGTCGTCCATGAGACAGATGAGGAACTGACTGGTGGCGGCCAGGTCATCGACCTGATGGATGCCTTGCGAGCCAGTCTCAAGGGCGGCGCGAAAGCGAAACCCGCTCCGGCAACCAAGCGCAGCAAAAGCGCGGAGCCCGTTGCCGAGCTGCCCGTGGCGCCCAAAACGCGCAAGCCAGCGGCGCGTGCCGCGAAAGTACCCGCCGAAGCGCCTGCGAAGGTCCGGGCACGCAAGTGACATCACAAGCCGCCGCGCGCGAGATATCGATGCGCGAACTGCAGGCCATGCTGGGCGTCTCGCGCAGCGTGGTTTCCGGCCTCATTGCTGCGGGATTCGTGACGCCGTCGCGGGGCCCGGGAAACGCATACCGCTTCACGTTCCAGGATGTCGTGCTGCTGCGCACAGCACTCCAGCTGCGCGCAGCGCGAATACCGCCGCGCAAGATCATCACCGCACTCTCGCGGCTGCGAGACGAATTGCCCGATGAGTTGCCGCTTACTGGAATTCGCGTATCGGCAGTCGGCAACGACGTGGCGGTTCGAACGGGCCCTTCGCAATGGGACGCCGCGACAGGCCAGTTCCTGCTGGACTTCGAGGTCGCGCAAATCAAGGGCGATGTCGTCTTTCTGGACTCCGCTCCCGCGCAGAAGAATCTCACGCATCAGGCGCAGGAGTGGTATGACCTCGGCGAACTGCTGAGAACATCAGATGTGAACGGTGCCGAACGGGCATACAGGAAGGCCATCGAGTTATCGCCCCAGCCTTTTTATGCCGCCTACGTAGACTTGGGTGCGCTCCTGTGTGAACGCGAAATCCGGTGCGAAGATGCGCTACATGTGTTCGACGAGGCGTTGGTTCACTTTCCTGGCGATGCCGTGTTGCACTTCAATCGCGCGATTGCGTTTGAGGAACTGGGCCGTTTCGACGACGCCGAGCGAAGCTATGAGCATTGCCTGGAACTCGACCCGTCGTACGCGGATGCCCACCACAATCTGGCAATACTGCTCGAAAGACGTGGCGACCCACAAGGTCTGGTCCGCCATTTGAATGCGTATCGCCGGCTGACTACCTAAACCACGCGGGACGTAAGGTGGCTTCGTATGGAGGCTCGTCAGCATGTTCGCCATTGCCTAGTCCAGAGCGAAATCCGCGGGGACTTCCGCCTCCCTGGCGTAGCGGAATACGTTCAAGTCGTCGTGCTGAATGGCGGGCTTTTTGCCTGAAATGAGGTCGGCGAGAAGCTGCGCCGAACCGCAGGACATTGTCCAGCCAAGCGTGCCATGGCCCGTGTTCAGGAAAAGGTTGGACACGGCAGTGCGCCCGACAATGGGCGTGCCGTCTGGCGTCATCGGGCGCAGCCCAGTCCAGAACGTCGCCTTCGATGTGTCGCCGCCGCCCGGGAACAGGTCGTTCACGCACATTTCGAGCGTCTCGCGCCGCGCCTCGCGCAGGCGCTTGTCAAACCCGACGATTTCGGCCATGCCGCCCACGCGAATTCGTTTGTCGAAGCGCGTGATGGCGATCTTGTAGGTCTCGTCCAGGACAGTGGAGACGGGAGCGCGTGCCTCGTCCACGATAGGAGCCGTGATGGAATACCCTTTGAGCGGGTAGACCGGGATCTTGACGAGGCCCGACAGGAAGTTAGTCGAATAGGAGCCAAATGCGACAACGAACGCATCGGCATGGATGAGCTTGGTCCCATGACGGACGCCAGCGACTTTGCAGTCTTCGATAGCGAGGGAATCGACGGGCGTGTTGTAGCGGAACGTCACGCCTGCCTCTGCGGCGAGGGCTGCAAGCCGGGTTGTGAACAGTTGGCAGTCGCCTGTCTCGTCGCCAGGCAAACGAAGACCGCCGGTTAGCTTGTGCGAGGTGGCAGCGAGCGCAGGCTCGACCCGCGAGAGTTCGCTTGCAGTCAACACTTCATAGGCAACGTGCGCCTCTTTCAGTACGGCGATGTCTTTTGCTGTGCCGTCGAACTGCTGCTGCGTTCGGAACACCTGTAGCGTGCCGCCGGTTCGTCCTTCGTACTGGATACCCGTTTCAGCGCGCAGTGCCTTCAGGCAATCGCGGCTGTATTCCGCAAGCCGCACCATACGGTTCTTGTTGATCGCGTAGCGCTCGGCGGTGCAGTTCTGCAGCATCTGCCACATCCACTGAAGCTGGAACTGCTTGTCCGCGTCATCCGGGCGGATGGCGAGCGGAGCGTGCTTCTGGAACATCCACTTAACGGCTTTGAGCGGAACGCCGGGTGCCGCCCACGGTGCGGCATACCCGGGAGAAATTTGCCCGGCGTTCGCGAAGCTCGTCTCGAGCGCGGGACCTTGCTCGCGGTCGATGACAGTGACTTCATGACCGGCGCGCGCCAGATAGAACGCGCTAGTCACACCGACGACCCCACTACCCAAGACCAGAACTCGCATAACCGTCGTCTCCCCAGCCAGGAGGCCGTAAGTCGTGAACGAACGCCGCCGGTGTTTGATCTGGCAGTCGATAACTGGATGCTAGCGACATATGAACAGTTTTCAATAATGTTTGGTCCGCGATTTATGGTTGAAATCGCTATGTCGATTGGAGGGTGGAGTCACGAAAGTTTCCAAACCTGGATCTGGGCTTGATTGCACGGAACAGAAAGAGAATTGTTTGCGAAACGCGAGAACAGTATTGGATGTAATCGGGACAAATTAATCTAAGTGTGCATATACACTATAGCCCATCGATGTCGCGGGGAAGTCAGCCAGTTCTGCGGTTTCGTCGACGCGCTTTCCAATCTCTTTTGGGGTTAATCATGTCCAAGCTCTTTTCTGAAGTGAAAGTCGGCCCGTACACGTTCTCGCACCGAGTCGTTCTTGCGCCGTTGACCCGTATGCGTGCCGAAAGCGGTGCGATTCCCGGCCCGCTCATGGCCCGGTATTACGCGCAGCGCGCATCGGCCGGCGGGTTCCTGATTGGTGAGGCGACCATCGCTGCGCCGAACGGCAATGGATATCTTGGTGCGCCCGGTCTGTACGACGATAGTCAGATTGCTGGCTGGAAACGCGTGACCGATGCAGTCCATGCGAAAGGCGCGAGAATTTTCCTTCAGCTGTACCACGCTGGGCGCCAGTCAAATTCGGAGTTGCAACCCGACGGCGGGCAACCCGTCGGTCCCTCGGAAGTGCCTCATGGCGGCGTCGCTTACACGGACGCCGGCTGGGTTCCAAATACGCCGAATCGCTCACTGGAGACACACGAGATTGCGGGTATCGTCGAGAGTTTTCGCGCTGCGGCAGCACGCGGCGTCGCGGCAGGCTTCGACGGCGTGGAACTGCATGCCGCAAACGGCTATCTGTTCGACCAGTTCCTGCAGGACGGTAGCAACAAGCGGACGGACATCTATGGCGGTTCGTTCGAAAACCGCGCTCGCCTGTTGATGGAAGCCACCCGTGCAGTTATTTCAGTGTGGGGAAGCGACAAGGTTGCCGTGCGCCTTGGGCCGAGCGGGTCGTGGGGCGATATGTCGGATAGTGACCCTGTCGGTCTGTTCACGTATGTTGCGGAAGAACTGGCGAAGCTGAATCTCGCGTACCTGCACCTCATCGAGCCCCGCATTCTCGGCAATGTCGAGAACGAGAGCGCCAACCCGGATCCGGTCGCAGCCCAAATGATTCGCAAGCACTATGCGGGCACCATCATCGCGGCCGGAGGCTTCGACGGCGAAAAGGCCGAAGCGATCCTGCAGGCCGGCGACGCCAATCTGGTTGCATTCGGCCGACACTTCATTGCGAATCCCGACCTTCCGGAGCGGCTGCGTCGCAACCTTTCGCTCAACCCGTACGACCGCCCGACGTTCTTTGGCGGCACGCATATCGGTTATACGGACTACCCGTTCTATGAGTCCGAGGCGCAAGCTGTAGCCTGAAACGCGAGCTTGAAGCGGATGGTGGGCAGCGATGTGCGCCTGCATGCCCGGGCGCGTCGTTGCGTCGGCAGGCAAGCTCACCAATTGCTGGAACTCGGCATCATATTGGTCTCGTTTCGGGCAATTGATCGATCCCGCCTACGTCTACACTGGCTTTCATGGAGCGAGGCGTTGGCTCCATCCCAGGATCCCCTCCTGCGGTCGAGTTGAACCATACCGTGTACCAGTTGCAGAACAGCAGTCCCGCAGCAGTAGGTGTATCTGGCAGAGCTTAATCAGTTATTGTCGAAGTACCATGCTGTTGAATCGATAAGGAGTGCAGGGAAACACGTAGTTGAAGTCAAGAGCAACACGTAGTTGAATAGCAGGGCAGCATGCAGTTGAAGTATCGCGTCATCCAGCGTTATGTCATTGCAAGTCCAGGCCGCTTACATCGGAACGGGTGTAAGCGGCCGTCGTTCGTTGCGGGACGAGAACATTGATTCGCTGCGCCATTAGCGATACCTTTACGTCTATCCTGGTCGCCGGGTTCTGGTCAACGAGAGGAGAAACGTTTCGTGAAGAGAGCATGGGCTTTCTCCTGCATCGTCGCCTTGAGCGCGATCCTCTGCGGATGCGGCAAGGAGAGTTCGCGAAACGTCACTGAAGCATCGGGCGCATCCGCAAGCCAGGCGCCGGGTCAGTCGGCGCAGGGCGCAAGCGGCACACCCGCCGCATCAGGCGCGCAAGTCGCGGGTGCGCTGGGCACCATCACCAGGACACAGTTGCCGGCGGAAGCAGCCGAGACACTGCGGCTGATCAAAGCGGGCGGCCCCTTCCCTTTTGCGGACGACGGCGTGTTGTTCCGCAACACTGCGCTTTTGCTGCCGAAGCATCCGCGCGGCTACTACCACACATACACGGTTCGCACCCCTGGCGCGACGGATCGCGGCCAGCGCCGGATCGTATGCGGTGGCCCGCGCAGGCAGACCGGCGAGTGTTACTACACCGACGATTACTACGCCAGTTTCAAGCGCATCGCAGAGTAACGACGGACTCTGATCGAAAGCGCTCAGCCAAATTGATTGACCCCTTAAATCGCGTTCATTAAACTGAGATCCCTTTTGCGCCACGTGCACAAGGGGACCTCCATGCCTAGCCTTGCTACTCTCG
This sequence comes from Paraburkholderia flagellata, assembly GCF_021390645.1. GTDB lineage: Bacteria > Pseudomonadota > Gammaproteobacteria > Burkholderiales > Burkholderiaceae > Paraburkholderia > Paraburkholderia flagellata. The sequence continues at coordinate 351,522 of NZ_JAJEJT010000004.1, forward strand.
GACTCTTTTCAGGCGCCTGTCTCGCGCTCACGATGACTCCGGGTCCGGACATGCTGCTCATAGCGTCGAGAAGCGTGACTCAGGGACGCTCTGCCGGCTTCGCATCACTTGGCGGAATTCTGGCTGGAACCTATTGCCACGCAATGCTGGCAGCGTTGGGCCTTTCCCAACTGTTTCTCGCAGTGCCGGTAGCCTACGATATTGTCAGATTCGCTGGCGCCGCCTACCTGCTCTACCTTGCATGGAAGACCCTTCGCGCGTCTCCCATTTCCATCACACCCGCCGCAAATGAAGCTCGCTTACCTGTTCGCAAGATTTTCGGGCAAGGGTTGCTGACCAATCTGCTCAATCCGAAGATGGCTTTGTTCGTCCTTGCGCTGTTTCCGCAATTCGTGCGTCCGCAAGATGGTGCAGTGGCCTTTCAGATCTTGACGCTTGCGACCGTGCTTAACGTCATCGGTCTGATCGTGAACGGTGTCGTCATACTTTCTGCAAGTCAACTGAGCCAGAGGTGGGCAGGCCGACGCGATCGGTCACGGACCCCTCAATACCTGCTTGCGTCAGTTTTCACTGGATTGGCAGTGAGACTTGCGATCGCAAGCCGGAACTGACCATCAAGGGAAGCGGTTTTTCGCGATCGTTCATCGCGAGCCGATGCGCCGAGCCGCGCATCGGCTCGGCGTCGTGGTTGTCCTGCGCCTAACGCATGCTTACCCGATCGCCGCTTCCTGTATCGCCTCGACGAGTTCCGCATTGCTGTGGGCGCGGCCCGCGATTCCCCAGGAGCCGTCCGCCGCATAGACGATGTTGGTCCAGATGTGATCCCGCTTAAGGCGCCCGCCGGCCGCCTGTTCGAGAATCGCGGTCGCCTTTTCGGTGAAAGCCTGTTTGGCCTCGGGCGTCGCAAGCGCGATCTGCGGCAGCGTGAGTTCGACGAACGCGGCGGCGGCAGGCTTGCCGGCCGAGAACACGCGTGCGGCCGGTATGACGTTCAACGTCCCGATCACATTGGGCGTCATGAACGCGTTGCCTTCGAGCTGCGCGACGCTCAACAGCGCCTGCGTCAAGGCGGCGAAGGTATGGGCTTCGGCCTCGGTGGACAGCACTCCTTCGGATACGGTCAGCGTGATAGGCATGGCAGATCCTCATGTGTAAGCGACAGCGGTTAGTGGTATATATGTAGCGACTGCTCTCTATGTATAGACACTGATTGCTCTTTAAGCAAGAAAAAGAGTGATCGCTCCGAATGTGAGATCCGATGCGTTACTCTGCCGAGCACAAGATCGAAACCCGCAATCGCATCGTCGATGCAGCGAGCCGCCTGTTCCGGCGCGATGGCTACGGCGGCTCCGGCATCGACGGCCTGACGAGGGAAGCGGGCGTCACCAACGGCGCGTTTTACGGGCACTTCAAGTCGAAGAGCGAAGCGTTCCGCACGGTGGTTCTGACTGGTATGGAACAGTTGCGGCTCGCCGTCACCGAGCTGAAGACGAGCCACGGCAAACGCTGGCTCAAGACGTTCGTTGGGATCTATCTGGGCCCGAAGCGCACTTGCGACATTGGCGAAAGTTGCGCGTTGCCGAGCTTTTCGCCCGAGATGGTCCGTGCCGACGACGAAACTCGCGAAGCCTATGAGGCGGAACTGCGCCGCTTGATCGAGGAGGTCTCGGCCGGGCTGCCAGACGAGGTCGGCGCGGCGCGGGACGACAAGGCGATTGCGCTGCTTGCGATGTTGTCGGGCGGCGTCACGCTGGCGCGTGCGGTACCGGACCCGGCGCTGTCGAAGCGAATCGCCGACGCCGTCGAGCGATCGGCGCTCGCGCTGACTTCGGCGCCGCGCAAGCAAGGTTGATCAAACCGTCGCCACGAGAATCGACTCGCCACTTGCCGGCCTCAAGCCATCGCTACGGTCTGCGAAATAACGTGCGGTGAGATCCGCCGTCGAAACATGGCGCGCGTCGCGCAACCCCGCAACGCGTGCGAGCGCAAGCATCTCGTCCGGTGCGAAGAAGCTCACGAACGGCGTGCCCGCCGCCCTCGCACGTTCATACACGGCGGCGTGCTGCGAGCGCTCGGGCTCGTCGATGAGTTCGAGCGGCAAAAGGAACGTCATGACGAGTGTCGAGCCCGGTGCGAGCTGCGCGATCTGACGCAGCGTCGCGAGGTTCGCTTCGCGCGTGAGATACATCGAGACGCCCGTCGACGCGATCACCGCGGGGCTGGCGGCATCGAATCCGGCGGCGGCGAGCCGTTCCCACCATGTCTCACCGGCTTCGAAATCCACTGGCACGAAACGCTGCCAATCCTGCTCGCGAAACCCTAGCTCCAGGAGCCGCTGACGCTTCCACGCCTGCGTACCCGGCTTGTCCACTTCGTACACGTGCAGGCGCGAGGCGATCTCGGGGTGGCGCTGCGCGAACGTGTCGAGTCCCGCCCCAAGGATCGCATATTGTTGCGCGAGACCTTTTGCGGTCTGTTCGGCCACGAGATCTTCGACAAAGCGCGCGCGCCCGACGATCGAAGCACGATAACCGCGCGTGCCTTCAGGATGCATATCGGGCCGCTCGCGCCAGTTCGATTCGGGCGCGGCGATCTGCATGCCGGTTTCGTCTTCGAGCACATGAGGCGCGTCGTCGACCTGCACGTGCAGCGCGCGCCACAGTGCGACGCGAACGGCGGTGCTGTCGGGAGCGGCGGTATGGCTGGCGGGCATGGTTCGGTCCTCTGTGGCGGGTTTCGTCGCACGATTATCGCGCGCCTGGCTCGCGGCGGTGCGCCCCGTAAATGTCGGCGCTCACTTGCCGCAATGCCTCGATCATCACGCTCGCCGCGGGCGTGAAGAGGCGGTCCGCGCGCGTGATGATGCCGAAGTCGTCCATCTGGCAATCCATCGGCACGGGCAGGATCGCGACCATGCCGTGCGCCGCGTAGTAGTGCGCCACGTCCTCGGTGAGCACGGCGATCATGTCGCTTTGCTCCAGCACACGCGTGATGAAGAGCAGCGCGGGCGTTTCCACCACGTTCGAAGGGGGCGCGAGGCTCGCGCGCTGGAACATCAGCTCGAAGCGATGGCGCAGCACGCTGCCAACCGGCGGCACGACCCACGTGGCGCGCGCGATATCGGCGAGTGCGATCGGATGGGCTTTGTCCGCTGTTTGCCCGAGCATCGGATGCCCCGGCCGAACCACGGCGCATACCGGTTCGCCCGTTAGCGGCTCGTAGCGCAACTGGAGCTTGTCATGCTCGGCGGAAAGGCGGCCCAGCACCACGTCGAGCTTGTCCTGCGCCAGATGTTCGAGCAGCACGTTGCTGGCGTCGATCTCCACGGATACGCGCAGGTTCGCATGCGTGCGCTTGACCGCCGCGACGGCGGCCGGCAGCACGCGCACGCCCGGCGAGGTGATCGCGCCGACCGCCACGTGGCCAAGGCGCCCCGCCTTGAGCGCGCTCAGTTCCTCCTGCGCCTGGTCGAGGCTGCCGAGCACGGCGCGCGCGTGGCGAATCAGGGCGTCGCCGTACAGCGTGGGCCGCATTCCGCGCGGCATGCGCTCGAACAGCACCGCGCCGAGCATGTCCTCGAGCTCCCGCAGGAGCTTCGAGGCGGCAGGCTGCGTCATGTTCAGCGCCGCCGCCGCGCGGTGAATGTTGCCTTCCTCGGCCAGCGCCACGACGAGGAGCAATTGCCGCGTTTTCAGCCGCGTGCGCACGTACCAGGGGCTCGTATCGAGCATGTTTCCGCCTGATTTCCCAAATAGTTTTAGGTGTTTATACCAATGCCGATTTCGATATCGGAAGCGTCCATTTTTTCATTAGAAGGTTATCAGACTTCTCCATAGACTGTGCCGGACGAACCGATTGAACTCATCGGCGAACTACTCGCACCACAAGACGAACACGATGTCGGATACCAAACCCAAACTGCGCTCCCAACAGTGGTTCGGCACCACGGACAAGAACGGCTTCATGTACCGAAGCTGGATGAAGAATCAGGGCATTCCCGATCACGAATTCGATGGTCGCCCGATCATCGGCATCTGCAACACCTGGTCGGAACTTACGCCCTGTAATGCGCATTTCCGCAAGCTCGCCGAGCACGTGAAGCGCGGCATTTATGAAGCCGGTGGCTTTCCGGTCGAGTTCCCGGTGTTCTCGAACGGCGAATCGAACCTGCGCCCCTCGGCCATGCTCACGCGCAATCTCGCCTCCATGGACGTGGAAGAGGCGATTCGCGGCAACCCCATCGACGCCGTCGTGCTGCTGTGCGGCTGCGACAAGACCACGCCCGCGCTTCTGATGGGCGCCGCGAGCGTGGACGTGCCCGCCATTGTCGTGACGGGCGGCCCAATGCTCAACGGCAAGCACGAAGGACGCGACATCGGCTCGGGCACGGTGGTGTGGAGGCTGCACGAGGAGTTGAAGGCGGGCGAGATCAACCTGCACCAGTTCCTTTCGGCCGAGGCGGGCATGTCGCGCTCGGCGGGCACCTGCAACACCATGGGCACCGCCTCGACGATGGCCTGCATGGCCGAGTCGCTGGGCGTTTCGCTGCCGCACAACGCCGCGATTCCGGCTGTGGATGCGCGCCGCTACGTGCTCGCGCACATGTCGGGCATCCGCATCGTGCAGATGGCGCTGGAAGACCTGAAACTCTCGAAGATCCTCACGCGTGAAGCGTTCGAGAACGCCATTCGCACGAACGCCGCCATTGGCGGCTCGACCAACGCCGTGATTCACCTGAAGGCGATTGCGGGCCGCATTGGCGTCGACCTCGAACTCGAAGACTGGCAGCGCATTGGCCGCAACACGCCGACCATCGTCGATCTGCAGCCTTCGGGCCGCTTCCTGATGGAAGAGTTCTATTACGCGGGCGGGCTGCCGGCGGTGCTGCGCCGGCTCGGCGAAGCGAACCTGCTGCCGCATCCGGATGCGCTCACCGTGAACGGCAAGTCGATCTGGGACAACGTGCGCGAAGCGCCCAACTACAACGACGAAGTGATCCGTCAACTCGACAACCCATTGATCGCTGACGGCGGCATCTGTATCCTGCGCGGCAATCTCGCGCCGCGTGGCGCGGTGCTCAAGCCTTCGGCGGCTACGCCCGAACTGCTCAAGCATCGCGGCCGCGCCGTGGTGTTCGAAAACTTCGACCACTACAAGGCGACCATCGGCGACGAATCGCTCGACGTCGACAAAGACTCCATCCTCGTGATGAAGAACTGCGGCCCGCGCGGCTACCCCGGCATGGCCGAGGTCGGCAACATGGGCTTGCCGCCCAAGCTGCTGCGCCAGGGCGTGAAGGACATGGTGCGCATTTCCGACGCGCGCATGAGCGGCACGGCTTACGGCACGGTGGTCTTGCACGTTGCGCCGGAAGCGGCGGCCGGTGGCCCGCTCGCGGCCGTGCGCAACGGCGACTGGATCGAGCTGGATTGCGAATCGGGGCGCCTGCATCTGGACATCAGCGACGAGGAACTCTCGCGCCGCTTGAGCGATGTCGATCCGGCTGCTGCGCCGGGTGTAGCGGAGCAACTGGGCAAGGGTGGGTACGCGCGCCTCTACGTCGATCACGTGCTGCAGGCCGACGAAGGTTGCGATCTCGACTTCCTCGTAGGCAAGCGCGGGGCGGCGGTGCCGCGGCATTCGCACTGAGCGTTTGATGCATTGAGGCAGGGCGCATTGGCGCCCTGAGCGCGCGAACGTAGCGAGGACGTGCGCTGGCAGGAAGAAGTACAGAATCAGGAGACACGATGACGAACCCGCAGGTGCTGCAACACGATAGCCCCGCCGCGCTGGCAAGCGTCAGCAGCGAGGAAAAGCACATCGTCGGCCATATCGCGCGCCGGCTCTTGCCTTTTCTCGCGCTGATCTATGTGGTGGCGTACGTTGACCGCACCGTGGTTGGCTTCGCGAAGCTGCATATGAACGCGGCAGTGGGCCTTTCCGACGCTGCCTACGGCCTGGGCGCGGGTCTTTTCTTCATCGGCTATTTCCTCTGCGAAGTGCCGAGCAATCTCGCGCTCGCGCGCTTCGGCGCACGTGTGTGGTTCGCGCGCATTCTGTTCACGTGGGGCGTGATCACGATGCTCATGGCGCTCGTGAGCGGCCCGAAGAGCTTCTACGCGTTGCGCTTTTTGCTGGGCGCGGCGGAGGCGGGGCTTTATCCGGGCATTCTGTATTTCCTCACGCAGTGGTTCCCCATGCGCCACCGCGCCCGTGTCATCGGTCTTTTGGTGCTCGCGCAGCCCATCGCTGGCATCGTGACCGGTCCGATTGCGGGTGCGCTGCTCGAAACGCACGGCTTTTTCGGCCTGTCGAACTGGCAGACGCTCTTCGTTGTGAGCGGCCTGCCCGCCGTGCTGCTGTGCATTCCCACGCTGCGCCTCTTGCCCGAGTCGCCCGCGCACGCGCGCTGGCTCGACGATACCGAGCGCCGCTGGATCGAGCGCGAACTCTCCGCCGACCAGCGCACCTACCGGCTCGACACGCACCGCAACCCGTTCAGCGCGCTCAAGGACCGCCGCGTTTTGCTGCTGGCGCTGCTGTTCCTGCCGTTTCCGCTGTGCATCTATGGTTTGTCGCTCTGGTTGCCTACCATTATCAAAGCGTTCGGCGTGAGCGATTCCACGGCCGGCCTGCTTTCCGCGATTCCTTATCTCTTCGCGGTGGCAGGCTTGCTGCTCGTGCCGCGCCATTCGGACAAGCATCGCGAACGCTATGGCCACATCGCCGTGGTCTCGGGCGTCGCGGCGCTGACGATGGCCGCGAGCGCGTGGTTTCACGCGCCGGCGTTGCAATTGCTGTTCATCTGCCTGACCGCTTTCTCGATCTACTCGATTCAGGCCGTGGTCTGGGCGCTGCCCGGCGAGTTCCTCACCGGCGCGAGCGCGGCCGTGGGGATCGCGACGATCAACTCGCTCGCGAATCTCGGCGGCTATCTCGGCCCCTATGGCATCGGGCTCATCAAGGACGCAACGGGCAGCCTCGCGGCCGGGCTTTACTTTCTCGCGGCCACGCTGGTGTTCGCGGTGCTCGTGACGTTCGCCGTGCGCGCGGTGCTGCGCACGCCCCAACGCGGCACGGCAGAGCTGGCGAGCGAATCGTGAAGGCGCGGCCTGACACCCTTTCTCAAGCAGGACTGAAGACATGACTACGAGCCGTACGCCCCGCTACCAGGGCATTTTTCCCGTCGTGCCGACCACGTTCACCGAAACCGGCGAACTGGATCTGGCAAGCCAGAAGCGCGCCGTCGATTTCATGATCGACGCGGGCTCGGACGGCCTGTGCATTCTCGCGAACTTCTCGGAGCAGTTCTCGCTCTCCGACGACGAACGCGAACTCATCACGCGCACCGTGCTCGAGCACGTGGCGGGCCGCGTGCCCGTGATCGTGACGACCACGCACTACGGGACGTCCATCGCGGCCGCGCGCAGCAAGCGCGCGCAGGAGCAGGGCGCGGCGATGGTGATGCTGATGCCGCCGTATCACGGCGCGACCTTCCGCGTGCCCGAGCAGCAGATTTACGACTTCTACGCGCGCGTGTCCGACGCGATCGACATCCCGATCATGATTCAGGATGCGCCCGCGAGCGGCACGGTGCTCTCCGCTGCATTCCTCGCGCGCATGGCCCGCGAGATCGAGCAGGTCTCGTACTTCAAGATCGAGACGCCGGGCGCGGCGAACAAGTTGCGCGAGCTGATCAAACTGGCGGGCGAGGCAGCCGAAGGCCCGTGGGACGGCGAAGAAGCCATCACGCTGCTCGCCGATCTCAACGCTGGCGCGACCGGCTCGATGACGGGCGGCGGCTTTCCGGACGGCATTCGCCCGATTATCGAAGCCCATCGCGAAGGCCGCACCGACGACGCGTTCGCGCTTTATCAGAAGTGGCTGCCGCTCATCAATCACGAGAACCGCCAGGCGGGTCTGCTTGCCTGCAAGTCGCTGATGAAGGAAGGCGGCGTGATCGAGTGCGAACTGCCCCGCCACCCGCTGCCCGCGATGAATCCCGCGACGCGCGCAGAGTTGATCGGGATTGCGCGCCGCCTCGATCCGCTCGTGCTGCGCTGGGGTAAATAAATTCGTCATCCAGAATAAAAAATTTCCCTGAAAAGAAGGGGCGGAGATACGTCATGAAAGCGTCCTATACGTTGGGCATCGTCGGCGTGGGCAAGATCGCACGCGATCAGCATTTGCCGGCTATCGCGGGCAATCCCGGCTTCGAACTCGTCGCGAGCGCGAGCCGTAATGCAGAAGTGGAAAACGTGCGCAACTACAAGGACATCGGCGCGCTGCTGGCCGCCGAGTCCGACCTCGACGCCGTGTCGCTGTGCGCGCCGCCGCAGGTGCGTTACGCGCAAGCGCGAGCCGCGCTCGAAGCAGGCAAGCACGTCATGCTGGAAAAGCCGCCGGGCGCTAGCGTGAGCGAAGTCGAGGCGCTGCGCGAACTCGCGCAAAAGCGCGGGCGCACGCTGTTCACCACGTGGCATTCGCGTTGCGCGAGCGCCGTGGAACCCGCGCGCGCGTGGCTCGCCGAGCGCACTATCCGCGCCGTGCACGTGCGCTGGAAGGAAGACGTGCGCCGCTGGCATCCGGGTCAACAGTGGATCTGGGAGCCGGGCGGCCTGGGCGTGTTCGACCCGGGCATCAACGCGCTTTCCATCGTCACGCGCATCCTGCCGCGCGAAGTGCTGCTGCGGGGCGCAACGCTGCACGTGCCGAGCGACTGCGCGACGCCGATCGCGACGGAACTCGACTGCATCGATACCGACGGCGTGCCTGTGCGCGCCGAGTTCGACTGGCGCCACGGCCCGGTCGAGCAATGGGAAATCGATGTGGAGACAACGGACGGCCTGCTTTCGATCGCGGAAGGCGGCAAGCGCCTCGCGATCGCGGGCGAGCCGGTCGCGCTCGAAGCCGAACGGGAATATTCGGCGCTCTATGAACGTTTTCATTGGTTGATCGCCCACGGCACCGACGACGTGGACGTGCGCCCGCTGCGCCTCGTAGCGGATGCGTTCCTGCTCGGCAGGCACGTCGAAGTCGAGGCCTTCGGCCACTGAACTGTACGCTTCTTTTACGGCCTTTAACGCCCTTTAAGCACGACACACACGCAGCAAAACCACACCTGAGGAGACAGAAGCATGACCAGCAAGATCCGCCGCTTGACCCTTCGTGCCGCATTCGCGGCGATGTGCATCGCCCCGCTCGGCATGAACGTGGCGGCACACGCCGACTCGCCCGTGAAGATCGGCTTCCTCGTGAAGATGCCGGAACAGGCATGGTTCATCAACGAGCAGAAGGCAGCCACGGCGCTCGGCCAGAAGGAGAACTTCTCGGTGGTGAATATTGGCACGCCGGACGGCGAGAAGGTGCTCGCCGCTATCGACAACCTCGGCGCGCAAGGCGCACAAGGCTTCGTGATCTGCGCGCCCGACGTGCGTCTCGGACCGGCCATTCAGGCGCGCGCCAAGCGCTACAACATGAAGTTCGTGACGGTGGACGACCAGCTCGTGGACTCGTCGGGTAAGCCGCTCGCCAATGTGCCGCACCTTGGCATGTCGGCGTTGAAGATCGGCAACCAGGTGGGCCAGGCGATCACCGACGAAATGAAGCGCCGCGGCTGGAAGCCGGAAGAAGTGGGCGCGCTGCGTATCACCGACTATGAACTGCCCACGGCGAAGCTGCGCACGGACGGCGCGACGCAATCGCTGCTGGCGGGCGGCTTCAAGAAGGAAAACATCTTCGACGCCCCGCAAAAGACCACCGACGACGAAGGCGGCTTCAATGCGGCGTCGCCGGTGCTCGCACAGCATCCGAACATCAAGAAGTGGGTGGTGTTCGCGCTCAACGAAGAAAGCGTGCTGGGCGCCGTGCGCGCGACCGAACAGCTGCACATTCCGTCGGCTGACGTGATCGGCGTGGGCATCAACGGCGCAGGCGAAGCGTTCGCCGAGTTCCAGAAGAAGCAGCCTACGGGCTTCTACGGCACGATCGCCGTGAGCTCGACGAACCACGGCAAGGATAGCGCCGAGAACCTCGTCGACTGGATCCGCGCCGGCAAGCAGCCCATCGCCGACACGCAGACCACCGGCAAGTTGATGACGCGCGACAACTGGACGGCCGTGCGCAGCGAGCTGGGTATCTAAGGACTGCGTAGAAAGATCGAGGCGACGGATAGGGCAGGGATGCAATGACTGAAACGATGACGGATGCGAACGCGCAGGCAGCGGCGAACGTAAATGCGAGCGCTCAACAGGGGAATCGCGCGTATCTGGAGCTCGACGGCATTACCGTGAGCTTTCCGGGCGTGCGTGCGCTCGACCGCGTGGCGCTGGAAGTGCGTGCCGGCGAGGTGCATGGCTTGATGGGCGAGAACGGCGCGGGTAAATCCACGCTGCTCAAGGTGCTCTCGGGCGTGAACCAGCCGCAGGAAGGCACGCTCAAGCTGAATGGCGCGGAGCATCGCTTCACGACCACGAAGGCGGCGCTCGAAGCGGGTATCGCGATCATCTATCAGGAACTGCATCTCGTGCCCGAGCTGACGGTGGCGGAAAACCTGATGCTCGGGCAGTTGCCCAACCGCCTCGGCGTGCTCGACGAAGGTACGCTCGTCAAGCGCGCGATGGATGAACTCAAGCGCCTTGGCGAGCGCATCGATCCGCGCACGCCGGTGAAGAATCTCTCCATCGGCCAGCGGCAGATGATCGAAATCGGCAAGGCGCTCATGCGCAATGCGCGCGTGATCGCCTTCGACGAACCGACCAGCTCGCTCTCGGCGCGCGAGACCGAGAACCTCTTTCGCATCATCAACGCGCTGCGCGCGGACGGCCGCGCGATCATCTACGTCACGCACCGCATGGACGAAGTCTATGAACTCTGCGACCGCGTGACAGTGTTTCGCGACGGCAAGCGCATCGAAACGTTCGATTCGGTGGCGGACCTCGATCGTAATCGCCTGATTGGCGCGATGGTGGGCCGCTCGATCGAGGACGTGTACGGCTATCGTCCGCGCGAAGCGGGCGAAGTGCTCATCGAAGCGAAGGGCCTGCTCGGGCCGGGCCTCGCCGAGCCGGTGTCGTTCACGGCGCGGCGCGGCGAGATCGTCGGCTTCTTCGGGCTCGTGGGCGCGGGGCGCTCGGAGCTCATGAAGCTGATTTACGGCGCGACGCGCGCCAGCGCGGGACACGTGGAACTCGACGGCAAGCGCGTGAATTTCGCAAGCCCGCGCGACGCCGTGCGTGCGGGCCTCGCGCTATGCCCCGAGGACCGCAAGCAGGAAGGCATCGTCGCGATCGCGTCGGTGGCAGACAACCTGAACATCAGCGCGCGCCGCCACTTCAGCCCTGCGCGCTTCCTGCTCGACGCGCGGCGCGAGCGCGATCTCGCGCAGGACTACATCAAGAAGCTCGCGATCAAGACGCGCAACGGCGACACGGCCATCGGCACGCTCTCGGGCGGCAACCAGCAGAAGGTGATTCTGTCGCGCTGGCTCGCTGAACGCATCGAAGTGTTCCTGATGGACGAGCCGACCCGCGGCATCGACGTGGGCGCGCGCGCCGAGATCTACAACCTGCTGTACGAGCTCGCGGAAGCGGGCAAGACCGTGATCATGGTGTCGAGCGATCTGGCGGAAGTGATCGGAGTGTCCGACCGCATCATAGTGATGCGCGAAGGCCGGATAGCGGGCAGCTTGCCCAAGGCCGAAGCCTCGCCCGACGAATTGATCAAAATGGCGCTGCCGCGCTAACGCGGACGCTTTTTGTTTTTTGCCTTGCCGGTCGCGTGTGCAGCGAATTGAAGCGAAGCAGCGCAACCGATCCGAAACGACGAACCAGAAATGAGTGAAGCCATGCAGCCACAGGGCACGCCTACCGTCAACGAAGCCGCCGCGCCCATTACGCCCCAGCGCGCGCGTGCCTGGGACATGATCAACAAATCGGGCATCGCGGTGGTGTTCGTGGTGCTGTTCGCGGTGCTATCCGCAACGGTCCCCGACTTCCTGACGACCCGCAACATTCAGGGCTTGCTGCTCTCCGTCACGCTGATCGGCTCGATTGCGGTCACGATGATGTTCGTGCTCGCGCTCGGCGAGGTCGATCTTTCGGTCGCCTCGATCGTGGCGTTCTCGGGCGTGGTGGCCTCCACGGTCATCACGCAGTCGCATAGCGTGCTGCTCGGTATTACTGCCGGCGTGCTCGCGGGCGGTGCAGTCGGCCTCGTGAACGGCGTGCTGATCGCGCGCTTCAAGATCAACTCGCTAATCGCCACGCTTGCGATGATGGAAGCGGTGCGCGGCCTCGCGTTCCTCACCTCGAATGGCGACGCCGTGATGATCTCCGAAGAGCGTTTCTTCGATCTGGGCGGCGGCTCGTTCCTCGGCATTTCGTTCCCGATCTGGAGCAACATCATCGGATTCGTGGTGTTCGGCTTCCTGCTCAAAAAGACCGTGTTCGGCAAGAACGTGCTCGCGGTGGGTGGCAATAGCGAAGCGGCGCGGCTTGCTGGCCTGCCGGTGACGCGTATCAAGATCACGGTGTTCGTGCTGCAAGGGCTCATTACGGGCTTTGCGGGCGTGATGCTGGCTTCGCGCATGAGCCTGGGTGACCCCAAGACTTCCGTTGGCCTCGAGCTCGGTGTGATCTCGGCATGCGTGCTGGGCGGCGTGTCGCTCACGGGCGGCGTGGCGACGATCTCGGGCGTGCTGGTGGGCGTACTCATCATGGGCTCGGTGCAGGATGCCATGAGCCTCATGAACGTGCCGACGTTCTACCAGTACCTGATTCGCGGCGGCATTCTGCTGCTCGCAGTGCTGTTCGACCAGTACCGCCGCAGCAAGCGGGCGGTGTGAGCCGGCCGGCGGGATTGATTCGCATCAACTGCGGCTGAGACTCCACAAATACAAAAAGTTGATCTGTCGGCAGGGCGTTTCCTGGGGCTAACGGTGTGGCTAGCATGTTGGGCCGCCGTCAGTCACGGCTTCACGCTTCAGGGACCCCGACCGATGCAGTTGAACGACACCCAGCCGCTGGATTTGCGCGACGTGACGCTCTGCGCGGTCGATACGATCAACGCGCCGCTCGCGGCACGCGCGCTCGACAAATCGCTGTCCCAATGCGCGTTCGGCGACGCTATCCTCTTCACCGACGTCATCGTGCCGACGCAAGCGCGCATCGCGACCATCGATCGTTTGCGCTCCCGCGAGGCCTACTCCGCCTTTTTGCTCAAGCAGCTTGCGCACCACATCACCACGCCGTGGGTGCTGGTCGTGCAATGGGACGGCTACGTGCTGGATGCATCGCGCTGGAGCGAGTCTTTCCGCGAGTGCGACTATATCGGCGCCCGCTGGGTGCATCACGACGACGACCTGAATGTCGGCAACGGCGGCTTTTCTCTGCGCTCCGCGCGCCTGCTGCATGCGCTGCAGGATGAACGCTTCGCGATCCCCGTCGACCCGGTCGAAGACGATCTCATTTGTCGAACGTGGCGGCCGCAACTCGAGGCGGACTTTGGCATTCGTTTCGCGAGCGCCGACGTTGCCGCTCGCTTCTCTTACGAATACGGGGATGTCCTGCGTCCAACGTTCGGCTTTCACGGCGCCTTCAATATGTGGCGCTACCTCGAGGACAGCGAGTTGGCGGACATCGTGCGCGAGGTCGACGTCAAAACGCTGGCCTCCAAAGAAATGCTCAATCTCCTGCTGATGTATTGCCGGCTGCGCAAGTTCGCTTGCGTGAAGGCGATGTACGCGCGTTACCGAAGCCACTGGAGCGGCCAGGAGTTCGTTGAGGGCCTCATGCGCGTCGGCGTGCAAGGCGAGCGCGCTCAGCAATACGCGGACTTTTGCGAAAGCGCATGAACGGTCTTCCGGCGCAGGTGCGCTTGTCGGCTTTCCGAAGTTTGCAAGCATCGTTTCAGTTTGACGGGGCAGCACGACCGATGAGCGCGCAGCGCTAGCGGTACGTGCGTGGTGGTGCAACGCCGTCATTGATGTCATTCGCATAAAGCGCCGCCTGCGCGCGCCACCTCTGTTCGCTGGCGTACATTCTGGGCGCTCGCTTGCGGTGTAGCGTTTTCTTGCAAGATCCCCCAACAGTCCCACGTTCCGCAGCGGGATTCCGCGCTCCGCGCCATTCGGCTAGTCGCTTCGTGCACAGGTTTTGCCGCCGGTCAGACCATTCAGGCATCGAAATCGCGCCGTTAATTTATAGAGGATACCGAAATGTTAGCGAACGGCGACTTTTCTCAGGCACTTCCGATCGGAACGCATGCTTTCGATTGTGTGACCCCAGTGTCTTCCAGTGCGGCTTCCGGCATGAAAGCAGCCGGTTTCGGCGCTTGCATCCGCTATCTCTCGCGCTCGGACACGCAGGGGGCGCTCGACCTGAGTTCCAATGAGGCCAATGCGGTGCTTGGCGCGGGTCTTGCGCTCGGCGCGGTGCAGCACGTGAGCGCCGAGGGTTGGTCGCCTTCCGCAACGCTTGGCGCGACCTACGGTGCAAATGCGGCCAGCAATGCCCAGACAGTTGGCGTGCCTCCAGGCGTAACCGTATGGCTCGATCTCGAAGGCGTGAACAATGCAGCGGACGCCGGCGACGTCATCGCCTATTGCAACGCGTGGTTCGCAGCTGTCAAGAACGCCGGTTATCAACCAGGCATTTACGTGGGGGCCAACTGCGGCTTGACGGGTGACCAGTTGTTCTGGAATTTGCAGACGCAGCATTACTGGGAGTCTGGCAGCACGGTACCCACGCTGCCCCAGCGGGGCTATCAGATGACGCAACGCATTACCGCAGCGCCCGACGTGCTGTGCGGCCTGAACATCGACAGAAACCTGATGCTTTCCGATAGCCTGGGTGGTCAGGCGACATGGTGGTGCCGTTGAGCGGCAACGTTCGAGAGAGGAAACGTCAGCCGAATGTATTGCTAGTTTAAATAATTAGTATTCCTTTGTTGCAGGGGGGGCTCATGATCGCGAAGACGAAGGAGGAGACGAACCGGGAATGGGCGCAGCGCCTGGTCACGGAAACGCACTGGCTAGCGAGAGGGCGGCTGTGGCTGCTGGTTCTCGTTGTGGTCTTCGTGAATCTTGCGGGCGATGCCATTGCGTTGTTCGCCGTGAACTTGCCGAGGGTGCCCATGTCGTCCTCGTCAGCACGTGCGGAATTTGTTGTCGGCGCTGCAGCGAAATCGACGACGGAAAATGCAAAGCAGAAAGGCGCGAACGCGTCTGCGCTGAAGCCGACGAGGGTCGCGTCCGAGACGCCGCCCGCAGGTGCGGCGAAATCCGAGGGAGGTTCGCGACCGTTCGGGTTCAAGGTATTGCCGCTGCCGATCTTCCTGCTTGCTGCCCTCACCACGGCGCTCGCGTCGGCGCCGTTCATCGCTTTTCTCACGCTCGGCTGGTATGTGCGATATCGCGAATTTGAAAACAGCCTCAAGTGCGGGGCGCTTTCTGCGTACCTCCAGCGCTTCTGGTCAAAGTGGCTAATCGATGCAATCAACGGCGCATTCCCGGGTACGATCGCCGCGCCCGCGCCCGCGCCCGCGCCGGGCACAAACGCCGCGCCACCACAAGGAGACAGCAAGGATTGGCGCAGCCAGGCCGACAACAATCTCCAGCTATGCGACCAGTTGTTCTCGCACATCTACCACCAGCAATACGGTCTCGCGCCTTTCGTGCCGCCGTACTGCATTCTCGTCGTGATGGTCTATGCAGCGTCCGCGATAGTCGGTTGGGTGTACATGTGCGCGTCGTGCGACAGCCCTACCGCAGCCACCTGCCTGTTTGGATTGAACGTGCCGGGCATTCTGGCCGCGTTTGGCGGCGCCTTTCTCTTCGTCGCGAGTGACTCCGTCCTTGCGGTGAGGCGCCGGGCGCTCAACGTTTCGGATGTCTATTGGTATTCGCTGCGGCTTCTGCTCGCCATTCCGTTCGCCTTGATAGCAGGTGCGATCGACAATGCAGGCACGAGGGCGACGCTTATGACATTCGTCATTGCCACCTTGCCGCTAGGCGAGATCGTGAAGCAGGTGCGGCGCGTGGCCGCGAAGAATATCACGACCTTCGAAGCAACGAAGGATCAACCCGATCAATTGCTGAATCTGAGCGGCGTGACGAAGTCCGTTTCGCAAACGCTGCAAGTCGAAGGCATCGAATCGATCGAGCAGGTGGCGTCGGCCGATCCCGTCACGCTCTCCATTCGCACGGGGTTTCCGTTTCGCTTCACGTTGCGCCTGGGATCGCAGGCCATCGTGCGCCGTCATTTCGGCGACAACGCCGCGGAACTGCTGCCCATCGGTCTTGGCGATGTCGTGCCGATCTATCTGCTCGTGCAGGCAATGGACGGCAAGGGGCCTTCCGCCATCGCCTTGCCACCTGGCGCCGTGCCTCAGCCCGATGAGAAGGACATGGTCATCACAAACGCGGCTACGCGCCTCTTTCCCAATGACGTCCCTGCGCAGCGCGAGGCAATTGTGAAGATGAAATTCCGCCAGATCGCCGCCGAGGAATACACGCTCATGCTGGCGAAAATCACGCCGCTCGACCCCGCCCTCTAACGGTTGCGCCCGGCGAAAAGCCAGGCGTCCTGAGCGGCGCGCGCGGCGACGTCATCACGACATCGAAGGCGTGCCGGTTTTCGTGCGCGCGTACGATTGCCCAAGCAAATGCAGATCAATCTCGCGCAGGCCGTGATCTAGGTTTCCAGTCCCGCCCCGCCCAGAATCGAATTGGCATCGGCGCGCGCATTGTCGAGTTGCACGACGCTCGCTTGCCGCGCCGCGAGCGCGTCGCCGTGCTCGATCGCCGTGAGAATCGCCTTGTGGCGCGGCAACGAAAGCGCATGCGTGTTGGGATGGCGGCTAGTGAGTTTGATCGACTCGGAAAGCGCGAGCGAGAGCATGTTGCCGATATACGCCAGCATGTTGTTATGCGTGGCCGCCATGATCGCGCGGTGGAATTCCAGGTCGGGTTCGAGCAGGTCGGCGGCGGTTTGCGCCTTTTCCATGCGCGCGTAGGCCGCGGTAATGCGGGCGCGGTCTTCGTCGTTCGCTGAAATCGCGGCAAGCGCCGCGGCGGCGGGCTCGATGATCTGCCGCACGGTCATGAGCGAGCGGAAGAACTCGCCTTCGGGAATGCTGTTGACGGTCCAGTACAGCACGTCGGGGTCGAGCATGTGCCATTCTTCGCGCGGCCGCACGACGCTGCCCACGCGCGGCTTCGAAACCACGAGCCCTTTGGCGACCAGCACGCGCGTGGCCTCGCGCAGCACGGGCCGGCTTACGCCGTAGGTTTCGCATAGCGTAGGTTCGGCGGGCAGGCGCTGCCCGGGGGCGAGCGTGCCGCCTACGATCTGCATGCCGAGCTCCTGCACGATGCGCGCGTGCATGCTCTTGCGTTTATCTAGATTGCGGTAATCCATGATTGTCCGGCGGGGGCTACCCGATCGGAGCGTCCCCCTGTATGTACGGCCCTTTACGCGCTGGTGGCGCGCATGGCCCGATATTCCCGCCGCACGATATCCATCAGTTCAGCCACCGATGTATTGGCGCTGTGCTGTTCGTATGTCACGCGGCCTCGCTGCATCAACATGATGCGATCCGCAATATCCAGCGTCTGCGCATAGTTGTGCATGATCATGATAATCGATAGGCCGCCTTTTTCCTTCAATCGCATGATGAGATCGATGATGAGACCCGCTTCCCGCGCTCCCATCGCGGCGAGCGGCTCGTCGAGCAGGAGGATTTTGGCGTTCGAATGCACGGCGCGCGCGACCGCGATCGCCTGGCGCTGACCTCCCGAAAGCCGCTCCACAGGCAGGTCCACCGAGGGCACGTGCACGCCGATGTCGTCGAGCAGTTGCGCCGCGCGCGCGCGCATCTGCTTGTGGTCGAGCAGTCTGAAGGGGCCGCGGCGCACGATCTCGCGGTTCAGGAACATGTTGTGATAAATGCTCAGCGAATTGGCGAGCGCGAGATCCTGATAAACACATTCGATGCCTAGCGAGCGCGCATGGTCCACCGAGCGCAGCAGTGTTTCGCTGCCGTCGATCTGCAGCGTGCCGCTAGTCTGTTGGTGAAAACCCGTGAGGATTTTCACGAGCGTGGACTTGCCCGCGCCATTGTCGCCAAGAATGCCGAGGATTTCGCCGCGGCCCAGCGTGAGCGAGACGCCGTCGAGCGCCGTGACCGCACCGAAGCGCTTGACGATGTTGTCGCCGCGCACGGCGAGCGGGGCGGCGGCCGTGGCGGTCGCGCCGCTCATTCCCGCCGGGGAGGCTTGCGATTCGTCCATCATCGGCTCCCTTTGCGGCGCAGGCGCCCAACGTGGATGTTGAAGATCATGGCGGCGAGAATCGCGGCGCCAAGGATGATGTTGAACGTGAACGCGTTGATGCCGATGAGCGTGAAGCCGTCGTTGAGAATGCCGAGCACCGCCGCGCCGATCAGGCCGCCCACGATCGTGCCCGAGCCGCCCGTGAGCGGCGTGCCGCCGATCACGGCCGAAGCCACGGCGAGGAACATGATCTGGTTGCCACCCGCCTGTGGGTCGATCGAGGTGATCCGAAAGCCTTCCAGAATGCCGGTGAAACCCGCGAGTACGGCGGCAATGATGAAGTTGCCAAGGCGCAGCCGGTTCACGTGAATGCCGGCTTCGCTCGCGCCGATCGGATTCGCGCCTGCGGCCTGCGTATGCAGGCCCCAGCGCGTGTGCCGCAACAGCACGTGCATGGCGAACGCGATCACCACCGTCCAGAGAATCTCGCTATAGCCCCACGCGCCCATGAAGGCCGCGAACTCGGGCGAGCCCGGCGTTTGCACCGGCGTGCCGCGCGAAATCGTGAGCGTGATGCCGTTGATGAGGAAGAGCGTGCCGAGCGTGGTGACGAACGAGGGCAGGCGCAGCCACACGGTCACGGCCCCGTTCACGAAGCCGACGATGCCCGCGGCCACGAGCCCCGCGATCACGGCGAGCCACATGGGCGCGCCGGCGTCGTTGGCGAACACCATCATGAACGGCGCGAATGCGAACACCATGCCTGCCGAGAGATCGATGTCGCCGCCGATCATCAGCATGATTTCGCCGAACGCGATGATCGCCACCGGCGCGATGAACTGCGAGAGGTTGACGAGACTCGCGTTGGTGAGCAGGAAATCTCGGTTGGAAAATTCGAAGTACGCCGCGAGGATCACCGCCACGAGCAAAATGCGCAGCTCGGGCGCCCACGCGGAGAGCCATTGCCCGCGCGGGCGGGCAGCCCGCGCGGAGACTTCAGCCTTGCCAGTTTCGTTCACAGAGTTCATTACGCGTAGGTCATTGCACGTGGGTCATCACGACTTGATCCCGCCGCTCATCGGCACGATTTGCGGCTTGGTGGTCTTGCCTTCGTAACGCGTCGAAGTATTGAGGTACGGCTCGACGGTGTCCTTCGTCACGAACTTCAGGCCCGTGTTCGTATCGGCCGGGCCGACAAGACCGCCCGATGCGAGCGTCACGAACGCCTGCATGACCGTGTAGAAGCCCTGCACGTACGGCTGCTGGTCGATCGTGAAGTCGAGGAAGCCTTCGTGAATGAGCTGGACCGTGGTGGGCAGCAGGTCGAAGCCGCCGCCGTGCACGCCCTTGGAAGGCAGGTTCGATTCCTTCATCACCTGTGCCACACCCTGGGTGCTGCCCGCGTCCACGGCAAACATGCCCTTCACGTCCTGGTGGCCGAGATAGAACGACTTGATCTTCGAAAGCTCTTCGTTGACGGTCGCGCCTGTCGCCACGGTCTGGATGTCGATCTTCTTGCCGGACTTCTTGATGGCGTCGCTCGCGCCGTCCAGACGCGGCTGGATGTTGAGCTGGCCAGGCGTCGCGATGAAGAGCGCGACCATGCCGCTGTCGATGAGGCTCACGATGCGCTCGCCCATCTGATAGCCCGAGAGATACAGGTCCTGGCCGATGTAGGCGAGGCGCGGATTCTTCTTGCCGCGCGGCGCGTCGGCGTTGTAGGCGAATACCGGAATGCCGGCGTCGAGCGCCGCCTGAATGGGCTTGTCGAAGGCGGTGGGGTCGACGATCGGCACCGCGATCGCGTCGGCCTTGGCCGCGATGGCCGAATTCACGGCGCGCACCATTTCGCCTGCATCGGACGTGGCGGAGCCCGTCCACTGGTAGTCCATGTTGAGCAGCGAGCACGCGTCCTGAATGCCGTATTGCGTCGGCACGAAGAACGGATTCGTGGTGACGTGGTTGACGAACACGATCTTCCACTTCTTGTGCGAGGGGAATCCCGATTCGGCCGCCTGCGCCGTGGAGATGAATCCGCCGCCGCCCACCGCGCCGAGCAGCGAAAGCGCCGCGCCCAGCCCAGCACCCTGCATCAGGCCGCGCCGGCCCGTGTCGATCAAGCTCTTGCCGTCTTTTGCGTCATCCCGATCCTGCGCCATGTTTTCCTCCGGTCTTGTCTTCGTGGTCGATATAGTCGACTTTTCGTCGAAAAGCGTGCAGATGCTGGCCAGTACCGGGGTTCGCGTGCGCATGGCGCTCCTTGAATCGAGTCATCACGCGCGAGACATCCGCAGCGAACGCGTGTTCGCCGGGCGCCGACGGTACCGCAAAAATCTTAGTGCAGCGTGATGAGGCCTCCTAATCCATGTATACCCCTAACTACTCCATAAGGGCGTAGTGGCGATGACTTCAAGCACCGCCTTTCGCCTCCTGCATGTGCGGCGGCGGGCTCGCGAGCTTGGCCTGATCCATCGGTGTGGCGGCTTGCGTGCGTGGACGGGTCGTGCGCGGCGCGCCGCGTCCCGTGCCGGTGGACTTGCGGCGCGCGGCATGGCGCTCGGTCGCGCGCTGCATGAGGCAGAACGCACAGAGCAGCGCGCCGATCACGATGCGCGTCCACCAGGAGCTGAGCGTGCCGTCGAAAGTGATGAGCGTCTGGATCGTGCCGAGGATACCCACGCCGAACACCGAGCCGATCACATAGCCCACGCCGCCCGTGAGCAACGTGCCGCCAATCACCGTCGCGGCAATGGCGTCGAGTTCCATGCCTTGCGCCTGCAGCCCGTAACCCGAGAGCACATAGAGCGTAAACACCACGCCGCCGAGCGCCGAACAAAAGCCCGAGAGCGCATACACGCCGATCTTGGTGCGCGCCACAGGCAGGCCCATGAGCAGCGCGGAGCGCTCGTTGCCGCCGATCGCGTAGACGTTGCGCCCAAAGCGCGTGAAGTGCGCGATGACGATGCCCGCAATGAGCATGGCGATGGCTGTGAGCGAACCTGTGGTGAGCGAGCCGCTGCCCACCGGAATGTTGAACTCGGAGAGCGCGTGAAAGCCGGGGTCGTTGATCTGGATGGATTCGGTGGTGATGAGAAAGCAGGTGCCGCGCGCGAGGAACATGCCCGCGAGCGTGATGATGAAGGGCTGCAGCCGGAAGAAGTGGATCAGCGCGCCCATTGCCGCGCCGTATAGCGCGCCGCAGAGTAAAACGAGCGGCACGACCACGAGCACGGGCCAGTGCAGCTTTTCGGTGCCCACCGCGCAGAGAATCGTGGTGAGCGCGACCACCGCGCCCACCGAAAGATCGATGCCGCCGGAGATGATCACGAACGTCATGCCGATGGCGACGATCAGCAGGAACGCGTTATCGACGAGCAGCCCGAAGGCCACCTGGAGCGAGAAGAACCCGGTGTACATGACCGAGCCGAAGCCGAACAGGACGGCAAAGAGCACGACGGTCACGACGATGGGCAGCACGCGCGGATCGACGAAGCGGATGGCGCCGCGCCGGCACGCTGCGAGCGTGTTCGAGAAGGACAGGGCAGGGCGGTTCATGCTCGGCTTCCCCCGTATGGGTGCGCTTCGTGCTCAGGCGCGCGCGCGGCGTGCGAGAGCAATACGCTTGAGTTGTTGAAACGCGAAGGTGCGCGCGGCGGGCGACTGGATCAGGCATACGAGCAGCACGACCACGGCTTTCACGACGAGCGTGGCCTCGGGCGGCACGCCGATCGAATAGGTGGTGTAGGTAAGCGTCTGGATGATGAGCGCGCCGAGCACCGTGCCCGCGAGACTGAAGCGCCCGCCCAGCAGCGAGGTGCCGCCGAGCGTCACGGCCAGAATGGCGTCGAGTTCAAGCAGGAGGCCCGCGTTGTTGCCGTCCGCGCTGCGCACGTTCGAGCTGATGAGAATGCCTGCGATCGCGGCGGTCACGCCGCAGAACGCGTACGCGCCGAACACCACGGCTTGCGACGACAGACCCGCGAGACGCGCGGCTACCGGGTTCACGCCGATCGAGCGGATGAAGAGCCCGAGCGCCGTGCGGTTGACGATGAGCGCGGTGAGCACGGTCACGGCGAGCGCGATCCACACCGCGCACGGGATGAGCGCGAAATAGCCGCCGCCCGCGAAGAGATAGCCCGGCGCGCCGATCGGGATGATCTGGCCGCCCGTGAGCAACTGCGCCACGCCGCGCCCCGCCACCATGAGAATGAGCGTGGCGATGATCGGCTGCATGCCGACGAACGCGACGAGCAGCCCGTTCCAGATGCCCGCAAGCAGGCCCACGGCGAGCGCCGCGCCAAACGCCGTGCCCACGCGCGAGGGATCGGCGGCGAGCACGGTGGCGGCCGCCGCACCCGCAATCGCCACGACGGCGCCCACGGAAATGTCGATGCCGCGCGTGGCGATCACGAGCGTCATGCCGAGCGAGACCACGACGAGCGGTGCGGCGCGCATGAGGATGTCGATGGGCGCGCCGAACAGGTGGCCGCCGAGCATCGTGATCGAGAGGAAGTTGCCGCGATGCGCGACATCGACGACGAAAAGGGCGATGAGCGTCACCGCCGGCCACACCAGCGGATGCCGGATGACGAGCGAGAGCCAGGCGGGGAGTACGGGGCGCGTCATCGACGGTCTCCGGCAATGAGGTCGTAGACTTCATGCTCCGAGCGCGCCGCGCCCGAAAGCTCGGCCACCTTGCGCCGGTCGCGCAGCACGGCGATGCGGTCGCTCACGCGCACCACTTCGCTGATCTCCGACGAAATGAACAGAATGCCCAGGCCCTTCGCGCAAAGCGCGCGCACGCGGTCCATGATTTCGAACTTGGCGGCGACGTCGATGCCGCGCGTAGGCTCGTCGAGTATCAACAAACGCGGCTTGGTTGCCAGCCAGCGCGCGAGCAGCACCTTTTGCTGATTGCCGCCCGAAAGCAGGCCAATGGGCTGCTCGGCGTCGCGCGCCTTGATGCCGAGTTGCTCGATATATTCGTTGGCCAGTTCGCGCTGGCGCGAGCGCCGGATCATGCGCCACCAGCCCAGTTGCGCCTGCAGCGCGAGCACGATGTTTTCGCGAATCGACAGATCGGCGACGATGCCTTCCTTCTTGCGATCCTCAGGACAATAGGCCATGCCGTGACGCACGGCGTCGCGCGGCGAAGAAAGCTTCACGGGCTTGCCGTTGATGTGCACTGTGCCCGCATCGGCTTTATCCGCGCCGAAAAGCAGGCGCGCGGTTTCCGTGCGGCCCGAGCCGAGCAGGCCCGCCAAGCCCAGAATCTGGCCCGGTTGCACTTCCAGATCGAGCGGATTGAGCACACCGCGGCGCGCCACGCCTTGCGCCGCGAGATACGGTTCGGCGTGCGAAGCAGCCGTTTCGCCGTGCGCGACTTCGGCGTGCGTGAGCCGCTCACCTGCGTTCTGCAGGCCCACCATCTTCGCGACGAGCGTCTGCACCGGCAGATCGGCGGCGAGATATTCGCCTTCGCGCTCGCCGTTGCGCATCACGGTGATGCGATCGGAAATGGCGTAGGTCTGTTCCAGAAAATGCGTGACGAACAGAATCGCGATGCCCGACGCTTTCAGCTTGCGCAACACGTCGAAGAGGCGCGCGACTTCGCCTTCGTCGAGACTGGAGGTCGGTTCGTCGAGAATCAGAATGCGCGCATCGACGGACACCGCGCGGGCAATCGCCACCATCTGCTGCATGGCGATAGGGTAGGTGTCGAGCGACTGCGTGACGTCGAGCGAGAGATTCAGTTCCGCGAGCGCTTCTTCCGCGCGGCGATGAATCGTTTTCCAGTCGATCAGGCCGAGGCCACGCTTGCGCGGCTGGCGGCCCGCGAAAATATTCTCCGCGACCGAGAGGTTGGGGCAGAGATTGACTTCCTGGTAGAGCGTCTGGATGCCGGCGGCCTCCGCCATCTGCGGCGTCGGGAAGTGCACCGCCTGGTCAGCCAGCCGTATCTCCCCAGCCTCGGGTTGGTGCACGCCGGTCAGCACGTTGATGAGCGTGGACTTACCAGCGCCGTTCTGCCCCATCAGCGTATGAATTTCGCCGGGGTACAGACGAAAATCGACCCGGTCGAGCGCACGCACGCCGGGGAAGGTTCGGGTAAGACCGACGGTTTCGAGTATCGGAGCAACGCTCATGGGCAACCGTGAAAGAGGCCAGAGCGCGCGGGGCGCCTCGTGAACCCTTTAAATACTAAGGGCTACGAAGCACGCCGCGCGGCTTGCAGCAAGGTTAGTACTTGCGCGTCGGCAGCACCTGCGCCGCCACGTCCATCGGGAACACCGTTTCGTTCGTCACGATGCGCTTGGGCAACTGCTTGCCCGCCACCACATCCTTCACCGCGCTCATGAGCTGCGGCCCGAGCAGCGGGCTGCACTCGACGTCAACGTTCATCTTGCCGGCGATCATCGCCTCGAAGCCGCCCTTGGTGGCGTCGAACGACACGACGCTGATGTCCTTGCCCGGCTTCATGCCTGCTTCTTCCATGGCCTGGATCGCGCCGAGCGCCATGTCGTCGTTATGCGCGTACACCACGTTGATCTTGTTGCCATACGTCTTCGCGAACGCTTCCATGACCTGCTTGCCGCCGGCCAGCGTGAAGTCGCCGCTTTGCGACGCGATGATCTTGAACTTCGGATCGTTCTTGATCACTTCCATGAGGCCCGAGTGACGGTCGTTCGCCGGCGCGGAACCCACGGTTCCCTGCAGCTCGACGATATTGATCGGGCCGGGGTTGTTCTTGTAGTGATCTTCAAGCCACTTGCCCGCGCGGCGGCCTTCTTCCATGAAATCCGAACCGATCATCGTCACGTAGAGCGACTGGTCCTTCACGTCGATGTTGCGGTCCGTGAGAATCACGGGAATCTTGGCGCGCTTGGCTTCCTGCAGCACCGGCTCCCAGCCCGATTCGACCACGGGCGAGAACGCGATCACGTCCACCTTCTGGGCGATATACGAGCGGATCGCCTTGATCTGGTTTTCCTGCTTTTGCTGGGCGTCCGAGAACTTGAGGTTGATGCCGGCGTCTTTGGCGGCCTGTTTGACCGACACCGTGTTTGCCGTGCGCCAGGCGCTTTCCGCGCCGACCTGCGCAAAACCTAACGTGATCTGCTTGTCTTCGGCGTGTGCGACACCCGCCGCCAACGAGAAAGCGGCCGCCGCAGCGACCAACCCGCTTACCATGCGTGTTGCCAGTTTCATGCGTGTCTCCGATGTAGCTCTGCGCGTTGTATTTCTTTAATTCATGGCGCTACACCCGCGTCCATCACGGCCGGACAGTATCACGAGAAGTATCGCGCCATCCCTGGCCTCCGGTTATATCCTTTCGATATGCCGTTGGCCGCCCCTGCTGACCACAATAGACAAACTATATGCAAGGTCAGGAACGGTTTCGATTAGCGTTTTCCCGATAAGCCTGACTCATATAGTCATGCTATTTATTGGACTTTCTCACTAAGTGGGCAAAGCCATGAACACCCGTAAGCCCAAGCTTCGCTCGGCCGCGTGGTTCGGCACCACCGACAAAAACGGCTTCATGTACCGGAGCTGGATGAAGAATCAGGGCATTCCGGATCACGAATTCGCTGGTAAGCCGATTATCGGCATCTGCAACACGTGGTCGGAACTCACGCCCTGTAACGCGCATTTTCGCAAGCTCGCCGAGCACGTCAAGCGAGGCATCTACGAAGCCGGCGGATTTCCTGTCGAGTTTCCCGTGTTCTCGAACGGTGAGTCGAACCTGCGGCCCACGGCCATGTTCACGCGCAACCTCGCTTCGATGGATGTTGAGGAATCCATACGAGGCAATCCTGTCGATGCGGTCGTGCTGCTCGTGGGTTGCGACAAGACCACGCCTGCATTGCTGATGGGCGCGGCGAGCTGCGACGTGCCAGCCATTGCCGTGACGGGCGGCCCGATGCTCAACGGCAAGCACGAAGGGCGCGATATCGGCTCGGGCACGGTGGTGTGGCAACTGAGCGAGCAGGTGAAGGCGGGCAAGATTTCGATCCACGAGTTCATGTCGGCGGAGGCGGGCATGTCGCGTTCGGCGGGCACTTGCAACACCATGGGCACGGCTTCGACCATGGCGTGCATGGCCGAAGCGCTGGGCGTCACGCTGCCGCACAACGCCGCGATTCCGGCTGTGGATGCGCGCCGCTACGTGCTCGCGCATATGTCGGGCATGCGCATCGTGGAGATGGCGCTTGAAGACTTGCGTCTCTCAAAGCTGCTCACGCGCGCGGCGTTCGAGAACGCGATTCGCACGAACGCGGCCATTGGCGGCTCGACGAATGCGGCGATCCACCTGAAGGCGATCGCAGGGCGCATAGGCGTGCCGCTCGAACTCGACGACTGGACGCGCATTGGCCGAGGCACGCCGACCATCGTCGATCTGCAACCGTCGGGCCGCTTCCTGATGGAGGAGTTCTATTACGCGGGCGGCTTGCCTGCCGTGTTGCGGCGCCTCGGTGAAGCGAACCTTCTGCCGCATCCCGACGCGCTCACGGCCAACGGCAAAACGCTCTGGGAAAACGTGCGCGAAGCGCCCATTCACAACGCCGAAGTCATTCGCCCGCTCGACAATCCGCTCGTGCAGGACGGCGCGCTGTGCGTGCTGCGCGGCAATCTCGCCCCGAATGGCGCGGTGTTGAAGCCTTCGGCGGCCACGCAGAAGCTGTTGAAGCATCGCGGGCCCGCCGTGGTGTTCGAGAACTTCGACGACTACAAGGCGCGCATCGGCGACCCCGATCTCGACGTCACGGCCGATTCCGTGCTCGTCATGAAGAACTGCGGGCCCAAAGGCTATCCGGGCATGGCCGAAGTGGGCAACATGGGCCTGCCGCCCAAGCTGCTCGCACAGGGCGTGACCGACATGGTGCGCGTGTCGGACGCGCGCATGAGCGGCACGGCGTACGGGACGGTGGTGCTGCACGTCGCCCCTGAAGCGCGCGCAGGCGGACCGCTCGCGATCGTGCGCGACGGCGACTGGATCGAACTGGACTGCGAGCAGGGCGTGCTGCGCGTGGATATCAGCGACGATGCGATCGCTGCGCGGCTCGACGAATGGGCCGCGAATCTGCAACCCATCCCCGCCGATCGCAGCGGTTATCGCAAGCTCTATGTCGAACACGTGCTGCAGGCCGACGAGGGCTGCGATTTCGACTTCCTGGTGGGCTGCCGCGGCTCGGACGTGCCGAGCCATTCGCATTGACATCTCTCTAGCGCAACCCGCGTCGCGGCAGACGCGGGTTCCTGCCTATGCATCAAAAAATTAAAGATTCGGCGAATCTTCTTCGGCGTTTCCCTACCTTCGTTTTCCTGATTGCTTAGGGTTTTGCGCAACGTTTAATCGTGTGCACGCAAAGGCTTGTCATGCGTCATATACGGCGGTCAACGCGAAAACATGGGTCGCGTTAAGCGGATGCCAGCCGGCTGGCTGGCGGCAGTGACCCATTCAGCCATTCGCGGAGATTCGCCATGAAACAACGATGCATACCAACCCGTCTTCGCTCATGGCGATGGCGCGCCTGCGCGGCGTGCGCACTCGTCACGCTGGGACTGCTTTCCGGGTGTGTCGCCCAAAAGCCGTTCGCCATGCCCAGTTACGAAGCCGGGGCGTGCGTGAGCGCCGCCGCCGGCTATTACTGCGTGCAGCCCGGTGATTCGCTCGACTCGATTGCGAATTCGTTCGGGCGGCGCTCCGACGAGATCGCGCAGTGGAACGCCATGGAGGCGGCTTCCGCAGTGCGAGCAGGGCAGATGCTGCGTGTGGGGCCGCCGTCAGGCATCGTGCCCGAGCCGCCGCTCGCGGCAGCGCCTCCGCAGGGCGCCGAGAACCGATTCATCTGGCCGGTTGCGGGCACAGTGGTGCGAGAGTTTGGCGCGCAAGGTTCGCGCGGCATCGAGATCGCCGGGCGTCCCGGCGCGCCGGTAAAGGCCGTGGATGCCGGCCGGATCGTCTACGCCGGAGACAAGCTCAAGCAATATGGCCTCATGGTCATCGTGAAGCACGACGACCACTTCGTCACTGCGTATGGCAACAACCGCAGGCTCATGGTGGCCGAAGGCGCGAGCGTGCAGCGCGGCACGACCATCGGCGAGATGGGGGCTGGCGGCGAAGGTCAGGCAGTGCTGCAGTTCGAGATGCGCGAGGATGGCCGGCCCGTGGATCCGCTCGCGTATTTGTCACCAGGGTCGGGGCCGGCGACGCCTTGAGGGTGCCTTTTCTAATGATTCGTCATCCGTAGCAAATCGCGCAGTGCGCAACAGCGCAGCCATTAAGCCGCTTTTGGCGCACGCTCATCGAAGCCGAGGCAGTTCAGGCCCATGAGGGTGGCCTCGACGGCTTCGTCGAGCGGCGTATGAGGCTCGCGCCCGAGTTCCCTGACGAGCCGGGTATTGTCGAGCTGCAACGGCTCGCTCCACAAGTAGCGCATCTCCATCAGTTCACGCAGCGTCGTCACGAAGGGCGAGATGGCGCGTACGAAGGCCCAGGCGAAGGGCTTGCTTTGCGGTTTCAGTCCGTGATTGCGGGCGACGCGGCAAATCGCTTCGACGATCTGCGAGCCGTCGGCGTCCCAATGGCCGGCCATGTGGAACGTCGCGAACGCGGGCAACGTGTCGCGCCGTTCGATCAGTTCGAGCATCGTGCGGGCAACGTCGGGCACGTACGACCAGGCGTGGCCCACACCGCACTTCCCCGGCTGGCGCACGACCTGGACAGGCGCGCCACGCTTCACGAGCCCTTGCGCAAACCAGCTATTGCCCACGCGCGGCCCGAAAAAGTCCCCCGCACGCACGACGATCGAGCGCACCCCGTGCTCGCTCGCGGCCCGCATGCGTTGCTCCAGTTCGACGCGAATCGCGCCCTTGCGCGTGAGCGGCTGCTGCGGCGAGTCCTCACGCAGCAACGGGAAGGTGTCGGGCCCGAAGTTATAGACCGTGCCCGGCAGCACGACGGTCGCGCCCGCGGCGGCTGCGGCGGCGAGCGTGTTGTCGATCATCGGCAGCACGACCTGCGCCCAGCGCCGGTAGCCGGGCGGGTTCACGGCGTGCACGATCACCGTGCAACCCCGCGCGGCACGTACCACCGCTTCGCGCGAGAGGACGTCGCCGTCGAGCCATTCGATGGCGCTTGCCGCCGCAGTGCCCGGCGCGCCGCCGCGCCGCAGCGCGCGGACTTGCCAGCCGGCGTCGAGCAACTGGCGCGCGACTTCGCTGCCGATTCCGCCGTTTGCGCCAAGCACGAGAGCGCGGTTTTGTCGATTGATGGGGCTGGCGTTCATGCTGGTTCTCCTTGCGGGTGAGCTGTCATGAGGGGCATTCTGCGCCGCTTGCCATCAATAGAAAATTACCGAAAATAGGCGATAGGCTATACATTTATGTATAGACAGAGATCTGAATTGGGAACCGAACATGACCGAAAAGGAACCGAACTGGGAGTGGTACCGGAGTTTTCTGCAGGTCCTGGAGAGCGGCTCCTTGTCGGCGGCCGCCCGCGCGCTGGGCATCACGCAGCCGACCGTCGGCCGCCACATCGAAAGTCTGGAAGCGGCGTTGGGGCTCACGCTTTTCACTCGCTCGTCGGATGGGTTTGCGCCAACCGCGGCGGCCAATGAGCTGAAGCCGTACGCTGTCGGCCTTGCGATGACCACAGCGGCGTTGCGCCGCGCGGCGAGCAGTCACGGATCGGGCGTGCGCGGTACGGTGCGGCTGACGGCGAGCGAAGTCATCGGTGTGGAGGTCTTGCCGCCGATACTGGCCGCCCTGCGCAACGAACATCCGGAACTGTCAATCGAACTCGTACTGTCGAACAAAGCGGACGACCTGCTCCGTCGCGAAGCGGACATTGCGATACGCATGTTCCGGCCGGCGCAGGAGGCACTGATCGCCAAACGGATTGGCGCGATCGAAGTCGGCCTGCACGCCCACGAGCGATATCTGGCGCTTCATGGCGTGCCCAGGTCGATGAAGGAACTGGCTCGCCATACGATCATCGGCTTCGATCGGGAAAACGCATTCATTCGCTCGCTCCAGTCCAGGTTTGCAGCCTACAACCGCAATAACTTTGCATTTCGGGCCGACAGCGACCTTGCCCAGTTGGCCGCAATACGCGCTGGCTTCGGTATCGGCGGGTGCCAGTCGCCATTGGCAGCACGAGACCCGAAGCTGGTCCGCGTTCTGCGGGAAGAATTCTCGCTGACGCTGGAGACGTGGGTGGCCATGCATGAGGATTTGCGCACGAGCGCGCGCTGCGCCGTGACATTCGCTGCGCTTGCATCGGGGCTAAGTGCTTATATGCAAGGCGCGTAACTGCCGCCTCAACGCGGCGCGCGGCCTGCACGCGCATACGAAGCCAGCATCGTTGCGAGTTCCTGTGCGGCAGGCGTGAGCGGCACGGCCGCGCGCTGCAGCAGGCAGACTTGCTGCGGCGCCGGCCGCTCGGCGATCTTGATGCGCGCGAGCCGCCCGGCAAACGGCCCGCGCGTGGCGACCACCGACGACTCCAGCGCGAGGCAATCCGTCTCGCTGACCCAATGCAGCGTTTCGAAGAGCCCCTCCACCGTCGCGACGATGCGTGGCGGCGGCAAGCCGTGGTCGGTGAAGAACGTCGTGAGCCGGCTCGAAGCGAAGGCGTCCGCGATATTGGGCGAGCGCGTCGCGAGCCAGTCGCAGTGCGTGAGCGAGCGCAGCGAGCGCGCGCCGGCCTTCGGATGGTCACGGCGGCAGACGACTACGGGATCCGATGGGTAAAGCTCCGTCACCGAAAGATCGGTCGTATCGGTCTGGTCCGAAACGAGCGCGAGCGCGAAATCGAGCGTGCCTTCGCGAATCCACGAAATCATCATGCGCGACGTGCCAGTGCGCAGACGCAGCGCCACGCGCTCAAACCGCGTGCTGTACTGGCCGAGCACGGGCACGAGCGCGTCCATGAGCGGATCGGTCGTGAGGCCAAACGCCACTTCGCCCGCGTAGTCGCCGCGCAGTTGCTGCGCCTCTTCGCTCGCGCGCTCGCACTCGCCGAGTATCGATGCCGCCCGCACCAGCAGTCGCTGCCCGAGCACCGTGAGCGTGACGCCGCGATTCGTGCGCGTGAGCAGCGCGCCGCCCAGTTCGGCTTCGAGATTCT
Organism: Paraburkholderia flagellata; assembly: GCF_021390645.1. GTDB lineage: Bacteria > Pseudomonadota > Gammaproteobacteria > Burkholderiales > Burkholderiaceae > Paraburkholderia > Paraburkholderia flagellata. Next base: position 382,931 of record NZ_JAJEJT010000004.1, read on the forward strand.
GAAGTTGTTGCGTCACGCCGCTTTGCGCCACGCCGAGCGCGCGCGATGCCGCCCGCACACTGCCGCGCTGGGCGACGGCGACGAAGACGCGCAACTGGGAAAGCGTGAGACTCATGGATGACGATTGCTGTGATCGGTAGAAGTGATCATGATAGACGAATCCGAGCTTTTCCAGAACGCGGCCGCGTCCTACCATCGGACGCTCAGGAGACTCCCACTTTTCGCCGCCGCTCATCATGAAAAAAATCCCGTCGATCCTGCTTTCCCTTGCACTGGCCTTGAGCAGCAGTGCCTTCGCGCGCGAGGGCGACACCGTGCGCCTCGGCATTGATCCGACCTATCCGCCCATGGACGCCAAGGCACCCGACGGCTCGCTCAAAGGGTTCGACGTCGATCTCGGCAACGAGATCTGCCGCCGCATTCACGCGCGGTGCCAATGGGTTGAACTGGAGTTCTCGGGCATGATCCCTGCGCTGCAGGCGCGCAAGATCGACGCGATCATGTCGTCCATGGCGATCACGCCGAAGCGCGAGCAGCAGATTCTCTTCACGTCGAAGCTATTCCAGTTCAAGTCGCGGCTCGTCGCGCGCAAGGGCGCTTCGTTCGGCGCTGACGCGCAGTCGCTTGCCGGCAAGACGGTCGGCGTGCAGGCTGGCACGCAATTCGAGACCTATGCGCTAGCGAACTGGGCACCGGCGGGCGTGCACGTCGTCACCTACAAGAGCCAGGACGAAGTATTCGCCGACCTCGTCAACGGTCGGCTCGATACCGCGTTGCTGGGCTACGTCGAAGCCGACTACGGCTTCCTGCGCACGCCGCAGGGCAACGGCTTCGCGTTTGCCGGCGGTCCGATTTCGATGGGCGACCGCGGCACGGGGATCGGCATGCGCAAGGACGAAACCGCGCTTCAGGCGCAGATGAACGATGCGATCGCTGGCATGCTGAAGGACGGCACCTATGCGCAGATCGCACGTCGCTATTTCGACTTCGATCCGTACGGAAACTGAGCCGCCGCACACGTTGCAAACTTATTTGAAACCGCATTGAATCCATGAACCAGCAATCGATACCGCTCCTGAGCGCCACGCCGGGCACGCACCGCGAACTGACCAGCTTCCATTTCGGCCCTGCCGATGCGCGCCAGAAGATCTATATCCAGGCGTCGCTTCACGCCGACGAAACGCCCGCCATGCTGACGGCTGTGGTGTTGCGCGCGCAACTGGCGGAACTCGAGGCGCAAGGCGCACTCGCCGCGCAAGTGGTGCTCGTGCCGCTCGCCAATCCCGTGGGTCTGAATCAGCATGTGCTTGGCCAGTTCATCGGCCGGTTCGATCTTGCGAGCGGCAGGAACTTCAATCGCCATTTCCACGCGTTTCCCAAGCTGGTCGCGCGCGCGAGGGAGACGCTCGGTGCGGACGTCGATCGCAACCGTGATCTGATCCGGCAACTGATGTGCGAAGCGCTGGACGCGCAGACGCCGCTCACGGAATTCGATTCGCTTCAGTTGGCGCTGTTGAGGCTCTCGCACGACGCCGATCTGATCATCGATCTGCATTGCTCGCTCGAGGCGGTCATGCACGTTTACACGAGCGAGGCTGGCTGGCCCGATGTCGAGCCGCTCGCCCGCTACCTCGGCTCGCGCGCGCAACTGCTTGCGACCGACTCCGGCGCGCAGGCATTCGACGAGGCGCATAGCCTGCTGTGGTGGCAACTGCGTCAGCAGATGCCGGCCGCGCAGCCCGTGCCCGCCGGCCCTACTGCGGTGACGATCGAGTGCCGCGGCCAGCGCGACGTGTCGTGGGAAAGCGCGCAGCAGGACGCCAATGCGCTGCTCGACTACCTGCGCTGGCGCGGTGCGCTCGTCGGCGGCGATGTGAAGCCGTTGCCGGAACTGCTGATGCCGGCCACGCCGCTTGCCGGCAGCGCGCAATTCTATGCGCCGCGAAGCGGCATTCTCGTGCACCGCGCGAAGATCGGCGACTGGATACGCGAGAACGATCCGCTCTTCGATATCGTTGACCCGATGACGGGCGAAACGGTGACGGTGAAGAGCACGGCGGAAGGCGTCTTCTATATGCGAAGGGCGATTCGCTTCGTCACGGCCGGCGCGCCGCTCGGCCGCGTAACGGGCACGCGGCCGATACGCAGCGGCGTGCTGCTGGGAGCTTGAGGCGGGGGGATTCCCGTCAGGTTTGACGGGTTTTGTCCATCGGCACGATCACGCGCACCCAGAGGCCGCCCTCTGGATGATTGCCGATCTTGAGCTTCGCGTTGCACAGGCGCGCAAGGCGCCGGACGATCGACAGGCCCATGCCCCAGTGCGAATCGAGCCCGAGGCTTGGCGCGCGAGAGGCGAGCATCGGTGGCGCCAGCGTGCCACGTTCGGGCAGACTCGCACCGGCGCCTTCGCCGTGGTCGCGCACGCTCAAGGTCCACGTGCGTGCGCCTCGTGCCGTGCAGATTTCGATGGGCGGCTTGCCGTGCGCCTGTGCGTTGCCGACGAGATTGTCAACGAGCCGCACGAGCGCGGAGCGCGGCAGCGCAAACGCCGCGCCGGCGTCCAGCCGGAGCACGATGCTCGCGTCCGCATTCGCGCCGTAGACGAAGCGGTCCTTCAGATACGCGTCCACATTCACTGGCGCATGATTCGCGCCGCCGTGGCCGGCCGTGTCGACGAACTGCCGCGCGAGATCCTGAAAGAGATCGATGTCCTCGACGAGGGCCACGCGCAAGTTCCAGCGCGTGACATTCATGGCATAAGCGCGCAACCGCGCGACCCGCGATTCGATTTGCCGCAGGAAAGCGGCGAACGTGGCCGACTGGTCTTCGGCCGTGCCGCTGCGGCGGCACAGCAGATCGCCGAAAGCGCGGGCGAGGCCATGCAGATTGCGCGGGCAGTCCACGAGCGCGGGTGCCGGACCGGCGCCGCTCGCCGCGACTCGCAGGGTGGCAACCATGGCGAGCAGATCGTGGCGGATCGTCCGCAGCCACCAGGCGCGCAGTGCGAGCAAAAGCACGCAGAGCGCGAGCAGGAGCGCGGCGAATCGCGCATCGAACCACCGTGCGGCCACCTTCAGCCGCGTGACGCCAGACGAACAGGCTTCGCGCAGATAGGAGTCGTTCGACGCCGTGCCGGCATGCGGCGCCCAAATGGCATCGCGCAGATGAGGTGCCACGTTGGCGCCGAGGTCGACGATGGCCGGTTTGATCGATACCAACGGGGCAATCCCATGGACGCTCGCGCCTTGCGCGGCCAGTTCCAGTTCCAGTTCGGCGTCCTGCTGCTGGGCGGCGTGCGTCGCGGTGGCTGGATCGAATGCTGTGTCGCCGAAATTCAACGGCGTATCCGCATCGAGAAAACGAAAACCGACTTGCACCAGCATCAACGACGCAATCCATAGCAGGAAAATGCGGGCAAACAAGACAATCACCTTTCTTTTTTTGACATCGAAGTTTTGCTTTGCGCCGGCGGGCGCCTGTTTGAAATAGCCGCAAATCCGGCTATGACCGGTATTGTCCGCGAAGCGCGTGGGCTTCGATTCGTGGAAAAGCGCTGAAATATGCGCCGTTTTCCCCTTGAGCGACGCTGGCGGCCCCGCTGCGCACTATTTGGGAAGAGGGCGTGTCCGCTGTATCAGTCCAACGCGCGGCGCCCGGGGCGTTTTCAGATGGCAGTGGCGTGAGCATTCGGAGTCCTTGATAAAGTCGCCGGACTCGCGAAAGCTCACACATGCCATATCGCGTCAGGCTGGCTGACGCAGCGTCCTGAACGTTGCGCGAACTTCTTCCGTGAACGCAGCAGGCTGCTCCCACGCTGCGAAATGGCCGCCTTTCGGAAGACGGTTGTAGTGAACCAGCTTCGGGTAGGCGCGTTCGGTCCAGCTCCTGGGCGCGGCGTAGATTTCGTCCGGGAACACGCTCACTCCGACGGGCAGCGCCACATGTTTGGGCTCGAAAAAGTTGAGCTTGTTTTCCCAGTAGAGGCGCGCAGACGAGACCGCCGTCTTCGTCAGCCAATAGAGCGTGATGTTGTCGAGCACATCATCCTTCGTCAGGCCTTCGCTCTGGCCTTCGAACACGCGCGCGATCAGTGCCTGACCGCTCGCATCGTGGTCCAGCATCCATGCAGCCAGGCCGACCGGCGAATCCTGGATGCCATAGAGCGTTTGCGGGCGGTTCGCCATTTCGAGCGCGTAGCCCAAACCGTGCTTGTAAAAATAATCGAGCTGCTCGTATGCGTGCTGCTCCTCCGGCGAAAGTCCGGCAGGGGGCGGCGTGCCGTCCTTGAGCGATTTGGCAATAGCGTCGGGCACGGTCGCGGGCATGTTGGTGTGAATGCCGACGAGTCCTGCGGGCTTGAGCAGCGCTAGCTGTTCCGTCACGGCATTGCCCCAGTCGCCCCCTTGCGCCGCGTAGCGCTCGTAGCCGAGCCGGTCCATCAGCACAGCCCAGGCGCGGGCGATACGCTGGGGGTCCCAGCCGGTCTTCGTCGGCTTGCCGGAAAAACCGTAGCCCGGAAGCGAAGGAATGACGACGTGAAAGGCATCGGACGCACTTCCGCCATGAGCAGTCGGATTGGTGAGCGGATCGATGATCTTCAGTTGCTCGATGATCGAGCCGGGCCAGCCGTGCGTGACGATGATCGGCAGCGCGTTTTCATGCTTCGAGCGCACGTGGATGAAGTGAATGTCGAGCCCGTCGATTTCCGTGACATATTGCGGCAGCGAGTTGAGTCTCGCTTCCACCTTGCGCCAGTTGTAGTCGTTGGCCCAGTAATTGGCGAGCCTTTGCATGGTTGCGAGCTGCACGCCTTGCGAGGCGTCGTCGACCGTTTCGCGCTCCGGCCATTGCGTCGCGACGATGCGGCGCCGCAGATCGGTCAGCGCAGAATCTGGCGCATGCACGCGAAGTGCGCGAATGGAAGACGGATCGCCAGCAGCAATCTGCGTGATGCCATTTGCCGACGACGGCTTTGACTCTGCGAAGGCGAGCCGGCTCATTGCCGCGCCTGCAACCAGCGTGGCGGCCGCGGCGCCGATGAAGCGACGGCGCGAAACGGTAGCGGGATGAAGATCGTTTGACATACAAGTTCCTGAAAGAGATGTTGTGCCGTGGTGAGCAGGAAACATCGGACGTGCGCAAGCCCCTCGGCAACCATGGTATGTATCGCAATCCTAACTATTTGTGCCTGAAGCCGGCCCGCGGAAACTATGCGCGCTGGCGCGGCGGCTATTCGGTGTCGAGTGAACGAATCAAATTGGCGCGCAGTGTCACGATTGCCTTCTGCAATTTCGCGAATTCGTCGCGGCCCAGTCCGGTCGCTTCGGTGAGATCCGCGATTTTCAGGCTCTTTTCGCGCAGCTTCCGGCCGCTGGCGGTCAGGCTCACACGCACCTGGCGCTCATCCTCCGGATCGCGCCGCCGTTCCACATATCCCATCGCTTCGAGCTTTTTCAACATGGGCGTGAGCGTGTTGGATTCGAGAAACAGCTTCTCACCCAGGCCGCTCACCGTCTGGTTGTCCTGCTCCCAGAGCGCGATGATCGCGATGTACTGCGGATAGGTCAGCCCGAGCTCGTCCAGGATCGGCTTGTACGCCTTGCCGAACGCCAGATTGGTCGAGTACACCGCAAAGCAAAGATAGTCTGCGAGCGGCGCGGGCTTGGCGCTCTGCGCCGGGTGGTCCGTCGATTTCATGATCATCCTCTTCAGACGAAGGCCTCAATGGCTCGCAAACTTGAATAAATCGCTTGCGATTATATCGTAGACCGACACCGGTTTCGCCGTACATCGCCACTGCGATGCCCGGCGAAACAGCCACGACGCGGTGGCGCAATCAATGGTGAGCGAAGAGGCTGTTTCGCTCCATTGAGACGCGGCTGCCGGCTTCCGAGGTGACATCGGCCATGCCGCCGTACGCCGTGGCCGCGTTGCCGCCTTCCGCGCGCTCTGCGGCGAGCGTTTGCACGCTCTGGCCGCGTTGCGAAGCCGGTGCGCCGACTTCGGGCCGATAAGCGGGGGCTGGGCCATAGCCGCTGGCGAATGCCGGGGCGGCTGCGCCAGCCGAGAGGGCGATGAGGAGCGTGGCGATGAGTCGGGTTTTCATGATGGGATCTCGCTAGGTGAAGTTCAGTGGGTTTGAGTGAATGAGGTGTTGCGCTTGCCGCTTACGCGGTCACGACGGTCAGGCTCACGTCGATGTTGCCGTGCACGGCCTTCGAGTAGGGGCAGATCTGATGCGCGCTGCGCGCAATGGCTTCCGCCACGTTTTGCTCGACGCCACGCAGCGTGACCGTGAAGTGCGCGCCGAGGAACCAGGCGGCGCCGGTCTGGCCGATATCGACCTGGATATCCACCGCAGCGTCCGGCGGCAATGTGACTTTCTTAAGCGTTGCCGCGATGCTGAGCGCGGAGATATAACAGGCAGACCATGCGCCCGCGAACAGTTGTTCGGCGCGCGGGTGCGGTTCGGTGGCGACGATGTCGAGCGTTTCACCGGTTGAAGACGAGAGCTCGAGGTCGACCACGCCGAATTCGCCGCGTTGCGCCGCGGGGTCGTGGTTGATGGTGGTGTGGGTGTTGCCCGAGAACAGCACTTTGTCGATCGTTGCCATGATGCGCTCCTTGATTGAATCCGGGGTTGGATGATATGCGTCGCGTAAGATCGAATCGCATGCGATGCATATTGGACGAGAAATTCGGACGTGTCAAGCGCATAAGATTAAATCGCATACGAGTTATATGGGGTTGCTTCGGAAGGGGGATCGACCGCTGAAACGTTATCTATCGCTTTAGTGATCCGTCGCGATCGAGACCTTTTTGACGGCACGCGCCGGAGGCGACGCAACTGGCCGAGCCGCCCCCGGCGCTCAAGGGCGCTTACGCAGCCAGTTCGATGGACGGCTCACAAACAATGGGAAAGTTCACCGAGTTGGCGATATAGCACTGCTCGTGCGCGGCATGATGCAGTCGCTCGGCAAGGCTGCGGTTGTCGCTCGCGCGGATCGTCACGCGCGGGCGCAACACGATCTTCGTGAAGGCGCCGCGCTGTGGTGTATCGGCCATCGTGCCTTCGGCCTCGTCTTCATAGGCGAGCACCGCGATGCCCGCCTCGGCGCACAGGTGCAGATACCAGAGCTTGTGGCACGCCGAAGCCGAAGCCACGAGCAGATCCTCGGGATTCCAGCGCGCGGCGTCGCCGCGAAAGGCCGGATCCGACGAGCCCGGAATGTCTGGCTTGCCGCTTGCGCGGATCACGTGATCGCGGTCGTAGTCGCGATAACCCGACGTGCCGCTGCCGCGATTGCCCGTCCATTGCACCGAAACGCGGTAGGTGTGTTCGCCGTGCGCCATGCTGATTCTCCGTTTTGCATCGAAAAGGGGTACGTCATTATGACCCCATTCGGCATTTTGGTATACCATTATGCCGAAATGACCCAAATGAGAACTGGGCAGAAACCGGCCAGACACACATGGAAACAAGATTCGACTCCACGGCGGACGCAGTTGCGTCCGGATTGCGCGATCTGATCGTCAGCGGCGAGCTGGCCAGTGGCGAGCGCCTCGTCGAGCGCGACCTCGCACAGCGTTTCGAGGTGAGCCGCATTCCGCTGCGCGAAGCTATCCAGCGGCTCGAGCGCGAGGGGCTCGTCGAGATTTTCCGCAATCGCGGCGCGGTCGTGCGCATGCTCACGGTGCAAGACGTGGAGGAGATCTACGGCTTGCGCGCGCTGCTCGAAGGCGATGCGATCTTTCACAGCGTCAAGCGCATCGACGACGAAACGCTCGCACGCGCTGAACTCGTCCACCGTCTGCTGGGCGAGGCGGCCGCCACGCACAAGCAGGGCGAACTCAATCGCGAGTTTCACGAACTGCTTTACGGTGCTTGCGGCAACGCTCGCCAACTGGCGGCCATCCGCGAATTGCGCGCGCAGGTGGAGCGTTACGAGCGGCTGCAGAACACGCTGCTTGCCGATACCCCCGAGTTTCAGCACGAACACGAGGCGATCCTCGAAGCGTGCCTCGCGCGCAATGCGCGTAGCGCGCGCGCCTTGACCGTGGCGCATATCGATTCTGCGAGGCGCATCGTGCTCGCTGTGGTGGGCCGCATGGCGGCACAAGGCTAGCGCTCATACACCACGGCATTCACGCGCATCGCCCCGGTTTTTACGACATTTTTTCTTGAGGCCCTTACGGGCAAACCCTAGACTGGGTGCATCGAAACGACAGGAGACGCCATGTCGATCTCGCGTGCAACCCAGCGCCCGGATGAGCAGATCACCTCCGTGCATCCCGGCCTCGGCCGGCTCGTGCTGAGGCGCTTCGATCCGCGCCACGACTCATGGGAAGCACTCACGCGTTTGCTGCATCGTGCGTTCTCGCGGCTCGCGTCGCTTGGTTTGCACTGTTCATGCGCTGATCAGGCGGCGAGCCTCACGCGGGAACGCGCGCTGGCAGGAGACTGCTTCGTCGCCATCTGCAATGGCAGGATCATCGGCACGCTCACGGTGGAAGGTCACGACAGCGATTCGCAGTGCGAACATTATCGACAGCGCAGCGTCGCTTCGGTCCATCAGTTCGGTATCGAGCCCAAATGGCAAAGCCGCGGTATCGGCCGTGCGCTGCTTGCTTTCGCGGGGCGTTGGGCGGCTGCGCGCGGCTACACGCAGCTTGCGCTGGACACGCCATTTCCCGCCGCCCACCTCATCGCGTTCTATCGTGCGCAAGGCTTTAGTCTCGTCGATGTGGTGCGCTTTGCCGGCCGTGGCTACGACAGCGCCGTGCTCAGCAAGCCCGCGGCGGCGCATTGCGGCCAGGGATTCCTGCACGCGCCTGGCGGGTTGCGGCACGCCGCGTCGCCGAGTCCGTTCGCCTGAGCGCGCGCTACTCACGCGTTGCGCGTGCGCACTGCTTCTCGCTCCAGATAGCGCAGGAACTCGTCGGCGGGCATGGCCTTCGCATAGAGCCAGCCCTGCGCGTACTGCACGCCGCGCTCGCGCAGATACTGCGCTTGCACCTCGGTTTCCACACCCTCGGCGACCATCAGCAGGTCGAGGCTGCGCGCCATGTCGATCACGTGCGGCACGATCTTGTTCGTTTCCTCGCCGCTCGCGAATGAGCGGATGAACGAGCGGTCGATCTTGATGCCATCCACCGGCAGTTCCTGCAGATACGAGAGACTCGAATATCCCGTGCCGAAATCGTCGATGAAGATGCGGTGGCCGGCCGCGCGAAACGCCTCGAGAACGGGCGCGGAGCCGGCCGTGTCGATGAGCGTGCGCTCGATCGCTTCGAACCAGATCTGCTCGGGGCGTACCGCATATTTCTCGAGACTGGTCTTGAGCACTTCGAGCACGCGTGTGCCGGCGAGATCCGGGCCGGCAAGGTTGAGCGAGACGTGCAAATCGCGGCGCCGGGCCAGCACGGCGCCCACGCCCTCGAACACGGAGCGCACGACCTGGTCGGTGATCGGTTCGACGAGACCGAGCGATTCCGCCATGGGAATAAACGTGTCCGGCGCGACGATGGTGCCGTCTTCGAGCTTCCAGCGCACGAGCGCTTCGGCGCCGACGCAGCGTCCGCTTTCCAGCGAGACGAGCGGCTGCAGCCATGCGACGAACTGGCGCCGCCGGATGCCCTGCAGTATCGCGTTGCGCGGCGTGCGCAGCTTGCGGCGCCAGCGCGTGACGAGCCACGTGCCAAATGCGCTCAGGACGAGCGCGGGGGGCAACAGCGTTCGGAGTTGCGCGGGCAGGTCGCGGCGCATGCGGTCCTCGGGTTCGTACGCGACCACCGCGATGGGAAAGCGGCTCGAGCGCTCGACGACGTAATAGCGTCCCTCGAAATACGGGCTGTTATTGGTGCGCTTGAGCGCTGCGCGTGCGATGGCATAGTCGGCGTTTTCCCAGCTTGAAATGACGCCGCCGCGCTGCGTTTCGAGCACCACCAGCTGGATGGTGTCGTCGAGCGGCACGATGTCGAGGTAGAAGCGCGGGTCAATCACCACGACGTGGTTGCCCAGGCGCACGTTGAGCATGCGGCGCTCGTTGCCGGGCTTGCCGACTTCGCTATGCCAGGCGGTAAAGCCGTCGGCATAGGTCCATTCAGGTGGTGGTAATGCGGTATCGACGGCGCCGCGTTGCGAAGTGCAGTGCAGCCGCACGCCATCGGTCCAGGCGACTTCGCGAATGTATCGAAACTGTTCCTCGACCTGGCGCAGCCGCTGCAGGTGGTCGCTCGTGCAAGGGTCGCTGCCGTAGGGCAAGAGCTGGTGCAGTGCGGATTCGGCTTCGGACGTCACGAGGTCGGCGCGCATCAGCGCGCGGCTCGAAAAGACATCGACCTGGTCGCGCTTTTGGCGTTCATCGACGGCGTCCGAAGCGTACACCGCAGCCGTGAGCGTTGCCAGGACGGCGAACGCCACGAGACAAAACGTCGTCAGGGCGGTGAATCGGCTGCTCATGGTGGACGGTCGGGCTCCGGCGTCGCGAACGAAGGCGACGTGCGGCCTTCGACGATCGCCGTTGCCGATGGTAGCGTCTTTCCGATGGCGGCGACCCGCTGCTGTCCGGCGCAGGAGCGCAATCGCAGCGGCCGCTGGCTCTCCCGCTCATGCGTGGCGCATGAAAGCGGCCAGCGGGATTGTCAAGTTCACGTCAGGCACACATCAAGCACGCGCCGGATCGATCGATCGGGAATCCTCTGCAACGACGCGATTGCGGCCGCCTTCCTTCGCGGCGTAGAGCCGACGGTCGGCGACCGACATGAGCGCTTCGTAGTGCGCGGGACAATCGGCGGGACTGGCCGCCACGCCAATCGATACGGTGAACGCAATCGCATCTGCATCCTGGGTCGCGGCTTCGCCCGGCGCGCTGGCGGCGTGCGCGGGGTCCGCCGCGTGCGCTTCGACCGCGCGGCGGATGCGTTCGGCTACGCCCGCCGCCGTGGCGAGATCGGCGCCCGGCAGCAGCGCCGCGAACTCCTCGCCGCCCACGCGCGCGGGCATTTCCGCGCTGCGCAGGTTCTTGCGCAGGATGTCTGCGAATATCACCAGCACGCGGTCGCCAGCCGCGTGGCCGAAGCGGTCGTTCACGCGTTTGAAGTAGTCGATATCGAGCATCAGCATGGCCACGGCGGGTGCGGCCGCGTCGCCACCGCCTTCGCGGGCGGCGCGCTCCAGCGTCTCATTGAAGACCTCCAGGAAGCGCCGCCGGTTCGCGAGTCCGGTGAGCGGATCGCTGCGCGCGAGCGTTTCGAGCCGCGAACTCGCCTCGACATATTGGCCGAATATGTTCTTGACGATGAAGAGCGTGCCGACGAGCAGCACAGCGATCGCCAGCCAGGCGACGATCAGCGGGCTGCTGAACACACGGCGCGCCGCGGCGAGCGTGAGCTCCGAATCGTCCGTGTTCGTGAGCAGGATCCAGTGCGAATCCCCCACGTGCTGGAAGAGCAGGTAGCGGCCGCCTCGCTGGGCGTAGCCCTGACCGCGCTGCATCCATGTCGCCGCCTGTGCGCGCGCCATGTCGAGCAGATACGGATCGAAACTCGCGGGCCGCTGCACCGTGATCTTGCCATCGACGAAATAGACGAGGTCGCCGTTCTTGTTCAGGAGACCGAACTCGGCAGGCTCCTCGTCCTCGGCCAGGTTGGCGGAGGCTAGCTGGAGCGAGAGCAGGCGCGAGGGCGCGACGTCCATCACCACGGCGCCGCGAAAGCGTCCGTTCGCGTAGACGGGCGCGCTGAGCGTGGAAATCGCTTCGCTTTTTTTCGTCTCCGTATAAATCGGAGTCCAGACGATGTCGTGTCCGGGATTCTGGCCGAAGAGGTGAAGGCGGTAGTAGGGCATGGTGCTGAAGCGCCGCAACAGGTCGAGCGCGGGCGCGTCCGGGCGCTCGGGCGAGAGCACATACAGGCCGTTGGCTGAGATGTAGGCGACCGCGCTTTGCACCGCATCGGCTTGCTGACTGATCGCGACGAGCGGGCTGATCGAGCGCGCGAGCACGATGTCGGCCGGCAGCGTGGCGGCGTCGCGGTGAAAGCCTTCGATTCCCGCGAGCCCTTGCGCGTTGGTGCCGAAAACGAGCGGTCCGTCCATCGCGCCGGGGGCTTCCCATGCCAGCTTGTCGCTGTCGCGCAGCGCGGCCTGCACCACTGGATCCTGCAGGCCGGCGCGCTGCTGGCTCGGCGAGACGAGCACGTGTTCCGCGTAGTCGCGCAGGAACAGCAGGCGCCGGCGCTCGGCCGAGATCAGCGCGTCCACGCCCACGGCCCGCACCTCCAGGTCGCGCTGGCGGCTATGCAGGTCGTTGCGCGTCATCTGGTAGAGCTGGCGCAGGCCCACGCCGCTCACCAGCGCCATGGCGGCGAGAAAGCACACCGTCACCACGAGGTGCGGGCGTTTCATGACCATGCGGGTAAAACCATGCGGCCGCGTGCGGCCAGGCGTGTGCTGCATGAACCCCCCGGGACAGCGAATGGACGCGCGCGCATCACGGTGCGGCGTGGCCCGACGGCGCGTTTCCGGGCACCGCGATGAGCATAGCATCGCGCGTCAGAACCACGCCGAACGCCGTCCCAGGCGTCGCGGATCGCTCCGGGCGACGCTCAACCGCGCCAGGCGGAATGCCGGATCACGCTGCAGAAGTTGCCGGCGTGGAAATGCGGGTCCTTGTCTGCGAGCACGTCGGCCTTCACGTTGCCGAAGGTGGTGGCGGGCTTGTGCTTGATGCCGTCATAGAAGGTCTGAATGATGTCTTCCTTGAAGTGCTCGCTGCGCGGGTGCGCGTGAACCACGGCCTCGCGCTCGGTGTCGCTGAAGCGGTCGTAGGCAATGCCGAGCACGTCCATTTCGACGCCCGCCGTGACGAGCGCGATCACCGGATGCATGTGCTCGGGGATGCCCGGCGTCGTATGCAGCGCGATGGCGGTCCAGACGAGGTCGATGTCCTGCTGCGCGATGCCGTGGCCGCGCAGGAAATCGCGCGCGGCGTTCGCGCCGTCCACTTCGAAGCGCTCGTGATCGCTGCTGTGCGCGTGCGTGAGGCCCATGTCATGAAACATCGCGCCTGCGTAGAGCAGTTCGCGGTCGAACTTCAGGCCGAGCCGGCGCCCGGCCAGCGCGCCAAAGTAGTAGACGCGGCTTGAATGATGGAAAAGCAGCGGCGATTCGGTATCGCGCACGAGTTCGGTAATTTCACGGGCGAGTTTGCTGTCGGGGATCGCGACATCGGCGAGGGTCGGGGTCATCAGGGTGCTCCGTCGGGGTGGGTGATGACCTCTATTCTGTGCGGCGCCAGGGTTGTCCTCAATCGACGGATACCGTTGTTTTCTGCCAATTCGACCGAAATTGGGTCATCGGGGATTCGCGGCGCATAGCGGCGGCGCCGCCAATCGGAAAATTTCGCCGCAACAAGGGATTAGCGGCGATAATCGGCAAAATTGATTCGATCGGCGCGCATTTGATGCGCTATGCATTTGCGGCGAGATCCGGCCTGCGAATCGCACATCGGGCGCACGGGGACGCTGCAGGGAACGCGCCGCGCCAACCAGGTCGGTAAGAACAAAAACCCACGCGACAGACTATGTATTCGATCCTGCCAGCGTTCGTGTCCGCATTATTTCTCGGATTCGGCGTCTACGTGCTCCTGACCGAGGGCTTCACGCGCCTCTCGGTGCCGTTCGCGTTGATGTGCGCGACGACGTTCTTCTGGCAGGGCACCTGGGCGTTTCTGTTCCAGACGTCCGACCCCGATCTGTCCGCTGTGCTCGTCAAGGCCGGATACTTCTTCATCCTCTTTCTGCCCACCACGTTCTATCACTTCGTGACCGAGGTGAGCGCGCGGCGCGGCGAACGCCCGCTCCTCATTGCGTCCTACCTGCTCAGCGTGCTGCTCGCGGCGCTGCTGCTGTTGAGCGATGCCGTCGTGGACGGCTACGGCACGTTCTTCTTCGGCAAGTATCCGAAGGCGGGCATGCTGCATCCGGTGCATGTGGCGCAGACAGTGTTGCTCGCGTGCCGCAGCGCGTGGCTACTGTACGCCGCGCGCCGCCAGACACAGGCGCACGATCGCCGGAAGTTGCTCGACCTGTGCTTCGTGAGCCTCGGCCTCTACGCGCTCGCCGCCACCGATTACGCCGTGAATTACGGGCTCGCGTTCTATCCCGTGGGCGCGGTGTTCATCGCGATCAGCCTTGGCATTCTCGCGGTCACGATCGTGCGTTACGGCCTCATGCGCCCGTATCTCATCGCGGCCACGGTGGCGCACGAGGTCGCCACGCCACTTGCGGCCATCGGCATGCATGCCGAGGAAATCGGCAACGTGCTGCCCGAACTCATGCGCGGCTACCAGTTGGCCGTGCAGCATCAGCTATGCGTGGACGGACTCTATCCGGGGCAGTCGGAGCGCATTTCGTCGCTTGCCACGTCGATACGCCGCCAGGTGGACAGCACGAGCACGGTGGTCGAAATGTCGCTGGCATCGTTTACGCTCGACCGGCTCGATCGGCGCAGCTTCGAGACCTACCCGGTGCGCTCCTGTGTGAATGCCGCGCTCGAGCGCTTTCCGTTTCGCACCGGCGAGCGCGACATGGTGGAGGTGGCGCCTATCGACGCGCAATTGAGTTTCTCGGGCTCGGATTCGCTCGTCGTATTCGTGCTCTTCAATCTGCTCAAGAACGCGCTCTTCGCGATTCACGCGGAAATCGCCGAAAGAAGCGACAAGGTGAGCGATTACGTGGGCCGCGTGGAGATCAGCGCGACGAGTGAAGCGGGCTTTTGCGTGCTGCGCTTTACCGACAACGGCTGCGGCATTCCCGCCGATATCCTGCCGCGCGTGTTCGATCCGTTTTATTCGACCAAGGCGCACGGGCGAGGCGCCGGCATGGGCCTCACGTTCTGCCGCCGCGTGGCCGAAGCGCTGGGCGGCACGATAGCGTGCGAGTCCGAGCCGCACGTCCACACCACCTTCACGATCCGCCTGCCCGAGCCCGGCACGAGTGCCGACCGCGCGCTGCATGACGCGCCGGCGAAACCCCGCCGCTTTCCGGCGGGGCAGGATTTCGCGGGCTAGTTCATGTAGCCGGGTTCAATACGTTTAGTTCGAACCCGACGGCAGGACCAGCTCGTATTCCTTTACGCGCTCGATGATGCCGGGCGGAAAGCGGCGAATGCGCTTGTCCGTGCCGGCGAAGAGAATCTGCTGATAGCCGAGCGAAACGGGTCGGCCATCCACGCAAAAGCGGAACACGAGATACGCGGAGCACTGACGCACCTGGAAGGTGTTGAGGTAGCAATCCACGCGCTGGAACGGAAAGGTTTCCTGCACGTATTCCTGGTGAGCGCGCTTGGTGACGAACACGCCGCCCGAAGCGAGCAGATTGTTGTGAATGCACTCGTGAAACCAGCGTTCACGGCAAATGCCCTGCCATTCGAAATAGCGGGCGAAATACGTGTTCATGAACGCGTTAGAGTCCTTCAGGTAAATATCGATGACGTGATGGAACGTTTTGGTCGGCGTAGCTTCCATGATTTCGTCGGAGAATCCGGCGGTGCCACGGGAAAGGACGGCGGGAATGGATTCGCGTGCGTACATCAGAGTGACTCCAGATAGAAGCTGCTGGCGGCAGCCGCGCGTGCCTCCGGAAAAAAGGAGGCATGCACCATTCTCTTCGCGTTCCTCTTTATCCAATACCGTGATCCCCACATACGCAATCCGGTTCATGCTCGCTGGGCGCGATAACGTTTGCGCGTGTTTTCGTTCACCGCGCACGGGCGGCTTCGGGTTGCTGTGTCCTGGGGTCACGCCGCATAATCGACATGTTTCCCTCGCGGTGCCGCTCCAAGGTGTCGAGCGTGCCGCATGAGGCGCAGTGTGCTTAACCGAGATCCAGCATGAGTTCCATCGTCAGACAGCCGGTTTTTCATCCCGTCTCTGTCGTTTTCCTCGACGACAGCCCCGACTTTCTCTACGCGTTGCGCGGCCTCTTTCCGGGCGCGGGCACGGACCGCTACTTCACGAGCGCGGCGCAAGCGCTGGCTTTCGTGGCCTCGCACGAAGCGCGGCAGCGTGCTCGCAATCCCGCGTCGGGAGCCGCATGGTCGGAGTTCGAGAAGAGGGGAGGCAACGCACTCGGCGAGGACGTGATGGCCGACGCGGCGCGCTTTGGGGATATCGCCGCGCTCGTCGTGGACTACGAAATGCCGGAGATGACCGGCGTTGAGTTTCTCGCCGCCGCGAAGGACCTGGCGTGCACGCGCATCCTGCTCACGGCCACGGCCGACGAATCGCATGCGGTGGAGGCGTTCAACGCGGGGCTGATCGACTTCTACGTGAAGAAGTCCGATCCCGCCATGACCCGCAAGCTGCGCGGCGCGATCGACGATGCCAAGCGCAAGTTCTGCGCACGGCGCGGCCATATCGGCGTGCATGGCGTGGGCGCGATCTACGCGAACCGGCGTATTGCCGACGTGCTGCACGAAGTCGCGCTGCGCGAGCGTATTGTCGAGTACTACTGGCGGCCCGAGCAGAATGCCGTGCTGACGTTCGACGCCGTTGGCAACGCCGGTGTGTTTCTCGCGTGGGATAGCCACGACTGGGCAGCGCAATGCGATGTCGTGGCGGACGAAGGCGGCCCCGAAGCCTTGCGCGAGGAAATGGCGGCGCGCCGCATCATGCCCGTCTACTGGCCGAACGAGGCGTATCGGCCCGGCATGTCGCGCGTGGAGTTTGCCACGCCGCAGCCGGTGCCGGGACTCGACGATACGCATACGAGTTGGACGCGTATCGACGATCCGGGTCTTGCGCCCGGGTTGATTACATTTGCCGCGTGGCGGGCGGAACAAGGCGCGCCGGGTGAGGGCGATCGCCTTGCTTGATGACGTCCCGGGCTGCCCTTAGAACGTTTCCCAGTCGGCGGCTTCGTTAGATGCGGTGGTCACGGGGCTGGCCGTTGCCACGGGTGCCGCCTTCGCGGCCTTGCGGGCCGGCGTGGTTTCCACGGGCTTCGCACGCGCGGGGGCAGGGCGTTTGAGCGTTGCAGCGGGGCGCACAGCACGCGCGCTTTGAGCAGGCGCTGCAACCGCGGGCGCAGCCGCCGACGCAGCCCGCGCGTCGACCCGGAACACCGTCACGACATCCCGCAAGCCATTCGACTGCGCCGCCATCGACTGCGCCGCGGCCGATGCTTCTTCCACGAGCGCCGCGTTCTGCTGCGTCACTTCGTCCATCTGCGCGACGGCTCGGTTCACCTGCTCGATGCCGGTGTGCTGCTCCTCGGACGCCGCTGCGATTTCGCCCATCAGGTCGGCCACGCGGCGCGCCGAAATCACCACCTCGTCGATGGTTTTACCCGCTTCGTCAACGAGCCTCGTGCCTTCCGAGACTTGCGCGACCGACTGCCCAATCAGATCCTTGATCTCCTTGGCGGCCGTCGCGCTGCGCTGCGCGAGGCTGCGCACCTCGCCCGCCACGACGGCGAAGCCACGGCCCTGATCGCCTGCGCGCGCCGCTTCCACGGCCGCGTTGAGCGCGAGGATGTTCGTCTGGAAGGCAATGCCGTCGATCACGCCGATGATCTGCTCCACGCGTTGCGAACTGGTCGAAATCTCGTTCATCGTTTCGACCACGCGGCGCACGACTTCGCCGCCGCGCGCGGCGACTTCCGAAGCGTTCACAGCGAGCGTATTGCCCTGGCGCGCGTTGTCGGTGTTGTGCTTGACCGTGGTCGTGAGTTCTTCGATGCTGGCGGCCGTCTCCTCGAGCGAAGCGGCTTGTTCCTCGGTGCGTGAGGAAAGGTCCAGGTTGCCCGCCGCGATTTCCTTTGCGCCCGTCGTGATCGATTCGGCGGAAGTCTGAATACGCTGCACGGTATCGACCAACTGGCGCTGCATCTGTTGCATCGAGTGGAGCAGGCTGTGCTGGTCGCCGGGCGCGAGATTCACGTGCGCGGTGAGATCGCCTTCGGCAATGCGCTGGCAGATCTCCGACGCATATTGCGGCTCGCCGCCAAGACTGCGGCGGATCGTGCGGATGAGCCACATGAGGCCGAGCGTCACGGCCGCGCCGATCACCGTCACGAGCACGAGATTGCTGATCAGCGCGCTGCGGAAGGCGTCGTCGATATCGTCGGTGTAGATGCCGGTGAAGACGTGCCAGTCCCAGCCCGGCACGAAGGCGGAATACGTGATCTTTTCGACGGGCTCGCTCTTGCCGGGCTTCGGCCACCAGTAGCTGCTGTAGCCGTCGCCGCCCGTGGACGAGCTTTTGACGATCTCGAGCGCGACATGCGTGCCGCGCGGGTCCGTCATGTTCGCCTGGTTCTTGCCTTCCAGTTCAGGCTTGGGCGGCACGAGCAGCGCCATGGCGTTGCTGTCGTAAATGCCGAAGTAGCCGCTCTGGTCATCGCCGTAGCGCGTGCCGCGCAGCGTGGCGATGGCGAGGCGCTTCGCGTCGTCGTCGCTCATGTGGCCGGCGGCCGCTTCCTTCTGGTAGTACGAGACCACGCCCAACGCGGTTTGCGTCTCCTGTTCCACCAGGTTCTTGCGGTCCGTCACCATGCCCGAGCGCGTCATGAGGGCGTTGGCCACCACCATCACGACGAGCGAGATCCACAGCAGCCCGACGATGCTCCAGGCTTTCTGATTCAACGTTATTCGCTTCACGTTCGTTTTTCTCCAGCCGTCTTCGATTGTCTTTTTAGCGACGGTGCATAGGTGCAGCGCCATCGTGTTTAACGGATGGTTCGGACGGAACCTTTAAGGTTTGCTTATAGGTTCTTTGCGCTGAGTGGGGTTTGTTATGCGAATTCTTTCGTTATCCTTTCTCTCGCGGCCCCGCCGTCGAAGCCCGCACGACCAGCCGCGGCGCCGAGACCACACACACGCGTGCAGCCGCGCCGGCAGCCGAATCTGGCGCTTCGACCAACTCCGTCAGCAGCTCAACGGCCAGCTCCGCCGCCTCGATCGTTGCGACCGCAACGGTCGTGAGCGCGGGCCGTGACTCGCGCGCAAGCTGAATATCGGTGATGCCAACCACGGAGAGTTCGCGTGGCACGTGAAGCCCGAGATCGGCGGCGGCCTGCATCGCACCGAGCGCGGGCAGGTCGTTGGTCGCGAAGATTGCGGTGAGGTCGGGATGCCGCGCCAGCAACTCGCTCGTGGCCGCATAGCCGCCTTGCGTCGTATCCGGCGCATAACGCACGGGCGCGCCTGCACCGTCAAGCCCGGCCGCCTGCATGGCCGCGACGAAGCCGTCATAGCGCGCCGCGTGTATGCCTGAAACCTTGCTGCCGACAATCGCGCCGACGCGCCGATGCCCGAGCGCTAACAGATGTTGCGCGGCAAGCTCTCCCGCGCGCCGAAAGTCCACGGCCACGCACGGCAGGCCGGGCGGATCGAGCGGTCGCTCCCACATGCACAACACGACCGGCGCGCCGCGCCGCACGGTGGCGCGCAGGTCGGCAAAGTCGAGATTGGCGTTCATCACGAGCACGCCCGCCGAGAGCGTGCCCGCAATCTGTTCGAGGTAGGCGCGGCCCGTTTGCGGATCGCCGTCCGTATTGCAGATGATGAGGAAGCGCCCGCTGCGCCGCAGCGCATTTTCCACGGCGAGCGCGAACTCCGGGTAGAACGGGTTCGCGATGCTCGACACCATGAGCGCGATGGTCGGCGGCCGCCCTTCGGCGAGCGCGCGCGCCGACAAATGCGGGCGATAACCGAGCGCCTCGATCGCTTCGAGCACACGTTGGCGCGTGGCTTCGCCCACCCGCCCGCGCTCGCGCAAGACGTTCGAGACGGTGGCCGGCGTGACGCCGGCGCGGCGCGCGACTTCGTTCAGGGTCGGCATGCGATCTCAAAATATGGGAAGGCGATTCAACATTTGCATGATTGTGACGAGCACTGCAACATTGGCCCGACAATCAAGACGAATATCGGAGACAAGGCAGCCAGATCGCTCACGCGATCGCTTTTTTATGGGCTGCTGATTAAGCGCTTAATCTCCGGTTCGTGCTAATTAGAACATGGAGACGGGACGATGGCGAGCATTTCGTTACGCGGCGTTCAGAAGGCATACGGCGAGAATGCGCCGGTGATTCGCAACGTCGATCTGGAGATCGGCAGGAACGAGTTCTGTGTATTCCTCGGTCCCTCGGGCTGCGGCAAGTCCACGCTGCTGCGCATGATCGCGGGCCTCGAAGACTTGACCGACGGCGATATTTCGATCGGCGGCAAGCTCGTCAACGACGTGCCCGCCGCGCAGCGGGGCGTGGCCATGGTGTTCCAGAGCTACGCGCTGTTCCCGCACATGACCGTGTACGAGAACATGGCGTTTGGCCTGAAGCTCGCGAAGACGCCGAAGGCCGAGATCGATCGCAAGGTGCGCGAAGCCGCGCGCATTCTTCAGCTCGAAGCGTTGCTCGAGCGTCACCCCAAGGCGCTTTCGGGCGGGCAGCGGCAGCGCGTCGCGATTGGCCGCGCGATCGTGCGCGAGCCCGGCGTGTTTCTGTTCGACGAGCCGCTTTCCAATCTCGACGCAACGTTGCGTGGCCAGACGCGTATCGAGATCGCTCGCCTGCATCGGCAATTCGAGCAGGCGAGCGTGGTGTACGTCACGCACGACCAGATCGAGGCGATGACGCTCGCCGACAAGATCGTCCTGCTGCATAGCGGTAAGGATACCGAACGATATGGCAGCATCGCCCAGGTGGGTGCGCCGCTCGAGCTTTATCACCGTCCCGCGAGCCGCTTCGTGGCGGGCTTCATCGGTTCGCCGCGCATGAACTTTCTGCCGGCGCGCGTGGCGGCCATCGAGGCGAATGGCGTGAGCGTCACGGTCGATGAAAGCGGCGAAACGGTGCGGCTGCCTGTGCAGGGCGCGCGGCTCGCCGTGGGCGCGCCTGTCACGTTTGGCGTGCGGCCCGAACATCTCGAACTGGTGGTGGAGGGTGTTGCACCGCGAACGCCGGGAAATGGTCAGGATGCCTTGACGATTAAGCGCGCCATCACACTGGTCGAGGAGCTTGGCGAGCACAGCTACGTGCACCTCGACCAGCCGGGTGGGGTGGTGCTCGTCGCCAAGGCGCCCGGCGACGCACGGCTAGGTAGCGGCGACTCAGTGCAGTTCCGCGCGAGTGCCGGCGCCTGCCATCTGTTTGCGGAGGACGGTTTTGCCGTCGCGCCGCTCGCCACCGCCGATCAACCCGCATGAAAACAACAAACGAGGACACAGAGATGCGTCTTGGAGTTTGCTATTACCCGGAGCACTGGCCGGAGGCCATGTGGAAAGACGACGCCGCGCGCATGAAGGCGCTGGGTATCGCGCAGGTACGTATCGCCGAGTTCGCGTGGAGCCGCATCGAGCCCACGCGCGGTGAGTTCGACTGGGGCTGGCTCGACCGCGCCATCGACACGCTCGGCGCCGCCGGCCTGCAAGTGGTGATGTGCACGCCCACGGCTACGCCGCCCAAGTGGCTGATCGACCAGCATCCCGACATTCTCCCCGTGGGCGCCGATGGCCGCGTGCGCGGGTTCGGCTCGCGGCGGCACTACGATTTTTCGTCGCCAACGTATTTCGAGGCTTCGCGGCGCATCTGCGAGGCGGTTGCGGCGCGTTATGGCCAGCATCCCGCCGTGGCCTATTGGCAAACCGATAACGAGTACGGTTGCCATCAAACGGTGGTCAGCTATTCGCCGGCGGCGGTGCAGCGTTTTCGCGAATGGCTCAAGGCACGCTACGGCAGCATCGACGCGCTCAATACCGCCTGGGGCACCGTATTCTGGAGCATGGAGTACCGCAGCTTCGACGAAATCGAGGCGCCCGTCGGCACTGTGACCGAGGCGCATCCGTCGCACCGGCTCGACTATCAGCGCTTTGCCTCCGATGAAGTGCAGCGCTACAACCGCATGCAGGTTGATATCCTGCGCGCGCATTCGCCGGGACGGCCCATCGCGCACAACTTCATGCAGCTGTTCATGGAGTTCGATCACTACAAGGTCGCCGCCGATCTCGACGTCGCGACGTGGGACAGCTATCCGCTCGGCGCGCTCGACCAGCAGTGGTTTGCACCCGATGTCAAGGCGCGCTATCTGCGCACGGGTCACCCGGACTTCGCCTCATTCAATCACGACGTGTATCGCGGCATGTCGAAGCTGCCGTTCTGGGTCATGGAGCAGCAGCCCGGCCCCGTGAACTGGGCGCACTGGAACCCCGCGCCGCTGCCCGGCATGGTGCGTCTCTGGAGCTGGGAAGCGTTCGCGCATGGTGCGGGTTGTGTGTCGTATTTCCGCTGGCGCCAGGCGCCGTTTGCGCAGGAGCAGATGCACGCGGGCCTGAATACGCCCGACAACCGCCCCGACCTTGGCAGCGCGGAGGCGGCGCGCGTGGCCGAAGAAATCGAGGCGGTGCTGGCAAAGGCGAAGGGCGGCCGCGACTTCGACGTGAAGACGCCCGTTGCGCTCGTGCTCGACTACGAGGCGAAGTGGCTCTTCGAAATTCATCCGCAGGGCGCGGATTTCCACTATCCGCGCTTCGCTGTGGAGTACTACTCGGCGCTGCGCGCGCTCGGCTTCGACGTGGATATCGTTTCGGTGCACGCACCGCTCGACGGTTACCGTCTCGTGGTCGTGCCGCCGCTGCCCATTGTCCCCGACGACTTCGCGCAGCGTCTCGCCAGCTCGGGCGCGCAAGTGGTGATCGGGCCGCGCACGGGCTCGAAAACGGTCGATCTGCAGATTCCCGCCAACCTGCCGCCGGGCCCGCTGGCGGCGCTCCTGCCGCTGCGTGTGTGGCGCGTGGAGTCGTTGCGGCCCAACATCAGCGAGCCAGTGCGCTTCGACCTGGACGGCGCGTCCGACGGCCACGCGCGCCACTGGCGCGATCTGCTCGAACTCGGTGCTAACACCGGCGAAAACGAATGGGCCGTGCCGGAAGTGCGCGCGACGTTCAGCGACGGTCATCCCGCTTATGTGAAGAGCGGTGCGGTCCACTACCTTGCCAGCCTGTTCGACGAGGCGAGCACGCAGGCGCTCTTTGCGCGCGTGGCGCGCGAAGCGGGCCTTGCGCCGCAGCCGCTTGGCGACGCGATACGCATGAGCCGGCGTGGCGGGTTCACCTGGGTATTCAACTATGGGCCGGGCACGCACACGCTTTCTGCGGATATTCCCGACGATGCAATCGTGATCGGCTCGCGTACGATAGAACCGCAGGGCGTGAGCGCGTACCGTTCGTGACAGACGCATTGCGCAGTTCCTTCCGATGCAGCACCGACAACGACGTATAACCAAGGAGACACGCATGATCGGCAAGACCCTCAGACCACGCCCCCTGCTCGTTGCTGCGACGCTGGCGGCGCTCGCGCTTGCAGGCACTTTTGCAAGCGCGGCGCAAGCCGGCACGCTCGAAATGAACATTGCCTACAAGGGCGCAAGCCAACGCGCCGTGTGGGAGCAGGTGATCGACGAGTTCAAGAAGACGCATCCCGGCACCGACGTGAAGGTGTCGTTCGTCGACGAGGAAGCCTACAAGGTGCAGTTGCCGAACTGGCTCACGACCGCGCCGCCCGACATCGTGAACTGGCACGACGGCGAGCGCATGGCCTACTACGCGAAGCGCGGCCTTTTTGCGGATCTTTCGGACGACTGGAAGAAGAACAACTGGGACAGCATGTACGCCTCGACGAAGGAGGCCTCGTCGTACCAGGGCAAGCAGTACGCCGCGCCCACGGTGTATTACTCGTGGGGCATGTTCTATCGCAAGGACCTGTTCGACAAGGTGGGCATCAAGAGCGAGCCGAAGACGTGGAATGAATTTCTCGACGCCTGCAAGAAGCTCAAGGCCGCCGGCATCGCGCCGATTGCCGTGGCTGGCCGCGACGCGTGGACGCTTGCCGGGTGGTTCGACTATCTGGACCTGCGCCTGAACGGCAACGCGTTCCACCAGAAGCTCATGGCGGGCGAAGTGCCGTACACCGACCCGCGCGTGAAGAAGGTCTACGTCACGTGGAAACAGCTGCTCGACGACGGCGACTTCATTCCCAATTCGCTCTCGTACGATCTGGATGCGGCGCAGCCGTTCCTGTTCCAGGGCAAGGCCGCGATGATGCTGATGGGCACCTTCATTACGGGCGGCTTCAGCCCAACGGTCAAGCAGCAGATGGGTTACTTCCAGTTCCCGATCATCGACCCGAACGTGCCGACCGCCGAAGATGGTCCGGTCGAATCGCTGCATATTCCGGGCAAGGCGAAGAACAAGGCCGACGCGCGCGCGTTCCTCGCGTTTGCGGAGACGCCCGAAGTTGGCGCGCAACTCGCCAAGGGTCTGGGTTCGCTTTCGGCGAACAGCAAGTCGCCGGAGCCCGAAGACCCGATTTCGAAGATCGGCTTCCAGATCCTTTCGAACACGAAGGGCGGCATTGCGCAGTTCTATGATCGCGACATGACGAAGGAAATGGCCGACGAGGGCATGAAGGGCATGCAGCAGTTCGTGTCCGATCCGACGAAGCTCGATTCGATTCTTGCGCAGCTGGAGCAGACGCGTCAGCGGATCTACAAGAAGTAAGGAATTCGAAGCAGGGGCGGGCGGTCGATGCTTGCGCCGCCTGCCCTTCGTGGACGCTGAAGGCTTTGCATGGGACAGGAGGTTTTTGCCGTGAGACAGGCAGTGACTCACACCGTTGCGCATCGCGTGGATGGAGCCGCGCCGGCTGGTGGCGAGAACGGCGGCATGCCGCACGCAAGCGGGCGGGGCATTCAGCCGCGCCGCCGCGCGTCGCCCACCGCGCGGCGCCAGCGCCGAGCCGCGTGCCTCTTTCTCGCGCCCGCGTGCATCATGTTCGCGGTCTACGTGATCTGGCCGATTCTCTCGACGCTGCGCCTGTCGCTCTACAACTGGGATGGCATGAGCGAAGCGAGTTTCGTGGGTCTCGCGAATTACGTCGAGTTGTTCCACGCGCCCACGTTCTACACGGCGCTCAAAAACAACGTGATCTGGCTGGTGCTGTTCCTGCTCGCGCCGCCCATGGGCCTCGCGATCGCGCTGTACCTCAACCAGGCTGTGGGCGGCATCCGCATCGTCAAATCGCTGTTCTTCGCGCCGTTCGTGCTTTCGGGCGTGGTGGTGGGCCTCATCTACTCGTGGTTCTACGACCCCACGTTCGGCCTGCTCGCGCTCATGCTGGGCCGCGGCATACCCGTGCTCGGCGACCCGAACTACGCCACGCCCGGCATCATATTCGCGGCGCTATGGCCGCAAACTGCGTACTGCATGATCCTCTATCTCACCGGCCTCACCACGCTCAACAGCGAGCAGATCGAGGCCGCGCGCATGGAAGGCGCGAAGGGCTGGAGCATGCTTTGGCACGTGATCCTGCCGCAGCTTCGCCCCGTCACGTTCATGGCGGTGGTCGTCACGATCATTGGCGCGCTGCGCAGTTTCGACCTCATCTCGGTGATGACGGGCGGCGGCCCGTTCGAAAGCTCGACGGTGCTCGCGTACTACATGTACGACCAGGCAATCAAATACTATCGGCTCGGTTATTCGGCCGCGATTGCCGTCGTGCTGTTCGCGATCATGCTGCTCTATATCGTCTATCACCTGCGCCGCCTGCTGCGCAGCGAGCACTGAATCCGCCACGAGGAGCCGCACATGTTTCCCATTCCGGTCGACAAATGGAAGCCCGCGTCGCGCCGCCTGTACAAACTCTCGCTGCCCGTGGCGCTCATCATCTGGCTGCTGCCGCTCATTGCCGTTCTGGTCACTTCGGTGCGTTCCACCGATGAACTGAGCGAAGGCAACTACTGGGGCTGGCCGAAGCACTTCGCGATGGTCGAGAACTATCGCGATGCGCTCACGACTTCGCCCATGCTCCATTACTTCTGGAACAGCGTGCAGATCACGCTGCCCGCCGTGGCCGGAGCCATCGCGCTCGCGGCGCTGGCGGGCTATGCGCTGGCCATCTACCGCTTTCCGGGCAATTCGGCACTGTTCGCGACCTTCGTTGCAGGCAACTTCGTGCCGATCCAGGTGCTGATGATTCCGGTGCGGGACCTCACACTGAAGCTAGGTCTCTACAACACGGTGGGAGGCCTGATTCTGTTTCATCTTTCGTTTCAGACCGGTTTTTGCGCGCTGTTCCTGCGCAATTTCATCAAGCAACTGCCGTTCGAGCTCGTCGAGGCCGCGCGCATCGAGGGCGCGAACGAATGGACCGTGTTCGTGCGCATCGTGCTGCCGCTCATTCGCCCGGCGCTCGCCGCGCTTGCCATTCTCGTGTTCACGTTCGTCTGGAACGACTACTTCTGGGCGCTGTGCCTGACTCAGGGCGACGACGCCGCGCCGATCACCGTGGGCGTTGCGGCGCTCAAGGGTCAGTGGACGACGGCATGGAACCTCGTTTCGGCGGGTTCGGTCCTGGCCGCCCTGCCTTCTGTGATGATGTTCTTCGCGATGCAAAAGCACTTCGTGGCAGGGCTCACGTTCGGCGCGACCAAGGGCTGAACGGTTGCTGAAAGGCGGGGCGATTTGACTTCGGCGCGGCGCTACGGTCCAATTTGGAGCCCGACGCAAGTCACGCCCGCAAGGAATGCCCCATGCAGCAAAACGAACCGGCCCCGCGGCCGACGCAGCCCGCGACGGAGCCCAAACCCGCCGCGCAACTGCCCGCAGCGCTCGTGCGCGAATTCGACGGCGATCACCTCGAAGCGCGCCTCGCCGATGCAGTTCGCCTTTCGACCGTAAGCGAGGACGGCTGGCCGCACGGCGCGCAACTGAGCGCGGGCGAGATCCTGGCCGTGGACGCCACCACGCTGCTCATCGCCGTCTGGCCGCAGTCCAGCACCACAGCCAATCTCGTGCGCGACGCACGCCTCACGCTTTCGCTCGTGCATGACGGTGCGCTGCTGGAGATACGCGCACGCGCTCACGCTGTGGCGCAGCGGCAAACGGCGCTCGAACTGAGCGTATTTCGCGTGGAAATCGAGTCTGTCACCGAGCATCGCGCGAAATACGCCGAGGTGCTGAGCGGCGTGACGTTCCGGCTCTACGAACCCGATCGCGTACTGGCGCGCTGGCGCGAGCAGATCGCGATGCTGCGTGCATTTGCCTGAGTTTGCATGAGGCGCGAGGCGAAGGCTTCGTGATGTTGTCATCGTCGATGTGCTAGCGTGTTCTGCGGGGCGCGCGCTTCATGGGCTCGTCGCCACGCGAGAGACAAACGCTACCGGACCAACGATGCAGACCACGGTACTCACAGACTGGCAGCAGTTCATGGCGCTGACCACGCAGCTCGACGGCTGGGCGTTTCGCGGCCAGCAGAACGCGCAGTGGCACCTCGAAAGCTCGCTCACGCGCTACATGCGCGACTACGTTGGCGACCGCCTGCAGTGGCGCCAGCGCGAGGAGCGCGCCATTCGCGTGTTTCGCCGCAAGGCGCACAACTTCCTCGCGCATCCGGACCTGCTCAAGGACGACCTTCGCTGCCTCGCGCTCATGCAGCACCACGGCGCGCCCACGCGGCTGCTCGATTTCACCAAGAGCCCGTTCGTCGCGGCTTTTTTCGCGCTGGAGCGCGCAACCGGCGACGCGGCCGTCTACGCGCTGAACACGCCCGCGCTCTGGAACAGCCGCGCGCTGCCCAAAGCCAATCCCACGCTCACGCGCGACGTGATCGACCCGCGAGCACACGACAACTTCGAACGCTATTTCTTTAGCAATACGAATGAAATCCTCTGGTCGGGCGAACCCACGGAGATGGACGACCGGCTCGTCGCGCAGTCGGGCACCTTCGTCGTGCCGGGCGTGATCGACAAGCCGTTGCAGGCGATTCTCGAAGGCTACGAGAGCCACGAGGAACTGCTGCACAAGATCGTGCTGCCCGAGCGCATCCGCATGGACGCGATGAAGTGGCTCTATCGTATGAACATCACGAATGCGTCGCTGTTTCCGGGGCTCGACGGGCTTGCGCGATCCATTGCGGTGGAACTGGAGATCGTATGGTCGGGCATGGTGGTGCCGATTGCGGGCTCAACGAGCTGAAGACCCCGTATCGGCCACGCTCACGGCATTTCGGGCCGCGGCAGATTGAGGCCGGGCGCGAGTCGCGTGGCCTTGAATGCCGTCACTTCGTAGGTGGCGACGCCTTGTTGCGCAAAGGGATCGGCGGCGAGCAGCGCATCGAGTCGCTCGCGCGGCATGTGCGAGGCGATGATCACGCCGCCGTCGCGCGGCATTTTTGGGCCGGCGGCAATGAAATTGCCCGCTTCGAACTGCGCATCGAGGTAGGCGCGATGCGCGGGAAGGGCGTCGTCGATGCGTTCGAGCGAGGCGGTATAGATCAGCGAAACGATGTACATGGGCGGTCGATAGAAAGCGGGAGAAAGCGCCTATGTTAGCGCGCGAGGCCACGCAACGCGGCAAGCTGCAACAGCATGATCGTCTTGCCGTCCACGATCTCGCTGGCGGCTTACGGCGAAGTTGACGAGCGCATACAGGCGGCCATGAACGGACGATGCCGAGCATGAAACCAGCGTCCGCATAGTGCAGAGGGCCGGTCACTAGCGGTATAAGCGCATTGGCGCGGCCGTAGGCGATGAAGGCCGTTCACCCTTGGATGCTGTGGGTGGCGGCGCTTCGCGGTCCGCCGCTTTGCGGCTACCCCAAGTTTCAGAGCCGGGCACCACCCGTCGCGTCGATGACCTGTCCCGTGATCCATCGAGCGTCAGGCGACGCAACGAAGGCGATGATGTCTGCCACGTCGGCAGGTTGACCGACACGAGAGAACACCGACAGGGCTTCCGCGCCGGCTCGTGCTTCGGGAATCGTGATCCAGTCCGCGTTCATGTCGGTCTCCGTGACGCCCGGCATTACCGTATTGACCGTGATGCCACGAGGACCGAACTCGGGTGCAAGCGCGAGCGTTAGTGTTTGAATTGCGCCCTTCGACGCCGCGTAGGCGGGATGTGTCGGCGCCGCGACACGCGTAAAGCCCGTCGAAATGTTGATGATCCGTCCGTTATCGCGGATATGATCAGCAGCCGCCTGGATCAGGAAGAACGGCGCCTTAAAGTTAATCGTCAGCAACTCGTCAAAGGTGGACTCACTGGTCTGCGCCAGCGAAACGGCAGGCGCCACACCGGCATTGTTGACAAGAATGTCGAGCCGAGGCTCACCGGTAGCGGCGACAGCAGCCCTTGAGAACTGCTCCCAAAGGCTGTCCGTCGCTTCCTTACCACCTCTAAGATCGGCCTTGATGCCGACGGCTTTGGCACCAAGACGCTCGATCTCCCGGATCGTCGCTGCGGCCGCATCGCTGTTGGCGCCATAGTGCACACCGATCAGAGCGGCACCTTCTCGTGCGAAGGCCAGCGCTGCTGCGCGGCCGATCCCACGTGAGCCTCCGGTGATAAGGGCAACCTTGCTTGAAAGTTTTCCAGACATCGATCACTCCGTTTCCGATTGATTGGCTAGTGATCACTATAATATTGAGCGGCAGGGAGCGCTGTCAATGCTTTTTATAGGACTCGATATAAAATGATTGGATCACCTCGAAAACGCGGCCGGCCCAGGACGCTGGACCGCGATGTCGGGCTCGATATCGCGGCGCGACTGTTTTGGGAGCGGGGATACGAGGGGACATCGATAGCCGACCTAACGGAGGCCATGGGCATCACGCCTCCGTCGCTCTACGCGACGTTCGGTTCAAAGGATGATTTGTTTAGACAGGCACTCGACCGTAACAGTGAGCGTGAGAACCAAAATCGACTTGGCGCTCTGCAAGGGCATCTATCGGCTTACGACGCTATAGCGTTTTACTTGCACGATGCAGCGGCGGGTTTTACTGACCCCAGCAAGCCACGGGGGTGCATGGTGTCAACTGCCGTTCTTCAGCATGGCGACAAGAGCGAGGCTGCAGCGCGAGAAGTCGCTGCACGGCGCGATCTCGCAATACAGTTGATCAAGAAACGCTTTGACCGCGCTGTTGCCGAGGGGGAACTAGCAACCGGGACCGACACCGAGGCACTCGCACGCTTTTACGCAGCCATCGTGCAGGGCATGTCTGCGCAAGCATGTGACGGAGCGTGTTCAGAGACATTGAAGCGTTTGGCCGATGTTGCGTTGTCAGCATGGCCAGGACGACAACTTTCCAGGACCTAGGCGGCTGCTTTGGGACGCCCCACGGACTCTTGCGAACGAGATTCGAGCGGCACAAACCGCTCCGCTGGATATGGGCCGATGGTCCTATAGAGAAACCACGCGAGAGGCTGCACGATTCGGTTCATGCGAACGGAATCGTCACAGGAAAGCGCGTCGACGACACTGCTGAACCGGCCAGCCTGGCGGAACCCCGTAACGAATCTGTCACACGCGTCTGCCAGTGTGTTGAGGGATACCCATGACAACATTGAACGCTACAAGCGTTTCTTGCCATATATTCGTAAGCATTCCTTTCATTCAATCGTCGTTCTACGCAAGACGTCCTGATTTCCCCGTCGTCGCTCTGTATCGAGACTCGTTCACCACAATATTAGATCGGCACAATTCGCCTCTTATCCAAAGCGACTCGCTCAGCATTACTCTGCTTGCACGAGTCGTAGACGTCTGCGTCCGATCGGACCCTCGCGACGGCGCACGCGTCCTCTCCCACTCGTTTGCGGACCAGAAGGTGATGCAATGACAGACGTAGCCAATCAATATGCACGTAGCCAGGAAATCGGACGCAAGGTTGCCCGGCTTCTCGCAAAACGATCGGAAGTCGCGCAAACCCAATTCAATCAGCGGTCGGCTGATGCGGCGGGGCGGCTTCGCGACGACGGCAAACCAGTTTCGGGTAGTCCCGCATGGACCACTGCGGTTGATCCCCTGGCCGGGTACCGCTACGCAACGGATCTCGTTGAGCGTTCCGTCCTCTTCTGGGATACCTTGCGTCAACGTGGCAATGCGTTCGTCGACCAGGCGCGCCAGGGTCTTCAACCCGTCCTGCATTTCGAACACGAACTCGTCGTCGACGGCCGGAAGCTAGCGCGGCCGGTCAACTACGCGCTCGTTCGCCTGCTGCCTCCTGAGGGAGTCGTCATCGACGTTAGCAAGCGTCCTTATGTGATCATCGACCCGCGCGCGGGCCACGGCCCTGGCATAGGCGGTTTCAAGGACGACTCGCAGGCCGGAGTGGCACTCAAGGCTGGCCACTACGTGTATTTCGTCATCTTCTTTCGCGACCCGGAGCCCGGCCAGACGCTGCTCGACGTCTGCGCGGCAGAAGAACAATTCATCAGAAAGGTGCGTGAACTGCACCCGGACAGCCCAAAACCGGCGATCGTCGGAAACTGCCAGGGCGGGTGGGCTGCCATGATGGTGGCGAGTTCCGACCCGGACCACACCGGGCCGCTCGTCATCAACGGCGCTCCGATGTCGTACTGGAGCGGCGCGTGGAGCGAAGGGGAGGGCGACAATCCCATGCGCTACTCCGGCGGCATGCTCGGCGGCACGTGGCTCGCGTCGCTGACTGCAGATCTTGGCAACGGCAAGTTCGACGGCGCTCATCTCGTGCAGAACTTCGAGAACCTCAATCCCGCCAACAGCCTGTGGGACAAGTACTATCACCTGTTCGACAACATCGATACCGAACCGCCGCGCTTCCTCGATTTCGAGCGCTGGTGGGGCGGCTATTACCTGATGAACCGCGAGGAAATTGAGTGGATCACGCGCAACCTGTTCGTCGGTAACAAACTCTGGTCGGGCGAGGTTCGCGGACTCGACGGGGCGGCGTTCGACCTTCGAGACATCAAGTCGCCGATCATTCTGTTCGCATCGCTTGGCGACAACATTACGCCGCCCCAACAGGCATTCAACTGGGTCGCCGACGTCTACGGAAGCACTGAGGAAATCAAGGCGCGCGGTCAGGTGATCGTCGGGCTCGTGCACCAGAGCATCGGCCATCTCGGCATCTTCGTCTCGGGCAAAGTCGCGAAGAAGGAACACCAGCAGATCGCTTCAGTACTCGAAGCGATCGAAGCATTCCCGCCCGGTCTTTACGGTATGGAGATTGCCGAGCGCCGGGGCGAGAACGGAAAGATCGAATATGACGTGTCGTTCCGGGAGTATCGGCTCGAGGATATCGTTGAGCGCCTGAACCGGTTCGAGCGTACCGACGAACATCCGTTCGAGGCCGTCAAGCGCGTATCGGAGTTGAATCAGCGCGCGTACGAGCTATTCCTGCAGCCCTGGGTAAGGGCGATGTCGAACGAAACGACGGCGAACCTGCAGCGGCAGTTTCATCCACTGCGCGCGCAACGCTGGGCGTTCTCGGACATGAATCCGTGGCTAGCGTGGCTTGGGCCGACCGCAGAGGCGGTCAGGGCGAAGCGCCTCGCGCAAGCCCATGAGGAAACGCCGTTGAAGGAGCTCGAGCACTATGGATCAGAAATGATCAGTGCATCGCTTGACTTCTATCGCGCAATGCGCGACGCCATGACGGAGAGCGCCTTCTTTTCGTTCTACGGCAACATGTTCGTCATCGAACAGGGCGACGAGGCGCAAGCGAGGCCCATCGAGGCAGCAGGGGCCCCGCGCGATCTGTCCTTCGTGAAGGACGCGTTGGCGTCGATGACCGAGGGCGGCTATACGGAAGCGCTTGCGCGTGCCGCTTGCCTGCTCGCGCGCCGTGGCGAGCCGCTCCCGCTTGCGCGGCTTGTCCTGCGGCACGAACTCGCGAAGGACTATGCCGCGTATCTGCCCCAGCTCCCCGGCGACCAGTGGAGGCGCGTGCGCGGTGAGCAGGAAATCATCGTGCGTTACGAGCCGGAGCAGGCGCTCGCCACGCTGCCACATTTGCTGGAAGACCCGAAAGACCGCGAGAAACTCCTTGAACTGGCTGAAAAGCTTTTGGCCGACAGACGCGTTCAGGAAACGGAGCCTACCGCTGCGCAGCTCAGCATGCTCGACAAGATCCGTTCGTCCTTGCCGCTGGAGCGTGGATCCCCGTCACGGTCAGCCACATCGATGCATGAGGTTCCTGAAGCACCGCGCGCCCGCGTGACACCGGGGCTCAAGGAGGCATCGCGAATAGTGAACACGAAAAGTACGACCGGCTGATTGCCACTTGCCGGTCTCTGCCGCCGCTGGCCACCGCCATGGCACATCCCTGCGATCCAGGCTCTCTATCGAGGGCGCGTTGCAGGGACTCGACGTGCTGGTTTTCGCGGCGGGCATCGGCGAGCACACTCCGGAGATCCGGCGGCGAGCCTGCGAACAGGCATGCTGGTGCGCAGTGGAAATAGACAGCAGTGCGAACGAGTCGTGAGTCTGCATGATTGCCAAAGGGGAGTCTAATGAGCCTGAACATTCAACATCCGGTCCTGTCGGGCAAGAAGGCGCTGGTGACGGGCATCGCCAACGAACATTCGATTGCCTATGGCTGCGCGAAGGCGTTCCGTGAAGTGGGCGCCGATCTCGCGATTACCTATGCCGACGAAAAGGCCAGGTCATATGTAGAGCCGCTGGCTAAAGATCTCCAGGCGCCCATTTTCATGCCGCTGAACGTGGCGCAGCAAGATGAACTGGAAGCGGTATTCGATCGTATTGCGAGTGAATGGGGCGAACTCGACATACTCGTGCATTCCGTCGCATGGGCGCCGAAGAGCGATCTGCAGGGAGGGCTGCTCAACTGCTCCGCTGAGGGCTTTGCGGCGGCCATGGATATTTCATGCCATTCATTCGTGCGGATGGCCCGGCTTGCCGCGCCGCTGATGAAGAACGGCGGTTCCATGTTCGCGATGAGCTATTACGGCGCGAACAAGGTGGTTCCCAACTACAACGTCATGGGCCCGGTCAAGGCGGCGCTGGAAGCGTGCGCGCGCTATCTGGCGTATGAACTGGGGCCGCAGCAGATCCGTGTGCACGCCGTGTCGCCCGGGCCCCTGAAAACCCGCGCCGCGTCCGGCCTGAAGGACTTTGATGTGCTCCTGACGCAAGCGGCGGAACGTGCGCCGCTTGGCGAACTGGTCGATATCATGGACGTAGGCTTCACCTGCGCGTATCTCGCGACGCCTTATGCCCGGCGATTATCCGGCGAGACGCTCTACGTCGACGGCGGCGTTCACATCATGGCGTAGGTGCACGACGCGCTAGCGTTGTTGCGTGAGGGGGCGCGGTTCTTCACGCTTCAATTCGCGCGCGTTGCCGCGTCGATGTGCAATCCCGCAGGCAGCGCTGGTTTCACCCGCTGAGCCAAAACCATTCTCCGTTTTTCGATACGGGCCAGCCGTCAGGTCTGTTTCTGCGTGCCGCAAACGGGGACTCGCTGAATCCTTTGCCCGATATACCGTGCGGCGCGTTCGCCCCAAGGCTGGCAGCCAGTTCAAACAATTGGACCAAGGTCCTATACCTCGAGATTGACCTCACTGATACGCTGGGTCAATCATGCTCGTGGATCCCACTCCGATCGCGCCGTGCATCGTCGCTGTTGGCGGCCAGCCAGGTAGACTTGATCATGAGGTGTCCATTCATCCACTGGACGCTTCGGCCCGCCGTCGCCGTCGTGCTCCTGCTTCTGGCGATTACGGCGCAAGCGCAGGAGCTGGAGCCGCGCAGCTATTCGCCCTCCCCAATCGGCACGAACTTTCTTGTCGTCAGCTATGCGTATCTGTATGGCGACGTGCTGACGGATCCGTCCCTGCCCATTACCGGTGTGCAGGCGAAGATCAACATCGTGTCGCTCGCGTACTCACGTACGTTCGCGCTGGCTGGTCACACGGCATCGTTCGCGTTGGCGATGCCCTTCAGCAGCGGGAATCTCAGCGGCGTCGTCATTGGCGCGCCAACCGAAGTGCATCGTGCTGGTATTGGCGATCTGAAGCTGCGCTTCGCGTGGAACTTCATCGGCAGTCCGGCGCTGACGCCCGAGGAATTCGCCCGGCGCGAGCAAGCGACTTCGGCAGGAATCAGCCTGACGATGTCGGCTCCGACCGGCCAGTATCTCCCTTCCCGGTTGGTCAACATAGGCACCAACCGCTGGGCATTCAAGCCGGAGATCGGCATCTCGCAGCCCTATGGAAACTGGTTCTTCGACGCGTCGGCTGGTGCGTGGTTCTTCACACGCAACAACGACTTCTTCAACGGCAACACACGAGGCCAGGATCCTCTCATGTTGCTGCAGCTGCATGCCGGGT
Organism: Paraburkholderia flagellata; assembly: GCF_021390645.1. Classification (GTDB taxonomy): domain Bacteria; phylum Pseudomonadota; class Gammaproteobacteria; order Burkholderiales; family Burkholderiaceae; genus Paraburkholderia; species Paraburkholderia flagellata. The sequence continues at coordinate 418,089 of NZ_JAJEJT010000004.1, forward strand.
ACAGCTTCCGTCCGGGGTTATGGATCGCGGCCGACATCGGCTATGCCGCGGGCGGCCGCTCGAGCACGAACGGGGTGCCCAATGAAGACAGGCAGGCCAACATGCGTTACGGCCTGACGTTCTCCGCCCCCTTGGCACGCGGTTGGTCCGCGAAGCTGGCGCTTTCCAGCGGGTTTATCACGCGCGCGGGCGGCGACTACAAGTCCGTCGCGTTTTCGCTTCAATATCGCTGGTTCGATCGTTGAGGCGCGTAAACCTGTCGTGCCATCACGTCGCCTGGCGCGATGACTGCTGGTCGCGCTGACTGTGCCTCAGCGTAGCCGGATTGTGCCGGCCGATTCATGAGCGTTTGCGCCGCCTGCCCGGTAGTCGAGCCCACGCATCTCTGCAAGAGGTTGCCATCACCATATTGGACCTAAGTCCTATTGCGCAACGCGCGAGTCTGCCGAATATTGTTGGCACGATGACGAACCAGGCGCCCAGCCGGATTGGATTGATCGATATTGCTGCATCGCCAGATGAAGAGACTTCGCCTGGCTTTGGTTCAATTTTCACCCCCGCTGGCGGCGCCATAATCCTCGCCTCATTTTCCAATCGCATACGTCGAGGCGATTGAGCCGCCTGCAATAACTGGCCTCTCGACCTGCTCCATCCGTTCGCTTCGCATGACTCGTTTCTCGACGAAAATAACGAGCAGGTTCCGCCTTGTCATGCGCTCAACATAGCGAACGCATTGCCTGCATGCGCCACGCCGGATAGTTGCCAGAGGAAGTGAATTCGACCGTAACCCTTGATGGAGGTGATGATGCGCAGACGTTCTGTTCTGAAGACAGGTGCCGCGACGCTAACGATCGTGGGACTGTCGCTAACCGGATTCCCAGCGACAATGACCGAGGCCGTTGCCGCAGAGTCCGATGCGGCGAAGCGTCACGAAATCGACGCAAAGGTCAACGCGACACTGTCGCGGCTGTTCGAGACAGTCAAAGGCTCAAAAGAACTTGTCTCCAAGGCGAATGGTGTACTCGTATTCCCGGCTGTGATCAAGGCTGGCTTCGTCGCTGGGGGAGAATACGGTCAAGGCGCTTTGCGGGTAGGCGGGAAAACGGCCGGCTACTACAGCACGGCGGCGGGTTCATTCGGCTTGCAGGCAGGTGCGCAATCCAAGGCTGTCATCTTCCTCTTCATGACCCATGAGTCGCTTGCTAGCTTCCGCAACTCGAAAGGCTGGTCGGTTGGTGGCGAAGGATCGGTTGCGCTGTTGAAGGTTGGAGCGAACGGCCAGATCGATACGACAACGGCTACCGCGCCGGTTCAAGCCATTGTGATGACCAACGCCGGATTGATGGGTGACGTGTCGCTGTCTGGCGCCAAGATTTCCCGACTGAAAATCTGAAGTCGCTCGCGCTAGCGTATGCGGCCATCGCCACAAGAAAGTACGACGATCGACCGTGTTCGCTTTCCGACAAGAAAATAATCAGCCGGTGAACCGTGACGCCACCACGAAGGGACCGTAGAAGCGGTCCTTGAGGTCGCAACTGCCCGTGCGGCTGGATCGGGTCGAGACGACCCGAGTTCAGGCCGCCGCCGCGCGGGCTTTTTGTTTCGACTACTGACTATCAATGAAACAGTTCGGCGTGAGCCAGTATTCCGCGACCGAGTCCCCCGGTTATGAGCACGCTTCCGTTTGCTAGCAGCGTGGCCGTATGTTGCTCGCGCGCCCAACTCACGCTTGCCGTCTGCGTCCAGGTGCCCGTAGTGGGATCGTAAAGCTCGTCCGAATAGAGATCGCTCCCGGCTGCCAGTCCGGCAGCGGCAAGCACCCGGCCGTTTGGCAGCAACGTGGCGGTCAGGAAGTCGCGCGCATGGATCAGGCTGCCGGTCGGTGTCCATGTGCCAGCGGGCACGTACCGTTCGACTGACGACAGTTCAGTGTTCCCGTCCGTTCCGCCTATGGCCAGCACCGTACCGTCAGGCAACAACGCGGCGGCGAAATCGGTCCGCGCCTGACTCAGGCCACCCGTGGGCGACCAGGTGCCCGATGCTGGATTGTAGAGTTCCGCCGAAGCAAGGACGCCAGAATCGCTCGTCCCACCCACGACGAGGACGAGGCCGTTGGCCAGCAGCGTGGCCGTATGGGAAAAGCGCGCTTGCGCCATGGCGCCTGTCGGCGACCAGTTTCCCGTTGCCGGGTTGTACAGTTCAGCCGACGACAGGGCTCCCGCCTTGCCCTCGCCGCCCGCTACGAGCACGAGGCCGTTGGGTAACAGCGTGGCCGTGTGTAAATCACGCGCATCGCTCATGCTGCCGGTGGACGACCAGCTGCCCGAGGCCGGGTCGTACAACTCCGCCGACGACTGTTCACTGCCCGCGCCCGTTTTGAATCCGCCCGCCACGAGCACGCGGCCGTTGGGGAGCAGCGTCGCCGAATGGGATTGGCGCGCCTGGTTCAGACTACCGGTCAATGTCCAGGTGTTGGCGGCCGGATCGTACAGTTCGGCAGAGGCAGTGAGTCGCTTACCCGTTCCCGAAGCGACGAGGACCTGGCCATTGGGCAGGAGTGTGGCCGTGTGCCGGAACCGTGTCACATTCATTGAGTCAGCAGGTGTCCACTCTCCGCTCACCGGGTCGTCGACGCCGATGACGATCTGCACCGTGACGCTGCCCGCGCTGTTGCTGCCGGTAATCGTAAAGGTCGTCGGTGGCTGCGCCGTGGTCGGCGTACCGCTGATCGCGCCCGTCAGCGGATTGATGCTCAATCCGGCAGGTAGCGCTGGCGACACCGAGAAGAAGGTGATTTCATCGCCAGTGGACAGTGGCTCGTCGTATGAGATCGGGTGGCCCACGACGTAGACGGGAGCCAGATCCCAATAGCTGAGACTCGCCGGCGGCTGAGTGACAGCATGCACCTCGATCGTGAGTTGGGTCTCGACAGAATCGACGCTGTTGCTGCCGGTCACCGTATAGACGGTCGGAGGGCTGACCGCCAGGGGTGTGCCGGAGATGATGCCTGTTTGCGGATCGAATTGAAGCCCTGCGGGCAGGGCCGGCGAGATGCTGTACAGGGTGATTTCTCCGCCCGTGGCGATCGGTGTGTTGGGAATGATCGGCGCGCTCGTCGTATAGATCACAGCGGCGTTCAAGTAGCTCAGGGTTTCCGGGGCGACCGCTTCGGGCTTGACCTCGATCTCAACCTTGATGGACTCGCTACCCGCCGCATTGCTGGCGTTGATCGTGTAAATGGTGTCGGGGGAGACGCCGCTCGGCGTGCCGCTGATCGCGCAGGTCTGCGGATCGAGCGATAGCCCCGCGGGCAGCGGCGGCGACACGCTGCACTGCGTGATGGGGCCGCCACCGCTGCTGAGCGTATCGGGAATGATTTCAGTGCCTTGCGCGTAAACCACTGCAACATCGCGTTCGGTCAATCCGGCCGGCGCAGATACCGGCGTGTTGTTGCCGCCTCCATCGCCCTGGTTGCAACCCGCAGCCACTATCGCGGTAACCAGAAACAAGCAGGTCACGACTTGCCTGATATGCATGGAATCGACCCTCGCTCAGTTTTATCAGCTTAGGTCGTATGGCGAAAAAATCAGCCAAAAATAGCGGCGAGCGCTTGCTGGCCTGGTTGTCTTCTCTTGGCGTTGTAACGGCGGGTGATCAACTTTTTTCTGCGGCGCAACGGACCGTCCCGGTTGCCTCGGTTCCGTTGGCTGCTTCAGAGATTCCGCGGTGGCTGAACGGATGCCCTGTGATCAGGAAGCGTGTCCGGCTACGCCTGGCGCGGACATGGCATCTGCGCAGCGGCTGTTGAGGCCGCATACCTGGCGTGCGCCCGGTTTGCGAATCTGCGCAAGGGCGTGTGCAGCCGCCTCACGCCCCCATCACCGGCCGTCTGCTAATTGCGCGTAGACCGGCTAACCAGCGACAGACGCCCTGATAGTCACTTCGGGCAAGTCGTCAAGCCCGTAATAAACCGGCAACCCGAGCTTGTGCGCCAATTCGACGTCCCCATCAGCTCCCTTCGATTCGCCTGGAATGCGCAATACAGCATCGCACTGCTGAATCAGCCTACGCGCCGACGGGTATAGAAAGCGCTCGCTGATATCGTCGCCGATGCGCTCGGAACCGGCCGCGCGTGCGAGCGGGAGGGCGACCCATTCGCCGACCATCGGCATGTGGCCGCGCTCATACACCGCGAGTGCAGCAAGCTCCAACCTATGCAGATTCTCCATGATACGCGCGGGATCTCCATCGGTGCCGCCTCGATACGGGCCGGCGATCAGGACCAGTTGCGGCTTCACTTGGCGTGTTCCTCCGAAAGTCGACGCAGTGCGAGGTGCTGCACCAGCATGATGGTTTTCCCATCGACGATCTCGCCGCTCTCGATCGCCGCCAGCGCCTCGCTCAGGGGCATTTCGATCACTTCGAGATCCTCGCCTTCCTCCGCGATGCCGCCGCCCTTTCCAATGCGCGTGGAGGCGTCGTATTCGCCCAGATAGAAGTAGAGCTTCTCCGTCACCGAACCGGGGCTCATGAACGCCTCGAACACCTTGCACAGCTTGCGTACGCGGTAGCCGGTTTCCTCTTCGACCTCGGCGCGGATGCGCTCTTCCGGCGAGGTCTGGTCGAGCAGACCGGCAGCGGCTTCGATCAGCATGCCGTCGTGGCCGTTGACGAAAGCGGGCATGCGGAACTGACGCGTGAGGACGACGTTGCCGGTGGCGGGATTGTGCAGCAGGATGGTCGCGCCGTTGCCGCGATCGTAGGTTTCCCGGCTTTGGCGTTGCCATGACCCGTCACGACGCCGATAGTCGAACGTGACTTTCTTGAGTACGAACCAGTCGTTGGAGAGCAGGTTGGTTTCGACAATGCGAATCCGTTCTTTGGTTGCTGTCATTGATTTCTCGTCTCTGCTGACTTCGTCTAAATGCAAATCAATCCTGTCCTCGGCAATTGCACGGGCGCTTGGCAAGCCAGACGTGCAAACCCCTGGTGGCTTTCCTGCCCCCCTTGGTCAGTGTTCTCCATTCATGGTATCGTGCAGTTTCGTGCAAAATCAAGAAAATTCGTGCAACCGATTCGTACCATCTCATGCTCACAGACCAACGAAAGAAAGCGATACTCGAAGCGCTCAAGCGCGAAGGCCAGGTGCTCGCCGGCGAACTGAGCGCGAAGTTCGGCGTTTCCGAGGACACGGTGCGGCGCGATCTGCGCGAACTGGCGGCCGAAGGCCTGTTGCAGCGCGTGCACGGCGGCGCGCTGCCCGCTTCGCCGGCGGTGGCGCCCATTGCCGAGCGGCGCGGCATGGAGGTGGCGGCCAAGCGGCGCATTGCGCAAAAGGCAGCGAGCATGATCGCGCCGGGGCAGGTGGCGATCGTCGATGGCGGGACGACCTCGGCGCTGCTAGTCGAGTGCTTGCCGCGCGATCTGCGGGCGACCGTCGTCACGCATAGCCCCGGTGTGGCGGTCGCGCTCGCGGAGCATCCCGCCATCGAGGTCGTGCTGATCGGCGGGAAGCTGTACAAGCACTCGATGGTCACGGTGGGCGCGGCGGCCGTGGAGGCCATTGCGCACATACACGCGGACCTGTACTTCATGGGCGTGACGGGTGTTCACGCGCAAGCGGGACTCAGTACCGGAGATTTCGAGGAATCCTACGTAAAGCGCGCACTGGCCGCGCGCGCTGCGGAAACGGTCGTATTGGCCTCGGCGGCCAAGCTCAACGCCGCTTCGCCATACTGCATCGGTCCGATCGGCATGGCGCAGACTATCGTCGTCGAGCGCTCGACGGATGCGAAGCTGACCGAGCCGATCGAGGCGGCCGGCGTGACGGTGGTACGCGCGTGAGTGCGTGAGCGTGCCGTTACGCTAAGCGTGAAGCACCAGTTTCTGCACGCGCCAGTTCAGCAGTTCGGCGACGAAGAGCACATTCTTCGCGGGGCACGCCATTTCGTGGATCCAGCCGAATTGCTTCAACTGCTTGCCCGATTCGCCCAATACACCGAGCAACTCGCCATCGAGGCTCAACTTGTAGATGCGCCCAGGGAACGCGTCGGAGCTGTACAGCACCTGATCCGGACCGGGCGAGATGCAGATCGCCCAGGGCGACCCCGGTGCAAACGTGCCCGCGGCGATCGTTGCCTCGTCCGGCACGTTGCCAATAGCCGGCCGCGCGCCCGGTGGCACCGGGACGTCGATCGTGAACTGTTTCAGGAACTTGCCATCCGTGTCGAACACCTGAATACGCCGGTTGCTTCGGTCTGCGACATAAATCCGGTCCTGCGCGTCGACCGCGATGCTGTGTGGCGTATGAAACTGTCCGGGCCCGGTTCCGCGATCACCCCATGACTTGAGCCAGTTGCCGTCCTTGTCGACCTTCGCCACGCGCGAGTTGATATAGCCGTCGCTGATGTACGTGTTGCCGGCGGCGTCCCAGGCGACGTCGGTGACCTGGCGAAAGCGTCCGGGCTCGGAAGGCAACGGCGGGTTTGGATGTTTGAGCGGTCCCGTCTCTTCGTCCGCCGCCTCCTGCTTGCGGCCGAACACCATCGCCACGTGGCCATCCGGCGTGAACTTGATGACCATGTCCGAGCCCTTGTCCGTCACCCAGATGTTGTCCTGCCGATCGATCTTCACGGTGTGCGCAAATGACCACGCGTACAGGTTGTGGCCGATTTCCCTGACGAACCGCCCATCGGCCGCAAATTCGAGCAATTGCGCGGCGGCGGCGCCATAGGCCGGCCCCGTGCTATTGCCGCGCGAGAGCACAAAAATGTGCCCGTGCGAGTTCACCGCGACACCCGAGCATTCCCCGAAATACATATCCACCGGCAGCCGGACCGGGCTGGGAATGGAATCGTAAGCGATGGACGGAACCGTTTGCGTCTGGCCGAAGGCTGGCGCGGCGGCGAGGGCGGCGGTTGCCGCGAGGAACTGGCGGCGCGTGAATGCGCCCTGCAAAAGGCCGCCGCAGCATGGGCAGCCAATGGAATGAAGCGGGCTCATCGGACTTCCTCCTCTTGATCGACGACGGTGGCGAACGTTGTGCACTGCAACCCATGCGGCGCATCGAGCGGCCGCTACCCTGCGCGCGGCAAGACGCGTTCCCCGAAACCGAACACAAAGATTGCCGCGTACACCCTAAAGAATATGCGCGCGCAACCGATAGCGCAGTAGTCGAGTGGAGGATTCCCAGCCCGTAGTCAATTCGCATACCAAGGTCGCCCATGAGCCCAACGCCAAACTCCTTGCCTCATTCCGCGTTCGATACCAGCGTCTTGCCTCGCGACCAGCAGTTCTCGGCATGGCGCGACGCGGTGAGCGTCATCTTCGACACGCAGACCTCCGAATCGCGCGATGCCGGTTTTGGCTCCACCGTGAGCGGCTACCTGTTCGGCGATGTGGTGCTGGGCTCGATACGCACGGGCGCGCAGCGCTACGACCGCTCGAATGCGAAGATCGGGCGTGACGGCCACGATCAATATATTCTGCAGTTCTATCTAGGCGGCCATTGCCGGGTGCGCGACGGCGGACCGGACGGGTGCACGCAACCGGGCGACATGTTCATCGTGGACGCGGCCCAACCGCTCGCGACCGAAACCGCACAAAGCGAGTTCCTGAATCTGGCAGTGCCGCGGCGCTTGCTCGCGCCTTTGCTGACTGCGCCCGACCAGCAGAGCATGCGTGTGATTCGCGGCGCCGATCCCACGGTCGCGCTGCTGCGCGAGCATCTGGGCGCGCTCTACAGGCACGCCCCCCAGATGACGCTCACCAACGCCCAGGCCGTCATGCCCGCAACGCTTCAACTCGCGGCCAGCGCGCTCAACGCGAGCGTGAGCCCGGAACACATGCCGGCTGTCCAGCAATGCGCGTTGGTATCGATATGCCGGTATGTGGAGAAGCGCCTGACGGATCCGCAACTGAGCGTGGACCTGGTTGCGCGTGCATTCGGCATGTCGCGCGCGACGCTGTACCGCCTTTTCGAGCAGGAAGGCGGTTTCGCGACCTACGTGCGCGAGCGCCGCTTGCGGCGCTGCCGCGCGATGCTCGCCGACCCGGCGCAACGCAGCAAGTCGATTGCCGATATTGCCGCCGCGCACGGATTTACCGATGCCGCGAATTTCACGCGCGCCTTTCGCCGCTCGATTGGCCTCTCGCCGCGTGCGGTGCGCATGCTGGCGCTCAACGGCGATACCGAACTCGCGAAAGAGTCCGGTGCCGACGACTGGCGCTACTGGATGGCCTTGATGCGTTGAGCATGAATCGCGCGGATCGTGCAAGCCACGCGTGAGACAAAACAACAAGTATTTGAGACGTAACGACAGATTTGGCTTTAAGCACCGCCGATTCATTGCCGCGTCATGCGCCACCTGCAAAGATGCAGGCGCCTGCGAGATCCAGGCAAACGGGGGAAACATGAAGAAGACCCACAAAAGGCCGCGCCAAAGCGGCCTGTACTACTACGAAGCGACGTATTCGCTCGAACTCGCGCGTGGCGCGTCGCATATTTCCAGCATGCTATCGGCCGCGACACAGGAAGGCGCCGTGGACGAAGTTATGCACGAATTCATTGCGACGCACGGCAGGGCCGCGCTGGACGCGTTTTGCTGGCTGCTGGCCGAGCGGCTGGAAAAGCGCGGCTGCGCTGCGGCCGCGATGAAAGCCCGGGACTTCGATGCGTCCCGCCGGATGCGGGAGCTGGCGTGCGCGAGCTGAGCCGCGCACGGCTAAACACACGAACGTGCTCGTGTGACCAAGTGAAAGGTAATCCTAAGCAATCGCTTGCAAAGATCCTCGCAATATTCTTGCTGAACAGCGCGTGGAGTTGAGGCGGCCGGTTCGCCGGCCGCACCTCGATCGATCGCCTCTGATGCCTCGGCTGCGCTCAGCGCGCGAGCCTGAACGCCCCAACGGCATCGCGCAGCGCATCGGCCTGCTCGCTGAGCGCCATGGCGGCCGCGGCGGCCTCTTCCACCAGCGCAGCGTTTTGCTGCGAGACCTGGTCCATCTGCGAGACCGCGAGATTCACCTGCTCGATGCCGTCGCGCTGCTCTTCGGACGCGTTGGCGATTTCATGCATGATGGTCGTCACACGGCCGATGGACTCGCCAATCTCGTTCATCGTCTCGCCGGCCGAGCGCACGTACGCCGAGCCCGACGATACGTGCTCGACCGATTCGGCGATCAGCGTCTTGATCTCTTTCGCGGCCGCAGCTGAACGCTGCGCGAGCGAGCGCACTTCGCTCGCGACAACGGCGAATCCGCGCCCTTGTTCGCCCGCGCGCGCGGCTTCCACCGCGGCATTGAGCGCGAGAATATTGGTCTGGAAAGCAATGCCTTCGATGATGCCGGTGATGTCGGCGATCTTCTGCGAGCTGCCGTCGATGCGCTCCATCGTCTGCACGGCGTTGCTCACGACTTGCGAGCCGCGGTCGGCGACTTCCTGCGCACTATTGGCGAGCGTTTGCGCGCTGCGCGCGTTCTCGGCGTTCTGCTTCACCGTGGCCGTGAGCTGTTCCATGCTCGCAGCCGTTTCCTGAAGCGAGGCCGCCTGTTCTTCGGTGCGCTGCGAAAGGTCGTCGTTGCCGGCGGCGATCTGTCGTGTCGCCGTCGAAATGGACTCGGAGCTGTGGCTCACCTTGCGCACCGTGTGCGCGAGCGCGTCCTGCATGGCCTTCAGGCTCGTCACGAGGCGGCCCATTTCGTCGCTGGAACGCGTTTCGAGGTTCGCGCTCAGGTCACCGTCCGCAATGCGCTGGAGCGCGCCCTGAACGGTTTCGAGCGGCACTGCGATCGCGCGGTGCAGGCCCACGGCACACACGAGCGCCACGGCAAGTCCGAGCACGATCAACGCGATGCTGCCGGTGCGCAGCCATGAATAGCGGTCCTGCGCGCGGTCGAACGCTTGCTCGCCATGCGTCTTTTGCCATGCCTCGAGCGCGCCCGACGCCTTCGTGAGCGCAACCGAGAGCGGCGGAATGCGCTTCATCGCGATGTCGTCCTGACCCTGCCGGTCGCCTTGCTTGATCGCGGCCATGAGCGGCTGGATGCCTTGCTCCAGCATGCCGGTGAGGGCGGCCTGCACGCCGTCGGCGAGCGCCTGTTCTTCGGGATCGTGCGGCAGCGAGCGGTAGACGTCCCACGCCTTGTTCGAGGTGGCGAGGTAGGTCTGCGCCTTTTCGAGCAAAGGCTGAACGTCGGTCGCGTCGGGATGCAGGAGGATGCGGTCGAGCGTCGTGCGCGCGATGGTCAGATTCAGGTTCGTCTTGCCGATGTTGATGGCGGCGGCGAGCTGGTTCGAGTAGGCATAGCCGAGCGCCGTATTGGTGCGCGACATGCCCGCAAGGCCGGAAACGCCGGCTGCCACGATCAGCAAGGCCAGCACTCCGACCGCGATGCGCAGACGGACAGAGATAGAGAGTCGTGCAAACACGAGGATGGCTCCAGAACGCGAGGGACGATGTTGCAGAAAAACGGCAGTGGCTTCGCGCGTGCGAGACGGCGAAGCACTGAACACGCTCAGGACATGTTTACGGCGCGCGGAAACGGAACTGAAGGGCGGTGCGGGAGCCTTTGCGCAATGGTGGTTTTCCCGGGGTGCGGTCAGGTGCTCGCTGTGCAGCGAGCGTATCGGTGGTCGCCCGTTCATCAGTTGCGCGTGCGAGCCGGAACGTCTTCCAGTGAACAGGTTTCAAGCAAACCGGGTTCGACAAAAGTGCCAGTGAATGTGCGTTTTGTATAGGGACGACGCTGGCGGCCTCCCATATTCTCACTCCATCGAGACGATACGTCCGGCGCAGCGAAATACGTTAAGCAAGCCGCGCCGAGCAATCCAAAGGAGAGGATGTTGACCAAGAAAGTCCCGCTCAAGATCGCAATCGCTGAGCATCCGCACACGTCGGCCATACGCAACGGTTCCATTCCCATCGAGGGCGTGGACGCCGAATTCGTCACCGTTCAACCGCAGATCGGCGCATTCCGCCGCATGGTGCGCGACGTCGAATTCGACGTGTGCGAACTGGCGCCGACGACGTACATCATCGCCCGGGCTTACGGCGCGCCGTTCGTCGCACTGCCGATTTTCGTGGTGCGCCGTTTCCACCACAGCGGGCTGCTGGTGCGCCCGGAAGCCGGCATTCGCCACCCGAAGGATCTTGAAGGCAAGAAGGTTGGCGTGCGCGCCTATTCGGTCACGACCGGCGTGTGGACGCGCCAGGTGCTGATCGACGAGTTCGGGCTCGATTCGTCGAAGGTCACCTGGGTCGTCGACGACGAAGAGCACGTGACGCAACTCAAGCTGCCGTCGAACGTGATTCACGCACCCGCCGGTAAGTCGCTCGCGGACATGATGGCGAGCGGCGAACTGGTGGGAGGCTTTGCAGCCGCAGCGGGCATTGGCCGCACCGGCGCGCCCACGGGCGGCTGGAAGGAAGTCGAGGCGGACTACCCTGATCTGCTGCCCAACGCGGCCGAACTCGAAGCGCAGTACTACGCGCGCACCGGCATCTACCCGATGCACGGCACGATCGTCGTTAAGGACTCGGTGCTCGCCGAGCATCCGTGGATCGCGAGGTCGATTTACGACGCATTCGCCGAAGCGAAGAAGCAGTGGCTCGCCCGTCTCGATGCAGGCGAAGCGACGACCGCAGGCGACAAGAAGTACCTCGCGCTGCGCAAGATCGTCGGCCAGGACCCGCTGCCGTACGGCCTCGCGGAAAACCTGAAGACGATCGAGGCGCTCGAGCAGACCGCGTTCAAGCAGGGCCTCACGCCGCGCCGCATGGCGATCGACGAGCTTTTCGTCGATCCGCTGGCTCGCTGATACGAACGGAGACATCATGATTATCGATTGCCACGGCCACTTCACGACCGTGCCTGCATCGTTTCGCAACTGGCGCGCGAAGCAGGTTGAATTTGCCAACGACCCGGCCAACGCGCCGTCGCTCGACGGCGCCCATGTGAGCGACGACCAGATCCGCGAAGCGATCGGCAACGGCCAGCTTAAACTGCAACGCGAACGCGGCAGCGACCTCACGCTCTTCTCGCCGATCGCGGGCCTGATGAGCCATCACCTCGGCAACGAGCGCACGAGCCTGGAATGGGCCGAAGTGTCGAACAACCTCGTGTACCGCGTGACCGAGCTGTACGCGGACAACTTCGCGCCGGTGTGCCAGTTGCCGCAGTCGCCGGGTGTCGCGCCGAAAAACAGCATCGCTGAGCTGCGCCGCTGTGTGGAAGAGCTGGGCTTCGTCGGCTGCAACCTCAATCCGGACCCGTCGGGCGGCTACTGGACCGGCACGCCGATGACCGATCGCGAGTGGTATCCGCTTTACGAAGCGCTCGTCGATCTCGACGTGCCTGCGATGATCCACGTGGCCGCCTCGTGCAATCCGTGCTTTCACGGCACGGGCGCGCATTATCTGAATTCGGACACTTCAGTCTTCATGCAGATCCTGCAGTCGGACCTGTTCAAGGACTTCCCGACGCTGCGCCTCGTGATTCCGCACGGTGGCGGCGCGGTGCCTTATCACTGGGGCCGTTATCGCGGCATGTCGCTGGAAATGCGCGAGCGACCGCTTGAAGGACTGCTGAACAATATCTTCTTCGACTCGTGCGTTTATCACCAGCCGGGTGTCGAGTTGCTCACGAAGGTGATTCCGTCCGACAACGTGCTGTTCGGCTCCGAAATGATCGGCGCCGTGCGCGGCAAGGACCCGATCACGGGCCAGTACTTCGACGACACGAAGCGCTATATCGACGCGTGTCCGGCGCTCAGCGACGAAGACCGCTACAAGATCTTCGAAGGCAACGCACGCCGCGTGTATCCACGTCTCGACGCCCGCCTGAAGGCGCGCGGCAAATAAGCGCGATTAACAAGCGCGGCGCGAGCCGCACAGAAACAGACAAGTACAGAGGCACGCATGGCTTCTCAAATCGTTGATATTCATCCTCACATCATCTCGGACGACGAAGTGCGCTATCCGCCCACGCCGCTGTTCGGCAAGCGATCCGAGTGGTCGAAAGAGCGTCCGACCACGGTCGAGACGCTGATCGCCGCAATGGACGAGGCGGGCGTCGCCAAGGCCGCGGTGGTGCATTCGTCGACGACCTATGGCTTCGACAACAGCTATGTCGTGGACGGATGCGCGAAGTACGCGGACCGGCTCGTCGCGGTCGGCTCGGTGGACGTGCTGCAACCGGACGCGCCGCAGCGCATTCGTGAGTGGACCGAACGTGGTCTCGCCGGCCTGCGTCTGTTCACGGGCGGCAGCACCAAGGAGTTCGATCCGAGTGAGCTCGACGACGCGCGCTCGTTCACGGCCTGGGAGTTGTGCGCCGAACTCGATTTGCCGATGTGCATCCAGACCGGTCCGGTCGGCCTGCCGCAGATCACGACGCTCGCCCGCCGGTTTCCGACTGTGCGTATCATTCTGGATCACCTCGGCCGCCCCGAGGTCGCGGACGGTGCGCCGTACGCGAGGGCGCAGAGCCTGTTCGAGCTTGCGTCGCTCGGGAACATCTACCTGAAGCTCACGCCGCGCATTTTCGGCGACGTGAAGAAGGAGAAGGCGAGCGCGGAAACGTTCTTCCCTCGCGTGGTCGAGGCGTTCGGTGCGCAGCGCATGGCATGGGGTTCGAATTTCCCGACCTCGCCGGGCAAGCTTTCGGAGATTCTCGCGACGGCGCAGGCTGGGCTGCAGAGCCTGAGCGATCAGGACCGTGAGTGGATCTTCGGCAAGACGGCGCTCGCGCTTTATCCGGCGTTGGCCTAAGGCGGAACATCCGGCCAGCCGCCGCGGCGCATGCGTGTGCCGCGGTGGCCGGGTAACAGAGAGTTTGATCGAGAAAGAAGAAGCAGATGGAGACAACTCAACCAGAGCGAAGCGCGACAGCAAGCCGATGGAGCGTCCTCGCGCTTCTGGCGCTCGGCGTGTTGATTTCGTTCGTCGACCGCACGAGCATTTCCAGCGCGCTGGCGGACCCGGGCTTCATTCACGGATTCGATCTGAGCAGCGTCGATCGCGGCTGGATCAACGCGGCCTTCTTTTGGTCCTATGGCGTGTTCCAGGTGCCGATGGGCTGGGTAGCGGATCGCTACGGCGTGAAATGGCCCTATGCAATCTGCTTTGCGCTGTGGTGTATCGCCACGACGCTGATGGGCGCGGTCACGGCGCTCGAAAGCCTGATCGTGATGCGCCTGATCGTCGGCGTGACCGAGGCGATCGTGATTCCGGCGAGCTATCGCTGGATTCGCAACAACTTCGACGAACGCCAGAACGGGCTCGCCGTAGGCATCCTCGCCATGGGAAACAAGTTCGGCCCGGCGTTCGGCGCGCCGGTCGGTGCGTGGTTCATCGTCAACTATTCGTGGCAGATGATGTTCATCGTGACGGGCCTGGTCGGTCTCCTCTGGCTCGTACCGTGGCTCTTGTTGGTGCGTAACGACTTTCCGTCGCGCGCCGCGCTGAAGAAGGCGAGCAGCAATGCCCGCACGGTGTCGCTGGGGAGCATCCTGTCGAGCCCGGTTGTCTGGGGCGGCATGATCACGAATTTTTGCTACGGCTACTTCACGTTCTACTGCATGACCTGGATGCCTTCGTATCTGGTCGAGCAGCGCGGCCTTTCGCTCGAGCGCTCGGGTGTCTATACGTTCTTTAGCTTTGCCGGTATTGCGATCGTCGCGGCCGTGGCGGGATGGGCGGCAGACAGGATCATCGAGGCGGGCTACAACGCGATTCTCGTGCGCAAGTCGTTCACGATAGCGGGCTTCGTGGGCGGGTGCACGGTGCTGCTCGGTGCGTATGCCCATTCGCTCGAAGGCGCGCTGTTCTGGAACGTGCTGTCGCTCTCGCTGCTCGGCATGACGACGGCGAACAACCTCGTGCTCTCGCGGCTCACGCTGATTCCGAAACAGGCGATCGGCCTCGTGACGGGCGTGCAGCAGGTCGCGACGAGTCTTGCGGGCGGCGTTGCCGCGAGCCTCTCGGGCTGGCTGCTGCACGTGAGCCACAACTACGTACTGCCGATGATGGTGATCCTCGTCTTCCTGCTCATCGGAGCGACGGCGACCGCGGTGCTCTTTCGTCCGGAATGGGCGCCGAAGGTCTCGGACCCGAAAGCGTTGCTTCAGGAGGCCTGAGCACCACGATGCGGCCTGAACACAGGCCGCATCGAAATATCGAAGCAGCTATCCGATTTGATATGTATTCCGAATTATTTAACGGATGTCGTGAACGGTCGAAGCGACCTGTCGCGGCACTCTCAAAAGCTTCAGGACGCACCCAATTTTAGGCAACCGGCACGGCCGGTGGTAATTGACTGGAAATCACACATGGCGAAGATCGTATTCGGAATGGCGGTGCCGCACAGCGGCATGCTCGGGCAGGCGCCGGAGGACTGGCTAAAGAACGGCGAGCGGGACCGGAACAACCCCGAACTGTGGTTCCGCAATCGCACGTGGACCTATTCTGAGCTCGAAGCCCATCGCAAAGCGGCGTTCGAACCGTTCCTGACGATGGAGGAGCGCACCGCACGCGCCGCGCGCTGCCGCGTGGCGCTCGACAAGATGGCCGCCGCCTACCGAGAAGCCCGCATCGATGTCGCGATCATCCTCGGCAAGGACCAGAAGGAGATCTTTACCGAGTTCTCGCCGTCGATCGCAATCTACACCGGCGAGGAAGTCCACAACGGACCGCCGCAGCGCGCGGTCTACGCGCCCGACCATCACGTCACGCACAAGTGCCATCCGTTGCTCGCGGCGTATCTGGTCGAGCGTTTCCAGAACGAAGGCTTCGACCTGACGGATCTGTTCGCATGGCCCGATAACGTGTGGATGAAGCCGTTGCCCGAGTACCCGGTGGTGCCGCACGCCTATAGCTTCGTCTACCACCAGATCATGGGCGACAACCCGCCGCCGCATGTGCCGGTCATCATGAACTGCTTCTATCCGCCGACACAGCCCTCGATGTCGCGCTGCATCGAGTTCGGCGAAGTGCTGCGCGATGCGATTCAGGCGTGGCCCGAGGATGTGCGCGTTGGCATCTTCGCGTCGGGCGGTCTGTCGCACTTCGTCAACGATGAAGAATTCGATCACCGCATCATGAAAATGCTTGCCGAGTACGACTACGACGGCCTTGCCGCCGTGGACGACCGCTCCTACCAGTCGGGCACCTCGGAAATCAAGCTCTACGCGAGCGTGATGAAGGCACTGCAGGAAACCGGCGCCGAGATGACGCTCGTCGACTACGTGCCGTGCTGGCGCACGCCCGCCGGAACCGGCGAGGGCATGGGTTTCATGTACTGGAAAGCCGACTGAGCCGGATTCAACCCAATTCAACGAGAGAAAAGATCATGAGCGACACCCGTCTGAACAGCATCATTCGCGCATTCGAATCAGGCAAGCCGGCCTTCACCGCGTTCTCGAAGCTCGACAAGCAAAACGCCATCGAAATGAGCGACGCCCCGTATGAAGGCATCGTCTTCGAGATGGAGCACAACCCCTATGACGTGGCTGCGCTCGGCGACGCGCTGCAATACATGCTGAGCCGCAAGCAGATTGCGGAGTCGGGCTCGGTCGCGCCGCGTGTGACGCCGATCGCGCGCATTCCCGCCAACGGCGTGGAAATGAATCAGTCGTTTGCGAAGCAGGTGCTCGATCGCGGCGCTTACGGTGTGATCTGGCCGCACGTCGCAACGGTCGAGCAAGCCTATAACGCAGTGGCCTCGTGCCGCTATGCGCGTCCGAAGGGCGCGCCGCTCTACGAGCCGAAGGGCGTGCGCGGCGACGGCCCCGCCAACGCCTCGCGCTACTGGGGCTTGAGCATGGCGGACTACTACAAGAAGGCCGACGTGTGGCCGCTCGCGCCGCAGGGCGAAATTCTCGTCGGGCTGATGTGCGAGAGCACCCAGGCGATCGAAAACCTGGACGACATTCTCGCGAATGTGCCCGGCATCGGCTTCATTCTGATCGGCGAAGGCGACCTGAGCCAGGAACTGGGTTGCCCGCGCGATTACGAAAACCCCATCGTGGTCGATGCGATGCGCAAGATTGTCGAGACCTGCCACAAGCACAACGTCGTGGTTGGTCACCCGCACGTCACGGCGAAGAACCACAAGCGCCTGATCGAGGAAGGGTATCGCATGCTGATGTCGGCACCGCAGCGCAGCTACGGCGTCGTGGGCCTCGCGCGCGAGATGGCAGGGTACTAAATGAACGGTGCTGAAAGCCTCGTTGCTACGCTCGTCGATCGGGGCGTCGACATCTGTTTCGCCAATCCGGGCACGTCGGAAATGCACTTTCTCGCCGCACTCGAAAACCCGAAGATGCGCAGCGTCCTCTGCCTCTTCGAGGGCGTGGCGACCGGTGCCGCGGACGGCTGGTATCGCATGAAGGACACGCCGGCCTCCACGCTGCTGCATCTTGGGCCGGGTCTCGCCAACGGGCTCGCGAACATCCATAACGCGAAGCGCGCGTCGTCGGGGATGGTCAACATCATCGGCGAACATTCGACCTCGCATTTGAAGTACGATCCGCCGCTTACTTCGGATATCGAAGGACTTGCGCGACCGTTGAGCCACTGGGTGCGCCGCGCCGACTCCGCGAGCGCGATCGCATGGGACGCCGCGAAAGCCGTCGACAAGGCCTCGGAGCATCCGGGCCAGATCGCGACACTGATCCTGCCCGGCGACACGTCATGGCGCGAAGCCGGCACGACGGTCACGCCGCCGCGCGAAACGGCGCCGCGCAGGACGCCCGATGCCGCGCGCGTCGAGCACGTAGCGCGCGTGCTGCGCTCGGGCGAACCCGCGCTGATCATTCTCGGCAACAAGGCGACGCGCGGTCTCGCGCTCGAACGCGCGGGCAAGGTGGCGGTGGCCACTGGCGCGCGCCTGGGCTCTCAGTTCTTCACTGCGCGCATCGAGCGCGGCGCGGGGCGCGTGCCGCTCGCACGCATTCCGTATGCGGTCGCGCCCGCGCGTGCATTTTTGAAGGACTTCAAGCACATCATTACTGTCGAGACGAGCGAGCCGATCGCGTTCTTCAGTTATCCAGACAAACCGAGTCTGCTCAAGGAAGAAGGCACGCTCGTGCATCCCCTCGTCGAGGCTGACGAGGACAGCGCGCTCGCGTTCGAGATGCTCCTCGAAGCGCTCGGCGCCAACGCGACGGCACCGCTCGTGCAGCCGCGTGTCGAAACGGCCGCACCGACCGGCGCGTTGAATCCGGTGAGCATCGCGCACGCGCTCGCCGCAGCATTGCCCGAGAACTGCATTGTGGTCGACGAATCGCTCACGACGGGCCGCGAGACGATGGGCTACACGATGGGCGCCGCGCCCCACGACCTCATCAACAACATGGGCGGCTCGATTGGCTATGCAACGCCTGTGGCCACGGGTGCTGCGCTCGCGTGCCCGGACCGGCGCGTGTTCTGCATGGTCGGCGACGGCAGCGCGATGTACACGATCCAGTCGCTGTGGACTCAGGCGCGCGAGAACCTGAACGTCACGACGATCATCTTCGCGAACAACAGCTACGCGATTCTCAAGGCCGAGTACGCGAACATGGGCGCAGGCACGCCGGGCGAGCGCGCGCTCGCCATGATCGACATCGACCGTCCGCGCATCGACTGGCAGGCAATGGCCAAAAGCATGGGCGTGCGCCCGGTCGCGGTGGATACGGCCGAGGCTTTCTACAAGGCGATGACCGACTCGGTGCGCGAGCCGGGTCCGTGTCTGATCGAAGTTCGTCTGTAATCCTGATGAAACAGAGCAAGCAATCCTAGCCAATCATGCACAAGGAGTGGCATCAATGACTACGTTGACCGGGGTGCCCACGCTGCGCACCAATCTGGCCGAATATGCGGTAACGAAGGCCATGCGCGACGGCCGGGTAAAATCGGATCTCGTCACGCTCGACTATTGCGGACCCACGCCCGCGCACAACGGCTTCAAGGCGATGGTGCGCGAGAACGCCTTCGACGCGGGCGAACTCGCAATCGTCACGTTCTTGCAGGCCAAGGCTTACGGCAAGCCCTATGTGCTGCTGCCCACGCCGATCTCCGGCCGCTTCCAGCATCATTGCGCGGGCTTCAACATCGACTTCGGGCATCTCGACCCCAAGGATATCGAGGGCAAGAAGGTCGGCGTGCGCACCTATAGCCAGACGACGGCGCTCTGGATTCGCGGCATCTTGCGCCACGAATATGGCGTCGATCTCGACAAGGTCACGTGGATGACGCTCGGCGACGGCCACCTCGCCGAATACAGCGATCCGAACAACTGCCGGCGTTTGCCCGCAGGTTCGTCGATTCCGCAGATGATGCTCGACGGCGAACTCGCCGCGGCTCTCCTTGGCGAGGACATGCCGAAGGACCCGCGCGTGCGCACGCTCGTGCCCGACGCGCAGGCGGCGGCGAAGAACTGGTTCGCGCGCGAAGGCGTGGTGCCGATCAACCATATGTTCGTCGTGCACGAGCGGGTGGCGAAGGAGCGTCCGGACGTCGTGCGTGAGATTTACCGCATGATCGTGGAAAGCCGCGCGCAGACGGAAGGCGGCGTGCCGGCCGTGTTCCCGCCGATCGGGCTCGAAGCGAACCGCAAGGGCATCCAGCTCGCCATCGACTGGGCACTTGACCAGAAAATCATTCCGCATCGGCTTTCCGTGGATGAGCTGTTCGACGATGTCACCGGCAGTCTCGGTTGATCAACAGTTGATGAGAGTGTGTGTCGGCCTGAAATGCCGGTCCGACGGTTTACAGATAGGTGTGGTGCGAAAAAAAAATGGAGACTAGTATTGTGCGTCCCTCGCTTCAGATGAAAAAGAGAATCCTGTCCGGCCTCAGCATTGCCGCCGCCGTCGCCGCGTTCGTGCCGGGAGCGGGCGCCGCGACTGCGACCAAGGGCGACCTGCTGATTTATCGAATTGGCCCGACGACCTCGGAACTCTATGTCGCCAATGCCGATGGCAGCGACGAGCATCGGCTGATTCCGACCGATGGTTTCGACTATCACGGTTCCTTTTCGCCGGACGGCAAATGGATCGTGTTCACCTCTGAGCGCGATGGTCTCGGTCACGCCAGCCTCTACCGCGTACGTGTGGATGGCACGGGGCTGCAACGTTTGACGGACTGGGTCGGCATCAGCGATGGCGCGGTCTACAATCCGGCCGATCCGAATGTGATCGCGTTCGTGTCGTCGCGCCGTGGCAAGTCCACTTACGGCACGACCCACATCTGGACGCTCAACATCAAGACCGGCGCGCTGCACAACGTCACCGGCAATATCAAGTTCGACCCGAACAAGCCGCACAGTTTCTTCCGGCCTTCGTGGTCGCCTGACGGCAAGTGGATTGCGCTGTCGTCCGATATCGGCACCGACTGGCGCGGCCACAACTTGCCGGTCGGCTGGGAGCGCACGCAGGAAAGCAGCATCTACGAGATCCATCCGGACGGCACGGGCTTCAAGCAAATTACCGCGCATGCAGGCTTCGCCGAGGGCTCGCCGTCATGGTCGGCGGATGGCAAGCACGTGGTGTTCTACGAAACGCCGGTCGAATCGACCTGGGGGGCACACCGTCCCGAGGCGATCGGCAAGGTCAGTTCGCAGATCGTGCAGGTCGATGTGGCCACGGGCGAGCGCAAGGATCTGACGAGCACGCCGGGATTCAAGGTGTTCCCGCAATATGTGGGCGCGACCGACGTCGCGTATCACATCAAGAACGGCGAGCAGGAAGGCCTCTATACGACGGGCGGCGAGTCGCGTGTGACGGCGGGAAGCGGCATTCGCTCGCCGCATTACTCGGCCGACGGCAAGAAGGTCGTCTACGAAAAAGTGGTGTACGGTAAGCCGTTCCATCCGAACGGCACGCCGCTCTACAATTTCGACCCGCAATGGAACTATCGTTTCGTCGATGTGTTCCCGCAACTCTCGCGCGACGGCAAGTCGCTCGTGTACACGGAGAAGGCGGTCGGCTCGTCGATCGTGGTGGCGAATACCGACTTCACTGATGCCCGCCATATCTACGATCCGCTGACCAGCGGCCTCGATCCGAAGATGATCAAGATGGGGCTGGCAGGCGCGTTCCAGCCGACCTGGTCGCCGGACAAGCAATGGGTGGCCTTCGGCGTGGGCGGGTGGTTCTTCACCCGCAACCACATGCCGGGCCAGATCATGCGGATCAAGGCCGACGGCAGCATGAACGGCAAGCCGGAGATTCTCACTGACGGCAAGGAAAACGCGGGCTTCCCGAGCTATTCGCCGGACGGTACGCGGATCGTCTACCGTGTATGGAGCGATACCGACAAGGGTCTGCGGGTTCTCGACCTGGACACGCACAAGACCACGGTCCTGACCAACGAGCCGGACAACCTGCCGGGCTGGTCGCCGGACGGCAAGAAGATCGTGTTCACGCGCAAGGAGGTCAATCCGGACGACCCCAACAAGTTCCATTACGACGTGTATACGATCAATCCGGACGGCTCGGACGCGCAGCGTCTGACTCCGCAGGGTTCGAACCAGGCCCACGCGACCTGGACGTGGGACGGCCGTATTGCGTACAGCTCCGGCGAATACGGTTTCCGCGACGAGCTTTCGCTCTATGACGATACGTTCCAGCCCGATGGCCAGAACTGGGTGATGAACGCGGACGGCAGCGATCGGCATGCGATCACTGACACGCTCTGGGAAGATTCGATGCCGCTTTATATTCCCAGGCAGTAAGGCCGCCCCGGCAGGGCGAGATGGCAAAGGCACCGCGCTTGGGCGCGGTGCCTTTTTTTATGGGTCTTCGCTGATTTCCGGGTTCTTCCTTTCGGCTCATAGGCATCCCTGGCAGTGTGCGTCGGAGCCTGTGGACCCGGTGCCTGCCCTTTTCACGTGTAAGACTTGTGATATTGCCCCAAAGGGCAACTTCGTTGCCCTTTTCCCTAATGGCCAGTCGTTTGGGAATATCTGATGCTTTCAAGACCGTGCACTTGCAGCGCAATTCCTGGCGCATAAAGGGCTGCCGGCATCCTCAGAGGGCATCACGATGACACTTTCGCGTAGAGACTTTCACCGCGTGAGCATGGCAATGGTGGCGGGGATCGCAGCTGCTGGTAAAAGCACCAATGTCATGGCCGACGAGGCGCCGACGCCTCTGGCGTCGGGAGCGGGGAGTCCAATGGAACCGCTAGGCGGCCAACCGCCGGCTGGCTCGACTCCCTCGATCAAGGATTTCGACTACCAGATCAAGTATCAGCGCGCGTTCGAGGCGGTTCTGTGGAACATGCCCGCAATTGCGATCTACAGTTTTCGGCGGGCGGCATTCGACAATCTGGGTGTCAAGGATAACGACATCATCTCCTATTCAGCGCCGGCTACGCCGAAGCTCGAAGCCATCACAGCGAATAGCACGACGCCATACATCACGGCATTTACCGATCTGCGAAAAGGGCCCGTTGTGCTGGAGGTCCCCACCGCCGGTGCCGAAGGGAGCGTCTACGGACAGGTCGTCGATGCCTGGCAGTTCACGATCGCGGACGTTGGACCCTCAGGGCTCGACAAGGGCAAAGGTGCGAAGTTCTTGTTCACAGCACCCGGTTACAAGGGCTCCGTTCCCAAGGGCTATCTCCACGTCGCCTCGCCCAATTTCAGGATCGCGCTGGCATTTCGCTCAGTTCGCGCGCCAGGCAAGACTGCGACGGATGCCTATCACTACGCCCAGCGGCTACGCATGTACTACCTGTCGGAAGCCTCGAATCCGCCGAAGCAGCGTTTCATCGATCCCATCCACGATCGCTATCCCACACTTCCGTTTTTCGATGAGCGTCACTTCGACGACATGCACGCCATCATGAGCGTCGAGCCTGTCAACCCGCATGACAAGATCATGATGGGCATGCTCACGTCGCTGGGAATCGAAAAGGGTAAGCCTTTCACGCCGGACGACACGACGAAGAAGGCCATGCGCCAGGCGGCGATCGACGCGTGGTTCTATCTGCAATACTGGTACGACCATTTTCCGCGAGAAAAGCTGTTCTGGCCGGATCGACACTACGCCTCGCTTCTTCAAGCCGACGACAACAAGACTTTTACTTTCGTATACGACGACAGGATCGATCTGATCAATCGCGCGGCCGAATACTTCTGGTGCACCTACATGCCCAGAGTCCTGAGCGATGATCCCGCTACCCAGTATTTGATGGCCATGGCGGACAGCAACGGCCATCTGCTCGAAGCCGGAAAACTTTACAAGCTCGACGTACCGGCCCAGATGCCCGTCAAGCAGTTCTGGGCGCTCACCGTGTATGACCGGGCCACGAATGCGTTCATCTACAGCGAGTCCAACCGCACGACGCTTTCGTCTTACGACCTCGACACCATGAAGAAAAATGCGGATGGCGGCGTGACGCTGTACGTTGGTCCCAAAGCGCCGGACGGCCTGGAGTCTAACTGGATACCGACCGCAGGAAAGCGCCCGCTGCCCGCCATGCGTCTTTATGGTCCGACTGAAGCGCTCAACAACAAGACTTTCAAGCTAGCGGATTTTCAATTGGTCTGAATGGTTGGCTCAGTCAGAGCGCAGCCGAAGTGGTGCCAGCTGCCTATGGGGGCTGCTTCAAGACGAAAATCGTTCAATCTACAGGAGCATGGGATGAACCTGTCCAGAAAGTTGAAAGCGTGTTCGTTCGCAATTTGCCTCGCGATCGGAGGGCAAGCGGATGCACAAGGTACGTCGTCTCCTGATCTTCTTCTGACCACGCCCGCTACACCCGATGTCCTTCAGAAAGGCCTGCACGCCGACGGGTATAGCCTGGCGATCATGGCCTATTACTGGGGTTATCCGCTGGTCAGAATGGAGCGCGTCGCGCGCGAGTACACGGATGTGCCGTCGCCCAAACCGGCGACGAGTTATCGCGCACCGCTCGATCATATTGGTTGGGCGACCTCGCTCGCGTCTCCTGACGCGAAGGACATGCCGACCGCCAATAACGACACGTACTACATGAGCGCGGTGCTTGACCTCACCGAACCGTATGTCCTGACGGTGCCCGATACGCACGACCGCTACTACGTAATCGATGTCTTCAACATGTGGCAAGAGCTGGAGCACTATATTGGTCGTCGCACGACAGGCACCAAGGCCGGGAAGTACGTGCTCGTGCCACCGGGCTGGAAGGGAACGCTGCCGAAGGACGCGAAGCGTCTGGACGTCAGCACGCGCAAGGTCTGGCTGTGGGGGCGACTGCACGTCAAACAGGGCGAAGATACCGCGCCCGTGCAGGCATTGCAGAAGAAGTTCACCGTCGCTCCGTTGAGTGGCAGGGCAGTCGGCAACCCGACACTGTCGCCGCTTCCGCAGACCGGCAACGACGAACTGGGATTCTTCACGGAACTGGCTGCTGCCCTCAAGGATAATCCGGTCAAACCCGCCGACAAGGCGTTGTTTGCGCAGTTCGCGCGTATTGGTCTGACCGAAAAAGGCTTCGACGCCAGCAAGCTGGACGCCGCCACCCGCAAGGGCATGGTGGAAGGTCTCGCCGACGGACCCGCAGTCGCAATCTCATCGTTCGCGAGCACGTCGACGGTACGCAATGGCTGGAACTGGGTGACGGGACTCGATAGTTTCGGCTTCAACTACCCGTTGCGTGCCATGGTCGCAGGGCCGTATCTGGGCGGACAGGGCGAGCACGAAGCCATGTATCCGATCCGTTACACCGACAGCAAGGGGCAGACGCTGAGCGGGGCGAACCAGTATGTCGTCAAGCTCGAGTCGGCACCGCCAGTGGGGGCATTCTGGTCGTTGACCATGTACAACGCGGACGACAAGATGCTGGTCGCCAATGACATCGGCCGCTACAAGGTAGGCTCCGATACACCGGGGTTGAAGATTGCGCAGGACGGCTCGATCACCATCCCGATCTCGCACACCAAACCAACAGGCGAGGACGCGGCAAACTGGCTGCCTGCGCCGAGCGGCAATTTCTATGTGATCTTGCGCATGTATCAACCTTCAGATGCGATCCTTTCTGGCAAATGGGCATTGCCGCAATTGAACAAGGTGAACTAGGCAACATCGACACCGCGCACAACAAGCCGTTTAGCGCTGGGGTTACACAATGCGTCTGTTCCCGATGCAAACCTGTGACTCACGAAGCTTGCGCCCGGCAGCAAACCCGGCGTTGCCAGCCGTACGACTGGCTAACGCTGGGCGCCGCATCCGTTGCCTGCACGGGCAGATGGCGAGTTTTCGGCTGTCCGTTCTTGCAAGTGAAGTCCCCGTCAGGCGCTTCACCGCCTGACGGGTTTCGCGCTGGCTACCGAGCCTGCTTCAGCAAGTCGGCGCCCTTTTCGCCGATCATGATGGAGCCGGCGTTGGTATTCGACGACGGCATGGTCGGCATGATCGAAGAGTCGATCACGCGCAGTCGCTGCACGCCGCGCACCCGCAGTTGCGGATCGACCACGGACGTTGCATCGCCGCCCATGCGGCAGGTGCCGATGGGGTGCCACGACGTCTGCCCGCACACCTTGATGTAGTTCAGCAGCGCTTCGTCATCCTGAATATCGATGCCCGGCCGTGTCTCACGCTTGACGTATTCGCTCATGGCGGGCTGGTCGATGACTTTGCGCGACAGGCGCAGCGCGTCGAGCATGGCGCGGGTGTCTTCGTCGTGCGTGAGGTAGTTCGGTTCGATCATCGGGTCGACGAGCGGATCCGGGCACTGTGCATGCAGCCAGCCTTTGGACTGCGGACGCAGCTGGAAGAAGCCGACCTGAAAACCCGGGAACGGGTCCACGCTGTAGCGGTCCGGGCCGCTCATCAGGTGGATCTGGATTTTCACCTCTGGGCGCGTTTGCTCCTTGCGCGTCTTTGCCTGCGCATGCACCGTGGCCGACGGTGTGGCCATGAACCCGTCGCGTGTGAGCAGGTAGTTGGCGCCCATCAACAGGGTGCGCCATTTACTGTTGAGGACCTCGTTGACGGTGATGGCCTGCGTGCATTCGAAGGTGATGCGTGCCTGCAGATGGTCGCGCAAGTTCTCGCCGACCTCCGGCGCGTCGTACACCACGGGCACGTTCAGTTGCTGGAGGCGGCTCGCCTGTCCGATGCCGGACAGTTCGAGAATATGCGGGCTCTTGATGGGGCCGCTCGACAGCACGATCTCGCGCCGCGCGCGGGCCGTCTTCAGCACGCCACCCTGGACGTATTCGACGCCAACCGCCGTCTTGCCTTCGAACAGCACGCGCGTGACGTGCGCCTCGACCTGAAAGTCCAGATTGCTGCGCTGCCGGGACGTCGTCAGATAGCCGAGCGCGGTGCTGCAGCGCCGGCCGTTGCGTGTCGAAAGCTGCAGGAAATTCACGCCTTCGTACTTCTCGCCGTTGTAGTCCTCGGCGAGCGGGATGCCCGCTTGCTGGCAGGCCGTGACGAATGCGTCCGACAAAACGTGGCGTCGGCTGTCGCGCAGGTCGGTGACCGAAATCGGTCCGTTGCGGCCGCGATAGCGGTCCTCGCCGCGCCTGCTCGACTCCATGCGCTTGAAGTAGGGCAGACAGTCCGCGTACGACCAGCCGGTGCAGCCGGCATCGGCCCAGCCGTCGTACTCGCGCGGATCGCCGCGCACGTAGATCATGCCGTTGACCGAGCTGGAGCCGCCCGGCAGCTTGCCGTGCGGCCAGTAGATCTCCTGGCCGGCGAGGCTCTTTTGCGGCACGGTCTTCGACTGCCACACATAGTTCGCGTCGCCCAGAATCTTGGCAACGCCGACGGGCGTCTTGACCCAGAAGTCCTTGTCGCGCGGTTGTCCGGCTTCCAGCAGCAGGACTTTCGTCGCTGCGTCTTCGGTCAGGCGGGTTGCAAGCGTCGCACCGGAAGAACCGGCGCCCACGACGATGTAATCATATTCGGCCACGTTCATGCGGCGACTCCACGCCGGATGCCGGCAAAATCAGGGTTGATGGACTGCTGTGCGTCGTCGAACAACGCGAAGAAGCGGACGAGATCGTCGCTTCGGTTGCAGGTTGCGCGGCCGCTCTCGAGCAGCGCTTCGATCGATGTCTGCCCGACGTAATACTCGGCCCACGCCTCATGGTCGAGGCGCAGGCTCAGATCGCCCTGGGCTGTCGCGCCAGGGTCGCGCTGGAATTCGCAGACGCCGCGTCGCACTTGCAGCGCGTGACTCACGCCCTTGTCGGTGATTTCGATCACCAGGCGTTGCTGTACCTCGGCCGAACGCGCAGGATCGAGGCGCACACGCAGAAAGTCGACATAGCGCGCCGGCTCGACTGCGCGGATGGCCGGCATGTCGGGCAGCACGCTGCGCACGGGCGTGATCTTGCGCTCCAGTTCCAGCGCCTGGGTGAGGTTGAAGTGGCGCGGGATCGTGCCTGGCGCGCGATACGCGATCTGGCGCAGCGCTTCGGCCTGGGCCTCGCGGAAGACGTTGCTTTCGCGGTCGGTGGCGAGCAGCCAGCCCGCAAGGCGGCTTGCCCAGACCAGGTCGCCCTGTGCCATCGCGTTGTGATACTGAATCAGCACCTGCTCGGCGCCGCCGAAGCCCGCCACGATGCGCCGGGCTTCGTCGTCCGCAGCGAGACGATGAATGCTCGCGGCGTCGCCGTCGAACCAGCCGAAGATGTGGTTGTACAGATGCAGAGGGAAGTAGAAGAACTCGCTATAACTTTCCGAGTTGTTCGCGAAGTCGCGCAAATGTGGCGGCAGCTTGACGAACTCTTTCAGGTCGTCGGGCGACAGGCCTTTGTTGATGCCGCGCAGCGTCTGGTCGATCATGAAGCTGATCGCGTCCATGTACAGTTCCAGCGCCTGTCGCACCTCATGCTTGCCGATATACGGCAGCGCGTGCGTGTTGACGAGCACTTCCGGCTCGAGGTCGCGGATCAGCTTCAGGCCGTTGCGCCACGAAGCGGGATTGCGGAACACATCGCCGCGCAGCGTATAAAAGTTGAACAGACTGGGCCACAGGAAGTTGTTGTAGACCAGCTTCATCTCCGGCACCCAGGCCGTGAGCGTGTCTTCCGAATCGGAGAAGTGTTCGGTGAAGAACTGCATGCGCAGGCCGGCCACCATCAGCTCGTCGCCGTCGTGCACGAGATGCGTGGCGGGCGCCGTGCCCTTTGCGCGGCCCGGAGGAATGATCGCGGCGAGGCCGGTGTCCGGGCCCTGCTGCGGCAGGTGCAGCGCGAATTGACGCTCGTAGCGGGCCGTGAGGGCGGGGACGGCTTCGGGGAATTCGCCTCCCGAGGCAAAGCCGGTGGAGATCTCGGCCAGGTGCCTGTTCACCTGATGATGGCCGATGATCATCGCGTCCGGCGCTTCGCGCGTAAACGCCTGCGTGCCGTGCGCATAGTGGTTGTGGCTGTACACGATCGCCTTGATCGGTCGGTCGCTGACCTTGCGGAATTCGGCGAGCGCGCGCTCGCCGTCATCCAGATCGTCGCCCGTGTCGAAGATCACGAGGCCCTCCGGCGCTTCGACCATCATGCGGCTCGAAATGCCGATGCCCACGAGGTTCCAGACCTTGGGCGCCACCTCGATGAGCCGCGGCGCGACGGCGAAAGTCGCCGCGATCGCCTTCAGCGTCGAAGCGGCGACGCGCGCGCCGCGCGGGCCGTCGATCAAGGGGATGTCGTGTTCGCAATAGCGATCGAGGGTGCTGCTCATTATCGTGTCTCCTGATAATCGTTCGTTCATGCCTTGGCCACTGAAGTCAGATTGCCCGACGCCACGCACCGAGCAGCGCTCGACCCAGCGACGCGTCGCCGCTGATTCGCGCGCCTGCATCCAGCGTGCGCTGCACGTCGGATTCGCCGGACACCAGCTTGGCCCACTGATCCATCGTCAACTCGACCGCGCAGTCGGCGTGTTCGGCAGGGCCGGGCGCGACCTGCACCACGCCGTGGCGCAACGCCAGCGTGAAGTGGTGCCCGGCGATGGACAGGTTCGCCTGACGCGGCCCCGCCGCGCTCAGTTGCGCATCGAGCTTGAAGCGCATCGCGTTCACGTAGGTGCCCGGCGGCATCTGGCGTACGGTCGTAGCGTTCACGAAGGTGAACGGTGGCGTGCTCGTATCGACGCGCCCTTCGAGTTCGCGTGCTTGCGCGAGATACCACGAACGCGTGTTCGCGGCAGTGGTCACCCGGGCCATCGCGCGCAGCGCGTCGGCCTTGAGTTGCCGGCCTTGCGCGGTGCCGACGCCCGCACGAAGTGCGGCAGTGGCCAGTTCGGCGGCCCACTGGAATTCGCGCTTTTCGAGCGCCTCGCGCGCCTGCTTGAGCACTTGGTCCGTGCCCCCGGCGAGTTCGACCCACCGGCGTGCCGAGTCCGCTTCGGGCAAGCGGTGCAACTCGACGGTGTCGTTGCCGAACCAGCCAACGAGACCGCAATAGATTTGCCGAACGTAGAAGGGCAACTCGCCGTAGAACTGGCCCGTTAGACGACCGTTGGCGAGAGGCGCGGGCAGTTTCACGAAGCGCACGAGTTCGTCGGGCGACAGTCCCTGATTAATGCCGCGAACGGTTTGGTCGTAGGTGAACTGAATACAGTCGCGGTATTCCGCCACGGCCTGGCGAATGGCCTGCTTGCCGCTGATGGGAACGCCGTGCACACCGACCAGATGTTCCGGCGCAAGCGCCAGGATCTTGTCCAGACCCGGCAGCAGCCTGGTCGGGTTGCGGAACGCTTCGCCGCGCAGCGTGTAGATATTGAACATCGCCGGCCACGCAATGTTGTTGACCACGACGCCTTCTTCGGGCATCCAGATCAGCACGGTGTCGTCCGAGTCGGCCGGCGTGTGCCAGAACTGGAAGCGCACGCCATCGATCGTTTCGCACTGGCCGTCATCGAGCAAATGGTTGGGACGCACGAAGCCAGGCGTAGGCGTGTAGCGCTCGAGCGGGAAGAATTCGGCCCCGAGGCCCTGGTTCGGCATCGCGTCAGGGCCCTCCGGCGGCAGGAACATGCCGAACTGCATCGCGACGCGCCGCGTAAGAAACGGCGCGAGGTCACCCAACGTGCGCGACATCACCTGCAATAAGTCACGGTGCGCGTAGACCGGCAGCCGTTCTTCTTCGCCGGCCGGCACGTAGGTGCGCGAACCGAGCGCGTAGTGACCGTGCGTGTAGATCAAAGCGCTGACCGCGCGGTCGGTGACGGTGCGAAAGTCTTCGAGCTGCTCGGCGGACTGCTGCACGCAGTCGCCCGTGTCGATGACGATCATGCCGTCTTGTCCGAGCACCATGGTCGAATTGCCGAGGCTGCTGCCGAGCTGGCAATAGACCCGATCGGTCACCCGATGCAGCTTGCGACCGAGCGCGGCGCCGTGTGCAATCAGGCGCGCGTTGGCGATTTCGCCTTTGGGACCGGTCTTCACATCGACCGGGCCGCCCATGTACGGTGACAAACCAGTGTTGCTTTCAGACATTGCGTATTCCCGTTAAGGGTGGCAAGTGAATGTTGTTCGGTACGCTCGACGGCCTCTTCCTCGATCACGCAGATCGGGTGGGGGAGTGTGTCCCGTCGAGGGAAGCCCCGGCCAGACGGCGCGTGGACCGCATTGGATTCAGGCAGAGCACGCCGATCACGCCGCCCGCGATCAGCATCAGGCCGCTGATCGCAAAACCCTGCTCATAACCGGCGGCGCCGGAACCCGAAGCGACTTCGACGAGGCGGCCGGTGACGACCGGCGCCAACACGCCGGCGATCGACGCGATCGAGTTGTCGAACGCGAGGATGGCGCCGCGCTGCGAAGCTGGTGTCACCTCGCCGAGCATCGCGGGCCCGAGCGAATAGATGACCGGTGTCAGGCCGAAAGCGACGGCAATCAGCAGGACCTTCTGGATGCCGCTCAGATCGAGTATCAGCAGCAGGCAGAAGAGTGCCCCTGCTACGACAAGGCCGACGCTGGCGAACACGCCGCGCGCCATGCGCGACGACGCGCCTTTGGCCAACAGGCGCTGCGACCACCACGACAGTCCCACGTTGATCGGCGTGCTGATCAATACGACGAGGGCGAACAACCGGCCAGACGTGATCGCGTCATAGCCCAGGCCTTTTTGCAGGTAGCTCGGCAGCCACGTCAGGACCAGCGCGAGGCTCCAGTAGGCGACGAAGTGCAGCAGGAAATTGCCGAGCACGGTGGGATCGGCGAGGAGTTTGCGATAAGGCACGCGCGCTGACCCGGCGTCGTCCGGGAGCTTCCCGACCGGATGGCTGTCGATCGATCCTTCCGCGCCGAAGATCAGCCAGAGCGCGGCCCAGACCATGCCCACGACGCCGAGCGCGACGAAGTTTGCACGCCAGCCCCAATGTGCCGTGATGACCGGAATCGTGAAGCCCGCGAGCAGCAGGCCGACCGTTGCCCCTTGCGCGATGAGCGAAACTGGCAAGCTGCGCCGGTTGTCGGGGAACCACTTGAAGCAGGCGTGAATCGCGACGGGCCACGACGGGCCTTCGCTGACGCCGAGCAGCACCCGAGCTGCGATCAATACCGTCATCGACGTCGAAAACGCAACAGGCAGCTGCGTGGCGGACCACAGTACCGCCATCGCCAGCAAAAGCGTCCAGGCCTTCACGCGATTGGCGATGAAGCCGCCGGTGATGCCCGAGATGGCGAACAGCCAGAAGAAGCTGCCACCGACGACACCGAACTGGACCGGTGTCAGCCCCAGCTCTTTCATCAGGGGTACCGCCACCAGGCCGATCACGATTTTGTCGACGAAGTTGACCAGCATGAACAGGGCAAGCAGGACTGCGATGCACCATGCTTTGGCTGGTTGATAGCGGACGCTCATATTTGCTCCTCGCGCCGGCCGCTGCCGGTCAGACGTTGAAAGAAGTCGCTTCGAGCGGCACGTCCGCTGCCCGAATGCCGTCGTTCGGCGCACAACGAAATCGACTCGCGCGCCGACGTTACAGACGTCCTAGAACCTGTGCCGCAGGCCGGCCATCAGCCCTAGCTGGGTCGACCCGGCGGCTGCGCTCGCGCCGTTGAACCCCTGCAACTGGGCCCCGATGAGGCCGCCGCGGTACAGCGAGTAGTCGCCTTCGATGTAGGTGTCGGTCCGCTTCGAGAGGCTGTAATCGGCGAGCAGCTGGAATTGCGTCGCGTGGCCGTCGCCGCTCGCCGCCTTGCCGGTCTGCAACGTGCGCCACACGTTGGCGGACACGAGCGTCGCGCCGCCGAAGCGCTGGCTCACGCCGGCGAAGAACATTTCGCGCGACGAGAACGTGTTGAACTTCAGCGCGGTCAACTGGGGCGCCGTGAACGGACCGTTCGGGAAGTTGCCCACGAAGCCCTGATCCTGACGGTTCACCACCCAGCCGGCGTTGACGGTGGTATTGCTGATCGTGTAGGCTGCGCCCGCCGTCCAGGACTTGAAGTGGGCGGACGAGTTCACAGCGTCGCGAGAGTCGAGATACGCGGCACCGAGACGCAGCGGACCCTTGGGCACGTACGCAAGCGACGCACCGATCTGGCTGCCGGCGCCGAACGCCCCGGCCGTGCCGCCGAACGCATACGACAGCTCCAGCGTCACGTCGTGCCACACGGCCGCGTACTTGGCCATATTGCTCGTGAAGTTCCCCTGCGCCATACCCACTTCAGGGCGGAACTGGTAGAAGTTCTGGCTCATGTACGTGCGACCCACCGCATCGGCCATCGGATTGAGCTGACGCCCGAGCGTCAGCCTGCCGAACGTCGAAGACTGCAGACCGACGAACGCGGTGTTGAAGAACGGATACGTGGGATCCATCACGCCGGAGTTCAGGAAGAAGCGGTTCTCCAACTGGAACACCGCGCGCATTCCGCCGCCGAGATCTTCCGATCCGATCAGGCCGAACACGCTTTCGCTCGCGCCGCCGTTGCCGAGTTGCACCTTCGAGTCGCCCGCCGTATTGGCATGCGTCGTGTAGCGGATCGCCGTGTCGGCGATACCGTAAAGCGTGACCGACGATTGTGCGTTCGCGAGCAGGCTATGGCAGCCGATTGCCGTCACCGCCGCGACCTGAATGGCCGCCCTGATTCCCCGTTGTTCTTTAGAAGTCCTTCGCATGCCTTGTCTCCGATTTTGTTTGTATGAAACGTGCAGCCGTTTGCAGCAGTGAACGCGCGTGCCGGCGTGCAGAATCGCCTGCGCCAGTCCTGGGGGACGGGCGCCGGAGGTCCGGCACGTGAGTTTGCGCGTGGGTTGAAAAAGCGGACCAGCAGGATTCGAACCTGAGAAGCGTGCGACGGAACGCTCCAGCAACACCTGCCAGGAAAGCTCGATCACGACGGAAGGGCGACTGCTTGCCGCCACTGCCTGGCGACCCGCGATGCGGTCATGCTGGCTTCATGGCCGCGTCTTCGGCAGGCCGCCCAACGTTCGATACAGCGTAGCCGGACGTGTCTGCGCCCCGCGCGATTACCGCGGCGACTTGACGTGCGTGGCGTACCAGACGCCAAGTTGTTCGGCCTCCATGCCCATGCGCTGAAACTGGCGATCGGGCATTTCCGGCTGTTGTAGCTGTGGACCGAAACGAGCGGGCTCCGGTTCGATCGTGAGCGTCACGAACGTCGGCCCCGGCGCCGCGAGAAGCGCGGGCAACGCATCGCCGAGGGCAGCGGCATTGTCGAACGCGTGGGCGCTCGCGTAGCCTGCCGCCAGAGCCATCGCGCAGAAGTCGACGGTCTCGCCGCCGGGCACCGGCAGATTGGACGTGCCGGCGAACTGAGCACCGTTGTCGATGACGAAATGAATGAAATTGGACACGCCGCTGTCGGCCACGGTGACGAGGCCGCCCAGTTGCATGAGCAAGCTTGCGTCGCCGTCGACGACGATCACACCCACCTCGGGATTCGCCAGCGCGAGGCCAAGCCCGAGCCCTGCCGCACCGCCCATCAACGGTACCGAACTGAGCCGCAGCGCGTCGACGCCGAGTGCGTCGAACGCGAACATCGCGCCCATGGTCGCCACGATCACGCGCTGCTCGCGCGCGAGCGCGATCTGCTGGCAAGCCTCTGCGATTCGCATGATTGTTCTCCTATCCCTGTTAATGCCAGGCCACGGGCCGGCCGACGATCAGCGCAGCGGGGCCGCGGCGGTTATGCGCCGCATCGAACGCGGCCGGAACGGCCTGGGCGAGGTCGCCGTTGCTTTCGAGGCACCAGAAAGGAATGCCGAGCGTGCTCAGCAGCGGCTCCAGCAGATTCACCACGCGCCGGCGGGATGCGGTGCTGGGCCGGCCGAAATTCTCGTGCTCGCGGCCGAACTGGCCGATCAGCAGCACGGTCGGGATTCGCGCGTCGAGCGCCACGGCGCGGATCGTATTGACGCAGGCATAGAGACCCTGGTTCTGAACGACGACCACGGGGCGCTGACCGGCGATCGTGAGCCCGGCGGCGACGCACACCGCCTGGTCCTCGTTGCAGGTCCGCACGAGCCGAATATCGCTGTCTCCGCGTTCCATGGCCTGATGCAGCGCGACCTGGATGAGGTCTGGCACCGTGACGAAATGCGTGACGCTGGCCTGCTCCAGGGCTCTCAGATACGTGGTCGCGCCGATGCTATGATCGTCGGACATGCATGTCTCCTCGCTTCTGATTGAATGAAAGCGAGTCTAGAGAGAGCGACCCCGCAAATCTGTAAAAATGATGACAGAAACTGTTCGCCCGTCCCAGCGAGCGCTGGCGAGTGCCGCGCTGCATCGCGCCGCGTGGTTCGCCGCTTGCCGCCCCGATACGATCGACCGGCTGCTCAAAGAGGGCACGATACGCTTGCTGCAGCGGGGCGAAGTGCTCTGCCGCCAGGGGCAACCCGTAGAGCATCTGTGCCTGATCGTCGACGGAACCCTTGAGGTCAGCGTGACGGCCGAGGCGGGCAAGCGGCATCTGGTGCGCCATCTCGAGCCGGGGCAGTTGATGAATCTGATCCCGGTACTCGACGAACAGGGCGCGATCCACGACAGCGTGGCGCATGTCGACACGCTCGTGCTGCTGTTCAACAAAGCGCTCATTCACGACGTGCTCGATACGGAGCCCGGCTTCGCGCGCGCCGTGATGCGACTGCTATGCCTGCGTTCGCGCACCATGTATCTGGACCTCGCCGATAACAGCCTGCTGACGCTGCGCCAGCGCTGCGCGAGGACGTTGCTCTACCTGGTTGGACCCTGGGGTATGCCGCGTCCCGAGGGCGTGGCCATTTCGCTCAAGCTCTCGCAGGACGAGTTCGCGGATATGGTCGGCCGTTCTCGCCCTGTGGTGAATCGTGAACTCAAAAGCCTCGAGCGCGAGGGCATCATTCGCACGACGTATTCGCATTTCGTGATTCTTGATCTGGCTGCGCTTGAGAGGGTGGTCGAACAGCAGTGACGCAGCGGTAGACCCATCGATACGTCAGCGTGCAGAGTTCATGAAGCCTGCGCAGCGCCGGGACTATTGACCTTGGGCGCCCACTTCCGCTGAAGCAGCACCATCGTGCTTGTTGCGCCCACCAGCAGGAACACGAAGACTGCCATCATGGCAAATGTGTAATTGCCTTTGCCAAGGTAGAGCAACCAGCCAGAAAGACTGGCGGAGACACCGCCCGCAAGACTCGTGGCGACCTGTTGCAGCCCCGTGTTCAATCCGACCGCCTGCTTGGGAATCAGAGTGAGCTTGCACAGCGCCAGATTGTTGGCCGTCGCAAGGCCCAGGAGCGAGAGCGAGAGCACATTCCAGAAGAGCGCCATGCCTGGCGATCGTGTGTATGCACCGAGCAGCACCGTCGTGCCGCCAATGAATCCAGCGACGATAAACGCTTTGCGCACGAATACGGCGTCTTTGCCGCGCGCAATCATACGGTCTGCCAACCAACCTGCGAGAGCGGCGACGATCGCGATGCCGGCGAAACTGAAAAACGTATAGACGCCGGACTTTTCCAGCGAGAGGCCGCGCTGCTCGACCAGATAGGCCGGCATCCAGGTCATGCAATAGAACGCGAAATAGCTGTAGCAGAAGTTGTTGATGAGGCCGCCCCAAACCACGGGGCTCGCGAGGAGATTCCGGAGCGGCACGGACGAAGCGCGCCTCACAGCCGCCGTCAGCGCTTCGCGCGAAGGGTAGTCGTTCCTGACCATGAGGCGCCAGGGCACCATCCACACGAGGCCGATGAGCCCAGTGGCGATGTACATCGCCTTCCACGAATACGCGACGATCATCCACGCTGCAATCGGCGCACCGAGCGCCGGGCCCATCTTGCCGCCGATGGAGAAGATGCCTAGCGCGGTGCCTTTCTGGGTTTCCTCGAAGTTATTCGCGAGGTAGCGATAGGTCGCGGGCACGACGACGGCTTCGGCGAGGCCGATCAGCAAACGCATGACGATCAGCGCTGAAAGCGTCGTGACGAGCCCGGTGGCCGCCGCCGCGAGACACCAGATAACGAAGCAGATCGAGTAGGGGCGCTTCACGCCGTAGCGGTCCACGAGCCAGCCCATGGGCATCTGTGCGAGACCATAGGACCAGAATACGGCCGAATTGAGCCAGCCGCGCTGCACGCTCGACAGCGAAAACTCATGCACGAAGGCTTTGTCCGCGAGCGCTGCGGACAAACTCGTTCGATCGACAAACGAAATCAGCAGGCCGAGTGAGAGCAGGATCAGAATGCCCCACGGATTCTCGGCTGCTGGCTGCTTGACTTGACAGGTATCCATTGGCGTTGCGCCTCCTTCGCGATATCTCGAGAATGGAGCGCGGTCGCCGCACAGCGTTGGGAGAGTTGGCGGCGGCCGTACTCGTCCAGTGAGTCAGGTTTCAAATGCCACGCCGCGCGTTCTCAACAGGGCTGCCCGGCTCGCGCGCTGAGCCATGCGGGAGCGCTCTGCAGCGCGACCGGCCGCAGGAAACGCTCTAGCGCCTCGTAGCCAACCGAGGTTGTGAACGGTTGCGTCGAAGCCGGCCAGGGACCGCCATGCTGCTGACTGCGCGTCACGGCCACACCCGTCGGCACGCCGCTAAAGAGCACGCGCCCCGCGATCTGCGTGGCGCGGCGCGCGACGCGGCGCACGTCGGGCGTGTCTTCGTCCGCGCCCCACAGCGTCACAGTCAGGCTGCCGCCGATCGCGCCCAGTACGTCGACGATTTCATCGATCGAACCGACGCGCACGATCAGGCAGGCGGGGCCGAAAATCTCTTCGTGCAGCGCCGGTGTGGCGATAAAGTGCTTCGCTCTCGTGCGCGCGAGCACGGGGCGTGGGGGCGCCGCTTCATCGTGATCGGCACTGCCGGCGAGCAGGGTCTGCACGCCGGGCGTGCCGAGCAGGCGCGCAACACCCGCGTCGAAAGTGCGCTTCATGGCGGGCGTGAGCATGCGATGTGTCTGCTTTTCGCGCAATTCGTCGCGCAGCGTATCTTCGAAGCGTTGCGCATTCTCGCCTTCTAACAGGACGACGAGGCCCGGGCTCGTGCACACCTGGCCGCAGCCGAATTCGATCGACGCAGCGAGCGCTTGCGCGAGCGTCTGCGCCTGAGTGGCGAGCGCCGCCGGCAGCGCGACGACGGGGTTGATCGAGCCCAGTTCGCCATAGAACGGGATCGGCCGCGCCCGGGCATTCGCGAGGCGCCACAGCGCCGCGCCGCCCTTGAACGAGCCGGTGAACGCCACGGCCGCGATGTCGGGATGATTGACCAGTTCAGTGCCCACCTCGATGCCCGCGCCCTCCACCATGCCTAGCAGTGCGACGGGAAGTCCTTGCCCGGCAATGACCGCGCGCGCGAGTTCGAACACTTTGCGCGAAAGCTTCGGGTGACCCGGATGGGCCTTGACCACGACAGGGCAGCCCGCCGCCAGCGCAGAGGCGGTGTCGCCACCGAGCACCGAGAACGCGAACGGAAAGTTGCTGGCAGAGAACATCGCAATCGGGCCGAGCGGAACACGCACGCGGCTCAGGTGAGGACGCCCGGCGGGCGGAGCGTCGGCAATGGCCCGGTCGTCGGTCAGGGCGAACGCGTGGCCTGCCTCGACGTAATCGGCAAAGCCGTTGAGCTGAAAGCGCGTACGGTCGATTTCACCATTGAGCCGCGCGATGCCGAGCGATGTTTCCTCAGCGGCGGTGCGCACGAGCGCATCGCGCTCAGCGTCGAGCGCACTGGCCAGCGCGCGCAACAACGTCGCGCGTGTGTGTGCGGATGACTGGGCCCAGTCATCCGCGATGTTTGCTGCTGCGGTGACGGTCGTGTGAATGTGCGCGGCGCTATGGTCTTGAATCTGCATCAGTACTCCAAAGGAAGGGAACAGCTCGACGTGTCGTGTTACTCCATACGGCGCCTGCGAGGGCCGTGCAGGTGGTAATAAATACGGTGCCCTAAAACGTATCAAGCGGCCATGGGCAACCCGCAAGACGGGTCGCCCATGGCCGCTTTCGCGAGGCAAATGGATCAGAAGTGAATTTCGGCCTGGAGCATCGGCACTGAAGTGATGGTTCCCGGGGCCGCGTGCGTCGGCGTGCCGTACATGTGATACCAGTACTCGTAGCCGAGACCGGCGTAGAGGACACGCGGGTGCCCCGCGAATGAGCCGAGGTCGGCGAGCAGCGCCATGCGCGTGAGGAACTCAGTTGTGGTTTCCACGCCGAAGCCGTCACGTCCCTTGGGTCCGGTCACGCTCGCGAAGCCGCGGAACATGAGCGGAACCGGGCCGACGCGGAACGGGTAGAGCCACGAACTCTCCAGGTGCCATGCGGTATTGAAGCGCACATCGACGCCGGTGATGCCGTTGTGATTGCTTTCCGTGCGCAACCCGGCCGTGAGGTTCCAGTAGCCATGCGGGACCGCGAACTCGACCGTTGGCCCGACTACGAGCATGCGCGCACGCTCGGAGTACGCATCGTTCTTCACGCCGAACTCATAGCCGACGGTCAAGCCGTAGTCGCGAATCGGGCCGATGCCGAGATAGCGGCCGAAGATCTTGCCGGCGCTGAACTGGACGCGCCCGACGCTATAAACCTCCTGTGCGCCGCCGCTTTGCGGACCACCCGATTCCGGGTTGGCCGCGTTGGACACGAGATAGTCGACGTTGAACGCGTAGCTGCCAAACCGGAAACCGCCGATCGTCGTGAGGTAGCCAATGTTCTGCATCACCGTCGAATCGACGCCTGGGTAGTGAAAATCCGTGCCCCAGCGATAGCCGATGAACGTGTCATTCCAGATGGCGGGCGGTTCATCGGCTTCGCCGACGGTCTGGGGCGGTGCGGCGCCGTTCGGGACTTCCTGGCGCAGCGGCGGCGCGGATGAGTTCGGTGCGGTAAAGACCTCGGCGTGGGCGAACTGCGCAAGGCAGCAAAACAGTGCAGCGCCAAGGGCCGGCGCACGCAAGGCTAGCGTTAGGCTTTTCATGTCTCCATCCAGACTCTATTTATGTTGATGTCTTCGACCTGGTCGCGTAGTCGCATGGCGACTGCCGATTCGGTCGCACCGC
Source organism: Paraburkholderia flagellata (assembly GCF_021390645.1). Classification (GTDB taxonomy): domain Bacteria; phylum Pseudomonadota; class Gammaproteobacteria; order Burkholderiales; family Burkholderiaceae; genus Paraburkholderia; species Paraburkholderia flagellata. The sequence goes on from NZ_JAJEJT010000004.1 coordinate 457,515, forward strand.
CCGCCCTGGCTGTATGGTTGAACCATCCGGCCCAGGAAAACGCTGTTACGGTGGTGAGGAATATTAAGTGGCGCGTCGACGCTTGCCTTTACACAAAAATGAGATTCGCTGGCACTTTTTGCTGACATGACGAAAGTTTTTGGCGGCGCAGCCGTGTGCGAAAACGGTGCGGGCATGAAAAAATGCAAGCGAACCTGCGTTTTGTGTAGGGACGCGCGCGCCATCGTCCCCTACGCTTGACTCATAAGACAGACCGCGCCTCCAGGGCCCAAGTGTTCTTCCCTGGTCATCGAGAGGCGAGGTCAGGAAAGGAGACAGCGTTGACCGGAACGAACCCTCTGGTTGTTGGTATCTTCTTTGGCACCGCGCTGCTGCGCGGATACGCCTTCTGCTTCGCATCGCTGCGCGCCGGTCTCCCACGGCGCTATCAACCTCTATTGCGGATTTATCTCGACGCTTCTCGCATGGAACGCCACGTTCGGCGAGGGTGACGACGCGAGTGCCTCTCGCGAATTCGCTTGCTTAGTGCCTTTGGCTTCTCAAATCAATAAGGTATACGAACGATCGACAAGGAGGCTGTATCGATTTCGCACATGTGCGGATTCTCTAACCCGCGGAATGAAAGACGGGGGTTAAACCAATAAAATTTCATCATGGAGACAGAATGAAAAGGTTAGTGATTACCTTGTCGGGTGTGGCATCTGCGTGTTGTATCAACGCGGCGCATGCACAGTCGTCCGTCACGCTGTATGGCGTCATCGACAATGGAATCGAATATCAGAACGCTGGCTCGGGTTCTGTTGTACGCGCGGTTTCGGGTGGACTCTTTGCGAGCCGGTACGGCTTGAAAGGCAGCGAGGACATTGGCGGTGGCATTCACGTCAATTTCCAGCTCGAACAGGGCTTTAACGGCGTGACGGGTGCCGCATCGAATGCGGCCGAAGCATTCAATCGCCAGGCCTGGGTGGGGTTTTCCGGAGCGTTCGGTGAAACGCGCTTTGGCTTGCAAAATACGCCACAGTATATTTTCATGAACCCCGAACTCGATCCGCTCGCGGTCATGAGCATCGCGTCGCCGATGAACAACTTCAACAGCCTCACCGTTCGGGTCAATAATGCAATTTCATATTTCACCCCAACGGTTTATGGGCTGACCGCGCAGTTCATGGTCGCGATGCGCGACTCGACAACCAAGCCGAGCAACGGACTCCAGTTCTATAACGCGGCCGTGCGCTATACGAACGGGCCTTTCCGTGCGGCTGCCGGCTATGAGCAGGCCGCGAATGCGGCAGGAACGTCGACGCTGAAGGTGTTCAATGCCGGCACGTCGCTCGGCGTCGGCGCGGCCCGCTTCTATCTCGCGTATCACACGGAGCGGCAGACCGACAACAGCGTCAAACGTGACGTCTACGAAGCCTCCACGTCGTACCGCATCGATCCGGCCAACCAGGTCGCGCTGCTTTACGGCTATGCGCACGACCGCACCGGCAATGGCAACAATGCCCAGCAGATCGGCCTGAATTACGAGTATTACTTCTCGAAGGCGACCACGCTGTATGCGTCGGCCGGCTTTATCCAGAACCGCAACAAGGCCCAGTTCACGCTCAACGGAACCGCGTATGGGGGCATCGCGGGCGCGCCGGGCGCCGACACGCGCGGTGTGGTGCTCGGCCTCGTTCATACGTTCTGATGAGGGCGGCGCGGGTGCCGGCTCACCCGCGCGCGGATTCGGGTAAGCCGCAGGTCGCGGCTTGCCCGAAGGTATGAAAAAATCTCCGCCTTTGCGCAAGACGCCTGTTGCGTGTCTTGTTGTCTCGACAATGGTCGAGCGTCTCCTCCGTTTTGTCGACCGCGCTGAACGCGCCCCTGCGTTCGCGTATCATCGTTGTGCTTCTATCTGGTCACCCTGGCTTGCGATATATTGCGCATTCCATGCACCAGACGAAGACGCCGCACCTTCGTCCAGAAAAAAATGAAATTCAAGTGGACACTCGCGCCAGCAATCCAGGGCGCGAACTCTGAATTTCAATGGCGACCAGCTCGACCCGGCCGCCAAGGAGACTTTATGACACACACCGCCATGGCAAACGATCAACGCCACCGCGACGGCAAGGCCAGATTGAAGCGAACCACCGTACCCAAAGTCCGCCTGTACGTTGAACGACCCGAGAGACAAAACTGGTTCGTGCACGTCGGGCACGTGACCGACCGGGGCCGCTGGCGCACCGAGCCCCACGCGCACCCCGCCTATGGCCAGGTTATCTTCGTGCGCAGCGGCCGCGGCGTGGTGAATCTCGAAGGCAGTGCAGTTCCGTTCGAAGCCCCGTGCGCGTTGCTGTTGCCGACCGAATGCGTGCATGGCCTCGACTACGAGATCGACGTGGACCGTTGGGTAGTGACGATCGAGGTGGCTTATCTGGCGCAGGTGAACGGGAAACTGCAAGACTTCATTCAACTGTGGAGGTCGCCGCGCATGATCCCGCTCGGCGAGATGGCCGACGGCGGCGAGCACTTCTACAGCATGGTGCAAAACCTCAAGCAGGAGTCGGAATCCAATGCGGTCGGCCATGTGATCGGCACGGAAGCCTTGCTCACGACGCTGCTGCTCATGCTCGTGCGTGAGGCGCGTCTGGATCAGCCGGGCAGCGAAGGCGAAACGCACAATAACGTCCGGCTCGTTGATCGTTTTCGCAAGCTGATCGACCAGCACTACCGCGAGGACCTGGCGCTGCTGGACTACGCCTCGATGATGGCGGTGTCCCTCGTGCAACTGCGCGCGGCGTGCGCATCGGCGGGAGAGCAGAGCCCCACGAAGATGATACGTGCGCGCATCATCACCGAGGCGAAGCGCAATCTCATCTTCGGCGAAATGTCGGTCGAGCAGATCGCCTTCGGGCTCGGCTTCGCGGATGCCGCCTATTTCACGCGTTTTTTCCGCCGGGAAGTGGGTCAGACGCCGAGCCAGTTCCGAGTCACGGCGCGGGCCCAGACGCAGTAGCGAACTCTGCCGCCCGCTTGCGCCGCAATGCGCGGCGCAATAAGGGTGCGCATCAAAAAAGTGCTGGCGAACCCTTCTTTTGTGCAGGGACATGTGCGTACGGGTCGGCTACGCTTGGTCTGCGCGCTCGCCTTGCCGGGGCCCGTCACCATCGGGCGCCGTTGACGCCATCATCGTGGCGTCGCGAGCGCGTGAGCGGCCAGGAGACGCCGTTCACCGCCAGGTCCACCGCACGCAGCATCGCCGCGTGCCGGAGGGGCTCGCACGATAACACTTATATTGCGTCCGTTCACCGACTATGGTTCAGTGCTTCCCCAAGCGTTTTCCCCTGCGACGCCGAGTGACGGTGGCGTTGATTCCGTTCGCGCTGTCGACTGCATTTCACAGTGCGCCCAGCAGCGCCACGACACCCGCGGCCGGTGCGCCAACCGAACTCGTCTATGTGGGCACGCAGGAGCGCGAGATGCAGGCGCTGCGCTTCGATACGTCGAGTGGCAAGCTCACGACGATCGGCCCGGTGGGCGCGGGCCCGCGCTCGACGTGGGTCACGACGAATCCCCGTCTGCCGGTGCTTTACGCAGTCGATGACGACAACTCGCGCGAAGGCAGCGTGACCGCCTATGCCGTCGATCGCGAGAGCGGCACGCTCACCCGGATCAACGAAGTCGCCACGGGCGGCAGCGGGACCACGAACCTCTCGCTCGACCTGCCCTCGATGACGCTGCTCGCGGCCAACTATGGCGGTGGTTCCGTGTCGAGCGTCGCCGTGAATCATGACGGCAGTCTCGGCGCCCGCACCTCGACGGTCAAGGAGACGGGCTCCGGGCCGAACCGCCGGCAGGCGAGTGCGCATGCACACAACGCCGTCGTCGATCCCTCGGGCCACTACGCGCTCGTGCCGGATCTCGGTGCGGATCGCGTTTTCGTGTATGGCTTCGATCGCGCCACGCGCACGCTGACACCTGCGGACGGCGCGAGCGCGCACCAGTTCGTCGTGCCGCCGGGCAGCGGTCCGCGCCATCTGGCATTCGGTGCGAACGGCAAGTACGTTTATCTGCTGACCGAACTGAGCGCGCAGATCATGGTGCTGCATTGGGATGCGTCGCAAGGACAGTTGACGCTCGTGCAAACGGTAGAGACCGCGAGCCCCGAATTCCAGGGCGTGAAGAGTGGAGCCGAAGTGGCCGTGAGCGGCGACGGGCGTTTCGTCTATGTCGAGAATCGCGCGGAAAACGCGCTGATCGTGTACCGCATAGACCAGGCGTCGGGCGAGTTGACGCAAATTCAACGCACGTCGTCGGGTGGCGAGAAGCCGTGGGGCTTCGGGATCGATGCGTCGGGCAAGTGGCTGCTCGTTGCGAATCAGCGCAGCGGCAAGGTCAACGTCTTCGGCATCGACACCGCTACGGGCCTGGTGTCCGATACCGGGCAGTCGGCCGAAGTGCCGACTCCGGTCGCCATTGCGTTCGTGAAGTGACGTGAGGGCAGCAGGGCGGCGCGACGCGCCGCCCGTGCACGGAAGCGCGTATTTTCGAATCCACTGTTATTCGAACTCCTAACAGAATAATAAATCCAGGTGACGCGGTACACGGCAAACGCATGGCGTGAGCGCCGGTGCGCTGCTTTCTGCTCCATTCGAAGGGGTGATCCATGAAGCTGGTCCATCAACTCCCGCTGGCGTTGGGCGCCGCACTGCTGACCGCATCGGCGGCGGGCGTGTTCGGTATCGCCGAAATGAACAGCGCGGCAGATGCGTACGCGAGACTGATCGGCGTCGATGGCGCGCAGGCGCGCCAGGTATCCGAGGCGATGGTCGCGTTCAAGAACCAGGTGCAAAACGGCAAGGACGTCGTGCTGCGCGGGAAGAATCCCGCCCAGTTCGACAAGTACTGGACCGGGTTCCAGAAGTTCGAAGAGACATGCCGCAGCACGACTGAGGCGCTCGCGCGTGAACTGCCGCCTGGCGAGGCGCGCACGAAGATCGAGCGCTTCAATGTGTTGCATGCGCAAATGGGTGTTGCGTACCGCAAGGCGATCGACCGGTTCAAGGCCTCGGGTTACGACACGTCGGTCGGCGACCTCGCGATGGATGGCCTCGATCGCGAGCCGGTGGTCCTGCTGCGCGAGACCGGCGCGAGGATCGTCGAGCAGACTGCCGCCGCGGCCGCGCGAGCGAAAAGCCTGCAGCGCCGCGCGATGCTGGCGAGCGTCGTCGCGATGACGCTCACAGTGCTGGCGGGCATTGCCGGCGCCGTCGTGTTCTCGCGCACGATCACGCGCAAGCTTGGCGGCGAACCCGACGATGCGCGCGCCGCCGCACGCGAGATGGCTACAGGCAAGCTCGACATCGACCTGCATGTGCGGCCAGGCGACACCGATAGCCTCATGGCCGCGATGCGCACGATGGCCACCTCACTCACCGGGATCGTCGCGCAGGTGCGCAATGGCAGCGAGGCGATCGCAACCGGCTCTACGCAGATCGCTTCGGGCAACGCCGATCTCAGCCAGCGCACGGAATTGCAGGCTAGCGCGCTGCAGGAAACGGCAGCGTCGATGGAGCAGTTCAGCGCGACCATACGGCAGAACGCGGAAAACGCGCACGAGGCGCGCGAGTTGGCCGCTGGCGCGTCGTCGATCGCGGCGCAGGGCGGCAAGGTCGTGAATCAGGTTGTCGAAACCATGAAAGGCATCGACGAGAGTGCGCGCAAGATCGCGGACATCATCGGCATCATCGAAGGCATCGCCGCGCAAACCAATATTCTCGCGCTCAATGCCGCCGTGGAAGCGGCGCGCGCGGGCGAACAGGGCCGCGGCTTTGCGGTCGTCGCGAGCGAAGTGCGCGGCCTCGCTCAGCGCAGTGCCCAGGCCGCGAAGGAAATCCAGGCGCTGATCGTGGACAGCGTCGCGCGCGTGGAGTCGGGCTCTTCGCTCGCGGGCGAGGCCGGAGCGACGATGGGCCGGATCGTCGAGGCGATTCATCGCGTGACGATCGTCGTTGGCGAGATCAGCCGCGCCAGCGCCGAGCAAAGCGTTGGCGTCCAGCAGGTGGTGACAGCCGTCGGTCAGATGGATCAGACGACGCAGCAGAATGCCGCGCTAGTCGAAGAAAGCGCCGCCGCCGCCGAGAGTTTGAGGCAGCAGGCGGCGTGGCTCGTCGAGTCGGTGACGAAGTTCCGTATTTGATGGGGGATTGCGAGCTATTTAGACATGCTTATTTTGTAAACTTTGCGCAGATTTCGTTCACCGCGCTGCACACGCGCGCCACGTCGGCTTCGGTCATCTGCGTGAAGAGCGGCAACGTGACCGTGCTCGCGCCGAAGCGCTCCGCGTGCGGGAACATGCCCGCCTTGAAACCACGCTCGCGGTACAGCGTGAAGAGGTGAATGGCGGGATAGTGTGCGCCCGAGCCGATTCCGCGCTCCTTGAGTTCACCCATGAAACCCGCGCGGTCGATCGCCAGCTTTTCGAGCGGCAGCGTGATCTGGAACATGTGCCAGTTGCTGTTGGCGAAATCGGCGAGCGGCAGGCTCATGCCGAGCTTCACGGCTGCGCTGCCCTCGAAACCCGCGAAATAGGCCCGCGCAAGCGCACGACGCTGCGCGGCGAAGCGCTCGATGTGCTTGATCTGGCCGAGCCCGACGCGCGCCGCCACATCCGAAAGATTGTATTTACCGCCGAGCACGTCGCAGTCCATGCCATCGAAGCCCGTGCGCGTGATCCCATGCAAGCGGTACTTCTGCGCGAGCATGGCCTCGGCTTCGTCGTTGAGGACGAGTGCGCCGCCTTCGATCGACGTGAGGTTCTTGTTGGCGTGGAAGCTGAACGAGACGATGTCGCCGATCGCGCCGATGCGCTTGCCGTTCCAGCTCGAGCCGAACGCCTGCGCGGCGTCCTCGATCACGCGCAGCTTGTGCTGGCGGGCAATCGCGTAAAGCCGATCCATGTCGACGGGCAGACCCGAGAGAAAGACCGGGATGATGGCTTTCGTCTTCGGCGTGATGGCGGCTTCGAGCTTGTCGAGGTCGATGTTGCGCGTGACGGGATCGATGTCGGCGAACACGGGCGTCGCACCCACTTCGTAGACCACGTTGCTGGTCGCGACCCACGAGGCGGGCGTCGTGATGACTTCATCGCCGGGACCCACACCGGCAATGCGCAGCCCGATTTCGAGCGTCGCCGTGCCGGAGTTGAAGGTGCGCACGGGACGGCCGCCGCAGTACTCGGAGAGCGCCGCCTCGAACGCCTGGTTCTGCGGGCCGGTCGTGATCCAGCCCGAGCGCAGCACGTCGGCGACGCCCTGGATGGTTTCCTCGTCGATTTCGGGGCGCACGAACGGCAGGAACGGATGGAATGACTGTGTCATGGACGCGTTAAATCTTTTCTGGTCGAAGTTGCGGCGCAGAGCATACAGCACCTCGCGACGAGTTACGAGCCAGCGCGCTGGATTATTTTGCCCGCATCGTAAGCGCAGAAAATTGTGCAAGCGAATCGCACTTCCGTCCAAAGCCAGGTAGCGCTTTATCGGATACGATAAAGCGCTTTATCACTATGGATAACTGAATATTGGGGATAGAAATGGGGCGAGTGCGAGAACGACGAATTCTCGCTACGCGCGTTCCTCAGCGCACCACAGACTTAAAGAGGCGGTTCTTTTCGAGCGTCGCCGCGTCGGGCGTTTTGGCGTTCTCTTCCGCGCTCGCGGCCGCGTTGGCGTCTTCGAGCGCGGGCCCGGTGTAGCGGCCGCGCGGGCGGATGACCTTGCCCACCCTGAGCTGCTCGATGCAATGCGCGAGCAGCCCCACGCTGCGCGCGGTGGCGAAGAGGGCGAACGAGGCGTCGCGCGGCAGCTTCAGTTGCGCGGCGAGGGTGGCGAGCGCCACGTCGATATTCGGTTTGAGACCCGTTAGCGCCACGACCTTCTCGATGAAGGAGGCAAGCTCCGCAGGAGGGTCCAGCACTTCGAGCAGGGCGTCGGCGCGCGGGTCGCCGTCGGGATAGAGATGATGTCCAAACCCCGGAATGGGAATGGCCGACTGCAAATGATGAGCGACGACATGCTCCGCGCCGAGCCGGCCCACGTCGTCGAATACCGCGCGCACGCGGCCCGATGCGTCGCCGTGCAGCGGGCCGGAGAGGGTGGCGAGGCCCGTGAGCAGGCAGCCCGGCAACGACGCGCCTGTGGACGCTGTAATGCGTGCAGCGAACGCCGAACTCGTGATCTCGTGGTCGGCCACGAGCACCATCGCGCGGCGGATCAACTCCGCGCCCTCGCCGCCCTGGCCCCAGCCTAGCGCGAGGCGCTCGTGAACCGGCGGCGGTGCGGCGTTTGCCGATGCCTCGCAGCGCGCGCCGAATGCATGGGCGATGATCGCCACGAGCCGACCCGCTTCGACGTGCAAGGCCGTGTCGGTGCGCCCAAGGGTGGAGTGGCCGCGCGCCGCGATGGCCGCGAGCGAAGTGAAGGCGCATTCGCGGCCGCGCTCGTCGCCGTGCAGACGCACGTCGGCGGCTTCGAACGTCACGTCCGTGCGCGCGTTCCAAAGGAGCGTGGCCACGTCTTCGAGCGTGGCCGTCTGCGCCATGGCGATGCTGTCGCGTCCCCGGTAATACGGGCGGCCCTTCGAGAAGGTGGTGATGCTGCTGTAGATGCACGGCTCCGCGCCGAAGATCGTGCCCGCGGCGAGCGCCTCGCGCTTGCGGCCCACCTGCTTCTTGCGGCACAGGCTGGCAACGTCTTCGGCGCGGTAGAGGCTCTTGCGCGGATCGTGCGGATCGGGCATGACCGCGATATTGCCGCGGCTGGCGTATGCGTAGACGGTCTGCGCCTGTACGCCGAGTTGTCGGGCGGCTTCAGTCAGGGTGATCCAGTTTGGCATGGCGGGGCAGACGGGGCAGTGCGGATATTCAGCGGCAATATTGACGGTTTTTCAGCGAAAAGTCATCTCTGCGGGCCGCCGCTCGAGCACTTCGATGAGAATCTCGCCCGGTGCGCGCACGAAGCAGGCGCGCACGCCAGCACGAATCTGCTTCACTGGTTCGACGATTTCCGCTTCATGGTGCGTGAGATGTGCGAAGGCCGCATCGAGATCGTCCACCACCACGCCGAAATGGTCGATGCCTTGCGAGGGTGCATGATGCGTTCGCCGTGCGTCAGGCTCGCCGGTCAATTGCGTGATGAACAGGTTGATCTCGCCGATGCGCAGATCGACGCGGCCCGGCCTGCGCACGATTTCAGCGTTCAGGCATCGTTCGAACCATGCGGCGGTGGCCTCTGCGTTTGCCGAGCAGAGCTGGAGATGGTCCCACTTGAAATCGATCATGCGTTTTTCACCACGAATGTGCGAGTGTCAGAGTTCGATGCGCGAGAGCTTGCCGAGCAACAGCGAATACGAGAGCGTGCCAAGCAGGCAGATCGCGCCCATGAGATTGAGCGCCCAATAGAAGTGCCCGGTGTGTTGCGTGATATAGCCGATCATGAGCGGCGTCGTGACGCCTGCGATGTTCGCTGCCAGACTCGTGATACTGCTCGTGAGGCCCACGTATTGACGCGGCGCGATTTCAGAAACGGCGGCCCACGACATGGAGCCAATGCCCTGCGCGAAGAAGGCCACGGTGAGAATGGCGATCACGACTTCGTTCGACTCGACGAAATTCACGAGCACGATCGAGGCGCCCAGCATCGTGCCGATGATGAGCGGCGCCTTGCGCGCGGCCGAGATCGACACGCCGCGCCGGATAAAGAAGTCCGAAAGAAAGCCCGCCGAGAGAATGCCGACCGTCGCGCCAATGAAAGGCATGGCCTGAAAAATGCCCACCTTGATCATCGACATGTGACGCGCTTCGATCAGGTACGTCATGAACCACGTCGTGAAGAACACGAGCAGCGTGTTGTTGCAGAACTTGCCGAGGCAGATGGCGAGGATCTGGCGGTATCTGAGCAGCTTGAGCGCCATGCGCCAGTCGAACTTCTCGCGCGGCTTGCGCGCGGCGGGCGTTGCGCCCTCGTTGATGTATTGAAGCTCCGCGGCATTGACCGAGCCATGTTGATGCGGATCGCGATACATGCGATACCAGACCATGCTGAAGAGAATGCCGAAGCCGCCCGTCACGAAGAACACGGTGCGCCAGCCATAGGCCGCGGAAATCCACAGCAGCAAGCCGGTGAAGAGAGGCGTGCCCACGTATTGCCCCATCACGTAGACGCTCGTGGCAAAGCCGCGTTCCTGCGCGGGAAACCACAACGTGACGGCGCGCGTGTTCGAGGGGAAGGCCGGGGCTTCGAGCGCGCCCATCGTGAGGCGCGAGCCGAGCAGCATGTGATAGCCGCTAGCGAGGCCCTGCGTGAGCGTGGCGATCGACCAGCCCACGAGCGAGAGCGCATAGGCCACGCGCGAGCCGAGCACGTCGGTGAGAATGCCGCCTGGCAGGAGCGCGATCGAATAGGCGAGGCCGAACGCCGCGAACAACTCGCCCATCTGCATCTTGTTGAGCGCGAGATCTTTCGAAAGGCCGGGCGCCACGATGCCCAATGCCGAGCGGTCGACGAAGTTCAGCACGGTCGCCACGAGCAGCATCGAGAGTACGAAGTACCGGACCCTGGAGCGCTTTGCGCTGTCCGCGTAGGCCGGAGTTTGCGCGGGCAAAACTTGTTCCTCTGCGACTTTCATCGGTGTCTCCAATATCAGTTCTGACGCCTGCTTTATTTATGTTGGGCGTTCATTGGGTGCGGCGTTGCGCTATCCCCGGCCGACAAACGGCATGGCGCTCGCCATGATCGTCATGTTGAGCACATTGGCTTCGAGCGGCAGGCTCGCCATGTGCACGACTGCATTCGCGACGTGCGTGACGTCCATGCGCGCTTCGGGCGCGAGGCGTCCATCGGCTTGCAGCACGCCTTTGTTCATGCGCTCGGTGAGCGGCGTCGCCGCATTGCCGATGTCGATCTGGCTGCACGCGATGTTGTAAGCGCGGCCATCCAGCGCGATTGATTTGGTAATGCCCGTCACGGCGTGCTTCGTGGCCGAATAAGCGATGGTGTGCGGGCGCGGCGAATGCGCGGAGATCGAGCCATTGTTGATAATGCGTCCGCCTTGCGGCGACTGCGCTTTCATGAGCCGGTACGCGGCGCGTGCGCACAGAAACACGCCGGTGAGATTGGTTGCGACCACATCGTTCCAGAAGTCGACTTCGTAGTCTTCCAGCGGCACGGCGCCCGCGTTGCGGCCCGCATTGTTGAACAGCACATCGAGACGGCCGAAAGTCTTGGCGATTTGCGCGAAGGCGTGTTCGACCGATTCGGCATTTGTCACATCTGCGGAAAATGGGTGGGCCTCGCCACCCTCGTTGCCGATGAGTTCCTTCGTCTCGAGCAGCGGCTCGATCCGGCGGCCGATCAGCGCAACGGCGAACCCGGCGTTGGCGAGCGCTACGGCGGTGGCGCGGCCGATGCCGGAGCCAGCGCCCGTTACGGCGGCGAACTTTTTCGATGCAGGCATTTCCCGTCCTCTTTCCGATTCCATTGAACACGGGAAAAGAATTGCATTCGCGTCAGGCGTGCAGCAATCTTGATTCGTTGAATCAACATCTGAGGCCTTGATTCTGGGCGCCGGATCAGGGTTTTCCTGATGCGCGGGAAGCGCGAAGCGGCGCGTCCACACGCGCTGATGCGAATACAGGGCCATAGCGCTCACCAGAACTTGATTCACCCAATCAATATTGACCGGCCGGCAGACGCTTTCGTAGTCTCTCGACGTCTGTTCATACCCAAAGGGAAAAACACCATGCCGGAAAATCAACGCACCAGGCTCCTGATCGCGCGAAAAGTGCCTGCCGCAGTGGCGAATCGCGCCGTCGCCGAGTTCCATGCCTTCGTGACCGACGCCGATATGGACGCGTGGTCCGTGGTCGAGTTCTGCAAGCAGCATGCCGTGCCGGCGGTGCTCATCGGCAAGAAGTCGGGGTTGCAGGCGGAACATATCGCCGCGCTGCCTGATTGCGTGAAAATCGTCGCCAACGCGAGTGCGGGCGTCGATCACCTCGATGTTGCCGCTGCGCGCGAACGCGGCATCGTGGTGACGAACGCGCCCGACGCATTGACCGAATGCACAGCCGACTTCTCCATGCTGCTCGTGCTGGCGGCGTGCCGGCGTGCATCGGAGTACGAACGGATCATGCGCAGCGGCTGGGGCAAATCGTTCGGCATGACCGACATGCTGGGCACGCGCGTGAATGGCAAGACGCTGGGCATCGTGGGCTTTGGCCGCATTGGCCGGGCCGTGGCGAAGCGCGCGCTCGGATTCGGCATGCGCGTGATCTACACCGATATCAACCGTGCCTCGCCTTCGGTGGAGAACGGCGCGACCTGGTACGCGAGCTTCGAGGAGATGCTGCCGCATTGCGAAGTGCTCACACTGCACGTGCCGGGTGGCGGCGCGCCCTTGATGACGAAAAAAGAATTTGGGCTCTTGCCGAAGGGTGCGGTATTCATCAACGCGGCGCGCGGCGGCCTCGTGGATGAAGATGCGCTGTACGACGCCCTGACCTCGGGGCATCTGTTCGGCGCGGGCCTCGACGTGTATCGCAATGAGCCCAATGTCGACAAGCGCTTTGCCGGCCTCGACAACGTCTTCCTCACGCCGCACATGGCGAGCGCCACGGTGGAAACACGCGATCAGATGGGCTTTACGGCGCTGGATAACGTGGCCGCCGTGCTGGACGGGCGGCCCGCGTTGAATCGCGTTTGAGGAGGGCGGGCGCGGCTTGTATTAGCTGCGCCCGGAATGCCCGAAGCGCTTGAGCACGAGCACGCAGAGCGCCGGCAGATGCACGACGCCCAGGCCGCACGCGATCACCGCCCAGGGCGGCGCGATCGTACCGGACATCATTGCGCCGACCACTCCGAAGCAAAGGCCAGCCAGCAACAGCGTGGCGTGGGCGAGAATGCGCTTCGGCCCTCGCTCCGTGAAGCGCGGAATGTTCACGTGGACATACACCACGATCAGCAAGGCGACGGTGGCAACTGCGGGGAACAGCATGTTCGAATCCTCGATTCCAGCAACGATGACGGGAGGCGGGCGTCTCTAGCGCGCGCCTTCAAAGTCTTCGACTGTAGTGGAGGATTGGCGTTGCGTCGATGGCTCGAGGCTTCGGCCTAGCACCAAACCACGTTGTCATACGCCACCGTGCGGCGATACACGTTCTTGCCGCGCCAGCTGGAAAACTCCATATACGCGCATTCCAGCACCAGAATCCAGTTCGTGACCCGCATCGCCGCCCCCAAGGTGTTCCCAGTTGTTCGTTCGACTGCGAGACCAGTCTATGACCCGGGAGCGGCGGACAATGCGGCGAGCAGGGCGCGATATCGCGTCCAGTTCGCCGCATTGCGGGATCAGGCGTTCAGCGCGAGCGGCATGAGCACGAAATCGAACGTGGAGCGCCACGGCGTGTCGCTGTCGGCCATGCGCTCGTACGGCGCGACGAGCGACGCTTTCACGCCGAACACGGCGTCCGACTGCAGGTACGGATCGTCGCCCACGAAAGTGTGCGTGACCACCTTCTGGAAGCCCGGCGCGGTGATGAGGAAATGCATGTGCGCGGGCCGGTACGGGTGGCGGCCGAGGCTGGCGAGCATCTTGCCCACCGGGCCGTCGTGCGGGATCGGGTACGAGACCGGCTTGATGCCGACGAAGCGGTACGCGCCGTCCGCGCCGGTCGTGAAGATGCCGCGGTTGTTCCACTTGGGCTGTACGCCGGGCTGCTGCACATCGTAGTAGCCGTCGGCATTGTCGGACCACACGTCGATGCGCGCGCCTTCCACCGGGCGGCCTTCGAGGTCGAGCACGCGGCCCTCGAACAGGCAGGGCTCGCCCCGGCCGTCGGCGGTGATGCATGCGCCCATCTCGCGCTCGGGTGCGCCGGCCACGTGGAATGGGCCGAATACTGTGTTTTCGGTGGCCGCGCCCGGGCGGCGGTTGTTGATGGCGTCGACGAGCATGGAAAACCCTAGCGTGTCCGAGAGCAGGATGAACTCCTGGCGCTCGGCGCTGCAAAGCTGCCCGGCCGTGGTGAGGAAGTCGATGGCGGTTTCCCATTCCGGCTGGGTCAGCTGTACTTCTTTCGCGAACGCGTGCAGGTGACGCACGAGCGCGCTCATCACCTCGCGCAGACGCGCGTCGGCGCTTTCGCCAATACGCGCATTGACGGCCTCGGCGGAGGCGGCTTCGCTGAAGAACTGGGTCATGGTTGGGGTTACCTGTGGGGTTGCCGGGGTTGGCAAGTGAAGGCGACATCGAAGTCGTGCCGTAACGGCACGTATTGTGCGCCTGTCGCCATCGGGACCCAAAATCTGGTCCAATTGGCGCATTCGATTCGCTGCTCCCATCCGTCATGCTGAAAAACCTCTGGTACGTCGTGGCAGCCGCCGCAGACCTGCGCGAGCAGTTGCTGCCGGTCACGCTTCTCGGCCACCGCTTCGTCGCCTTTCGCGACGCTCAGGGCCGCGCGCAACTGCTTTCCGATATCTGCGCGCATCGCGGCGCATCGCTTGCGGCCGGGCGCCGTGTGAACGGCGAGGTCCAGTGCCCGTACCACGGCTGGCGCTATGGCGGCGACGGCGTTTGCACCCACATTCCGGCGCAGCCGCAGGCGCGCATTCCGGCGCGAGCGCGCGTGGACGGCTACCCCGTGATAGAGCGTCACGGCTGGATCTGGGCGTTCGTGGGCGACCTGCCGGAAGAAGAGCGGCCGCCGCTGCCCGATCTCGGCTGGGCCGACGACGCGGGCGTGCGCGTCGTGTACGGCACTTACGCGTGGGAGGCGAACTGGGAACGCGTGATCGAGAACGGGCTCGATTTCGCGCACGCGCCCTTCGTGCACGGCAGTTCGTTCGGCGCGCCCGACCGCCCCGAATTCGACGCAGTCAATGTGAACGCCAGCGCCTGGAGCGGCCACGCGCGGCTCGTGATGCGCCGGCCCGTGCGCAAGGGGTGGCTGCGCCGCGAGCCCACGGGCGAGCATGTCGACGTGGTCACGCAAACGGGCTTTCACCTGAGCGGCCCGTGCGCGACGCTCGAACTCACGCTGGCCAATGGGTGGCGCATCCATATCGCGTCGGCGCATGTGCCGGTGGATGCGGGGCGCACGCAGACGTTCTGGATGATGGGCCGCAGCTTCCTGCGCAATGCGCTTTTCGACGGGCGTTTTCGCGCGCGCAATCTGCGCATTTTCGAGGAAGACCACGCTGTGCTTCGGCGCATTCGGCCGGTTCGCGTGCCGGAGGGCTGGCAGAACGAGGTGTCGGTGAAATCGGATGCCTTGCAGATCGCGTTCAGGCAACGCGTGCGAGCGCTGGCGGATAGCGGCTGGAGCGTGCCGGAGGCCTCGCAGGCGAGCCGCGTGGCCAGGGTGATCGCTTGCCCGATGCGGCGCACGGTGAACACGTGGGCATTGGAGGACACGTGCGCTCCCGAGGCGCCGCAAGTGGCGGCGAACGCCGGGACATCGCCGCGCTGAACGCCTACGTGCCCTCGACGCGATTTGCAACTCCGAACGCCTGCTTGGCGTTCGGAGCCCAGCGTTGAACGCTCAACGCTCAGTGGCGCGGCGTCACCGGCTCGACTGCTGCCCAATACGGCTCGGCACCGTAATACGCGTGCAGGGTGCTGCCCCAGGTTGCGTCGGCCATGGAGGGCCAGCTGTCCCGATCGAAGCCCGGCGCTTCCTTCACGCGCTCGGACGACACGTTGAGCAGGAAGCACTTGCGGCTCGTGTCGAGCATGAGCGCGCTCCAGGGGATGGCGAGCAGCTTGTCGCCAATGCCGAGAAAGCCGCCGCTCGACATCACCACATAGGCCACGCGGCCGCTCTGCACGTCGAGCATGATTTCCTTGATCTTGCCGACTTCCTGGCCGTCCGAACTCAGCACGCGGTCGCTATCGAGCGTGCTGGCGGCCATCACGTCGGGGCCCGGCCCCGCAGCGCTCACGCGGCCTTTGCCGACGATGCGCGCGCCATCGCCGGTCGGCATGGGCGGAGGAATGAAGGTTGGCATGACGGTCTCCATCTATGAGGGGAACAATATCGAGTCCGGCCAGACTCCCGACGATTCCCGTGTCAGGCGGCAGGCGATGCCGCGGCGGTTCTGGCCGCCTGCCGGGAATACAGCAAACGGCGTACCGCGCCGTAGCAGCCCGCTTCAAGAGCCTGATGAGGCGGGCGTGGCGGCCTTTTGCGGCGGATCGACGTCGTAGCGTTTCGCCTGCTCGAAGAACGCGCGCTCGGCGGCCTTGGTCATCACCAGAATGCTGATGCGGCGGTTCAGCGGGCTGTCCGCCGTGTCGTGGTCGAGCGGCAGGACATCGGCGAGACCGCGCACCTGGAGCAATTTCTCCTCGCTCAGATGGCCGGCCACCAGCGCGCGGCGTGCGGCGTTGGCGCGCTCGCTCGAAAGCTCCCAGTTCGAATAGCCCACAAGGCCCCCCGAGTAGGGCACCGAGTCGGTGTGCCCCGCGATCGACACACCACTGTCCACGTCGTTGAGCGCGCTGCCGATCAGCACGAGGATCTCGTACGCGTAGTCTTCGAGCTTCGCGCTGCCGGTTGCGAACATGGGGCGTTTGAGCGAGTCGACCAGTTCGATGCGCAGGCCTTCGTCCGTGATCGATATGCGGATCTGGTCGCGGTACGCGCGCAATTCCGGCTTGCGCTCGATGAGCGCCGAGAGCTTTTCCTTGAGCTGCGAAAGACGCGACTTGTCGGTAGCTTCCACGGGCACGGCGTGCGAGAGCGTAGGCTGCGCGTTCGAGCCGCCCACGGCGGGCGTCTTGCTGGAGAGGTCGCGGCCACCGCCTTGCACCACGCTCGGGTTGGGGTTCGCGGCATTAGGCGTGCTGCCGAGCATGGCCGACAGCGGCGTGTTGAAGTATTTCTCGATGCCGTCGCGGTCGTACTGCGACGTCGAGCCGAGCAGCCACATCAAGAGGAAAAACGCCATCATCGCGGTCACGAAGTCGGCATAGGCGATCTTCCATGCCCCGCCGTGGTGGCCTTCGTGTCCGCCTTTTTTCACGCGGCGCACCACGAGCGTGGTCTTGCTGCCCTCGGTGTCGCGCGCGGCGCGCGAGCCAGGCGTGCGTTCGGCCATGTCTGGACTCCTAAGCGGCCTTCGGCGTTTTGGTGGCGCGCACCGCTTCGTCGAGCTCCTGGAAGCTAGGGCGGTCGGACGTGAAGAGCACCTTGCGGCCGAACTCCACGGCCACGGGCGGCGCATACCCGGCCAGCGAGGCGAGCAGCACGGCCTTCACGCACTGGAACGGCTTGCTGGCGGCGCGGCCCTTGGCGTTGAGCAGGTCGGCAATCGGGCCGACGAAACCGTAGGCAAGCAGAATGCCGAGGAACGTGCCCACGAGTGCGCCCGCGATCATCTCGCCGAGCACGGCGGGCGGTTTGCCCACCGAGCCCATGGTGTGCACCACGCCCATCACGGCTGCCACGATGCCGAAGGCGGGCAGGCCGTCGGCCATCTTCTGGATGGCGTTGGGCGCAATCGACACTTCGGAGTGGTGCGTGTCGAGTTCTTCGTCCATGAGGTCCTGCATTTCCATGGGATTCACGTTGCCGCTCGACATCATGCGCAGATAGTCGACGATGAAGTCGAGCAGATGATGGTCGGAGAGCACGCGCGCGTACTTCTGGAAAGTCGGGCTGTTCTCGGGCGACTCGATGTCGGCTTCGAGCGCCATCATGCCTTCCTTGCGCGCCTTTTGCAGCAGCTCGTAGAGAAGGGCGATCAACTCCAGGTATTGCGCCTTCGTGTAGCCGCCGCCCTTGAAGCAGGTGGGCAGCGCCTTGAGCGTTTTGCCGAGCGTGGCCGTGGGGTTGCTCACCACGAACGCGCCCAGCGCCGCGCCGAAAATACACAGGAGTTCGAATGGTTGAACGAGTGCGGGCAGATGTCCTCCCACGCCCACGAAGCTCCCGATCACCGATCCGAGCACGACAATCCAGCCAATTGCTACAAACATGATGTCTACCTTTTCATTCTTGAAGTGATACCGGTCAATCGATTCAGGCCGGCTCGACGAGACGCTTCAGAAGTGTGGCGTTAGATTCTGCGCGTGCGCGCCTGCGCCGCGAGGCGGCGCACAGCGTAGTGACGCGACGTGCGGTTATGCGTATGAGCGAAGCGCGACGCTGCGCGACGCGCACGGGGCGCCGCGCTCATGCGCGTGCTGGCGCCGCGGCCAGCGGCAATACGCGCCGCGGTGGCGACGCCAGTGGTCTGTTTCAGTCGCAGTGATTGCGCAAGGGTTCTCATGGTGACACCGGAACGGGTGGAGCTTTGCCCTTTTTACGGCGGAGAAAAAGCGTTGCTGAAGTCGCCAGACATATTTTTTTAAAGGGCTTGATCGATTTCGCGACACGGTAACCAATCGGTTAAAAATGGCATATCGTTCGGATGCCGTATCAATTCCAATGTGGCGATATTTCGGTGGCGGGATACGCAGCGCCCTTGGGCCGGGCCGCGCCGGCAACACGGCCAGGAAAGCGGTGAGTACGAAGATTGCGAAACCATACGTATACCGAACGTTCGTGCACTTAATATGTGGCTTGTGCATGCGGGAAATGCCTGGCGCGTGAGGCTTGCGCCGCGCGCGTGGTTCGGCCATTCCTGCGCTTCAGTTTTTGCTTGATCCGGCCGTAAACCCAGGCAAGGCGCGCCGGTGTGGAAAGCGCCAGGCAACCGTATTCGCCCTGCCGGGCCCCCCAAGATGATCACTGCTCCGCTTCCTCCGGATGAGGACGTCCGCCTTCGGGCGCTGCGGCAACTCGACATACTCGACACCGATCCCGAAGAGGCATTCGACCGCATCTCGCGGCTCGCCGCCTTCGCGTTCGACATGCCGATCGTGCTGATCTCGCTCGTGGACGAAGACCGCCAGTGGTTCAAGTCTCACCACGGGCTGGCCGCGTGCGAGACGCCGCGCAGCGTGTCGTTCTGTGCGCATGCCGTGCTGAGCAAACGCATGCTCGTGGTGGAAGACGCGCTGGACGACGAGCGCTTTCTGGACAATCCGCTCGTCACGGGCGCACCGAACATTCGCTTTTATGCGGGCTCGCCGCTGCGTCTCGCCGACGGCCAGGTGGTCGGCACGCTTTGCCTCATCGACGAAAAGCCGCGCACGTTCGACGAAGTTCAACGCGCGATGCTCGCGGACTTCGCGCACCTCGTCGAACGCGAACTGGAGTTACGCCGGCAGCTGAACCGCTCGCGCGCGGCGCACGAGCGCGACCGCCGCTCGCTCGCCATCAGCGAGGCGCGCTTTCGGACCGTGTTCCAGCAAACGCCGATCGGCAAGGCCGTGGTCGATCTCGACGGCCGTTTTCTCGACGTGAACCAGAAGTTCTCCGAGATCATCGGCTATGAGGAGAGCGAGCTGCGCCGGCGCACGTTCGCTTCGGTCACGCACCCGGCCGATATCGCCGCCGACCTGGCGCTTGTGGCCGAACTGCTTGCGGGCCGCCAGGCTACGTATGCGATCGAAAAGCGCTATCTGCGGCCCGACGGCCAGGCCGTGTGGGTCAATCTCGCGGTGTCGCTCGTGCGTGACGTGTCGGGCGCGCCGCTGCATTTCATCGCGGCGGTGCAGGACATCACAAGCCGCAAGAAGAGCGAAGAGGCGCTGCGCAACTATCACGTCGAACTCGAAGAGCGCGTGCGTGAGCGCACGGCGGAGTTGCGGCGCAGCCGCGATGCGCTGCAGACCATCACCGACAACGTGCCGGCGCTGATCGCCGTGGTCGATCGAGATCTTTGCTACCAGTTCAACAACGAGACGTTCAGGCGCGTGTTCGGTGCAGAGCCTGCCGCGTTGCGCGGGCGTAGCCTGAGCGAAACGCTGCGCCCCGAAGTGTTCGCGCAGTTGCAGCCGCTCTTTGCGCGCGCGCTGTCCGGCGAACGCGTGACTTGCGACGAGGTGCGTTACCGGGCGGACACCGATCACGTATGGTCGGCCACCTACATTCCGGCCAGGCGCGAGGGCAAGGTGACAGGCTTCTACGTGATGGCGCACGACGTGACCGAACAGCGCCGCACCGAGCAACGCCTGCGCGAAGGCGCGCTGATCGACCCGCTCACGGGCCTTGCGAACCGGCGCGCGCTGCAGGAGGCGCTATGCGAACTGCGCGCAAGCGGCGAGCCGTTCGCGCTCTTCTTCATGGACATGGA
Source organism: Paraburkholderia flagellata (assembly GCF_021390645.1). Taxonomy (GTDB): domain Bacteria; phylum Pseudomonadota; class Gammaproteobacteria; order Burkholderiales; family Burkholderiaceae; genus Paraburkholderia; species Paraburkholderia flagellata. The sequence goes on from NZ_JAJEJT010000004.1 coordinate 477,737, forward strand.
CGGCTTCAAGTCCATCAACGACCGCTACGGCCACGACGTGGGCGACGCTTTACTCAAGGAGGTCGCGCGCAGGCTCGTCGCCACCGTGCGCACGGGCGACGTGGTGAGCCGCCTGGGCGGCGACGAATTCGTGGTGGCGAGCCGCGGCGTGAGCGACGCGCGCGCCGGCGAGCGCATCGCGGCGGCGATTTGCCGCGACGTGTCGAAGACCTTCGTCATTGCGGACCGCGTGATCGAGACGAGCGCAAGCGTGGGTGTCGTGCTGACCGGCGCCGCGCGTGCTGCGGGTGTTGTGGACACGACGAGCGAGGTGCTCTCGGTCGAGGACGAGAACAAGCCGCTCGCCGACGATCCGCTTTGTCTTGCTGATGCGGCCATGTATGAAGCCAAGCGCGCTGGGCGCAATACCTGGCGGGTGGCACCGGGCGCCAGGCCGATGGCGGCGTTGCATGCGTGAAGCTGCGCACTCCGTTTTCATTTGACTGAATGCCGCTGGCGCCTTGCTGGCGGCAAGTGCAGCTCTCATCTCGCCGCGAGGCGACGTGTCTTTCCGGCTTCTGCCGGGTTCTCCTTCCAAAGTGCTGCAACGTGTTCGAGGCGCACAAGTTCGTGCCTCGTTGCGCGTGGTCAAGATAATCCACGCCTTGTTTACCTCGAATAGGGTAAACCCAGGGCGCAATGAAAATTAATTTTCACTAAGATCCGTCCATGTAATTTAATTTACGGACTCGCCGTCCCAACCCCGGCCCACGCATGCCAACCCGACCGACAACTCCCGACACGCCCGAAGCCGAGATCGTCGCGCGCATCACCGCCGCGATGCCCGTTCTTACGCCGGGCCACCGGCGCATGGCCGAGTACGTGCTCGCGAATCTGTTCCACGCCGCGACCATGCGTATCGACGAACTGGCGAACGCGGTGGGCGCTTCGGTGGCTACGGCCAACCGCTTTGCGCGATCGCTTGGGTTCGACGGCTATCCGCAGTTTCGCGATGCGCTCGTGCGCGGCTTCGAGGCCACGCTCGCGCCGGTCGAGCGGTTGCGCAGCGCGCAGGAATCGCCCACAAGCGGCGCCGAACTGTTCGGCGCTTCGCTGGAGCAGGCCGAGTCGAACCTGCGCCTGTCGCGCCAGTCGATCGACAGCAAAGCGGCCGCAGCAGCCGTGGACGCGATTCTCTCGGCGCGCCGCGTGTACGTGATCGGCTCGGGCACGAGCGCCTTTCTCGCCGGGCTCATGGAGAACGCGCTGCTGCCTTATCTCGACAACGTGCAGGCGCTCTCCACGGTCGGCGGTCCCACACATTCCGCGCGCAGGCTGCTCGGCGCGAACAAGGACGATCTGGTGATCGGCATTGCGTTTCCGCGCTACGTGGACGACACGATCAAGCTCTCGCGCCACGCTGCGAAGCTGGGCGCGCGCGTGCTCGCGCTCACCGACAGCATCGACTCGCCGCTCGCGCGCTTCGCCGATCTCACGCTGCTGATCCGCTCCGAAAGGCGCCTCGCGGCGAACTCGGAAGCCGCGGTGCTGGCAGTCATCGAAGCGCTTTGCGACGCTGTGGCGTTGCGCGCGAAGGATTCCGTCGTCGCCGCTGCGGCCATCACCGAATCGGTGCTGCCGTGGCTCACCTCGGCCGCAGCGCAGGCGAGCGCCGCGCCTGCTGTCCCGTCTTCCTCAACGAAAAAGAAGTCATGAAATCGAACGCAGTCATTGCCATTCACGGCGGCGCCGGCACGATCCTGCGCGCTTCGATGGCGCCCGAAGTCGAAGCTCAGTATCTCGACGCGCTCAGCCGCATTCTCGCGGCCGGCCAGCGCATTCTCGCGGAAGGCGGGAGCGCGCTCGACGCAGTCGAGGAAGCGGTGCGCCTGCTCGAAGACTGCCCGTTTTTCAATGCGGGCCATGGCGCGGTTTTCACGTCCGCAGGCACGCATGAGCTGGACGCCTCGATCATGGACGGCCGCACGCTAGAAGCGGGCGCCGTGTGCTGCGTGAAGCGCGTGCGCAATCCGGTGCGGGCGGCGCGCCGCGTGCTGGAGAAGAGCGAGCACGTGCTCTTCACGGGCGAAGGCGCGGAAGCGTTTGCTGCGGCGCAGGGCATCGAATTCGTCGATCCCGGCTATTTCCACACCGATGCGCGCTACCGTCAGTGGCAGCTCGCACGCGGCGAAGCACGTGCGATGCTCGATCACGATGGGGCAACGCTCGAAGCCAGGGCCGCTGCGAAGGCATCGGAAGAAAGCCTGCCGCACGAGCCGATCGACCCGAACCGCAAGTACGGCACGGTGGGCGCGGTGGCGCTCGACGCGCAAGGCCACCTCGCGGCGGCAACGTCGACGGGCGGCATCACGAACAAGCAGGTGGGTCGCGTGGGCGACGCGCCGCTGATCGGCGCGGGCTGCTATGCCGACGATGCCACCTGCGCGGTGTCCACCACGGGATCGGGCGAAATGTTCATGCGCATGGTCGCGGCCTACGACGTGGCGGCGCAAATGAAATATCGCGGTGCTTCGCTCTCCGAAGCAGCGACGAATGTCGTGATGGAGCAATTGCCGCGCATCGACGGCCGCGGCGGCCTGATTGCCGTGGACGCACAAGGCAACGTGGTCCTGCCGTTCAACACCGAAGGCATGTATCGCGGCTACGCGCGCGTGGGCGAAGCGCCCGTTGCGTCGATCTACGCTTAAGCGGCGCATCGCTTTGCGCAACAAACGAAGGAATCCTCATCGTGCAGATGTCCTCGCCCTTTCCTGATACCGCACCAGTCGACGAAAAGGCCGCGCTGCCGCCGAACCGCGTGATCGACGTTCGCGATCTTGGCGTGTCGTTCAAGCGCGGCGCGGGCACGTTCGAAGCCGTGCGCAATCTGTCGTTCCACGTCGATCGCGGCGAGACGCTCGCCATCGTCGGCGAATCGGGCTCGGGCAAGTCGGTCACGTCGCTTTCGCTGATGCGGCTCGTCGAACACGGCGGCGGCCGCTTGACCGGCGGCAGCATCGAACTGCGCCGGCGCAACGGCAGCGTGCTCGATCTCACGCGTGCGAGCGCGTCGACCATGCGCTCGGTGCGCGGCGCGGACATCGCGATGATCTTCCAGGAGCCGATGACCTCGCTTAACCCCGTGTTCACGGTGGGCAACCAGATTAGCGAGGCGATCGCGCTGCATCAGCAGATGAACGCCTCGCAGGCGCGCGCCGAAACGCTGCGGTTGCTCGACCTCGTGCGTATTCCCGAGGCGCGCCGCGTGATGGAGCGCTTCCCGCATCAGCTTTCGGGCGGCATGCGCCAGCGCGTGATGATCGCGATGGCGCTCTCGTGCAAGCCCGCGCTCCTGATCGCCGACGAGCCGACCACGGCGCTCGACGTGACGATTCAGGCGCAGATCCTGCAGCTCATTCGCGGCCTGCAGGACGAGATGGATATGGGCGTCGTCTTCATCACGCACGACATGGGCGTGGTGGCCGAAGTGGCGGACCGCATTCTCGTGATGTACCGCGGCGAGAAAGTGGAAGAGGGTGCGTCCGACGCGCTTTTCGCAGCGCCTTCGCATCGCTACACGCAGGCGTTGCTCGCCGCCGTGCCGAAGCTCGGCGCGATGCAGGGCACCGACCTGCCCGAGAAATTCCCGCTGCTTTCGATCAACGAATCAGCACGCCCGGCAACTGCTTCAAACCTCGCGGCAAACGCGCCGAAAACGGACGCCGCGCCGGTCCTGCGCGTGCGCGACCTCGTCACGCGTTTTCCCGTGCGCAGCGGTCTGCTCGGCAAGGTCACGGGCCGCGTGCACGCGGTCGAAAAGGTCAGCTTCGATCTTCACGCCGGCGAAACGCTCGCGCTGGTGGGCGAGTCCGGCTGCGGAAAATCAACGACGGGCCGCTCGCTGCTGCGCCTTGTGGAGAGCCAGAGCGGCACGATCGAATTCGGCGGTCAGAATATCAGCACGCTCAGCGGGCCTGCGTTGCAGACGCTGCGCCGCGATATCCAGTTCATTTTCCAGGACCCGTTCGCCTCGCTCAACCCGCGCCTCACGGTGGGTTTCTCGATCATGGAACCGCTGCTCGTGCACGGCATCGCGAAGGGCGCCAAGGCGCAGGCGCGCGTGGAATGGCTGCTCGACCGCGTGGGCTTGCCGAAGTCGGCGGCGGGGCGCTATCCGCACGAATTCTCGGGTGGCCAGCGTCAGCGCATCGCCATTGCGCGCGCGCTGTCGATGAACCCGAAAGTCGTGATCGCCGACGAATCGGTCTCCGCGCTCGACGTTTCCGTGCAGGCGCAGATCGTCAATCTCATGCTCGACCTGCAGCAGGAGCTTGGCGTGGCGTATCTCTTCATCTCGCACGACATGGCCGTGGTGGAACGCGTGAGCCATCGCGTCGCCGTGATGTACCTGGGGCAGATCGTCGAGATCGGCCCGCGCCGCGCCGTGTTCGAGAACCCGCAGCACGCCTATACGAAGAAGCTCATGGGCGCAGTGCCGATTGCCGATCCGGCGCGCCGCCACGCGAAGCGCGTGCTCGCCGCCGACGAGTTGCCAAGCCCGATTCGCGCGCCCGGCGACGAGCCGCAGGTCTTGCCGCTCGTGCCGGTCGGCCCCGGTCACTTCGTTGCGCAGCATCGGGTGGGCGGCGCTTACTGAACGCGCCGTCGTGCCACGCCGCAGTGCCACACATCGTTCGCTTTTTAGCTGGATCATTTCGCCGAGTCGTCAAGATTCACTGGTATGGAGACCTGATTGATGAAAGAAGTCAAAGCATGGATGAAGGGCAGCGCGCTCGCACTCGCGCTGATCGCCGGTGCGACGGCCGCGCGAGCCGCCGAACAGCGCGCCGTGATGGCCGTCGATTCGACGTTCTCGACGCTCGATCCGTACGACGCCAACGACACGCTCTCGCAGGCTGTTTCGAAGTCGTTCTACCAGGGTCTGTTCGGTTTCGACAAGGATCTGAAGCTCACCAACGTGCTGGCCACGAGCTATGAAGTGAGCGGCGACGGCCTCGTCTACACCTTCAAACTGCGCCAGGGTGTGAAGTTCCAGGACGGCACCGACTTCAATGCGGCGGCCGTGAAGGCGAATTTCGACCGCGTGACGGACCCGGCGAATCACCTGAAGCGCTACAACATGTTCCGCCGCATTGCGAAGACCGAAGTGGTCGATCCGTACACGGTGAAAGTCACGCTGAATGCGCCGTTCTCGGCGTTCGTGAACGTGCTCGCGCACCCGTCGGCGGTGATGATCTCGCCTGCGGCCATGAAGAAGTGGGGCAAGGATATCGGGCTGCATCCGGTGGGCACGGGCCCGTTCGCATTCGTGAAGTGGGACCCGGCTGGCGACCTCGTCGTGCACAAGTTCGACGGCTACTGGAAGAAGGGCTACCCGAAGATCGACGAGATCGACTGGAAGCCGGTAGCCGACAACAACACGCGCGCGGCGCTCATGCGCACGGGCGAAGCGGACTTCGCCTTCCGCATTCCGTTCGAACAGGCGAGCGCGTTCCAGTCGAACCCGAAGGTGGACCTGATCGCCACGCCCTCGATCATCCAGCGTTACATCAGCCTGAACACCGCGAAGAAGCCGTTCGACAACCCGCTCGTGCGCCAGGCGCTGAATTACGCGATCAACAAGGATGCGCTCGCGAAGGTGGCGTTCGCGGGCTACGCGCTGCCTTCGGACGGCGTGCTGCCCCAGGGCGTCGATTACTCGGTCAAGCTCGGCCCGTGGCCGTACGATCCGGCCAAGGCGCGGGAACTGCTCAAGCAGGCTGGCTACCCGAACGGTTTCGAAACGACGCTGTGGTCTGCGTATAACAACTCGACCGCGCAAAAGGCCATTCAGTTCGTGCAGCAACAGCTCGCGCAAGTGGGAGTGAAGGCGAACGTCGAAGCGCTGGAAACGGGCACCGCCGTCGCGCGTGTGGAAAGCGCACAGGACCCGGCATCGGCGGGCGTACGCATGTACTACATCGGCTGGTCGTCGTCCACGGGTGAAGCGGACTGGGGCATCTCGCCGCTGCTCGCTTCGGCATCGTGGCCGCCGAAACTCATGAACACGGCGTACTACAAGAACACCGCCGTTGATCAGGACCTCGCGAAGGCGCTCGAAACGACGGACCGCGCGCAAAAAACGGCGCTCTACACCGACGCGCAAAAACGCATCTGGGCCGACGCGCCGTGGGTGTTCCTCGTGAAGGAAAAGGTCGTGTACGCCCGCAGCAAGCGCCTGGCCGGCGCGTATGTGGCGCCGGACGGCTCGTTCAACTTCGACGAGATTTCGATTCGCTAATGCGTCGTGCGCCGCTGCCGGAACGTTCGAGTCCGGCGCGGCGCACACGCTCGATGCAGTAACGCGCTCATGCTGAATTTCATTGTCAAACGCTCACTGGGTCTCCTGCCGACACTCCTGATCGTCGCGATCCTGGTGTTCCTGTTCGTGCATCTGCTGCCGGGCGACCCGGCGCGCCTCGCGGCCGGTCCCGAAGCGGACGACGCCACGGTCGCGCTCGTACGCGCCGACCTCGGTCTCGACCAGCCGCTGCCGCAGCAGTTCATCCATTTCTTCGTGCGCATCGCCCACGGCGACTTCGGTGTTTCGATGCGCAGCAAGCGCCCGGTCATCACCGAAATTGGCGAGCGTTTCATGCCCACGCTGCTGCTCACGCTCACCAGCATGGTCTGGGCCGTGGTGTTCGGCATGGCGATCGGCATCGTCTCGGCCGTGTGGCGCAATCGCTGGCCCGATCGCATCGGCATGGCGCTCGCGGTGTCGGGCATATCGTTTCCCGCCTTCGCACTCGGCATGGCGCTCATGGAGTTGTTTTCGGTGCATCTGGGCTGGCTGCCCGTGGTGAGCGACGGTTCCTGGCGCAGCTACGTGCTGCCGTCGATCACGCTCGGCGCGGCCGTGGCCGCGGTGATGGCGCGCTTCACGCGAGCGTCCTTCGTCGAGGTGCTCAACGAGGACTTCGTGCGCACGGCGCGCGCGAAGGGTGTGGCCGAGCGATGGGTGGTGATCAAGCATTGCCTGCGCAACGCGATGATTCCCGTCGTCACGATGATGGGCCTGCAGTTCGGCTTTCTGCTGGGCGGCTCGATCGTCGTGGAGGTGGTGTTCAACTGGCCAGGCCTCGGGCGACTGCTCATCGATTCGGTTTCGATGCGCGATTACCCCGTGATTCAGGCCGAAGTGCTGTTGTTCTCGCTCGAGTTCATCGTCATCAATCTGATCGTGGACGTGCTGTACGCGGTCATCAATCCGACCATTCGATTCAGGTGAGCACGCCATGAGCACGACCCAAAACCTTGCCGTACGCGCACAGGACGAAGCGATCCGCACGCCGTGGCGCGAGTTCTGGCGCAAGTTCCGCAAGCAGCACGTCGCGCTCGGCGCGGGCGCTTTCGTGCTGCTGCTGGTGGTGATCGCGGTGTTCGCGCCGCATCTCGTGCCTTACGACCCGGAAAACTACTTCGACTACGACTCGCTCAACGCCGGTCCCTCTTCGGCACACTGGTTCGGCGTGGACGCGCTGGGCCGCGATATTTTCAGCCGCATTCTCGCGGGCACGCGCATCTCGCTCGCGGCAGGCTTTCTTTCGGTGGCGCTGGGCGCCGCGGTCGGCACGTTCTTCGGCTTGCTCGCGGGCTACTACGAAGGCTGGTGGGACCGCATCACCATGCGGGTGGCCGACGTGTTGTTCGCATTCCCAGGCATTCTGCTCGCCATCGGCGTGGTGGCGATCCTCGGCAACGGCATGATCAACGTGGTGTGCGCGGTGGCGGTGTTCAGCATTCCGGCGTTCGCGCGTCTCGTGCGCGGCAATACGCTCATGCTCAAACACCTCACATATGTCGAGGCCGCGCGCAGCATTGGCGCATCGGATTGGACGATCATCATGCGGCATATTCTGCCGGGCACGGTGTCGTCCGTGATCGTGTATCTGACCATGCGTATCGGCACTTCGATCATCACGGCGGCGAGCCTGTCGTTCATTGGCCTGGGCGCGCAGCCGCCCACGCCGGAGTGGGGCGCCATGCTCAACGAGGCGCGCGCGGACATGGTCACGGCGCCGCATATCGCGCTGTTTCCGAGCCTCGCCATCTTCCTCACGGTGCTCGCATTCAATCTGCTGGGCGACGGCCTGCGCGACGCGCTCGACCCGAAACTGGACCGCGCATGAGCACCCATCGCACAGATACCGCGCCGCATATCGGCACACTGGTGAGCGGCGCGACGGGAACGATTGCCGATGTGAGCGGCGTGCGCATGGGTCACTGCACGCTCGACGCGGGCGATGTGCAAACGGGCGTGACCGTGGTGATGCCCCACGCACGCGACCTCTTTCGCGAGAAGGTGCCGGCGAGCGCTTGCGTGATCAACGGATTTGGCAAGAGCATCGGGCTCATGCAGCTCGAAGAGCTGGGTGTGCTCGAAACGCCGATTGCGCTGACCAACACGTTCGGCGTGGGTGCGCTTGCACAAGCGCAGATTCGCGCGGCAGTCGCGGCGAATCCGCAGATCGGGCGCGGCCTGCCAACCGTTAATCCGCTCGTGTTCGAGTGCAATGACGGCTATCTGAACGATATTCAGGCGCTGGCGGTGAGCGAGGCGCACTATCTCGCTGCCTGCGCTGCTGCGAGCGCTGACTTTGCTCGCGGCAGCGTCGGCGCGGGCCGCGGCATGTCGAGCTTCGACCTGAAAGGCGGCATTGGCACGGCGTCGCGTGTGGTGCGCGCGGCGGACGCGCAGCACACGGTGGGTGCGCTCGTGCTCGCGAACTTCGGCCGCTTGCCCATGCTGACGATCGACGGTATGCCGCTGGGCCGCGAACTTGCGGCGCGCTTGGCGTCGAGCTGCGCCACGCAGGAGCCCGAGAAGGGGTCGATCATCATGTTGATCGCCACGGATGCGCCGCTCGACTCGCGGCAGCTTCGGCGCGTATCGATGCGCGCAGCGGCGGGTCTCGCGCGCACGGGGTCCGTTTATGGACACGGCAGCGGCGATATCGCCATGGCGTTCAGCACCGCATACACGCTGGCGCACGACGCGCCGACCCACGCGTTGCCGCGCTTGCTCGCCGACTCGCAACTCGACCCGCTGTTTCAGGCAAGCGCCGATTGCGTCGAGCAAGCGATTCTCGACGCGTTGTGGAGCGCAAGCACCGTGCAGGGCCGGGATGGCCACGTGCGTCTCGCGTTGCGCGAAGCGGTGCCCGATCTCGCCAATCTGCTCGAAGGCGGACCGCAAGCGTGAAAATACTCATCTCCGTCGATATCGAAGGCATAGGCGGTGTCTTCAACGTTCAGCAAACGCGCGCCGGTAATCCCGAGTACGAGCGGGCCCGCCGCTGGATGACGCTCGAAGCGAACGCGGCCGTGGAGGGCGCGTTCTCGGGCGGCGCAAGCGAAGTGTGGGTCAACGACTCCCACGGCGGCTTCAACAACCTGCTGCTCGACGAGATCGATGCGCGCGCACGCGTCATACTCGGCAAGCCGCGCACGCTCGGCATGATGGCGGGGCTCGAGCACAGGCCCGCGCTCGTTTTCATGATTGGCTATCACGCCATGGCGCAAAGCCGCGGCATGCTCGCGCACACCATCAACAGCTTTGCGTTCGCGCGCGTGCGCGTGGATGGCGTCGCGACGGGCGAGGCGGGGCTGTATGGCGCGCTTGCGCAGGAATACGGCGCACGGGTGGCGCTTTTGAGCGGTGACGATGTATTTGAACGCGAAACGCAGCCCGCCTTTCCCGATGCGAAGTTCGTGGTGGTGAAGCGTGCAGACGGCCACGCGAGCGGCGATATGCTGACGCCCGCCGCGAGCCGCGAGCGGATTCGCGACGCGGCGCGCGAAGCCGTCGGGCAGGTCGCGCGCGATGGCGCGTGGTGGGACCGTGCCTGCGCGGCGCCGCGCGTGCGTCATTGCGAACTGCATACGCAGACCAGCGCGCTGGCGGATCTCTTTTCGCAGTGGCCGAGTATCGAGCGCGCGGCGGGCTGCGTAATCCGGTTTGTGGCGCCAACGGCCGAATACCTCGTGCGCACGCTCAATAGCTTGTCGGCGATGTCGGCTGTCTTGCGGTGAAACCGCCGTTGTTTCCTGCGTTGTGCAACTAACTGTCAGCCCCGCCGCGCGTAGCGCAACGGACCGGCGGCCTTGCCGCCAGTCCGCGAAAAAGCGTGCCCTTCATCCCGTGAGATTTTCCTCCAGCCGGTCGAACACGCGTTGCGTCGCGCCCCGCGCATGCAGCGCGAACAACAGCAGCGAGCGCCCCGTCACCTGATAGATATCTCCGGCTTCGAATTCGGGCAGCTCGTCGCGAACGGGCATGTTCGTATCGATGAGGCAGTTCCACTGATCGTTGCCCGGCACGGAAGGCAGCGTGAATTCCACCATGTCGTGATAGGCGTTGAACACGATGAGCATCGTCGCATCCGAAGCGAGGCGCATGATGCCGCTCGTTTGCGATCGTCCATCGATCAGCATGCCGAAACAACGCATGGCCGGATCGTCCCATTGCTCCTGGGCGAGCGGCACGCCCGCAGCGGAGAGCCATTCGACGTCGGTGACGTCGAGCGTGGCATTGTGCTCGCCGATGAGAAAGCGGTTGCGGCGCAGGACCGGCAGCGCATGGCGCAGGGCAGTGAGCTTGCGCACGAAGTCGGCGAGCCCGCGGCCCGTGTCGTCAATGCCTTCCCAGTCCACCCAGCTCACTTCGTTGTCCTGGCAGTACGCATTGTTGTTGCCGCGTTGCGTGCGGCCAAACTCGTCGCCCGCCAGCAGCATCGGCGTGCCCTGTGAGAGCAGCAGAGTGGCGAGGAAGTTACGCTTCTGGCGCTCGCGCAGCAAGCGGATTTCGGGGTCGTCGGTCGGGCCTTCGGCGCCGCAGTTCCACGAGAGATTGTCGCCGTGGCCGTCGCGGTTCTCTTCGCCATTGGCCTCGTTGTGGCGCTCGTTGTACGAAACCAGATCGTGCAGCGTGAAGCCGTCGTGGGCCGTGACGAAGTTCACACTCGACCATGGCCGCCGGCCGCGCCGGTTGAAGCTGTCGCCCGAGGCGCACAGGCGCGTGGCGAGTTCGGGCGCCGTGCCTTCGTCGCCTTTCCACCAGGCGCGCGCGGTGTCGCGAAAGCGGTCGTTCCATTCCATCCAGCCGGGCGGGAACCCGCCTACCTGGTAGCCGCCCGGCCCGCAGTCCCATGGCTCGGCAATCAGCTTCACGCTCGAGAGGATCGGGTCCTGGCGGCAGCTGTCGAGAAAGCCGCCGCCTTCGTCGAAGCCGTAAGGCTCGCGCCCGAGGATCGTCGCGAGGTCGAAGCGGAAACCGTCTACGCCCATTTCGAGCACCCAGTAGCGCAGGCTGTCCGTGACCATCTGCAGCACGCGCGGGTGCGAGAGGTTCAGCGTATTGCCCGTGCCGGTGTCGTTGATGTAGTAGCGCTTGTCTTCAGGTAATCGGTAATACGAAGCATTGTCGATGCCTCGAAACGAGAGCGTGGGCCCGAGTTCGCTACCTTCGGCCGTGTGGTTGTACACCACGTCGAGTATCACTTCGAGACCCGCCTGGTGCAGACGGTCCACCATGTTCTTGAACTCGTCGATCGAGCCATGTTCGCCCACCGAGTAGCGCGGATCCGGCGCGAAGAAGCCGATCGTGTTGTAGCCCCAGTAGTTCGTGAGGCCGCGTTCGAGCAGGTGCGAATCGTTCACGAACGTATGGATGGGCAGCAACTCCACGGAGGTCACGCCAAGCCCGCGGATATATTCGAGCACCGGCGTTTGCCCGAGGCCCGCGAAAGTGCCGCGTTCTTCGGGCGGTACGTCGGGATGGCGGATCGTGTAGCCGCGCACGTGCGTCTCGTAGATGATCGTGCGCTCGCGCGGTACGCGCTCGCGCATCGGGTGGTGCCAGGTGAAGCCCTGATCGACCACGCGGCAGCGCGGCACATAGCGCGCGCTGTCTCGCGTGTCGAACGAGAGATCGCCGTCGGGACTGCCGATGGTGTAGCCGAACACGGCGGGATGCCAGCGCAGCGCACCCACGTGCGCCTTCGCATAGGGATCGAGCAGCAGCTTGTTCGGATTGAAACGATGGCCCGCCTGCGGATCGTACGGCCCATGCACGCGATACCCGTAGGTGGCGCCCGGTTCGAGGTCGGGCAGATACACGTGCCACACCTCGTCGGTGTATTCGGGCAACGCGATGCGCTCGAGTTCGCGCAGGCCGTTCTTGTCGAAGAGACACAGCTCGACCTTCGTCGCATTCGCTGAGAAGAGCGCGAAGTTCACGCCGCGGCCGTTCCAGGTGGCGCCGAGCGGAAACGGCTGTCCTTCTACGACGCGGGTAGCGGTTTTTTTCTTCATGGGCTCGTCGGTTGGGGACGCGGAGGTGCGCGTTTCCAACGCCGTTGCGCGCAAGGGCGGGGATTTCAATCAAGCAAGGTTTGGGCCTGAACTCGCGCGGCGCAACGCACTGCTGGGAAGGCAAGGAGGGAAGGACGGGAAGCGCGGGCGCGGCGGCAGCTTTTTACAGCCGTCGACCGCCGCGTGAATCGTGCCGCGTGTGGCTGCGCCAGGCGGCGGCGCGCGCTGCGAGCGTGTAGCTTTGGCGCAGCGCGTGCGCAGATTTACCGATACATTTGCGTGATTTCGCGTGCGCCGCTTACTTCACGGTCTGCACCACTTCGAAGCCTTCGAACTCGGGATGGCTCAGATAGACCGGCCGGTTCGTGCCGCCCGCATTGCCCGCGTTTCTGTGCGCCGCGCGAAATGCGTCGGAGCGCGTCCAGTCTTCGAAGTGCGCATGGCTCGCCCAGATCGTGTGGCTCGCGTAGAGCACGTGATCTTCGCGCTGCGGACCCTTGAGCAGATGAAATTCGATGAAGCCGGGCACTTGCTTCAAGTGTGTGTCGCGCGTGGCCCAGACTTCCTCGAATGCGGCCTCGGAGCCCAAGGCGACCTTGAAGCGGTTCATGGCGATATACATGCGGCGTTCCTCTTCGCGTACGAAAATTCGATAGGCGCGGCGGCGGGACTAAGCGCATGATTTTCCCGGCGCCGCTTCGATCTCCGATTATAAGAGGCCGCGGAGGTACTCGCGCCGCGTACGTACGTCAACCGACGCGAAACACCTGCACGGTCCCGGCAAGCTTCGTGGATTGCGTGTCGAGCGCCTGGGCGGCAGCCGTCACCTGTTCGACGAGCGCCGCGTTCTGCTGCGTGACCTCGTCCATTTGCGTGACGGCTGTGTCGACCTGCTCGATGCCGCTTTGCTGCTGCTCTGAGGCGGAGGCGATCTCGTTCATGATCGCGGTCACGCGCTGCACTGACGTGTGCAGTTCAGCCATCGTCGCGCCCGCAGTGGAAACGAGTTCCGTGCCATGCGAAACGGTTGCCACCGAATTCGCAATGAGGTCCTTGATCTCCTTGGCCGCCGCGGCCGAACGTTGCGCGAGCGAGCGCACCTCACTCGCGACCACGGCGAACCCGCGGCCTTGCTCGCCCGCGCGCGCCGCCTCGACAGCCGCGTTGAGCGCGAGAATATTCGTCTGAAACGCAATGCCTTCGATGATGGCCGTGATCTCGGAGATCTTGTGCGAGCTGCCTTCGATCTCGCTCATCGTGCTCACCACGTCCTGCACGACGTCGCTCCCGCGCGATGCCACGTTCGCCGCCGTTTGCGCGAGCGAGCTGCCCTGGCGCGCATTGTCGGTGTTCTGCTTCACCGCCGAGGTAAGTTCGTTCATGCTCGCGGCCGTTTCCTGGAGCGACGCCGCCTGCTCCTCGGTACGCGCCGAAAGATCGATCATGCCCGCCGCGATCTGGCGCGTGGCCACCGAAACCGACTCGCTGCCCGAGCGCACCGCGCCCGTCACGGAGCCCAGCTCCTTGCGGGTCTTTTCGATGTTCTCGAGCAGCAGGCCCATTTCATCACGGCGCTGCGCGCGCACGGTCTGGCTCAGATTGCCCGAGGAGATTTCATTGAGGCTCGTGAGCGCGTAATTGAGCGGCTCCATGATCGCGCGGCGCAGCATCACCCAGCCGAGGCCCGCGCCGAGCAGGCCGAGCGCGACCATCGCGGCGCTCACGCCCGAGAACAAATGGAAATTTGCTTCGGCCTCCTCATAACGCACTTTCGCGTTGTTGTAGAGGTGCTTCTTGACCTCGTTGTTCGCGGCGCTCATGGCGCTGTAGAGGTCGGAGAGCTGTGTCATCGCGATGTTGTCGGCACTGGCCTTGTCGCCCGATTCGAGCGCTTTCGTGAAGTCCGTTACCGCGTTGCGCATGGCCGTGCGCCGATCGGTGGTCGCGGCAATGAGCGGCAACTCGTCGCTTTCGTGCGGCATTTGCGTGAACTTCGTCCACCACTCGTCGGAGTTCTTGAAGAAGCCGGCGGCGCGCTGCAACTGATCGGGCACCGAGGGCGCGTCGGGGTGCAGCGCGACGCGGTCAAGTACGAGGCGCGTGCGCGCGATGTAGATCTCCGCGTTGTCGATGGCCGTGGATTCGGCGAGCTTGTTGCGATAGGTGTCGCGGTTGGCGCTATTGGCCTTTTCGGTGCTGATGAAGCCGAGAACGCCGGAAACCGTGAGCAGGAGGGCGAGAAGCGCGAACGTGAGGGCGATGCGCGCTCGAATGGTGAGTGTCATGCGTCTGTACCGTTTTGACCAGGGGCAACGCAAGCGGGGTGGCCTATCTGTGCAGGTCGCCGCCGACGGGCGTCACCTTACATATCGACAGCTAGACGCCTGGATTTAGGGTGAACCCGAATATTTTTAAATAACTACAGAATATCGGCGATTAGTAATGATTGAGCGCCGCGTCAATTCGTCCGCAAGCTCGGTTGCGGTGGGGCGTCCGCGCCCGCTCGCGCGCGGCGCGGCGTGAGCACGGCCAGGACGGCGGCGACGATGAAAAGGGCGGGCACGTCACCGAGCAGATGGCCGAGATGGCCAGGCGACATCAGCGACTGGACCGTCATGATCGCGCCGTGCACGACGCTCGACCACACCGTGAACCAGATCAGGCTCAAATGCTCGAGCGGACGGCGCGCCGCGCGCATGAGAAACACGCCCAGCGTGGCGTAGATGCCGACGATCATCAGCGGGTAGTCCGAATGGCCCACGTGCCAGGTCCAGCCTGACGGCCAAAGCACCATCAACGGGTAGATGGCGAAGGTGGCAATCGCGCCGACCGCGTAGAGGGCGATGGAAAGGGTCTTGAGCCTGGTCGAGTCTTCCATGGCGCACCCCGTTGTGTCCGTCTCACAGTATGGCGAATATGCGCGCACGCGGTGTCTCGTGCAAGTCCCTTGGGAATAGCGCGTCAGTTCGTGCGATGTGCCAGCGTGATGGGCGATGTTCGCGGCCCTTCACGCCAACGACGTCAACAGGAAAACATCGCCGCGACAATCTCACGAACCAGGACGCGCGCACCACGTTCTAGCGCGCCATGCCGCTCACACGGCCGCAGCCACCGGCCGCACCGCCGCGATCGGCGGCTGTCCGGTCTGCTGCCGCGAGCGGCCCGAGCTTAGATAGTCGGCGATCGAATCCTGCGTGATCTCGCCGACGTAGGCGCCGTCAGCGTCGAGCACCGGCATCCACGAGGCGCGGAACTGGTACATCTTCGAGAGCACGATGCGCAGGTTGTCGTCGACGGATACAGACGCGTGAAGCGGCGTGATGCGATCGCCGCACACGCCTTCGGCGCCGCGCGCGGCACGCCGCGCCACGAAGCCGAGCGCATGCTGCGCGTCATCGAGCACGGTGAGGTAACGGCAATCGGCCTCGTCCATCACGGCGAACGCGTGCGCGAGCGGCGTGTCCATGCGTGCGGTTTCGGGTTGCGTGGCCGCGTCGCCGGCCTTCACGAGCAACAGGCGCTTGAGCGTGCTGTCCTGGCCCACGAACTGTGCGACGAAGTCGTCATGCGGGCGCGCGAGCAGGGTATCGGGATGGTCGTATTGCACGAGTTTGCCGCGCCGGAACACAGCGATGCGGTCGCCCAGCTTGATCGCCTCGTCGATATCGTGGCTCACCATGATGACGGTCTTCTTCAGTTGCCGCTGCATCTGGAAGAACTCGTTCTGGATGGATTCGCGATTGATCGGATCGACGGCGCCGAATGGTTCGTCCATGAGCAGGACGGGCGGGTCGGCGGCCAGCGCGCGAATCACGCCGATACGTTGCTGCTGCCCGCCCGAAAGTTCACGCGGATAGCGCTTCAAATACAGCTTCGGGTCGAGCGCGACCATCGACATCAGCTCCGCCGCGCGCCCGGCGCAGCGTTTCTTGTCCCAGCCGAGCAGGCGCGGCACGACCGTGATGTTCTCTTCGATCGTCATGTTCGGAAAGAGGCCGATCTGCTGGATCACGTAGCCAATGTGGCGGCGCAGATCCACTTCGTTCAGGCCCGTGGTGTCCTCGCCGTTGATGAGCACGCGGCCCGAGGTCGGCTCGATCAGCCGGTTGATCATCTTGAGCGTGGTGGTCTTGCCGCAGCCCGAGGGGCCGAGGAACACGCAGATCTCGCCTTCGGCCACCGAAAGGCTCACTGAATCGACGGCGCGCACGGTCTGGCCGTCCTTCTGCGTGAAAGTCTTTGTGAGTTGGTCGAGTTCGATCATGTCTTCTGTACTCCTTTCGGTGTCAATGCGCGTTGCAGCATCTGCAACAGCAAGTCGGCGACGATCGCGAGCACGCTCACGAGCACCGCGCCCACGAGCAGCTTCATCATGCTGCTCTGGCCAATGGCGCGAATGATCAGCGTGCCGAGTCCGCCCGCGCCGATCACAGCGGCAATGGTCATCACGCCAATGTTCATCACGACCGCCGTGCGCACGCCCGCGAGAATCACGGGGACGGCCAGCGGCAAATCGACAAGACGCAGGCGCTGCCACGACGTCATGCCGATGCCGGTGCCCGCTTCCTTGATGCCCGCGTCAACGTTGCGCAACGCGAGGTAGGTGTTGCGCATGATCGGCAGCAGCGAATAGAGGAAGACGGCCGTGATAGCCGGCACCGCGCCAATGCCCTGCCCGAAGCGCGAGAACACGGGAATCATGAGGCCGAACAGCGCGATGGAGGGCAGCGTGAGGATGATGGTCGCGAGTCCCAGCAGCGGCGTGGCGAGCCAGTCGTGACGGCTGATCAGCACGCCGAGCGGCACGCCCGCGAGGATCGCGCAGCCCACGGCAATGCCCACGAGGTAGAGGTGCTGCAGCGTGAGTTGCAGCAGTTCGGGCCAGCTAGAACCAAGATAGTCGAATACGTTCATGCGGCCTCCTTCAAGGGAGCGAATGCGTGCGCAGGAAATCCGCCGCCACTTGCTGGGCGGACTTGCCGTCGAGATCCACGGCCTTGTTCATGTCCTGCATCACGTCGTTGTTGAGGGCGGCGGAAAGCGCGTTGAGTTGCGCGGCCAGTTTGGGATTGCGTTCCAGCACTTCCTTGCGCACCACGGGCGTGGCGTTGTACGGCGGGAAGAAGTGCTTGTCGTCTTCGAGCGGTACGATTCCGAAGCCTTTGACGCGGCCATCCGTGGTGTAGACGAGGCCGATCTTCAACTGGTTGTTGTGCAGCGCCGTGTAGACGAGGCCGGGGTCCATCTGCTTCATCTGCGAGCGGCGAAAGCTCATGTCGTAGGTGGCGAGCAGGGGCTTGAGGCCATCCGGGCGATTGGCGAACTCGGCGTCCATGCCGAATACGTAGCGCCTGGCGTCGGGGTCGGTTTTCAATCTTTGCGAAAGCTGCGAGACCGTGGTGATACCCGTTTCCTCGGCGAATTTGCTTGGCAGACCTAACGCATAGGTGTCGTTCAGCGGTGAGGCGTTGAGCCAGACGAGTCCGCGCGGCGCATCGAGCGCCTTCACGCGTTCGTACATTGCTTCGGGCGAGAGCTTTTCCGTTAGCTTGTCGTAGACGAGTGCCGCCGTGCCTGTGTAGTCCCATACGAGGTCGAACTGGCCATTCTCGAGCGCGCTGCGCATGAGCGTGCTGCCGAGGCCCGATCGCACCTCCACGGTATAGCCGCGCGAACGCAAGTATTGCGCCGTGACTTCGGCGAGCACGTATTGCTCGGTGAAGTTCTTCGCGCCCAATACGAGCTTGGGCTGCGCGAATGCGGGCGTGGCGGCGGCAACGAGCGCCGTGCCGACCAGGCAGGCTTGAATGAAGCGGCGCAGGTAATTGAAGGGTGACGCGAGCATCATGCGAGCCCTCCTTGACGCGATAGCCAGTGATGGCTGCCGGTCGCGACCACACCGTCAATCACGAGCGCGAGCGCGGCGGTGAACGCGGCGCCGAGCAGCAGCAAGGGCTGATCGTTCAGATAGATGCCAGGGAAAATGAGAGAGCCGAGGCTGTCCGCGCCGATCAGATAAGCGAGCGGCGCGGTGCCCACGTTGATGGCGAGCGCGGTGCGCACGCCGCCAACGATAATGGGTAGCGCATTGGGCAATTCCACGCGCGTGAGTGACTGCCAGCCCGTCATGCCGATGCCGCGCGCGGCTTCGCGCAACGCGCCCGGCACGTTTTTCACGCCTTCATACGTATTGCGCGTAATGGGCAGGAGCGACGCGAGAAAGAGGGCGACGATCGCGGGAATGTCGCCGATGCCAAACACGCCGAGCGCGATGGCCAGTACCGCGAGCGACGGAATCGTGTTGCCCACGTTGAAGATCTGCATGAAGCGTTCGGCCTGACGCGCGAAGCGGGGCCGGCTGAGCAGCACGCCGGCGGGCACGCCGACCGCGATGGCTAGCGCCATCGAATAGCCGACGAGCAGCAGGTGACGCCCGGTGTAGTAGGCGAGGTCGCCTGCGTGGCTGTGCCACGTATCGGCGCCGATGGCGCGCGAGAGTGCCCACGCAATGACGGCAAGGGCGATCAGGCTGCCTGCGAGCAGGGCAGAGCGTCGAGTCATGAAGGTACGCCTCCTTGTTTTGTGCCGCGCGGCGCAACGCTGCACAGCGGGGACGCCCGTGAGGATGCTCAAGGCGCCGCGAAGGAAGTTCGTGATCCCGGCATGGCCGCGATTGGAACCGACGAAAAAATAGCGGACGTGCCAGTGCGCCCACGCACGGTGGCCACGTGGCGGCAGTCGCGTGAACGCGCATTTCGCGTTCTTCTGGTTGTCATGTTCAGCTCAACGGCGTCGAGCAAATCGATGCGCGCTGGAGCAGGAACCGCCTGATGGCGGCATGGATGCGAGGGCTTTGAGCCGCTACGCGAGGGCCGGAGACCCGTTTGAATGGCGCTTGCGACACAGCAGTCCTTTAGCGTGGACCTTGTGTCTCAATGCGCACGAGAACGACTTCGTTGTGATCGAAACCAGATGAGTATAGAGCATTCGATTAGGTGCGTCTACCTTGGGGAACGATCGCGGCTCGACACATAACAGGTGCAATTGCATTCGATATGTCATTTCGGTAAATTAATAAGGTATCCAGATAAAATTATTTCGGTAGCATTTCCCGTTTTCCAAACGTGACAGAAAAATCACGTATAGGTAGGCATTTTCTGCATCGTGGCGGGTAGCAAATGGTGTTCCTGGCGTTCATCGCGGCGCGATGCGCCAGAATGTTCCGCTCTTTGATCCATCTTAAGTTTCGTTTAAGAAAGACCATTTATTTTGAAGCGCTTCGCATCATCGATGCTCGCCGATTGAACGCAGCGGCCATCGATCTCACTTCCGATTTCACATCGAGAAGCGCGGCGCCTGCTCGCGTTTCTCTGCTCTGCAATCCGTCATTCGATTCATGGCTTTTCGTGCAATAGCGGCCTCACCGGGCTTCGTGGGGAAACTCGTCGTTGTGTCCGCAATCGGGTTGACGAGCGCCGCGTGGCTCGCGCATAGACAGACGGACGTCGCGACCGACGATCCGCTATCCGGTGCTGCGGCGGTGACGTCCGCAGCGCCGGCGCATGATGCGGCGGCGCAGGCGGCCAGCGCGGTGCCGGCGAGCGAAAGCGCGCCAGCGTTTCGCGTGGAAACCGCCGTGGTCGAGCACAGCTTCTCGGAGGCGGCCCAGCGTCTCGGGGTGGATGCGGCGACGACGGCACGCCTTGCGCGCGCATTTTCGGGCCGGCTCGATTTTCGGCGCGATCTGCAACGCGGCAGCGAAATCCGCTTCGTTTTTCGCAATGATGCAAGCGGTGCGAACGAGGCAAAAGATTCGAACGACGTGAGCGCTCCGGATGCCGGCGCGGCGCAGGACGCGAAGACTTCCCTCGATACGCCCGTTGCGATCCGTATCTCGAACGGCAACGTCTCGCACGATCTCTTTCTCTACCGCAACCTCGCGGGCAAGGCGTTTTATTATTCCGCCGATGGTCACGCGGCCACGCCGTCGTTCTTGCGCTACCCCGTCACGTTTTCGCGCGTGTCTTCGCATTTCTCGCTGCGACGGCTCGATCCGGTCACGCACCGCATTCAGCCGCACGAGGGCGTCGATCTCGCGGCGCCGGTGGGCACGCCTGTTCACGCGACCGCGCGCGGCACCGTGACGTTCGCCGGCTGGCAAACGGGCTACGGCAAGGTCGTGAAGCTCGAGAACTTCGGCCCTTACTCCACGACGTTCGCGCATCTATCGCGCTTTGCGAAGCATCTAAAGGCCGGGCAGACGGTGAGCAAAGGGCAAGTGATCGGCTATGTGGGCGCGACGGGCTGGGCGACCGGTCCGCATCTTCACTACGAGGTGCACGTGGATCAGGTCGCGCAGGATCCGCTCACCGTCGACCTGCCGCATCGCGATCCCTTGCAAGGCGAGGACAAGCAGCGCTTCGCGCAGCAGGTCGCGCTCATGGATCCTTTGCTTTAGGCGCAACTGCGAAAGGCTGCTGCAAGGAAGCGCGTAACCACGGGCGCCGCGGACGTATGCTGCGCCGCAGACACGATTTGCCGATTTTCGATAACACGTCGATTAATGACTCAATAGCATGGTTCCACTCAACCGCGGTGGCCAGGGCCGGCCGCCCGGGCCACCCAGAGGGAGAAAACCATGCAAAGCGAGTCGAACGCACGCCCCGCTGCAGTTGGCACATCAATTGGCAAGCCCGGCGGAGCAGGCGTGCCGGCGCTCAATCAGACGCTCGGCACGTGGCAGTTGTGGGGCATCGCAGTCGGCCTCGTGATTTCGGGCGAGTATTTCGGCTGGAGCTACGGCTGGGCCAGCGCCGGCACGCTCGGCTTCGTCGTCACGGCGCTGTTTGTCGCGGCGATGTACACCACGTTCATCTTCAGCTTTACAGAACTCACCACCTCCATCCCGCATGCGGGTGGGCCTTTCGCCTATGCCCGCCGCGCGTTCGGCCCGACCGGCGGTTATCTCGCGGGCGCCGCCACGCTCGTGGAGTTCGTGTTTGCGCCGCCCGCCATCGCGCTCGCGATCGGCGCGTACCTGCACGTGCAGTTCCCCGGGCTCGAGCCCAAGCACGCGGCCATGGGCGCTTATCTCCTGTTCATGGCGCTCAATATCGTGGGCGTGCAGATCGCCGCGACCTTCGAGTTGATCGTCACGCTCCTCGCCATCTTCGAATTGCTCGTGTTCATGGGCGTGGTGTCACCGGGGTTCGCATGGACCAACTTCATGAAGGGCGGCTGGTCGGGTAACGACCACTTCTCGCTGGGTTCGTTTCACGGCATGTTCGCCGCGATTCCGTTCGCCATCTGGTTTTTCCTCGCGATCGAAGGCGTCGCCATGGCCGCAGAGGAAGCGAAGAACCCGCGCCGCTCGATTCCCATCGCCTACGTGGCCGGCATTCTCACGCTCGTCGCGCTCGCCGTGGGCGTGATGGTGTTCGCGGGCGGCGCGGGCGACTGGACCAAGCTCGCCAATATCAACGACCCGCTGCCGCAGGCCATGAAGTTCATCGTGGGCGAGCACAGCGGCTGGATGCATATGCTCGTCTGGCTCGGCCTCTTCGGGCTCGTGGCCTCGTTTCACGGCATCATTCTCGGCTATTCGCGGCAGATCTTCGCGCTGGCGCGCGAAGGCTATCTACCCGGGTGGCTCGCCAGGATCCATCCGCGCTTCAAGACGCCATATCGCGCGATTCTCGCTGGCGGTGTGGTGGGCATCGCCGCGATCTACAGCGACGAGCTGATCCAGTTCGGCGGCCAGACGCTCACGGCCAATATCGTCACGATGTCGGTGTTCGGCGCGATCGTGATGTACATTGTCAGCATGGCGGCGCTGTTCAAGCTGCGTCGCGCGCAGCCGGCCATGGACCGGCCGTTCCGTGCGCCGCTGTACCCGTTTTTTCCGGCGTTCGCGCTCGTGGCCGCGCTCGTTTGCCTTGGCACGATGCTGTATTTCAATGCGCTCGTGGCCGGGGTATTCGTGGTGTTTCTCGCGCTCGGCTACGCGTATTTCCTCGCCACGCGCACGCAGCGCGAAGGGGTGCCCGCCGA
This sequence comes from Paraburkholderia flagellata, assembly GCF_021390645.1. Classification (GTDB taxonomy): domain Bacteria; phylum Pseudomonadota; class Gammaproteobacteria; order Burkholderiales; family Burkholderiaceae; genus Paraburkholderia; species Paraburkholderia flagellata. The sequence goes on from NZ_JAJEJT010000004.1 coordinate 500,141, forward strand.
GGGACTGCTCGAGGAGTGAGCCCGGAGATTTGCAGGAGTCCAACACATGAACTATACGGAGACGATCGGCGCGCGCACGTACCGCTTCGCGGACCTCAAGACGCTGCTTGCCAAGGCCAGCCCGCTGCGCTCCGGCGACCAGCTCTCGGGCGTGGCGGCGGCGAGCGAAGAGGAGCGCGTGGCCGCGAAAATGGCGCTCGCCGCGGTGCCGCTCAAGGCGTTTCTTTCGGAAGCGCTCGTGCCTTATGAAGACGACGAGGTCACACGCCTGATCGTCGACGATCACGACGTAGCGGCGTTCGCAACCGTTGCGCATCTCACCGTCGGCGACTTTCGCGACTGGCTGCTTTCTGGCGCGGCTAATACCGAAACGCTGGAACGCCTGGCGCCAGGCCTCACGCCCGAGATGGTCGCGGCGGTGTCGAAGATCATGCGCAATCAGGACCTGATCGCCGTGGCGAAAAAGCGCCCCGTGGTCACGCGCTTTCGCAACACGGTGGGGCTGCCGGGCCGCATGTCGGTACGCTTGCAGCCGAACCATCCCACCGACGACGTGAAGGGTATCGCCGCCTCGATGCTCGACGGCCTGATGTACGGTTGCGGCGACGCGATGATCGGCATCAATCCCGCAACGGACAGCCTGGCGGCCATCGTGAAGCTGCTCGCGATGATCGACGGGTTTCGCGAGCGCTATCGCGTGCCAACGCAGTCCTGCGTGCTGACCCACGTCACCAACACGATCGCGGCAATCGAAAAGGGCGCGCCTGTCGATCTCGTGTTCCAGTCGATAGCCGGTACGGAAAAAGCAAACGCAAGCTTCGGCATTTCGCTCGCGCTGTTGAAAGAGGCACGCGAGGCGGCTCTCTCGCTCAAGCGCGGTACGGTCGGGAACAACCTCATGTACTTCGAGACGGGGCAGGGCAGCGCGCTCTCGGCGAACGCGCATTACGGCGTGGACCAGCAAACCTGCGAGGTGCGCGCCTATGCGGTTGCGCGCAAGTTCGCGCCGTTTCTCGTCAATACGGTGGTCGGTTTCATTGGCCCTGAGTATTTGTACGATGGAAAGCAGATCATCCGCGCGGGTCTCGAAGATCACTTCTGCGGCAAGCTGCTCGGCGTGCCGATGGGTTGCGACATCTGCTATACGAATCACGCCGAGGCCGACCAGGACGACATGGACACGCTGCTCACGTTGCTGGGCGCCGCTGGCATCAACTTCATCATGGGCATTCCAGGCGCTGACGACGTGATGCTCAACTACCAGAGCACCTCGTTTCACGACGCGCTCTATGTGCGTGACCTGCTCGGCCTGCGCCGCGCGCCGGAGTTTGAGGAGTGGCTGGAGACCATGGAGATCGTCGACGCAAAAGGCGCGCTCCTGCCGGGCTCCGCACGCGTGCCGCTGCTGGCGGGCGCGCACGAATGGATGGGGATCGACGCATGAGCGACGCCGTCGAAAAGAACCCGTGGGGCGGTCTGAAGGCGTTCACGAACGCGCGCATTGCGCTCGGGCGCGCCGGAAATGGTTTGCCCACAGCACCGCTGCTCGCTTTCAATCTGTCGCACGCTCAGGCCCGCGACGCCGTGCATCACCCGCTCGACGCAGAAGCCTTGCGGCGTGCGCTCGAAGCCGAAGGGTTCGCAACGCTCGGTGTGGACAGCGCGGCGCCGGACAGGGAGCATTATTTGCGGCGGCCCGATTTGGGACGGCGTTTGTCGGAGGCGAGCCGGGCTGCGCTCGTCGAAGCGGCGGGGTTGGCCGCTGCTGCGCATGCCGAGCCGCCCGAAGTGGTGTTCGTGATCGGCGACGGCCTTTCGGCGATCGCCGCCGCGAAGCAGGCGGTGCCGCTGCTCCGTGCCGTGCGTGCGCGCCTTGCGGACTGGCGCATCGGCCCGGTGGTGGTCGCGCGCCAGGCACGCGTGGCGCTCGGCGACGAAATTGGCGAACTGCTAGGCGCGAAATTTGTGGCGATGTTGATCGGCGAGCGGCCGGGGCTTAGCTCGCCAGACAGCCTCGGCGTCTATCTGACCTACTCGCCGAAGGTGGGCTGCCATGACGCGCAGCGCAATTGCATCTCGAACGTGCGGCCCGAGGGGCTGCCTTATGAAGGCGCTGCGCACAAGCTCCATTACCTCCTTACGCACGCGCGGCGGCTTGGGCTGACCGGCGTTGGACTGAAAGACGGTAGCGACGCGACGCTGCCCGGCGGCGAGGCGGTCGGGCAGATCGCGTCGGCTTGAGCTTGAGGGGCCGCTGGTGCTAGCAGCGGCTGCTTCCGTCGCAGCAGGTGACGCACCGCGGCGGTGCGTCCGCCTGTGCAGGGATTGAGCAGTCCTCCGCTCCCCCATTGCGCCGCCTTGGAGCAGCGAGGTGTCCACGCTGGCCGTTCGGCATACTCTTCCTGCTGGCGCGACTCTTGCATCATTCGACGATCGATCGAAGCAAGCGCGTGCTGGGAGGCAACCATGAACGAAACGGCAGAGCGAACCGAAGCCACGGCGGCCGGGCAAGCACAACGCAACGCGCGAGGCGCCCGCGCCGTGGTCAGCGTCGCGCACGACGCCGACGAGCAGGCGCGCAACCTCGTGGGCTGGCGGCAGACCTACGACCAGCTTGCGGCAGGCCGCTTCGTCGGCACCCTCACGGAAATGCCGCTCGACACCATGAAGGTGTTTCGCGAAACCACGAGCCACACGCTGCGCCAGGCGTGCGAGGTGCGCGGCGACGCCTGGTGGTTCGGCATACCGGTCGCGCGAGAGGGCGAAGCGCGTATCGACGCGCAGCCCATCGGCGCACAGGCGTTTGCGCTGCGTCCTGGCAACGTCGAATTCGAGTTGCTCACGCCAGCGGAATTTTCGATCTACGGTGTGGTCGTCCGCGGCGACGTGCTGCGCCACTATGCGGCCTCGGTCGAGCGCACGGCGCTCGAAGAACGTCTACCGAGCGCGCCAATCGTGCAGGCCGACGCGACGCGCATCGAGCGTCTTTGCAAATTGCTCGCGAGTTGTCTCGACGATGGCGGCGATGCCTGCACACAGCCACCGGGCGTGCCGCTTCCGGATGGAGAGCGCAATGAATTGCAGGCGCAAGTGCTCGCTGCGCTGTTCGACGCCTGTGCGGGCAGCGGGGACGCGGTTGTCGAGCCCGCATCGCGCCGCCGCTGGATCGTTGCGCAAGCGCGCGACTACGTGCTCGCACATCGTGCGCGGCCGGTCGGTGTGCCGGAGCTATGCGAGCAGTTGCATGTGAGCCGGCGCACGCTCCAGTACTGCTTTCAGGACGTCCTTGGCATGGCGCCCGCAACCTACCTGCGCGCGCTGCGCCTGAACGGCGCCCGGCGCGACCTGTGCGGGCGCGCGGCGGGTTCGGTACAGGACGTAGCCACCGCGTGGGGCTTCTGGCACCTGAGCCAGTTCGCCACCGACTACCGGCGTATGTTCGGCATGCGGCCTTCCGAGGCGTTGCGCGCGGTGGCAACGCCTTGAATTCCCGGATGAGAATATGAATTCGTTCACCATAGACGACAGAGGGAATGTTCTTCGCTACATCGACCTATATTCCGGCGGGCGTGCCTTCGATCCGCTCCTGTTTGTTCATGGTTTGGGATGTGCCTCAAGCAGCGACTATCCGCCGGTAGTGGGCTCGGATTCATACTCGAAAAGCAGATCGCTCCTCATCGATCTCATGGGAGCGGGGTTCAGCGACAAACCAGAGGACGGGACATTTACTTCGGAGACCCAGGCGAATATTCTGTCGAGCTTCGTAGCGGGCGAGCACCTAACGCAGGTGAATCTCTTCGGCCACAGCGCGGGAGCGTTCATCGCATTGAAGCTGGCGAAATGCTTGCCGATCCAGGTGGGCACCCTGATCTTATGTGCGCCCGGTGTGAACGATTACGGCATTTCCATGCTAACGGAAATAACATCGATGACCGAAGCGCAATTCGCCGACGTTGGCTTTTCACAGCTGTTGGCGCAGTTGAACGCCGCGGGCGGCAACGACGCCTGGTTGGGTCCGTTTTCCGTCGCATCGCCTTATGCCACTTACCAATGGGCAAGATCCGCGCTGGACGATAACGCGCAAAACTGGCTCGAAGATCTCGCCAATCTGAATTCAATAAAAGGCGTGATCCTTCCAGATACGGCTACAAGCGACGAAATTGCGAAATTCGAGCAAGCCGGCTGTGCCGTCGAACTCGTTGCCAACACCGAGCATATGATGGCGTACGACAATCCGGACGGCCTGGCGCTCGCCATCAGCAATATTCTCGAACTGGGCGCTTGACGAACCGGCTGCGTCCGCAGGCTCTGCCAGACTAAATGCTCACCAGTTGCTTGTGGTAGAACGTGGTGCCGCAAAATGCGCCGTCCGGCATCAGCGCGTAATTCGGCACGGCGCCCACACGTTCCCATCCCGCGCGCGCATAGAGCCGTTCGGCCGCGCCGCCCGTGACGGTATCGAGCACGAGCACCGATTTCCCGGCCTCTCGTGCCGCCTCGTCGATCGCCTGCATGAGGCGCAGCCCCACACCACGGCCGCGCGCGGCGCGATGCACTAGCACCTTGGCGACATCGGCGCGATGCGGCTGGTTTTCCGGTTGGGCCGTCACAAGCTGTGCCGTGCCCACAATGCGCTGCTGCGCGTCCTCGGCCGCGAGCAGAATGCGTTCGCCGCGAGCTACGTCTTGCGCCACGCCGCGCCAGAACGCTAGCGCCGTCTCGCGCGAGATCGGCAACATGAAGCTCACTGAGGCGCCGCCCTCCACGCAGTCGATGAGCACGTCCGCCAGTGCGCTCGCGCAGGCTTGCGCCTGTTCGCCGGTGAGGCTGCGTACTTTGATGGTTTCGCTCATGTGGATTCGAATCCGGTCAGTTAGTGGTCCTGCAGAGTGCGACGATGTAGCGCGCCGGTTCACTCGTGGGATTGCGATAGACGATAGGGCAGTCGAGGCGCATGGCGAGGCAGTCGCCCGTTTCGAGCCGCCACAGGCGCTCGCCAACCGTCATCTCCATTGCGCCTTCCATGACCCAAACCTGTTGGTAAATTTCCGCATCGCGCAGGCTCGTGTCATAGGCCACGCGCTGGCCGGGCGGAAAGCGCACTTCCACGAGCTGGATGGGCGACCATGCGGGCGGCGAGAGATTGCGCCGCACGTAGCCCGACTCGGGATCGGTCCAAACCGCTTGATCGCGGGCGGCGGCGTGAGGAGAAGGGGCCTGCGGTGCGTCGTCGCCCGGCGCCTCGAAGAGCGACGCAAGCGAGACGCCAAGCGCCGTGGCGAGCTTGTCGAGCACGACGGCCGTGGGGCTGCTTTCACCGCGTTCGATGAGCGAGATGTTCGAACGGCTGACCGAACTGCGTTCGGCTAGCGCCTCAAGCGACCAGCCTTTGGCGTCTCGCAGTTCGCGCAAGCGGCGGGCGATGTTGGTGTGGATATCCATAGCATCTAGTTTAATGGATTTAATCGTCCAGTAAACTGGATTATGTGATTCTGCGTATAAAAGTTTATGCGCATCAAGTTTGTCGCAGAGGCGCGACAGATGATGCCGCCCTGTTTTCCCTGCTAACCGACGCGCAAACGTTTGCGCCATCCTGGACGGTTAAAACCTTGATTTCCGTCAATTGAAGGCCGTCTGCCCGCTGTTAGTTTCCCGCTATCTCACAAAGACATCGCAGTGCGGTTCGGGGCGCAACATGCAACACCACACGCTGGACCTGGAAATCGGGCAGCTTCTTTCTGGGCCGCCGCTTGCCTGCGGGCCCGACGTGCCGATTCGCGAAGCGGCGCGCATGATGAGCGAGCGGCGCTACAGCGCCATCGTGATTACCGAAATGGGGCGGCCCGTCGGCATCTGGACTGAGCACGACGCGCTCGCGCTGGGCGAAGACGCCGCCGCGCTCGCGCTGCCCATCCGCCACGCGATGAGCCATCCGGTGCGCGCGCTGCCTGCGGGCACGCGTCTGCGCGATGCCGCGCTGCGCTTCAAGCGCGAGGGCATCCGCCATTGTCTCGTGGTGGATCAGGCGGGCCGCTCGCTTGGCATCGTCACGCAAACCGACCTGGTCATGAACCAGGGGCTCGAATGCTTTCTGCGGCTGAAGACCGTCGGGTCGGTGAACGCCGCGATGCCGCTCGTGGTCGATGCGCGCATGCCCATGCACGACGCCATGCAGCGTATGCGTGCGCGGCGTCTGAGCGCACTCGTCGTGAGGTATCCCGAAGGCGACTACGGCATCGTGACCGAGCGCGACGTGGTGCGCTTCGCGGCCGCCGGCGCGCTCGGCGGCATGGTCGGCGCGCGCGCGAGCCGGCCGCTGCGCTCGCTCGCGCATTCGCAAAGCCTCTATGCTGCGCGTCAATATCTCGTTGAGCACCGCATGCGCCATGTGGGTGTGATCGGCGAAGACGGGAGTCTCGCTGGCCTGCTCGACCTCTCGCATATCCTGCACGACATCGAAGACGGTTTCGTGCGCGAACTGCAGATGGCGCTGCGCGAGCGCGACGACGCGCTGCTCGCTTCGCGTGCGAACCTGCGCCTCGCCGACCAGGTGGTGGAGTCGACGCTCGATGGCGTGATGATCACTGACCTCGACGGCACCATCGAGCGCGTGAACCCCGCTTTTACAAGGCTCACTGGTTATACGGAGCGCGAGGCGCTCGGGCGCAACGCAAGCCTGCTCAACTCGGGGCGCCAGGGTCCGGCGTTCTACAGCGCGCTGTGGCGCAGCCTTCAGCAAAACGGCCACTGGAAAGGTGAAATCTGGAACCGCCGCAAGGACGGCGCACTTTACCTGGAATACCTGACTATTTCCAGCATCTGCGACCCCGGCGGCCGCTGTACGCATTACGCCGCGATTTTCGCGGACATCACGCAGCGCCGCGAGACCGAGGAGCGCCTGAGCTACCTCGCGACACACGACGCCTTGACGGGCCTGCCCAATCGCACGCTTTTCACCGAGCGCCTCACGCTCTCGCTCGCGCGCGCACGCCGCTCGGGCAAGCACGTCGCGGTGATGTTCCTCGACCTCGACCGCTTCAAGCTCATCAACGACACGATGGGTCATGGCGTGGGCGACGAGGCGCTCACCGTGATCGCTACGCGTCTGCGCGAAGCGGTGCGCGAGACCGACACCGTGGCGCGCCTTGGCGGCGACGAATTCACGCTGCTGATCGAGGACATCGAAGACATTCGCCACGTCGGGCAGATCGCCCAGGGGCTGCTCGCGCGCGTGGGCGCCGCGATGCACATTGGCGAGCAACTGCTGTTCGTCACGCCTAGCATCGGCATCAGCATGTATCCGGACGACGCGCGCGATCCGCGGCAACTGCTCATGCAGGCCGACCGCGCGATGTACGAGGCCAAGGACGCGGGCAAGAACAACTTCCGCTTCTTCGCCGCGCCGATGACGTCTTCGGCCATGGAGCGCATCGTGCTCGAAAGCGAGCTTCACCATGCGCTGGAGGCCGACGAACTCGTGCTCTACTACCAGCCCGAATTCGATGTGGCGAGCGGGGCACTCGTCAATATCGAGGCGCTCGTGCGTTGGCAGCACCCGCGCCGCGGGCTCGTGCCGCCCGATCAGTTCATACCGATTGCCGAGGAATCCTCATTGATCGTGCCGCTCGGCGCGTGGGTATTGCGCGAGGCCTGCCGCCAGGCGCGCGAGTGGCTGGACGAAGGCTTCGACTTCGGCCGCATCAGCGTGAATCTTTCGGCTCGGCAATGTCTGCACGATGGTTTCCTGCATCAGCTCACGACCATACTCAGCGAAACAGGCTTGCCCGCGACGCGCCTGCAGCTCGAACTCGTGGAGAGTATGGCGATGACGTCGGGCCGCGGTGGTATCGAAGCGTTGCTGCAAGAACTCGCCGCGCGCGGCATCAGCCTCGCGATCGACGACTTCGGCACGGGCTATTCATCTTTCAAGTATTTGCAGTCGTTACCGGTCGACACGCTCAAGGTGGACCGCTCGTTCCTCGCGGACATGGCCGATCGTGGGCCGGACATGTCGCCGCGTGTGAAGAAAAGCGCCGCGCGCGACCGCTCGATCGTGCGCGCGATCGTGGCGATGGCGCGCTCGCTCGGTGTCACGGTGGTGGCCGAGGGCGTCGAGACGCCGCGGCAACTCGAGTTTCTGCGCGAGATCGGCTGCGACCGCGCGCAAGGTTTCCTGCTTGCGCGGCCCGCGCCCGCAGAGTTGATGCCGCGCGCGCTCGAGGCGTATGTGGCCGCTTGAAGACTGCCTTCTCTTTTCCCCTTTGGCCGTTGTATCTGGAGATTTCCGTGAGCACCAGTGACGAGATGCTGTTGCACTCGATGACCGCGCTAGTGAGCGCGCATGGCAAGGCCATCTCGCGTTTCGGCGCGAGTGTGGTGGTGATGACGAAGTTCGTGGAGGCGGTATTGCCGCAACTGTCTGCTGCGCAGATCGAGAGCACGATCCTCGCGTTTCGCGCGCTGCTCGGCGAAGCGATGACTGTGGCCGACGACGTGCTGTTGCCCGGCGACTACCGAACCACGCTGATCGAACAGGCGAATATGCTGCTGGCCCGGTTGGGCAGCGACGCCGTCCCAACCACGTTGAGGCCCTGAAGCGGGAAGAAGGCAATGCGTAATCTGACGATTCGAAAAGGGCTGTTGCTCGTGCTCTGCACGTTCGCGGCGATGCTGGTGGTGGGCGCAGCAGTAGGTGTCCTGATGATCGGCCGCGCCGACGACTCGGCGCGTTTCATCCACGAAGTCGCGCGCCAGGATGCGCTCGCGCTCGCCCTGCGCGACGACGCGGCGCTTGCGCAAACGGCGCTGGCACGCGCATACCAGGCGGCGAAGGAACCCGGCGATGCAGCGGCGCGCGCCGAAGCGCAAAAGCGGGCGCAGCAGGACGCACGCGATCTCTTCGATCAGGCCGCGAAGCACAGCGCCGCGCTGCGCGCGAGCGCTCCGTTCGACGCCGCGGCGGCCCAGCAGCGCGACGCGTTGCTCGCCACATGGAGCGCGCTCGCGGATGCGCTGCGGCGCGCGGCCACGGCGCTTGAAGCTGGCGACACGGCAACGTATGCCACGCTCACCTCCGGGGAGGTCTCCAACGCGGATATGCAGTTCTCGGCAAGCGTGGGCGCTTTGCGCGCGAACGCGGATGCTGCCACGCGCGCGACGCTCGACCGGGGCGAGCGCGAGCACGACTGGGTGATGGCGATGGTGGCGGTGGGCTTGTCAGGCGCGCTGGCGCTCGTCATCGCGACCCATATGGCGCTGCGCCGCCTCGTTACGGCGCCGCTCAAAGAGGCGGTCGAAGTGCTGAACCAGATTGCCGCGAACGATCTCTCGGTCCACATCGCAGGTGCCGGGCGCAACGAAATCGGCCAGTTGCTCGGCGCGATGCGGCGCATGCAAGGCGGCCTCAGTCAGACGGTGCGCAGCGTGCGGACGAGTTGCGATGCGATCAACACGGGCGCGCGCGAGATCGCGGCGGGCAACCTCGATCTGTCGAGCCGCACTGAGCAGCAGTCCGCGTCGCTGGAGCAGACGGCGTCGAGCATGGAGCAGCTCACGTCGAGCGTGCGTCAGAACGCGCAGCACGCGAACGCCGCGAGCGCGCTTGCCACAGGGGCGGCGGATGTCGCGCAGCGCGGCGGACGCGTGGTCGAGCAGGTGATCGAAACGATGGAGGAGATCAGCCGCAGCTCGGGCAAGATCGCGGACATTACGGGCATCATCGACGGCATCGCGTTTCAGACCAATATCCTCGCGCTCAACGCTTCGGTCGAGGCCGCGCGCGCGGGCGAGCAGGGGCGCGGCTTTGCCGTCGTCGCGGGCGAGGTGCGCATGCTCGCGCAGCGCAGCGCCGCCGCGGCGCGCGAGATCAAGTCGCTGATCGACGCCTCGGTGCATGACGTGCGCAATGGCCGCTCGCTCGTGGGCGAAGCGGGCGCGACGATGGCCGAGATCGTCGCGTCGGTGGACAAGGTGTCGGGCCTCATGAAGGAGATCGCCTCGGCCACGGTGGAGCAGAGCGCGGGCATCGAGCAGGTCGAGACCGCGGTGAGCCAGATGGATCAGGTCACGCAGCAGAATGCGGCGCTCGTGGAAGAGGCCGCGGCTGCCGCCGAGTCGCTCGAGCAGCAGGCGAGCCAGATGGCCGAAGCGGTGGCGACGTTCCGCGTGAGCGAGACGGCGGACACGACGTCGGCCGTTGCGCACGAACATAACGCGCCGCGCGCGCATGCACTGCCATCGGCCGCATAAGGCGCTAACGCCAGGCCTGCGTGAACTCGCCGATCACGCGTGCGATATGCGCCTGCATCGCCGCCCGCGCAGCGCTCGCGTCGCGCGCCATGATGGCCGAGAAGATGCGCTGATGGTCTTCCTGCGACGCGGCGCGCAACGCGGGCGTATGGAAGTGCTCTTCGATCTTTTTCCACAGCGGGTCGGCGCGTGAGTTGTCCCACATCGCGCTCACCACGTGCCGCAGCATGTCGTTTCCCGTCGCGCCAGCGATCGCCAGATGGAATTCGCGGTCAGCGGCCTCGTTCGCGGCCTTGTCGTCCATGTTTTCACGCATCGCGCGCAACGCGGCGAAGAGGCGGTCGAGGTCCGAGTCCTTGCGTTCGGTCGCGGCGAGCGCCGCGATCCCGCTTTCAATCACTTCCCGCGCACGCAGCGTCTCGATCGGGCCCGGCCCGCGCGGCAGCTCGAATGAGATGGAGCGCGCCTCCTGCGCTTCGGCCACATAGATGCCCGAGCCCACGCGCACCTCGACCACGCCTTGCACTTCCAGCGCGATGATCGCCTCTCTCACCTGCGTGCGGCTCACGCCGAAACGCTCAGCGAGCGTGCGCTCGGAAGGCAGGCGGGCGCGCGACCCAGCCGGCACGCGCCCGAAGTCGCCCGCCGCGATCAGGTCGTAGATCTGTTTCGCGAGGCCGACGTAGGAGCGGTCGGCCGCGTCCGCATCGGCGGCGCGACCGGTTGGCGTGTGCGAAAGATCGGCCATCCAGGATTCTCGAAAGCGTCGCAGCCGCCGGGCGGCGGCTGAGGTTCGGCAAAATGGTACACCAGTTGCCGTGCCGCCACGCATAGCGGCGGCGCGGGTTTTCGCCCGATTTCCGCTCAATCGGGCTCTGCGCCGGGTCCAGTGGTAAACCACTATCGCGCGCAGATTGGTATGCCAGTACTGTCAGACGGGGTGGCGTTCACGCATGCCCGTCGTTTTGCTTCGAGGGGACGCCTTTGAAGATGTCATTCCGCTGGTTCGGCGCGTCCGCTCCAGTCCCGCTGCAGCACATCCAGCAAGATTCCCCGCGTCACGCACACGGTGTCGGCCATTCCCGATGCGCCCGGTGCGCCGGCTATCAGTAAGTTCTATCCGACAAAAAGGAGACAACATGCTTTCAGGAATCCAGGTGCTTCGAGCGGCGGCGACCGCGGCAATGGCGCTGTGCGCAGGCACGGCTTTCGCACAGGCATCGATCGTTTCCGGCCCGCCCAGCGACCCCACATGCATGGTCCCCTGGAAGACCGACACGAAGTTCATCAAGTATCCGAAGAAGAGCGGGCCGTACCGCGTTGCGCTCGTGAACGGCTATATCGCGAACACGTGGCGTATCCAGATGATCAAGACGGCCAAGGCCTATACGGCGCAGCCGGAAGTCGCCGCCAAGCTCAAGGAATTCAAGGTCGTCTCGACCGGCGAAGACGTCCCGGCGCAGATCTCGGCCGTCAACAACTTCATCGACGCCGGCTACGACGCGATCATCGTCGACGCGCAGAATCCCGCCTCGTTCGGCCCCGCGATCCGCCGCGCGAAGAAAGCCGGTGTCGTGCTGGTCGCGTTCGACAATACGCTCGACAGTGAAGACGCGATCAACGTGGACGTAGACCAGTACGGGCTTGGCGTGCTGTGGGCCAAGTGGCTCGCGGGCCATCTGCCGAGCGGCGGCAAGGTGCTGGAAGTGCGCGGCGTGGCGGGCACGTCGGTCGACACCGACCGGCACAACGGTTTCACGAAGACCCTCGACGAGACCGGCAAGAAGTGGAACGTTGTGCAGGTCTACGGCAAGTGGGACGACGCCGTCGCGCAGAAGGCGACGGCCGACGCGATTGCCGTGCAGGGCCATTTCGACGGCATTTCGGCGCAAGGCGGCGACACCGGTGTCGTGCGCGCGATGATCGATGCGAAACATCCGTTCGTGCCGTTCGGCGGCGAGACGGAGAACGGCTTTCGCAAGTTCTGCGCGCAATACGGCGCCCAGGGCCTGAAGTGCACGTCGGCGGGCAGCGGTCCTGCGCAGGTCGCCGTGGCCATCAAGACGGCGCTCGCCGCGCTCGACGGCCAGACGATTCCCGTGGCGATCAAACTCCCGCTCGACGTCACCGACGATTCGAAGCTGAAGGCGGGCGCCAACTATTTCCCGAACGAGTCGGACAACTTCTTCGTGGGCAATTCGTTTCCCACTTGCGGCATCAACTTCTCCGCGCAGGAGATCATGAAGCAGAGCCAGGGCAACCAGTAAAACGCGCGAAGGCTGGCGACGTGACGGGAGACGAAGCATGCAGCAGGATGCAGAGCAGCCGTTCTTTCAGATGTCTGGCGTGTCGAAAAGCTACGGCGGCGCCGTGGCGCTCGATCACGCGGACCTCGCGGTGCGAAGGGGCCGCATTCACGCGATCCTGGGCGAGAACGGCGCGGGCAAGTCCACGCTGCTGAAGGTGATGTCCGGCGTCGTGCAGCCGGACGAGGGCGTGATGCACCTCGATGGCCGCGAGGTCGCGTTCGCCTCGCCCGCCGAGGCGAACGCGGCCGGCATTGTCTGCGTGTATCAGGAGTTGTCGCTGATTCCCGACCTGAGCGTCGCCGACAACATCTTCGCTTCGAACCCGCCGCGCCGCTTTGGCATGATCGACCGCCGGGCGCAGCGCCGCCAGGCCGAGGAAGCGCTCGCGCGCGCGGGTGCGGCGGATATCAATCCGCTCGCGAAAGTTCGCGACCTGCCACTGTCGCGCCAGCAGATGGTCGAGCTTGCCAAGGGGCTCGCTCACACGCCGCGCATTCTGATCCTCGACGAGGCCACGTCGGCGCTCACGGCGGCCGACGTGGCGCGCGTGATCGAGGTGCTCAAGCGCCTGCGGCAAGAGGGGTTAGCCATCCTCTTCATTTCGCACCGCATGCACGAGGTGAAGGCGCTCGCGGACGAATGCACGGTCTACCGCAATGGCCGTCACGTGATGAGCTTCGAGGCGGGCACGCGCTCGGATAATGAGGTCATCGAAATGATGATCGGCCGGAAGTACCAGCATGCTTTCCCGGACAAGCCCGCGAAAAAGCCTGAGCAGTCGAGCGCCGCCGCCCCGGTTCTCGCGTGTCGCGACCTTGCGTGGAGCGACACGCTGCGAGGCATCAGCTTTTCGCTGAAGCGCGGTGAAATTCTCGGGCTCGGCGGGCTCGACGGGCAAGGGCAGCGCGAACTCCTGCTCGCGCTGTTCGGCGTGCTGCGCGGCTGCGCGGGCAAGATCGAGATCGACGGCAAGGCTGTTTCTATCGGGAGTCCGGTTGCGGCGCGCGCCAAGGGAATCGGCATGGCGCTGATACCGGAGGACCGCAAGACCGAAGGCCTGATGCTGCCGATGTCGGTGCGGGAAAACCTCTCGTTTGCCGCGCTCGATCGCATGTCCACCGCCGGTGTCATCGATCGCGACCGTCAGCAGTCGTTCGTAGACCGAATGATGGAACTCCTCGCGATCAAATCGCACGGCGTCGACGCGCCGGTGGGCTCGCTGTCGGGCGGCAACCAGCAGAAGGTGGTCATTGCAAAGTGGCTGATCCGCAAACCCCGAATCCTGCTCCTCAGCGACCCGACGCGCGGCATCGACGTGGGCACCAAGCAGGAGCTTTATCAGTTGCTGAGGCGTCTTGCCGACGAGGGCGCCGCGATTCTGTTCTATTCGACCGACTATGACGAACTGATCGGCTGCTGCGACCGCGTGCTCGTGCTGTACGAAGGCAGGATCAAGAAGGAACTCGTCGGGCCGGCGATCACCGAACAGAACCTGATCGCCAGCGCACTGGACTTGCCGGTTGGACACATCGCGCAGGTTGCGCAAGCAACGCCATCCACAGGAGTCGCGCCATGAGCGCTCTGCGTTACTGGTATGCGGAAAATCGCGGGACCACGTTCGCGTTCGGCCTGTTCGTGCTGATGTTCGCAATATATCTCGTCAACTATCCGTCGAGTTTATCGGCGAATGTGTTTCAGACCGCGGCGAACAAGGCGGTGCTGCTCGCGCTGGTGTCGATGGGCCAGGCACTCGTCGTGCTCACGGCCGGCATCGATCTCTCTATCGGCATGATGCTCGTGCTGACGAATTGCATTGGCTCGTGGATCGTCACGGGCGACGCGCTGCATAGCGCGCTCGGCATTGTCGGTGTGCTCGCGGCAGGCGCGCTGTGCGGCGCGCTCAATGGCGTGATCATCATTTTCGGCCGTCTGCAGCCGATCGTGACGACGATCGCGACGGGCGCGGTCTACTACGGAATCGCGCTGTTGCTGCGCCCCGTGCCCGGCGGAACGATCAACGAGGATCTCGCCGACGCCCTGACCGGCAAGGTCGCGGGTGTCGTGCCGGCGAGCCTGCTGATTCTCATCGCGACGGTGGTGATCGTCTGGATTCCTTTCAAACGCTCGGCCGTGGGGCGTGCGGCGTATGCGACGGGGTCGTCCGAGCCCGCGGCCTTTCTCTCCGGCATGCCGATCCGCCGCGCGAAGTTTGCAAGCTACACGCTGGCGGGCCTGCTCGCCGCGATCGGCGGCCTTTTTCTGACCTTCTTCACCGACACCGGCGAAGCGAGCCTTGGCAGCGCCAACTCATACACGCTCTTTTCGATTGCCGCCGTGGTGATCGGCGGCGTGTCGCTGCTTGGCGGCAAGGGCAGTGCGATTGGCGCGATCTTCGGCGCGTTCGCGTTCCGCTCGATCGGCGACCTGCTGTTCGTGTTCAACGTCGACGCGCTGTGGCAGCCGCTATTCCAGGGCGTGATTCTTCTGCTTGCTGTCGCGATTGGCGCATGCGGGCTGTTCAGCGTGCGCAACCGTCTGGAGTGGTTCCAATGAGCGGCGTTTCTGCAAGCACCCGGACCACGTTCGTGTCGAGACTCACGCGCAGGATCGACAAGCCGATCGTGATTGCGTTCGGGTGCATCATTGCGCTGCTGCTCGTCGGCGGGATGTATTCGCGCAACTTCACGTCGCCGGAGTACATCCTGCTGCAACTGAAGGTCGGCGCGTTTCTCGGCATTATCGCGACCGGTCTGATGATGGTGATTCTGCTCGGCCACATCGACCTGTCTTTGCCGTGGACGATCACGGTCGGCGCCATGATGGCGTGCGCCGTGGCGGGGCACGGCGAACTCGGGCAAATTCTCGCGATTCCGGTCGGCATCGGTTGCGGCGTGCTGATCGGCATCGTCAACGGCATTCTCGTCGCACTCCTGCGCATTCCTTCGATGATCGCGACGCTCGCGACCAACGCGGTCGCGCAGGGCATCATGATCGTCTACACAGGCGGATCGTCGCCGCAGGATTCCGCGCCGGACGTCATGCGATGGCTCGCCGCGGGCTGGCTCGTACCGGGCGTGCCCAATGCCGTTGCGCTGTGGGTGGTGATCGGAGCCGCGACGATGTTCCTGCTCTCGCGTACGACCTTCGGCCGGACGCTATACGCGATCGGCAACACCGAGCGCGCCGCATACCTTTCCGGCATCGATACGCGGCTCGTGACCGTGGCCGCGTTCGCCGTGTGCAGCGCGTTCGCCGCGTTCGGCGGCGTGCTGCTCGCGGGTTATGCGTCGAAGGCGGCGCAGTCGATGGGCGACGCTTACCTGCTGCCCGCGATCGCGGCGGTGGTGCTCGGCGGCACGTCCATTCTGGGCGGCCGGGGCTCGTACCTCGGCACCGTGGCCGGTGCGATCCTCATCACGCTGCTGCAATCGATCCTCTCGGTTGCGCAGATGCCGGAGGCGGGACGCCAGATCATCTACGGCGTGGTGATTGCCGCGATGCTCCTGCTGTACGGGCGCAGCAAGCGGGAAGCGTAAGTTGCGGGGGCGAGCCCCCCGCTTGAATCGCCCCGTTCGAGAACGTCACTACGCAACGCGATAGCGCGCAGCGGGCGTATTAGTCGACAGTTGCGTGGACATCGCGCGGCGAGCCGTCTCGAACGTGTTCCATTGCTCCACGTCGTGCAGCGAGGGGATCGTCACGGTTTCGCCACGCTCGAAGCCGATCAGGGCAGCGCTCACCATGTCTTGCGCGGACATGACGATCGCACTGTCGAGATGTTCGAGCGGCAGTCCACCCGTCTCCCAGAACTCAGTAGCCGTGGCGCCGGGCAGCACCGCCTGCACGCGGACGCCTTTGGCCGCCAGTTCATGATGCAGCGACTGGCTGAAGGCGAGCACGAACGCCTTGGTGCCGCCATACACGCCGTTGAGGATCTCGGGCGCGATGCTCACGATGGACGCGATATTGATGATCGCGCCGTTGCCGCGCGCGATGAACCCCGGCACGGCCGCGTAGGTGAGCCGTGTGAGCGCGGTGACATTCAACTCGATCATGCGCGTCATGTAATCGACATCGCTGTCCACGAGCGGCGTGTGCGTGCCGATGCCCGCGTTGTTCACGAGCAGCGTGAGGCTCGCGTCGTCGCGCAGGCGTGCTTCCACGGCGGCGAGATCGTGGCGGTCGTTCAGATCGGCGGCGAGCACTTCCACGTCGCGCCGGGTTTCGCTGGTGATGCGCTTGGCGAGCGCGGCGAGCCGGTCGCGATTGCGCGCGACGAGCACGAGGTCGTAGCCCTGGCGCGCGAGTTCTGCGGCGTACACGGCGCCGATGCCGGAAGAGGCGCCGGTGACGAGCGCGGTGCCGCGATGAGATGGCTGGGTCATGATTGCACTCCTTTGCGTAGCGGCGCGAATGGTTAGGTAACGTACGGGTGGCGCTGCTGTGAATGCATTCTGGCCGCGATTGACCGTGGCGCAAATGACGTATATGGTCGTGTTTTAGGACATGCAGCGACAGGAGTAGGACATGCACCGCATCGGCTACCTGCTGAGCGACGGGTTCCAGGTGATGGCGCTCGCGACCCAAAGCGTTTTCGAATACGCGAATTTCGTGGCGGGCTCGCCGTTTTACGCGATCGAGAACTATTCGGTGGCGGGCGGCGCGGTTCGTTCATCGCTCGGCATGAGCGTGGACACGCAGCGCACACCCGCGCCCGCGCGCAGCCGCGTGGACACCTGGATTGTCGCGGGCGTGAACGATCCGCTTGCCGAGGCTGCTGCACCCGCGATGCTGGCGTTCCTGCGCCGCGCGAGCGGCCGTGCGCGCCGGGTGGCGGGCATCTGCACGGGCGGCTTCGTGCTGGCCGAGGCGGGCCTGCTCGACGGCCGCCGCGCCACCATGCACTGGTTCTACGCGCGCGATCTGCAGCAGCGCTTCCCAGAGGTTCGCGTGGAAGACGACCGCATCTATATCGTCGACGGGCCGGTCTGGACGTCGGCGGGCATGACAGCGGGGCTCGATCTCGCGCTCGCCATGGTCGAGCGCGACCTCGGCGCGGAGGTGGCGCGTTCGGTTGCGCACAAGCTGGTCATGCATCAGCGTCGTTCGGGCGGCCAGTCGCAGCATTCGGAAATGCTCGCGCTGGCTCCAAAATCCGACCGCATCCAGAACGCGCTCGACTACGCGCGCCGCAACCTGAGCAGCGCGCTCACGGTGGAGCAGCTCGCCGAAGCCGTGCATCTGAGCCCGCGTCAGTTCAGCCGCGTTTTCACGGCGGAAACGGGGCAGTCGCCCGCGCGCGCCGTGGAGGGGCTGCGCCTGGAGGCGGCGCGGCTCATGATCGAGCAGAGCACGCATCCGCTCGATGTCATCGCACGCGAAACCGGCTTTCGTGACCGGCGGCACATGCGCGAGGCCTTCGTGCGTGGCTTAGGCGTGCCGCCACAAGCGGTGCGGCGCGAGATGCGCGCGGGGGCGTAGGCCTTACTAAGAATCCGCTTTGCGGCTGCGTTTGCCCTTCGCAGTGACCGCGCCGAAGTGCGTGCGATATTGCTGCGGCGTGGTGCCCAGCCTGCGCTTGAATGCCACGCGCAAATGATCGGCGTCGCGCATGCCGCATCGGAAGGCCACGGTTTTCAACGGCGCCGTGCTGTTTTCTAGCATGACGCGCGCCGCGTCGATGCGCGCGCTCTCGACGAAATCGGCGGGCGTTACGTTGGTATCGCGCACGAAGATTCTCGCGAAGTTTCGCTTGCTCATTTTCGCTACAGCGGCAAGTACTTCCACGCCCAGATCCTCATTCAGATGCCCGAGCACATACTGCTGCACCTGGGCAATGGGGGACGATGCCTCCGCGTAGGGCGTGAGGTACGGGCTGAACTGCGACTGGCCGCCCGCGCGCTGCACGAACACCACCAACCGCCGCGCCACTTTCAGCGCGATTTCCGGACCGTGGTCCTGAGCCAGCAGGTACAGCGAGAGATCGATGCCCGCCGTCACGCCCGCCGAGGTATAGAGATTGCCGTCCTGAATGAAGATCCTGTCGAATTCGACGTTCGCAGTGGGGCACATTGCGGCGAGGGCGGCGGCGTCGTTCCAGTGCGTCGTGACGGTGCGCTCGTCGAGCAAGCCTGCATGTCCGAGCGTCAGCGCGCCGTTGCAGATCGATCCGAAGCGCCGGGCGCGCGCGCTGGCTTCGCGCAGCCATGCATGCGCCGCATCGGGAAGCGGCTGCTCCACGAGCGAAGGCCCGCCTGCAACGAGCAGCAAATCGTAGTGGCCGTGTGCCTCGCTGAAGTGCCGGTCCGCGCCGATGCGTACGCCGCTCGAGCAGCGTACGGTGTCGCGCTCCGTTGCAATCAGCTCGAGCTGGTATTGCGCCTCGGGCGCGAGCAGCCGGTTGGCCTCCGAGAAAACGTCGGTGGGCCCGAACACGTCGAGAGCCTGGACGCCTGGGAAGACGAGAAGCGCAACGGTAAGCATCGTTTAGGACACAGAATGAGTCAGGGTTGGAGTCTCGCTAGCGTCGCGCGAGAATATGCGCACCCGCGCTGCGCGGCAGCAGCACACTGTCTGCCACGCCCAACGCCGCGAGCGCCGTGATGAACCAGAACGCCAGGTGGAAGTCGGCGGCGCCGGCCGTCCCCGCATGCGTGCCGCGCAGCGCCTCCGCAACCGAAAGCGCCAGCGCACCCACTGCGATTCCCATGCCGGCGTTCATCTGCTGCAGAACGGAGAACAGTGTCGTCGCATCGCGCATCTGCGCCTGAGGCACATCGGCGAAACCGATGGTGTTCAGCGCGGTGAACTGCATCGAGCGCACGAGGCCGCTGAAAAACAGCAGCGCCGCCACGACCACGCGCGGCGTGTCGGCCCCGAGCAGCGTGAAACCCGCGAAGCCGAGCGCGACCAGTGTGCCGTTGGCAATCAGCACGGTGCGAAAGCCGAAGCGGTTCATGACCCACGTGGTGCCCGGCTTCATGCACAGGTTGCCGGCGAACAGCCACAGCAGCAGCGCGCCCGAAGCCACGGCGCTCCACCCGAACGCCACCTGAAACATCAGCGGCAACAGAAATGGCGCGGTGCCGATCGCGGTGCGGAACAGCGAGCCACCGAACACGGTCACGCGAAACGTGTTGATCTTCACGGGCGCGAGGTCGAACAGCGGATGCGGCACGCGGTGCAAATGTACGACGGCAGCCGCCAATAGCGCCACGCCCGCCACGCAGGTGCCGATCGACACGGAAGTGGTGACGTCGGAGCGGCTCGCCATTTCGATGCCGCTCATGACGAACGCGAAGCCGAGGCCGCTCAGCACGAAGCCGAAGGTGTCGAAGCGCCGGGGTTGCGTGTGCTCGTCGCGCAGGAGCATCAACGCGGCGACGAGCGCGGCCACGCCGAGCGGCAGGTTGAGCAGGAAGATCCAGTGCCAGCTCCAGTGTGTGCTGATCCAGCCGCCGAGCGGCGGCCCGAGAATGGGCGCGACCAGCGCGGGCCAGGTGAGGATCGCAATGGCGCGCACGATC
Organism: Paraburkholderia flagellata; assembly: GCF_021390645.1. Lineage (GTDB taxonomy): Bacteria > Pseudomonadota > Gammaproteobacteria > Burkholderiales > Burkholderiaceae > Paraburkholderia > Paraburkholderia flagellata. The sequence continues at coordinate 520,224 of NZ_JAJEJT010000004.1, forward strand.
TCGTGTTTCGGCGTGTCGCGCAGCACGACGAGGCGGCCCACCGGCACCATCATCGCGCCGCCTAGTCCCTGAAGCACGCGCGCGGCGGTGAAGGCGAAGAGGCCGGTGCTCATCGCGCACAGCAGCGAGGCCACGCTGAACACCGTGATGGCCGTGGCGAACACGCGGCGCGCGCCAAAGCGCTCGGCGAACCAGCCGCTCACGGGGATGAACATCGTGAGCGCGACGAGGTAGGCGGAGACACCGATCGAGAGGTACGCGGGCGCGGTGTGAAAGTCGCGCGCGATGATGGGCAGCGAGGTGGTGATGACCGTGGCATCGAGGTTCTCCATGAAGAACGTTGCGGCCACAAGGAATGCGACGGCGGTGCGGCGATCGAGAGCGTGCTGCATCAGGCGTGTTCCTGGATGTGATTCTTTGACTGCGGCCAGATTCGGCGCGCAGTGTCCCTCATTCTACTGAAGTTGGCCGACTCCGCTCGCGGGCACGTTCCCTGCGTGACTTGTCTTGACCATGCGATATCCATCGCAAAGGGAGGTCGAAACGATGAACAACCAGCGCGACAAGTCCCAACAGCCCGAAGAAGCACCGGAGCCGCGCGGCACGGATCTGCCCAAGCCATTTGGGGACGCTGTGCCCGCGCCTGCCGAGCCGGGTCTCGATCAGCCGTTGCCGCCAAAGACGCACGATTTGCCGACGGAGGAGGCGGCCGAGAAGCCTGGCGAGTCAGATCGAGCGCCGCAGAACGATATTTCCAGGCCGCTGGGCGGCGCGGTGCCCACGCCGGTCGAGCCCGGCCTCGACCAGCCTCTGCCGCCTAAAAAACACCCGTGACATGGGCGGCGGTTTCACTCAGCGTCGAGCATATCCGTGACGTTGGCCCAAGCTCGCTGTATTACGATGCAGGGCAAATCGATACGGAGAGGATGAGATGAATGAGCTTCGGGGCCTGCAGTGTTTCGTGACACTCGCCGAGGAACTGAACTTCAGCCGCGCCGCGGAACGTCTGCACATCGCGCAGCCGGCGCTGAGCCAGCAGATACGGGCTCTCGAGGACCGCGTGGGCACGCAACTGATCGATCGCACGCGCCGCCCGTTGCGCCTGACGGAAGCGGGGCAGTATCTGGCCACCGAAGCGCGGCAGATTCTCGGTTCGCTCGCCGAGGTGACGCACGGGGCGCTGGAGATCGGCGTGGGCCGGCGCGGCTGGCTCAGTATTGGCTTCACGCGCTCGTCGATGTACAGCGTCCTGCCGCCCGCGCTCAAGGCGTTTCATCAGGCGTATCCGCAGGTCGAACTCAAGCTGTTCGAAATGCTGACCGATGAGCAGACCGACGCCTTGCGCGACATGCGCATTCATATCGGCATCGGGCGGCAACCGCTCGCCGAGCCCGGCTACACGACCTTGCCGCTGCTGCGCGAGCGGCTCGTCGTGTTGATGGCGTCCGATCATCCGCTCGCCAAACGAAAGAGGGTACGCATCGACGAACTCGCCGATACGCCGTTGATCCTCTACCCGAAGCATCAAAACGCGCAGTTCAAGCGCACGGTGCAGGCGCTCTACCGCGACGCGGGCGTGACGCCATTCGTCGCGCACCAGGCTTACGAGATCCAGACTGCCATTGCGCTCGTGGCGGCGGGACTTGGCGTGACCGTGGTGGGCGAATCGGTGGCGCGGCACGGCCGCGCCGACGTCGTGGCGCGCCACCTCGAAGGCCCGGGCGCTGCGCAGCGTACCGTGCTGGCGGCAACGTTTCGCAGCGACGACGCCTCGCCGCATCTGCGCGCGTTTCTCGAGTGCCTGCCGCCGCCGCTTGCCAGCACACTATAAGCGCACGCTTATAGAAGCATAAGTATCGCGTCTTGGACTCGACGCTCCCCGCTTCTTATTATCGAAACTCAGGCGTCCCGTCTCGTGGGGTGCCGCCGGCAGCGCTCATCGCTGCCGGCCGATAACGATGCAGCGACGGCACCGCCCGTCGCCATGAGGCGGAGACAGCATGAGTCACTTCGACGAAGCAGCAACCATGCGAAAGGTTTACAAGCGGCTTGTGCCGCTGCTTTTCTGCATGATGTTTTTCAATTATCTGGACCGTATCAATATCGGTTTCGCCGCGCTCGACATGAATTCGGACATGGGCTTCGACCCTGCCGTGTTCGGTTTCGCGGGCAGCATTTTCTTTGTCGGCTACATGCTGCTGGAAGTGCCCAGCAATCTGCTGTTGCACCGCGTGGGCGCGCGCCGCTGGATCGCGCGCATTCTGCTCACGTGGGGCGCCGTTGCGGCCGCAACGGCCTTCGTGTTCAACGCCTCGAGTTTCTACGTGCTGCGCTTTTTGCTCGGCGTGATGGAAGCGGGCTTTCTGCCGGGTATTGCGGTCTATCTGACCTACTGGTTTCCGGAGCGCTACCGCGCTCGCGCTGTGGGCGGGTACATCATCGCGGGGTCGTTCTCGGCCGTGCTGGGCGGTCCGCTCTCGACCACGCTCATGACCTACGCGAATGGCCTGCTCGGCATGCACGGCTGGCAGTGGATGTTCATTCTCGAAGGCGTGCCCGCCATGCTGCTCGGCCTCATTACGCTGCGCATCATGACCGAGCGCCCCGCCGACGCCGACTGGCTTTCCGTGGAAGAGAAGCAATGGCTCGAGTCCACGCTCGCCAAGGAACGCGAGGCGCTTGGCGGCAATCGGCATTTTCCGCTGCTTAAGGTGGCTGGCGACATTCGCGTATGGAGCCTCGCGTGTCTGTTCGGCTGCGCGCTGGTCGGCATTTACGGGCTCTTTCTGTGGCTGCCGCAGATCGTGAAGAGCCTGGGACATCTCAACAACATCGAAGTGGGCTTCCTCTCCGCTGCGCCGCCGCTCCTGGGCGTGCTGGGCACGTACCTCGTGAGCCGCAGTTCGGATCGCACCGGCGACCGTAAATACCACCTCGCTTTCGTCTACGGTATGAGCGCGCTCGCGATTGCGGGCAGCGCGTATGCGCCGAATCCGCTGCTTGCATATGCGTTGCTTTGCGTGACCGGCCTCTTTATTTACGCGGGCAACCCGCTGTTCTGGAGTCTGGCCGCTTCGTTCAGAACCGGCGCTGCGGGCGCGGCAACGATTGCGCTCATCAATACGATCGCGCAGTTCGGCGGCGTAGTGGGACCGTGGAGCATTGGTCTCGTGCGCCACGCGACCGGCAGCTTCAAGTTCGCGCTGCTCACCATCGCCGCTTTCCTCGTGGTCGCCACGCTCATCGCCATTGTGATGCGCGTGAAGCCCGCCGGGAACGGCGCCTCGAACCCCGCGCTCATTGGCGGCGATGAAGCGACGGAAAGCTGATTCTTATCGTCCGTACACCTGATGGAATTGCCACATGATCATTGATTGCCACGGTCACTACACGACCTCGCCGCGCGAGCACGAAGCCTGGCGCGCTAAACAGATTGCCGCGCTCAAGGACGGCACGCCGGTGCCCCCGCGCCCGACGATTACCGACGACGAGATTCGCGAGAGCATCGAAAACGGCCAGCGCCGCATTCAGCGAGAGCGCGGCACGGACCTGACGATTTTCTCCCCGCGCGCCGCGGGCATGGGGCACCACCAGGCGGGCGAAGCGGCGAACGCGCTCTGGTCCAGCGAATGCAATGACCTGGTGCATCGCGTGTGCTCGCTTTTCCCGCAGCATTTCGTCGGCGTTTGCCAGTTGCCGCAGGCGCCGGGCGTGTCGCCGGAGAACTGCATTCCCGAGTTGCGGCGCTGTGTGGAGGAACTGGGATTCGTTGGCTGCAACCTGAATCCCGATCCCTCTGGCGGACACTGGTCGGGGCTGCCGGTCACGGACCGCTCGTGGTATCCGCTTTACGAGGCCATGGTGGAACTCGACGTGCCCGCGATGATTCACGTTTCATCGTCATGCAATCCTAACTTTCATGCAACGGGCGCGCACTACCTCAACGGCGACACCTCGGTATTCATGCAACTGCTGCAGGGCGACCTATTCGCTGACTTCCCGACGTTGCGCTTCATCATTCCGCATGGCGGCGGCGCGGTGCCCTATCACTGGGGGCGTTATCGCGGTCTGGCGCAGGACATGAAACGGCCGCTCCTGAAGGACTATCTCCTCAAGAACGTGTTCTTCGATACCTGTGTGTACCACCAGCCGGGCTCAGACCTGCTCGCCAAGGTGATTCCGGTCGAGAACATCCTGTTCGCTTCGGAGACGATCGGCGCGGTGCAGGGCATCGACCCGGAAACCGGGCACTACTACGACGACACGCGCCGCTACATCGACGCGATCGAATGGCTCAGCGACGCCGATCGGCAACGCATTTACGAAGGCAACGCGCGTGCGGTGTACAGCCGCCTTTCCGCGCAGATCGAACGACAAACCGCACTGGAAGGGGTGACGAAATGAATCAGAATTCAAACCCGATCGGCTGGCGCGAGAACGCATCCGCTTCGCAGGCGAGCGAAGCGACGCTCGCCGCGTTGCGCGAACTGGCCGTGTCGCTCCTGAGCGACAACATGGCGCGCTCGAGCGGCATTCTGGGCCTGCAACCGTTCCACAGGGCGAAGCCGATGGCGGGCACGGCCGTGACGGTGCGCACGCGGCCCGGCGACAATCTCGCCATTCATCGCGCCTTCGACTTCTGCCGGCCAGGCGATGTGCTCGTGATCGATGGCGCAGGTGAAGTGACCCAGGCGTTGATGGGCGACATCATGTCGAGCTATGCGCAAAGCCTCGGCGTGCAAGGCCTCGTGATCGACGGCGCGATTCGCGACGTTGGTGCGATTCGCGAGCGCGACTTTCCTGTGTATGCGCGCGGCGTGACGCATCGCGGACCGTACAAGAACGGGCCCGGCGAAATCAATGTGCCGGTGACCATCGGCAGGATGGTCGTCAATCCCGGCGACATCATCGTCGGCGACGAGGACGGCTTGCTCGCCATCGCACCCGAAGATGTGGAAACCGTTATTGCGGGCGCGCGCAAGCAGGGCGAAAAGGAGGCCGCCGCGTTGCAGGCGATAGCCGAAGGCCGCTTCGACCGCGCATGGGTGGTGCCGCATATCGAGCGCATGAGAAGCGGGGCTTGATGATGTCACGTGGCGCCAGGCGTTAAGATGCGCGCTGGACCCGATACGCTTCCTGGCTCAACCGCAGATCCATTCTTGCTCCATGACCCGATACCTTGACGCTGCCGCGCTGCGCGAACTCGCCGAATGCGCTGAGCGAACCGACCCGCCGCCCTGCACCTGCACGAAAACGCCACTCGATGGCTGGCAATCGCAACCGCTTTCGCTCGACGAGCAGCAGTTGGAACAAATCGGCACGCTCGTGTGCGCGGACGAAGCCGAACCGACCTTTGCCGAACATCTGCCGGGGGAAGCGGGCTACTGGTCGGAACATGCGCCGATCGCGCCCCGGTACTTTCCGTATAACCGTTGCGGTGTCTGGAAATGCACGCTGTGCGCGCGCCTTTACCTTCGCTACACGGAAGGCGGCGGCTATTTCGTCGATCAGCGCATCCGTGCGTTGAAAGCGCGCTTGATCGAGGATGTGCCGCTTTGAGCACGGCTAAATCGACGCATTTCTTCTGATTCGCCCACGCTTATATTTATCGTGAATAAACCAGAGGCCAGGCTTTTCCCTGGCCTCTCTTTCATTTCTGGCAGCGTGACATTCGACTGACTGCCAACATCGCTTTCGAACTCACAACCGCACCTTACATGAACGAGGCCTTCGTGCTGCTCAACCGGCGCGTGCGTTAGGCCGTGCCTTTCGATGTGCCCGCGCATCAATTCTTCAAAAACGAGCGCAAGCTCGCGCCGAGATTCACTCTCACCATTGCGATGCAGGAGATGACGCAATGCAGCACGCCGTGATTGCTTTCTCGTTCTGATCGATTATGACTTGTATTCGCAAAATAAAGGCGTGAATCGAAACTTACTAATCGCGATGATTTTATTCTTCGAGAAGTTTCTGCATCCATACACTCATATGCGCCTCGATATGGAAACGATCAATTTCTTTGTTGTGCATTGTTACCGTTCCTTCCGCATCCTTACGTCCGTATCGAAGCCCTGCCATTCGGCAGCTTCAAGGACATGGATGACGTGAGCCGCAGTGCGATGACAAGTCATCGAAATGCTCCCGCAGATTCCGTGAGGCATTCGCGTGTTGACCCACCTGATCTGCTGCTCAAAGGAGCCGAGTGATGAATAAACCGTTATTGGCCTTTCTATTCACAGCAACAGTGGCCGTTGCCGGATGCGGCGGAGGAGACAATTCCAGCTCGAACCCGACTTCGGCCGCGGCCACACCGTCCGCGCCCAAACTGCTCTCGAACATTGCCGTGCCCAATGCCACGAGCCCCGCGTTCAGCTTCGACATCGGCTATGTGGAAGCGGGCAAGTACTATCTGGCCGATCGGAACAACAAGTCCGTCGATGTCGTCGACACGAAAACGAAAACACTTATTGCGCAGATTCCTGGCAACTTCACCGGCGTAGGCGCGAATACCGATGCGTCCGGGCCAGATGGCATCGTGGGTGTAACGGGAACGAATACGCTGTTCGTGGGCGACGTCGATAACGTGAAAGTCGTCGATACGTCCGCGATGCAAACGGTCAAGACGATCCCCATCAGCACGTCCGGTTCACGCGTCGACGAAGGCTGCTACGATCCCGACGACCATCTCGTCATGTTCGCGAGCCCCGGCGACACGCCGCCCTACGTGACCTTCATTTCGACCACGACGCAGACCGTCGTGAACAAACTGGTCTTCAACGGCTCCTCCGGTCTCGAAGCCTGCGCATACGATCCGGTCTCGAAGCACTTCCTCATCAACAACGACGGAACTGCCGCGAACCCCGACGGCGAACTCGACGTGATTACCGCGAGTTCGGTCACTTCGGGTGCGCCTGCGGTCAGCAAGGCTTTTCCGCTGGGTAAATGCGGGCCCGCGGGCATTGCGCTCGGTCCCAACAGTGACGTGCTGATTGGCTGCGATCCTTCGGCGGGCGATCCGCTCATCACGCTGATACTCGACCGCAATACGGGCACTCAACTCGCGTCGGTGCCATTTGGCGGCGTGGATCAGGTGGCTTACGATTCCGCATCGAACCGTTACTTCCTGCCAGCGCGCCACTACGTCACGAGCGGCACCGCGGCGGCGTCGGGCTTCACGCCAACGATGGGTGTCATCGACGGCGCGACGCGCAAGCTCATCTATACCGTGGCGGTGGGGACGGGCGCGCACTCGGTTGGCATCGACAGTAGCCTTGGCGAGGTGTTCGTGCCGTTCCAGCCCGGTGCGTCGGCATTCCCGAATGGCGGGATTTCAGTGTTCTCGACGCAGTAGCCGGAAAACTTCAGGCCGTAGCAAACAGCCAGCGGACGAGAAAATCGTCCGCTGGCTTTTTTGTTTCTTTGGCTTCTTCGGCCATGCGGCCACTTACGGTTATGATGTTTCGCACCGTGCCGGCGCCGCGAGCCCGGACTGATTCCAATCATCATTAAACCAGCGCATGGGTATTCGGGAACTCGCCAAAGTACTGAAGCTGTCTGTTTCGACCGTGTCGCGCGCCTTGAACGACAGCGACGAGGTGAGCGCCGAAACGCGCGAGCGCGTGCGCGCCGCCGCGCTCGAGCATGGCTACGCCCCTAGCAAGTCGGCCGCGAGCCTGCGCCGAGGGCGGCTCGACATCGTCGGGCTGATGCTGCCGGTGCGACGCGAAGAAGAGACCTACACGCTCGGTATTTTCATGAAGCTGGCGGACGGTCTTCAGTCAGTGCTGTCGCGCCATGGCATGGATCTCGTCATGTACTCTAGCGAGTCGTGGGACGATGAGTTCGCGCGATTGCGGCGCATCGTCGATCGCCGCCATGTGGACGGCGTGATTCTCGCTGGCACGCGGCGGCACGACGAGCGACTCGATTACGTCGCGAGCCGCCATTTTCCGTTCGTGGCGCTCGGCCGCAGCGAGTCGGGCGGCGAGCATGCATGGGTCGATCTGGACTTCGAGGCGGCCGTCACGGAGGGTGTCGAGCGGCTCGTGGCGCAAGGGCATCGGCGTATTGCGCTCGCCATTCCCGGCGGCGACGCGATGCAGGCGCATATCTACCTGCGCGCATGGAAGAAGGCGATGAAGAAGCACGGGCTACCTGTGCCCGAAGGCTTCGTGCAGCGCAACGAACTCTCCGAGCGCGGCGGCTATCTGGCGACCGAGGCGCTGCTCAACCTGGGCGTGCCGCCGGACGCGCTCATGTTCCAGAGCGACTGCATGGCGATTGGCGCTTACCGCAAGCTGCACGAAACGGGCAGGGCGCCGGGCCGCGATCTGGCGATTTCGGGCGGCGTGCTGGCGGGCGAGGTGTCGGAATACCTCGCGCCGCGACTCACAGGCTTCACGCTTGACGCATATGGGCTGGGCCAGCGCCTCGCGCAGGCGCTGCTCGCGCAGTTCCCGGATATTGGCGACGCCTACCGTGGCGCGCGCGAGCCACTGCTGTGGCCGCTGACGCTGCGCGAACGCGACGACGACGCCGTGACGTCCGAGGCCGTCCAACGCTAACGGCCAGGCCGTGCACGCGGCTTAAGGCATTGCGGTTTCCGCGAATCGATATTGCGATTTTCGCAGGCGGCTTGACATCGCCTGCCTCAGAAGCAACTATTTGGCTGTTTTCCGGAAACGTTTCCGGAAAACGCGGTTTCAGCGACACGGCGCAGGCCAGATATCGCGAACCGAACAAGACGGCTCCCGCATCGCCACAGAAAAGAGCCTGAAACAAAGCGCGATTCTCAACGCGCAAAAACGGAGACAGCATGAAGAAGCTACTTGCCGCATCCGCGGCCATTGGTTTGGCATTCTCGCTTTCCTGTGCGTCGCTGCACGCCGCGACGCTCTCGGTCTGGGCCGTGGACGAGCCCGACGACTACACCGCGAAAATGGCGCAGGAATTCGGGAAGCTGCATCCCGATGTCCATGTGCAGATCCGCAAGGTGGGTTTTGCAGCGCTCAACGACGAAACCATGCGCGCCGTGATGTCCGGCAACATGCCGGACGTCGTGCCGGTCGACAACCCGAACACGGCGATGTTCGCTTCGAAGGATGCACTGCTCGATCTCGGCCCGTACCTCGCGAAGTCGAAGGTCATCGACGCGAAGCAGATCTTCCCCGGCCCGCTGAAAAACGCCAGCTGGAACGGCAAGGTCTATGCGATTCCGCGCGGCACGAACACGCTCGCGCTGTACTACAACAAGGACATGTTCAAGGCGGCGGGTCTCGATCCCGAGCATGCACCGCAGACCTGGGACGAACTTTATACGGACGCGCAAAAACTCACCGACGCCAAGAAGGGCGTGTACGGTCTCGCGTTTTCCGCCATCAATACGGAAGAGGGCGTGTTCCAGTTCCTGCCGTTCGTGCAGGCCGCGGGCGCCGACTGGGACCGCATGAGCGACCCGGGCGCGGTGCGCGCGGCGGCCTTCTGGCAGAAGCTGCTGGACAGCAAGGTGGCGTCGCCGGACACGCTCACGCATAGCCAGTCGGAGGCGGCGGCCACGTTTATCAACGGCAATGCCGCGATGGACATCGACGGTCCGTGGGAACTGGGCGCCGTGGACAAGGGCGCGAAGTTCAAATGGGGCGTGGCGCTCCTGCCGGTAGAGAAGGCGGGCGGCCCGCGCGCCTCGGCGCTCGGCGAACAGAACCACGCGATCCTGCGCGGCGCGAAGAATCCGGATGTGGCGTTCCAGTTCCTCGAGTACATGTATGCGCAGCGCGGCCGCGACTGGAACGAATTCGGCATGCTGCCGCCGTCGAAGGACACCGTGACGCCGGACCCGAAGTGGCCGCAGGCGTACAAGGTCTTCAACGAGCAGATGCAGTACGCCCGTCCGCGTGGTCCGAACCCGAACTGGCCGAAAATCTCGAAGTCGATTTCCGACGCGATCCAGTCCGTGCTGACGCATCAGGCCACGCCACAACAGGCTATGCAGGCGGACGCGCAGACCGTTCAGGCCGCTGCCAAGTAAGCATTCCGAAGTATGGCATTGAGGTTGCCGCCCGAGGTGCTCCCGCGCTTCGGGCGCCATCCCGCCTTTGAGCGAAGAACGCCATGAACACTCTTTTGCGCCGTGCTCCGCGCGACCCGGCAGCAGGCCTACTGCGCCGCTTTCCGCGTGCCCATGCCTTCGAGATTTCGCTGGCGGTGTTCGCGCTGCTCTATCTGCTGGTGTTTGCTGGCCTGCCGCTCATCTACAACATCGTGCTGTCGTTTCAGCAGGTCGATTTGATGGCGCCTGCCACGCTGCTGCGGCCGTTCGTCGGGCTCGCGAACTATCGCGACGTGTTCAGCCGCCCCGAGATGCATCAGGTAATCGTGAACACGGTGTTGTTCGTTGGGTTGTCACTCGTCTTTCAGGTGGTGATCGGCTTTCTGCTGGCGCTTCTGTTTGCGCAGGATTTTCCGTTTGCGAGCCTCATGCGCGGCCTTTTTCTCGCGGGCTGGATCATGCCGGGGCTCGTGGTCGGCGTAATCTGGAAGCTGATTTTCGCGGGCGATTATGGCGTGCTCAATCACGTGCTGATGCAAACGCACATCCTGCAAGAGAAAATCTTCTGGCTCTCCGATCCGCACTGGTCGCTCTATGCGGTGATTGCCGCGAACGTGTGGCTTGGCGTGCCGTTCAACATGCTGCTACTCTCGGTGGGGCTCGCGGCCATTCCGGCCGACCTGTACGAAGCGGCCGAACTCGATGGCGCGAATGCGCTGCAACGTTTCATCGGCATCACGCTGCCGATGATGAAAGCGACGCTCGGCGCCGTGATCGCATTGGGCGCGATCCTGACGATGCAGCAGTTCGACCTGATCGCGGCGCTCACGCAAGGCGGTCCGGCCAACTCGTCGCTCGTTGCGCAGTACTGGTCGTGGCAGCTTTCCCTGCAGACCTTCGAGGTGTCGGCGGGCTCCGCGGTGGCCACGGTCATGCTGGTGCTCGTGCTGATCGTTGCGGTGATCTATGTGCGCTCCACGCGCAACGAAAGGATGGTCTGAGATGAAACAGCCCTCACATTCGCTGCGCTCACTACCGCCGAAGGCCCTGCGGAGGCTGGCATGAAGCGCTATGTGCTGTTCGTCGTCGCGCTGTGCGTCACGGCGGTTTATCTGTTCCCGCTGTACTGGATGTACATCACTGCGTTCAAGAGTGCGAGCGAGATGTTCCAGTATCCGCCCACGTTCTGGCCGCAACATCTGCAATCGCATTTGTGGCAGGTGTTCAGCAGCAGCGGCATGGGCCGCTTCCTGTGGAACTCGTTCGTGACCGCATGCGGCACGGTGGCGGTGACCGTGTTCGTCGGAACCGGCGCCGCCTACGCGCTCGCGTTCGTGCAGAACCGCTGGACCAGTTTCGCGATTTTCGCGGTGCTGGTGCTCCAGGCGCTGCCTTCGAGCCTCATGGTCACGCCGATCTTCACGGCGTTCAAGAGTCTCGGCCTGCTCGATACGCCGCGTCTGGCCGTCGTGCTCGCGCAAATCACCAAGACGCTGCCGTTCTATATCGTGCTGTGCCGCCCGAGTTTCGTGCAGGTGCCACGTGAGTTGCGCGACGCGGCGCTCGTGGACGGCGCAACGCCGGCGCGCGCGTTCTTCGGCGTGATTTTGCCGCTTGCGGTCAACGGCATTCTCGTCTCGGCGATCCTCGTGTTCCTGCAGTCGTTCGGCGAGTACGTGTACGCCCGCTCACTGATTCTCGACGACCAGTATCAGACCGCCACGGTGGGCCTTTCGGCATTCGTTGGCGCGACCAAGGTCGACTGGATCGGCATCATGACCTACTCGGCCATTTTCGTCACGCCCATCCTCGTGGCGTTCATGCTGCTGCAACGCAAGATCGTCGCCGGGCTCACGGCCGGCGCGCTCAAGTAACGCCTACGGAGAATCGCTGTGGATCGCATACGGATCGAGCGCCTGAGCAAGAGCTACGGAGCCGTGCAGGTTTTGAAGGACATCGATATCAGCGTGCCCGAAGGGTGTTTCGTCGCGCTGGTCGGGCCGTCGGGCTGCGGCAAGTCCACCTTGCTGCGTACCATTGCCGGACTGGAGCAGATTTCGGGCGGCACGCTGCGTATCGACGGCCAGGTGGTCAACGACGTGCCGCCGCGCAAGCGCGACGTGGCGATGGTGTTCCAGAGCTACGCGCTCTACCCGCACATGAACATCGAAAAGAACATGTCGTACTCGCTGCGGCTGCGTCGTGCTGCACCCAAGATCATTCGCGAAAGCATAGACGGCGTGGCGCGCACGCTGGGCCTCGACAATCTGCTCGCGCGCATGCCGCGTCAGCTTTCGGGCGGACAGCGCCAGCGCGTGGCGATGGGTCGCGCAATTGTACGGAATCCGAAGGTATTTTTGTTCGACGAACCGCTTTCGAATCTCGATGCGGCGCTGCGCGTACATATGCGCATGGAAATCCGCAAGCTGCATCAGCGTCTTGGCGCGACTTCGGTGTATGTCACGCACGACCAGATCGAGGCGATGACGATGGCCGATCACGTGGTCGTGATGCGCGCCGGCGAAGTCGAGCAGCAGGGCGCGCCGCTTACGCTGTATCACCGGCCTGATAACCGGTTTGTCGCGGGCTTCATCGGCTCGCCGTCGATGAACTTCATCGAAGCCGTGATCGCACCGGACGGACGCAGCGCGCAGTTCGGCGGCACACAAGGCGCGAGCGTGCAGACACTCGACCTCGGGCGTTCGCTGCCAGCGGGCGCGGAAGTCTGGATCGGGCTGCGTCCGGAGCATTTGCAGTTGCACCACGAAGCCCGCGGTCTGCGCGGCGTCATTGACACCGTGGAGACCACCGGCTCCATGAACTTCATCGCGGCGAAGCTCGATGGCGTCGCAGCGCCCGTGATGATCGCGCAAGCCGGCATGTGCGTCATGCGCAGCGGCGAAGCGCTCGGACTCGACATTGCGAGCGAGCACATCCACGTGTTCGACAGGAAGACCGAGCGGGCGCTATAGCCAAACCGCAGGTGAATCTGGATTGGCTGTTCAATAAGCTATGAGTACATCTAAATGAAAATCAGCGATGGCAACTGGTTGATCCGGGACGGCCTGAACGTCTCGTACTCGGCGTCGCCACATAGCGTGGAGATCGTCGGCGACGAACTTCTCGTGCACGTGGCGCCGCGCGACGTTTCGAACCGCGAACGGCAACTCGACACAGGCCTCTTTACGTGGCACTTCTTTTCGCCGCGAAGCGGCGTGATCGGCGTGCGCGTCGAGCATTTCTCGGGCGTGGTCGATCGCGGACCGCATTTCACGCTTCAGCGCGAAATCACGGAAGTCGTTACGCGCAACACCGAAGATGAGGCGAGCCTGACGAGCGGTTCGCTGACCGTGCGCATCGTGAAGTCGGGCGACTGGTCGGTGGATTTTCTGCGCGACGGCGAGCGCATCACCGGCAGCGGCTTTCGCGCGAGCGGCCAGGTCCACGACGCGAACCAGCAGGGCGCCGCGTTCATGTTCGAGCGGCTCGATCTCGGCGTTGGCGAGAACGTCTATGGACTCGGCGAGCGCTTCACGGCGTTCGTGAAGAACGGTCAGGTGGTCGAAAGCTGGAACCGCGACGGCGGAACGGGCACCGAGCAGGCGTACAAGAACGTGCCGTTCTATTTGACCAACCGCGGCTACGGCGTGCTGGTCAATCATCCGGAAAACGTTTCGTTCGAAGTGGCCAGCGAGAAAGTCGCGAAGGTGCAGTTCAGCGTGGCAGGCGAACGGCTCGAATACTACGTGATCGATGGCCCTACGCCCAAAGCGGTGCTGGAGCGCTTCACTCAACTCACCGGACGGCCCTCGCTGCCGCCCGCGTGGTCGTTCGGCCTGTGGCTCACCACGTCGTTCACGACGAACTACGACGAAGCCACGGTGAATCACTTCATCGACGGCATGGCGGAGCGCGGCATCCCGCTGCACGTGTTCCATTTCGACTGTTTCTGGATGAAGGCCTTCCACTGGTGCGATTTCGAGTGGAACCGCGAGACCTTTCCGGATCCGCAGGGCATGCTTGAGCGGCTCAAGGCGCGCGGGCTGAAGATCTGCGTGTGGATCAATCCGTATATCGCGCAACCGTCGCCGCTCTTCGCCGAGGGCATGGCGAAAGGCTATCTGCTGCGCAAGCCCAACGGCGATGTGTGGCAGTGGGACCGCTGGCAGCCCGGCCAGGGCATCGTCGACTTCACGAATCCCGCTGCGGCGCAGTGGTATGCGGGACATTTGCGGCGTTTGCTGGAAATGGGCGTGGATTGCTTCAAGACGGATTTCGGCGAGCGCATTCCCACCGACGTGGTTTATCACGACGGCTCCGATCCGCAGAAGATGCACAACTATTACAGCTACCTCTACAACAAGGTGGTGTTCGACGTGCTGCGCGATGTGCGCGGCGAGGGCGAGGCGGTGGTGTTCGCGCGCTCCGGCACCGTGGGCAGCCAGCAGTTGCCCGTGCATTGGGGCGGCGACTGCAGCGCGACCTACGAATCGATGGCCGAGACCTTGCGCGGCGGCCTCTCGCTGGGCTTGAGCGGCTTCGGCTTCTGGAGCCACGATATCGGCGGATTCGAGCACACCGCGCCCGCCGACGTCTACAAGCGCTGGTGTGCGTTCGGGCTGTTGTCGAGCCATAGCCGCCTGCACGGCAGCAAGTCGTATCGCGTTCCATGGCTGTTCGACGACGAAGCCGTGGACGTGGTGCGCCATTTCACGCAATGGAAGTCGCGCCTCATGCCGTATCTGTTCGACGCCGCGCAGCAGGCGGTCGATCACGGTACGCCGGTGCTGCGCGCCATGCTGCTGGAGTTTCCCGACGACCCGACCAGCGATCATCTGGATCGCCAGTATCTGCTCGGCGAATCGCTGCTGGTGGCGCCGGTGTTCAACGCCGCGGGCGACGTGGACTTCTGGCTTCCGGCGGGGCGCTGGACGCATCTGTTCACAGGCCGGCAAGTCGAGGGCGGCCGGTGGCTGCGCGAGCGGCACGGGTTTCTGAGCGTGCCGATCTACGTGCGGCCGAATACGCTGCTCGCGATCGGGACCGAGGACCAACGTCCCGACTACGACTACGCGTCGCGCAGCGAACTGCATCTGTTCGAGCTGGCCGACGGCGCAAGCGCGGCAGCGACGCTGCGCGACGAGCGCGGCGCGAGCGTGACGCACGTGAGCGTGACCCGGCGCGGCGACGCGCTGAATGTGCGATACGACGGCGTGAAGCAGCCGTTGCCGCTGACACTGCGTCAATGGCCCGATCTGCGCGACGCTGGAGGATTCAAGACGCACGCCGGGGAATCAGGCGTGGTGGTGCAGTTGCCGGCAGGCGAGGGAGAAGTGGTTTTGCGCATCCAGGTATAGGCCGAGGATCGCGAGCGCCAGAAATGCAACTAGCCCGCCATCGCAACACACTGCAATGGCGGGCCAGGAGGCAACAGCAACAACTACAAAGCGTGGCTTATTCAGCCTGGCAACTTACTGCGCTGCTTGACCTGCTTGCGACGAACCGTTGTTCACGCCGCCCACTGCGCTGTTCTGCGCAGCGACTCGAGCTTCAGCGGCTTGAACGTTCGCCGGATATTCATTGGGGTTCGAACGTGCCGGATTGAAGCCGGCCTTTTCGACCTGGACCATGTCTGCACGGACTTGCGCGCGGGTCACGGGCTGGTTCGACTGGGCGAACACGGCAACGGGAGCGGCGAGGGCGGCAGCGATAACAACGGCTTGGACGAGCGATTTCATGACATAACCTCCAGATTTACTTTCTTCTTTAGCTGCCTACAGGGGTTGTCTGCAGCGACGAAGTCAGTTTAGGAGGGTCAGGGACTAGGGTAAATACCTAAGAAACGAATTCACTGTTTCCGCCGGAAGAACAATCCGGGCATGGCCGTGGCGCCAGCGTTTTATTTCCGAACGTGGCGGGAGCGATTGGGGTCAGACCGTGCTGGGCATCACGCCGACCGTGTCGACGAACTCCGTCTTCCCCATGCCGCGCGACTTGGCCCGATACATGGCGCTGTCTACGGCGCGCATCAAGGTTCGCGCGTCGAGTGAGCGGCTGCCGGAGCCTTCCGTGAGCAGGCACACACCAATGCTGCACGACACGGTCACCGGATAGCCGCCCACGGTGCGCATGTTGGCGAGAATCGCGTGGATGCTGTTGGCGACCGTGAGCGCGTCGTTCTTGTCGTAGATGTGACGCGCCAGCACCACGAATTCGTCGCCGCCCAGGCGTGCGAGCGTGTCGCCGCGCCGCATGCGGCGCACCAGCGCCTCGGCGAAGCTGCGCAGCAGTTCGTCGCCCACCGCGTGCCCGAAGGAGTCGTTCACTTCCTTGAAGCCGTCGAGATCGACGAGCAGCATGGCGGTGCGTTCGACTTCGCCGACGCGCGTAAAGAGCGTGCGCCCAATGGCCTGCTCGAGCCGCACGCGGTTGTAAAGCCCAGTGAGCGGGTCGGTCGACGCCTGGCGTTCGAGTCGGTGGACGAGCACCGCCAGATAGACGGACGTCGCCACGATGCTGAGCGCGATGCCGAGCCCGGCCGTGATGTTGGCGTGCCACCACGGCTGCCAGTGCATCAAGCCCATGATGCCGACGAGCGCCACGACACAGGAAAGGCCCAGCATGCGCTGGCCATAGCGGCAGCCCGCGCCGACCAGAAACCAGAAGGCCACCCACAGAAGCGGCAGCGCAGCCGTGCCGCCCGCGGCCAGCGCGGCGGTCACGATTGCCTGATCGGCGAACGTGGAGAGCGTGAGGCGCGCGAGCGAGCGCGCTGGCGCGACGGTTACCGCCGCATACGTGAGCACGCCAAACGCCACATAAACGATGACCGCAAGGAGCGTTGCGTAGACATGCGTCGAGCGATAGATCGAGCAGGCAACGAGGTAGGCGAGAAGCACGACGGAACCGAGCGTCATGCGCAGTAAGGCTTGTTCTTTTTCAGGGTCCTTCGGAAATGCGCGAAACAACGCTTTCCCGGGCCAGGAATGTGTTTCCGTTTCGCCCATGGCTGCCACCCCCGCTGTCGTTCTGTATTTTGTAGCCCGGTAGTGTACCCCACACATATTGCGTGTCGAGGCGCTAAAAAAACGAAATTGAAGCGCCGCTGGTGTCGATGCGCGTTGCATGTGCGATGAGCGCCCAGGCCGTGGCGTCGCACTGGACAACGCAATGCGACGCGACGCAATTTCGCGTCGAATGACCGATACTGTGGCGCGCATCGCGTGTAATCCATCATTTCCGAATTGGCTCGGTCAACCCGGTAAAGGAGGCGTCATGGGTAGGGAAGGTCTGGAAAAGCAGGGCATGTCGTATGAGCGGCTCGCGCGGATCGAACGTTTTCTCGACGAGAACTACGTCGCCACCGGCACGCTCGCCGGCACCGTCACCCAGGTGTGGCGGCGTGGCGAACTCGCGCTGAACTCGGTGCTCGGTCTCGCGGACCGCGAACGGCAGACGCGAATGGCCGAGGACTCGATCTTCCGCATCTACTCGATGACCAAGCCCATTACGTCGGTGGCGATCATGATGCTGGTCGAGGAATGCAAGATCGCGCTCGACGACCCGGTCAGCAAGTACATCCCGTCATGGGAAAAGCTTGGCGTGTATGCGGGCGGTTTCATGGAGAGCTTCCAGACGCGCGCGAGCGCGCGCCCGATGCGCGTGGTCGACCTGTTGCGGCATACCTCCGGCCTGACCTACGGGTTTCAGCAAAACACCAATGTCGATGCGGCGTATCGCAACCTGAAGGTGGGTGAGATTGCGACCGCGGGCACGCTCGACGAAATGATCGAGAAGCTGGCCACGCTGCCGCTGGAATTTTCGCCGGGCGAAGCGTGGAACTATTCGGTTTCCACGGACGTGCTCGGCTATCTCGTCGGCAAGGTCAGCGGCATGGCCTTCGAGGACTTTCTGAAAGCGCGGATCTTCGACCCGCTCGGCATGGTCGACACGGCCTTTTACGTGCCGCAGGAGAAGGTGTCCCGCTTCTGCGCCTGCTATGCCATCGGCGCGCTCGGCTCGAAGGTCGTCTCCGAAAAAGGACCGACGCTGCAGGACGATCCTCACACGAGCCCCTATCGCGAGCCGCCCTCGTTTGTTTCGGGCGGCGGCGGCCTGGTTTCCACCGCGGCGGACTACATGCGCTTCGCGCGCATGCTGCTGCGCGGCGGCGAACTGGACGGCGTGCGCTTGCTCGGGCCAAAGACCGTCGAGCTGATGACCGCCAATCATCTGCCGGGTGGTGTCGACCTGCCGCGCCTCTCGCGCTCGATGTTCACCGAAGCGGCTTACGAAGGCGTGGGTTTCGGGCTCGGCTTCGCCACGACGATTGCGCCTGCATCCACGCTGATTCCGGGCAGCGCGGGCGACTTCTTCTGGGGTGGCGCGGCTAGCACTTTCTTCTGGGTCGATCCGCGCGAGGACATGATCGTGCTGTTTCTCACCCAGCTCCTGCCGTCGACGGCGTACCCGATTCGCCGGCAGTTGCGCACGCTCGTCTACAGCGCGATTACGGCGTGCGGAACCTGAACGTCAAGCCGCAATGGACCCGCTTTCCGATGTGCTTTCCCTGCTGAAAGTCAAAAGCGTGCTTTCGGCGCGCTTTGAGGCTGCGGGTCCTTGGGCCCTGCGATTTCCCGCCTATCGTCATGTCAAATTCGGCGGCGTGATCAAGGGCGCTCGATGGGTATGGATTGAAGGCGCGAGCACGCCGGTGAAAATGGAGGAGGGAGACTTTTGTCTGCTCACCGACGGCTCGCCTTACTGTTTTGCGAGCGATCCGGGCGTGGCGCTGCAAGACGGAGAGCAGGTGTTTGCCAGCCACCTGGATCCAGATGGAATTGTTCGCTATGGAAGTGGCGCCATGCGCACGATTAGCGTCGGAGGACTGTTCGAATTCGACGACGACATGAGCAGCTTGCTGCTCAATTTCCTGCCTCCCCTCGTTCACGTTTGCGCGAATTCTCCGGGTGCCAGTTCGTTGAACGCGGCCCTCGAACTGATCAAGGCGGAGACGGCGTCTTTGAGGCCAGGAGCGGGGGCCATGGCGGCCGGCATTGCGAACATCGTGCTCGTGAATGTCCTGCGTGCTCATCTTGCCGCGAGCCCTCAGTCGGCCGGATGGCTAGGCGCGCTCTCGGAGCCAAAGATCGGCGCCGCGCTAAAGATGGTGCACGAAGACATCGCACGGCGCTGGAAGGTGGACGAGTTGGCTTCGGAGGTCGGCATGTCGCGCACGGCGTTCATCGAGCGCTTCAAGGAACGCGTGGGGCTGCCTCCACTGGAATATCTGATCCGCTGGCGCTTGACGATGGCGAGAGATGCCCTGAAGACAGGCAATGACAGTCTCTCGCGTATCGCCGCTGCCGTCGGCTACACGTCTGAAACCACGTTCAGCTCGGCTTTCAGGAAGATGTTTGGTCAGAGTCCCGGCCGGTATCGCTCGGCCGCGAGATCTTCCCGGTAACTGGGAGATAGATTCCTGATATCGACGGATTCTCTCGTCATGCGTGAATGAGTAGCATCTGCTGCAGTGCAACTCAATTTCGATGAGAGAACGTCATGACCCCCTTGAATCTGGCTTCGATTCGCAAAGACGCCTTTGCGATGCCTGTCCATAACCCCGCCTATCCCCGGCCGCCGTACCGCTTCATCAACCGGGAATATTTCATCATCACCTACGAGACCGATTTCGATGCGCTGCGAGTCATCGTGCCGGAGCCGCTGCGTCCGGAAAACAATCTTGTGCACTACGAATTTATTCGTATGCCGGATTCGTCGGGCTTCGGCGACTACACGGAAACCGGCCAGGTCATCACGGTGCGCGACCAGGAAGGGCGCCTCGGCAACTATACGCATTCGATGTACCTCGACGACGAAGGCCCGATTGCCGGTGGCCGCGAACTCTGGGGCTTTCCGAAGAAGCTGGCGAAACCGACCTTGAGTATCGATGGCAACGACACGCTGCTCGGCACGCTCGACTACGGCACCCAGCGGGTCGCAACCGGCACGATGGGCTACAAGCATGTGCCGCTCGATATCGAGGCCGAACGCAAGAAGCTTGCAGAGACGCCGAATTATCTGTTGAAGGTGATCCCGCACGTCGACGGCTCGGCGCGCGTATGCGAGCTCGTGCGTTTCTATTTGCGCGACGTGAGCGTGCTCGGGGCGTGGACGGGGCCGGCTGCTCTTGAGTTTCATCCGCATGCGTTGGCGCCCGTGGCCGATTTGCCAGTGAAGCGGGTGGTGAGCGCGCGGCACCTGATTGCCAATCTCACGCTGGATATTGGCGAGGTTGCATTCGACTATCTCGCTGCGAGCGATGCCGCGGAACCTGCAACAAGGAGCCGTGATGCGTAGCCGCACACATCAAACCGAACGGCAGCCGGATGCGTTCATGCTGCCGCAATACGACGAAGTCGCTCTGGTGCTTCAGGGCGGTGGTGCGCTCGGGTCCTACCAGGCCGGCGTGTACGAAGGCCTGGCCGAGATCGGTGTGCACCCGCGCACGATCTCCGGCATTTCGATCGGCGCACTCAACACCGCCATCATCGCTGGCAACGCACCGGAAAACCGCGTGGCCGCCTTGCGCGGTTTCTGGAACCGCATTTGCCATCCGCGCGACTGGGTCGGTGGACTGGGTGCATGGATGCCACCCGTGTTCGGTATGCACGACCTCTCGCGCAAGTGGGCCAGTGTGTGGGCGGCCGGGCGCGCCTTGACCGAGGGCCAGCCGGGTTTTTTCTCGCCGCGTGTGCCGTTGCCGATGGCGGGTTTCGGCAAACAAGGCCCCAACGTGGTCAGCTATTACGACACGGCCGCGTTGAGGCAGACGCTGCTCGAGTTCGCCGATTTCGACCGGATCAACGACGGCGACACCCGTGTATCGGTCGGGGCGGTGAACGTGCGCACCGGCAACCTGGTGTACTTCGACAACACGAAGATGCGCTTGAAGCCCGAGCATTTCATGGCTTCGGGAGCGTTGCCACCGGGGTTTCCGGCGGTCGAAATCGACGGCGAATATTACTGGGACGGCGGCCTCGTGTCGAACACGCCATTGACCGAGGTGCTGCGCGATGCGGACCACAAGAACGCGCTGGTGTTCCAGGTCGATCTCTGGAGCGCGAGTGGCAATGCGCCAGGCGATTTCTTCGACATCTCCGCGCGCGCCAAGGATATCCAGTATTCGAGCCGCACGCGCGCGGTGACCAGCATGCTGGCGGATCGCCAGAAGCACGCCCGGTTCATCAAGGAGTTGCTCGCGCACATTCCCGCGGAGTTGCGCAGGACCGATCCGTTGTTTCGTCTTGCTGAAGAGGCGGCCGACGGCAGCGCGATCAACGTGGTGCACCTCATCTACAAGAACAAGCCCTATGAGGGACACTATAAGGACTACGAATTCAGTATCGACACAATGCGGGAGCATTGGGATAGCGGTCTCGAAGATATTCGCGATTCGTTTTCCCATCGCGAGTGGTTCGACGTGCCAAGCCGCGAGCAGGGTTTCGTCACGCACGACGTGCATCGCTTACCGGGCTCCGTGCCGCAGTGCGATCGCGACGCGCTCATATCGCCCCTCGCGGAAGAACGAAAAGTCGCCGATGGCAGGCAGGAGAGCGAGACGCGCGAACCGGCCGGAGAAAGCATATCGTGAGTGAAGAGCCCTATCGCCGCGCTGTGGACTGCCTGCGTGAGGGACCTTTGCGGACGCCGTGGGGCTATATTTTTCGCAGCATCGCCATGATCGTGCTGGCGGTTTCTCCGGCGATCATCTGCGCCTGCATTGCGCAGGCTTCAGGACGGTGGGACCTGTTCGAGCGGTCTGGATCGGTCATCACGATTACGGGCCTTTTGCTGGCGTCGCGCCGCTATCTCGAGCACACCGTGACGGATCTGGTGGTCGCTCACGCAAACGGTGACGCCAGTTTCAAGCCCCATCACGCGTTGAGCGAGGTCCTCGCAGCCAGGCGCGGGCTGACGCTTTCCGCGTTTGGCACGCTCATTTGGGGGTGGGGTACATTTCTGCGGTGGTGGAGCTTCGGCGTGCTGGCGTTGTGGATGGCATTCGTGGTGTACCGGGCATTTCGCGACCCGGTTTTGCAGCGCACCCGCGAAGACGTCGACCTGTTGCCATGAAAAATATGGACGATGCGATAGGAAATCTGGCCAATTGATGATGGATCGCGCGGACGGCATGAGGAAGAATGGTTGCACGCGGACAGCGCCGCGTGCTCGCGCCTCACTCGCGTCGAGCGTTCCGTTTTCGATGCTCACAAGTGCCATGTCAACTATGCCGCAGATCCAATACGCCAATAGCAAGGACGAGTTCGTCGCCCGCCTCATCCCCTTTCTCCAGGAGGTCAAGGATATGACCACGGGCATGGAGACCGAGCAATGGCTGAATGCGAAATACGGTGTTGAAAGCGCGTTGTACCAGGACCTGGCGCGACGGATTACGCTGGGCGTGAAGGAAGGCTGGGCGGCCGACATCGAGATCGCCGGTCCGCGTTATCGTCGTTCACTTGTTGTCGCGCCCAGCGCTGAAACATTCTTCTTCAGCGCCACAGCGGTGCTGCTTGACAGCACGGATAACGCCCAGCACAACCCGGAAGGCAGCTTTCGCGCCGACTTCCATTTTCACCCGTACGGCGAGATCAATCTCGTCGTGCCGCTGAATGCAGGCGCTGCGCTCGCGGGGCCAAACGGCTGGTGTCATGGTGGTTGGACGGCGCCCGCGCCGGGCAGCCGCCACTTTCCGGAGGTCAAGGCAGGCGCCGTTATCTCGCTCACGTTCTTGCCCGCGGGGCGCATTGCGTTCGGCAAGTCGCCAGCGTGAGGGCTGAACTCACTGACGCTTGCCCAACTTTTCCAGTAACGCTTTGGCAGCCGGCCCCGACGACGCGGGGTTCTGCCCGGTAAGCAGCAGCCCGTCTTCGAGCACATACGGTTGCCAGTCGGGGCCCTTCGAAAAGTTTGCGCCCTTGGCCTTGAGTTCGTCTTCAACGAGGAACGGCACCACTTTGGTCAGGCCGACCGCTTCCTCTTCGCTATTCGTAAAGCCCGTGACCGACTTGCCATTGACGAGCGGCTTGCCATCGGGACCTTTGACGTGCCGCAGAACCCCCGGCGCATGGCATACGAGATCAACGGGTTTCCCGGCTGCGATCGTACGCTCGATCAGGCCGATGGAATCGCGGTCTTCAGCGAGATCCCACATCGGACCGTGGCCGCCCGGGTAGAAGACGGCATCGTATTCGCCATTGGCGACATCCTTGAGCTTCGCTGTGTTGCCTAGATCCGCCAACGCAGCGGCGTCGGCTTCGAAGCGACGCGTCAGGTCAGTCTGAAAGTCCGGCTCGTTGCTCTTGGGGTCGAGCGGCGGTTTCCCGCCCTTGGGCGACGCGAGCACGATCTGCACGCCGGCGTCCTTGAACACGTAGTAGGGCGCGGCGAGTTCCTCGAGCCAGAAGCCGGTCTTGCGTCCGGTATTGCCCAGTTCGTCGTGCGAAGTCAAAACCATCAGAATCTTCATGACGCTCTCCTTGAATACGTTTGCACTGCTTCAGAATGCAGAGAATTTCCGCCTGCGCCCCTGGCGTGCCGAATCGCACTACCGAACGGCTTGCCTCAGGCCAAAGCAGAAAGATGAATCATGGCGTTCACGTTCACGGGAAGGACAGGCGTGCGGGTGTAAGGCCGGTAGATGATATCGCCGCGGCGGATTGCCTTGCCGCTCACTGCGCACACCCCCGCTCGGCGTGCCTTTGCGCAGACCCAGATTTGATAGCCGTAGTGGCACGAGGCGGAGCACCAGCGCAACGCGATGGTTCTGGGGGAAAGGTGTTCGAGGAGCGTGATGACGGCTGCGCAGGGCGCGTCGCCCGCCGCATCGCGCGCTTCGCGGCTTCTACGGCACCTTCCGTCGTGACGGGGTGGCTCGGCAATGCGTGGCCCGGGCGCGAGATCAGCGCGACTGACGGTCTGCGCGCAGGGTTCCTTCGCGCAAAGCCTGTCGAGTAGCAGGAGCGTCTGCTCCCATGGGTCCGGGCGCAAAGCGAGCTTGCCGCCCGTCATTTCACGCGCGCCAGCGCCGCTCCCGCTCGAGCGTGTTCGAAGTCCGTCGTCCGTGTTCATGCGAGGCCTCAGATGAAAATTGACAGCGCCACGATGTGTCCGGTGCATTTGTGCGCGAAGCCCGCTCTCGAGCAGGCCGCGCGCATTACTTGATGAGACCCTTCTGTCTGCGATAGACGTCGGTAGGCAGGCCGCCCCATCCCCAGTTTTCCGTTGGCACCTCTTCAATGACGACGAAGGTCGCCTCCAGCGGTTTGTTCAACACGTCGAGCAATAGTTGGCTCACGCCCTTGATGAGCTGGGCCTTTTCGTCCGACGTGACGGAATCTGTGCCGGGCTTGGTGCCCTCGCGTGTAACCTGAATTGTGACGATCGGCATTTCGCTTTCCTCAATGATGATCGTTGGAAGGAGCGCCGGTGTCCGGCGCTCCTCTTTGGCTCGGTGGTGCGCAGTGCGGCTTAGTGACCCGCGATCTGGCCGCCGTCTACGTGAAGGATTTCACCCGTCACAAAGGGGGCCGAGTCGAGATAGAGGATGGCGTTCACAATGTCGCTCATCTCGCCCATATGGCCCATCGGGTGCAGCGCGCCAAGCGCCGCGTGAGTTTCGGGCGCGTGCATCGGCGACTTGATGATGCCGGGCGACACCGCGTTCGCGCGAATGCCGCGCTTTGCATACTCGATAGCCAGCGAGCGCGTTGCGGCGGCGAGACCGCCCTTGGTCAGCGACGCCAGCACCGACGGTACACCGTCGATCGCGTGATCGACGAGCGTCGTCGTGACGCTGAGGACGTGGCCGCTCTCGTGCTTTTCCATCTCCGCAATCGCGAGCTGCGTGATATGGAAGAAGCCGCCGAGGTTGATGCCCGTGATCGCGGCGTAGTCTTCTGCGGTGTATTGCGTGAACGGCTTCGCCAGGAAAATGCCCGCGTTGTTGATGAGCGTATCGACGCGGCCAAAACGCGACACGGCCGTTTCGATGACACGGCGCGCCGTGGCCGGGTCGGCGATGTCGCCGGCCACGGCGACGAGATTGCTATCGTCAGTCTGTTTGATGTTGCGCGATGTTGCGACCACGTTGTAGCCGAGTGCGCGGAATGCCTTGGCCGTTTCGGCGCCGATGCCTTGTGATGCACCAGTGACCACGACGACTTTGGGGGCTTGACTCATATGAACCTCGAAGTAAGTTGGACTCTATTTCCGATCGGGCTGACCGCTCCGATGACGATCAATTTACGCACGCGCGCTCCCGTTTTGAATACAGGACGCGGACAAACAGTTGTGAGTCACAGGAACAAATGGGAACGATGTGGGCATAGAGACGCCCGGCGGAAATGTTCGCGGGAATGACCCTCAAATAACTTCGGATAACTGATTAAAAAACCGGCCTTAGCGCGCGAGTGCTCACGCGCAGGTCAAGCTGGATAGGCGAAAGAGGCGGCCGTGGCGCGTACGCCTGGCCGCTGGCGAGTCGATGCGGGGTTCAGGAAGCCTGCGTGCGCGGATCGTGGTCGAATTCAAGCCTGATCCCGCCCGGTTCGTACACCATGGTGTGGCGTTTCGGCCCCGGCCCGAGGTCCTCCGGCGCAAATTCAATTTTCACGCCGGGCCACTCGGACACGCGAGAAAAGACATCGTTGAGCGCTTCTTCGCTGGCTACGCGCAATGCAAGATGATGCAGGCCGACGTGGGTCTTGCGGTCGAATTCGACCAGGCGGGTCGGGTCGGTCACTTGCCAGAGGGTCAACATGACGTGCCCGTCCGAAACGAACGCAGCCGGATAGCTGGGCCTTTCGCCAACCTGTTTCCAACCCAGACAATTCACGAAAAAGTCACGGGTGAGGTTCAGATCGCGTACAGTCAGCCCGACATGATCAATGCCCAGCGTAAGCGGTTTGTCAGTCATGCTTCAATTCTCCTGAGAAATGAGTGCTGCCATCCGTACGGGTCAAATCTCTGCAGAAACAATATAGCTGCGAAGAACGGCGTCGATAATCGCTTGCCCGTCACATCACTTTTTACATGGTGTATCGCGTCCCGCCGAGCGGGCGGTTGAGCGCCGGTGCGAGACGCGGATTGGTCACGAGCGGCCTCGGAAACTTGCTTGCACACATCTGCAATGTCAGATATAGTCCGCATCAGATATCGAGGAGGGCAATCGATGAACGATCCCGTCAATGAAGACTTCGAGCGCACGCAGAAACTGGTGTTCGTGCTGGGTCAGGCGCATCACCTGATGGCCACTGAACTCAGGGCAGGGCTCAAGGACGCCGGGCTGAACCTGCAGGAGCGCGGCATTCTGCTGACGCTCGCATGCGGCAGTGCAAAAACGCCGGCGGCACTGGCGAAGCGCCTTGGCGTCCACCCGGCCCGGATGACGCGCGTGCTGGACAAACTCGAAACCAGCGGGCTCGTCGAGCGCTCGCGCAATGGCGCGGACCGGCGCCTCGTGGACATTTCGTTGACGCGAGAGGGCCACTCGGTGGCGGCCCGAAACGCAGACGTTGCTCCGGGCGCCTGGAGCGAGCGGCTTTCGCACTTCTCGCAGTCCGACTTCGACGCCTTGAGCACGCTGCTCTCCAGATTGCTTCATGGTTAAGGCGGCATTTTTTTGCCCAATTATCAGACATGTCAGATAACTGCCCGTGCTTGACGGGACATTCGCATCCAGACGAGAGAACCTAACATGAATCCATCGACCAACCCAGGCGTGCCCGCCCAGCTGACGGGGATGAAGTTCGCACTCGGCACCTTCGCCGTGGCGCTCGCCACCTTCATGAATGTGCTGGATTCGTCGATCGCAAACGTCGCGATTCCCACGCTCTCCGGCAACCTCGGCGTGTCGATCGACGAAGGCACGTGGGTCATCACGCTCTTTGCAGCGGCCAATGCAGTGTCCATTCCGTTGACCGGGTGGCTTACGCAGCGCGTCGGCCAGGTCAAGCTGTTCGTCTGGGCGATCCTGCTGTTCGTGCTCTCGTCGGCGGCCTGCGGCCTGGCGCCCAACCTGCTGACGCTGCTAGTGGCCCGTATCGTTCAGGGCGCGGTGGCGGGGCCGCTCGTGCCGCTGTCGCAGGCCTTGCTGCTCGCTTCGTTTCCCAAGGAGAAAAGCTCGAACGCGCTGGCGCTGTGGGCGATGACAGCAACCGTGGGACCGATCGCGGGCCCGGCGCTCGGCGGCTGGATCACCGACAGCTACAGCTGGTCCTGGATCTTCTACATCAATGTGCCCGTGGGCCTCTTCGCCGCCGGCGTGATCTGGGCGATCTACCGCGACCGCGAGACGCCGGCGCGCAAACTGCCGATCGACAAGGTCGGGCTGATCTCGCTCATTGCCTGGGTCGCGCCGTTGCAGATCATGCTCGACAAGGGCAAGGATCTCGACTGGTTCAGCTCGCCGGTGATCTGGGCGCTCACCATCGTCGCCGCGGTCAGCTTCGTCTTCTTCCTGATCTGGGAATTGACTGAGGAAAAGCCGATCGTCAACTTGCGGCTGTTCACCAAACGCAACTTCCTCGGCGGCACGGTTGCGATCTCGGTCGCGTATGCGATCTTCTTTGCAAACCTCGTGATCCTGCCGCAGTGGATCCAGGGCTTTCTCGGCTACCGCGCGGTGGATGCGGGGCTCGTCACCGCGCCATTGGGAATTTTCGCCGTGATCCTGGCCCCCGTGATGGGCAAGGTCATGCCGCGCTCCGACCTGCGGGTGCTCGCCACCCTGGCGTTCGTTGGCTTCGCTGCCGTGTTCTTCATGCGCTCGAACTATACGACCGGCGTCGATGCCTGGACGCTGGTTTTGCCGACGCTGCTGCAAGGCATTCCAACGGCGCTGTTCTTTACGCCGCTCACCGGCATCATCCTCTCGGGTCTGCGGCCCGACGAGATTCCGGCAGCCGCGGGTCTGTCCAACTTCGCGCGCATCTTCGCCGGCGCCGTGGGCACGTCGCTCATGAGCAACGCCTGGAACGACCGCACGATCCTCCATCACGCGCGGCTCGCCGAGCAAACGAGCGTGGAAAATCCCGCTTTCACCGGCGCGATTGCGCACCTGCAGGCGGCGCTGGGTGGCGGCGTTCCGAAGGCCACGGCCTTCTACGAAAGTGCGCTCAACGCGCAGGCCACCATGCTGGGCTTGAACGACATCTTCTGGATATCGGCGGTGATCTTTATCGTCATCATCCCGCTGATCTGGGTGACGAGGCCGGTCAAGGGCGGTGGTGCGGGCGCGGCAGGCGCTGGCGGACACTGAATACTGCAGTTGAACCCGGTCCAGAGGGCAAATCCGTCTCGCGTGTTTTTTCTTGACAATATCTGATAATGCAGATATTGTGATGTTCAACACGGAGGATGTCGCGATGGACCACTACACCACGAGAAATTTCATGCTCACGGAAAGTGTCGGCTTCAGGATCGTGAAGGCGCGCAATCTGGTCGTCGCGGAAATGGACGCGGCGCTCAAGGACCTCGACATCACGGGCCAGCAAATGGGTATTCTGCTTTCGCTGAAGCAGGGTGTGGCGACCACGCCGTTCGAACTGTCGAAACTGCTCGGCATCGACACGGGCCTGATGACGCGAATGCTGGACAAGCTGGAAACCAAGGGTCTGCTGGAGCGTTCCCGCGACGCAGACGACCGCCGTGTGGTCAATCTCCACCTCACGGCAAAGGGCCAGGAAACGGCGACGCAGATTCCGGAAGTCGCGCCGCATGTGCTGAACGCGCGCCTGCGCAAATTCACGAAGGCGGAGTTTGTCGAGTTGAACCGCCTGCTTCGCAAGTTCACAGACGACTGAACGGTGCGGCCCTGGTGCCGCGCTTTTTTTCGACCATTAATCTGATTTGTCAGAAAATGAAACCGCAGACTTCTGAATCAAGCATTGGTGCCCGTACGCTGAAGCTGGGTGTATCGGCGATCGCAATGGCCGCGCTGGCGGCATGCGCAAACTATGCGGGCATCCACAGCGACGCGAAGATGGCCCAGCCGCAACAGTTCGAAACGGCGCAGAGTTTGCCGCAAGAGCAGGGCCACTGGCCGTCCGCTGATTGGGTCGACCAGTTCGGCGACGCGCAACTGAAGGCGCTGATTGCCGAAGCGCTGCAGGGCAGCCCGACGATCGCGCAGGCCAAGGCGCGGGTGGCGCAGGCGCAAGCCTATAGCGAGACCGCGAAGGCGGGCACGCTGCCGCGCGTCGACGCCAGCTACACGCTCACGCGCCAGCAGTTCAGCAGCACCGCGCTGATTCCGCCGCCGTACGCGGGCTCGTGGCAGACCGAAAACAAGGGCCTGCTCACCGCTTCCTACGATCTCGATCTGTGGGGCAAGAACCGCGAGGCGCTGCGGGCAGCCGTTTCGGAGACGGCCGCGAGCGAGGCCGACGAGGAGGTGGTCAAGCTCACGCTGGACACCTCGATCGCGCGTACCTATAACGAGCTGGCGCGGCTCTACGCATTGCGCGACATCGCGCAGGCAGAAGTCACGCGCCGCGAGCAGATCGACAGCATCACGGCGGCCCGCATTGCCACGGGCCTCGACACGCAAGTGGAACGCAAGACGGCGCAGGCGAACCTGGCGACGAGCCGCTCGCGGGTGAGCGCGCTCGACGGCAGCATTCTGACCACGCGTTACCAATTGGCCGCGTTGATGGGCAAAGGCCCCGACCGGGGACTCGCGATCACGCGGCCAACGCTTGGCGTGGGCGACGAGGTCCGTTTGCCGGACAACCTGCCCGCCGACCTCGTGAGCCGCCGCCCTGATATCGTCGCGGCGCGCTGGCGTGTCGACGCGATCACGCACGAGGTGAAGGAGGCGAAGGCTGAGTTCTATCCGGACATCAACCTGAGCGCGGCACTTGGTCTCGACGCGTTCGGTTTCGGCCGATTCCTGACTGCCGCGAGCCGCACGGCATCGGTGGGCCCCGCAGTCCACCTGCCGATCTTCGACGGTGGCGAACTGCGCGCGCAACTGAAGGGCCGCTACGCCGAGTTCGACTACGCGGTGGCCGCCTACGACCAGACACTCATTGGCGCGCTGAGCGGCGTGGCCACACAGCTCGCACAGATCCGTTCGAGCGACGCGCAGCTCGTCGATGCGCAAACCGCGCAGCAGGCGGCGCGCGACGCTGACCAGCTCGCGATCACGCAATACAAGGGCGGACTGACCAATCAGCTCACTGTGCTCAACGCCGACGTCACCGCGCTGAATGCCGACGAAGCGATCGCCAACCTGAAGATGGATCGCCGCGACCAGCAGATCGCGCTGGCATCGGATCTGGGTGGCGGCTATGTCGACACCTCAGCCGATACCGGCCACCGCGCGGACGTAGCCGCGCAACCCAACCCTCAAGCCAATTCCGTTATTGCCGCCGCACGTTGAACGGCATGTTTGCAAACCCGTCAGGAGAACTGAAATGAGCGAAACGATCACGACCGACCGCGAGGCGGTGGATCAACTCGACGAGAAGAAAGGCGGCGCGCAAGCGGCCCCGGCGCACGGCGACAAGCAGCCCACGCCCCCGGGCCGCCGCAAGCGCCTGATCGCGCTGCTCGGCGCCGTCACCTTGATTGCGGGCGCGGCGTATGGCGCGTACTACTTCACGGAAGGCCGCTTTCACGAATCGACCGACGACGCCTACGTGAGCGGCAATCTCGTGCAGCTCACGCCGCAGGTCACTGGCACGGTGGTTGCCGTCAACGCCGACGACACGCAGATCGTGAAGGAGGGCGACCCTGTCGTGACGCTGGATCCGGCGGACGCAAGAATCGCGCTGTCCGATGCCGAAGCGTTGCTCGGCCAGACCGTGCGCCGTGTGAGCGGCCTCTACGTCAACAACGACTTCTATGCGGCAAACGTGGCGCAACGCGAATCGGACCTTGCGCGCGCCAATGACGATCTGCGCCGGCGCGTGGCAGTCGAGGCTTCGGGCGCCGTTTCCGCCGAGGATATCGCTCACGCCCGCGACGCCGTGCAGGCCGCGCAGGCCGCGCTCGACGCAGCACGCCAGCAAGGCGCGGCCAATCATGCGCTGACTGATCGCACGTCGGTCGAACAGCATCCGGATGTGCAGGCGGCCGCCTCGAAAGTGCGCGCGGCGTGGCTCGCGTATGCGCGCGATACCTTGCCGGCGCCGGTGACAGGCTATGTGGCGCAGCGTCAGGTGCAGGTTGGCCAGCGCGTGGCACCCGGCACGCCGCTCATGGCGATCGTGCCGCTCAACGGCGTGTGGGTGGACGCGAACTTCAAGGAAGTGCAGCTCAAGCACATGCGCATTGGCCAGCCGGTGACGCTCACCGCGGATGTCTATGGCTCGGGCGTGAAGTATCACGGCCGTATTGAAGGTTTTTCGGCGGGTACGGGTAGTGCATTCGCGACACTGCCGGCGCAGAACGCAACGGGCAACTGGATCAAGATCGTGCAGCGCCTGCCGGTGCGCATCGCGCTCGATCCGCGCGAACTCGCGGCGCGTCCGTTGCGCATCGGCCTCTCGATGACGGTGGATGCCGATGTGCGCGACGATTCCGGCTCGCGGCTCGGCGCGGCGCAAAATACGCGCTATCGCACCGATGTCTTTGCGCAGTACGATGCGCAAGCCGACGGTGAGATCGAAAAGATCATCAAGCAGAACGAAATAGCGGCGCCCGCCACCGCGTCACAACCCTCACCGCAACGTGTGGCGGCGCGCGATCACAAGGGTACTGCGGGCTAAGGTTGGCAAGCGGACCGGCTCAGCGCTTGCGCATCTGCGGCCAGCGCTTTGGGCACCGCCTCGCGCAGGTAATCCATGAACGTCTTGATCTTGGCGTCGAGGTACTTGCGCGAGGCGTGAACCGCATAAGCGGTGAGCCTCTGCAGACGATACTCCGGCAATACACGCACCAGCGCGCCGCTACCCAGCATGGCGAGAGCCGTCGACATCGGGAGCGCGCCAATGCCCACGCCTTCGCGAAGGGCGACACTCAGTGCATCAGGTAGATTGATTTCGACAGGCGCGTTCGGGAACGCCACCGTCTCCCGGCCGTTGGGGCCGTTCAGATGCCAGCGATCGCGCGGAAAAAACGACGTGACGAACTGCAGGCACGTGTGAGCTTCGAGGTCCTGCACCGTGCGCGGCACGCCGTGTGCGTTCAGATACGCGGGCGCCGCGCACAACACGTTATGGACATCGCCTAGCCGGTGCGACACGAGCCGCGAGTCCGGCAGCTCCGTCGTACTCAATTGAAGCACCACATCGTAGCCGGCTTCGATGATGTCCGGCGTGTGCTGCGACAGCGTCAATTCGACCGACACCGCGGGATAACGCTCGCGATATCGCACGAGCGCCGGAACCACATAGGCCTGGCCGAAACTCGGCGAAGCATGAATGCGCAGCCGCCCTGAAGGCTCGACCTGCGCATTGGCTGCTTCGGCCTCGGCTTCGTCGACGCAGGCGAGTATCCGTTCGCATCGTTCGAGATAGCGCTGGCCCGCTTCGGTCAGCGCGAGCCGACGGGTACTCCGATGAAGCAAACGCGTGCGCAATTGCGACTCGAGTTGCGTGACCGCACGCGACGCATTGGCGGTCTGAATGTTCAGCCGCGAGGCCGCACCCGTAAAGCTTCCTTCTTCCGCTATGCGGACAAAAATCCGCATCATGTCCAACTTGTCCATTGCATGTTTTCCACGGATAGCTTTGCCGTGCGCGCAGGGTTGCGCCACGCCAGATTCTCCTATAAATGCAGGCTAATCTGTTCGGCAAATGTCCGTATCACTTCTTCATTGCGTGAAAGAAACATCCATTGTCCGATGCGCGTCGAAACGAGAAGTCCCGCTTCGACGAGGACGGCAAGGTGCGCCGATACGGTGGACTGCGAAAGCCCACTGCGTGCCTGGATGGCGTGTGCGGGCACGCCGCGACCCAGATCGACATAGCCCGCTGGAAAGGCATTGGCCGGGACCTTCAGCCACGCCAGGATGTCGCGCCGCAGTGGATTGGCGAGTGCCTTATGAATCAGATTCGCATCTATCATGGCGTTCCTTTCGCGCTCACCAGTGCGTCAATGCGGCTGCATCAACAAGGTTCTGGCGATCGTTCCCACGGCACGTTCTCCAAGATCTTCCCGCACGATAGAGAGGGCCAACTGAATACCGGCACTCGCGCCGCCCGCCGAATAGAGGTTGCCGTCCTTCAGGCAGCCAGGATTGGACATGACGTGCACCAGCGGATATTCGGCTGCGAGGCGGCGAGCATCGCGCCAATGCGTGGTCAGCCAGCGGCGGTCGGCAAGACCCGCGCGCGCGAGCAGAAACGCCCCGTTGGAAATGCTGGCCAGCCTGCGCGTAGTGGGCCCGGCATCGCTGAGCCACGCGACGAGTTCGCGATGCTCACGTGCCGGACTACTGGCAGGTGACCCAGGCACCACGACGACGTCGAACGGCGTGCTCGTTTCGAACAAACATTCCGTCGTGCCCACTGCTGTACCGCAGGAAGAGACGACTGGCCCAGGCGAGGTCCCGACGAGGTGCGGTTCATAAAACGCGCTGCCATACAGGCGATTCGCTTCATGAAACACATCCATCGGGCCGCTCACCTCGAGCAGTTGAAAACCCGCGTAGAGCATCATCGCGACACGCATGCGCCGTTACTCCGCGAACGCTTGCTCGACCAGCGCGGCTTGCCTTGCCACGTGCGCCGAATGGTAGCCCGGCGCTGTCGATGCACCGGCATCAGGACCCGCGTAGCGCAGCGTTGCGCCCGAAGGCAGAAGGTCGCGCAACTGCGGCTCGACGAAACTCCATGCGCCCTGGTTGCGCGATTCCTCCTGGCACCAGACCACGGTCTTGAGGCTGGGATAGCGCGCGAGTTCGGCGGCCAACTGTCTTGCGGGAAACGGGTAAAGTTGTTCGACGCGGATGATCGGCGTATCGGTCGCGTTCGCGCGGCGATGCTCGAGCAACTCGAAGTAGACCTTGCCCGTGGCCACGATGACGCGCTCGACGCTGGAAGCCCGCGACGCTTCGAACTGCGTGTCCGGCAGAACTTCGCGGAATTCGCCTGCGCTCAACTCCTCGAACGTGCTGACCGCTTCAGGGTGCCGCAACAGCGACTTCGGCGTCATGACGACAAGCGGGCGGCGATCGGCAGCGAGTGCCTGCATGCGCAGCAAATGGAATAACTGCGCGGGCGTGGTCGGCTGGGCGACGCGCATATTGTCCTGCGCGCTCAGTTGCAAATAACGTTCGAGCCGCGCCGATGCGTGCTCGGGTCCCGCGCCTTCCTGCCCGTGAGGGAGGAGGAGCGTGAGGCCGCTGCGTTGCCCCCACTTGGCGGCAGCAGCAGCGATGAACTGGTCGATCACCACCTGCGCGCCGTTGGCGAAGTCACCGAATTGCGCTTCCCAGATCACCAACGCATCGCGGTTCACTGT
Source organism: Paraburkholderia flagellata (assembly GCF_021390645.1). Taxonomy (GTDB): domain Bacteria; phylum Pseudomonadota; class Gammaproteobacteria; order Burkholderiales; family Burkholderiaceae; genus Paraburkholderia; species Paraburkholderia flagellata. Next base: position 554,746 of record NZ_JAJEJT010000004.1, read on the forward strand.
TGTGTAGCCGTATTCGAATGCGAGGACAGCCGCCTCGGAGAGGATGGAATTCGTCACGCTAAAACGGCCTTGCGCCTGGTTGCTGGCTTCACCGATATGATCGAGCGGAATATAAACGCCATCCGGACGGTTCATCCGCGTTTGATCGTGCAACACGGCGTGACGATGATTGAACGTCCCGCGCGCGCTATCTTGCCCGCTCAGTCGAACGCCGATCCCAGCGCCGAGCAGCGAAGCGAATGCCAGATGCTCGCCCATGCCCCAATCGAGCGGACGTTTTCCAGCAGCCATTTCCTGACGTGAGTTCATCATCCGCTTGACGAGTGGATGAAGCGAAAGGCCTTCAGGAACGGTCGAAATCTGCTGCGCGAGGCCGCGCAGCGCCTCGGCCGAAGGGGAAGAATGGGGAGCGGGGTTTGCCGGTTCGTTCGGCAAGGAACGCTCGCCCGCTTCCGGTTGTTCACCGGAAACGTCGGAGCCATCGGTTTCATTCGCGCGCTTGAGAAGGTCACGGCGCGTGCTGAGATAGCTCTCGGCTTCTTCGGCGGTCACCACACCTTGTTTAATGAGTTTCTGGGCGTACAGCGATCTCACGCCGGGGTGGCTGGCGATCGCGCGATACATCAGCGGTTGCGTGATGCCCGGCGTGTCCTGTTCCTGGTGCCCGTATCTGCGGAAGCACACGAGATCGATGACCACGCTGCGTTTGAACGCCGTGCGATAGTCGAGGGCAAGGCGCACCGCCATCGCGACCGCTTCGGGGTCGTCGCCATTCACATGCAGGATGGGCGCCTCGATCATCTTCGCGATGTCCGTGGTGTAGAACGACGAACGCGTATCGCGTGGATCGGAAGTCGTAAAGCCAATCTGATTGTTGACGACGATATGAACGGTGCCGCCCGTGCCATGTCCGCGCGTATAGGAGAGGCTCAAGGTTTCCATCACGACACCCTGGCCGGACATCGCTGCGTCGCCGTGAATCTCGACCGGCAGAACCTCGACGCCGTCTGTGCTGCCCAGGGCCTCGCCCTTGGCGCGCGCCATGCCTTGCACAACCGGGTTCACGATTTCCAGGTGCGACGGATTGAATGCGAGCATCACTTCAACCGGCCCCTCGGGCGTATCGACCGAACTCGTAAAGCCCTTGTGGTATTTGACGTCGCCTGCGGGAAGTCCTTCGGGATCCTTTCCATCGAACTCATCGAACAGCGCACGCAGTGGTTTGCCCACGATATTCACCAGAACATTCAGGCGTCCGCGGTGCGCCATGCCCATCACCACCGTGCGCACCTTTTTCGAGGCACTTTGCTGGACGACTTCATCGAGCAGCGCGATCAGCGACTCGCCGCCTTCGAGCGAGAACCGCGTTTGTCCGGTGTAGCGCGCGTGAAGGTATTTTTCAAGCCCTTCTGCTGCAGTCAAGCGTTCCAGCAGTCTGCGTTTCTCCGCCACCTGCAGTGATGGCCTCGCTCGCGTGGATTCGAGCTGCATTTGCCACCAGCGCCGTTGCTCCGCATCGGTGAGATGCATGAACTCGGCGCCAAGCGTGCCCGTATAGGTTTCTTCGAGCGCCGTGACGAGTTCTTGCAGCGTGGCATCGTCGTCGAACAGGAACGTATCGGCGGTGCTGAACTTCGTGGACATGTCTGTGGCCGTGAGGCCATAGTAAGCCGCGGTCAACTCGGCGTAGGCGCGCGGCGGTGTCCATGCCAGCGGATCGAGATCGGCCGTGCGCGCGCCGATCATGCGGAACGCGGCGATGAGCGACTGTACCGCCACCTGCTTGCGCGCGAGGGCAAGGCCGGAGTCGTTGGCGACCGTGTTCTCGGCCCGAACGATCGCGCGCGGCGGCCGCTTCGCAAGTTCGACAAAGCTCGAAATAACAGGCGCGTGCGGCTGGTCGTCACGATCACTGCCATCGATAGCGGGCGTTTCGCGCAGCGCATCGAACCACTCGCGCCATTCCGTGGTGACCGCATCCGGGTCAGCCAGGTAAGCTTCGTATTGCTCTTCAACGTAAGGGGCATTGCCCCCGAAGAGGAAAGAGGTCTGACGTTCCTTCAACATGATGAATCTGCCCTTGGTCGTTGCGCGGTCCAAAGTCGGCCGCAACACATGGAGTGACGGCGATAACGCCTGCTACCCGGTACGCCCGGGTTATCTGCCCAGCCGCATTCGTGAACACAAGTCTAGTTAACCGGGGCAGCGGGGGAAATGTGCGCATGGTGCCGGCACCTGCCAATTAGTGGGCGTTTTGGGCCACGCCTGGCCGTTGGCCGATAACCGGCGACGCTCAGGGTCTGGCCGAAGATTTGTTACACCGAAGCAAAATACTTTTTCCGGGGACAGACGGCATTAAATGCCAACGATGCGTTAAGCTGCGCCACGGTCCTCGTTGGGATACGGCGCGTCGAGTTGGCATGCGTCGATCTCGCGCGGGCAAGCTTTACGACGCAAACATAGCTACCACCAGTGAAGGTCACGGCATGAAAGTCGCCATTGTTGTATTCGATGGTGTGCAGGCGCTAGATGTTGCAGGCCCACTCGACGTGTTTGCCGAGGCAAACACGTTTCTCTCCGAGCACCAGCGCTATGAGGTGACGCTCGTGGGACGCGAGCCGGGCACCGTGACCTGCTCGAATGGCATGCAGCTGGCGGTCTCGCTGGGCTATGCCGATCGTGACGTTCAATGGGATCTGCTCCTCGTAGCCGGTGGGCCGCAGTTGCCTGACGTCCATCCATCGAACGAGTTTGTCGCGTGGCTGCAAAGCCAGGCGCGCAGCGCAAGCCGCTTTGGTTCGGTGTGCAACGGCGCATTCGTGCTGGCTCATGCTGGGCTTCTCGATGGCAAGGAAGTGACGACCCACTGGTCGGATGCCGGTCGCCTTTCCAATGAATTCCCGCACGCCAATGTGCAGCCCGACCGGATCTTCGTTCGCGACGGGCGGCTATTCACGTCGGCAGGCGTGACCGCGGGCATCGATTTGTGTCTCGCGCTGGTTGCGGAAGACTGGGGCCACGAACTGGCGGTGCGCGTTGCGAAGCGGTTGGTGGTGTATATCCAGCGCGAAGGCGGCCAGTCCCAGTACAGCCCTTATATCGGCGCTGGCAAGGACGAAGACCCGATACTCAGCAAGGTGTATCGCTACGTGAGCGAACATATCACCGATACGCTTTCGATCGAGGCGCTGGCGAGCGCGGCTGCCGTGAGCCGGCGCACCCTGTCGCGCATATTCGCGAAGAACGCCAAGGTCACGCCCTCCGTATTCGTCGAGCAGGTTCGTGTCGACACGGCGAGGAAACTCCTGGAGGACACGGACGCACCGCTCAAGACGGTCGCATTCAAATGCGGGTTTCATAGCGCCACGCATATGCGAACGACGTTCTCGCGGCGTTTGAACGTCACGCCAAAACAGTATCGCTTGCGTTTTCGCAGGGAGGCGAGTGCGTAGCAACGATTCCGTGGTGGAGCTTGCGCATGCCAGTTCAGTGCAACGCCTGCCCGATATCATCGAACCCGGTTTGGCGGTACTGTTTTGCGGAATCAATCCGGGTATGCGCGCGGCCGCTGCGGGGCACCACTTCGATGGCAGAGGAAACCGGTTCTGGCGCGTTCTCCATCGCGCTGGCTTTACCAAGGAAGAGTTTCGCCCCGAGAATGACCGTGAGGTGCTGCGGTATGGCTTGGGTCTGACTACCGCGGTCTCGCGTGCGACGGCGCGCGCGGATGAACTGTCGAGAGCGGAGATTCAAGCCGCAGCGGCGCAGTTCGAATTGAAGATCCAGCAGTACGCGCCCAGGTTCGTCGCCTTTCTTGGCAAGATGGCGCTTGCCGGGATGTCCGGCAAGCGAGATATCGGATGGGGTTTGCAATCCAGTCAATTCGGCGGCGCACGCGCATGGGTCTTGCCGAACCCGAGCGGCCTGAACCGCGCATTCAGCCTCGACGCACTCGTGAGTGCTTATCGCGAACTTCGCATCGCGGTTGAGTCGTCGGATGAATGATTGAGTGGCGGTAGATATGGCGCATGCGTTGCGCAATCCTGCGCGGATTCGCGATTGCCTTGACTCTTCGTGCATTGACCCTCGGTTGTCACGCCGCCCGCACATTGAAGATATGCATTGTTTCGCAGCGTTTCAGTAACGAACTCCACGAAGGACCGAATCTTTCCGCTCGTCCCGCGTCGTTCGACATGAAGCAGATTGACCGGAGTGGATTCAGGCTCGTATGCCCTCAAGATTGGCACCAGACTTCCGGACGACACTTCGGCTGCGGCCTGATAGGACAGCAACTGTGTGATACCCACGCCGTCTTGCGCCGCCGAAATGGCGGCGGGCGCCAGATTGACGATCATCCGCGGCTGAAGCCGCACGGGGATCTTTGAATTATTCTCGTAAAACATCCACTCGTGCGGTTGGGAAACGCCGGTAAAGGAAACGCAATGGTGGGCGGCCAGGTCTCTCGGATGCATGGGTTCTCCATGCTCGGCGAGATAAGCCTGGGACGCGAAGGTTTGACGCCGCACGGATCCCAGGCGCACCGCGAATGTCGACGAATCTTCGAGATGACCAATACGTATGGCGATATCCACGCCTTCTTCTAGCAGGCGCGTGGGCCGATCGAGGTAAACAGCGTTCACGCTGACGTCGGGGTAGCGCAACGTGTAGGCGTTGACGAGCGGAGCGATGAAGCGCTGGCCGAGTTGGACCGGCGCTGTAATCGTGAGCGTGCCCACAGGGTTCGCGGGGTCGGCTGCAATATGCGACTCCGCGTCGGTGATGCCATCCAGCAGCTTCCGGCAAGCGTCGACGTAAGCGACGCCCGCGTCCGTGGGCCGGACCGAGCGCGTCGTGCGCGCCAGCAGTTGCGCGCCCAGGCGCGCTTCGAGCGAGTTGACCGCTCGCGAAACCGCTGCTCGCGACAAGCCGAATTTCTCGGATGCGGCGCTAAAGCTGCCGCGTTCGATGATGGCTACAAAGACCTCCATCTCGCGTAATCTGTCCATCTTGACGTCCCAATCCAGGTCTCTCGCAAACGGGAAACAAAAGTAAAAGCCGTTGGGCGCTTACCGTTTCCTGGTCGTTTTCAAACCTTGGTGAATCGCGTCTGCCGCGATTCACCCTCGGCCTGAGTCCATACGCCGCGATTCTAAGCATCGTGTGCGGTCCGGTAGCGCCTCGTCACCTGGATTGGCTCAAAAGCGCGCAGAAATGACCCATGCGTAATCAGTGGGGTTTGCTTTGATGCAGCGTACTTACGCTGCAGGGTCGTAAACGGACAACCTGGCAAAATTCTCGTACTAGATGGCCCAAAATCAGGCCAGGCGAGACTTTAAGAAATTGGGTTCATCTCTGACAATAAAGCACTCGGTGAACAGCAACAATGCGCGGCGAACCCATGGCGGCATCATCGCTTCGCGTGAGCAAGCGGGGCACTGAATCGCACCACACTGAAATAGCCACATCAAACAGTACAGCTAACGAAACGAGAGAAGTTGCCAATCGCCATGACGACTGCGAACCCTTTGACGACTGGAACGGCTGCGGCAACGACTCCGCGCTCGCAGGATCAGGGCCCTGTGCGCGAGGCAGCGGCGGCGCAACCAGCTCCCGCGCAAGTGGAGTTCACCGGGCGGATTGTCGTGGGCCTGCTCGGCATGTTGTTCGCTTCGTTGCTGGCTATTCTGAATGAACAGGTCACCGCGTCGGCGATGGCCGATATCCAGGGCGCGTTCCTGATCGGGCATGACGACGGGACGTGGCTAACTTCGCTCTTCGAAGCCGCCAACGTCGCCACGATGGTGTTTGCGCCGTGGTTCGGCATCACCTTTACGCTGAAGCGGTTCACGATCGGCGCCGTGCTCGCCACGATGTTCTTCGGATTGCTCTGCCCGTTTGCCCCGAATCTGGTGTCGCTCTACGTCTTGCGTATCCTCCAGGGAATCGCGGGTGGCTGTCTGCCCCCCATGCTGATCATCGTGGCGCTGCGTTATCTGCCGCCCAAATTCAAGCTGTACGGGCTTGCTGGCTATGCAATGACGGCGACTTTCGGGCCGGCGCTCGGCACACCGCTCGCCGCGTTGTGGACGGAGTTCGTGAGTTGGCGCATGGCGTTCTGGCAAATCATTCCGCTCGGCGTGCTGTGCTGTATTGCGATCCAGCAGGGGCTTCCCGCCGATCCGCTCAAGCTCGAGCGCTTTCGCACGTTCAACTGGATTGGGTTCATTACGGGTTTTCCGGCATTTGCGATACTCGTGACGGGGCTTTTGCAAGGCGATCGGCTCGACTGGTTCAATTCGGCGTTCATCGGATTCATGCTCGGCGCAGGTGGGCTGTTGCTCGTGATATTCCTCGTCAACGAGTGGTTTCAGCCCGTGCCTTTTTTCAAGCTTCAGTTACTCGAGCGCAGGAACTTCGCCCATGGACTCTCGACGCTGCTCGGCACCGTGATCCTGCTGGTGGGCGTCGCGGCAATCCCTGGACAATTTCTCGCCCAGATACATACGTATAGACCGCTGCAGACAGCGCCGCTCTCATTGTTACTGGCAATTCCGTTGCTGGTTACGCTCCCTTTGACGGCCGCCCTGTTGAATACGCGGCGCGCCGATCATCGCTGGGTGATCGCGATAGGTCTGTCCCTGATGTTCGCGACGTTTGCAATGGGAAGCTTCATGACATCCGAGTGGATTCGCGACAACTTCTACCTGATGCAGTCGTTGCAGATCATCGCGCAGCCCATGGTGATCATGTCGATCCTGATGGGCGTCACGACAGGTTTGCCGCCAACGGAAGGGCCGTTTGCTTCGGCCATGTTCAATACGGTCAAGACCTTCGCCGCCGCCATTGCGACGGGGCTGATAGAGGGCGTGGGAACGGCGCGCGAACATTTCCATTCCAGCATGCTCGTCGACCAGTTGGGCAACCGGGCGCTGGTGGCAGGCCCTGGCCTCGACACACCCCAGGCGCTGGGGCAAATCGCGCACCGCATTCACGAGCAGGCCGTCGTTCTGACTTCCGCCGATCTCTATCGTGTGATGGCGTGCGTTGCGCTGATTCTGCTGCTTCTTGTTCCCGTGCTTCCGGTGCGCATCTATCCGCCGTGGAGCACCACGCCGCCCGCTTCAAACTGAGGTAAGTTTTCCATGTCATCGACCAAACCCACCCCCGCACCGTCCAGGCGGAAATGGCTTCGTATTGCCGCAGTGATCGTCGTCGTCGGAATCGCTGCATGGGCCGGCATCAAGCTGTTGTCCCGCTCCAGTTCGGAATCCACGAACGACGCCTACGTCACCGCGGACTTCACGCTCGTCGCGCCCCGAGTCTCGGGGCAGATCACGGACGTCCTGGCGAACGATAACGAGGACGTGAAAGCGGGCCAACTGCTGGTGCGCATCGACGACCGCGATTATCGCGCCGCGTTGATGAGCGCGGAGGCGGAGGTCGCGGGAGCAAAGGCGTCGGTTGCGAACCTCGACGCGCAGATCGCGCGCCAGCCATCGCTCGTCGATCAGGCGCGCGCCACGCTGCGCTCCGACGATGCGTCTATCGGCTTTGCGCGGGCCAACGCAGCGCGCTACCAGAATCTTGCCGCGGCGGGAGCGGGGGCCGCACAGGAGCAACAACAAGCGTCGAGCACGCTCGCCGAGCAGCTTGCACAGCAGTCGCGCGATCAGGCGGTGCTGACGGCCACCGAGCAGAATCTGGACGTCCTGCGCACGGAGCGTGACAAGGCCGCTGGCGCGCTGGAACACGCCGAAGCGGTGCTCGAACAGGCGAAACTCAACCTCTCCTATACGGAGATCCACGCGCCTGTTGACGGCAAAGTGGGACGGCGCTCGGCGCGGGTCGGCGCGTTCGTCACGCCCGGCGCGCCGGTGCTGGCCATCGTGCCGCTTGCGGACGCGTACGTGGTCGCGAACTTCCAGGAGAGCCAGATCACGAACATGCGGCCCGGTGAAAGCGTGCGCGTGACGGTCGACAGCCTTCCCGGCGTCGTGATCCGTGGCCGCATCGACAGCCTGGCGCCGGCGACGGGCGTGAGTTTCGCGCCGATCGCACCCGACAACGCGACGGGCAACTTCACGAAGGTCGTGCAGCGCGTGCCCGTCAAGATCACGATCGACCGCGGGCAGCCGGCAGCAGCGGCACTGAGCGTCGGGCTCTCGGTGGAAGCGGAAGTGGCCGTTGGCCGGGGCGCAGAAGCGACGGCAGAGGGAGCGGAAAGAAAATGAACGCCGGCCCATACTCTATTCGCGCGATCCTCCTCACGGTTCTCGCTTGCCTCGCTATGGCAGGTTGCACGGTCGGTCCCAACTTCGAACCTCCGAAGTCGGCTACGCCAGAAGTCTTCAACCGCACGCAGACAGCGCAAGCGCCGAGCAAGGCCGTAGAAGCGCAGTTCGGTCCGGACTGGTGGACGCTTTTCAACGACCCGGTATTGAACGGCCTTGAAAAGCAACTGGCCGACGCAAACCTGGACGTGGCGCAGGCCTCCGCGCGCTTGCTGCAGAGCCGTGCCGAGCGCCGTGTGGCTGGCGCAGCCGAATATCCGACGCTCGACGCCGCCGCGTCGTATAACCGCGAACGCGGCAGTGAAAACGGCATTCTTTCGCTGCTTGGCGTCACGCCGTCGCAAAGTCAGCCGCTGTCGGCCTCGGGCAGCGCGCCGCTCGGCGTGGCGGCGATGCCGGGCTCGAAGGGCTCGCCTGCCTACAACCTCTACCAGGTTGGCTTCGACGCTTCATGGGAGGTCGACATCTGGGGCCACGTGCGGCGCAGCGTGGAAGAGGCGACGGCGCTTTCCGAAGCCTCGTATGAGGACCGCAACGCGGTCTTGCTGAGCGCACGCGCGGAACTTGCCCGGGACTATATCGAACTGCGCGGCACGCAGGAACTCCTGCAAATCGCCAGGCAAAACCTGGACATTGCCAACGACGCGCTGAAGCTCACGCGGGTACGCGCACATGAGGGCGTCACGACGGATCTCGATGTCTCGAATGCTTCGGCTCAAGTGGAGAATATCGAAAGCCTGATTCCCACACTCGAATCGCACTCCGAAACGACGATCAATGCGATTGGCCTGCTGCTCGGCGAAGAGCCCGGCGCGCTGCGGCAGACGCTCGCCGCAACGCAGGAAGTGCCCGTGCTTCCCGCGCAGGTCCCGATCGGCTTTCCTTCCGAACTCGTGCAGCGCCGGCCGGATATCCGCAGGGCGGGAGCGCAATTGCACGCGGCGACGGCGTCGATTGGCGTAGCGAAGGCCGATTTTTATCCGCGCATCATGCTCAATGGAAGCGCGGGCTTTCAGAGTCTTCAACTCTCGAGTCTGGCGAGTTGGGCGTCGGGGCAGTTTGTCGTGGGCCCTTCCATTACGTTTCCCATTTTCGAAGGCGGACGCCTGAAGGGGACGCTCCAGCTGCGCGAGGCGCAACAACAGGAGGCCGCGATTGCCTACAAGCAGACGGTGCTGCGCGCGTGGCAGGAAGTGGACGATGCGCTGGTCACCTACGACGCCGAACAGCGTCGCCGCGACCGGCTGGCCCAGGCCGTGACCATGAACGAGCGTGGGCTCCAGGTTGCGCGGGAACGGTACAAGGCCGGCGCGCTCGACTACCTCGACGTGTTGAACGTGCAGAAGCAGTTGCTAGAGGCACAAAGCAATCTCGAACAAAGCAGAACCACGGCCGCCACGAATCTCATCACGCTCTGTAAAGCGCTGGGAGGGGGATGGGAGTCGACATATGGCGGGTAATACATAGCACGAGTGGCCGCTTGTATTGGTAAACGCCTCCTGTTGAACCCGAGGTTCCTTTACGTCGATGCACTGCAGCCTCAGTGCACGACACCATCATTGTTCAGGACAATCGATTAGTTTGCGGCGCTGGCAATGGCGCAAAGACACTCACGCGTGCAAAATCATTTGCGGATGGAAATCGCATCATGACAGGAGCGTGCGTCGTGGATCTCGCTGGATACGAGCTGGAACCGCTGCGCGACGACGGCGATTATTCACTCTATCGCGCGCGCAAACGCAGTGATCCCGTCACGGTGCTCGCGCGAGTCGCCACGCGCGCCGACTCCGTGGGCCTGAAGCGCCTCGAGCGGGAGTACGGACTCGCCGCGTTGCTTGATTCCAGTTGGGCGGCACGACCTCTTGCGTTCTACCGGCATAGAGAGCCACCCATGCTCGTGCTCGACGACGACGGCGGCGAGCCACTCGATCGCTCGCTTGGTGGCCCATTCGAACTCGCACGCCTGTTGCGCATTGCGGTCAATCTGGCGAAGGTGGTCGGCCATGTGCATCGATGCGGGCTCGTTCATAAAGACATCAAGCCAGCGAATGTGCTCGTCGACGGCAGCGGCAACGTGCGGCTCACCGGCTTTGGTATCGCTTCGCAACTGCCGCACGAACATCAGCCGCCCGCACCGCCCGAGATCGTTGCGGGAAGCTTCGCGTATATGGCGCCGGAGCAGACCGGCCGCATGAACCGCTCGATCGACACGCGCAGCGATCTCTATTCATTCGGCGTCACGCTGTACGAGATGCTCACTGGGTCGCTGCCGTTCAAGGCAACGGACGCGATGGAGTGGATTCATTGCCATATCGCGCGCAAGCCCACGCCGCCAAGCTCGCACCGCGATGGGATTCCGCAGGCGCTCGAAGGCATTGTGCTGAAGCTGCTCGCGAAAGCTGCCGAGGACCGCTATCAAACTGCGGCGGGACTGGAGGCCGATCTTCGCTCGTGCCTCGCGGCGTGGGAAGCGCACCATCGCATCGAGCCTTTCCCGCTGGGGCAGCACGACGCGTCCGACCAGTTGCTGATTCCCGAAAAGCTGTACGGGCGCGAGGCTCCAATCGAAGCGCTGACCACAGCATTCGACCGCGTGGTGGAAAGCGGGTCGGTCGAACTGGTGCTGATCTCGGGCTATCCGGGCATCGGCAAGTCGTCGGTCGTGAACGAGTTGCACAGGGTGCTGGTCCCGCCGCGCGGTCTTTTTGCTTCCGGCAAGTTCGACCAGTACCGCCGCGGCATTCCGTATGTGCCATTCGCGCAGGCCTTCCAGACACTCGTGCGCAACCTGCTGAGCATGCGCGAGGCGGAAGTCGAGCCGTGGCGGTGCGCGCTGATGGAAGCGCTCGGGCCCAACGGTCAGCTCATTGTCAATCTGATCCCCGAGCTTGCGCTCATCATCGGCGAACAGCCGGCCGCGCCGACGCTGCCGCCTCAAGACGCGCAAAATCGATTCCAGATCGTATTTAGAAGGTTTCTCGGCGTATTCGCGCGGCCCGAGCATCCGCTCGCACTGTTTATCGACGATCTGCAATGGGTGGATACGGCAACGCTCGATCTGCTCGCGCATCTCGCCACGCATCCGGAGGTGAAACATGTTCTGCTGGTGGGCGCGTATCGCGACAATGAGGTCGACGTTGCTCACCCGTTTGCGCGCACACTCGAGTCGATTGCCCGCGCCGAAGGCAAAGTGCAGCATATCGAGCTTGCGCCCCTCACACGAGACAGCGTGGCGCAACTCGTGGCGGAATCGCTTCACTGTGACTGCGCGAGCGCCGCACCGCTGGCTCAACTCGTGCATGAAAAAAGCGGTGGCAATCCATTCTTCACGATCCAGTTTCTCACTGCGCTCGCCGATGAAGGCCTGCTCACATTCGACCCGCGAGCCGCGAAATGGGGCTGGGAACTGCCTCGCATCCGCGCGAAGGGCTACACCGAAAACGTCGCCGATTTGATGGCGGCGAAATTGAGCCGGTTGCCGAGCGCGGCGCGTGACGCACTTGGCCAGCTGGCGTGCCTCGGTAACGTCGCCGAAGTCGCTGCGCTGACCTGGGTTCAGGGCAGCTCAGAAGAGCGGATGCACGCGGACCTGTGGGAAGCCGTGCGAACAGGGCTCGTCTTTCGCGAAGCCGATGCCTATGAATTCGCGCACGATCGCGTGCAGGAGGCCGCCTATGCGCTCATTCCTGACAACGAGCGCGCCGCGGCGCATCTGCGTATCGGCCGGGTGCTCGTGTCGCGCACGCCGCCCGACGCGCTCGAAGATGCGATTTTCGACATCGTCAACCATCTCAATCGCGGCGCGGCGCTGATCGCCCAGGAAGGGGAGCGTGAGCAGGCTGTCGCGTTGAACTTTATAGCGGGCAAGCGCGCCATGCGTTCGACGGCGTACGTGGCCGCGCGCGGCTATCTGGCGCAGGGCGTGGCGCTGCTGTCGCCGGATGCGTGGATGCAGCGCTACGAGAGCACGTTCGAGCTTTATCTCGCGTTCTCCGAATGCGAATATCTGGTGGGCGATTTTGCAAAAGCGGATGCGTTGGCGGACATGATGCTCGCCGCGGCGCACTCGATTCTTGACCGCGCAAAGGTGTACAGCCTGCGCATCGAGTTGTATCAGCTTGCGGGGAGATACGACGAAAGCTTCGCGGTCGCGCTTGTTGCCCTTCGCGGCTTCGATATCCACTTTCCTGAAAGCGACGAAGACATCCAGGCGGCGTTCCATATCGCTTTGCAGGACGTTCGCGTCAATCAGGCGCGGCGGTCGATCGGGGAGCTTGTTGAAGCGCCCGAGGCGACGGACCCCGCAATTCACGCCATCGTCAATCTTCTCCTTCAGGCGATGAACTGCGCCTTTGCCGCGCGACCCGCGTTTTATCCGCTCATCACGCTCAAGGCGGTCAATCTCTCCTTGCAATACGGCAATACCGATAACTCCAGTTTTGCGTTCGGCAATTACGCGCTCATGCTGGTTTCATTGATCGGCGATATTCCCACGGCGGTTGAGGTTTCGGAGATGTCGCTGAAGCTGAACGAGCGATTCGGCAATCGGCATCTGAATGGAAAACTGCTTCACCTGTATGGCGCGCACGTCAATTTCTGGCGCCGCCATATCGCCGCGAATCTCCCGGTGCTGGAACGGGCGACTGCGGAGTGCATGGAAGTGGGCGACCTGGTGTTTGCGGGCAACGTCGCGTTCAATGCCGTCTGGCAGTCGCTGGAAAGCGGGGCTGCGCTCGAAGATGTGCAGGCGACAGCCGAAAAGTACGCGGCGCTCATGCGGCAGAGCCACAACGATGCGGTCTACGAATTGATTCGGGTTGAACGGCAGTGCGTGATCAGTTTGCGGGGCAAGACGGCCAGGCTGTTCGATCTGAATGATGAGACATTCGACGAAGCCGCCAGTTTCGAGGCGATCGTCAAGTCGAATTTCGGTTGTGCCATTGGCGTCTATCGAATCGTCAAAGTCATTCTCGCGTATCTCGACGGACGCTACGTCGAAGCACTGGAGGCCGCGCAGCGGGCACAGGCGGTTCTGAGTTCGGTGATGGCGCTGGCGATCGAACCGACCTTTCACTTTTTTCATATGCTCACCTTGACGGCGCTTTATCCCGAGTCTTCTCCAGAGCAGCAGAAAATCTATGAAAGCCTGCTTGCCGGGGCACTCGGGAAGTTCGAAATGTGGGCCGGACATTGTCCGGAGAACTATCGGAATCGCTTTGCGTTGCTCAGCGCGGAACTCGCGCGTCTGGAGGGCCGCGATCTCGACGCCATGCGCCTGTACGAAGAGGCTATTCGCTCCGCTCGCGAGAACGGCTTTTCGCATCTTGAAGGCATTGCTAGCGAACTCGCCGGCCGTTTCTGTTTGCGCATTGGCCTCGCGACGAGCGCCGAAGCCCATTTGCGCAATGCGCGCCGGTGCTTCGACGCGTGGGGCGCGCAAAGCAAGATCATCCAGCTCGACGGCGAATTTCCGCGCCTCGCCGATCTGGAGGGGAACGCGCTGACATCGACGCTCAGCTTCGATTGGCGCCAGTTCGACGCCGCCACGCTGCTCAAGGCGTCTCACGCGCTCTCCAGCGAGATCGAACTGACGAGCCTCGTCGAACGCCTGATGACGATCGCACTGGAGACCGCAGGGGCCGATCGTGGGCTGCTGATCGTGCCTGAGCAGCCGGACGGCTACCGCATAGAGGCGCAGGCGCGTATCAACGGCAACGGCAACGGAATCGAAGTGCAGCGCGTGCCGGATACCGGCGCCGCCACGCCGGCCGCGCTGCTGCGTTACGTCATGCACACGGGCAAGCGCGTCATCATCGACGATGCGCTGGCATCCAGTCTCTTTCCTGAAGATGCGTATCTCGCGAGCGGCGCAACGCGCTCCGTATTCTGCCTGCCGCTCGTCAGGCAGGGAAAACTCGGCGGGCTGCTGTATCTGGAGAACACTGAGACGTCGCACGTCTTCACCGCGCGCCGCTCCGCACTGCTCGACTTGCTCGCGTCGCAGGCCGCGATTTCTCTGGAGAATACGCGTCTCTATGCCGATCTTCAGGAGCGCGAAGCAAAGGTCAGGCGCCTTGTTGACTCCAATATCATCGGCATCCACATCTGGGATTTCGAAGGGAAGGTCATCGAAGCCAACGATGCCTTTCTGCGCATTGTGGGTTACACCGCGGAAGATCTCCGCTCCGGGCAGATTCGTTGGCCCGATCTCACTCCGCCTCAATGGCATGAGCGCGACGAACGCGTGAGGGCCGAATTGAAAGCCACGGGAAGCGCCAAGCCCTTCGAGAAGGAATATTTTCGCAAGGATGGCAGCCGTGTGCCCGTCATGGTTGGCGCGGCGGCGTTTGGCGACCGCGAAGGGCAGGTCGTCGCTTTCATACTTGACCTGACTGACCAGAAGCGCGCGCAACAGGATGTGCGCGACAGCGAACGACGCTACCGCGAACTTCAGAACGTGCTTGCGCATTCGAACCGCGTGGCGACGATGGGCCAGCTATCGGCGTCCATCGCGCATGAAGTGAAGCAGCCGATCACTGCAATCGCGGCTTACGCGAGTGCTGCTCTGCGCTGGCTCGCGGCCCGTCCGCCGAATTTCGACGAAGCGCGTCTCGCGCTCACCCGGATCGTTGCGGACAGCGAGCGCGCCAACGGCATTGTCGACAGGACCCGCGCCTACTTCAAGAAAGAACCGCTGCGCACGGACGGACTCGATGTCAACGACATGATTCGGGAACTGATCGCGCTCATGCGGGGCGAAGCCAGCAAGTTCGGGGTCGAACTCACGGTGGAACTCGCAGAGGGATTGCCACGCGTTCAGGGAGCCCGGGTGCAATTGCAGCAGGTAATGCTCAATCTGATGATCAACGCCATCGAGGCGATGAGCGAAATGAAAGCCGGCGAGCGAATGCTTCTGATCCGGACCGGAAGGACCGGTGAAAACGAACTTTGCATTACCGTGCAGGATTCCGGGCCGGGCCTTGCTGCCGGCAATCTGGAGGGCGTTTTCGAGGCGTTTTTCACGACCAAACCCGAAGGCCTCGGAATGGGGCTGCCTATCTGCCGCTCGATCGTGCAGAGCCACGGAGGGCGGCTATGGGTGACGCCGAATATTCCCGCTGGCGTCGGTTTTCATTTCACGCTTCCCGCACAAGGAAGCGCTTCGCCGCCGGTCGAATCGTGATGGCCGGAAACGAGCCGGGAATGTCCCCAAACCGTCGCAGCTAGCGCTTCGGACGAGAGCCGTAAAACGTAGACTGTTTTCGTCGGCGGTCAATGACGGCCGGTGCTGGCGGGGAGTCATGGAGATGCCCGGCCACCTGACTTGATGCGCGCTACCATGCGGACCTTTCATCGTTCCCGGGCAGCGCCCAGACCCCTAAAGGAAGGACGTATGAGCGAAGCAAACCCGGGCGCGGTGCGCCAACTGAATCATTTCATCGACGGTCAAAGTACCGCCGGCGTGAGCGGGCGATTCAACGACGTATACGATCCGGCGCAGGGCCGGATTTCGGCGCGCGTGCCGGTTGCGAACACCGCCGAGGTTGCCGCCGCCGTCGCGGCCGCGAAAACCGCGTTCGCGGCCTGGAGCGAAACCCCGCCGCTCAAGCGGGCGCGTTTGATGTTCAAGTTCAAGGAACTGCTGGAGGCGCATCTGGACGAAGTCGCCGAACTCATTACGCGCGACCACGGAAAGTTGCTTTCGGACGCCAGGGGCGAGGTGATGCGCGGTATCGAAATCGTCGAATTTGCATGCGGTATTCCGAATCTGCTCAAGACCGATTTCACCGATCAAAGCAGCAGCGGCGTCGACAGCTGGAATATGCGTCAGCCCGTGGGCGTGATCGCGGGCGTCACACCATTCAATTTCCCGGTGGTGGTGCCATGCTGGATGTTCGTCATGGCCGCCGCGACCGGCAACACGTTCATCCTCAAGCCTTCGGAGCGCACGCCGTCGTCATCGATACGGTTGGCGGAGCTTTTCATGGAGGCGGGCTTTCCCAAAGGTGTTTTCAACGTGGTGAACGGCGACAAGGGCACGGTCGATGCGCTGATCCAGCATCCCGACGTGGCCGCGATGTCGGTCGTTGCTTCCACGCCGGTAGCCGAATATATCTACGCAGAGGGCGCCAAACGCGGCAAGCGTGTGCAGGCGCTAGGCAGTGCGAAGAATCATCTGGTTGTCATGCCCGACGCGAATCTCGATCAAGCCGTTGATGCGCTGATCAATTCGGCCTATGGCTCGGCCGGCGAGCGCTGCATGGCGACTTCGGTCGCGGTGGCGGTGGGGAGCGTGGCCGACGAGTTGATCGAGCGTCTCGCGCCGCGCGTGCGGGCACTGCGCATCGGTGCGGGCATGGAGCCCGATCTGGACATGGGGCCGCTCATCAGCGCCGCGCATCGCACCAAGGTGGTGGGCTATATCGACGCCGGTGTCGAAGCCGGTGCGAAGCTCGTTGTCGATGGGCGCGGCCATACCGTGTCTGGCCACGAAGAGGGCTTTTTCCTCGGCGGTTCGCTCTTCGACGACGTGAAGCCCGAGATGAAAATCTATCGGGAAGAGATTTTCGGACCGGTGCTTTCAGTGGTGCGCGTGCCGGATCTCGCCAGTGCAATTGCACTCGTCAATGCACACGAATTCGGAAATTGCGTCACCCTGTTCACGGCCGATGGCGCTGCGGCACGCACGTTTACCCGGCAGATTCAAATCGGCATGGTGGGCATCAACGTGCCGAGTCCGGTGCCTTCGGCGTGGCATTCGTTCGGCGGCTGGAAGCGCTCGCTGTTTGGCGATCATCATACCTATGGCGAGGAAGCCGTACGCTTTTACACGCGCTACAAGAGCGTGACTCAGCGTTGGCCCGACAGCATCGACAAGGGCGCAGAATTCGCAATGCACGCGGCCAAATAAGCGACGCGCGGCGTGACTACGCCGCGCGCTCAACGATAGCCGGCGCGGGCATGGCCGGCTATCACTCTTTTTTCAGCCTGGGTCATGGGCTAATTGGGCGTGATCTTCTGAACCCATTGGCTGCGCCAGTCTGGCGCTTCGAAGGAGTCCGTAAAGTACTGGGTCTCGTGAATGACCTTGCCGTCACGGAATTCCATAATGCTGACGGTGAACGCGGATCGCCCCTGATAAGCGATGGTGTACTCAGTCACCCAAAGATTGCCATCGCCCTGCATTCGACTGACCTTGAAACCGGACGGCTTGCCGGGATGATGTCCGCGAAGCGCCTGTAAATTCCGCCGCCCGAGAATGCGTTCACCCGATTGGGGATAGTCGCAGATGGCGTCGTCCGTGTAGATGTCGTGCTCGGCTTCGAGATTGCCAGCCGCCGAGGCTTGCCAGTGCGCGTTTAGCGCTTCACGTATATTCGCTTCTTGCATGAAAAACCTCCGGGATACGTGACATCGCGCAGCGTCGGCGACGTCGGCTTCAAAAATACGGCAGCACTTCGCTGTGCAATTCGTCCAGGACGTCGCCATACGGGCGCGGCGTGACTTTCGGATTCAGCGCGACGTGGCTCACGCCCGCTTCGCGCGCCTGCTCGAGGAAATACCTGAGCGAGCGGCTGCCGATCGCAAATCCACCCTTGATTGCTCGGAACGGGTAGTCGGGCCTCGGATGCAGATAGAGGTAGCCGCCAAAAGCGATTGGCTTGAAAGTCTCGCTGCCCATCGACCGGACAACCTGGTCTTTCCAGCTGCGCACGAATACTTCGAGCGCGGCGGGGTCAGGCACGAAGCCAAGGTAACCGTCCATGTGCGACGCAATCCATTCGAGGCTCTGCTGCGCCCGGCCAACGGCAATGGCTGGGGTGCGTCCGTAAGGCGGCTTGGGCAGCATGTCGAGCGTGCCGCCCGATTGGCCGAAGCGGGGCGACGAGAACACCGGAAAGGGCTGCTCGCTCACGGTGCGGTAGGTCTGAAACGCGTCGCGAAACCGCTCGCCTCGCGTATCGAAGTCGATGCCGAAGACGGGATACTCGGAAGGTCGATCTCCCGAGGACATCCCGAGCAGGAGCCTTCCATTCGTCAACTGGTCGAGCGAATTCACCTGCTTGGCCAGCAAAAGCGGCTCGCGCATCGGCAAGACGATACCTGTCGTGCCAAGCGCGATGGCTTTCGTCACTGCCGCGAGGCTGGCGATATACACGAGAGGTTCAAAGATCTGGCCGGCATCGCCATATGCAGGGTCGTAGAACGGAATGTCGCGCATCCACAGCGCGGCTACGCCCATCGCCTCGGCGCGCTGCGCCATCGCGACATGATCGCGCATGGTCGGAATGGGCGAGTCGGGATGCGTTTCGAGCGGCAGAATCAGTCCGACCGAGAGCGCGTCCTCGCGAAACACGCGGCGCCACGCGGGCTGACTCGAATGCGCATGCTCGATGGGTGCGGAAGCCTTTATTGCAGTGATTGCTGACATATCCATTGCGTTTCGCCCTGCGTTTTTCCTGTTCCGACCCAAGGGTACGCACGAACGACGCTGGCAAAAACCACCTGCGATGAATAACAGTTGATACTCGCGCTCAATAACGCGGGGAATTCAAACGGCGGACATGCGCGCCTTGAGGCGCGGCGACATAAAGTCGAGAAACACGCGCAGTTTGAGCGGCAGGGGCGTTTGGCCGGCATGGACGAGATGGATCGGCATGGGCGCCAGCTCGAAGGTTTCCAGAACGAGCCGTAACCGTCCTTCCGCTACGGCACTCGCAACCTGATAAGACAGCACCCGCGTCAAACCGGTCCCGAGCGTCGCGGCATCGATCGCCGATTCCGCCGTGTTCGTCACGAGCCGCGCGTGGATCGGCACGTTCTGTTCCGATTTTCCGTCGGCAAACGTCCACGCGCGCGAAGCATTGAGTCCCTCGAAACCAATGCATGCGTGATTCGCAAGCTCAGCCGGGTGATGCGGCGTGCCGCGCTCGGCCAGATAGGCGGGGCTCGCGCACACCACCGGGCGCGTTTCGCCCAGACGTATCGCCACGAGGCTGCTGTCCGGCAATTGGCCGATACGCACGGCAACGTCCACATGGTCTTCGAGAAAATTGACGTTGCGATCGGTCAGCACGAGGCGGGCGTCGATCTCCGGATAGGCCGCGAGAAATGCGGCCATGACAGGAACGACGTGCAGCCTTCCGAAGACCACGGGCGCCGTGGCCACGAGAGAGCCTTTCGGCGCCGCGTATTCGCCGGTCACGGCGCGCTCGATTTCGCCAATGTCTTCGAGAATGCGCCGGCATGACGCGACATACGACTCACCAGCCTCGGTCAGCGAAAGGTGCCGGGTGGTGCGATGGAGGAGGCGCGTCTTCAGGTGTGCTTCGAGATCGCCGACCTTGCGGCTGACTGTCGCCAGCGGCTGGCCGAGCTGCCGGGCCGCGGCTGACAAACTGCCTGCATCGACGACTGCGACCAGGATGGACATCCCTTCGAGACGATCCATGGTCTTCTCGATTACTGGAAGAGAGATTCCCGATGTTAACGGATTCTCTTGTAGCGCGAGCGCGGAGCGCCTTTACGCGGGCGGTTCAGGCGGCTACGCCGAAACGGGGTTGACGAGTTCGCCCGCTGTGCGCTCACGCAGGCGCGGCGACGCGAAGTCGAGAAAAGCGCGCAGCTTGAGCGGCAAAGGGGCTTGCCCTGCGTGCACGAGATGGATGGGCAGCGGTGCCGCCTCAAACGCGTCGAGCACGACGCGAAGCGCGTTGGCGCGTACGGCGTGGGCCACCTGGTAGGACAGCACGCGTATGAGCCCCACGCCGAGGATCGCGGCTTCGATTGCGGCATCCGCCGTATTCACGGTAAGCCGCGAATGAACCGGCACGGACTGCTCCAACTTGCCGGAGCCGAAAGCCCACGCGCGCAGGGATGCGAGGGCCTCGAAGGTAATGCACTCGTGGCCGGAGAGGTCGGCGGGCTCAGCGGGCACACCGTGCTTCGCGAGATAGGCGGGGCTTGCGCAAATGACCCGGCGGACCGTGCCGACTCGCGTCGCGACCAACGTGCTATCGGGCAACTCGCCAATGCGGACCGCGACATCCGCGTGTTCATCCATCAGATGAACCACGCGATCGGTGAGCAGGAGATTGATGTCGATCTCCGGATAGTGCGCGAGAAACTCCGCCACGACCGGCATCACGTGCAAGCGGCCAAACGCAACGGGCGCAGTGACCACCAGTTCGCCTTTGGGCGCGGCGTATTCCCCCGTTGCGGCGCGCTCGGCTTCGCCGATGTCTTCGAGAATGCGCCGGCACGCGGCCACGTATGCGCTGCCGGCTTCCGTCAATGAAAGCTTGCGCGTCGTGCGGTGAAACAGACGCGTCTTCAGGTGCGATTCCAGTTCTCCGACCTTGCGGCTGACCGTTGCGAGCGGCATGTCGAGGCGCCGCGCGGCAGCCGAGAGACTGCCCGCTTCGGCGACCGAAACGAGGATGGCCATGGCTTCGAGACGATTCATGGACCCTATCAAATAGTGGAAGGATGAATCTTGATCGTGAGGGATTCTCTTCGTAAATGCAAGCGCGTAACGTTCGACCTCAATCTGGATCGCGGCAATTCGCTGCGAAACCCGGGGAAATTCAACGAATAAGGAGGTTCTCGTGAGCGGCGCACCCAACTCACCTGCAAGTCCAGCTACACCCGCCGTCGCATCGCGCGGCAAGATCGTCATGATGGCGATCATCGCAGGAGCGGTGATTACCAACATCTATTGCACGCAGCCAATTCTGCCGTTGATTGCAGCGGGTCTGCGGGTCAACATCACCGCGGTCGATCTCGTCGCCGGAGCGGCGCTGCTCGGCTTCTCGACCGGGCTCGCGCTGCTGTTGCCGCTCGGCGACCGCTTCGACCGGCGCAAGCTCGTGCTGACCCAAATCGCGCTCGCGCTCGTTTTCGCGGCGACGTCGGCGGTTGCGCCCGGCATCTGGGCACTGATCGCGGCTTCGTTTGCGCTCGGTATCGTCAGTTGCGTTCCCCAGCAGCTCGTGCCCTTCGCGGCCGTCATGTCGTTGCCGAGCGAACGGGGGCGTAACGTCGGCACCGTCGTGAGCGGCATCATGGTCGGCATCCTGGTCGGCCGCACGATCGCCGGCGTGATCGGCGCGGCCTGGGGGTGGCGTGCGGTGTATGGCGCGGAAGCCGTGTTCATGGTGCCGGTGTTCATCGCGGCCGCTGCGCTTTTGCCGAAGGGCGTGCCCTCCACGAATCTTTCGTATGGACGCCTGCTCGCTTCGCTGTGGCCACTCGTTCGCGACAATCGTCCGATTCGTGAATCGATGATTATCCAGTCGTTGCTGTGGGCCTGTTTCAACGCCTTCTGGGTCAATCTCGCCGCGCTGCTCAAGGCCGGACCGTGGCATCTCGGCAGCGCGTGGGCGGGCGGCTTCGGCATCATCGGCGCAGCCGGTGCGTTCGCCGCATCGCTGGGCGGCAATGCCACCGACCGGGTGGGGTTCCGCAAGGTCATTGGCGCGAGTATCGGTATCGCGACACTTGCCTACCTGATTCTTTCCGGTGCGGCCACGTCGCTCACCATGCTGATCGTGGGCGTGATCGTGCTCGATATCGGCGTGCAGTCAGGTCTCGTTTCTAACCAGACTCGCGCTTTCTCGGTCGATCCGAAAGCACAAGGTCGAATCAACAGTCTCTATATGACGGCCACCTTTTTCGGCGGCGCGTTCGGTGCGACGGTCAGCGGCTGGCTCATGAGCCGCTTTGGCTGGTCGGGCATCGTGGCCTTTGGTGTCGTGCTCGGGATCGTTGCTTTCGCCATCCACTGGATCGGTGCGCCTCGCGCTGCCGCGGGCCAGGTCCCATCAAACGCAGATTGATTCAAGGAATCGCGAATCTGCTTGCTGGAATCCGCCGCGTTTCAGGTCGATGCCAGCTTCGAATACTGGAATTATCATGATTGGCATCGTGCGCGTTGCGCTGAAACGGCCATATACGTTCGTCGTTCTGGCCGTGTTTATCCTGATCGTTGGCGTTCTGTCAGCGTTTCGTACCCCTACGGATATTTTTCCTCCGATCAATATCCCCGTGATTAGCGTGGTATGGCAGTACACGGGGCTTTCGCCCGACCAGATGGAAGGTCGTGTGATGGCTCCGTACGAGCGGGTGTTGACGACCACCGTGAATGGCGTTCAACACATTGAAGGCACATCGCTTACCGGATACGGTATCGTCAAGATCTTCTTTCAGCCGGGCACCAATATCGGCACGGCGAATGCGCAGGTTACGGCCATTTCGCAGGAAATTTTGAAGCAGTTGCCGCCGTCGGCGACGCCGCCGTTCATCATCAATTACAACGCTTCGACGGTTCCGATTATTCAACTCGCGCTTTCGGGCAAAGGTCTTTCGGAACAGAATCTGGCGGACCTCGGCAAGAACCAGTTGCGCCCGATTCTCGCGACGGTGAACGGCGCTGCTATCCCGTTTCCGTTTGGCGGCAAAGACCGGCAGGTTCAAATCAACATCAAGCCGTCGGCACTCGAGGCGCGGTCGTTGTCGGCTGAGGACGTGCTCAATGCGTTGACGGCTCAGAACCTCGTGACGCCGGTCGGCACGGAAAAGATCGGTAACTACGAGTACACGCTCCAATTGAACGATGCGCCGGCGACGATCGCGGCCATTGCGAATCTGCCGGTCAAGTCCGCCAACGGCACGGTTGTGCATATGCATGACGTCGCCGATGTGACCGACGGCAGCCCGCCGCAGCCCAATATCGTTCACGTGGAAGGCAAGCGTTCAGTGCTGCTCACGGTATTCAAGAACGGCTCGGCTTCGACGTTGTCGATTATCGGCGGCATTCGCCAGAAGGTTGCCGACGCGAAGGGCTCGCTGCCCGACGCGCTTCAGATCGATGCGATTGGCGACCAGTCGATCAACGCAGCGTGATCGCGCTCCGTACGCGTTGAATTCAGTGCATATCTAAAGTTGACCGTTGCGCGTCAATTCCCTGATTTTGGTTACGCGATGTAAAGAGTGAATTGAGACCAGCCTGGTTGGCGGTGTCGAGTGTTGATCCTATAGTGATCGAGAGTGCTTATCAAAGCAGAGAGGTGAAAAGTGAAGTTCGCTATGAAAACCGAAATCCGCACGGACGAAGTGTCGACGATCGTGCATGCGATGAAGTCCGTGGACGCCGACGCGAAGGTCGACGTCGATGTTGGCGCGCAAACCGTGAGCGTCGATTCGTGGCTGATGCCCGAGGAATTTCTCGTCGCTTTCTACGACGAGGACTACGACGTGGGCATTGCCGAGTGGTAGGAATGGGGCATGTGGCCCGGATGAGACTTATCTTGGCCCATAAACATCCTTCCTGTTGACACAAATCGCTTCAATCGTTGTCAGAATCCTTAACACCCTTTCTCACGTTTTTTCCAGGCGCACGTCAAAAGAGTGCCGGGTGGACTGTGCTTCACACGGAGAACCCGCTGAAGCCGTCGTCCGCGAGCTGGTAGGGGACATACGCTGTTCTTGAGTCGGAAGGGAAATGTTCCATTGTGTTTGGCCGCTGATCGCATCAGCGCCCGTTTCCGCACGAGTCAGCCATGACCCAAAACCCAGAAATTGCTTCAAAAAGCGCCCTAAAGGCGCCGCTTCCCGGCGCACAGATGTCAGGTGCCGATATCATCTTGCGCGTACTGAGCGAGCAGGGTGTCGATACCGTATTCGGCTATAGCGGCGGCGCGATATTGCCGACCTACGACGCGGTATTTCGTTTCAACGAACTCCATGCCGACGAGCCCGAGCGGCAGATCAACCTCGTCGTACCCGCCAACGAGCAGACCGCTGGCTTCATGGCCGCCGGATATGCGCGCGCGAGCGGGAAAGTGGGCGTGTTCATGGTGACGTCAGGCCCAGGCGCGACCAACGCGGTGACGCCAATCGCCGACTGCAACGGCGACTCGGTGCCGGTGGTGCTCATCTGCGGACAGGTGCCGCGCGCCGCCATTGGCAGCGATGCTTTTCAGGAAGCGCCTGTATTCAACATCATGTCGGCGTGTGCGAAGCAGGTGTTCCTGGTGACCGATCCGGACAAGCTCGAACAAACGCTGCGCACTGCGTTCGAAGTGGCTCGCACCGGTCGTCCCGGCCCCGTTGTCGTGGACGTGCCGAAAGACATCCAGAACTGGACCGGCACCTGGCAGGGGCACGGTACGTTGGCGTTTCGCGGCTACTCGGACCGTCTTCGCAAGGTGGCGACGGGCGCACGTCTTGAAGAGAGCAAGCGCGACGAATTCTTCGATCTGCTGGCGCAGAGCAAGCGCCCGCTGCTGTATGCGGGCGGGGGTGTCATCACGGCTGGCGCCACGGCGGAATTGCGTCAGTTCGCCGAGCGCTATCGGATTCCTGTCGTGAATACGTTGATGGGGCTCGGCACGATATCCGTGAAGCACGAGTTGGGGCTCGGCATGCTGGGCATGCACGGCACGGCCTGCGCGAATTACGCGGTGGAGGATTGCGATTTTCTGATCGCCGTGGGCGCCCGATTCGACGATCGTGTCGCCGGCGGTCGCCCTCACGCATTTGCGCCGCGAGCGCGCTATGTGGCGCACATCGATATCGACGAAGCGGAGATCAACAAGGTGAAGCGCGCGCACTGGGCTCATGTGGGCGACGCGAAGGACACCTTGCTGTCGCTGATGAAACACGAAACGCACGTGCAATCGCCTTTGGCGTGGCTCGACCACATCCGGGAACTGAAGCAACGCTATGCCATGAACTACGACCGCCATAGCCCGGTCATTCAGCCGCAGTTCGTGGTGGAAAAGTTGAGTGAGATGACGGGCGGGCGAGCTATCGTCACCACCGGCGTCGGCCAGCACCAGATGTGGGTCGCGCAGTTCTTCGACTTCGTCGAGCCGCGCAGCTTTCTCACGTCGGGCAGCATGGGGACGATGGGATTCGGCTTGCCGGCGGCGATCGGCGCCCAGATGGGACGCCCGGATGCCCTCGTGATCGACATCGACGGTGACGGCAGCATGCGCATGAACATCGGCGACCTGGAAACCGCGACCACCTACGGCGTGCCGGTCAAAGTGTTGCTGCTCAACAATGTCGGTGACGGGATGATCCGGCAGTGGCAACGTCTCTTCTATGACGGGCGCCTGTGCGTGAGCGACAAGTCGCTTCATCGAAAGGATTTTGTCATGGCGGCGCGCGCGGACGGGTTCGAGTTCGCGCAGCGCGTTGAGGTCCTCGCCGAAGTCAAGGAAAAACTCAGGGCTTTCATCGACTTTGACGGTCCCGCCTTCCTCGAAGTCATGATCGATCAGGATGCCGATGTGTTTCCGATGGTCGGGCCTGGCATGAGCTATTCGGACATGATCACCGGGCCATTCATCCCGTCGAGGGATGGAGACGAGTCGGGCGGCACGCGTGCAGATCATCAATCGGCTTCGGACATGTTCTAGGCTGCTATGGCACCGATCAGTGTGATCGTAACCATCGCTTCTTCATTCCGCGATGTAACAAAAGAAGTTCTGGCTGCTGCGTTTATCGCGGCAACGCGCAAACATATAGTTGCTCTGATGGGTGGGAGCGACGCGGGGCATGGGGCACTGCGGGCCCCGCGTTGTCTCTTCATTTAAGCGAGCAAGAATGAAATTGATCTATGTTGGCGATCCGATGTGTTCGTGGTGCTATGGCTTTGGCAAGGAGCTTTCAGCGCTCGTCGCGCGCGTGCCCGATCTGAAACTGGAGATTGTGGTGGGCGGTATTCGCGCCGGCGCGACCGATGTACTCGATGCAACCGGCAAGCGCTTCCGGCTGCAGCATTGGCAGCGCGTTGAAGCGTTGAGCGGTTTGCCGTTCAACCGCGAGGCGTTTGTGGCGCGCGAGGGCTTTGTCTACGATACCGAGCCGGTATGCCGCGCCGTTGTGGCGGCGCGGCGGTTCGCTAGTGGTGAGGCATTGCTCTCGGTGTTCCGCGCGCTTCAGAATGGGTTCTATGCGCAGGGGCGCGATACGACCGATGGTCAAGTGTTGAGCGATATCGCGTCAACGTCGCTGCATGCAGCGGGCGTTCAGGTGAGCGCCGACGCGTTCTACCAGGCATGGGCGGCGGCAGAAACGAAGGAAGAGACGCAACGCGATTTCGCACGTGCGCGAGCGCTCGGCGTTGCGTCATTCCCCACGTTGCTGCTTGAAGAGCAGGGCCGGACGTACGCCGTGCATTCGGGCTATGCGAGCGTCAACGCGCTCGAGGAACGGCTCAACGAGATTGAAGGGCCGCTCGCGTGAGCGTGTCTGGTCCTGGTTGTTCGAGAGCGTGCTGCGCAAGCGATTGCGCAGCACGCTTCCCATGCCCGGACAGAGACGTGAATCAATGAGGAGTATGAAGCCATGAGCGACAGCAACGAAATCGTCGAACTCGTCCAGCGCTATTTCGACGCCACCTGGCGAGGCGATGTGGAGCAGTTGAGAACGGTGTTCGATCCACGCGCGATCGTAGCGGGGGAGGTGAATGGCCAGCCCTACTACAAGACGATCGACGAGTATCTTGCGGGTGTCGCAAACAGGAAATCGCCGGCTGAATTGGGTGAGCCGGTCGAGACGGAACTGCTGATGCTCGATGTTCAGAAAAACATCGCGACGGCGAAACTGCACGTACGCATGCTCGGTTTCAATTACTACAATTATTTTTCGATCATGCGGCAGCGCGACAAGTGGCTTGTCATTACGAAGACGCTGACGAACGTGCAGTGAATGCCTTCCGCGCGCCGCGCCTCCGACGAATCATCCAGTTCAGGGGCGCGCGCGACGCACAGGCGCTTATTGACCTGCGCTCTGGCCACCGTCCACGTGCAGGATTTCGCCGGTCACGAATGGTGCCGAATCGAGGTACAGAATCGCGTTGACGATGTCGCTCATTTCACCCATGCGACCAACTGGATGCATCGCGCCGAGCGTGGCGTGCGTTTCGGGAGCATGCATCGGCGACTTGATGACGCCGGGCGAAACCGCGTTGGCACGGATTCCCGCGCGCGCATATTCGATTGCGAGCGACTTCGTCGCCGCGTTCAGGCCACCCTTGGTAAGCGAAGCGAGAACGGACGGCACTTTGCTGTTTGCCTTGTCGGCGAGCGTGGTGGTGATGCTCACCACGTGGCCGCTGCCGTGCTTCTGCATCGCTTCGATCGCGTATTGCGTGATGTGAAAAAAGCCGTTCAGGTTCACGTTCAGGATCGCCGCGTAGTCGTCGGCAGTGTACTTCGTGAAGGGCTTCGCGATGAAAATGCCTGCGTTGTTGACGAGCGTATCGACACGGCCGAAGTGCTCGATGGCGGCGTTCACCACACGTCGAGCCGTGGCGGCGTCGCCGATGTCGCCTGCCACGGCAACATAGTCCGCTTCAACGGCCGGTGTGATGGAACGGGCCGTAGCGACCACGCGATGACCTTGCGCGCGGAAGGCCTTGACGGTTTCGGCGCCAATGCCTTGTGATGCTCCGGTAACGATGACGACCTTGGAAGTGCTCATTGTGTGTCTCGCAGTTTGGGTAAGCTGGCCAACCGGCCGATCGAATCGACGGATCCGATGAAGCAGCACTGTAGGCGCATCCGTCGCGAATTCGAACACCCACCATGGACAAAGAGTCGTGCGTCGCAAGAACAAATCGCAGTGGCGTTGAGAGGCTGCGCGCGGGGCGATCTCTCAGGCGATTGCCTCCATGTGTGCATACGAAGGATTCGTGTGAAGGTCGCTCGCAAACGCGGGCGGGGAGAGTGCGACCCCGGCGACTTCAGTATTGCGGGACTGTTGGCGGTATTGCCGAGGAGTGAGGCTGAGACGTCTTTGAAACACCATGCGCATGTGCGCAGCGTTGTGAAAGCCACAGTTGAACGCAACGGTTTTCATCGGCATGTTGCGTTCTTCCAGCAGCTTTCGTGCGGCACCCACGCGGACCTGGTCGACGAATGCGGAAGGTGTTGTGTGGAGATACTTCGCAAAGATCCTCGATAGGGTGCGCCGGCTCACGTAGACAGCGTCGGCGAGTTGCTCTATCGAAAGCACGTCGGAAAGGTGGTCGCCGATATGACGTTGTACTTTTGCGATGATCGAACTCTCATCGGCAAGCGTCGCGACGTAGGGGGCGCGTTCGTATGGCTCGCGCTGCGGATTGGCGCCAAGACGTCTTGCCACTTGTTTGGCGACATTCTGGCCCCAGTCTTCAGCAACAAGAGAAAGCCCAAGGTCGAGTCCGGCGGTCGGACCCGCAGATGAAATCAGACGTCCATCGCGTATCAGGGTTTTGTCGGGACGTATGCGGGCTCGCGGGAATTCGCTGGCCATCTGGCTCGCGTCGGCCCAGCGCGCGGCGACCTCTTTCCCCTCGAGCATACCCGAGCGCCCGAGCAGCCAGGCGCCGTTGCAAACGCAGCCGTAACGCCTGGACTCAAGTGCGCGTCGCCGCAGCCAGTCCAGAAATTCCTGTTTCGGGCGAACGGTCGCATTGCGGGAGCCGCCGGTCACCAGCAGCACATCGACGTTTGCACGGAAGTCCGCGTAGACCCACGGCACGCAGAGCTGCATAGCGTTCGAACAGGCGACTGCGCCCACGTGCTCTCCAATGAGGGGCACCTGATACTGGCGTGCCTCGGCGAGGAAATGGTTCGCTTCGGAGAACACGTCGAGCAGGCCTGCGATATCCATGGCCTGCACACCATCCAGTACGACGATAGCAACTTTCATTTTGCGTACCCAACCTGAGCAATGATTCCAATTGCGCGACGATCTGCTGAAAAAAGGTTATGCGTGCAGCGCGAGGCTGACAATTCTCCGAATGGCTGAAGGTTCAGCTTGCGGGCATGTGGTCCCTCATACGCCGGTATGACTCGTGTAGTTCGAGAGGCGTGTGCGCCGAGGGTGCCGCACTAAAGAGGATGAATTATGTGGGCGCCTGGTTCAAAGCAGGACGATGCGCAATCGGTAGCGATAAGTCTTGCTATTGCTTACTATATGGCGAGCACCGGCACGTTTTCGCCATCACGAACTTTTCAAAGATCGAGCGATGAAACACGATAGCGTTGGGACGCGAAGTGAACCACTACCGGACTCGCTCGTGTACGTGATCGACGACGACGAGTCTATTCGAGGCGCGCTAACCAGCCTGCTCATGTCAGTCGGCATCGAGGTCCGGGCGTTCGAATCGGCTGACGAATTTCTCGCCGAGAAAATGCCGGATGTGCCGAGCTGTCTCATTCTCGACATTCGATTGCGAGGCGAAAGCGGCCTTACGCTTCAGCAGGAAGCCTTCAAGGAAAGCATTCAATTTCCCATCGTCTTTTTAACGGGGCATGGCGACATAGGCATGACCGTCAAGGCAATGAAAGCAGGTGCTTTCGATTTCATGACAAAGCCATTCAAGGATCAGGATCTGCTCGATACGATCGCTGCAGCGCTGAAACGGGATGGTGAACTGAGGCGCCAGGCGAGGCTCGTTGCGGGCGTTCGTCAAGCGTACGACTCGCTGACGGCGCGCGAGCGCGAAGTGATCGGCCACGTGTCCGAAGGTCTGTTGAACAAACAGATTGCAGGCCTCCTGTGCCTGAGCGAGGTCACGGTCAAGATTCATCGGGCGCAAGCCATGCACAAGCTCAATGCGCGATCGGTGGCCGAACTCATCAAGAAATTGCAGCAGGTGCAAGCGGCTCCTCAGAGCGCCAGATAGGCATTTGCTCGTTCGCCGCGCAACGGCCGCCTTCCTCAGCGCGCGGATTTCACCCCGCTAATACGAATTGTCGCCAGAATCATCCGAAGGTGTGATTGCTGCCCCTTCGGCCGGCCTGTATTTTCCAGAAAGATTCTACCTTTCTGCATCATTTCAATGTCCACCGGACCCCAGATAAAACCAGCGCGCTCGTCTGCAACGATCGCCATGGTCGACGACGATGAATCCGTCCGGATGGCGTTGTCCAGTTCGCTGCGTTCGGCAAGCTGGAATGTCATTGCCTACGCGTCCGCCAATCATCTGCTGGACGATACGCGCCGATCGAAACTAAAGCTCGTCGTCGCCGACATCCAGATGCCGGGCATGGACGGGTTTGCGTTACTTGAATCGATCAAGCGATGGAAGCGCCCCATTCCTGTCATTTTCATCACCGCGTACGCGACCGAGGCAATGCTCGAACGCGCGAAAACTCACGGCGCTGCCGGCTTCCTTTCGAAGCCCGTGGATGACGCACGACTGCTCGCACTGGTTAGCGAACTGCTGAAGAAGTGAACCGGTCGAGCGCCGCCGCTATGACGGCCACTCGATCGAGCCATCCGAATGTATTAGACGCGCACGCGCCTGCATAAGGGATCACACCATATCGGACGATACCGTCGCACGGCTTACGCGCTTACGCTTGAATCGTCGTTCCGGGCAAAACACTTGTGAGGTGCGAGATGGATCAGCTTTACATGTTGCGTGCATTCGTCGCCGCTGCGCGGTATCAGAGCTTTAGCAAGGCCGCGGAATCGTTGAATGTGACCACGGGGTCCGTGTCGAAAGCGATTGCCAAGCTCGAAGATTGCGTGCAGACCCGAGTCCTGCTCAGGACAACGAGGTCCGTCTCTTTGACAGAAGCCGCGCAGTCGTATTACCTGATTTGTTGCCGCTTGCTCGAAGAACTCGACGAAGCGAACCGGCGCATCGCGCTGGAACATGAGGGCAACGGTGGAAAGCTGCGGCTCGTCGTGCACCCCATGCTGATGAGCAGAACGTTTTCGCGTCTGGTGCGGCGCTATCGCGCCATCGCGCCTCATGTGAGTCTGGTGGTTTCCGTTCAGGACCACGCCACGAACCTGTTCGACGGCCGTTTCGATATCGCCATGCTTCCGCCTCAACTCGTCGAGCAGTCCACCGTGATTCGCCGCACGCTTTGCCGCTCGCCTCGCATTCTCGTGGCTTCCCCCGCGTACCTCGAGCAATACGGTGCACCGGAATCCGCTTCGAAGCTCGCCAGTCACTTTCTGTTGATCGATTCCGAAACGAGAAAGAAGAGTGCGGACTGCATCGATCTGCGTGAGGGCGGCCGGAAAGTGAGCGTTTCGCCCATGTCGTCGATGGATGGGAACGAGGCACTGCTGCGCGCGGCGGCGCTCAACGGAACGGGCATAGCCACGCTGCCTGAAACTATGGTTCGCGAAGATATCGACATGGGACATCTCGTGCACATCCTGCCGGAATGTACGGCGTCGGATAGCGGCGTCGAAATATGCCTGTTCTATTCTCACCGGGAACTGATCCCGGCGCGGATCAGGATGTTCGTCGACTTCTGCACCGAGTTCTTCCGGGCGCCTGCGAAGGCGGCTGCCGATGACGTGATACGCGTGCCGCAACCGAGGAAGCGAAACGAAGGCCTCGCGATGATGTCGTGATGGTTTCTCGCGAGATGCGTGCGCAGTCATCCAGAGCCTGAGAGGTCGTTATGTCTCATGTATTGCACAACTGGATATTCGTTGGCAGTACTGCCTACGACGAATACACCTTCGTTCCTTGGCTCAACAGGAATGTCTATCGCCGCACGGTGGATCTGAGTAGTGTTTGCCTGCTGTGAGGGCCCAAAGCGCTTTGCGCAAGCCGACCCGTCGATACTCCCGTTAAATGGAAGGTTCATTCCCGAGACTGCAGGATTCTCTTATCTACTGCAAGTGATTAATCTGGCCTCGTTGTTTCCCCGGAGGCGTCGCCTCCCTCACCTTGGCTAGAGAGAGATTGAAATGAAACTGCTTACTGCTGTCCTTTTTGCATGTTCGCTGTCGGCTAGCTTCGCTGTCCACGCCGAACCCCTCGCACCCGCACATGCGGATATTCAACAAACGGCTCAGGCAGATACGTCGCGAGCGAATAGTTATCAGGCGCCGCACCGTCGGGCGACGACGCCGGCAAGGGACGCCAACACTTGTGTGGGCCCGGCGAGTTTCTGCAACCTGTTCTTCGGCAGCTAAGGTTGCCATGGGTTCGTGACGCGGGTTTGCGCCGCGCGCATCGATTGATCACGATCGAGAGCACACATCGGGATGAACGAGCAGTTCGCCGAGCGTGCGGATCGCCTCATCGATGCGCTGCGACCACGGATGACCGTAATTGAGCCGGATACAATTTTCGAATCCATGTGACGCGGAAAAGAGCGGACCGGGCGCGACGCTGATGCCGCGTTCGATAGCGAGACGATGGAGCGCCATGGCGTCGATGGGCTCGCGGAAAGTGAGCCACAGAAAATAGCCGCCCTCGGGTTGCGTGTACTGCGTGCGCTCAGGCAGCCACCGGCGGATCGCTTCGATCATCGCATCGCGCTGCGTTTGCATAGCCAGCCGGATCTTCTTCAGATGACGCTCGTAGCCGCCGTGCTCCAGATAGTCGGCAATGCCGGCCTGCGCGGGAATACTCGCCGAGATCGTCGTCATGAGCTTGAGGCGCTGCACGCGCTCGGCGAAGCGCCCGGCGGTCGCCCAGCCTACGCGATAACCTGGCGCCAGGTTTTTGGAAAACGAGCTGCAATGCATGACGAGTCCGCGCCGGTCGAACGCGATGGCCGGCGGCGGATAGTTCGGCGCGTAATGCAGTTCGCCGTACACATCGTCTTCGATGAGCGGGACCTCGTGTTTCGCGAGCAGCTCGACTAGCGCTTGTTTCTTCGCCGCCGACAATGTGACGCCCGTTGGGTTCTGGAAATTCGTCATGAACCAGCAGGCGCGGATCGGGTGCTTCTCCAGCGCTTGCGCCAGCGCGTCGAGGTCGAGCCCCGTGGCGGTATCCACGGGAATTTCGACCGCGCGCAGGCCAAGACGCTCGATCGCCTGAAGCGCGGCATAAAAGCCCGGAGACTCCACCGCGACGATATCGCCGGGCTGCGTGACCGCCATCAGGCAAAGATTGAGGGCTTCCAGCGCGCCATTCGTGATGATGATGTCCTCGGCCGGCTGTGAGATGCCAACGCGCATGTAGCGCAGCGCAATTTGCCGCCGCAGGTTCTCGTTGCCCGGCGGCAGATCGACCACCGTGCTCCACGGGCTCACGCTGCGCGCGGCCTGGCCGAGCGATTTCGCCAGCCGCGACAGCGGAAAGAGCAGCGGGGAAGGGAACGCGGAGCCGAGCGGCACGATGCCGGGGCGCTTTGCGGCATCGAGCACCGAAAACACGAGTTCGCTGATATCGACGATGGCGGTTTCGCCTGTCGTTGCGCGCGAATCCGCCTTGCCGGGTTTCGAGAGCGGCGCGACGTAGTAGCCCGATCGTTCTTCGGCACGCACGAGGCCCCACTGCTCGAGCACGTAGTAAGCGCGCGCCGCCGTGGACTGGCTCACGCCGTGCTGCGCGATGATCTGCCGCAGCGATGGCATGCGCGAGCCCGGCTTCAGGTTGCCGGAGCGAATCTCGGCGGCCATGCTCTGCGCTAGGCGTTCATAACGTGTCATACGTTCTGGCGCTTCCAATGCTGTCATAGGTCGACTCGTGCTTCTCTTGTGACGTGCCGGACCGGGATTCCGATCTGCTGCGCTCAATTATGCGTCGGCTGCTTCTATACGACCCTCCAGTGAGAGCGGATGATTGCGGCCAGTGCGCATCGCAGTCCGGGTCTGTTCTCCCGGGATGCGCCGGGATTACTGCGCGAGTGCCTGGATCATCACCTAAACCCGCAGTGCTTGCGGCTCTTTTTGCCTGTAGCGTGGCAAGCCTTTCGCCCCGGTGCGCGAGTGCCGGGGCGTTTCTTTATCTGGAGTCGGCACGCTGCTGCTGCATCGCTCAGATTGTTCGCAACTGCTGCTTTTTTTGCCCGCTGCGAAGTTCGAACATGGGTGCATGTAACCGAACCCGATGGAGAAGATGATGGAACTCATTCGTATGGTGCGCATGGTGCTGTGGGGCTTCTTTGGCGTGCGCAAGAGCGCGTCGCACGAAGCCGATCTGGCCAATATCAACTTCAGTTGGCTCCCGTTCGTGGCCGTTGGGCTGGCCGCGTTGATTGGCGCTTGCATATTGGGTGTGGTGCTGCTGGTCGTGCACTCCACGGGAGCCACCGCGCAAGGGTTCTGAACACCCTTCGCGTGATTGGATCCTGGTGGTCCTCGCGGGGATATGAAGGTTATCTTTGCAGTTTACCTTCATATATTCTAGAATGCGGGGATGACCGATCGCGCCAAAACTCCCCCTCCCGACCTCGCCGCGTCGCTTGCTGGCGACCTGCGGGCGCTAGTCGGGCAATTGCGTCGCCGTTTTCGCGAACAGGCGATCCTCGGCGAGTTCACGCCTTCGCAAATGGCCGTGCTGCTGCGGCTCGAACGCGAAGGGCCGGCCACGGTGTCGAGCCTTGCGCGCGCGGAGGGCATGCGCCCGCAGTCGATGGGTACGCTCATCGCGCCGCTCGAGGCGGCGGGCCATGTCAGCGGCGCACCGGACCCCAATGACGGGCGCCAAACGCTCTGGTCGCTCACCGTTGCCTTTCGCGAGTGGCTCAAGGAAGGGCGTGCCGCGCGCCAGGACTGGCTCTCGCGCAGGATCGACACGCGCCTTTCCGGCGCCGAGCAACAGCAGCTAGCCGCCGCAGTCGAACTGCTCAAGCGGCTCGTGGCCGACTGAGGCGCGGCGGTCACATGGGCGCTCCCGCTTCGGGCTTCTTTCGTTCGCTCAAGAGTTACAACTATCGCGTGTGGTCGGCGGGCGCGCTCGTCTCGAACGTCGGTACCTGGATGCAGCGCACGGCGCAAGACTGGCTCGTGCTCACCGGGCTCACGCATCACAGCGCGGCGGCAGTAGGCATCGTGATGGGCTTGCAGTTCGGCCCGCAAATGCTCTTCATGCCCTGGTCGGGCTTCGCCGCCGACCACTTCGATCAGCGCAAGCTGCTCATGGTCACCCAGGCGCTGCTCGGCGCGCTTGCCATTGCGCTGGGCGTGCTCACGGCAACGGGGCTCGTGCAGCTTTGGCACGTGTACGTGTTCGCCTTCCTGTTCGGCTGCACGACGGCATTCGATTCGCCGGTGCGGCAAACCTTCGTCTCGGAGCTGGTGGGCGACGCCGATCTCTCCAACGCCGTCGCGCTCAATTCGACCTCGTTCAACGCCGCGCGCATGATCGGGCCGGCGGTGGCGGGGCTGGTCATTGCTTCGGTGGGCGTGGGCTGGGCGTTCCTGCTCAACGGTCTTTCGTTCGTCGCCGTGCTGATTTCGCTTACGCGTCTGCGCGTGGACGAATTGCGTTCAGCGAAGCGCAAGCAGCCCGCGAAGGGCGGTATCGCCGCGGGATTCCGCTACGTATGGGCGCGCCCCGACCTGCGGGCTATTCTCGTCATGCTGTTCCTGATCGGCACCTTCGGGCTGAATTTTCCGATCTTCATCTCGACGATGGCCGTCAACGTCTTCCACGCTGATGCGGGACGCTACGGACTCCTTTCTTCCATGATGGCCGTGGGCACCATGAGCGGCGCTTTCTTCGGCGCGGGGCGCAGCCATCCGCGGTTCGTCTCGCTGTTGTTCGCGGCGGCGGCGTTCGGGGTGGGATGCGTGCTGGCGTCAGTTGCGCCCGGCTACTGGTGGTTCGGCGGCGCGCTCGTGATGATCGGCATTGCAGCGCTTACGTTCACGACCGAAACCAACAGCCTCATGCAGCTTTCCACGGAGCCCGGCATGCGCGGGCGCGTGCTGGCGATTCGCCTCGCCGTGGCGCTGGGCGGCACGCCCATTGGCGCGCCGATCGTGGGATGGATAGCCGACCACTGGGGGCCGCGCTGGGCCTTGCTGGTGGGCGCGGCTTCTGGTTTCGCGGCCGCCATTGTCGCGGCCCGCGCGCTTGCGCGGCGGGACCACGAGAAGTCATGACGTGCCGTCGCTTCAGACGGCCTTCAACTCCACGCGCTTGATGTCTTTCACGATCAAGAGATAGCTGATGACCGTGATGAGCGCGTTGACGCCGACAAAGGCGAGCGCGCCGTTGAACGAGCCGGTTTCCGCCACGAGATAGCCGATCACGATCGGCGTGACGATGCCAGCCACATTGCCGAACATGTTGAAGATCGAGCCCGAGAGGCCGATGGCTTCGCGCGGCGCAGTATCGGCGATCACGGCCCAGCCAAGCGCGCCCAGACCCTTGCCGAAGAAGGCGAGCGACATGAGCGCGACCACGATCCAGTCGCTGTTCACGTAGTTGCAGCCGATGATGCACGACGAGAGCACCATGCCGCCGACGATCGGCACCTTGCGCGCCACGGTGAGCGAGCGGCCCGAGCGGATGAGCGCGTCCGAAGCCACGCCGCCCAGCACGCCGCCGAGGAAGCCGCAGATGGCGGGCAGGGAAGCGATGAGCCCCGCCTTCAGGATGGTCATGTGGCGCGCCTGCACGAGGTAGATCGGGAACCACGTGAGGAAGAAGTACGTGAGCACGTTGATGCAGTACTGCGCGAGGTAGATGCCCAGCAGCATGCGGTTGCCGAGCAACTGGCGGATGACCGCCCAGTTCGCGCCCTTGCGTTCCTTGCGTGCTGCGCGTTGATGCCCGTTCACGATGCCGCCGCCCGCCTCGATGTATTCGAGCTCCTGCTGGTTCACGCCCGGATGATCGGCCGGGTTCTTCATGAACCTGATCCACGCGAAGGCGAGCACGAGGCCGCCCACACCCATCACGATATACACGTGATGCCATCCATACGCGTGCGTGAGCCACGCCATGAGCGGCGTGAACACCACGGCCGCGAAATACTGCGCCGAATTGAAGATGGCCGAGGCCGTGCCGCGTTCCTTCGCCGGGAACCAGCTCGCCACTACTTTCGCGTTGGCGGGGAAGGCGGGCGCTTCGGCCGCGCCCATTGCGAATCGCAGTGCAAAAAGGCCCGCGATGGCGGCGCCCGCGCTGCCGAGCAGACCGATCGAGCTTTGCAGCAGCGTGAAGAGCGACCACAGGAAGATGCTGCCCGCGTACACGCGGCGCGCGCCGAAGCGGTCGAGCACCCAGCCAGCGGGAATCTGCGCGAGCACATAGGCCCAGCTGAACGCCGAGAAGATGTAGCCCATGTGGATCGCGTCGAGATCGAACTCCGTTCGCATGGCCGAACCCGTGACCGAGAGCGTGGCGCGGTCCGCGTAGTTGAGCGTCGTGATGATGAAGATCAGCGAGAGGATCAGATAGCGCACCCGGGTGCGCCTGGCGACATCGGACTGCGTGGCGGTGCGGCTCAACGACATGTGGATCGACCTCTATCGTGCGCGAGACACGGGCCGCGTGAGTCACGCACGGCCCGAATCTGCTGTCTCCAGGCGGCGCGCCTCATGCGCGCCGCATCTACTTACGCAGGAACGCACCTGACTCGCGTCAAGCGCGTTCCGTTCGCGGACCTGTTCCGCTGCTCGTTCAGCCAGTTGTCAGCAAGTTGTTTGACATCAAGGCTGGTTGTCAGGGCCAATCGTACAACGCCCAGGAAGCCGAAGCAACCAAACCATGAGCCTCTTGACTGGGCCTCAGGGTAAACTCGAATTTCAGGATAACCGCGTGATCGTGGGATGATGCAGCCAAGTTGTTGGACAACATGGCGAGCGCACCCTCAAGACTCCGGCGTTTGAGCCGTAAAGAAGAACACCATGGAAACCGGGGATTGAAGCAACATGCGCAACACGACGGTACGAGCCAGCCTCCTTGCAGTGCTGGTGATCTTTGGCGTGATGATCTTGATTGGCGGCTTCGCGGGCGTGTTCTCGCTGCGGGAGTCGAACGCCAGCGCCCAACGCCTGCACGAAATCGCCCGCCAGACCATTCTGGTCAACGACGCCTACAAGGACACCACGCGCACGCGCTCGGCGCTCGTACGCGGCTATAGCGCGCTCAAGGAACGCAACGACACCGCCACGCGCGACTCCGCGCTGAATAGCGCGGCCCATAGCTTCGAGCTTTCGGCGAGTGAGACGCAGGCCTTCGCCAACGCCCCGGCGTTCGATGGCATGGACGCGGACCTCAAACGTCAGCTGCTCGACTCCGCCGCGCAACTTTCCAGCACGCTCACGCGCGCGACCGACGCGCTGCGCAACGGCGACACGGCGGCTTACGTGGCGGTCAACGACACCGACATCACCGCCGCGGGCGCGGCCTACTCCGTGAACGTGGAGAAGTTCCAGAAGCTCGCCAACGCGCTCGCCGAGGCGACGCTCGATGACGGCAACGCACGCTATGCGTGGATCGTGAGTCTCGTCGGCGTAGGCGTGGCGATCGCGCTGGCGCTCGTCGTCGTGACGCATTTCGCCTTGCAGCGCATCGTGTCGCGCCCGCTTGCCGAAGCCGCGGCGGTGCTCGATCGCATTGCGTCGAACGATCTCACGGTGCGCGTGCCCGAAGCGGGCCGCAACGAAATTGGCCTGCTGTTCGCGGCCATGCGCCGGATGCAGGCGGGTCTCTCGCGCACCGTGGCTGGCGTGCGCGACAGTTGCGATGCGATCCACACGGCCGCGCGCGAGATCGCGGCGGGCAATCTCGATCTGTCGAGCCGCACGGAAGAGCAGTCGGCTTCGCTCGAAGAAACTGCCGCGAGCATGGAAGAACTCACCTCCACCGTGAAGCAGAACTCCGCGAACGCGTCCGAGGCCAGCACGCTCGCCACGGGCGCGGCCGATCTCGCGCAGCGCGGCGGCGATGTAGTGGGACGCGCCGTGCAGACGATGCAGGACATCAGCGCCAGCTCGCAGAAGATTGCCGAGATCACCAGCATGATCGACAGCATCGCGTTCCAGACGAATATTCTCGCGCTCAACGCCGCCGTGGAATCGGCGCGCGCGGGTGAGCAGGGGCGCGGCTTCGCCGTGGTCGCGGGCGAGGTGCGAACGCTCGCGCAACGCAGCGCGGGCGCAGCACGCGAGATCAAGGAACTGATCGGCGCCTCGATGGAAGACGTGCGCAACGGCAACGCGCTCGTCGCGCAGGCAGGCGAGGCGATGAGCGAGATCGTCAACTCGGTGCGCAACGTTGCGACCATCATGGCCGAGATCACCACGGCCACCGCCGAGCAGAGCACAGGCATTCAGCAGGTGGGCATGGCCGTGAGCCAGATGGATCAGGTCACGCAGCAGAACGCCGCGCTCGTGGAGCAGGCCGCCGCCGCCGCGAGCGCGCTGGAGCACCAGGCGCAATCGATGAAGGAAGCGGTTTCGGTGTTTCGCGTTGGCGCGCTCGCGTGAGAACAGAAAAGCGCGAATCTAATCAATAGAACTAACAAACTGGAAGAGAGTCGATGAAGAAGAACGCAATCTTGCGCGGCGTGGCGGGTGCCGTTATCGGGCTCGCGGCAGCGGTGGCCGCGCACGCGGCTAACTACGTGTACGTGTCGAACGCCGATAGCCAGGACATTTCGGTGTTCCGCCTCGATGCGCAAAGCGGCGCGCTGGCCGCTGTCGAAACCGTGCCGGTGGGCGGCACGGTCATGCCGATGGCGTTCTCGCCTGATCATCATCGCCTTTACGCGGCGCTGCGCTCGAAGCCGTATCGCGTGGTGAGCTTCGCCGTGAATCCGCTCGATGGCCAGCTCGTCGAACTCGGCCGCGCGCCGCTCGCGGAGAGCATGGCCTACGTTTCCACGGACGGCACGGGGCGCTATCTACTTTCCGCTTCGTATGGCGGCAATCTGCTGGCGGTGAACCACATCGGCGAAAACGGTGTGGCGGGCGACGTGCTGCAAACCGTGAAGACGGGCCCGATGGCGCATATCATCCGCACCTCGCCGGACAACCGTTATGCGTTCGCATCGGTGCTCGGCGCCGATGCATGGCTGCGCCTGAAGTTCGACGCCTCGACGGGCGCGCTCACCGAAGACGCGAAACCCGCTTACTCGCTGCCCAAGGATTCCGGCCCGCGCCACTTCCAGTTTTCGCCAGACCAGCGCTTCGTTTATCTGATCGACGAACTCGACGGCAAACTCCACGTGCTCGCGTTCAACGCGGCGAACGACACCGTCAAGCCGATCCAGACGATCTCGATTCTGCCCGCCGACTTCTCCGGCGACAAGCCGTGGGGCGCCGACGTGCACCTCACGCCCGATGGCCTTCATCTGTATATCTCGGAGCGCACGTCGAGCACGCTGGGCGCGTATCGCGTGAACAAGGCAACGGGCAAGCTCACGCGCATCGGCACGTACGGCACGGAAAAGCAGCCGCGCGGCTTCAATATCGATCCTTCGGGCCAGTACCTCTTTGCCGTGGGCCAACTCTCGCCCACGCTGAGCGCTTACCGTATCGACGCGAAGAGCGGTGCGCTGCACGAGCTTGGCAAGTATCCGGTGGGCAAAGGCGCGAACTGGATCGAAGTGGTCGACTTCGACGGTTCGAATGACTAAGTAATAAGGGGCGGCTTCGGTCGCCTCATTCCTGCTGGTTCTCAGTCGCGAAGGTCATTGCCTTCGCGTTGCGCGTTTCGGCTCGCGCTTCATCGAGACCTTCGATCGAGCGCAGCCGCGCTGGCGCGGAGAACACGATGATCGCGAGCTGAATGGCGAACCCGCACGCGGCGCCCACGAGGCAACTGGTCATGCCAAGGTGCGTGCTCAGGAACGCGCCGAGCAGGGCGCCGAGCGGGCGCGCGCCGAACGTCGCCATCATGATGACCGACGAGACGCGCGCGATCAGATCGCGAGGCGTGACGACCTGGCGCAACGCAGTGGTCGAGATGGTCCAGACGATCGGCCCGAATCCAAACAGAAAGAAAGCCAGAAACACGGTGGCGCGCGAATGCGTGAGGGCGGTGCTCGCCATGAGCAGCGAGGCAAGCGCGGCGCTCATTGGGCCGAGCAGAATTTGCCGTCCGAAGACGAGGCGCTTTGCGATGATCTTGTAGAGAAACGCGCCGCCCACCATCCCGAAGCCGTACACGCCAAGTGCAACACCCACGGCCGATGGTGCGAAGGCGAGCCGGTGTATCGCGTACCAGGCGAACACGGCGAGCAACAAATACCACGATGTATTGAAGACGAAGGCCGTCGCAACGATCGGCCGTAGGTGCGTGCTGCGCGCGATGAACTGCACGCCGTCGAAAAGCTCGTGTGCGAGCGCGCGACGCGAACGCGGGCGCGGCGCCTCGGTGGGCAGGCGTGTGAGAAACCATGCGCTGGCGAGCGACAGGACGAACGCTGCGAGAAACGCAAACACGCCCGACGCCCAGCCCGCGAAAATACCGCCCGCGGAAGGCCCCGCCGTGTAGGCAATGCTGCGCGCGATTTCGAGCCGCCGGTTGGCGGTGAGCAGGTCGCCCGTTTCGACCATGGCCGCGACGAGCGAGGGCGCGGTTACGCTGAATACCACGGTGCCCGTCGCGATGGCGAAGCCCAGCGTGCCGAGCATGCAGAGCGATAGCACGCGCGCATGGAACAACGCGAACAGCACGAAGAGCGCGGCGGCGCGCAGCAGTTCGGTTGCGATCATGAGCGGCTTGCGTCGGCTGCGATCGGCAACGAGACCGGCGGGCAGCGAGAGCAGCAGGAACGGCAGCGTGTTGATGGCTTGCAGCGAGGCGCTTTGCTGTGCGCTCGCGCCTAGCGCCACCACGGCGACGATGGGGATGACCGCAATGGCCATTTGCTCGCTGAATTGCGCCGCGAGACTCGCATGCGAAAGATTGACGACGACGCGCTGTGGGGTGGTG
Organism: Paraburkholderia flagellata; assembly: GCF_021390645.1. GTDB lineage: Bacteria > Pseudomonadota > Gammaproteobacteria > Burkholderiales > Burkholderiaceae > Paraburkholderia > Paraburkholderia flagellata. The sequence continues at coordinate 596,644 of NZ_JAJEJT010000004.1, forward strand.
GTTCCTGGCGTGATGGCCATCGTAGATGTCCCGAAGGTCGATCCGGCGTAGGCCGGATGCGGTGGTTTGAGCTTCGGGATCGAGTCTACGTAGGGTGATTGGGTGGGGATATCCGGATCTTGTGGTGATATTCGATGCGCTGTACGGGCCCAGGGCGCAGGTCACTCCGCCTCGATGCGATCCGCGTCGCGCGTATCTCTGCGCACCTGCGCGTGTGTTGCCGATTCGCCGCGCGACGCATCCACATCACGCACCGCGCGACTGCCCGCAAAACACACCGCGAGCGTAGCGAGCACCAGCACGCCAAGTGCGAGCTGCAAGCCAACGAGCCCCGCGCCGAAGCCGATAATCGGCGGCCCCACGAGAAAGCCCGCGTACCCGGCGGTAGCCGCCATCGAAACGCCCGTAACGGGCGGATCAGTCGTGCGCCCAGCCGCGCTGAAAATCACCGGCACCACATTGGCGAGCCCAATGCCGACGCAGATGAACCCCACCACAGCCGTAGTGAGCGCAGGTGCGGCGAGCACAGCGGCTAGGCCCGCCGCCGAAAGCAGGCCGCCCAGCGCGACCACGCGCACCGCGCCGAGACGCCGCACGAACGCGTCGCCCACCACGCGGCACGCCGCCATGGCGAACGCGAACGCCGTGTAGCCGATGCCTGCGCTATCGGCATGAGCGGGCAAGGCAGAACGCAGATACACGCCACTCCAGTCGGCAATGGCGCCCTCGGTCATCATGCAGAGAAACGCAAGCGCGGCGAGCTTCACGACGCCCGCCTGCGGCAATGCGAAGCCGCCGCCGGACGCAGCCTCGGGGCGCGAGCCCACGTCGCGCAGCGAAAACAGGGCCGCGCCGACGATCAGCACAGCGATGGGAATCGCGGGCAGCGCAAGACCGCTTAGCACACCGAATCCTGTCTTCTGCAACACCGTGCCAACGGCTGCGCCCGCAAGACCGCCCGCGCTCCAGGCAGCATGGAACGACGACATGATCGGCGCGCTCCACACTTTTTCGATAGCGCTGGCATGTCCATTCATGGAAACATCGAGCGCGCCATTGAGCGCACCGAGCAGCAGCAACGCGGCACACAGCAGCGGCGCATTGGGCGCGAGCGCAGGCAGAGGAAACGCGGCGACGAACAGCACGCCGAGCAGGGCGGTCGCGCGGCCGCTGCCGAACTTCGGCGCGAGCCGCCCCGCAAGCGGCATGGCGACGATGGCCCCCAGCGCGAAGGCAAAGAGCGCGACGCCGAGCAGGGAGTCGCCAAGAAGCAGCTTGTCCTTCACGCGCGGCACTTCGACGGCCCACGCGCCAATGCCGAAGCCGTTCGCCAGAAAGACGGCCGTGGTGGCGTAGCGTTCGCGTAGCGGTCTCATCGCGCCACCGTCACGTCGCCGCATGCGGCTTTCAGTTGCTTCAGATGGAGTTTCGGCACGTCGGCATCGACCACCAGATAGTCGAGCGAAGCGCAGGGTGCGATGACGAACGGTGCCGACGTCATCAGCTTTTCGGTGGTGACCGCCGCCGCGATCTGGCCGCTTGCCGCGACCATGGCACGCTTCATTTCGGCATCCTCAGCATCGAATGCCGCAACCCCTTCGGAGGGATCGAGTGCGCATGCCCCGAGAAAGCAGAGATCTGCTTTGATCTGCTGTATTTGCACGAGCGCCGTCGCACCCAGTGCGCCCGCGGCCTGCGCGCTCACGCGCCCGCCGATCAGGATGACCTCGATGCCTGTACGCTCTAGCAGGCGCACGGCGGCCTGCGGCGAAGTCGTGATCACCGTGAGGCCGGCGTTCTCGGGCAGTGCCGCCGCGACCTCGACGTTTGTCGAGCCTGCGTCGAGCAGAATCACCTGGTTGGGCTTGACAAGCGCGGCGGCGGCGCGCGCGAGGCGCGCCTTTGCGGGCAGTTGCTCGCGCATGCGCACGGAGGCGGGCTTGTTGGCGGGCGACGTCAGCAGCGCGCCACCGTATACGCGCTTGCAGTGTCCCGCCTCGGCCAGATCGCGCAAATGGCGCCGGATCGTGTGCTCCGAGGTGTCGAGCTGCGCGGCGAGTTCGGCGGCCAGCACGCGGCCCTCGGCGCGCAGCTTTTCGAGGATCAGGCGCTCGCGCTCGTCGGGGAGCAGGCTTTCAATCGCCGCCTGGCGTGTGCGTTGCATGGTTTCGGCTCCCCTCTGCAAGTTGGCTTGCCCGTCGAATCGAGCAAAAACGAGCATAAAGTATCGTAAACGGGCAATGCATGCAACAGGCGGCGCAGGATTCGCGGCGCAACCGATTCAGGGCAGCGAATAGCGCGAATACGTTTCGATCGGCACGAGTGCCTGCGCCGGGGGCGTGCCGCCCGCCACCGCGTTGCGCATCTGTTCGACGGCCGTGCGCAGCAGCAAACGCAAGTCTTGCGAGAGCAGATAGTCGATCACGTCCGCGCGCAACAGCGGCTCCGTCACGGCGTTCACCTCATGCGTGACATAGAGCGTGCGGCCCGCGATCCCGCGCTCGCGCAGCGCCGCAGCAAGCCCCTCGTTGCCGCCCGCCACGTTGTAGATGCCGTCGAGCGCGCCGTGCATTTCCATGCAGCGCCGCGTGGCCTCGTAGGTCGCCGCGCCCGAGTCGGCACCCTTGATCACTTCGACGACATTCACATGGGGAAAGCGTTGGCGCAGGAGCGAACGAAAGCCTATCTCGCGGTCTTCGTGACAGGTGTACGAGAAAGTTGCGACCACAACGGCCACCGAAGGCGAGGTCCGCCCCTCCAGGTGACGGCCGACGAGGAACGCAGCCGACTGGCCCGCGGCGCGGTTGTTCACGCCCACGTAGGTGTGGCGCGCATCGGCGTCGACGTCGGTGATGAGCGTCACCACGCCAAGGCCCCGCGCCATGCATTCGCGCAGCGCCGACGTAATGGGCGGCGTATTCGTGCAGATGATGCCGATGGCGTCTGCTGCGGGTTGTGCCCCTTGCACTGCCTCGCGCACGCGCAGTGCGACGTCCTCGTCGCTGGCGCCCACGCAATTGACCACGTCGACCGTTACGCCTGCGGCGGCAAATTCGGTTTCGAGGCTCGCTGCCGTGCGCGTGAGTTCTGCGGTGAAGGCGTCGCCGGCCTGCAGGAGCAGGCGCACACGCAGCGCATGGGACGCGGCGCGCGACGCCACGGGCAACACCTGATCGTCACTCGCGCCCAGTTGCCTGAGCGCCGCTTCCACGGCGCTGCGCGTGCGCGGGTGCACGCCGGGCCGGTCGTTGAGCGCCCGGTCGATGGTCGCGCGGCTTAGTTGCGTGAGCTCCATCAACTGTTTCAGCGTAGGGCGGCTTTTCATCGGATCTCCGCAGCAGATGAGTACGAAGGTATTCTGCCTCAAAATGAGGCATTGAGTACGAGTATTTGTCTTATATCTCCACGTGGAGAACGATTTCAGACGGGGAAAATTTAGGTGAAAACCCTTTGGTGCTCAAAATGAGTCACTTTAGTCTTTGACGGTGACTCATTTAGAGCCTGTAATTCGCCTCAAGGATGAGCGAGTCCAAAGCAGCTCATCCTCGTTCAACGTCATGCACGGGAGTTCGATTCATGTCCGCACAGCAAGGCTCGCCACAGGTCATCACGATGGACGACTGGTACCGTTGTCCGCTGGAGCGCAAGGTGCTCAAGGAAGTCACGCGGCGCAACGACCGGGTCGCCCTGATGCATTTCGGCGGTTTCATGGCGCTCGTGCTCGCCACGGGCGCGCTCGCCTGGTTTTCATTGGGCACGCTCTGGTGCATTCCGGCCTTTCTGCTTTACGGCACGATTTACGCGTTCGCGGAGGCGATGGAGCACGAACTGCGTCATCGCACGCCGTTCAGGAGCGAGTGGCTCAACGAGAGCGTGCACTGGGTCATCTGCTTCATGACCTGGCGCGAGCAGATCTATAGCCGCTGGTCGCATGCGCAGCATCACACCTATACGCACCTCACGGCCACGGTGCCCGCTGACGTTGAAATCGCCGTCAAGCGTCCGCCCAGTTACCTCAAACTCGCCACCGATTTCCTGCGCATTTCGCACGGCATCCATCATCTCGGCAACATCGTGCTGCACAGCCTCGGCATCGTGACGAGGAGCGCGAAGGCCGTCGTGCCGGTGGTCGAATATCGTGTGATGCGCCGCAATTCGCGGGTGATTCTCGCGCTCTACGTGGCCGTTGGCGTGTGGGCTTTTGTTGCACATAGCTGGCTGCCGGTGGTGTTTCTGCTTTTGCCTCGGGCATACGGCGCGTGGCTGCATGAACTGCTGGCCATTACGCAGCACACCGGCCTGCGCGAGAACGAACTCGATCACCGTTTTTCTACCCGCACGCTGCGCCTGAATCCCGTCCTCCAGTTCCTCTACTGGAACATGAACTATCACGTCGAACACCATATGTTCCCCAACGTGCCGTTTCATGCGCTGCCTGAATTGCGCAAAGCGATCGAGGCTGACCTGCCACCCGCTTATGACGGTCTGTTCGACGCGTGGGCCGAGATCCTGCACGTATTGCGCACGCAGCGCCACGATCCGGACTACATGATCACGCCGCAGGTGCCCGGCAAGACGGTAGGCGTAATGCGCGAGGACGCCGTTTCAAATGCCGTTGCCGTCGACACGCAATGACGCCGCGGCTGCCCGCTAATTGTTCGAAAGATGAGGATGGAGGAGACGACCATGAACATTCTTCAATGGCACGAGGTGTGCGCGAGCGACGAACTCGAAGAAGAGGACGTGATGGAGTTCGAGCACGAAGGCGAGCTTTACGCGATCTATCACACGCCCACGGGCTATTACGCCTCAGCGGGAGTCTGCACACACGAAACGGCGCGTCTCGCGCAAGGTCTCGTGTTCGGCGACATCATCGAATGCCCGATGCATATGGGGCGCTTCCACATTCCCTCGGGCGCGGCCAAGGGAGCGCCGGTCTGCGTGAATCTCGCCACGCATCCGGTGAAGGTGGAGGGCGGAACGATTTATCTCGGGCTCGCCACAGAATGATTTGGTATGCGAATCTTTGAATCACCACGATAACGATGCAACTTAGGAGACAGCCGTGAACGTTTCTTTTCTGAAGGTGTTGCCGCTGGCGGCTACCGTGTTCGCACTTGCGCTGAGCCCCGCGGCGCATGCGGATCCCGTCGCGCATTTCGACTTCATTTCGCATGCGCCTGATTCAGATGCATGGTGGAACACCGTCAAGAACGGCATCAAGCAGGCCGATGAAGACTTCAATGTTCAGACCGATTACCGTAATCCACCCAATGGTGATATCGCCGACATGGTGCAACTCGTGAATCAGGCGGCGGCGCGCAATTACGACGGCGTGGTCACGACCATTGCGGATTTCGATCTGCTCAAAGGCGCCGTGTCGCGCCTGAAGTCGAAGAACATTCCCTTTATCACCGCGAATACGGGCACGGAGCAGCAGAGCGCCGAGCTTGGCGCGCTCATGCACGTGGGCCAGCCAGAATATCTCGCGGGCAAGGCAGCGGGGCTGCGCGCGAAGGCGGACGGCGTGAAGACTTTCCTGTGCGTGAACCATTACGCTACGAATCCGCTCTCGTTCGAACGCTGCCGCGGTTTTGCGGACGCTATCGGCGCGAACATGAAAATCTCGGTGCTCGATGCAGGTACGGATCCCACGGGCATAGAATCGAAAGTGAGCGCGTATCTGCGCAACCACCCGAACACGCAGGCCGTGCTCACGCTCGGCCCGACTTCGGCCGATCCGACGATACGCGCGGTGAAGAGTCTCGGCCTTGCGGGCAAGATCTGGTTTGCGACTTTCGATATCGACACGGACGTCGCGAAGGGCATCAAGGATGGCACGATCAAGTTCTGCACCGATCAGCAGCCGTATTTGCAGGGATATATTCCGGTTGCCCTGCTGGCGATCATGCATCAGAACCACAACAACGATGTGTTGCAGGCGCGCGCCGCACTCGAGCAGAATCCGAAATTCGAGCGGCGCCTGAAGGACTATGGGCTCAAGCCCGTGTATGAGGCGCGCAATATTAGCTCCGGGCCGGGCTTCATCACGCCGCAGAATATTCAGCAGGTGTCTGCGCTCGCAGGGCAGTATCGTTGAGCGCGCAAGGAGTCGGTATGAGTGCGGGCGATGGCATGGTGGTGATTGGCGGCGGCCAGTGCGGCGCACGCGCCGTGCAGGTTTTGCGCGAAGGCGGCTGGGAAGGCGCGATTACGTTGATCGCCGATGAAGCCGCGCAACCGTACGAGCGGCCGCCGCTTTCAAAGGCGGTGCTGGTGGGCGAGCGCACGCCGGAGCAGGGCGCAATACACCGCGAGGCGTTTTATCGCGAGCAGCGAGTCGATCTGCGCAGCGGTTGCGCCGCGAGCACGATCGACCGCGCCGCACAAACGGTCACGCTCGCGAATGGCGAAGCGCTTTCCTACCATCGCTTGCTGATCGCGACCGGTGCCGAGCCTCGCCGCATGAGCGCGCCCGGTGCGGACCTCGCGGGCGTGCATGTGTTGCGCAATGCCGGCGATGCGCTCGCCATTGCGGGCGAACTCGGGCAGGGGCGGCGCATTGCGGTGATCGGCGCTGGCTTCATCGGGCTCGAAGTCGCGGCCTCGGCGAGGCAACGCGGTTGCGAAGTCGTCGCGTTCGAAGCCGCACCGCGTGCGTTGATGCGCGCGGTGCCCGCGGAGGTGGCGCAGTGCCTTGTGGACCTTCATCGCGAGCGAGGCGTGGACGTACGCTTTGACGTGCAGGTGCAGCGCTTCGAGGGCGATGGGCGCGTCAACGGCGTCGTGCTCGGCGATGGAACCGTCGTGCCTTGCGATGCGGTCGTGGTCGGCGTTGGCGTGGCGCCGCGTGTGGCGCTGGCGCAGGCAGCGGGCCTCGCGATCGACAACGGCATTGCCGTCGATCCCATGCTGCGTACCAGCGATCCACATATCTACGCAGCGGGCGACGTGTGCTCGTTCGTGCATCCGCTATACGGGCGTCGCATTCGTCTTGAATGCTGGCGCAACGCGGAGGATCAGGCGCGCGCGGCAGCACTCAATATGCTCGGTCACGACGAGGCGTACAGCGCCATGCCGTGGTTCTGGTCTGATCAATACGATATGACGATCCAGATCGCAGGGTTGCCCGCGTTCGGGACGACCCAGGCTGTGCGTGCAACGGGCTCGGCGTCGAAGGTATTTTTCGCGTTCGACGAAGCGGGCTTGCTGGTGGGCGCGAGCGGCGTGGGGCAAACGGGTGAAATCGCCCGTGACGTGCGCGTTGCGCAGGAACTGATCGCACGCCGCATGCGCATCGAACCCGAGCGCCTTGCCGACAGTGCGACCAAACTCAAATCGCTGCTCGCCGCAGCCGTGCATTGAGCGACGGAATCGATCTGCTCGGCCAGCGGCTCCACCCGCCGGCTTTTTTCCACTGTGGTTCGAGTGGGGCGATAGGGGCTTCATGCCCTATCGCTTTCTTTGTGTGCCGAGCATGTGCAACAGCTTGGGGGTGGAAGTCCCCTGCCCAGCCTGATGGTGGCGAAGGGCTAGCGAAACGCAAGGGCGTCGTCGTGAGGCGGGGTCTGAAGGAAGCGTGTGGCAAAGCCACGACCTGACGAACAGAAATCAGATATGAGGCCGCCCCAGTTGGACGAGCGAGCAAAGGATCGCGAAGTCCACAACCATCAAGGACTGGTGCGGTAAATCTGGCAGGTGTGTGGCGAAGGCGGTTGTGCTTACCTCGGGAGGCCTGCCCGGTGTCCTGGAACCAGGACTGGGCAACTCGCAAGGGTTGCTGATCGCCGTGCAGGAGTCAGCAGCGGGCATATTAGGGCGGCGACGCCTGAAGGCCCAAACGGAGAGGAGCGGCGAGTAAGCCGGAGAACTCGACATGGGAGCGCAGCAGAAAACGCATCGCGTCCTTGATAGCGGAAGAAGGGGTGAAGCCCCGACGGCGGCTGATCGAGGGGCTGAACCTATGGCGGCGAACCCCGAGCCTGAAAGCCCGTCGGCTTGTGACCGGCTGATGGAAGAAGTCTGCGAAAGGGAGAACCTGCAGCAGGCGTTGAAACGTGTGAAGGCGAACAAGGGTGCACCGGGTGTGGACGGCATGACGGTTCAGACATTACCGGCGTACCTGCGGGAGCATTGGCCGTCGATAAGGGAAACGCTGCTGAACGGCACGTACAAGCCCCAACCTGTGAGACGGGTCGAGATACCCAAGCCGGACGGAGGTGGCGTGCGCAAGCTCGGTATCCCCTCTGCGCTCGACCGGCTCGTTCAGCAGGCGGTATTGCAGGTGCTGCAAAGGCAGTGGGACCCGACGTTCTCGGAATCCAGTTATGGCTTCCGTCCGGGACGTTCGGCGCATCAGGCGGTGGCGAAGGCACAAAGCTATATCCAGGCGGGACATCGCTGGGTCGTAGATTTGGATTTGGAGAAATTCTTCGATCGCGTGAGCCACGATATCCTGATGAGCCGGGTGGCAAAGCGGGTGAGCGACAGACGCGTTCTGAAGCTGATTCGCTCCTTCCTGACGGCAGGTGTGCTGGAGAACGGGCTGGTTGGTGCAACGGCAGAGGGTACGCCGCAGGGCGGCCCGTTGTCTCCGTTGTTATCCAATCTGCTGCTCGACGATCTCGACAAGCTGCTTGAGCAACGCGGGCTGCGATTCGTGAGGTACGCAGACGATTGCAACGTCTACGTGCGCAGTGAACGCGCAGGTCAGCGGGTGATGGCCGGGCTGAAGGCCTTCCTCACCAACAAGCTGAAGTTGAAGGTCAACGAGGCGAAGAGCGCCGTCGCACGGCCTCACACGCGGAAGTTTCTGGGATTTACCTTCCTGGGGCGAAAGCAGGTCAGAAGGCGCATTGCGCCCAATGCTCTGGTTCGCTTCAAGGATCGGGTCCGGGAATTGACGCAACGCTCGCGCGGGATCAGCGTTCGCCAGATGATCGGCGCGCTGAAGCGATATCTGACGGGCTGGCGTGGCTACTTTGGTTTCTGCGAAACGCCCAGTGTGCTCAGGCAACTGGATGCATGGATCCGACGCCGCCTGCGCTGCTTCTTGTGGAAGCAGTGGAAGCAAGGCCGGACCCGGTTTCGGCAGCTGGTTGCGCGCGGCGTGGGGCACGACCTTGCCGCACAAACGGCGGGTTCGCCCCACGGCGCCTGGCGCCTAAGCAATAGCCCTGCGCTAAGTAAGGCGCTGTCGAATCGTTACTTCCTCTCATTGGGCCTTCCATCGCTAGGCCCTACGCCGATTAACTGATCCGAACCGCCGTGTACGGACCCGTACGCACGGTGGTGCGGGAGGGGTCGCGCCGCGAGGCCTGCCCCTATCCCAATTATTCTTCGTCTGCGCTGTAGACGCTTAGTCCTTCTATCGGATCCATCGGTGCTTCCCAGGGTCTTGCTTCGATCGCGCGCATAGCGGCTTCGTAGCCAGCGCGCCGGCGCGCGGCAATGCCGGCAGGCGTGAAGTCGATGTCCTTCAACTGGTCGTCGCCATCGAGCCGCGGCGCCGCGAGCTTGATGAGCCGCATGGTCGTTTCGCAGCCCCAGGCCGCCAACTGCTGAACGTCGGCTGTGTTGCGCTCGGCATCGGGCACGCGCTTTGCCAGTTCGCGGATCACGTGGCGCAAGCGATGAATCTGCTGCTGGCGCGCGATATGGCTTTCTGTGCGGCTCGCGTACTGAATGTCTTTTTGCCGCTCAGCGATCTGCCAGATGCTTTCCGGCTCCGGGCCCGCTGGATTCCACACCTGCACCGAGAAGATGACCGAACTATTGCGCGGCTTGTCGTCGAGCACGACCTCGACCGGCGTGTTCGAATAGATGCCGCCATCCCAGTATGGCTCACCGTCGATGCGCACCGCCGGGAACGCGGGCGGCAGCGCGCCCGAACTCATGATGTGTTCGACATTCAGCTGCTGATCGCGCGAATCGAAATAGCGCATCGCGCCCGTGCGTGCGTTCACCGCGCCCACAGTGAGGCGCGGGTGCCCCGCGTTGAGCCGTTTGAAATCGACGAGAGAAACGAGCGTGTCGCGCAGCGGTGCGATCTTGTAGTAGGACGCGCGATCTACGCCGAGGCGCGCAAGCGGCCCGAACCACGACGCCGGGTTGGGCTGAAAGAACCCCGCAATGCCGCCGCTGATGATCATCAGTTTTGCAAACGTCTTGTCCCAGCCAGGACCCAAGCCAGGCCACGCTGCTGCGTCGAGGCGCGTGCGGTCGGTGACGCGCTGCCAGAATTCCTCCAGCCGCTCGAAGCGGCGCTCCGGCGCGTTTCCGGCGATCAACGCCGCGTTGATGGCGCCAATGGAAGTGCCGATCACCCAGTCCACATGGATGCCGGCTTTGTGCATCGCCTCATAGACGCCGAGCTGATAGGCGCCCAACGCGCCGCCGCCCTGCAACACGAGTACGACTTGCCCGGGCAATGCCAGGCGTGCCGGCTGCTTCGCTGTCATCGATCGCCTCGCTGTTTTGCTGTGCTGACGCGCGATATCGTGGCCTGCATTCTTCATACGCGTCGCGATTTTCTCCGCACCATTGTAGTGTGGCGTTCGGAAAAGACGCGCGTTGCGCGGCAACGGCCCCAAAACCGTCAGGCCGCTGTTTTTCAATCTGCCGGGGCGATGTGTCCTTCGAACGTCACACAGTTTCGGCCGCCGCGCTTGGCGGTGTACAGCGCGGAGTCCGCGAGGCCGTAAGCGGTGTCGAAATCGGTGCCAGCCGGATTGTCGCTCACGCCGAAGCTTGCCGTGATGGAGCGGCACACGGGTGCTGCGAACGCGTGGCTCGCGATGGCCGCGCGCATGCGCTCGGCGAGCTGCAGGGCATCTGCAATGTCGAAGCCCGGCAACACGACCGTGAACTCTTCGCCGCCCACGCGCCCGATAATGCCGGTCTCGCCGAGAATGCGCCTCAGGCAGTTCACGATGCCCGAGATCACGCTGTCGCCGGCCGGGTGACCGAAGTCGTCGTTGACCTTCTTGAAGTCGTCGATATCGAGCAGGATCATCACCGCCCGATTCGCGCGCAGCGCCTTCACGGTGCGCTCGATCACGGCGCTGCGATTCAATACGCCGGTGAGGGCGTCGTGCGTCGCGCGATAGTGCAGTTGCTGGGTGAGCGCCTGCATTTCGCGCTCGGCGCGATCGCTGCGCCCGATCAGGCGGCGGGTTTCGCGCATCAGGCGCTCGTAATGCTGGATGAGTTCGACGAGCGCATCGCGATGACTTTGCGCGTGCGACTCCGGAGCCTCGGCAATCGCCCGGGCCCGCTCCAGCGCCTCGCTTTCGCTGCGGAACAGGTCAAGGTAATGATCCTTCAATGTGTCCCGCAAGGCAGTCGTTTCCACGCGCGTCGTCCTCAAAGCATTCTCAGGTCGCAACCGGGCAGTCATTGAACTTGATTGCCGTGAAGTCGGTTTGCAGTTCCTCGCCGAATTCGAGGATCGTTTCGTCTTCTTCGTCGCGATACCAGTTCACCCGCACCTGGTTGCCCGCCGCCGCCGCACGATCCAGTGCATCGAACACGCTGAACAGCATTTTCGTGCTCGAACTGTTGAAGTAAGTGAGCGTCACCTCGACCGTGATCGCAGCGCCTTCACAACCTTTGAGCCACAGATTGAGCCGCTCGATGATCGGCGCATAGAATGCGGCCGCATGCTCGGGATACGACTCGCCTCGCAGTGACAGCACGCTTTCGTCGAAGCGGAAATCGATCTCCGGCGACGTCGCCGTGGCGGCGATAAAAAGGTTTTCCATTTTGTACGCGTGCCCTGGTCAAATGATGGTCTTGAGGCAAAACAGTGTGGTGCCCGTATCGTCTTCGCGTTGATGAAACGCGAATTCGAGCGGTGCACTGGCGTCGCGCGCCATCGTCAGGAAACCCAGTCCCGCGCCTTTGCTGTCGGCAGGCGTGTCGGCGCGCAACGACATCTTGTATGCCTGCTTGATCTCTTCGATCGACATGTTGCGCAGCGGCTCCAGCTTCTCGCGCAATTCGTCCACGGCCGACGTCGCGATGGGATTCACGCATACCATGAGGTGGCGCTCGTCTTCGGCGGAAATGCACATCGCGCCTTCGCGAATCGCACCGCCCTGGCCTTGATCTTCGGAAAGCGCGTCGCACGAGTAGTGCACGATATTGTGCGAAAGCTCGATGAACGACGAAAAGATCCTTCTGCGCGTGGACGTGCTCAGTCCTGCCACTTCCAGTTGCAGCTTCACGACCTCGCTCATCGCCGCGACGATGCTGTGCGAGAAATAGCCTTTGTGATAGAAGAGCAAATTGCGCTTCTGTGCGATTTCGAAGAAGCAGCAGTTTTGATCCAGAATTCCAGACATATTGGTGAACTACCTCAAACTCGTGCGAAGAAAAGCGTGACATCGTCGCGGCGCGCCTGCGAGCCCTGCCATTCGGCGAAGGTTTCGAGCAAGCGTGCGCAGATGAAAGAAGAAGCATGCTCGCGCTCAGCGAGAATCCGGTCGAGCGCGCGGCGTTTTCCGAAGGCGATGTTTCGCGGGCCGCCAATCTGGTCGGTCAGGCCATCCGTGGAGACGAACAGCAAACTGCCGTGCGGCACGGCTACGGCGTGCTGGGTCCACGTGTAATCGGCGAGGCTGTCCACATAGCCCACGCCCATGCGGTCGCCGGCAATGCTCTCGAACCCGGCGGCGTCCGCACGCAGCACATGCAGCGCGACCCGCGCTCCGGCGAAATGCAGCACCTGGCTGGCGGCGTCGAACCAGAAGAAGGCAGCGTCGAGCCCGTCATTGGACTGCGGGGCGTCCCCCGCGCCGTTGATTTGGCCGAGCAGGCCTTTCACATTGCGATTGACGGCTGCCAGCAGCGAGGAGGGATTGCGCGGACCGATCTGTTCGAGCGCCTGCGAAAGCGATGCCGAGGCGAGCAAGGTCATGAATGCGCCCGGCACGCCGTGGCCCGTGCAATCGGCCACCGCACCGAACCAGCCGTCGGCGAACGCCGCGAAATGGTAGAAGTCGCCGCCGACTACATCGCGTGGCTCCCAGACGAGCGCGGCATCGGGCAGCATGGTCGCGAGCGTCTCGCGCGAAGCGCGCAGCATGGCTTGCTGGATCACGCTCGCATATTCGATGCTCTGCATGATCTGACGATTCTTTTCGGCCTGCATTTCCGCGACGACGGAGAGGAGCCGCAAGCCATTGCCCACGCCAACGAAGCGGCCTTCGCGCGTCACGATGAAACCGTCCACTAGCGCCTTTTCACCGACTTCGACGGTTTTGAACGTAAGCGCTTCGATGCTCATGTCGACGTCGACGATCAATGGCGCCTTGTCCATGAACGCGATGCAACTCTTCTTGTCGTATAGCTCGCGATGAAACGGCTTGCTCATTTGCGACAGGAAAATATCGCGGTTGATTAGGCCGATAGGGCGGTCGTTATCGACCACCGCGAGACTGGCCATGTCGCGCCTCGAATAGAAAATCTCCATGACAAGAGAATTCGAATCCGAGGCGTCGATGGCGGGTACTTCCAGAGCCAGTTCCCCGGCGCTGCGCGGGCCTACGGGAAGTCCCGGACGACGAAACTGCGCGAGCGCGGGGTGCATGACTATCCATTCCGATTAATATGGAGAATCAGCACGCTAATGGCTATTTATGTCATTCTCGTTACATGAGCCCGAGTAAGCGCTCAAGTTCGCTTGTTTAATACACCGTAATGATCGGCGAGCGACGCGCTAACGTTTGCGCGTTTTTTTCGCTACCTTTGGGCAAGGTTTCGGTGCATCACACTTCAATGTAAATCCGTCCACTTTCGACCTTCGCCGGATACGTTGCGAGCCTCTCGCATACTGGTGCGCAAAGCGGCTTGCCATCACGCACGTCGAAGCGTCCGTTGTGCTTCGGACATTCGATCACATGGCCCATGACGAGGCCGTCGCTCAGGTGGACGTGTTCATGCGTGCAGAGCCCGTCGCTCGCGTAGACCTGGTCTTCCACGCGGTAGATAGCAAAGGTGCGTGAACCGTGGTCGAAGCGCATGACGTCTTCGTCTTCGATATCGTCGAATGCGGCTGCGTCGATCCATTGCGTCATGGGTTGTCTCCTGTCTTCATTGAATGGTTGCGCTGGCAACGGGTTGTCAAGCTTCGGCGTGGCCTGGAACCGGGCGCGCCACGTGATACGAGGGGTCGCGTGTTTGCCGCACGAGCGCGGGAATGATTTCCGCGTAGGCGGCCAGGCTGCTGCGATAGGGCGGCGGCATATCCATTTTTACGACTTCGTGCAGGCGCGGTAGTGCGTGAAAAGGAATCATCGGAAACATGTGATGCTCGACGTGATAATTCATGTTCCAGTAGAGAAAGCGGAACACGGGATTCATCATCACCGTCCGGCAGTTGCGCCGGTGATCGAGCACGTTCTCGGGCATGCCCGCGTGCTGCGTGAGGCCGAAGTAGAGATAAAGCCACGCGCCGTAGAGGCTCGGCAGGCCGATATAAAGCAGCGGCAGGATCGTGCGAAAGCCGATGCACGAGCCAATCACGATCGCGTAGACGAAGAGGCTCAGGCGCGCTTCGCGAATCGCTTTGGGCCATTCCAAGGCGGGCACGAAGCTTTGTTCTTCTGCGCCTAGGCGTCCGCATGCGGCGGATATCATGCGCGGCAGTTCACGCGATACGTGCTTGAGCGCGAAGATGTTGAGCGCGAGCGAAAGCCAGTCGGTGGGGCGTGGCGCGGCGATCTCGGGATCGCGGCCCACCACGAGCGTGTCGGTGTGATGGCGCGCGTGGCTCCATCGCCAGATCGTCGCGCAGCGAAATATCTGGAATGACGCGATCTGATACAGCACGTCGTTCATCCAGCGCGTTTTGAATGCGGTGCCGTGACCCGCTTCGTGCCAGCGCGAATCGGCAGGACTGCAATAGAGCGTGCCGTACAGCAGGAACGCGGGCAGGGCCCACCATGAGTGCGCGTGCCAGAGGAACCCGGCCAGCACGCCGCTCGCGACGATGGCCGCATACCAGATCACGGTGTCGCGTATGGCGCGCGCGTCGCTGCGCTGCATCAGCTGTTTCATCACGGGGCGCGGCACGGCGCACCGGTACCAGTCAGCGTTGACTAGGCCTGCTGCGCGCGCGCGTTCGCCTGCGCCGCCGATGAGGCGGTAGTCCGCGTGATGCGGCGCGTAGGCGTGAGTCTCCTGGTCGGCCACGAGTGTCTCCTTGAAGTGTTGGCCACGCGCGGCGTGCAATGCGCCGCGCGTGTCAACACAAAAATAGGTGACGCAAGGCCGGGGCTCAACCGGAAGTTTGACGAAATTTCGTCAGCGAGCTTTCATCGCGGTCAGGCTGCTACGCGTTCGCCTTGTGCGTGTGCGGTGCCCGGCGTATCCGCGCGATCGGCCACGATCACCGGCACACGCCGCGCGAGCGCACACATCAGCTCATAGCCAATCGTGCCCGACGCCTCGGCCACTTCGTCCACGCGCACCTGGTCGCCCCACAGCTCGACGCTCGAACCGATGCCCGCCTGCGGGCACGGCGTGAGATCGACGGTGAGCATGTCCATCGACACGCGGCCCACGACGCGCGTGCGCACGCCGTCCACGGCGATCGGCGTGCCGGTGGGCGCGTGGCGCGGATAGCCGTCCGCGTAGCCACACGCCACCACGCCGACGCGCATGGGCCGGTCGACCTCGAAAGTGCGGCCATAGCCGATGGTTTCCTGCGGCACGAGCGTCTGAATGCCGATGATACGGCTCGTGAGCGTCATGGCCGAGCGCAGGCCGAAGCCTTCTACGTGCCGCGCCACACCCGTGGGCGACGCGCCATAAAGAATCGTGCCCGGGCGCACCCAGTCGCGATGCGCGCGCGGGTGCCAGAGCACGCCCGCCGAATTCGACACCGACTGCTCGCCGGGAATGTCCCGCACGGCGGCGTCGAACGTGTCGAGCTGCCAGTCGACCTGGCCGTCGTCGGCGTTCGCGAAGTGCGTCATGAGGCTGATTGCGCCGATCGACGGGATGGCACGCGCGCGCTCCCATGCCGCGCGATACGCATGAGGGCGAAACCCCAGGCGGTTCATGCCCGAGTTCATCTTCAGCTGAATGTCGATGGGATGCTGCGGCTTCGCCGCAGCGAGCAGATCGAGTTGTTCGTCGCAATGCACGGCCACGGTGAGCCGGTGCGCGACGGCAAGCTCAACGTCGGCGGGCTCGAACACGCCTTCGAGCAGCAGCAGCGGTTTGGTCCAGCCCAGTTCACGCACGCGCACCGCTTCGTCGAGGTCGAGCAGCGCGATGCCGTCGGCGCCCGCGAGCGCCGGATAGATCCGCTCGATGCCGTGACCGTACGCATTGGCCTTGATGACGGCGAAGGCGCGCGACCCGGCGGCGATCTGCTTCGCAAGCTGGAGGTTGTGGCGGATGGCGTCGGGTTGAATGCGAGCGGCGATGGGGCGCGGCATAGGCGTTCCTGTGGGTTGGATGGCTGCGATCTAGTGATTTGTGCAATCGTATTGATTTTTATCCAGTTATCTTTAATGTATTTTTTGATGGATTTGGTTGAATCGACTGCTTTTCCCGGTGAGCCGCCAACGAATGGTAAGTTCATTGCTCCGCGCCCGCCTGCTGCTCCTGGGCGCGGGACTCGAGCAACTGGATCAGCAGGCGCGCAGGGTCGCTGAGCGTGCCTGTCGCGCGATGCACGAGGCCGACGTCGCGGTGAAACGTGTGCTGCCCGAGATCGATCGCGCGGACCTTGGCGGGCCAGCGCCGCCACGCCGACGTCTGCGGCACCAGCGCGACGCCCACGCCGTTCGCAACGAGCCCGACAATGGCCTCGAGTTCGTCGAGTTCGCTCAGGTCCTGCACGGTGTAGTGCATGCGACGCAGGAAGCGGTCCACCTGACGTCCGCCGAACGACGCGCGATCGTAGCGGATGAAGGGCTGCGTCGCCAGCAGTTCGGCCCAGTCATGGCCCTTCACATGGCGCGGCACAATGAGCCGATACGGCTCGCGCGCGAGCGTGGTCCAGCGCAAATCGCTTTGCAGTGCGAAGGGTGGCCGGATGATGGCCGCCATGTCGATTTCGCCAGCATCCACGAGATTGTGAAGCTCCATCGAAACGCCAGGGATCACACGCGTGCGGCAGCCCGCACAACGGCGGTGGAATTCGGCGAGGGCCTCGGGCACGAGCGCGCGCTGCACGGAGGCGATCGCGCCGAGCGTGACGCGCCCGGTCGCCGCGGGGCCGGCCGCGCTCGAACTCAGGTTTTCATAGAGCCGGATGACCTCCTGAGCCTGGGTGAGAATTTGCTCGCCCATCGCATTCAGGCGCGCCGCGCGTCCCTCGCGGTCGAACAGCGTGAAGCCCAGCTCCGCCTCGAGGCGCTGCATTTGCGCGCTGACGGCGGCCTGCGTCAAGCCGATCTTGTGTCCCGCCGCGGCGAACGTGCCTTCTCTCGCTACGGCAACGAGGGTTTTGAGTTCGCGGATCATTCATCAAGAATATTTGTGAATCGAAAAATTATATATTGATTTTGTTTTTGCTTCGGTCTGTCTACCATGACAGGATCGCTTTCGAAGACAGTGGAGACACGCATGTCGCTTTCCCCCTTTCACCTCGCCATTCCCGTTTATGACCTCGCTGCCGCGCGCGACTTCTACGGTCGCGTGTTCGGTCTAGCAGAGGGGCGCTCCAGCGCGCAGTGGGTCGACTTCGACTTCTTCGGCCATCAACTCGTGATTCACGAGCATCCGAAAACGGCCTCGCAGGACCATGCGCACACGAATCCCGTGGACGGCCACGACGTGCCCGTGCCGCATTTCGGCGTCGTGCTGAGCTGGGGCGACTGGGAGGCGCTGGCCGAGCGTCTCAAGACATTCGGAGTGAAGTTCGTGATCGAACCTTACGTGCGCTTCAAGGGGCAAGTGGGCGAGCAGGCCACGATGTTCCTCCTCGACCCGTGCGGCAACGCGCTCGAATTCAAGGCGTTCAAGGACATCGGCCAGCTTTTCGCGAAGTGAGCGTGGATGCCCGCGCGGCGATCAAGGCGCGGTCGCGGGCATGAACTTGAACGACGGCGTCGCCACGAAATTGCCCGACACTTCACCTGAATACACCTGGCCCGAATCGATGGTCAGCTTCATCACGGGCGCGCCGGGCTTGAGGTCGAGTTTGCTGAGCGAGATCCAGAAGGTGTCGGGGCGTGTGGCGGAATCGAAGTAATAGACGCGGTTCGTCTGGTCCGCCACCGTGCGCCAGATCGTCGACGAAAGATTCGGCATGTTGGGCGTGGAGATGCCGAGCGGCACGCTCACGGAGCGCATGAGGCTCATCACACTCGCCACGGCCTGATAAGCCGGGTTTTGCTGCGGCACGCCCGCCATATAGGCAGGGTCGGGCTTCTTCGGAATGGCATCGAGTAGAAACGAGGCACGCACGAAGCGGTCGGCCGCGCGATTCGTGCCAGGCAGAAAGGCGAGGCCGCCCACACCTTTCCAGTACGTGTCGAGCGCGAGTTGCTCGGGGTAGATCGGCGAGTTCGTCATGACCTTGTACGCCTTGTCGTGCATGATCACGAGCTTGCCGTCGAGATATTCGAGAATGGCCGAGTCGCCTTGCGAATCGGAAAGCGCGAGGTGGATCGTGATCGGTTTGCCGTCGGGAAGCGGCGGCGCAATGATCTGGAACGGCTCGTGGCCAAGCGCTTCGACGGCCTCTCCAACCGTGGCGAAATTGTCGAGCACGTATTGCGCCCACAGGCTGATGGCGAGCGGCTGCCGCCCCGAATTGGGCTTGCCGTAATCGGTTTCGGCGAGATAGAGCGCGTTGGCCACGAGGCCGCGCTCGTTCATGCCGTCCACGCTGCCGATGTCGTATCCCGAGACCACTACGCTGCCGTATTTCGAGCGCCAGTGCGGCGAGCGCGGGCCCGCGTTGCCGTCGCGTTCCATGCCCGCCGGAAAGACCCAAAGGTTCGAGCGCATGTCCTCGGACCAGTCCATCGAACGCCCCGTGATGACGAGTCCGCTATCGCCCACGTAGAGCGCGCGCGTGCAGGCTTGCGCGGTATCGATGACGAGGGGAGCCGCGAGCAAGGCAAGCGTTGTGGCAAGCACGCAGGCTTTCAGGCGCAGATGCGAACAAACCAGACGGGACATGATGGCGTTCCAGTTGCAGGACGAGCCGATCATGTCACGGAACTCGCTTTGGCCCGTTCGAACGTGCCAAGGGGGCAAGCATGCCCTCGCGCCAGCTATGCGACGCGGATAGCGCGGTGCAGTTGTCGCCGGCCGGCTGGCGGTTTATCGGAGGCATCAGTGACGCAGATGAAGCACGGCGCGCGCATGCCCGACTGCGACCCGTCGCGAGTACTGAGCCGCCAGTTCATTCTGGCAGCCGCCAACAATAATCAGTAAGACTGAAGATCGTAAGAACGCCGTCGTGCAGTCGTCTGAACGCTACGGCTGCTGCCAGCGGAAACGATCGCCGCGCAAGGGCGCACCTCGATCGTCGAGCTTTTCATCGCCGCCCGGGAGCGTTTCGAAATACGACCTGCCATTATTCTCGGGCCCCGTGTGCAACGCGGCGCGGGAAATGCCTGGCGGGATAGACGAGGGCGAGGCAGGAGGCCAGTGCAGCGTGGCAGGCGCCGCGCTCTGGGCAGAGGGCAGATCCGTGTTTTCGTTTGCGCAGGCGCGGCCCATAGCCCATGCGGCCGGGACCGAAGCCAGAACGATCAGCACGGGGAACGTAGCGTGTTTCATACGCGGCCACCACGTGAATGGACTGACTGGGCCTGTATTTTATGTCGCGACTTAGCGTATTTCCAGGCGCCGACATCACGCAGAGCAGCAAACCGGGTGCGCCAGCGCCATCTTTCGAGCGGCTGTCCAATCCACGAAATCGTAGGTGATTCATTCGCTAAACAGACATTGTCTGGCCGCTTCGAGTCCGTTTTGAGCAGTATTTCGGGGGAATACGTCAAAACTGACGAATGCCGTACGGATTCTAGGAAAAGTCGTAAGGGTTTGTTAATATCGCCCGCCAGTGATAATGAGAATGCTTCTCATTGAAGTTTCCGCGCGCACTGGCGAGACGACCCTTCCAAAACGACATGAACAACCGAGAACACGCGCGGCGCGCCCGACGCACGCAGCCCCGGCCCATGCGGCCGTTGCATTTTGCGGCCTGGCTCACTTTTGCGGCGGCGCAGGCCGCCGTTGCCCAGACAGACACTCCGGCCACTGTGCAGGACGGCGCCGCGGCCGCCACCAGCACGGACCAGGCGCTGCCCGCCGTGAAGGTGAGCGCAAGCCAGGTCGCCGACTCGCCGCTGCATCTGAATACGCCGGTGAACAGCGGCGCGCTCGGCACGCGCTCGCAGCTCGATACGCCGTTCTCGACCACCGTCGTGACGGGCGAGGACCTCGCCGAACGCCAGGTCTACAAGCTCGGCGATGTGTTCGCCGGCGACGCCTCGGTCAGCAACAACAGCAACGCCTATAACGCGTGGGCCACCTACATCACCATTCGCGGCCTGCCCGTGGACTGGCAGAACGGCTTTCGCATCGACGGCAATCCGTTCATCTCGTACGGCATCACCATGCCCTACGAGCAACTGGAGCGCGTGGAATTGCTCAAGGGCCTGGGCGGCTTCATGTATGGCTTCGCGCAGCCGGGCGGCCTCGTCAACTACGTGACGAAGCGGCCGGACAAGGACCCGGTCACGAGCCTCGACGTGGGCTATCGCATGGACGGCGTGCTAAGCACGCACGTGGACCTGAGCCGCCGCTTCGGCCCCGACGACATGTTCGGTGCGCGCCTGAACTACACGAAGGAAGCGGGCAAGACCTATAACGCCGGCGATATCAACCGCAACTCGGTTTCGCTCGCGCTCGACGGCCAACTCACCCGCGACCTGCAGGTCTGGTTCAACGCGCTTTACCAGACCATCCGCTCCAGCGGCCAGACGCCCGCGATTTACACGGGCAGCTACACGGCGTCGAGCCTGCCTGCGGTGATCAGCGGCGGCAGCAATCTGCTCGGCGGCACCGACCAGCACATCAACACGAACCTGCAGCTTTACACGGCGGGCGTGCGTTACCAGATCACGCCCGACTGGTCGTTCACCACCTCGGGCAGCTACAGCAAGTCGGCGCGCGATCGCAATGAGAGCACGCTCACGCTGCTCAACCAGGAAGGCGACTACACCGACGCGCGCTGGAACGGCGACGAAGGCCATCAGGACATCTACTGGCAGGGCATGTTCGAGGGCAAGGTGAAGACCGGGCCGTTCACGCATCAACTCGTGATTGGAGGTGCGTACCAGCACCAGACCAACAACTACGCGTCGAACGCGATCTACACGGTGCTCGGCAACGGCAATCTGTATCAGCCCAATCCGTGGCGCTACTATTCGGGCTCCGGGCTCGAAACGTACCGCGCGAGCGATATCACGCAGGCGTCGGCGTTCGTGAGCGACACGATGCAGATCACGAGCCGCTGGTCCGTGCTCGCTGGCCTGCGTTACACGAACTATAGTCAGAACAACTACGCAACCACGGGCGAAAAGACGTCCCAGTACAGCCAGAACGGCGTACTCACGCCGACCTTCGCGCTCATGTACAAGCTCGAGCCGAACACGACGCTGTACGCGAGCTACGTCGAGGCGCTGGAGCAGGGCGCAATCGTGGACAGCATCTACGCGAACGGCGGCGCGATGCTGCGCCCGCTGCGCTCGCGTCAGTATGAGATCGGCATCAAGAGCGAGCACGAGCGCTGGAGCGCGACGGCGGCGCTGTTCCGCATCGAGCGCGGCGCGGCTTATGCAAACAGCGACAACGTCTATGTGCAGGACGGTAATTCGATCTACGAAGGGATCGAGGCGGGCGGCAGCGTGCGGCTTGGCCGCAGCTGGCAGGTGGCAGGCAGCGTCACGCTGCTCGATACGTGGTACGCGAAGGGACAGTCGTACAACGGCAATCGCGTAGCCGGCGCGCCGACGTTCGTCGCCGCGGGCCGCGTGAGCTACGACGTGCCTTATGTGCCGGGCCTGCAACTGGCTGCGGATGCGAAGTTCACGGGCAGCACGCAGGTGCGTCCGGCAAACAATCTGGAAACGGGCGGCTACATGCTCGTGAACGTGGGCGCGAACTACTTCACCCGCATTGGCGGCCACGACGTGACGTTGCGCGCGGCGATCGACAACATCACGAATCGCCGCTACTGGATGTTCCAGTACGCCGATTACATCGCGCCGGGCGACCCGCGCACGGTCAGCCTCAACGCGAAGATTGACTTCTGAACGTTCGATTCGTTTGAACGAGCGGGCGCATGCCGGGTGGCCGGGATGCGCCCGTTAGCCTTTGAGGTTACGAAATCGGTTGCGAATTCGGCATCGGGTTGCCGAGATCGTCGGTTGGCACGTATTGCTGATCGAACGCCGCGACATACAAGGCCCATTCGGGGTCGCCCAGATCCACGAGCAGCGCGCCGTCCTCCCAGATGTCGTTGTGGTCGTTCGCGTCGTTGCCCGCCGTGTGGATGAACTCGCCCTTCGAACCCTGGTTCATGTGGACGTCGTGAATGCCGTCGCCTTCGCTGTAGAAGCGGCCGAACACGTACACGTCTAGCGAGGATTGTTGCGCGCGCAACAGAAGACGCTTCAGCGAGGCCACGGGTTCCACCTGGTCGGAGCCGTCCATCACGTCGCTGTTGCGCCACGCACCTGTATTGGCGAGAAAGTCGCTGCGCTCGAAGTCGATGGCGGGCAGCGCTTCGGTGCCCGTGAGATCGGTCTGGCCTTCGGCCGCGCCCTCTAGCGTGGCGAGCACGTTGTGATTGAAGTCAAACACGAGCTTGTACTTGAGCAGGTCGTCGGCATCCGTGGTGCCCACATTGACGGCGATGTCCCATCGCGCGCCGTCGATCGTCACACCGAAGTGCAGGTGGTATTGGACTTCGTGAGGCCGCCGCGTGGCTTTCAACTGTGGTGCGGAAACGATCTTCGCCTTAATGTAGCCGTAAGGAAGGGCCATCGCGCGCTCCTCTTTGTTCGGTGGGGTTTGCCATTGTGCCGCGCGAACGTGAACTTGCGCTTACAGTGTGCGCGTGAGGGTGTGTCTTCGCTTTTCGGATTCGCACTGTGGCTGTCGGCGCACTTTCACTCGCGCGCGAATTCGCGGGGGCCGGACATCGCGAACCGGCCGCGCGAGCGTACGAAGAGAACGGTGGCTTGAGGCGGGCACTCAAGCCGTATTCTTCGCGCCACGCTTCTTCTGTGCCGCGCGCTCTACGAGATGCTCAACCATGCGCTGCGCCGCGGGCTGCAGCGTGTCGAACGCACGAAAGCAGACGATGAAACGCCGCCGCGCCCAGGCGTCGGTGAGGGCAATCGTGCGCACATCCATGATGCGCCGGTAGGTGTTGCTCACCTCCTGGGGCACGACGCTGATGCCGAGATTGGCGCCCACC
Source organism: Paraburkholderia flagellata (assembly GCF_021390645.1). Classification (GTDB taxonomy): domain Bacteria; phylum Pseudomonadota; class Gammaproteobacteria; order Burkholderiales; family Burkholderiaceae; genus Paraburkholderia; species Paraburkholderia flagellata. The sequence goes on from NZ_JAJEJT010000004.1 coordinate 620,105, forward strand.
ACGCGGAACGCCGCGTCGAGCGTCGACACCACCGCGCGATACGTGACCGTACGCCCGCTGCGTGCCGCCGACTGCCGCAGCATCGTATGGACGGCGGTGGAGGGCGGCAGGCCCACGTGCTCGTAATCGAGCGTCTCCTCGAAGGCGATGGTGCGGCGCTTCGCAAGCGGGTGCTCGGGGTGCACGGCGAGCACGAGCCGGTCTTCGCGCCAGGGGCGCGATTGCAGTCCCCCGAGTTCGACGTTGTCCCAGCAAACGCCTAGCGAGGCCGCGCCGTCGCGCACGCGTTCCACGAGTTCGTGCGACGTGCGCTCCTCCACGTTCACGCGAATGTTCTTGTACGCGGGCAAGCGCATGAACGACGCGAGATCGTCGAGCAGCGCTTCGGCGATCGCCGAGGCCGAGGCGCACACGCTCACGCTGCCCGAGAGGCCGCTGCCGAGCGCGGCAACGTCGCTGGCCGCGCGCTCGAGCGTGAAGATCACGCTGCGCGCATGCTCGAGCAGCGCGAGGCCCGCCGCGGTGGGCTGCACGCCACGGCGCGAGCGCGTGAGCAGCGGCACGCCGAATTCGCTTTCGAGTTGAGCGATGCGCTTGCTGATGGCGGAAGGCTCGATATGCTCCTCGCGCGCCGCACGCCCCATGTTGCCGTGCTCGCACACACTTATGAGAAGGCGCAGGGTCTTGAGGTCGATGTCGTGCACGGGGTCTCCTTTCTGCATTTTCTGTGTTTCCGGATTGGAATCTTGACGCTTCCAAAATACCGCTTTATGTATTTTGCGGAATGCCTAAAGTTAGCACATCGCTGGAGACAAAAACGGAGACACCTTCATGCCCCCATTACCGCAGCGCTGCGTGATACGCGAGGTCGGCTTGCGCGACGGCCTGCAGAGCATCCAGACCGTGCTGCCCACCGAGCACAAGATCGAGTGGATACGCGCGGCACACGAAGCTGGCCAGCGCGAGATCGAAGTGGGCTCGTTCGTGCCCGCGCGGCTCTTGCCGCAACTCGCGGATACGGCAGAACTCGTCGCTTACGCGAAAACGCTGCCGGACCTCATCGTCTCGGTGCTCGTACCGAACCTCAAGGGCGCCGAGCGCGCGTTGGAGGCGCAAGCGGATCTCATGCTCGTGCCGCTTTCTGCGAGCGAGGCGCATAGCCTTGCGAACCTGCGCAAGACGCCAGACGAAGTAGTCGCCGAAGTGGCGCGCATGCGCGCCGCGCGCGACGCCAGTGGCGCGAACACGCTGATCGAAGGCGGCATCGGCACGGCCTTCGGTTGCACGCTGCAAGGTCGCGTCGAGCCCGCCGAGGTGCTGCGCTGCATGCAGGCGCTGCTCGACGCAGGCGCGGACCGCGTGAGTCTCGCCGACACCGTGGGCTACGCGAACCCAGCCGCCGTGCGAGCACTCGTCGAGGCCGCGCGAGAGATCGCGGGCGAGCGTTTGTGCTGCGCACACTTTCACGACACGCGCGGCCTCGCGCTCGCCAACGTCTACGCGGCGCTGGAGGCGGGCGTGACGCGCTTCGACGCCACGCTTGGCGGCATCGGCGGCTGCCCGCATGCGCCGGGCGCAAGCGGCAACGCGTCGAGCGAAGACCTCGCGTTCATGCTCTCGGACATGGGCATCGATACCGGCATCGACATCGAACGGCTGCTCGCGCTGCGCGCGCGCGTGGCCGGGTGGCTGGAGGGCGAAACGCTGCACGGCACGCTCTGGCGCGCCGGCCTGCCGAAGACCTTTGGCGCAATCGCGCATCACGCCTGATTAGTTGGAATTCCTTATGAATACGCAAAACCGGTTGCCACTCGAAGGCGTGCGTGTCGTCGAATTCACGCACATGGTCATGGGCCCCACCTGCGGGATGATCCTCGCGGACCTCGGCGCCGAAGTCATCAAGATCGAACCGCCCGGCGGCGACAAGACGCGCAATCTGCCGGGCCTCGGCATCGGCTTTTTCCGCTCGTTCAACCGCAACAAGAAGAGCGTCGTGCTCGACATCAACACCGAAGCGGGGCGCGCGGCGGCCGTCGAGCTGATCGGCGAATGCGACGTGATGCTCGAAAATTTCCGGCCCGGCCTCATGGAAAAGCTCGGCCTGGATTACGCGACGCTCTCACAGCGCTACCCACGTCTCATCTACGTCTCGCATAAGGGCTTTTTGCCGGGCCCCTATGAAAAGCGTCTCGCGCTGGACGAGGTCGTGCAGATGATGGGCGGCCTCTCGTATATGACCGGGCCTGCGGGGCGGCCGCTGCGTGCTGGCACGTCGGTCAACGACATCATGGGCGGCATGTTCGGCGCGATCGGCGTGCTGGCGGCGCTGCGCGAGCGCGACGCCACCGGGCGCGGCCAGGAGGTGCAGAGCGCGTTGTTCGAGAACTGTGTGTTCCTGAGCGCGCAGCACATGCAGCAATACGCCATGACGCACGAAGCGCCGCCGCCCATGCCTTCCCGCGTTTCGGCCTGGAGCGTGTACGACGTGTTCACGCTCGCAGAGGGCGAACAGCTTTTCATCGGTGCGGTGAGCGACAAGCAGTTCGTGACGCTTTGCGACGTGATCGGCTGCCCGCAGCTTGCCGCCGAGCCTCACTTCGCAAACAACGCCCTGCGCGTGGCCGTGCGGCGTGAACTGCTCGAACGCCTGGGCGCGGTGCTAGCCACGCAGCAGGTCGCCGAACTCATGCCGCGTCTCGAAGTGGCAGGCATTCCGTACGCGCCCATCGTGCGCCCCGACCAGTTGCTCGACGATCCGCACCTCAAGGCGAGCGGTGGCCTCGTGCCGATGCAGACCGACGACGGCGGCACGACCGAAGTCGTGCTGCTGCCGCTCATGATGGACGGCCGCCGTCCCGGCGTGCGTCAGCCGCTCGCGCGGGTGGGCGAGCATACCGAAGAGGTGCTGGCGCGACTGAAGTCACGCGCAGCGCGCTGAGCAAGCGGGCCCGGCGTTCACAAGAATGACGCCCGGCGAGGCGTCGTCACGGAGACATGTATGCAACGAACCCTCGGCGCGGACGATCCGCTCGACGCCGTCACAGCCGCACCCGTGGGCAATCGCGCGGCGGCAGCGCTTTCCGCACGGCTCGACCGCCTGCCCGCCACGCGCCAGCTCTGGATGCTGGTGATGCTCATTTCGCTGGGCGGTTTCTTCGAGGTCTACGATCTCATCTTCACGGGCTATATCGCACCGGGCATGGCCAAAAGCGGCATGCTGCAAACCACCACGCACGCGTTTTTCGGCTTCAACGGCATAGGCGCCTTCGTGGCCGCGACTTTCGCGGGTCTTTTCGTCGGCACGTTCTGCTTCGGCTGGCTGCCCGACCGTTTCGGACGACGAAGCGTTTTCACGTTCTCGCTGCTATGGTATTCGGCGGGGTCGGTGGCGATGGCGTTTCAGCATACTTCGCAGGGGCTGATCCTGTGGCGCTTCATCACGGGCATCGGCGTGGGCATCGAGATCGTCACCATCGACAGCTACGTCACGGAGATGGTCCCGCAGCAGATGCGTGGCCGCGCCATGGCGTTGAATCAGGCGATCATGTTTTCGGCAGCGCCCATTTCGGCACTCCTTTCCTGGTGGCTCGTGCCGCTGGCGCCGCTCGGTCTCGACGGCTGGCGCTGGGTCGTGCTCGCCGGTTCGCTCGGTGCAGCGATCGTTTGGTTCGTGCGCCGCGCCGTGCCGGAAAGCCCGCGCTGGCTCGTCACGCACGGCCAGACAGAGGCGGCTGAACGCGTGATCGCGCAGATGGAGCAGCGGGCCGTGCGCGAAAGTGGCAAGGCCTTGCCCGAGCCTTCGCCGACGCTCGTGCTGCCCGCGCACCGGCGCGCTTCGCTCGCGGAGCTGTGGAAGCCACCGTACCGCGCGCGCCTCATCATGTTGATCGCGTTCAATCTGTGCCAGGCCGTGGGCTATTACGGTTTCGCGAACTGGGTGCCCACGCTCCTGATCGGGCAGGGAGTGACCGTCACGAAGAGCCTGCTCTATGCGGTCGTGATCGCCATCGCGTTGCCGTGCGGACCGTTGCTCGCGATGCTCGTGGCCGATCGCATCGAGCGCAAGTGGCTCATCGTCGGTTCGGCATTTGCGGTTATCGTGTTCGGGTTGCTGTTTGCGCAGGCGCGCGGGCCGCTCGCGCTCATTTCGCTCGGTGTCCTGATCAGTCTCGCGGGCCAGACCATTTCTGTGTGCTATCACGCCTATCAAGCCGAGCTTTTCCCAACGGCCGTGCGTTGCAGCGCCAATGGCATCGTCTATTCCGCGAGCCGCGTGGGCGCGATGATGTCGGGTTTTATCATCGCCGCGTTGTTGCGCGATTTTGGCGTGAGCGGCGTGTTCGTCGGCGTCACCGTGTGCATGGTCGCGGTGATGATTTCCATCGGCGGGTTCGGGCCGCGCACGAATGGCGTGCGGCTCGAAGAGCTTTCGGCGTGAGGGGGAAGGGAAGGAGGCGTGCCGGCCAGCACGCCTGCTATGGCAACGCTCAGGCTGCGGCGATCACGTCGATGCGCAGCGCAGGGCCGCCTGCTGCGATTTCCAGCAGACGGTCGACGTTCGGGTGCGCGCCCGGACGGTTGCGCGCATCGGCGGTGTGTTCGGCGAACACGGCGAGGCCATGCTCGGCGGCGTTGGTGTCGAGGGTGCCGAAGGCTTCGCGCAGATAGTGGTAGACCGCGAGCGAGCCCTGCTTGCCGGGCTTGTTTTCGATGCTCGCGGCGACGTTGCCCTGAGCGTCCACGAGATCGATGCGCTCGATGCCGTCGATGCCCGGCAGCAGTGCGAGATTGTCCTTGAAGACGGCGCCCGGTTGAATTGCCTGAATCACTGAAAACACTCCGTTGGTTCGGTAAATGGCGTTTGGGGAGCCGTATCTTAGCCGATCGGGGGGAGTCGCGTCAGGCCCCGTTCGCGCCCTGCAACGCGCTGTCGATCGCGGCGGCCACGCTCAGCACGTGCGCTTCGCTTTCGGCGAGTCCCGCCACGCTCCTCATTCCTCTCCCACTGCCGAAAGCGGCGCAGCCACATGCTCGAGCGACTTGCGTTCCGCGTCCACGCCCCAGATCGCGGCCACGAGCGCCGCCCCGAGCATGAGCGCCGAGCCAACCACATAGCCCGTGAACACCTCGCTGCGCTGGTGCGTATCGATCAGTCGTCCGAAGAATGCCGGGCCGATGATGCCGCCCAGCGCCGTGCCGAACGCATAGAACACGGCGATGGCAAGCGCCCGAATCTCCAGCGGAAACGATTCGCTCACGGTCAAATAGGCCGAACTCGCGGCTGCCGAGGCGAAAAAGAAGATCACCATCCACGCGACGGTTTGCATCGTCGCCGTGAGCATGCCCTGCTCGAACAGCCAGCCGCTCACCGTGAGCAGCACGCCTGAGAGCGCATAGGTCGCGGCGATCATCGTGCGGCGGCCAATCACGTCGAACAGACGCCCCAGCAAGAGCGGCCCGAGGAAGTTGCCGAGTGCGAACGGCAGCAGGTAGAGGCCCACGTCGCCGCCAGGCACGTGATAGAACTCCGTGAGCACGAGCGCGTAGGTGAAGAAAATGGCGTTGTAGAAGAAGGCCTGCGCCGTCATGAGCGAAAGACCCACCAGCGCGCGCCGGCGGTGCCGCACGAAGATGGCGTGGAACACCGCGCGCAGTGGCGTATGGCTGCGCGCATGCAGACGCAGCGGGTCGTTGGGCGGGTCTTCCAGCGTATGGCCAGCATCGCGAAAGCGCGTTTCAATGTTCGCCACGATCCGTTTGGCTTCCTCGTGCTCGCCGTGCGTGAGGAGCCAGCGCGGGCTTTCGGGAATCCAGCGGCGCATGGGCAAGATGATGAGCGCGAGCACCGCGCCGATAAAGAAACACACGCGCCAGCCCCAGTCCGCGGGCAGCAAGTGAGGGTCGAGCAGCACGAGCGAGCCCGCCGCGCCGATGCCCGCGCCCACCCAGAACGTGCCGTTGATGCTGAGGTCGGTCCAGCCGCGCACGCGCGCGGGCGTGAACTCCTGGATCGTCGAATTGATGGCCGCGTACTCGCCGCCGATGCCCGCGCCCGTGATTGCGCGGAACGCCACGAAGCTCGCGAAGCTCCACGAGAACGCCGTAGCGGCGGTGGCAAGCAGATAGACGGCGAGCGTGATGAAGAAGAGCTTGCGGCGGCCCAGCCGGTCCGTGAGCCAGCCAAAACCGAGCGCGCCGCACACGGCGCCCGCGATATACGCGCTGCCGGCGAGGCCCACCTGCGCGTTGTCCAGATGCAGCACCGGGCTCGTTTTTAGCGCACTCGCTACGGCACCGGCCAGCGTGACTTCGAGACCATCGAGCAGCCAGGTGACGCCCAGCGCCACGACGATGAGCACGTGAAAGCGGCCCCACGGCAAGCGGTCGAGGCGCGCGGGCAGCGTGGTTTCGATGATGGCGGGCTTATCGGTCGTCTCGGTCGTGTTTGGCGGATTCATCGGGCAAGGCGGGGTTCGGCACGCGATGCCTTGTAGCATGCGACGTTCCTGAAATGCGGGCGCTTTAGAACCCGCGCCGAACCGTCACCGTTGCGCCCGTGCTATGCGAATGAAGAATGGCGACGCGCGCGGTGGCGGAAAACACCCACTCGTCAACGGTCAGCGAGAGCCTGCGCTGAGGCTGCGCGCCAATGTTCAGCGTGCTGTCCGGCACCTGAAGAATCGAGAGTTGCGGCGCTGTGGAAGGGCCCATCTGCAGATAGTCGGAACCGGGCCGCGCAGCCTGTTGCTCGCCATAACGGCTCCCGGGCGCGGACTTCACGAAATCGTAATGGTATTTGTCCTGCGCCACCGGCGCGGTATAAAAACTTTCGACTTGCGCGTAAAACGGCTTTGGCTGATTCGCCTGATATTCCAATTCGTACCGGTGCAGGTACGCCTGGGGTTCCGGTGGTAGCGCTGGAACCACTTCCATAGGCATGGACGGGATATTGGCGACCGTCATGGTTTCGGGAGCGTTCAAGCCGGTGCTCTGAGCGAACGCATAACCGCTCAGCATAAAAAAGGCTGCACCGACAATCTTTTCGTTCAGGCACGTCATGAGCATGCCTCCAATGACGAACTCGAAACATCGAACTGCCGAACGTTCCTGCTGAACAGACTACCTTTGCGTCAACTGCACCAATGCATTCTAGTACCTGATTTGCTTCCTGCCAGCCGAATGTGCGCGCACGCCATACAGATGGATGCAAAGTCCACCAGCTAGTGGATTGGTATGAAATGTCGTTGCCTAACATCGCGGACGATATGACCGGTCCAGACGCCAGGAAGACCACCCGCAGCGGAAGAAATTGCGCATGGTCGTGCGTATACGCGATGGGCTCGAGCCAGGGGCGAGCCCATCGGCGCCAGCGTATTCGGGAAAATACGAGTGCGGTCTAGATCGTGCCGAAGAGCGCGCGCGGCCGGTCCTGCAACGTGCGCGCGAGGATCTTCAGTGCGCGCGCCAGTTGCTCCCGCGAGGTTGCACACGCGAGGTTGATCCGCACGCCGTGCTCGAGCGTCGAGCGGTCCACGGCGAACGCCGAGGCGGGCATGGTGTTCACGCCGCGCGCCAGTGCGTTGGCGGCGAAGTCGTCGGAACGCCACGGGGCCGGCACACGCAACCAGACGAACATGCACGCCGGGTCGCTGTTGAGCAGTTCGCGCGGCAAGATTTCGAGCGCGAGTTCCTGCCGTGCCTGCAGTTCCGCACGCTGCGCATCGAGTATGAGGTGCGCGGTGCCGTCCTCGATCCAGCGCGTGGTGATGAGCGTGGTGAGCGGCGCGGGCATCCAGGCCGTCGTGCGCACGGCTTCGGCCGCGAGCGCCGCGCCATGCGCCGGCGTGAGCAGATAACCAATGCGCAGACCCGGCGCGAGCACCTTCGAGGTGGAGGCCACGTGGAAGGTCAACTCGGGGCACAGGCTCGCGATGGTCGGCAGGCGCTTGCGCAGCAACGGCCCGTACACATCGTCCTCGATGATCGCGACGTGATGCCGCCGCGCGATCTCCACGAGCGCGAGGCGCCGCTCGAGGCTCATCGTCACGACGCTCGGGTTCTGCAGGTTCGGCACGGTAAAGATCGCCTTCACCGGCATGCGGCGGCAGGCGTCTTCGAGCTGATCGGGCAGGAGGCCTTCGGCATCGCTCGGGATACCGACCAGCTCGAACTGGAACACGGGCGCCAGCGCCTTGAGGCCGTAGTAGGTCAGCTTGTCGGAGAGGATCACGCCTTCGTGTCCCATCAGGCTGCTCAGGACCGCATAGAGGCCGTGCTGCGCGCCGCTCGTCACGACGAGATTGTCGGGCGAGGGCGTGAAGCCGGGCGCGGCGATCCACTGCGCGCCCGCCGCGCGCGCCCATTCGGCACCCTGGGGCGGCTGGTATTCCTGAGTCTCCGCAAAGCGCGGGTCGCGCGGGATCGACGTCATCGTGCGGGCGAGCTGTGCGAGGAATTCGCCGGTCGCCGGGCGGTTGACGGTGAGATCGACCACGCCGTTCGCTTGTGCGCCGCTCGCGTCCGCGCTTCGCTGCGCCGAGGCGCCGACGGCCGGCATGGCCCCGCCGGTGACGATCGAGCCGCGCCGCTTGCTCGCGACGATCAGCCCGCGCGCCTGCAACTCCTTGTAGGCGCGCGAAACGGTGGAGACGTTGATGCCCAGCTCCACGGCCAGATCGCGCTGCGGCGGCAAGCGGCTGCCAGGCGGGTACTGACCGCTGCGCACCTGCTCCTCGAGATTGCGGGAGACCTCCAGATACGTGGCTTGACGACCCTTTGTCTGGATATTGTCATCCGTTTTTGTCTGGTAATCGTCGGCTTTCATGCAAGTAGTAACTCCATACAAAACTCGATCGTCTGCCACATCGCCATGCTGTTCAGAGACACGTCTCCGGTGCCGCTATCGCATCTTTAACCTAATAATGTGATGTCTGGCAAGAGTTTATCTGCATATGACGTGGGCAGTAAGGCCAAACGCCAGGGAAATTCCTGGTCTCCACACAAAGACTTTTCAATTGCACACAAAAAATTATTGTGTGAGTATGAATCCAAGGTTTTGTTCGGCCAGCAGTTCGGCGCAACACGCACTGTATTACAGGAGGACAGGCTCGTGGCAACCCGGCAACCCACACCCGCTTCAGGCGGAACATCCACACCCCTCGGCCATTCGCTGCGCAAGCGGCACGTCACGATGATTTCGCTCGGCGGCATCATCGGCGCGGGGCTGTTCGTCGGCAGCAGCGCCACCATCAACGCGATGGGGCCCGCCGCCTGCCTGAGTTATCTGCTGGCGGGCATCGTCGTGCTTTTCGTCATGCGCATGCTCGGCGAGATGGCGCTCGCGCATCCGGGCGTCGGCTCGTTCACGGAGTTCACGCGCATTGGTCTTGGCGACTGGGCCGGCTTCACGAACGGCTGGCTCTACTGGTACTTCTGGGTGATCGTGGTCGCCGTGGAGGCGGTGGCGGGCGCGGGCATCCTGCAGCGCTGGATTCCCGCCCCGGTCTGGGTGATCGGGCTCGTGCTGCTCTCGTTGATGACGGTCGTGAACCTGCTCTCGGTGAAATCGTATGGAGAATTCGAGTACTGGTTCGCGTCGATCAAAGTCGCGGCGATCATCGTGTTCATCGTGGTGGGCGCGAGCTATCTGTTCGGCTTCAGCTCGTGGCACCAGACTGTGAACAACCTGAGCGGCGACCACGGCTTCATGCCGTTCGGCGCGATGTCGATCTTCGCGGGCGTGCCTACCGTGATCTTCGCCGTGGGCGGCGCGGAGATCGCGACCATCGCCGCGGCCGAATCCGACGATCCGGGCCGCAACGTCGCGTCGATGACCCGCTCGGTCATCCTGCGCGTCATCACGTTCTATGTCGGCTCGCTCTTCGTGATTGCGTGCATCGTGCCGTGGGCGAGCATCAAGGTGGGCTACTCGCCGTTCGTGGCCGCGCTCGAAACCATGCATATTCCGGGCGCTGCGGACATCATGAATGCAATCGTGCTCGTGGCCGTGCTGTCGGCGCTGAACTCCGGGCTCTACGTGTCCTCGCGCATCGTGTTCCGGCTTGCGGAACGCCGCGACGCGCCGCGTGCGCTGCTCACGCTCTCGAAGAGCCGCGTGCCGCGTCTGGCGGTGCTCGCGAGCAGCATCGTCGGCTACGTGGCCATCGTGGCGGCGATCGTTTCGCCGCAGGGCGTGTTCCTCTATCTCGTCAGTGCATCGGGCGCGGTGATGCTGTTCGTGTACCTCTCTATCGCCGTCTCGCAGATCGTGATTCGCCGTCGGCTTGAGGCAACGGAACCCGAACGGCTCACGTTCAAGATGTGGCTTTTTCCGTGGCTTTCGTGGGCCGTGGTAGTGGCCATTGCTGGCGTGCTCTGTGCGATGGGTTTCGATCATGCGCTCTCGGGGCAGCTCATGGCGAGCCTCGCGAGCCTGGCGGTGGTGTCGGCGGCATACATGCTGACGCGCAAGAGGACTCACGTGGAGGATTTCCGTGAGCCCGCAACCAACTGGAAGAAGTAATGGCGCAAGTGGCTGTCATCGGCGCGGGGTTCGTGGGGTTGTCGTGCGCTTACTGGCTCATGCGCGACGGGCACAGCGTGACGCTGTACGACGCGCAAGGGCCGGGCGAGGGCGCCTCATACGGCAACGCGGGCACGTTCGCGAACTACGCGTGCATTCCCGTGAACAATCCCGACGTGTTTCGCAACATCCCGCGCTTTCTGTTTTCGTCTACGAGCCCGCTGCGCATTCGCTGGGGCGACGTGCCAACGCTCACGCCGTGGCTCGCACGCTTTCTGCTGAGCGCCACACCGCGCCGCTACGGGCGCAGCGTGAATGCGCTCGCGCAACTGCTCTCGCGCGCATTCGAGGGCTACCGCGAGATGCTCACTGCCGACACACTCGCGTCCTTCGTGCGCGAGCGCGAATGCCTCTATCTGTATTCGAGCGCGGCATCGTTCGAGGCTGCGCAACCGGCGCTTGAACTGCGGCGCTCGCTAGGCGTGGAGTTTGAAACGCTCGCGCGCAGCGAAATCGCACAACTGGAGCCGGGCCTCGCGCCGCTCTTCGCGCAAGGCACGCTCTTCAAGGGCAGCTGGTTTTTGAGTGATCCGCGCGGCTTTCTTCAGGCCTTGCATGCGATGTTGACCGAGCGCGGTCTCGTGCACCGGCGCGTGGCCGTCGAGACGCTGGAGCCTGCGCGAAGTGCCGTGAATCTGATCGATTCGGCGGGCGAGACGCATGACGCCGAACAGGCCATTGTGTGCGCCGGCGCGTTTTCGGCTCGCTTCGCGCGCCAATGCGGCGACGCACTGCCGCTAGGCGTGGAGCGCGGCTATCACGTGCGCTTTCCTGGCACCGCTAACCGTATTTCGCGGCCGTGCGGCTGGGCCGAGCGCGGGTTCTACATGACGCCGATGGACGGCGGCATTCGGGCGGCGGGCACCGTCGAACTGGCAGCCAACGGCGCGGGCAAGAACGCGGACCTGCTGCGGCTTTTGACGCGCTCCGCGCAGGAGGCGTTGCCCGGATTGCCGGAGCCGGACAGCGACTGGCTTGGTTTCAGGCCGAGCATGCCCGACGCGCTACCCGTGGTGGGCGCGTCGAGCCGCTCGCCGCGCGTGATCTACGCGTTCGGGCATCAGCATCTTGGCGTAACGCTCGGCGGCGTGACGGGCAGCGTGGTTGCCGATCTCGTTGCGCAACGCGTGCCCGCTCTCGATCTCACGCCTTATAGTCCGCGTCGTTTTTAGCCGTGTTTACAGGTACTTTCCAGCCACCAGCCACGTAACACCCACCGCAACAGTCTCCCAGCGAGGATGAGCATCATGAACCGCCGCACTCTCGTACTAACGATGGCCCTCGGGCTTATGGGCTTGCACGGCCCCGCACAGGCGGCCGAGCCCGAGGTTGTGAAGATCGGCTTCGCGGGTCCGCTCACCGGCCCGGTCGCGCGCGTCGGCAAGGACTTGCAGTACGGCGCACAACTCGCGATTGACGAGGAGAACGCGAAACACCCCGTGATTGCGGGCAAACCGGTGAAGTACGTGCTCGACGTGCAAGACGACCAGGCCGACCCGCACGTGGCCGTGCAGGTGGCGCAAAAGCTCGTGGACGACGGCGTGGTCGGCGTGATCGGCCACTACAACTCGGGCTGCAGCATTCCCGCGTCGGCGGTTTATCACAACGCGAACGTCGCCATGATCACGCCGGGGTCCACCAACCCGGCGCTGACCCAGCAGGGCTACGCGAACGTGTTCCGCACCATGGGCAACGACGGCATAGGCGGCGTGATCGCCGGTAAATTCGCGGTGGAGCAGTTGAAGGCGAAGCGCATCGGCATCATCGACGACCGCACGGCCTTCGGCCAGGGACTCGCCGACGCATTCGAGAAGGGTGCGAAGGAGGCCAACGGCAATATCGTCGACCGCGAGTTCACCAACGACAAAGCCGTGGATTTTCGCGCCATTCTCACGTCGCTCAAGCAGAAGAACGTCGACGTGATCTTCTTTGGCGGCCTCGACGAACAAGGCGCGATGCTTGCCAAGCAGATGCGCACGCTCGGCATGCCGGCGCGGCTCTTCGGCGCGGGCGCATTGAAGAGCAATGCCTTCCTGCAGATCGCGGGCCCGGCGGGCGAGGGCACGCAGGACCTCGAACCGGGACCGGCACTCGACAAGCTGCCTTCCGCGCAGGCGTTCGCGAAGCGCTACAAGGCGAGATTCAATCAGGATGTCGAATTGTATGCGCCGTTCGCCTATGACGCCGCGCTCGCCATGATCAAGGCGATCCGCGATGCCGACTCGCTCGACCGCGCGAAGATCGTCGCGAGCTTCCCGAAGGTGACGGTGGTGGGCGTGACGGGCAATATCGCGTTCGATCCGCACGGCGACCTCATCAAGCCGCCTTATACGCTCTTCGAGGTGCAGCAGGGGCAGTGGAAGAGCCTGAGAACGCTTGGAGGCAACAACGGCGTGTAACGTGAGCCTTGGGGTGTTCAGCGCGCCACGAGCAGCTCGATCAGCGCGTGGAAATCGACCGGCTTCGTGAGGTGCGAGTCGAAGCCGCTCATGCGCGAGCGCAGCCGGTCGGCGTGCTGGCCCCAACCCGTCAGCGCGATGATCTGCAGGCCAACGTAGCGCGGGCTTTGACGGATCTGCCGCGCGATTTCGTAGCCGTCCATGCCCGGCATGCCGATGTCGAGCACGACCGCGTGGGGCACCGACTGCTCCAGCGCGCCGAGGGCGGCGGCGCCGTCATACACCACGCGCACCTGCGCGCCTTCGCCCGAAAGCACCATGCCGAGCGAATCGGCGGCGTCGCGGTTGTCGTCGACCACGAGAACGCGCTTGCCCGCGAGCGGCTTCGCGGCGCGCGCCACGGCCGCCGGGGTCTCGCGCGCCTCGGCGGGCGTTTGCTGCGAGAGCGGCAGGCGCACCGTGAACGTGCTGCCTTTGCCGGGGCCTGCGCTCGCCGCCTCGACCGTGCCGCCGTGCATGTGCACCAGGTGGCGCACCATGGTGAGACCAATGCCGAGGCCGCCCTGGCTGCGCTCGGCCGGGCGGCTGACCTGCGTGAACATTTCGAATACCTGATCGATTTGCCCGGCTGACATGCCGATGCCCGTATCGCTCAGCGTGACGACAACCCAGTCGCCTTCGCGCGTAGCGAGGAGCCGGATCTGGCCGCCCGTGTCGGTGTAGCGCGCCGCGTTGTTGAGCATGTTCGCGAAGACCTGCGTGAGACGCACGCGGTCGGCGTCGAGCACGAGCGGCGTGTCGGGCAGCGTGATGCTCAGTTCATGGTGCGCCTGATCGATGGCGGGCCGGCTCGTTTCAATCGCATTCTCGATGATTTCCGCGAGCGCTACCGGCGCCTTCACGAGACCGATCTTGCCGCGCGTGATGCGCGACACTTCCATCAGATCGTCGATCAGCCGCACCATGTGATGCACCTGGCGATCGAGCATGTCGAGTATCGGGGCCGAGTCCGCGGGAAACGCACTGCGCCGGATGAGATGCAGCGCATTGGCAATCGGCGCGAGCGGATTGCGCAGTTCGTGCGCGAGCGTCGCGAGGAATTCGTCCTTGCGGCGGTCGGCTTCCTTGAGCGCGTCTGCGGCGTTCACGGCTTCGGTCACGTCGATGGAAACGCATACGTGGCCGCGAAACGCTCCGCTCGCGGAGAACCACGGCGCACAGCAGGTTTCGAACCAGTGCCAGCCTGCATCCTTGAGCTTGACGCGCAACCGGCTCTGGAACGCGCAATGGTCCTGCTGCGCGGTCTGTACGCGTGTAAGAAAACCAGGCAGGTCGCGCGGATGGACGACGGCGTGCCAGCCCGTTTCCAGCAGTTGCCCCGACGTGAGGCCGATCGTCGCGAGATAGCGCTGGTTCAAATAGACCGTGTTGCCTTGTGTGTCGATTTGCCAGATCAACGCAGGTGACGCATCGGCCAGCGCACGGAAGCGCGCCTCGCTTTCGCGCAGCGCTTCCTGGGCGCCGCGGCGGTCGTCCACGTCGATATTCATGCCCACCCATTTGCGCACCGTGCCGTCCGTATTCCAGATCGGCGCGGCGCGCACGTTGGTCCATTTCCAGCCGCCCGTGGCGACGTGCAGCCGGAATTCCGCGTCCACCACGCGTTGCGCCGCGATCGCGTCCTTCCATTGGCGCAGCGCGTAGGCGCGGTCGTCGGGATGAACGGCGTTGGCCCAACCTTCGCCGAGCCATTCTTCACCGGGCTGGCCGGTGTATTCCGACCAGCCCGGTGAGACCGACTCGGCCAGGCCCTGGGCATCGGCTTCCCAAACGGCCTGCGCAAAGCCTTCCACCAGTGCGCGAAAGCGCTCCTCGCTGTCCACGCATTCGGTTTCCACACGCTTGCGCTCGGTAATGTCCAGCGCGAACTCGGCGCACTTCGAGGCCATGCCGGTGCCCGAAAGCCGGGTAGGCGCGAAAAGGCCCCACCAGCGCGTGCCGTCCTTGCGGATCAACTGCCGCTCGTAGGGCTGCGTGCGTCCCGTAGTGGCGAGGTCGCTGACCGCCCGCGTCGTGACACCGAGAAATTCGAGCGGCACGAGTCGATCCCAGTGCGTCGCGGCGCGCAGATCCTCGCGGCTGTAGCCGCTCATCTGCTCGAATGCGCCGTTGGCGTCGGCCATGGTGCCGTCGAGGTCGAAGAACAGCACGCCCACGGTTTCGATGGAAATGGCGGCCTGCAGGCGCGCCTCGCTCTCGCGCAGCGCGTCTTCGACCTGCTTGCGCAACGCGGCTTCGTCGTGGAGCTTCGTGTTGATGTTCTGCAGCGTGCGCGTGCGTTCGGCGACTTGATGCGCGAGATTGTTGCCCGCGTCCTGGGCGTCGATCAGCGCGCAGCTCAACTGGTGCGCGGCGCTCGCGCAGGAGGCGAGGCTTTGCAGCAGGCGCGCGTCCTCGGCGTCGAAATGGCGTTCCTGGCCGTGTGTCACGGCCCAGACCGAGCCAACCACCGTGCCGTCGACGCGCCAGGGCACGTGCAGCGCTTCGCGGATGGGCGGATCGATCGCGCGGTACGAGGCAAAGCAGCGTGCGGGCCGGTCGAACAGGAGCATGGTGTTGCGCCCCTCGGTCTCGCCGCTTGGGCAGTCGTCGCCGGGAAGCATCCGGTCGACGTCCCCGGCCAGTTCGCCGGCCACCGCGTGCCAGCGGTACTGAGCTGTGGCGCCGTCGCGCTCGGGCACGCTCACGCCAGCCGACTCGGCGCGGCAAAGCGCGAGGGCGAGTTGCGCGAGCATCGGCAGTACACCTGAAGGATTGCTCGCCATTTCCTGTGCGAGCGCAGCAAGCGCACGGCTCTCGCCCTGGTAGTCGGGCAGTCGGTTCGGGCGGTTCACCAGAGCCTCGGTGATCAGCGTTTCCTCGACTTTGAGCGCAGGTGCGCTGTTGTCTTGCATGCTGCCTCCGCCTTAGTCGTGCGCCGCGCCGCCATGCGCATCTTTGGTGCAAGGTGCGAACGCAGGCTCAGCCCGTTGTGTACGTGAGTGCGCATCGCGTATTCCCGTAGACGAAATCCGCTGGATGCCAGTGCGTTTCGTTGCGTCCCTTTGAGGGGCGCGCATACCGGGGCGGGCCTCAGGCGGCGAGCGCTGAATCGACGCAGACGGTCGACTTGCTCGCGTTCGTCGCGCCGATTCGTGGAGCGGCTACGGCAAAGCGCGGAAACGCATCACGGCTTCGATGTGGAAGCGACTCGGCGGAAAGTGAAAAGCCTATCGTCAGATTTGTGGAATTTGTCAGGCAACAAGGCTTGACATCGTAAGCTTGTCACACAAAAATTGCGCTCCATCCCTCAAGACGGTGCGCAATGCGCCGTTATCGGGAAGAGAGACAGGCTGGTGCTCGCATAGCGCCAGCGCGTCAAGGCACGTTCAGGCTAGCCCCGGGGACAGGGCTGGCCGTGAGCGACGACGCGCTCTGAACATAAAACTGATAAGGCGTACGAACGTTTCATGCGAATTTCCACACGACTCCTTCTTTTGGTGATCACGGCGCTGATCGGGTTGATCGCCATTGGCGGCTATGGGCTCGTCAGCCTCAAGCGGGAAATGCTCGACGAAACGCGCGGCAAGATCACGAATCTGCTGCAAATGGCGGAGCATCTCGCGACCTTCTATCACGACCAGGAAGTCGCCGGAAAAATGACCCGTGAGCAGGCGCAGGCGGCCACGCAGCAGGCGCTCAACCAGCTCAACTATTCCGATCGAAGCTACTTCTGGGCGCGTCTGCCCGACGGTACCACGCTGGTTCACCGCAATCTGGCTTCGATCGGCAAGGTCAACGTAGGCCGAGCGCCGGACGGACGGCCCGACACCGACCTCTACCGCGAAATGCTCGCGCGCGAGCACATGCCCGTGATGATGACGATGGCGAAGCACCCCACCACGGGCCAGCTCACGGCGAAGATGAATGGCATTCTGGAGTTCGCGCCGTGGGGCTGGTGGATCGGCACGGGCTTCTTTCTCGACGATATCGACGCCACGTTCTGGCGCACCGGGCGCGTGCTGCTTGCGCTCATCATCGCGGCAGTGGCGGGTATCGGCGTGCTGTCGTGGCAGATCATCCGCAATCTCGTGGGCACGCTCGGGGGCGAGCCGCACTACGCGGTGGCGGTCACGCACCGTATCGCCACGGGCGACCTGACTGGCAACGTCGAGTTGCGGCCTGGCGACGAACGCAGCCTGCTGGCGTCAATTGCGCGCATGCAAGCGAGTCTCGTGACCATGATCAGCGAGATCCGCGCGGGCGCTCAGTCCGTGACCACGGGCGCGGGCGAGATCGCCGCGGGCAATACGGACCTCTCTTCGCGCACCGAAGAACAGGCCGCCTCGCTGCAGCAAACCGCGGCCAGCATGGAGCAGCTCACGTCGACGGTGCAGAACAACGAGGCCAACGCCAACCACGCGCGCCAGCTCGTTTCCACGGCCAGCACCGCGGCGGCCGAGGGCGGCGCGGCGGTGGCGGCGGTGGTGGATACGATGTCGGCCATTCAGACCTCTTCGGAGAAGATGGTCGAGATCACGGGCGTGATCGAAGGCATCGCGTTCCAGACCAATATTCTTGCGCTCAACGCCGCCGTGGAAGCGGCGCGCGCCGGCGAGGAAGGACGCGGATTCGCGGTGGTCGCCTCCGAAGTGCGATCGCTTGCGCAGCGCAGCGCGAGCGCGGCGCGCGAGATCAAGGTGTTGATCGACGCATCGGTCGGGCAGGTTCGCGAGGGTTCGGATCGCGTGCGCGCGGCTGGCGCGACGATGGACAGCATCGTGCGCTCGGTCGAAAACGTCACCGGCATCATTGCGGGCATTTCCGAGGCCTCGTCCGAGCAGCGTCTTGGCATCGAGCAGATCAGCCGCGCGGTGACGCAGATGGACGAGGTAACGCAGCAGAACGCGGCGCTCGTGGAGGAGGCCGCTGCGGCGGCGGACTCGCTTTCCGGGCAGGCGCACCGGCTTTCACAGGCGGTGTCGATTTTCCGGACTTGATGGTCTTTCGTTGCCCGCAATGGCTTGCGCACCAGGCCGGGAAACCCTTGCGTGACAAGGCTCAAAGGGCTGCGGTTCTGGTGCGCGGCATTTTGCCACCGCGTTGACGCACGTCCATGGTGTGACAATGCGTCGAACTCTTAAAAAATGTTAAAGAAGGAGAGGTTCGATGCTCTCACCCGTCGCAGGATCCGCCATCGTCGTGCGCCAAAGCAGTCGTGCTCCTCTCGCGGGAACGCAGCCCAGCGCACGCTGCTCGGGGTGCGCCATGCGCCATCTTTGCATGCCTCAGGGCCTGCCGGCCGAAGACTTGCCGAGGCTCGAAGCCCTCATCTGCGGAGCGCGCAAGGTGCGCCGCGGCGAGGCGCTCTATCGCTCGGGCGACCGCTTCGACAGTCTGTATGCCGTGCGCTCCGGCTCACTCAAAACGCTCATTGTCAACCGCGACGGCCGGGAGCAGATCACGGGGCTGCGTCTCGCGGGTGACGCGCTAGGTCTCGACGGCATTGCCACCGACGTGCACGCGTTCAGCGCGGTCGCGCTCGAGGACAGTTCAATTTGCACGCTGCCCTACGCCGCGCTCAAGACCTTGTGCCGCGAGAGCGGCACGATGCAGGACCGTTTGCATCGGCTCATGGGCGACCAGTTCAATCAGGAAGCCTCGCAGATGATGGTGCTGGGCTCGCTCACCGCCGAAGAACGCGTGGCCGCGTTCCTGCTCGACGTGTCGTCGCGCAACTGGGAGCGCGGTTATTCGCAGGCGGAGTTCCGTCTGCGCATGTCCCGCGAGGATATGGGCAGCTACCTCGGCATCACGCTCGAAACCGTGAGCCGGATTTTGTCGCGCTTCCAGAAGCGCGGCCTGATCGACGCGCAGGGCAAGCTGATTCGCATCTGCGATATCGAAGGGCTGCAAACGGTTTGAGCGGGCCGCTGACGCGGCAGCCATCGAAGCTCCGATGACTGCCGCAGCCAGCCGCTACTTCTTACTTCTCGTCGAGCCCGAGGCCCGGCAGGCGGCGCGTGCCCTCGAGCTGAACCGCATGCAGCAGATGCGGGTCCACGTCGAGCGCGCTCAGGATCGTCGGCGCGACCTGGGTCGTGAAGACGTAGTGGTCGTCCGTGCGGCCGGCGTGGTCAATGCCGGGGAACGACACCACGAGACCCAGATGGCTGTCGTCGGGCGCGTTGCCGCCGTGCTCTTCATCCTTGGCCGTGCTCGACGTGTAGATCACGCCCGGGTTCGGCTGCACGATGATGTCCGGCGTGCGCCCGTTCGACGGATTGCCGAACCAGTCGGCGAGACGGTCGCCCGTGAGGATGTACGCTTGCGGGCCGTCGGCGCAGATGCCCGACGCGTTACAGCTCAGATTGGCCTGCAGCGTCTTCACCACGGCGTCCTTCTGGCTCTGATCGCGCAGCCAGATCAGACCCACGTCGTCGGTCTGCACCATGCCAGTGCCCGGAAGGCCCGTGCCGTCGTTCAGGTTGCCCGACTTCGTGCTGTTCTGGCCGAAGTTGCCGTTCTTGTCGAGATAGTTGTTGGCCTCGAGCAGCTTCGTGAGCGTGTCGCCGTTCTTCACGAGCTTCGAGTGATCGGTCGGCGACTGGCCGTGCTTGGCCGTCACGATGATCAGCGTCGATTTGTAGAGGTTGCGCTCCTTCAACTCCTCCACGACGCGGCCAAGCGAGTTGTCCAGGTACGTGATCGCGGCGGCGACCTGCGGGCCCGGCGTGAAGTCGGCGTCGAGATACCCGCCCTTGTCTGCGACTGGCGACTTCTGCGCGACGCTGAGCGTCTGGAAGTTCGTACCGAACATCGTGGGCACCGGCGCGCTCGTCTTGCCCGTCGAATCGAGGCCATCGATTTCGTTGATCAGCGCCTGCACGTGGATGTTGTCGAAGACTTCGGTATGCGTGTAGGTGTCCAGATAATACGTGCCCGTCTTCGGGTCGATCGAATTGATCTCGGTGCGCGCCAGATCGTCCACGCCCTTGCCCGAAGGCCCGTTGACCCAGTCGTAGCCCCACGCATGCTTGTCCGCCCACGCGGTGCGCGAGCCGTGGATGTTCTCTTTGATGACTTCGAAGACCGTATTCGTCTTGATGTAGTTGTGCGGGTACACCGGCGTGCAAACGCCATTGACCTTCGCGTAGGGAATGGCTTGCGGATTGAAAGCGCCGCCGCCGTCGAGGTGGACCAGCGCGCCGCCGTTTTCCCCGTCGATCCCGGTCGTTTCGTCGAACACGACGTTCCAGCCTTGCGGGCCCTTGCAGTGCGAATCGAGCGGCGCGTAGAGCGTACGGTCATATGACACGTCATAGAAGAGACCTGCGCTCTTCGGCGAGCCGCCCGTCACCAGCGCCGTGAGGCCCGGGAACGAGTCGGACAGATGCGGCGTGTGTGCGTTCGTGTAGGTCACGCCCGACTTCGCGAGCAGCGCGAGGTTGGGGCAGGCATTGCTGCCAATGCAACGAGCCACGTCCTGTTCGTGCAGACCGTCGAAACTGATGAGCAGGACGTGCTTCACGTCCTTCATGTCGTCTGCATAAGCCGTTGATTGCATACCTGCGAGCGCCATGGCGCCCGCTCCAACGACTGCGCCTAATCGCGACCACCGGGTCGTATTCTCCATATTTCACCTCGTTTTTCTATTGCATTGTGGGGAACTGCGAGGGACTTGCGCACAGCCCGAGCAATGTGGGGGTGGAACGCGAATCTCTCGTGACGTTGCGCTTTCAACTTGCCGTCAGTTGTAGTCAGTTGTTACGCGCGCCCAAGGCAAGTGAAAAGGTGAGGGTTTTCGCGGGTGTAAACTCCCGCAATCGAGCGCGCTGCAGTACTCGTTTGCAGTTCTCGCTAATAGTGAGTGGTATTCAGTCCATTGCAGGCATCACACAATCGAATCCAAAGGGAACGTCATGGCAAAGGATGAAATCGTCTGGGGCATTCTGGGTACGTCGAAGATCAACGACAAGGTCGTC
Source organism: Paraburkholderia flagellata (assembly GCF_021390645.1). Lineage (GTDB taxonomy): Bacteria > Pseudomonadota > Gammaproteobacteria > Burkholderiales > Burkholderiaceae > Paraburkholderia > Paraburkholderia flagellata. The sequence continues at coordinate 641,110 of NZ_JAJEJT010000004.1, forward strand.
GTGCCCATGCACCACGCGCCGAAGTGCCGCGTAAAAGCGATTGCTTCGCGTTCAGCTCAAAAGGCTCAGGCTGCCGCGGCGAAATATGGTCTCGCGCACGCGTACGACAGTTACGAGGCCCTGCTGGCAGATCCTGAAATCGATGCGGTGTATATCCCGTTGCCCAATCACCTTCACGTCGAGTGGACGATCAAGTCTGTCGAGGCGGGCAAGCATGTGCTATGCGAAAAGCCGATCGGGCTCGACGCGCAACAAGCCGAACGTTTGATCGCCGCGCGCGACAAGAGCGGCCGGTATATCCAGGAAGCCTTCATGGTTCGCACGCATCCGCAGTGGCTCAAGGTGCGGGCGCTGATCGAAGAGGGCGCCATAGGCGAATTGCGCGCGGTGACCGGCGGCTTTACTTACTACAACACCAATGCACACGACATCCGCAACCAGAGCGAACTGGGCGGCGGCGGCCTGCTGGATATCGGCTGCTATCCCATCACGACGTCGCGCCTCATTCTCGGACGTGAGCCGAAACGCGTGGTTTCGCTGATGGAGCGCGACCCCTCGTTCGAGGTGGACCGCCTTGGCTCCGTGCTGATGGATTTCGACGGTGTGCAGGCGAGCTTCTTTTACTCCACCCAGGTTCATCCTTACCAGCGCATGCAGTTTCACGGCACCACGGGGCGAATAGAAGTCGAGATTCCATTCAATGCGCCGAATGACCGTCCGACGCGTCTCCTGGTGAGCAAGCAAGGGGAAGCGGATCGCTGGCTGGAACTGCCGGTGTGCGATCAATACGGCGTGGCAGCGGCGGTTTTCGCCGAGGCGATATTGAGCGGAACGCCCCAGGCCATTCCACTGGAAGATGCCCGCGCGAACATGCGGGTGATCGACGCCGTGTTCCGCTCGGCCCGATCGGGCGCGTGGGAGAGCATTGCGTGACATTGAAGCGCCGCGGGCGGGTTCAACGGTTCAACGGCCCCTGGTCTGATCCACGCCCGTCTTGCGGCTCTTCACATGATCGATGAATGCGCGCAGCTTTGGCATGATCTGCCTGCGGCTGGGATAGCAGAGGAAGACGCCCGGCAGCATCGGCGCGTAGGCGTCGAGCACGCGCACGAGTTTTCCTGCTTTCACTGCGTCGGAAACCATCGGCTCGGGTAGCTGGGCGAGGCCTATGCCTTCCAGCGCCGCACCCATCATGGTCGGAAAATCGCTGGCGATCAGCGGTCCGGATACGGCGATCTCCAGCGCGTGGCCGTTGTCGTCGAATGACCACGACGCGAGTGCGCCGTTGGAGCGGCGCCAGCGCAAGCAGGCATGCTGGCGCAAATCATCCGTGTGACGGGGCCGTTTGTTCCCGGAGAAATAGGAAGGACTGCCGACGACAACAAGGCGAAACGGCGGCGTCAACGGCACGGCCACCATGTCGGCGGCAACGAGCTGGCCTAGCCGGATACCGGCGTCGAAGCCTTCCGCCGCGAGATCGACCACTTCCTTGCTCACGGCGATTTCCACCTCAACCTCGGGATAAGCCTGGCAGAACGAAGCGAGCAGCGGTTCCAGCAGCAGCGGGACGACCGCGCGCGGCACGGAAAGCCGCAATAAACCCGTGGGGCGCTGACCGAGTTCGCGCGCCACTTCGCTTGCGGCAACCAGTTCCTCGAAGGCGGGCTTGGCGCGTGAAAGAAAACGCTCGCCGGCTTCGGTCAGCCCGACGCTGCGCGTGGTGCGCACGAATAGCGCCGCGCCAATGCGCTCTTCGAGCACACGCACCGCCTGACTGATGGCAGAGGGCGTCACCCCGAGGTCTGCCGCTGCCTTGCGAAAACTACGATGCCTGGCGACGCTCAGGAACGCTTCCACGCCATCGAGCGCACCCTGCCGGACTGTGAAGTTCTGCTTCATGGCGCATCAACATTGTGATGAATAGTCGCTCGCGGGAAACGATGGTACACCTAACGTGCCAGCCGATGGCGCGCGCGAACCGCGCCGCGCGACCGGCTGGATCGACCGCAAGGAGAACCGTTGATGAGCACGCCCGCCGTTCCCTTTGGCATTATCCCGCCGCGCCCGGCCTGGCGCAGTCTGCGCTGGATCACGCCGCTCACGCTCCTGTGGATAGCGGTGATTTACTGGCTGCCGGCGATCCCAGGTAGCGGCTTTCAAACCACGGCGCACCAGCTTGTTGCGCAGCTTTTCATGGCGGTCGGTTTGTGGCTCGGCCTCGAACGCACGGACCTGACGCCAGGCCAGCGCCGCGCGACCTGGCTTGCGATTCTCGTTCCCCACTCGCTTTGGTTTGCAGTCATCTGGAGCGCGGCGATCCACGGCGCTTTTCGACTGAGCGCCTTGCCGCCGCCGTTGCCATTGCTGCCGTTGGCGATTTTCCTTCCCGTGATCGCCGGTGCGCCGCTATTGCTGCTGTCGAGGCGGGTAGGGCAAGTGCTCGACGCGATGCCGGCAGCCTGGCTCATCGCGCTGCAGTTCTACCGCGTGTTTGGCAGTTGGGCGATTGCGGCGTGGCTGCACGGCGCGATGGCCGGCGTCGACGCGTTGCCGGCGGGAACCGGGGACTTGCTGACCGGCCTGTTTGCCGTTCCGGCGGCCATCGCGGTGGCGAGCGGCACGGCGCGGGGGCGCAAGGCGGCCATCGCGTGGAACATTTTCGGGCTCGCCGATTTCGCCGTCGCCGTGACTTTGGGGATCATCACGGCGCCTGGCCGATTCCAGTTGATCGCCCCGGATATGGCGAGCCTCAACGCGGGCACCTATCCCTATGTGCTGACGCCCGCGTTCGTCGTGCCCAGTTCGATCCTGCTGCACGCGCTGTCGCTGCGCCAATTGTTCCGGCGTCGCGCCGGGTGAACTCCCATCATTGCATCCACCCATCGGAAAACACCTTGCAGGAGGCAGCATGTCACAGGAATCGATCTTCCGTTTGCATCTCGTTCTAGGGTACGTCGCGTGGCTTCTTTGTTTCACCGTGTACATCTGGCCCAGGCTCAAGTCGATGGACCCATTCGACGCGCAACGCGCGATCGCCACGTTGCACAGCTTCCGCTTCTTCGGTCTGGTCTTCGTGCTGCCGGGCGTCGTGAGTCCCGATTTGCCTGCGAGTTTCGGCGTGCCGACGGCCTATGGCGACCTCGCCACTGGCGTGCTGGCCATGCTGGCGCTGCTGACGGCAAGAAAGCGACCGGTCTTCTGGTTCTTCGTCGTGGCGTTCAATCTCGTCGGCGCGACGGACCTGGTTCTTGCCTACTACCACGCCATCCAGGCCGGCGTTCCCGTGCATGCGGGAGAACTGGGCGCGACGTACGCGATTCCTGTGATCTATGTGCCGCTCCTGGCGATTACGCATGGCGCAGCCTTTTATCTGTTGCTGCGCGCGCAGCGCAAGGTTGCCGCGCGTAGGGATCATGCCGCGAGCGATGAATTGTTTCGACGCAGCGCCCGCTAAACCTTCGTTCACCTGAAAGGCATTGGGGCAATTTCACTGGACAGAGGCCGGGCGACGTTGCTTTAATAGGCAGCCGCTCAACCCGCCAACGCAACCTGGTTCAGGAGAAAACACAGTGGACAAAGCCGCCGATCCGATCCTGCAGGTCCTGCATGACTATAAAGCCGCGGTATGCGCGAAAGACGTCGACGCGTTCGTCGCGCTATACGCCCCGGACCTGGTGGCCTTCGACATGTGGGGCGTCTGGACGTACGAGGGCATCGCGTCCTGGCGCAACATGGTGGAGGGCTGGTTCGGATCGCTGGGCGCCGAGCGCGTGGTCGTCGATTTCAGCGAGGCGCAGACTGCCATCGCGCAGGACCTCGCTGTTCTGCACGCCTTCGTGACGTACAAAGCGGTGACGGTGGACGGCGAGGAATTGCGCTCGATGGACAATCGCATTACCGCAACGCTCAGGCAAACGGGCGAGGGCTGGAAGATCTTCCACCAACATTCTTCATCGCCGATCGATCCTGCTACGACGAAGGTCATTTTCAAACGTTAGTCGCTGAAAAGAAAAATGCCCGGCACGCGCTCGGGCATTTCACGCGGAACATGAAGGGCCGCAGTGGCCCCTCATCCTGCTATTTTTTTGCGTTCCGAGGCACCTGTTGCCCGCGCAACGAACATCCCTCCGTCTCGCTCACGCCGAAATGGCGCGCTTGAGCGATCAAGTTAGTCCCGACAATTTCCGTTTCCGATGTCACAGGACGATTTCGCATTGGGACTTTCCCTGCATGCGCATCCCGGGTGCCCTTGGTGTGGCCGGCTTCGGCCGCCTTGACCGCTATTTGGCTTCGCGGCTAGCGAGCGGCGGCAACAATTGCCGTTTCTCGGCGATTTACGTGTTTCGGATCTCGCCCACGAGCGCTGTTGCTGTGCACAAAAGTTGACTTCCGGCACTCAGGAATGCGCCCAGGACTAACCCGAATGCAAGAAAGTATCAGTCTGCGGTCTGATTTTCAGTGGTGAATGCGTGCCGCGCCGGTTAATTTTCAGTTATGGCGGCGCGGCAGTCGAGTCAGGTCCAGCGTATGCGCGAAGCGCCGTCGCAGAACAAGAAAAAACCCGTGCAGGAGGAGTCGAGATGCAAACCATTGGGGCAGCCACGGCGCGTATGGACGCGTCCCGCGCCACACATTCCCAGCCTGACCTCGAACTGGTCGCCGTGCCGCGCGACGAGTCGTTCAAGGTCTGGTCGCACGGCTATCCCTATCGGACGGTGCGCTGGCACTTCCATCCGGAGTACGAAATCCACCTCATCACAGCGACCACCGGCAAGTATTTCGTGGGCGATTTCATTGGCAGCTTCGCGCCCGGCAATCTCGTGATGATCGGCCCGAACCTGCCGCACAACTGGGTGAGCAGCGTGCCACACGATGAACCGGTGGACGAACGCTGCCTCGTTCTTCAGTTCGATGCGGATTTCATCGCACGCGCGATCGAGGCGTTTCCCGAATTCCGGCGTGTGGAGCCACTGCTCGACGCGTCGCGCTGGGGCCTCTTGTTCACGCCGGAAACAGGCGGGGCCGCCGAGCCGATCCTGCGTGAGATGCTGGGTGCGCAAGGCATGCGGCGCGTCACACTCTTTATCGACTTGCTCGACCTGCTCGTGCAAAGCGACGAACCTGCGGCGCTCGCGAGCGAGGCGTATCGCGCCGATCCTGCCCGCTATGCAGGCACGCGCATCAATCACGTGCTCGCCTTCATCGGCAAGAACCTCTCGCAGGAACTGCGCGAAACGGAGCTGGCGGAACTGGCCGGGCAGAGCGTGAGCGCGTTTTCGCGCTACTTCCGCCGCCATACGGGTGTGTCGTTCGTGCGCTACGTAAACCAGCTGCGTATCAATCTGGCGTGCCAGCTGTTGATGTCAGGTGAACTGAATATCACGGACATCTGCTATCAGGTGGGTTTCAACAACCTCTCGAATTTCAACCGCCAGTTCCTGCTGCTCAAGGAAATGTCGCCTTCTCGCTGGCGATCGTATCAGCGGCTCAATGCCGCGAGCGCGGCCAGCAAGAGCGAAGCCGTGTACGGCGTGCCAGCGATCGGCTAGCGGATCGTTCCATAAAGGATTCAAACGCAGTGCTCATACCGGGTACTGCGGAGGACGAACTCACACTTTCACAAGGCAGCACGGCAACACCGGCAACCCACCAGGCATTCAACCAAAAAACGGAGACACCCAATGACCCGACTTCACACCCAACTGATCGGCGCCACCGCACTCAGTCTCGCCCTCGCGGGCATCACGTCCGCCTATGCCGCACCTTCCGGCACGGTCGCGTTCCTGATGCCCGACCAGGCCTCCACGCGCTACGAGCAGCACGACTTCCCCGGCTTCAAGGCCGAAATGGGCAAGCTCTGCCCGGACTGCAAGGTGCTCTACCAGAATGCGAATGCCGATGCCTCGCAGCAGCAGCAACAGTTCAACTCGGTGATCGCGCAGGGTGCGAAGGTCATCGTGCTCGACCCGGTGGATTCCACCGCTGCCGCTTCGCTCGTGCATATGGCGCAGAGCCAGGGCATCAAGGTCATCGCGTATGACCGGCCCGTGCCTTCCACGCCCGCCGATTATTACGTCTCGTTCGACAACGAGGAAATCGGCAAGTCGATCGCGCAGTCGCTCGTTGCGCACCTGAAGGAGTCGGGCGTTGCCGGGAGCAAGGGCGGCGTGCTCGAAGTGAACGGCTCGCCGACCGACGCCGCCGCCGGGCTCATCAAGAAGGGCATTCACGAAGGGCTGCAGGGCAGCGGATACAAGACGCTCTCCGAGTACGACACGCCCGAGTGGGCGCCGCCCAAGGCGCAGCAGTGGGTGAGCGGGCAGATCACGCGCTTCGGGCCGCAGATCGTGGGCGTCGTGGCGGCCAACGACGGCACGGCCGGCGGCACCATTGCGGCCTTCAAGGCGGCGGGCGTGAACCCGGTTCCGCCGGTTACGGGTAACGACGCGACAACCGCAGGCCTGCAACTCATCATCGCGGGCGACCAGTACAACACGATCCTCAAGCCCAGCGAGATCGTGGCGGGCGCGGCGGCGAAGGTGGCCGTGGGCTTCCTCGACGGCAAGCCCGTGAAGGGCGAGACGACGCTCTTCAAGACGCCCTCGCAATTGTTCAAGCCGGCCGTCATCACACAGAAGAACATCAAGGCAGAAGTCGTGGACAAGGGCTTCGCGAACGCGAAGGACCTGTGCGCGGGCCGCTACGCCGATGGTTGCAAGAAGCTCGGCATCGGCGGCTGATACGCGTGGTTGGGCCCGGCACGGGCCGGGCCCCGAGAGAAACGAAGAGGTACCCATTTCATGACTGACGAATCCACGAACCGCGCCACGACACGCGGCGCGCCCGGCGAGCTGGTGCTGAGCCTGCGCGGCATCTCGAAGCACTTCGGCGCGGTTTCGGCCCTCACGGACATCGAGCTCGACGTGCATGCGGGCGAGGTGGTCGCCCTCGTTGGCGACAACGGCGCGGGCAAATCGACGCTCGTGAAGATTCTCGCGGGCGTGCACCAGCCGAGCGCCGGGACGATCACCTTCCGCGGCCAGCCGGTGAACCTGTCCGATCCGGGCACGGCGCTCGACTTAGGCATCGCGACGGTGTTCCAGGACCTCGCGCTGTGCGAGAACCTCGACGTCGTGGCGAACATCTTCCTCGGCCGCGAGTTGAGCCCTTACCGGCTCGACGAGGTCACGATGGAAGTGAAGGCCTGGACGCTCCTCAACGAGCTATCGGCGCGCATTTCCAGTGTGCGCGACGTGGTCGCCTCGCTCTCGGGCGGCCAGCGCCAGACGGTGGCGATCGCGCGCTCGCTGCTGCTCGATCCGAAGCTCATCATGCTCGACGAGCCGACCGCCGCGCTCGGCGTGGCGCAGACCGCCGAGGTGCTGAACCTGATCGAGCGCGTGCGCGACCGCGGGCATGCCGTCATCATGATCAGCCACAACATGGAAGACGTGCGCGCGGTCGCGGACCGCATCGTCGTGCTGCGCCTCGGACGCAACAACGGGATCTTCTATCCCGACTCATCCAATGCCGAACTCGTGGCGGCGATCACCGGCGCGACGGAAAACGCGGTGTCGCGCCGCGCGGGCCGCCGCCAGACGCAACAGGACGTCCAATGAAAGGAACGATCATGAGCAAGACTATCCATGGCGCTCCGCAGCCTGAAGACCAGGACGCCTCCAGGCCCGCCACGTTGCTCGACCGCAGCGACGTGCGCGTGAAGCATGCGAGCGGAATCGGCGAGAGCGTTGCGGCATTCGTCGATCGCGTGCGTTCGGGCGATCTGGGTTCACTCCCGGTCATCGCGGGGCTCGTCATCATCTGGACGGTGTTCACGAGCCTGAACCCGGTGTTTCTCTCCGCCGACAACCTCGTGAACATGCTGTTCGACTGCTCGACGGTCGGCGTGATTTCGCTTGGCATCGTCTGCGTGCTGATGCTTGGGCAGATCGATCTTTCGGTAGGCTCGATGAGCGGCTTCGCTTCGGCGCTCGTCGGCACGCTGTGGGTCAACGACGGCTGGCCGGTGCTGATCGCCATCGTCGCCGCCATTGCGGTGGGCGCGGTGATCGGCGCGCTGTATGCGCTGCTGCTCAACTGGATAGGCATGCCAAGTTTCGTCTCCACGCTCGCGGGCCTGCTCGCCATTCTCGGCATGCAACTCTACGTGCTGGGCTCGACGGGTTCGATCAATCTGCCTTACGGCTCGACGATGGTGAATTTCGGACAACTGATGGTCATACCGCCGATCGCCTCGCATGTGATTGCGCTGCTGCCCGGTATCGTGCTCCTGCTGCTCGGCATGCGCACGCGCACGCGCCGCCATGCGGCGAGGCTCTCCGCGCCTTCGGTCGCAGGCCTGCTTGGGCGCGTGGTGGCGCTGACCGTGTTCCTCGAAATCGTCGTGGCCTATCTCAACCGCGGACGTGGTGTGCCGCTTATGTTCGGCCTCTTTCTGGGGCTTGCGGTCGTCATGCAATACGCGCTCACGCGCACGCGCTGGGGCCGTTCGATGCACGCCGTGGGTGGCAATCACGAAGCCGCGCGGCGCGCGGGTATCAAGGTCGGTGCGATCTATACGAGCGCTTTCGTGCTGTGCGCAAGCCTCGCCGCGATTGGCGGCGTGCTGACCGCGGCGCGCCTCGCCTCAGCGAGCCAGCAGGCCGGCACGGGCGACGTGAACCTCAACGCCATCGCGGCGGCCGTGATCGGCGGCACGAGCCTGTTCGGCGGGCGCGGCAGCGCATGGTCGGCAGTGCTTGGCATTATCGTCATCCAGTCGATTGCGAGCGGCCTCACGCTGCTGAATCTGTCGTCGTCGCTGCGCTTCATGATTACCGGCGCCGTGCTGGCCATTGCGGTGATCGTCGATTCGCTCGCCCGTCAGTCGCGCGTTTCGCATGGCCGCGCGTAAAGCGTTGGAACCTGATTCAAGGAGAAAGTCACCCATGTCTGAATCGATCAAGGGAAAGGTCGCCGCCATTACGGGCGCGGCGTCCGGCATCGGCTTCGCGTGCGCGCGCGCGTTCGTGGACGAAGGCGCGAAAGTCGTGCTGATCGACCGAGCGCAGGACCGGCTCGCCAAATGTTGCGCGGAGCTGGGGCCCAATGCGCTGCCGCTCGCCATGGATCTGCTCAACCCTGCGGACTATGCGGCCATGCTGCCCAGGATTCTTGAACTCGCGGGCGGGCTCGACATCTTTCACGCCAATGCGGGCGCCTATGTCGGCGGTGAGGTGGCGAACGGCAATCCCGACGAGTGGGACCGCATGCTCAACCTGAACATCAACGCCGCGTTTCGCTCAGTGCATGCGGTGCTGCCGCACATGATCGCGCAGAAGACGGGCGATATCATTTTCACGAGTTCGGTGGCGGGCGTCGTGCCGGTGGTGTGGGAGCCCATTTACACGGCGTCGAAGTTCGCGGTGCAGGCCTTCGCGCACACCGTGCGCCGCCAGGTCGCGAAGCACGGCGTGCGCGTGGGCGCGGTGCTGCCGGGCCCCGTGGTCACGGCGTTGCTGGACGACTGGCCCAAGGCGAAGATGGACGAAGCGCTCGCCCAGGGCAGTCTGATGCAGCCGAAGGAAGTCGCCGATTCCGTGGTATTCATGCTCACGCGGCCGCGCAACGTCACCATTCGCGACCTCGTGATCCTGCCTAACAGTGTCGATCTGTAAATACACAGTCAACGAGCCATGACCTCAATTAACCAGGCTGGCGGCCCGCGCCATACCGTCGGCGTCGATGTGGGCACGGGCAGCGCCCGCGCCGGTATTTTCGATTCCGCTGGACGCATGGTGGCGTCGGCAAAACACGACATCACCGTGTTTCATGAGAGCGGCGCGATCGTCGAGCAATCGAGCACGCAGATATGGAATGCCGTGTGCCATGCCGTCAAGGACGCGCTGGCACAGGCGGCGATTTCGCCGGAGCGAATCGCAGGAATCGGTTTCGACGCCACCTGTTCGCTCGTCGTGCTGGGCGAGGGCGGCCAGCCGCTGCCCGTTGGGCCGTCTGAAATGGCAGAGCGCGACATCATCGTGTGGATGGACCATCGCGCCGTGGCGCAGGCCGAGCGCATCAACGCCACGGGCCACGATGTGCTGCGTTTCGTGGGCGGCAAGATCTCGCCCGAGATGGAAACGCCCAAGCTGCTTTGGCTGCTGGAAAACAGGCCCAAGGTGTTCGCCGCCGCCTGGCAGTTCTTCGACCTGACCGACTTTCTCACGTGGCGCGCCACGGGCGACCTGTCGCGTTCCACCTGCACCGTGACCTGCAAGTGGACCTATCTCGCGCACGAGCAGCGCTGGGACGAGAATTACTTTCGCACCGTGGGTCTTGGCGTGCTCGCCGACGAAGGTTTCGCGCGCATCGGTCAGAAGATAGTCGAGCCTGGCACGGCGCTCGGCAGCGGGCTCACGCCGCAGGCCGCCGCGCAGCTCGGCCTGCGCGCGGGCACGCCGGTGGCGACGGGCGTGATCGACGCGCACGCGGGCGGCATCGGCACGGTGGGCGCGCAAGGGCAGCCCGAGGCGTGTCTCGCGTATGTGTTCGGCACCTCGTCATGCACGATGACGACCACGCGCGACCCTGTGTTCGTGCCGGGCGTGTGGGGCCCGTACTACTCGGCGATGGTGCCCGAGGCGTGGCTCAACGAGGGCGGGCAATCGGTGGCGGGCGCGGCGATCGAGCGGCTCATCACGCTGCATCCGCTCGCGAGAGAAGCCGCGAGCCGCGCGGCGAGCGAAAATCAGTCGCTGCCGACGATGCTCGCCGGGCTGGCGGCGCAGGCTTCGGACGGCCTCTCTGGCGCGGTGCGCCTCGCGCACGATCAGGGGCTGCACGTCGTGCCGGAATTCCTCGGCAACCGCGCGCCGTTCGCCGATCCGCACGCGCGGGCGGTCATCGCGGGACTCGGCATGGAGACGGACATGGAGAGCCTCATCGCGCTCTATGTCGCCGGTATTTGCAGCATCGGCTATGGGTTGCGGCAGATCATCGAGGTGCAGGCCCAGGCGGGCGCGCCGATCGAGCAGGTCGTGATCAGCGGCGGTGCTGGCCGGCTCGACCTCGTGCGCCAATTGCTTGCGGACGCAACGGGTAAGCCCGTACTCGCCACTCATGCAGACGAGCCCGTCTTGTTGGGCGCGGCCATGCTGGGCGCCGTGGCGGGCGGCTTATATGAGAACGCCCGCGAGGCGATGGCCGCGATGTCGCAGATCAGCAAGGTCTACGCACCGGCCACGGGCGAGATCGCGGCGCTGCACGAGGCGCGTTACCGCGCCTTCACGCAGTTGCAGGACGTGGCGCGCGCGATCAGGTAGTCAGAGCGGTAGCGGCTCAAGCCGCCTCGCCGCTGCGCTGCGCGAGCGCGGTGGCCGCAGCCTGACTTTGCGCGAGGTGCCGCAGCAACTTCGTCACCATCAAAACGACGGTGAGCGCGAGCAGGACGAAGAACACCGCGAGCGGCGTGAGCACATGCACGGACACGAAGCCGGCCAGGCCCATCATCGCCGAGGAAACGAGCAGCAGCGCGCAGCCCAGAATCGCGCTCGTCAATCCCGCGATATGCGGGAACAGCGAATTGCCCTTCGCCATCAGCGTGGGATACATCGCGCCCGCGCACAGACCCATCACGAGCACGGGCGTGGCGAGCGTCCACACGCGCAAGCCCACCGTGAGCGCGAGCACGAGCATGACGATCGCCGCGCCCGCCATCACGCGCGCGCCCACGCGCAGCCGCTGTTCCGGGGGGGGCAGGCGCGGGCCATGCAGCCGGTTCGAGAGGCCGCCGAGGAAATACATCAAGCCGATGCCGAGTGCCAGATAGCCGAAGAACGTCGGCGGCTTATGCAAGGTGTTCTGCACCATGAACGGCCCGATGATGTTGAACACCAGCAAGATGCTGTAGCACAGGCCCTGAGCGAGAAAGCAGCTCTGGAACACGGGACTCGCGAGCACCTTTCCCGCGTTCGCGATGAGCGTGCGCGGCTCCAGATGCACCGGTTGCCGCAAGGTCTCGCGAAAGCGCCACAGCAGCGCCCACATCACCAGCGAATAGACGAGCAGGAACACGAGGCACGACTTCCAGCCGAACAGCTCCTGCAAGTGCGCGCCGATCACGGGCGCGATGATCGGCGCGAGCCCCCATGTGATCGACATATAGGTGAACGCGTGCATGAGCGCGGTGCCCACGAACGAGTCAGTGATGATGGCCTTGGCGAGCAGGTTGGTCGCGGCGATGCCGAAGCCCTGCAGGCAGCGCGCCAGCACAAACGTTTCCAGATTCGGCGCGGCCAGCGAAAGCAGGCAGCCGATCGTGTAGACGACAAGGCCGAACGCCAGCACGCGTTTGCGTCCCAGGGCGTCGGAGATCGGCCCGAAGATCAGCTGGCCGAGTGCGTACGCCGCCATATAGACCGACACACTCGACTGGATCGCTTGCGGCGAGGTCGCGAAGTAGCGCGCCATGGCAGGCAGCGCGGGCACGTAGATGTCGATGGCGAGCTGTCCGGCGGAGGCGAACAGGCAGATCAGGAACAGCAGGAAACGCGGCGAGTTCGCCGGGCGTGCGGCGATGGCTGGACGTTCGGGCAGATCGTGGGTCATGACAGCGTGAAAAGGGCGGATTCCGTTGCGGCGGCGCGGGCGCGTTCGAGCGGCGTGTTCAAAAAGCGCGTTCGAATCTCGAACAGAGTGTCCGGCGCGGCGGCGTAGGCGCGTATTGTGCCCGTTATCGCTGATTTCCGTGCGACGCCCATCGTGCGGGCACGCAGCGGGAACGGGCGGCCGCCAGGCGGCAATGGCGTGCCGGGCGCGGCGTTTGCTGGAAATGCGCATATCTCGCCCTTGATATTCGCGGAGTGCCCACATGCCCGAGAAAAGGCCGAAACCGGCCACGCGCCGCCCGACCACCGCGGAAGACTACGAAGTCTTCTGCGGCGAGCAGATCGACGGGGCGGGCCGCTACTACGGATTGCTGCGTATTCGCCGCAAGACCGACGGGCGGCTCATCTATCCGTTCGACGGCTGCCCGCGTCCGGGGCCGTGCGCCACGGGTCCGCTGGCGCGGCAACAGGCCCTCACGCTTGCCGACGAACTGATCCGCGCGGACATCGCAACGCCCGAAGGGTGATGAGGCATCGCCTGCGGGTTTTCGGGCAGGTCCTGCCTGTCCGCAGCCGTCGCACGGCTCCAGAGCCGATGAATCGAGAATTTCATTTCGCAAGAGGCCTGTTGAGTAGAAATGGATACTCCTGCGTTTGGAGAATCCGCTTAATTTTGGAACCATTTTTTAGCGTCCGACGCGTAGCATTTTCGACATTCCGTTGTGCGAGAAACGAAGATGAGCGAGAAGGGCGATTTGCGTTACTTTGACTATGCCGCGACCACCCCGGCGGACCCGCGGGTGATCGAGGCGATGTTCGGCTGTCTGGGCATGGAAGGCGACTTCGGCAATCCCGCATCAAGCTCGCATGGCGCGGGCCAGCGGGCGCGGCGGCTCGTCGAGCAGGCGCGCAAGGACGTGGCGGCGCTCATCGGCGCCGATGCCGAAGAGATCGTCTGGACTTCCGGCGCAACCGAGTCGAACAATCTCGCGCTCAAGGGCTATGCGGATCGCGCGACGCAAAAGCGCCACCTCATCACGAGCCAGCTTGAGCACAAGGCCATTCTCGATACGATGACGAGCCTCGAAGCGCGCGGCATGGCCGTCACGCGGCTCGCGCCGAACGCGCACGGCGAGATCACGGCCGAGGCCGTGGCCGCTGCGCTGAACGCCGACACCGGGCTCGTCTCGCTCATGCTGGTCAACAACGAACTGGGCACGCTTACCGACGTCGCGGCGATTGCGCGCGTGGTGCATGCCGCGGGCGCACTGCTGCACGTCGATGCGGCGCAGGCGCTCGGCAAGACGCCCATCGACGTGAGAGCGATGGGCATCGACCTTCTCTCGATGTCGGCGCACAAGGTGTACGGGCCGAAGGGCATCGGCGCCATCTATGTGAGCCGCGAGGCGTTCGAGCGCATTGCGCCGCAAATGCACGGTGGCGGCCACGAGCGCGGCTTGCGCTCGGGCACGCTGGCCACGCATCAGATCGTCGGCATGGGTGTGGCGTGCGTGATTGCGCGCGAGGCGCTGCAAAAGGACAGCGAACGCATTGCGCGTCTGGGCGGGCGCCTGCTGGCCGAGGTGCTCGCGTTGCCGGGCGTCACGCTCAACGCGGCGCGCGCGAAGCGTATTCCACACACGCTGAGCCTCACGATCGATCTGCCGGGCTTCTTCCCGTTCCTGCTGACCGGCGACCTCGCGATTTCCTCGACTTCGGCTTGCAACTCGGCTGCGGGTACGCCTTCGCATGTCCTCACGGCAATCGGGGTTAGCGAGGAAGCGGCAAACCGCACGGTGCGCTTGAGCCTCGGGCGCTTCACGAAACCGGAAGACGTCGATTTCGCGGTGGACTGCATTCGCCGCGCGGTGGCGCCGTGCCTGCCGGCCGCTGTGGCCACCGTGCCCGCTTGACCTCACCGTTCAAAGTCACGATGAGCATCGACCCTCGATGATCGTTTCACTCGTTCTCGGCGCCATGATCGGCGCGTTGCTGGGACTCACGGGCGCCGGCGGCGGCATTCTCGCCGTGCCGGCCATCGTGGTGGGAATGGGCTGGCCCATGCAGCAGGCCACGCCGGTCGCGTTGATCGCCGTGGCGAGCAGCGCGGGAATCGGCGCGCTCGAAGCCTTCAGAAAGCGCCTCGTGCGCTATCGCGCGGCGTTCTGCATGGCGCTGGCGGGCGTGCCGACCACGTGGCTCGGCGTGCGTCTCGCGCAAGCCATGCCGCAACGTCTGCTGCTCGCGCTCTTCGCCGGCGTGATGCTGTTCGTGGCCGTGCGTCTGCTGCGTCAAACCATTGGGAAAAAGCGCGCGCTGCAGGAAGCGTCGCCGCTTTGCGTGGGGCGTATCAATCCCGACACAGGACGCCTCGTCTGGTCGAAAACCACGGCGCTCGCGCTGGCGTCGACCGGCGCGTTGACGGGCCTGATGACGGGTCTGCTCGGCGTGGGCGGCGGCTTCGTCATCGTGCCCATGCTGCGCAAGCTCACGAACATTTCCATGCACGGCATCGTTGCGACGTCGCTGATGGTCATCGCGCTCGTGGGCTCTGGCGGTGTCGTGGCGACGGTGCTGCACGGCGTGCCGCTGCGGCTCGACCTCACGCTCTGGTTCAGCGTCGCGACTGTTGTCGGCATGATGCTGGGTCGTCACGTTTCGCACCGCGTCTCAGCGCGGCATACGCAGATGGGTTTCGCCGCGATCCTGGTGTGCGTGGCGTGCGGCATGCTCGCCAAGGTGGCGCTCGGTTACTGAGCCCAGCGCCTTGCGCGCGCGTGGCCCTCGACGTGCCTCAACTGGCCTCGGCGAGAAAGAGCCGGATTTCGTCGGCGAGCCAGTCGCGCACGGCGCGCACTTTGGGATCGTCGCGGCTGCCGATGCGGTAGACGAGGTCATGGCCGCGTTCGGACTCGAGACGCAAGTGCGGGAACGGCGCGACGAGTCGGCCAGCCGCGATGTCGTCCGCCACGATCACGCTGCGCCCCAGCGCCACGCCTTCGCCGCGTATCGCCGCCTCGATCGCGAGGCTCCCATGGCTGTAGGCCGTGCCGCGATCGCTGCGCACGCCGCTCAAGCCCGCCAGCGCCAGCCATTGCTCCCAGTTAGCGAGCATGCCTCCCTCGTGCAGCAAGGTGCAGCGCGCGAGGCTTTCGACCGAGGCCATGCCGCCCATCTTCGCCCGATAGTCAGCACTGCAAACTGGCGTCACGGTTTCTTCCAGAATGCGCTCGGCCAGCACGCGCGGGTAGCGCCCGCTGCCGTAGCGAATGGCGACATCGACGTCCGAGTCGTTGAGATCGACGTATTTGTCGGTCACGTCGAGGTGCACGTCCAGTTCCGGATGGCGAGCCTTGAGGCGATAGAGGCGCGGCGCGAGCCAGCGGTTCGCGAAGGACACGCTCGCGTTGATCTTCAGACGCGTGACGCTGTCGTGCGTGCGCAAGCGCTCGGACTCCTTGGTCAATTCAGCGAGCGCGCGGTTGACGGCCAGCAGGAATTCGGCGCCCGCCTCGGTCAGGACGATGCGCCGCGTGAGGCGCTGGAAGAGCGCCACGCCCAGATGGCTTTCGAGCGTCTTGATATGGCGGCTCACCGCGCCATGCGTGACGTGCAGTTCCTGCGCCGCCAGCGTCATGCTGAGGAGCCGTCCGGTGGCTTCGAAGGCGCGCAGGGTTTGCAACGGGGGAAGGCGGTCGAACATGGAGCAGGATGCGTGCGGTACGTGTGAGTTTTGCTCACGCATTATATGACGACAAATGGTTTGTCAGCCATGTTGGCGCCCTTCAATATGGGCACAAAGCCGCGGGACGTAACGTAACTCGTGTTACCCGTGCCGCGCATTCCTGAAAGTTGGCATTCTCCGCATTGCGTCGCTCATCATGGATCTTCTGCTTTTCAAGCTCGTCGTTACGCCGTTGTTGCTGTTGGCCGCCAGTCTCGCTGCTCGCCGCTGGGGCGAAGCGGTCGGCGGATTGCTCGTGGGGCTGCCGCTCACATCTGGGCCGGTCTCGGTTTTTCTCGCGCTGGAGCACGGTCCTGCGTTCGCCGCGCAAGCCACGTCGGGCTCGCTCGTCGCAACGGCGGCTCAGGCGGCGTTCTGCGTCGCCTATTGCAGGGTTGCTGCGCGTGGCTGGAAGGTGGCCCTGGCAGCGGGAGGCGCGACGTTTGCGCTCGTCGCCCTCGTGCTGCAATGGAGCGCGCTGCCGGCCCATGGTCTTTATCTCTTCGCCATTCTGGCCATCGCCCTTGCGCTGAACCTCATCCCCAACAAGCCGGCGAGAACGGCGCGGCTCGCGCCGCCGTGGTGGGATCTGCCTTCGCGCATGATGCTGATTGCCGGCCTCGTCGTGAGCGTGACGCTGATCGCGCCTTACGTCGGCCCCGAGGCGAGCGGCGTGCTCGCGTCGTTCCCGTTCATGGCGATCATCCTTGCCGTGTTCGCGCACCGCATGATCGGCCATGAAGCGGCGCAGCAACTGATGCGCGGCATGACCACGGGACTGCTGGGTTTCGCCTCGTTCTTCTTCGTGCTGAGCCTCACGCTCGGGCACTGGAACCTGCTGGCCGCTTACGGGGCGGCAATTCTCTGCGTGCTGACGATTCAGGCGATTTCCCTGTATCGCATGCGCTTGCCGACGCCGTGCCTGCACGGCAAATCCAAACCGGAAGGCAGCGCGCCGTAACGACTGGCTTGGCGTTCGGCGCGTCCGGGTGCGTTTGGTGCGCTGCACGGCAGGACAGGACAGGGGCTTCGGCGTGCGGCAACGCCTCGAAGCCTACGCTGGATGGCCTAAACTACAGGACCAGCGGATGCGGCCATTTCCGCGCCGCCGGCCCGCCATGGCGCACATCTTCTTCGCAGCCTCCATTCAGCGGCACGTCGCGACGCCCGAACGCGAGATCGACGCGCGCACGCTGCGCGAAGCGTTCGATGCCGTGTTTGCCGAGCAGCCTCGTTTGCGCGGCTATATCCTCGACGATCAGGGCGCGCTGCGAAAACATCTGGCGGTGTTCGTGGACGGCGTCCGGCTACGCGACCGGGAGCATCTGAGCGATGCGCTCGGCGAAGCGAGCCGGGTGTATGTCGTGCAGGCGCTATCGGGTGGATGACAACAGGGGCACGCGAGATGAGCGATCGATTGCTAGTCGCAACCCGCAAGGGGCTATTCGTTCTGCAAGCCGATGGAGAGGGCGGCTGGTCAATCGGCGAACCTGAATTCGTCGGCGAGCCGGTGAGCATGGTGATGCCCGACGCGCGCGACGGCTCGCTCTATGCCGCGCTCAATCTCGGCCACTTCGGCGTGAAACTGCATCGCAGGCGCGCGGGCATGGCGGATTGGGAGGAGTGCGCGGTGCCCGTGTATCCGCCACAGCCTGCCGATGACATTCAGGCCAACGAACCGGACGCATTGGGCCGTCTGCCCGCGCCGTGGTCGCTCCAGCAGATCTGGTCGCTCGAACCCGGCGGCGCGGACGAGCCGGGCGTGCTGTGGGCGGGCACGATACCGGGTGGCCTGTTCCGCTCCGCAGACGGCGGCGATACCTGGGAACTCAACCGTGCGCTGTGGGACCGCCCGGAGCGGCGCGAATGGGCAGGAGGAGGCTACGACGCGCCGGGCATCCATTCGGTGATGGTCGATCCGCGCGACAGCCGGCATGTCACGGTAGGCGTGTCGTGCGGCGGCGTCTGGCAAACGGGCGACGGCGGCGCGACCTGGCGCCTCACCGCCGAGGGCATGGAAGCCGACTACATGCCGCCCGAGCGCCGCGGCGAGCCCAACGCGCAGGACCCGCACCGCGTGGTGCAATGCGCGGCGAACCCGGATGTGCTGTGGACGCAGCATCACTGCGCGATCTTCCGTTCGACCGATGGCGCCGCGCACTGGCGGCGTATCGAAGCGCAGCCGTCGAGCTTCGGCTTCGCGGTCGTGGTACATCCGCGCGAGCCCGATACCGCGTGGTTCGTCCCGGCCCAAAAAGACCAGTACCGCGTTCCCGTGGATGGCCACTTCGTCGTCACGCGCACGCGCGACGGCGGGCGCACCTTCGAGCGCTTTTCGAACGGGTTGCCAGCCGCGCCTGCGTACGACCTCGTGTACCGGCACGGCCTCGACATCGACGACTCCGGCACGCGTCTCGCCATGGGGTCGACCACGGGCGCGCTCTGGACCTCGGACGACGGCGGCGAAAACTGGCGGCTTGTTTCGGCGCACTTGCCGCCGGTGTATTGCGTGCGGTTTGGGTGAGGGCGTGGGCTTCGCCCTCTAGGCCGCCGCCTGAAACATCGTCATGCGTTGCAAAATCCAGTCGAGCAACTCATGTGCGGCCGCGACGAGCGGCCGCCCTGACTTCACGAGCACGCGCGCCTTCGTGCCTTGAAAGAGCGCGTGATCGATCGGCACGGTCACGAGTTCGCCGGCCTGAATCTCGCGCGAAGCGGCGAACTCGCCAATCAGCGTCGCGAAGTTTTCCGTAGCGACGAAACGCTTGAGCGCGGTAAGCGAATTCGTGGTGAGCGTCGCGCGTATCTCGACGTTCTCCGCGAACGCCAGCATGTTCGCAAGATGCCCGATGCCGAACGTGCTGGGCATCAACGCGAGCGGCCACGCAAGCAGGTCGTCGATCGTGGCGGGCGTGCCCCGCAGCGCGAGCGGATGGTCGCGGCGCACCAGCAGCATGACGGGCTGCGCCGAACTCGCGCGGTATTCGATGCGCTCATGCGGCGGCGGATTGAACGCAAGCCCGATATGCGCGCGGCTTTCGGCAACCTCGTTGAGCACGTCGTCGACGGGCAGCATCGTGAGGCTCACATCGAGCTTCGGATACTGCGCGCAGAACGGCGTGATGACTTCGGCGACGAGCGCATCCACGTAGCCTTCGCTCACCGCCAGATCCACACGGCCTTGCTGGAGCCCGCGCAACGCGTGCAACTGGTCCTCGAACTTCTCCTGCTGCGCGCGATAGCCGCGCCAGAACTCCAGCAGATGCGCCGCCGCCTCGGTGGGCTTCACGCCGCGCGCCTGGCGCTCGAACAGTTGCGCGCCGAGTTCGTCCTCCAGCAGCTTGATTTGCCGCGTGATGACCGAGGGCGAGGTGTTCAGGCTGTCCGCGGCGCCGCGGATCGTGCCGTGCGTGAGCACCTCGTGGAAATAGCGCAGCCGCTGCTGATTGATCTCGCGCATCGCGCCCTCATTCGCGTGAAGGGACTGTTGCCTGAAAAAGAACGATATGTGAACTTTGTTGCTCTTGCTAGCGAAGTATGCCCTGGCCAGGATGGTATTGCGCACGACGCACACCAACAGGAGACAGGACATGGCCGCCATTCTTCCCCGCGCGAGAAGCCTTGACGCTTCCGCGCTGTACAGCAGGATCAACGCGCGATTGCTGCCGTTTCTGCTGATCTGCTATTTGTTTGCTTACCTCGACCGCGTGAATGTCGGGTTCGCCAAGCTGCAGATGCAGACCGACCTCGGCTTCTCCGATGCCGCCTATGGTGTGGGCGCGGGCATTTTCTTCATCGGCTACGTGCTGTTCGAATTGCCGAGCAACCTGTTGCTGCCCAAAATCGGCGCGCGCAAGACCTTCGGGCGGATTCTCGTGCTGTGGGGCATCACGTCGGCGTGCATGCTGTTCGTGCGCAGCGTTCCCGCGTTCTACGCCATGCGCTTTTTGCTAGGCGTGTTCGAAGCGGGTTTCGCGCCAGGCATGATCTTCTATCTCTCGCGCTGGTACGGTCCCTCGCGCATGGCACGCGCCATAGCGATGGTGTTCCTCGCCGGGCCGATTGGCGGCATTGTCGGCGGGCCCGTTTCGGCGGCCATCATGAGTATGCTGGCGGGAAAGGCGGGGCTCGCGGGCTGGCAATGGATGTTTCTCGTGGAAGGCCTGCCGTGCATCGTGCTCGGCATCGCGACGTTCTTCTATCTGCCCGACCGCCCGGCCGACGCCGCATGGCTGAGCGACGCCGAAAAGCGCCAGCTCGAAGCCGAAGTCGGCGCGCCCGAGGCGCACGCCACCTCGTTCGGCAGCGTGCTGCGCGATCGCAAGGTGTATGTGCTGGCGTTTGCGTACTTCTGCATCATTGCGTCGATATACGCCATCAGTTTCTGGCTGCCCGCCATTCTCAAGGCGCAAGGCGTGAGCAATCTCATCACGCTGGGCTGGTACACGTCGATCCCGTATGTCGCGGCGGCGGTCGCCATGCTTTATATGGGCCGACGCTCGGACCGGCTCGGCGAGCGGCGCTTTCACTGCGCGGTGCCGGCAGCGGCAGCCGCGCTGCTTTTCGCGCTGTGCTCGGCCACGGGCAATCATCTGGCGCCCACGCTTGCGCTGCTCACACTTGTCACGATGGCGCTGTGGATGGCCTACACGGTCTTCTGGGCGATTCCGCCCGAGTACATCAAGGGGCCGGCTGCGGCTGGCGGCATTGCGCTCATCAACACCATCGGGCTTTCCGG
Organism: Paraburkholderia flagellata; assembly: GCF_021390645.1. Lineage (GTDB taxonomy): Bacteria > Pseudomonadota > Gammaproteobacteria > Burkholderiales > Burkholderiaceae > Paraburkholderia > Paraburkholderia flagellata. Next base: position 662,180 of record NZ_JAJEJT010000004.1, read on the forward strand.
CGGATTCTGGGGGCCTGCTGCCATCGGCTGGATCAAGACGGCGGCGGGCAGCCTGCAGCCAGCGCTGCTCGCCATGGCGGGCGTGTCGCTCATTGGCGCGCTGCTGATTCTTTCAGTCAGACTCGCGAGCGAAAAGCATTGAACGCACGTTGTGCCTTCAGGCTAAGGCAGGCAATTCATTTGATCAGTCATCCTATGCAAGTGAGGTAAAGGAAAATGAAGATTCTCATCGCGGGCTTCCAGCACGAAACCAACACGTTCGCCCCGACGAAAGCCAGTTATCAAAGTTTCGTTCAGGGCGAGGGCTTTCCGCCGCTCACGCGCGGCGCCGACGTGCTCTCGCTGCGCGACGTGAACGTGCCCGCCGGCGGTTTCATCCAGGCGGCGGAGGCCGCGGGTCATACGCTCGTGCCGGTCATCTGGGCGGGGGCGAGCGCTTCCGCGCACGTGACCGAAGACGCGTTCGAGCGCATTGCCGGCGAAATCGTCGATGCCGTGCGGCGCGGCGGCTTCGACGCCATCTATCTCGACCTGCACGGCGCGATGGTCGCCGAGCATCTGGACGATGGCGAAGGCGCGCTGCTCGCGCGTGTGCGGGCCATCGTGGGTAGCGACATGCCCGTGGTGGTCTCGCTCGATTTGCACGCCAACGTGACCGAGCAGATGTTCACGCACGCCGACGCCATGGTCGCGTATCGCACCTATCCGCACGTCGACATGGCCGAAACGGGCGCGCGCGCCGCGCAGATCCTCATGCGCCTCGTAGCGGAACCCGAGCGTAGGCTCAAGCGCTACGTGCGCCGCATTCCGTTCCTGATTCCCGTGAACGGCATGTGCACGCTCGCGGAACCGGCCCGCGGCACGTACGCGCATCTCGCGCAACTGGAGGACGATTCGGTCGTCTCGCTTTCGTTCGCGCCGGGTTTCCCGGCCTCCGATTTCCCCGAATGCGGCGCGGCCGTGTGGGGTTACGGCTTCGACGAGGCCGCCGTGGTGACGGCGGTGAACGAACTGGCTTCGGCCATCGTCGAGCAGGAGCGCGACTGGGAGGTGCATTTTCTCGACCCCGACGCCGCCGTGCGCGAGGCCATGCGTCTCGCTGAGCACGCCACGCAACCGGTGGTCATCGCCGATACGCAGGACAACCCGGGCGTGGGCGGCGACTCGAACACCATGGGCCTCGTGCGCGCGCTGCTGCGCCTGGGTGCACGCGACGCGGCAGTGGGCCTGATCTGGGACCCGCAGGCGGCCGCCAAGGCGCACGAAGCGGGCGTGGGCGCGACGATCGAGCTGGCGCTCGCGGGTGGCACGGGCGTGCCCGGCGACGCGCCGCTCGCCGGGCGCTTCGTTGTGGAGCATCTCGCCGATGGGCGCGTGCGCTTCGACGGCCCGATGATGAACGGCATGTGGACCGAGATCGGGCCGGTGGCGTGCCTGCGCATCGACGGCGTGAGGATCGCGGTCAGCTCGGTGAAGATGCAGATATTCGACCGCAATCTGTATCGGGCGGCCGGTATCGAGCCGGAGCGCATGAAGATTCTCGTCAACAAGAGTTCGGTCCACTATCGCGCCGATTTCGACGCAATTGCCGCGGCGCATCTCGTGGCGAAGTCGCCTGGCCCCATGGCCGCCGACCCTGCCGATTTGCCGTGGCAGCGCATCGATACGCGCTTGCGTCTGCGCCCGAACGGCGTGTCGTTGAGTGAGATGCGGGCGTAGTGCGGCAGTAGAGCGGGGTTTTCGTATCGTTGTGTATCCACTGCGGCAATGGACAAGGAGGCTTGCAAAAGCAGGGGTTCGTGGAAACAAGCGGGATACGTGCGGGAGTTCAAATACAGCCATGCCAGTCAGCGACGTCGCGAGGCGGAGATCGAAAAGACTGGACGCACGAGCCGCGCAATCGTGGCCCGAACCAACTCATTGCTTACAGGTGGACACCATGAAACTCATCAAGTCGCTGATCGTTGCCGCTGTTGTCGCTGTTCCCGTCGTCTCTTTCGCGCAGTCCGCCGAGCCGCTCACGCGCGCTCAGGTCCGCGCCGAGCTGGTGCAGCTCGAAAAGGTCGGCTACAACCCGGCCGCTGACTACAACGACTATCCGCAGCACATCGAGGCGGCCGAAGCGAAGGTCAGTGCGCAGAACGGCGCGGTGGCATCGGCGTTCGGCGGCGTGGCGAATGGTTCGTCGGCAGCGGGGGCGCCTTCGGTTTCGCGGGAGCACGGCATTCCCGGCTTTGGTTCGGCCTATGCGCATCATTGATGGGTGATCGATGGTGCGAGTACAAGGGCGGCCCGCTTCGAGCGGGCCGTTGCACATGGTGCGACTTGCCTCGTTCGTCGTCCCGGCCTAACCTTTGCCGAATGTGACGACCCCGCGACCACCCCGAGCCCAGCATGCAAATCCATCCCGTACGGCTGTCTCCCGGCGACGACCTGCGCGTCGCGGTCGAAGGCTTGCTCAGCGAGCACGCCTCGCATGCGGCGTTCGTCATCCAGGGCATCGGCAGCTTGAGCGTCGCGCAGTTGCGATTCGCGGGAGCCGAAGCGCCGACCGAATTGCGCGGCGACCTCGAAATCCTCACGCTCGCGGGCTCCGTGTCTCCCGATGGCGCCCACCTGCATATGTCCGTATCCGACGCGCAAGGCCGTGTGTCCGGCGGCCATGTCGCGCGCGGCTGCATAGTTCGCACCACGGCCGAACTGCTGCTGGTGCTGCTGCCGGGCCATCGCTTCTCGCGCGAACTCGATTCCTCGACCGGATACTCGGAACTGCAGATCCGCAACGCGCCAGAGTAATCCGCTTCTAATCCGTTCGCGCCGCCATTCGAGCCGCGCCACGCACCGTCACAAAACTTAAAAGCAGCTTCGCTATGCTTCGGCGTTGCCTTGCCGCTGCGTATGCATGTTACATGCGCTGCGTGCGAGGCCCCGCTCGGGCCGCTCCTCGAGCCGTTGTTGTGCCTCTATCTGGACGGAGACTTCGATGACGGTCGAATCCGCGCCGGCGCGCTTGCCAATGCAAAGTGCGTCGCGCAAACGTTTGAGCCTGAGCGCTGCATCCGCGTCGATGAGTGCCCCCGCCATGCAGCTTGCATGCGCCGCCGCGCTTTGTACGCTTGGCGCTTGCAGCGCACGCGACGGCGACACGCGCGCCGCGCTCACCACGAACGCCGCACGCGCACTCGCCCAAGGGCAGCCAGGCAGCCGTCCACAGAGTCCGCCGCTTGCCAACGCGTTCACGCTGGCGTCGGGCACGGCCGCATCGAATCTCCCAGATAGTGCAAACAGTGCGGCTAACGTCGGCGCGGCATTGCCCGCGAATGCCGTGCGCTCGCCGGCCGGGCCGCCTGCCGGCGGGAGCGCACAAGACGCGCAGGCCGCGCAAATCGAACCGCTTGTCACACCCGTCATCCACACCGCCGATTGACGTACCCGGCCGCGCGGCCTTGCCGCCTGCCGCCCGTCAAGGCGGCGTGCCGTGCGTGCCTTTCTCAACCTGAAGATGGAAACCACAAGATGACATCGAGAAGCCGCCGTGACTTTCTCCGCACCGCCGCGATGAGCGCCGGTTCGGCCACCGCTCTGACGATGCTGCCGCAGGGCATCCGCAACGCGCTCGCGATTCCCGCGAACAATCGCACGGGGAGCATCCGCGATGTCGAGCACATCGTGATCCTCATGCAGGAGAACCGTTCGTTCGACCATTACTTCGGCACGCTGCGCGGCGTGCGCGGCTACGGCGACACGCGCGCGATCACGCTGCCCAACGGCAAGCCCGTATGGAACCAGCAGCTCGCAGCCGGTGTGGGCGAAGTGCTGCCGTTCCACCCCACGGCGGCCAACCTGGGCCTGCAGTTCCTTCAGGATCTGCCGCACGACTGGCCCACCACGCACGCGGCATGGAACGGCGGCCGCTACGACCAGTGGGTGCCCGCCAAGGGCACGACGACGATGGCGTACCTCACGCGCGACGACATCCCGTTCCACTATCAACTCGCCGACGCCTTCACGATCTGCGACGCGTACCACTGCTCAACGCTGACCTCGACCGACCCGAACCGCTACTACATGTGGACGGGCTGGGTGGGCAACGACGGCAGCGGCGGCGGCCCAGTGGTCGACAACGCGGAAGCCGGCTACGGCTGGTCCACATATCCCGAGGTGCTGCAAAACGCGGGCATTACGTGGAAGATCTACCAGGACATTGGCGAAGGCCTCGACGCCAAAGGCTCATGGGGCTGGACGGGCGACAACCCGTACATCGGCAACTACGGCGACAACTCGCTGCTGTACTTCCATCAGTACCAGAACGCGCAGCCCGGCAATCCGCTCTACGACCGCGCTCGCACGGGCACGAACGTGCTCGGCGGCGGCGGCTATTTCGATGTGCTGAAGCAGGACGTGGCGAACAACGCACTGCCGCAGGTCTCGTGGATCGTGGCGCCGGAAGCGTATTCCGAACATCCGAACTGGCCCGCGAACTATGGCGCATGGTACGTCGACCAGGTGCTGCAAATTCTCACGTCGAACCCGGACCTGTGGAGCAAGACCGTGCTGCTCGTGAATTACGACGAGAACGACGGCTTCTTCGATCACCTCGCGCCCCCGTTCCCGCCGGCCTCGAGCGCGAACGGCCTCTCGACCGTCGACACCACCAACGAGATTTTCCCGGGCAGCAGCACGTACGCTGCGGGCCCGTATGGCCTTGGGCCGCGCGTGCCGATGCTCGTGGTCTCGCCGTGGTCGCGCGGCGGATGGGTGTGCTCGGAAACGTTCGACCATACGTCCGTGATCCGCTTCATCGAGAAGCGCTTCGGTCTGCAGCACGATTTGCGCGAGCCGAACATCACGCCGTGGCGCCGTACCGTGTGCGGCGACCTCACGTCGGCATTCAACTTCGCCACGCCTAACGCGGCGATTCCCACGCTGCCTCCCACGACGGGCTATGCGCCGCCCGACAAGATCCGTCATCCCAGCTACGTGCCGGTCCCGCCCGTCGTGGGCAGCGTGCCGAAGCAGGAGGCGGGCGTGCGCAATGCGCGCGCGCTGCCGTATGAGTTGTTCGTGCGCTTCGATGCGAATGCAGGCTCGGGCGACGTCGGCGCGCGCTTCGTCAATTCGGGCCGCGCCGGCGCGGTGTTCCTCGTCTACACGGCGGGCAGCACGGATGCGCCGCGCACCTATACGGTCGAAGCCGGCAAGCATCTGCAGGACAAGCTCGCGATTGGCGCCACTGGTGCGTACGACTTCAGCGTGCATGGACCGAACGGTTTTCTGCGCCGTTTCGCGGGCACTCAGGTCAAATCGGGCTGGTTCGGCGGCAACGAAACGGCGCGCCCTGAAGTGACCGAGGGCTACGACGTGGCGAATGGCAACCTGCAACTGCGTCTCGAGAACAGGGGCGGCGCGCGTTGCCAGTTCACGATCGTCAACGCGTATGACCCGAGCGCGAAGATCCAGCGCACCGTGCGCGGCGGCGACACCGAGCAGCTCTATCTCGACCTGCGCAACGCGTACGGCTGGTACGACCTGACGATCACGGTCGATAGCGATTCGACCTTCGTGCGCCGCATTGCGGGCCACGTCGAAACGGGGCGCCCGAGCTATAGCGATCCCGCGCTCGGCGCTTGATGCGGCCTAAGGAGTAAGGTGAGCCACGGCTTTCGCTAGCCGTGGCTTTTTTTGTTTACCGCGCAATCATGCAGGGGCGCCACTAGCGCCAGCGCGGAGGCGGCGGTCCCCAGCCTGGATGGCGGACGTGTCTCGGACCCCTGAAGTGCGGAGGATGGTGCCACGGAGAAAAGCCGTGGCGCGAATACACGACAGGCGGCGGCCACATGGGCGCGGGATGCATGAAGAGCACGGGCGGCGGCGGCGCGTAGAACGCCCCCGGAATACCGATGCCCACGCCCACATTGACGTTCACGCGCGCCTGTGCGGTTTGCATCGCGCACAGCGTTGCCGCGATACAAAGGAATGCAAACTTCGACACACGGAGTTTCATCGTCGATCCTCCGTCGCAAGCGCGTGGCCGGCGCTCGCGGCTGGTTATTTCGTGTGCGCTTCAGCGGGCCGGAAAGCGGCGTCCGCAAGTTTCTTCTGCGAATCGGGCATATCCGCGTAAAGCGCCGAGAAGGCATCGAGCATCGCTTTGCTGCCATCGGCATTCGCCTGGGCGATCTCGTTCCACGATTGAAGGTTCTCCACCGCGGTTTGCTGCTGCGCGTTGTCGTGCCGCTGCTGGATCAGGTCGTCGACCGTTTTGGCGTTATTACGCATGACGTCGGCCACTTTCGCCCACTTGTCCTCTTCGGCGGGAGTAATCTTCAGTTCGGCATGCAATTCTTTCACGCGGTCGTCGACGGTTTCAGCATGATGCTGATGCGACGACGCAGCCGGAGCGCTGGCCTGCGCCCAGCATGTAGAAGCGCCGAGCAGGGCTAGTGCAAGCAGGACAGGTTTCATTGTCAGTCCTCGCGAAAAGCGTTCGCCGGTATTTGCCGGCGACCCGGAACAAACGTTTTGATCATAGCAGCGCAAGCAAACAATTCAATTTTGGCGGCCTGTCTGTAACAGGGAATAGGGCACGATTCCCGAAAGCACCACGCTTCACTCGTAGAACAGCATCGTCTGGATTCGCCGCGCGGCGAATCATTCTGGCGATAGAAGGAGGCAACGTGGCGAATCGAATGGCAACTTGCAGGGAATCCGCTTTCCGCTCCGAACAGGGCGTGCGGCCGCCATGGGGGCGGCTGGCGTGCCTGGCGCTGGCCGCGGCCACGCTCGCGGGCTACGTGCCGGCGAGCGACGCTGCTGTGTCCATCATGCGGCCTCCGCGCGAAGCCAGGTCCGACGAGCCGCTCGTGGTGACGATTGTCTATACCGGCGACGCGCCCTCGGGTACCTCGGTCGATGTGCCACGCACGTTGAGCATTACGCTCACCAACGGCGAGCAGTTGCCAAGAGCCGTGCTGCTCACACGCGATTCCGGCGCGCCCGAGCACGTGCGGCTCGCGGCCGGCGAAATGAAGGCGGTGAGCTATAGCGCGCCGTGGCCCGAGTGGGCGCGCGGCGCCGTGAGAGTGGACGTGCCAGGCGTGGACGTTTCGCCTTCGGTGGTGCTGCTCACGCGCAAGCCACGCGAGGCGACGGCGAATGCGGCCACGCCGGCACCGGCGCCAGCGGCGGCAGCGGTTGCGCCCGCATCCACCCCGCTCGCAATCGTGCCAGCCGAAGGGCCGATGGCGGGCAACGAATCGCTCGCCGCGCAAATGCCGCCCTCGACGGTGAAGCCTTCGAATTCGCTCATGCCTGATTTGACCACCGTTATCCTGGGCCGCTTTTCGTTCTACCAACCGAATTATTTCGCGGACGGCTTTGCCTCGAACGACTCCGATCTCGCGAAATTCCAGGTCAGTTTCAAATTCCGCTTAGTGATGCCGGACGATCCACGCTCGCGAGGTTTCGTCGACAACCTTTATTTCGCGTACACGCAAACCTCTCTGTGGGACATCAACGAGTATTCCGCGCCGTTCCGCGATACGAGCTACATGCCGGCACTCTTCTACTACCTCGAGGACACCGGCTGGCGGTCGAAGTGGTTCACGCGCATGGGGATCGAGGCGGGCTACGAGCACGATTCGAACGGAGAAGACGGACCGGAGTCGCGCGGCCTCGATTATTTTTACGTGAAGCCGATCTGGGACTTCGGCGACATCAATGCGAACCACCTGACCATCGCACCGAAGATCTATGGGTACACGCACATTGCAGGGGAGAACTCGAATATTGCCGACTATCGCGGCTACGTCGATTTGCTGATCAAATACGGCAGCCCGGATGGCTGGCAACTCGCAACTACGCTGAGAAAGGGCACGAAATCGTGGTATGGCAGCGTCGATGCGCAATTCACATACCCGCTTGCCAAACTGTTCGGCAACGCCTGGGGCGGCTACTTCTGGGTCGGCTATTTCAACGGCTATGGCGAGGATCTTCTCGATTACAACCAGCACCGCTGGGCTGCACGCATGGGTTTCGCCTTGTCGCGTTGATTGAACGTGCGGATGTTATGAAACGCCTGTACTCACACGTGGCTCAGGCAATGGACTGACCCACCACGAACCGGTGGCCATCCGGCGTCGCCACAGTGCATTCGCGCATGCCGTACGGACGATCGACCGGAGGCTGCAGGACGATGGCCCCTTTCCGCGCGAATTCGTCGTGCAGCGCGTTCACGTCGTCGACTTCCAGATAGCCGAAATAGCTGTGATCGCCCGTGGCCACTGGGGGCAACGCATCGGGGCAATGGCCGAGCATGATCCGTACGTCGCCCCTCGCGACGATGCGCCAGTCGGTCGCATCGGCCCAATCCACGCGAAAGCCGAGCACGTCGCGAAAGTACGCGGTATTGCGATCGAGGTCCTGAACTGCAAGGACAAATGCGAAGGGCCGTAGCGTGTTCGTGTCGGACATGAGCGATCTTTCCCCACAGGGATTCGATGAGAGTGGCGTGAGTATGACGCACGCAGCGGGCACCGTGTTTGCTCGCTGCACAAGCAACGCGCCAACCACAGCCGGGGCTAGCCAGTCGCAACGCTGCTCGCGCGCACATCGGAGGAATGACCATGAACGACGAACGGGAAGAGCGCATCCGGCGACGCGCCTATCAACTCTGGGAAGACGACGGCGCGCCCGAAGGCCGGGCGGACGAATACTGGAGCCGCGCCGAAAAGCAGATTGCCGCCGAATACGATGTAGAGGGAGATACGCCGAATATCGCCAGCGATCAGGCCGGCAAGCGCCGGCTTGCCGGCGACCCCCTGCAGGAAAGCGACGTCATGCCGCCGAACGAACTGGCGCGGGACAAGCGGCGCGGTGGAATGTGAAAACGCGAATGCGCCGCGCTTCAGACCATAGCGGCGAACTTTTCACGCATCAGTGATGCGCGAAAAGATCGTTGCGACCCTCGTGTGACATGAGTGCGGCATGGCGCGAGGTTTGCGCGACAGATGCGTTCGAAGTGCCCGAACTTCCCATTCCATAGCCGGTGTCATCGGGGCGTTGTGGGCTGGCGAGCTGCGGGTTTGTCGGTTGCTGCATCTGTGTGGCCTGTGAGGGAGGTTCGGCATTATGCGCGAAGGCGGCGGGGGACAAAACAACGCCGAGCGAGACAATTGCGGTAGCAAGCATACGTTTCATGACACTGACTCCATATATTGAAAATAGATTCGGATTACTGAAGAAATGGGCAAGATTTGCAAAACTGCTTGTGCAAGCGCTCATTCGACATTGCGCCGTCCGAGTTCCACGACGCATGTCCTCAGACTACGTAGCCAACCTTAGAGCTTGCTTATGCGCAAGCGATGACGCGCGTTTTGCGCGTAATTGGCGGTGGTTAAGGTTTAGTTAAGCAACGGCAGCCTATAGTCCAGGGCTATATCGTTCCGCCCCTCATGCGGCGCAAGGAGAGGAGTATTCATGTCTACCACCACTCGAAGTTTCATCGAAGATGCGGTGAGCAAGGTCCCAGCCGTGACGTTAGGCTTCTGGATCATCAAGGTTGCTTGCACCACGCTCGGCGAAACCGGCGGCGACTGGGTGACGATGTCACTGAATCTGGGCTATCTGGTTGGCACGCTCATTTTCTTCGCGTGCTTCGTCGTGCTGGTGTCGGCGCAGATCCGTGCACAGCGCTTCTACCCGTGGCTCTATTGGGCGACCATTGTCGCCACGACCACGCTCGGCACGACGCTTGCCGACTTTTTCGACCGTTCGCTCGGCGTGGGCTATCCCGGCGGCGTGTCGATCATTCTGCTGCTGCTCGTGGCCAGCCTCGCGATCTGGTATCGCGTAGAAGGCACGGTTTCGATCGAGAGCGTCGCGACGCCGCGCGTCGAGTGGTTTTACTGGACTACCATCCTGTTTTCGCAAACGCTCGGCACGGCGCTGGGCGACTGGGTGGCGGGCGAGGACCGTGGCGGCCTTGGCGTGGGCTACGAAGTCGGCGCCGCGATCTTTGGCGCGAGCCTCGTTATCGTGGGCCTGCTGTGGTTGTGGCCGCGCGTGTCGCGCACGGCGCTGTTCTGGTTCGCGTTCGTGCTCACGCGTCCGCTCGGCGCGACGCTCGGCGATCTGCTCGACAAGCCAGTGGCCGATGGCGGCCTGCACTTCAGCCGGTTGTATGCATCCGTGCTGCTGATGATTTTTATCGTCGGCTGCATCGTGGTGCTGCCGCAGCGTGCCGCGCGCCGGGCGTATGACGCGTAGCGCGCATCACTGCGCGTTGCCCACTATGGCATCACGCACGTGAAATTAGCCGCGAGATTCAGATTACCCTTGCCCAAATAGCGCGGGAACGCAGGGTAGCGGCACAGCGGCCGCGTGCGGCCGTTCGTGGCCTGCGCAATGTCGGTCACGAACAGCGTTTGCGGCGCGCTGGCGTGCGTGACCCAGTCGTCGAGCGCGCCGAGCAGATCGACGGATGGAATGAACACGCCATTGCCGTGCTGGTAACCCGGCACCATGTATAGCCGCATGAAACCGTCCACGCGCTCTTCGCCGTAGCGCCCGATCAGCCCCTGGTAGTACGCGATCGTCTGGTTCGGGCTGATGACCTCGTCGGCGAGACCCTGCAAGGTGATGAGCTTGCCGCCTCGCGCAATGTAGCGCGAGATGTCGGGATTCATCGCGCCGATCGTGGTCGACAGTGTGAAAAGCCGCTCCCGGTAGCGGCCGGGATGCATCACGTCGAAGTTCGTCGAATCGAACGTCGGATCGTGAGTGATGAAATACTTGAGGTAGGCATCGCCCTGCGCATACAGGTAGCCGTTGGTCACGAACCCCGGTTGAGTCGACCGCTGCGGCGAATGCGCGAGGCCCAGCATGCTCGTGAAGCGCGTGCCCTGGAAGACGTTGTAGCCGCGATAGCTGTCCGCATTCCAGGCTAGCGCATAGGGCAGGCGCAGGCCGTCGCGCAGGCTCTCCAGCGTCGCGATCTGCGGCGGCGTGAGGCACTCGTCTGCGGCGGCATGCTGGCGATCTGGCTGATCCTGGGAGGAGCAGCGCAGCGAGTCGATGATCTCCGGCTCTTGCGCGCGGCAGCCCTCGACGTCGCTGATGATGCCGTCGGCTGCGCCGTCGAGCGCATCGCATACCTGCATCACGCGCGCGTACACGTGCTCCAGCAGTTGTGGCGAAAGATAGCCGCCCGGCGTGCGGTATTCGTGCTGGCCCACCACGACGCCGATCAAGCGCACGCCCGAGAAGTTCAGCGCGGGCGAATTCGCTATCACGCCGTCGTAGTCGTCGGGGTAGCGCTGGATCACGGTGTAGCCTTCGCGGCCGCCCGTCGAGCCGCCTGCGAAATACATGTGTTCCGGCGGCCGCCCGTAGCCGAGCGTGATCAGTGCGAGCGCAACGTCATGCGCCTTCTTCAAATGCGCGTAGCCAAAGTTCGTCACGGCTTCTTCAAGCAGTCCGAAGTTCGCCTCAGAGGACGTGCCGTTGTGGCCGGAGTCGTCGCCGAAGGTCGCGTAGCCGCGCGCGAGCGGCGCGCGGTCGGGCGAGAAGGGCATCGGGCCGGTTCCCGTCACCACGACGCCGCTGTAGCCGCCACCGCCGAATTGCAGCGCGCGGCCGTTCCAGCGGCTCGGCAGGTTCACTTCGAAGCGGATATCCGGCGTGCCGGCGCTCTGGGCGCGTATCACGCCGGTCAAGCGGCAGAAATCGCCGTTGAGATTGCCTGTGGCAGTTGCGGGGATCATCGCGGCGCTCTGCACGAGCGCACCGTTGGTGGGCAAGCCGATGCTCGCGGGTGGCAGCAGCGCGCCGGCGAGATCGACGCAGTGCAGCGGCAGCGCAGGCGTGTGCTGGGCGAAAGCGTGACCGCTAGCGATGAGCGTGAGTGTGGCGACGGCGATCGCCTGAAGGGATTCGCGTGCGCGCTTGCCCCGTCGTCTCATCCGCAGCCGGCTCCGTTGACGCTCGCGCGGACCTTCTCCTTCTCGCGCCCGAACGTGCCGCGCCAGGCATGGGCGAGCATGAGCGTCGCGCCAATCGCGACGATGTCGCCGGCCAGTGCCGCGCCGAGTGCCGCCGCGCCGTGCAGCGCGTGAGGCGTGGCGGTGTCGACGATCACTGAGATCCACGTGCCGCCTACGAAGCACACGAGTCCCGCGCGGCCCACGGTCACGACGGCGGGCAGGCGCGCGGCGATGCGCGCGATGGTCCCGCGATGAACGAAATACGCCGCCACCACGGCAATGCCGATGAAGTTGACGACGCGCGCGAAGCCGAGATGCTGTTTCATGTCTCCTGGCAGGGGCTGAGTCAGAACGAACCATTTGACCGCCGCGAACAGCGCCACGGCGGCGATTGCGAATCGTACCAGCCAGCGCGCGGTTTCCGAGATCTCGAAACCGGGCGGAGCCGGGTGCAGCCGGCAGAGCATGCCGAATACGAACATCAACTGCCACGCAAACGGATCGAACGGCCAGTTCGCGAACGTGCTCGCGCCGATGAGCGCAGCGAGCAGCGGCGCGAAGGCCCAGAGCAGCAGGCTGCAAACCAGCGTGGACAGCGGCGCGCGGCGGGCGAAGGGCACCGCCGCGGGCACACACAGCGCAAATATGACATACATCGGCAGCACGCTCGACAGATAGGGCTGGCGCGCGAGCAGCACGACGTGGAACGTCTCGCGCACGGGATGCGTGGCGAACGACGCCCATCCGCTCAAATCGGCGGCGGCAGGGTTCAGGTGCAAGAGCGCGAGTATCGCGCCCGAGAGCAGCGTGAGCAGGGCGGTCAGCAGATAGGCCCGGTAGATTTCCCAGCTGCGCCGCAGGAAGCGCCCAAGCGCTGCGCTCACGCCACGGTGCGCGCGCACGGCCAGATACGCCGCAGCCGACGCGACATCACATGCGACAAGGCGCTACCCGGAATGTGATCGAGCACGATCACGATCAGCACGACGCCGCGGAAAAAATCGACTTCGATCGAACGCCCCTGGCGGGACTCCATGGTGCCCTCGCATGCATCGCGGAGGTGCCGCTCAGGCAGGCGCCAACTACTCGATGAATGACAGGGCGGCGAGTCACGAACTGCGCCGCCCATGTGCGTACGAGCGCATTGCGCAGGTATCGTTCCTTGCTCGCGGGGTGGCTTGCGGCTCGTGCGCCTGAAATGACGTACACGCCATATTGCCGCCAGCTGCGTGCCAGCCGGTTTTCGACGTTGCGGCTTACTGCGCCGCGGCGGCGCGCTCGATCGCGGCGATGTCGATCTTGCGCATTTGCATCATCGCGTCCATCGCGCGCTTGCCGGCTTCGCGATCGGCGCCGAAGACGCATTCGAGCAGGCGCTTTGGCGTGATCTGCCACGAAAACCCCCAGCGGTCCTTGCACCAGCCGCAGTCCGATTCCTCGCCGCCGTTGCCGACGATCGCGTTCCAGTAGCGGTCGGTCTCTTCCTGGCTATGGGTCTCGACCATGAAGCTCACGGCTTGATTTGCCGTGAAGTTGGGGCCGCCGTTCAGGCCCACGAAGCGCCGGCCGAGTACCGTGAATTCGACCACCAGTTCCGCCCCTGTGCCGATGCCCGGTATGGGGGAAACATGGGCGGCCCCGACATGGCTGTCCGGAAACGTCGCGGCGTAGAACTCCGCCGCTTCGCGCGCTCTCCCTTCATCGAACCACAGGCAAGTCACAAGCTCCGCCATCACGATCTCCTTCGAGGAATGCGCCTCCCTGGAGGCGCGCAGCGCTCATTGTGACAAAGCCTCGGCCGCGTGTGGGATTTTTGCTGGCTGAGCACGGCAGTTAGTCAATGCATTGCTGGATGGCGAGTGACGTGGCAGTGTGCGAATCCGTCTTGCCGTGTTCCGAATGTGATTCGGACTGCGATGCAAGGCACAGCGCGAGATTGGCGCGAGTGCTGCTGGGAGTGGAAATGAGCGCAAGCAGTAATGCGATCACCGCCGCAACGAGAATAGCGCCGCCGCGCAAGATCGCGCGCAGAGCGGGCGACAAGGGGAAAATCGCGCTATAGCGTGACGTATGTTCGACGATGGTTCGGAACATGACGGGCTCTTTTCGGTGAACGTCGAGGACATGACGTCACGATAGGCAGGCCGGGCAGCCACAACAAGACCCAGCGGCGCGTCAAAACATGGAGCCACGCATGGCAGGATCGAGGCGCATAAGACTACCTCAGGAATGCTTGACGATATGCATTCGGTGCGGCGCCGAACGCGTCGCGAAAGCGATGGCTGAAGTGGCTCGCGTTCGCGTACCCGCACTCTGCTGCAATCTGCGCGAGCGGCAGGGCGGTCGTGCGCAACAGGACGCGGGCGCGCTCCAGCCGCTGCGCCGCAATCCATGCATGCGGCGCCTGCCCGAACGAGGCGCGGAACATGCGCGCGAGATGGTATTCGGAAAGGCACGCCACGTCGGCCAGTGCGCCGAGCGTCAGTCCATCGCCAAGGTGGGCGTCGATATAGTCGCGCAGGCGTCGGCGCGTCGACACGGCAAGGCCGCCCTTGAGGACCGCGCCGGAGCGCCGTACACCCTGGCTGCGCAGCAGCAGGCTCAGCACTTCGTGCGCCGTTTCGTTGCTGCGCAGGAGGCCCTCTGGATCGGCCCAGTCCTCGTTGGCCAGCGCCTGGCAGAGCACGGCAATCCGGTCGTCTTCGAAATACGTGCGGTCGGCGAGCGTGAGTTCGCGCGGTTCCCGGTCGAGTTCGCGCACCGCGCGCTGCGTGAAGTGCTCGGGCAAGAAATACAGATGCATGAAATGCATGTGGCCGCGCACCCACCAGCGCGATTCATGGTCGCCGGGAAGCGCGCAGAGCCGGCTTGGCGCGCCATAAACGCCGGGCAGTTTCTGCCGCTCCGTGCGGTAGCCGCCGTCGAGATAGCACGACAGCGTGTGATGGCCCGGCCGGTCGTAGATCGTCTCGGCCTCGCGCGTTTCGCGCGTCCAGACGGCGGCCGCTAACTGGTCGCCGAGCCAGGCAAAGCGCTCCAGCGTCGCATTGGCCGCGCTCAGCGTGCGGCACACCGAGTGCAGCCCAAAGGGCGTCTCGTCGGGCGCGGGAAGCGGCACCTGGGCGTTCATGGTTGGGGCAGTGGGCTGCAAGTCGATGATTTCGAAGCGGGTTTTGAAAGCGCGTTTTCAAAGCGCGTTTTCAAAGTATACGCGTGTGCCCTTGCTATCGCCGGCCGTGCCCAGGCGCTGGCAAGAAATGCGCAATCCTGGACAAGTCCGCGCCGCTCGCGTGCGCCATAGTTGGGGCATCGACTCGAGGTCCTTTCCGGCAATGAACCTTTTACTTTACGTACTGACCGTCCTGATCTGGGGCACCACCTGGATCGCCATCAAGTGGCAGCTTGGCGTCGTGCCAGCGCCCGTTTCGATCGCCTGGCGTTTCGGGCTCGCGGCGCTCCTGGTGTTCGCGCTGCTGGCGGTCATGCGCCGCCCCGTATGGCCGCCGCGCGCGGCATGGCGCTATCTCGTCGCCCAGGGGCTGGCGCTGTTCTGCCTCAATTTCTTGTGCTTTTACTATGCCGAGAGCATCGTGCCGAGCGGACTCGTCGCCGTGGTGTTCTCGACCGCGCCGCTCCTGAATTCGATCAACGGGCGCATCTTCATGGGCCGGCCGCTGCAACCCACGGCCGTGGGCGGGGCCGCACTGGGTCTGATCGGGATCATTTGCCTCTTCCTGCAGCAGATGGCCGGCCATATCGGCGATGAGACGGCGTGGCTCGGCCTCGCGGTGGCGTTCCTCGGCACGCTGTGTTTCTCCACGGGCAATTTGCTGTCCAGCCGCATGCAGTCGATGGGCCTCAATCCGCTCGTCACGAATGGCTGGGCCATGCTGATCGGCACCGCAGTGCTCGTCGCCGGCAGCGCTGTGGCCGGATTGCCGTTCAGGCTCGAAATGGACGCGCGCTACCTCGGCGCGCTGGCCTGGCTCGTCGTGGCTGGTTCGGTGATCGGTTTCACGGCCTACCTGACGCTGGTTGGCCGGATCGGGCCCGAGCGCGCTGCGTATTGCACAGTCTTGTTCCCGATCGTTGCGCTGGCGGTTTCGACTGTCTACGAGGGGTACCGCTGGTCCTTGCTTGCCGTTATCGGCCTTTTGCTGGTCGTCTCGGGCAACCTCGTCGCGTTCGACTTGACGCGGCGCCTGTTCGCGCGGCGCGCGCCGGCGTCGTGAGCGGATTTCAGCGCGCCGGGCTGGCCCTCAGCGCGTTGGCGTAGCGTCGATACAGCCAGGCGGAACACGGCGCGCCAACATAAAGCGCGCCGAAGGCAGAGAGTGCGGTGGCGGGCGCGCCGAAGGCGTTGAGCGTGTTGAGCGAAGCGAGACCGTGGTGCCGCGAGGCGAGGTCGGAGGCCGCAACCACGGTCGATGCAGCGAACGTTGGCAGCCCGGCGCAAAACTGAATGGACCAGATGCTCCAGCAATGCCCACGTGTATCGGTCCAGCCTTCGCGTATCCTGAGCGTGCCACCAATGGCGACGTGCGTATGGAGCAGGCTCAGCCGCGTGAGCACGAAACAACTGATGCCAGCGCCAATCAACACGAAAGCTGCCCCGACGATCGGTATCAGGATGCGCGCTTCGACAGGGAACTGCGTAGTCGCGGTTGTCAATGGGTGAGCGAGCAAGATCGTCAGCCCGAGGTACAGCACCATGGTCAGCGCCATGGCCAGGCCGACGAGCACCAGCGCGAGCATGGTGAGTCCCTAGGTGCAGCCAAGAAATCGCCAATAGCTCGGGCCTGAGATTGGTTGCGCGTTCGTCGAATCGGTTTCAAGCAGTACGAAACGTATGGCGTGCATGATGAGGAGCGCAAATAGCGCGCTGTCCATCAATTCGAAGACGCCCAGCGGGACGTAGGTGAGAAGCCTGAACGGCGGTGTGCGGTCGGGGCGCAGCGCGTTCACGGCGAACGGCGACAGCCATGTGTAGAGCGCGAGCAAAATCGCGAACGCGGGCCGGTGACGGAGGTATCGCCAGCCGTCGCGCCATGCGCCCTTCACGCACTGACCCAATGTGATCGACTCCATTCGAACCCCTTGCGCGTTGAGTGTCGCAGTCGCCTCGAAGCGCCGGCCGGCCGTTAATGCGTTGTGCATCAGTTGCCCCAGCCCGGGCGGCCGCGTCGATTGTGACGAGCGGCGGGCGGCCCGTCTGTGGGTTGGCACACCGAGCCTTCCCGTGGCCTGTTCGAATGAATATCAAATGCCTTCATTTTTATTACGAAATCGGCGGCCGGTATAAATTCATCGTTTGCACTAAAGATTCGTGTGAAGGTTGCCGATACCCTCGGATGGGCAGATAAACATGAATGCAAACACGCGGCGTGCCAGCCGCTCCGGGGTTACCGCGTACGCCCGCGCCTGCGGGGATTGAAACAAATGCAAAGCCGATGGCCAATGTACGCGTGCAGCACACACCAGCACGCGCTGTTTACCCTCCTGGCGAGCGCGCTCCCCACACCGCTGTTCAGTTTCACTGCCGCAATCAAGCCCGATGGCACGGCGACGACTCCAGCGGGCGGATAAGGGTATGGCATTGCAGACACTGCGAAATCCGTTCAGTGCGTCGCGTGATCTGCGCCGGGGACAGGGACAAGACAAAGACGGGAGAGGCCAGTAATGAAGGTTCACGCTAGTGCGCTCACGCTGCTGCGATGGTTGGCGCAACGCGAAAGTGCGTCGGTCAGCGAAATGACTGCATCGGGCTTGATGAGTTCGCGCGAAGCCTCCGATGTCGTTCGCTACGCCATGCGCAACGGCGCCGCCGAACGCGTCAAGACGGGCGCGTGTGCGGGAGGATCCGCGCGCTACCGATCGACCGGCGTGCCGCTGCCCGAGCCACGGACGGCGCCGGCCGGTGCGTCGTTCGACGGCTTGTTGACTGCATGGGGAATCGCCCAGCAGCCCCCCGAGCTTCCCGCGGTGCGTACGCGCGTGTATCAGATCGAAGATAACGGCCAGGATAATCGGGGTGAAAATCGCCTCGGAAAATGAAAGCTCAATGATTGAAGCCAATTGCGAGCAATTGAGAAAAATAGGCAAATAAAGAACTGATACACCGTGCGGCGGACCGTCTGTGCCGCGGGGCGTTCCGGTTCGTTTTCCGTACGCCTGGCGTCAAGTGATGGTTCGATTTTCGCCGTTGACTATCGCAAGGATGGCAACGGCAACCCTGCGCCGATGTGCGCAATAAAACGAACCAAGAAAGGGTCCTCTCCTGATGTCGAAACAGATCATGCACGTCGCGCTATATGCGACGTTGAGTTGCGCTGCGCTGGGCGCGGCGGCACCAGCCTCGGCTGAACTCGGCGGTATGCACACGCCTGCGCCGGCGTCGGCTGTCTCCAGTTCGGTCAATGCGGCCGTCGTCCACGCTGCAACGGCCGTCGCCGGTACCACGAGCGCTGCCTCGTACACGGTGACGCAAACGACTTTCGGCACCGGCACCGTCGTGCGTGAGTACGCCTCGGCAGCCGGAACGGTATTCGGCATCGCCTGGAGCGGGCCGATCATGCCGAATCTCCCCGTTCTGCTCGGCACTTACTTCACGCAATATGACAGCGCCCGCGTCGCGCAGCGCGCGGCCAATCCGGGCCGTGGACCGCTGAATGTCGAGCTTCCCGGTCTTGTCGTGCATTCCGGCGGCCACATGGGAGCGTTCTCCGGGCAGGCCTATCTGCCCCAATCGTTGCCGACTGGCGTGAGCGCCACCGACATCCAATAACGAACGAGAACAAGGCGAACCATGTTGAGTATCAATGGAAAACTGGCCCGGATGCTGGCTGCATCCGGTTTGGCTGCGGCTGTCGTTCTCGTCGCGGGGTGCGGCGGTGGCGGATCGGGCAGTTCCTCGGCGAGCACGACCGGTAGCGGCGGAAGCGCTGGCAGTACCTCCAACAACCCGGTCACCGCGGGACTCACTGCCGGTGCCGCGGTATCGAGCTTGCCCGCGACACTCGCGAGCAACCAGGTTGCTGTGGCCGTAGCAGCGGGCTACAAGAACGTTCCGAACATTCCGACGGTCAGCGTCGCGGTTTGCGCCCACGGCACGAGCATTTGCCAAACAATCAACAACGTTCAAGTCGATACGGGGTCATCGGGATTGCGGCTCACGCTGGATGCGCTGAACAGCGACATGCAGACCGCGTTGCCGGTCGAGACAGCGAACGGCAAATCCGTTGCCGAGTGCTTCGGTTTTGCCGACGGCAACGCCTGGGGCTCCGTTCGCACGGCGGATGTGACGATCGGCGGTGAAACGGCTTTGAGCGTGCCCATCCACGTCACGGGTGACCTGCCGCAGACGGCAGCGGGCGGTACCAACGACAGCTGTGCAGTCGGCACGCTCAACGACACGTCGTCGTCAATCGCCGCGCACGGCATTCTCGGTATCGGCACCGCGAAATTCGACTGCGGAAGCGGCTGCGCGACCACGCTGAACGGCGTCTATTACGGCTGCACGGGATCGGGGAGTTTGACGAGCTGCACGGACCTGGGGGTAGCGGTAGGGCAGCAAGTGACGAATCCGGTGCGGATGTTCACGACCGACAACAATGGCGTGATCTTGAACATGCCGGCCGTGACGTCGTCGGGCTCGACGAGCGCGACCGGGTTCCTGACATTCGGCATCGGTACGGCATCGAACAACACGTTGCCTGCTTCCGGCATTCAGAAGGTCACCACCGACCACTATGGCAACGTGCAAAGTGCATCGCTGAGCGGTACGAGTGTGACGAGCGCATTCTTCGATACCGGCTCGAACGGGCTGTTCTTCGTCGACACCACGCTGCCGTCGTGCATTGCCGCGACCAGCTTTTACTGCCCCACTTCGACTGCCTCGCGGACACCTTCCGTCACAGGGTTCAACGGCACCAACGTATCGATCGGGCTTAGTATCGGCAACGCAGTGAGTCTGGTCGAAGACGGTGGCTTCGCGTACGCGAACATCGGCGCGCGCATGTCCGGGATCAGCTTCGATTTCGGCATGCCGTTCTTCTATGGCCGCACGGTGTACGTCAGCTACGATCCCAACACCGACGGCAATTCAGGCGTTGCGTCGCCGGCCTACGTCGCCTTCTAAACCGTAGTGCCGTATCCGCGAGCGGCCGCACCGCCGCTCGCGGATGTCCCAGCGGTCATACGTCCATGGCTGCGCACTAACGCGCCAGCCGCGCCCGAAGAAACTCGATAAAGCGCTGCGTTTTCGCCGGCAGCAGACGCGTTTCCGTGATGGCGTAGACCGTCGTGGGCGTGCCGTGCCACTGCGGCAAAATCCGCCGCAACGTGCCACTGGCCACCTCGTCGGCGACGATTTCCTGCGGCAACAGCACGATGCCCAAATCGAGGGTTGCGAGGCGGCGGATCATGCCGACGCTGTTGAGCGTGAACCGTCCACCCACCGCAACCGTGCTCGTGCGCTTTGCGTCGTGCAAGGTCCACGTGTCCGCCTTGAGGATTCCCAGGCATTCGTGCTGCTCCAGGTCGGCCGGGTTGGCGGGCTCTCCCGCGCGCTCGAGATAGCCCGGCGAGGCATACAGATAAGGCGTGAGCGACGCCAGCGGACGCGCAATGAGTTGCGAGTTCTCGGACTCCCCCATGCGGATCGCCACGTCGAACGGGTCACTCACCAGATCGATGCGCCGCGGATTCAGTTCGAAATCGAAGGAGACGGCGGGGTACAGACCGGCGAATTCGGCGATCAGGGGCGCGAGATAAGTCACGGCGAAATCGACCGGAAACGAGGCCCGCAGCACGCCGCTGGGCTGCGCGACCATGTCGCCTAGCTGTTCGTGCGCGAGACGGGCCTCATCGACGATGCGCTTGCAGCGTTCGAAGTAGATCTGGCCCGCTTCGGTCAACTCGATCTTGCGCGTCGTGCGATGCAGCAGGCGCAGCCCGATTGCTTTTTCCAGGCCGCTGATGCGGCGCGAGATGGTGGAGTTCGGCATGCCTGTCGCGTCTGCGGCACTGCGAAACCCCTTGGCTTTGACGACCTCCACGAATAAGGCCATGTCGTTCAGTAGCTCCACCTTGACTGCTCCACAATTGGATCAATGTTATCCAAATTACCATATTTATCCCAACCGTGAAGCAGGCGATGATGCTTCCATCCAAACCAGTCGAGGTGATCATCATGAGCAAGCTTTTCGATTCCGTGCGCGTTGGGCAATACACGCTGTCAAACCGTGTGGTCATGGCGCCCATGACGCGTTCGCGCGCGCAGGCCGACGGCACGCCCGGAGAGTTGGCGGCCGAGTATTACGCCCAGCGCGCGAGCGTTGGATTGATCGTCACCGAAGGCACACAGCCTTCGGAAGATGGGCAGGGCTACCTCACCACGCCGGGCATTTATAGCGACGCCCATGTTGCCGGGTGGAAGAAGGTCACCTCGGCCGTCCATGCGCGAGGCGGCCATCTCTTCATTCAGCTGATGCACGCCGGCCGCATGTCCCATCCCGACAATACGCGGCATCATCGCGTGGGCGTCGCGCCTTCCGCCATCGCGCCGGGCACGGGCATGTTCACGGTCAGCGGCATGCAGGATATTCCCGTACCGCGCGCGCTGACCACCGAGGAAATCCGCCAGACCGTCCAGGATTTCCGCACCGCGGCCCGTCGCGCGGTCGATGCCGGCGCCGACGGCGTCGAAATTCACGGTGCGAATGCCTATCTGGTTCAGCAGTTCTTCGCGCCGAGCGCCAATACGCGCACCGACGAATACGGCGGCTCGCTTGAAAACCGGGCCCGTTTTGCGCTTGAAGTCGCGGCCGCCATTGCCGCGGAAATCGGCGCGGACCGCACGGCCATCCGTCTCTCGCCGGGCACCTCCCTGTGGGGCATCGACGAAGGCGCGCAAGGTCCCGATCTTTACCGCTACCTGGTCGCCGAACTCGACAAGCTGGGCCTGGCCTACCTGCACATTGCGCATCAGGGCAACGAGGCGCTGCTGACTGATATTCGCAAGCTGTGGAAGGGCGCGTTGATCGTGAACCGGGCTGGCCGTCCGCGCGAACAGATAGGCGCCGATGCGGCCACGGGGCTCGCTGATCTGGAGTCCTACGGTCAGATGGTGCTGGCGAATCCGGATTTCGTCACCCGCCTGCAGCGCAACGAGGCGATGAACGCGGCGGATCGCAACGGCTTCTTTGGGGGCGCTGCGCAAGGCTATACGGACTATCCCAGCTTGAGCGAAGCGGCTGGCGCCTGACGGGGCGCGCACGCCTCACCCGATCGGTCCCGCGAGGGCGCGCCGGTACCACGCATGGAAATGCCGCATGCCGTCCTCAAGCGGCGACTGATATGGCCCGGCGTCGCTGATGCCGCGCCGATTCAAACGCAGACGTCCCGCGTCCATGCGCTCGGCGATTTCGTCGTCCTCGATCATCGTTTCCAGATACGCGGCGCGCTGCGCCTCGATGAATTCTCGCTCGAAGGCCGCAATCTCTTCGGGGTAGTAAAACTCCACCACGTTGAGTGTTTCCTGCGGGCTCTTCGGATAGAGCGTCGAGACCACGAGCACGTGCGGGTAGAGTTCGATCATCTGAGTGGGGAAATACGCGAGCCAGATGGCTCCGAACTCGGGCGCCGCGCCGCCGCGATACTCGAGCAGCTTGTCGTGCCACGCGCGATAGATTTCCGAACCCGGCTGAGCAAGCGCGGCGTGCACGCCCACGCGCTGCATGCTGTATGTATCGGCGAACTCCCAGTCGAGCGTCTCGCACGTCACGAAGCGCCCGAGTCCGGGGTGAAATGGCGCGACGTGATAATCCTCCAGATAGACTTCGATAAAGGTCTTCCAGTTGTACCGGCAGGTATGCGTTTCGATGTGATCGAGCACGTAGCCGGAGAAGTCGAACTCGGGGCGCGCGAACACGCTCGCCATGTCGCGCGCGGGCTCGCGTGGACCTTCATAGAGCAGCCCATGACAATTTCGTAGTTCGAATCGTTCGAGATTGCGGCAGGGTTTGCGCTCGAACTCGGGCGCGCCGATCAGCTCGCCGCCAGGGGCGTAAGTCCAGCGATGCAGGGGACACACGATGTTGCCGCCGCTCGCGGCAAGATTGCCCTGGGCGGGTGCGCCGCTGTTTCCCGCCGCGTTGCCAGCCATGCCGCCCAGCATGAGTGCCTGCCGATGGCGGCACACGTTCGAAAGCAACTGTACGCCGTGCAAGCCGCGCACCAGCACGCGGCCGCCTTCGTCCTGCGGCAGGTGCCGCCAGTCGCCGCGCTCGGGCACCGACTGTTCATGGCCCACGTATAGCGCCGAATGCGCGAAGATACGCGCCATCTCACGTTCGAACAGCCCCTCGTCGAAATACGCGCTTGCGGGCAACTGCGCGTGCGCCTCCAGCGTATCGGGCGGCAGTGCGAGATGCGCGAGGTCACTAATATCGTTCATCGGTCGGTTTCATCCTGTTTCGAGTTGCGCGTTCAGGCGCACGATGCGTTCATGCTTTTCGAGCCGCGGGCAGGTGCTGCAGAGTTCGCCGTCGCGGCGGCGGTAGTGGTAGCAACAAGTGCGGCGCTCAAGCGCGAGCGCGCTCGCGCCGTCCGTGCGCGAGAACCGGAAATACCCTGAGTGGCCTTGCAGACCGAGCGCCGCCAGCCACTGCCGCGCATGCCCCTCGACCTGCGCATCGCCCCATTCGGGCCGCGCCTTGCGTGCCGCAAGGAGCGCGGCGAGCACCACGTCGGCCTGCGTGCCGCGCGCCGATGCCGGGTTCAGACGGATCACCGGCATCAGCTCGTCGTGCATCTGCTCGCAGCACGAGACGATTTCGCGTGCGGCGTGAGCGATCAGCGCGTGCGTGTCGCCTTGCGCCGGTTCGTGATCGCGGATGTGGACCTCGCGGGTCCAGCCCTCGGCAATGGGCTGCGCGATGTCCTCCAGTAAAAGCGACACGCTCGAAGCATGCACCCCGATGACGCTCAAATAGAGCGGTTGCCAGATCAAAATGCCCCAGCAGCGCGACGACCAGTAGTGGCGGCCCGCCTCGGGGTAGGTGCGCGACCAGTAGCGAAGCATCGCTTCCAGGGCGACGCGGTTGGACTCGCCGCGGCCCTGCGCCGGGCGCGTATGCACGATTGCCTGTGCCGGGCGCGCTGCTACCACGCCACGCAACCCCGGCACGAGCCGCGCGGCGAGACGCAGCATGTCGTCGAGCGCGCGGTTCGCCGCCATGCTTACGCCGCAACCGCTTCGGCGCTCATGCCATTGGCTTGCGCGGCGCCTTGCAGTGCGCCGCGCCTGCCCGCGAGCGGATTGCGCAGATTGCCCGCCATCTTCAGATTGCCCGCAGGATCGGCGAGATTGACCATCTGGAGGTTGTTGCCCAGTTGCAGACGGTTCAGGCACGAGTGCAGGAACTCGGGCGCGAAGAGGTCGTATTCGGCGTATTTGCCTGCCAGTTGCGGGTGCTCTTGCTGATAGCGCGCGACGCAGCGCGCCACCGTGTTCCAGAACACGTCTTCCGTGCAGCATCCGTGCTCGACGAGTATCTGATTCATGTAGCGGAAAAAGCCGTCGAACACGTCGATGAAGATCGCGAGCAGCTTGACGCGCTCTGGCACGTCCACGGCGAGGCGCTTGACGTTTTCAGGAAGCTTCGCGTCTTTGTTAAGGATTGCTGATTCTTCGGCGATGTCCTTCATGATCGCACGTACTGGCACATGGTTTTCGAGCACGAGGATGAGGTTTTCGCCGTGCGGCATGAACACGAGATCGTGCGCGTAGAAACAATGAACGAGTGGTGCGAGATACGCCTCCATGTAGCGCTCGAGCCACGCCTGAACCGTCAGCCCTGAAGCCTCGATCAGCGCGGGCAGCAACGCGTCGCCGTGGCGGTCCGTATGCAGCAGCGCGGCCATGGTCATGAGCCGCTGGCCTTGTCCCGCGAGGTTGAGCGGATTCTCGCGCCAGAGCGCCGAAAACATCTTCTTGTAGGGGCTATCCGCCTGGACGGCCGCCTCGTAATAGCGATTGCGAAAGCCGATGGATGCCACTTCACGCAGGATAGTGAATCCTTTGTCCTGGAGATATGGATCGCTCGCGACCAGCCCCTTGATGTAGTCGTTGATGGCGGGCGTCCCCGACATGTAGTACGGCGAGAGTCCGCGCATGAAGCCCATGTTGAGAATCGAGAGTGACGTTTTCACGTAGCGTTTCGAACGATCCGAGAGATTGAAGAACGTGCGGATCGACTGCTGAGCCAGATAACGGTCGTCGCCATAGCCCAGGCAAATGATGCGATTTGTCGCGACATAGCTCGCAAACGCGATCGAAAGTTTGTTGAACCACTGCCACGGGTGCGCCGGCATCAGTCGACAGTCGGCGAAGTCCACGCCGCGCGCTTCGACCATCGAGCGAAAGCGCGCGATGGTCTCCACGCCCAGTTCTTCTTCCATGAGCCGTTCGTAGTCGAGGTCGGCGGCGCTGTGGAACGCGGCGTTCTCCTTGTGCACGGCGAGCCAGACGACCTGAATGGGCGAGCCTGCCTCGGGAGCGAACGCGCGATAGTCGCCTGCGTCGAAGCCGAGCCTGCCGTTGTTGGCGACGAAGCCTGGATGGCCCTCGCTCATCGCGGTTTCGATCACCTGGAAGTCGGCGTTCAGGAGTTCGGGCGAGTTCGGGCCATCCTTGGCGGCTTTGTAGGCCGCCCCATACAGCGTGCTGCTGATTTCATCGAGGTAAATGGGCAGCATTTCCTCCTTGATGCCGAGCCGCGCTTTCACGTCGATTATGAAGGCGAGCGCGTCGAGCGGTCGGGGCGCGCCGTCCTGCGAACACACGATCGTTTCGGCGCGAATGCTCCAGTGGCGCAGCGCGAGCAGGCGTGCGTCGAACGTATAGACGCGAGTGCCGTCATCGGATTCGAGCGCATAGCGGGCATGGTGCTCGCCGGGTGCGTTGCCCACGCGTTGTGGCTCGACGATCAACTCGTGCGCGTACTCGGCAATGGCCTTGCGCACCAGCATGCGGTTCGCGCGCTGCCAGACTTCGGGGGTGAGGTGGGCCGCGGCCTCATGGGGCGTGAGGAGAACATGTTGCATGGAAGCCTGAGTTGCGACGTGATTCATGATGCGATGTCCTTTTGGAGTTTAGTGATCCTGCGTAATGGCCGCGTAAAAATCAGCCCGTGTGCAGAACGCGAGCGAGGCGGTTTTCTCGCGGAACGCGACGTCCTTCGTGTAGACGAAGCCCATCGCGCGGTTCAGGGCGTGTATGCGTGTATTACGCGCGTCAGGTTCGACGACGACGCGTTGGGCGCCGAGGTGCTCGAACAGGAACGCCATGAGCGTTTCGAACACGTGCCGCGTATAGCCGGATCTGCGCATGGCAGCGGGCCCGACGAACAGGTGCATGCCGAGGTCGCCCGCGCGCACGTCGTAATGCTCGCCGATCTCTTCGTGAGCCGGGTCGTAACTTTCGAACAGGAAGGCGGGTACGCCGTCCTGCAACCCGAGCCAGGCGCGAGCGTGCCCCGAGTCCTCGATAGCCTGATAAAACGCGGCCACGTCCGCCACGCTCTTGTCGCGCATGTTCCAGAATGCCGCGCGTTCCTCGATGAACCAGCGGTGAAGCGTGGGTGCGTCGCGTTGCGCATCGAGCGCCCGGATATGAAAGGGCTTGGGCCTGGCGATACCTCCAGCCGGGACATGACGTAGCGCGATTTCGTCGGCAGCGATTTCAGTTCGCACGTGCGGTGACTCCTGATTCGGCAATCGGATTGGAAAGGGCGGCAACTTGGGCGCGTGGCCCGGCGAGCAGCCAGACGCTCGCGAGCGCCGTGAAAACGAGGCCTGCGGAGGCCACGAAGAACGGCCCGCGCAAACCGGCTTCGTCGACAATGGCGCCGGCCGCGAACGAAGCGAGCAGCACGCCGAGGTTCTGGAAGAAGTTGATGACGCTGTAATCGGCGGCATAGGAGGCGGGTGTGCTCAGTGCGAACATCGTCACGTCCAGTTTCACGACGATCTGGAACAGCGCCCACCCGAACATCACGCGGCCCATGACGATCCACAGCGGCGCCTCCACGCCTTGCAGCAGCATGCCGGCCGTGCACAGCAGCAGGTTTGCGAGCATATGGTCGGGCACTCGCTTGCCCTGCGCAGTGAGGCGCTGGTTGAGGCGCAGCGCGACCAGCGCGACCATGCCGGGAATGGCGAACACGAGCCCCGGAACCAGCTCGCCGGGCGCGTGGGTGACCGCTTGCCAGTACGACGCCATGAACGGCCGGATGAGATAGACGCAGAAGTCGAAGGCGAGCATGAGCAGGGCGAGGCGCAGGATCGGCAAGCGCGCACGCAGACCCGGCGTGGCCCGTGCTTCTTTGGCGCCGTCAGCAAACCGGCAGCGTCGCGCAATGCCATGCGTGCGGATCAGCGAAAGGCAGATCGCCATCTGCACGAAGTCGCCGGCGGCCATCGCGAAGATGCAGTGATGCGCGTCCCAGACCTGCATGACGAAGCCGCCCGCCACCGCGCCCGCAATCGCGCCGAAGTGCACGACCACCGAAAGCACGCCGATGGCATGCACGTGCGATTCCTTCGCTTCGAGCCGCATCATGTACGGGTACATCAGCAGATAGCTGCTTTTGCACATGAACATCACGAGCGAGAGCACCCAGAAGAGCGCTACCGTCTGCGCGAAATAGCTGGCCACCGCAAGCACGCCCGCGGCGCACTGCGTGTAGATGAGCAGATGCATGGCGTCGAGCCGCTTCGCGATGCGCGCCCAGAGCGGCAGTGTGAGCATCACGACGATCGAGATGAACGCCACGTAAGCGCCTGCATGCACGGGACTCGTCACGCCATAGCGCGCCGCGAAGAACTGCGGGTAGAACGGAATCAGAATCGCGTCACTGACGACGGCGAAGGTCGTCATCAGGATGATCGTGCTGCGCAGCTTCATTGCGCCTCCAGCGGCGTTTTCACGAACGCTTCGGTGTCGGGCACCGAGAAGTCCTGCAGCGCGATGCGCCGCTCGATCTTGTAGTGTTCGACGCCCGTCAGCTCGCGCAGAATGCAGGAGTTGCGATAGCAGCTCATGCCAAGGTCGGGGTTGGTCAGGCCGTGGCTGTAGAGCCCCGCGTTCTGCACAAAGATCTCGCGCCCGCTCACGTCGATCGCATAGTTGCGCGAAAGGCGGTAACGCCCCTTGTCGTCCCAGCGGATGCGAGCGCGAATGCCGTCGATGAAGCCGGGCACGTTCTGCCCATAGCCGGTCGCGAAGATCGCGCCATCGGTGACATGGGTGTATTGCACGCCCTCGTCGCGCTGCACGAAGCGCAGGTGAAAGCGGTCGTCGATATGGTCGTGATAACAGGCGCTCAACTCGGAATTGGTGATGAGACGCGCGCTATTGCTGCCGCGGCTGCGCCGGTCGTCGAGCAGGTCGTAAATCTGGTTGATGAGCGAGGCGTTGACGCCTTTGTAGAGACTGTCCTGCTTGGCGATGATGTTTTCGCGCACGCCGTCCGGCAGGTTGTAGAAGTAGTCGATGTAGTCGGGCGAGATCATTTCCAGCGTGAGCTTGGTGTTCTCCATCTGGAAGAAACGTGGCGAGCGCGTGATCCACGTGAGCCTGTAGGCGTGCTCGTCGCTCTCCTTGAGCAGGTCGTAGAAGATCTCGGCCGCGCTCTGGCCGCTGCCGATGACGGCAATCGAGCGCTTTTGCTGCAGCTCGGTCTTACGCGCGACGTAATGCGCGCTATGGATGCAACGCTCGCGCAACTCGCCGCAGCACGGCGGCAACTGCGGCACGGAGCCCACGCCGATCACGAGGCGCAAGGCGCGATGCGTGAACGGCTGGCCGGTGCGCACGTGGCGCCCGCTCACCACGTAATGGCCTTGTTGCGCGTCGTACTGAACGTGCTCCACATTCGAGCCGAACGCGATGCTCGAAAGCTGGCTGATGGCCCATTTGCAGTAGCGGTTATATTCGGCGCGGCTCAGATAAAAACGCTCGCGAATGTAATACGCATAGAGCTTGCCTTCCTGCTTGCAGTAATTGAGGAAGCTGAACTTGCTTTTGGGGTCCGCGAGACTCACGAGGTCGGCGAGAAATGGATTTTGCAGCGTGGTGTCGTCGATCAGCATGCCCGGGTGCCAGTCGAAATCCTCGTTGCGTTCGAGGAACAGGCCGCGCAGATCGCGGATCGGTTCGGCCAGGCACGCGAGGCTCAGGTTGAACGGCCCGAGGCCAATCGCCACGAAGTCGAGCACGGGCGAGCGCGGGCCTGGATCGACGTTAGTTATACTAATGATTGAACTTTCACCTGATGCGGAAAGGACCATGTCGAGTTACCTCATCGAAGGAGGAAGACGGCGAGAAGGTTCACGAGACGCAACCGCGCAACCGTTTGCGCGGGCGAGTGACGTTTCGATGCGAATGAGAGTGATTCGCGTTTGAGGATCATAGAAAAGTCGCCGCGCAATGGCAAGAGCAAAACGCACTCGATCAGGATGCCAAACTATCGCGCCTGCCCAATACGCATCAAGGCTGGCATGTGCGATGGGCGGCAAAGTCCGGCTGCACCGGGGCGCGAGCGGAATCGGCTACGGCAGGGAAATAGTGGGGTTCGCAGCCGCAGCGCCCCATTTTTGGCGTCAAATCATCTGACAAAAACCCTCTGCACGGCAGGGGTTAGATGCGCGCGGGGAACATTTCGGCTCTAATCGCGCGCGATTCGCGTGTGCGGGGGCAGGGCGTTGGGCAATCGTGACGCGATGATCCCAAACGTCCGCTTGCGCTACGCTATCAATCAGGTTTGCGCGGTGGCGGGCTATGTCGCGCCAGGAACCGGTCGAGCTGGCCGGCAAACGCTTTGCTGTCACGCGCGCTGAACGGTGCCGGACCGCCCGTTTCGATGCCTGCATTGCGCAGTTGATCCATCACGTCGCGCATCGTCAGCCGTTCCTGAATATTTTCGCGCGTGAACCAGTTGCCGCGCGGATCGAGCGCCTGCGCGCTTTTGTCGAGCACGGCGGCGGCAAGCGGAATGTCGGCAGTGATCACGAGGTCGCCCGGCTCGACCAGTTCGACAATGCGGGCATCGGCCACGTCGAATCCCGCCGGCACCTGAATCGACTTGATGAAGGGCGACGGCGGTGTGCGCAGATATTGGTTAGCAACCAGCGTCACCTGGACTTCGGCTCGCCGCGCGGCGCGAA
Organism: Paraburkholderia flagellata; assembly: GCF_021390645.1. GTDB lineage: Bacteria > Pseudomonadota > Gammaproteobacteria > Burkholderiales > Burkholderiaceae > Paraburkholderia > Paraburkholderia flagellata. Next base: position 692,389 of record NZ_JAJEJT010000004.1, read on the forward strand.
ACAGCATGTCCTTGATGACGGCGGGGCAGGCGTCAGCGTCGACCAGCACTTGCATGTAGGTATTCCCGGCACAGTAAAGCGCGATCATATCGCACTCGTATCGCACTGCTGGCGATGCGCCGCGCGTCGCCCGACGTTTCCCGTTGCTCCGTTTCGCGGCAAGACATACGAGCTGTCACACAAGGGCCGTCGCAGGGATTCGACGATTGCTGCTGTTTCCGTGCGCTACGCTTCCCGGCCGCCGCCGCAAGCAGGCGGCCGCCGGGCGCGCTTCAAGCCAACGCTTTGGCGTGAAATGCCATATGTTCGCCGATAAAGCTGGCGATGAAGTAATAACTGTGGTCGTAGCCTTCGCGAACGTTGAGATGCAGCGGGTGTCCTGCGTGTTCGCAGGCCGCCTGCAGCAGTTCCGGCCGTAACTGCGTGCTCAGGAATTCGTCGCCGCCGCCTTGCTCCACGAGTAGCGGCAACTTTTCGCTCGCATTGCCGACCAGTTCCACGGCGTCATACTGCTTCCACGTTTCGCGGTCATCGCCAAGGTAGGCGGCGAGCGCCTTTTCTCCCCACGGCACCTGGCTCGGCGCCACGATCGGCGAGAACGCGGATACGCTGCGATAACGGCCCGGATTGCGCAGCGCAACGACCAGCGCGCCATGCCCGCCCATCGAATGCCCGCTGATCGCTCGCGCGTCACTCGCGGCAAACCCGGCCTCGACAACGGCCGGCAATTCGGAGACCACGTAGTCGTACATGCGGAAGTGCTTTGCCCACGGTTCGCGCGTGGCGTTCACGTAGAAGCCTGCACCCTGGCCGAGATCGTAGTCGGGCGAATCGGGCACATCGCCGCCGCGCGGACTGGTGTCCGGCGCGACGACGATGATCCCGTGTTCCGCCGCGTAGCGTTGCACGCCTGCCTTGGTGATGAAGTTCTGCTCGGTGCAGGTCAGGCCCGAAAGCCAGTACAACACGGGGCATTTCTGCCCACGCAACGCGGCCTCGGGCAGATAGACGCCGAACTTCATTTCGCCGCCAACGGTGGAAGAGGCGTGCTTCCAGACCTCCTGGCTGCCGCCGTGGCTGACGTGTTTCTCAATGCGCTGCATAAGCGGTCAGGCCTCCCGGTAAGTGCCCTTGGCCTTGGCGGCCTGGGCGGAGAGAAGATCCATCAGCGCGGGACTCAGGCAGTCGTACGGCTCAAGGCCCTTGTCGCGCAGCGTTTGGCGCACGTCGGCCATGGCCGAAGGCGGCGTGCCGCTCTCGATGATCGAGGAGACGAAGGCCGCGAAGCCGGGGCCGTCCCAGCCGGCGTCCTTCGAAAGCTCCGTGTGAATGAAGTCGAGGCCGTAGAACGCGTGGTCCTTCTTCTCGATGCGGCCATACAGATGCGTGCCGCAGGCGGTGCAGGCATGGCGCAGGATCGTGGCCTTGTCGTCCACGACCTTCAGCTTTTCCCCATGCGCCGTGACCGTCACCTTGTCGCGCGGCACGACACCCACCACAGAAAACAGCGCCCCTGCGGGCTTCCAGCACTGGGTGCATCCGCAGGCATGGTTGAACAAGACCTGCGAGTCGATGCGCACTTCGACGGGGTCTTGCGCGCACTGGCAGCGCAGCGTGCCGCCGGCGAAGTTCTCGGCACCTTTCTGAATGCCGCGATCAACCGTGGGGTGAATGGCTGAGGCCATGGTCTCTCTCCTTCCTTGCGTGTCAGTAATGAACGACGGTCCGGATCGATTTGCCTTCGTGCATCAAGTCGAAGGCTTCGTTGATGCCCGAAAGCGGCTTCGTGTGGGTGACGAACGGCGCGAGCTGGATCTTGCCCGCCATCGCGTCTTCGACCATGCCCGGCAATTGCGAGCGGCCCTTCACGCCGCCGAATGCCGTGCCCAGCCAGCGGCGGCCCGTCACGAGCTGGAACGGGCGCGTGGAGATTTCCTGACCCGCGCCGGCCACGCCGATGACGACCGACTGGCCCCAGCCGCGGTGCGCGCATTCGAGCGCCGCACGCATGACGTTGACGTTGCCGATGCATTCGAAGCTGTGATCCACGCCCCAGCCCGTCATGTCGACGATCACCTGCTGAATGGGCTTTTCGTGATCCTTGGGGTTCACGCAATCGGTGGCGCCAAAGGCGCGCGCCAGATCGAATTTGCCCGGATTGGTGTCGACGGCGATGATGCGGCCGGCCTTGGCGAGCTTCGCGCCCTGAATGACGGCGAGGCCGATACCACCAAGACCGAATACGGCGACGGTATCGCCTTCCTGCACCTTGGCGGTGTTCTTCACCGCGCCAAGACCCGTGGTCACGCCGCAGCCCAGCAGGCACACCTGCTCGGGATTGGCTTGCGGATTGATCTTCGCGAGCGATACTTCGGCCACCACGGTGTACTCGCTGAACGTGGAGCAGCCCATGTAATGGTAGAGGGGCTGGCCGTTGTAGCTGAAGCGGGACGTGCCGTCGGGCATCACGCCCTTACCCTGGGTCGCGCGCACGGACACGCACAGATTGGTCTTGCCGCTCTTGCAGAAGAGGCACTCGCCGCATTCGGCGGTATAGAGGGGGATCACGTGATCGCCGGGCTTCACGCTGGTCACGCCTTCGCCCACTTCCACGACGATTCCGGCGCCCTCGTGGCCGAGCACGACGGGGAAGAGGCCTTCGGGGTCGTCGCCCGAGAGCGTGAAGGCGTCAGTGTGACAAACGCCGGTGTGCGTGATCTTGACCAGCACCTCGCCCTTGCGGGGCGGTTCGACGTCGATCTCGACGATCTCGAGGGGCTTGCCCGGCGCAAACGCTACTGCAGCACGCGATTTCATAGTAGTCCTGTAAAAAAAGGGGTTCGGCCAAATCGAGGCGGGAAATCCCGCGGTGAGCTAGCGTAGATAGGTTCGAACGAGGGTCACGACATCATCGATCGTTCCTGGGGACTCCGCTGATCCCGCAAGGTGGGTGAACTCTTCGCGCAAGTGGCTTTCGAGCACACCGGCCATCACGCCGTTGATCGCGCCGCGAATCGCCGCCAGTTGCTGGAGCACCGGCGCGCAGTCGGCGCCTTCCTCCAGCGCGCGCTCCAGCGCGTCCAGTTGGCCGCGAACCTTGCGCACGCGCGTCAGCACGCGCTTCTTTTCTTCGGGGGAATGAGGCATGACAGCATCGATATTATGGATACTGTGGGGCAGTATAGGGCAATACTGCCGGGGAGTATACGTCCGCATCGATTTTGCTAACGTAATGCCTGGTGAATATCGGGGCTGTTGCTCAGGGCATGCGGCGCATAATGGGTCCATGCTGGTCCCTGGCCGCGACGAGGTTGTATGCGCTGCACAAACTGCGGATTCGAGAATCTCAATGAGCGATGCGTGAACGATCGGTGACGGACGTGGATGAGCGTACCGACCGAGGAGGCGACTCATGGCGACGATGCGAACAAGGAGCCAGAAAAAAGACCACGACCCCGCGGCGCCCAGGCAGATCGCGCTGGCGTTGCAGGGCGGCGGGATGCACGGCGCGTTCACATGGGGCGTGATCGACCGCCTGCTCGAAGATGAAAGGCTGACGATAGAAGGCGTGAGCGCGACCAGCGCCGGCGCAATGAACGGCGCGGTGCTTGCGTACGGGCTGTTGAAGGGGGGCGTGGGCGGTGCACGCCAGGCGTTGCACGACTTCTGGGAGGCGGTGGCCGAGTCGGCCGAGCGCAACAACCCGCTGCGCTGGATTCCGTGGCTCAAGGGCTCGCACAGCTTTGGGCTCGATCATTCGCCGCTCTATGCGGTTGCCGACATCATGCTGCGCGTGTTCTCGCCTTACCAGTTCAATCCGGGCAACGTGAACCCGCTGCGCCAGGTGCTCGAAAGCCAGGTTGACTTTGCCGCGCTGCGCAAGGCGTGCCCCATTCTGCTGTACCTGTGCGCAACCAACGTGGAGACGGGCAAGATACGCCTCTTCACGGGTGAGGATATTTGCGCGGACGCCGTGCTCGCCTCCGCATGCGTGCCGACTCTGTTCCATGCCGTCACGATCGCGGGCGAGCACTACTGGGACGGCGGCTATATGGGCAACCCGGCCATTTATCCGCTGATCTACCACTGCAAGACGCGCGACGTGGTGATCGTCCACATCAATCCGCTCGTGCGGCCAGGCGTCCCGGTCACGGCGGCGGACATTCTGAACCGCATCAACGAGATCAGTTTCAACTCGTCGCTCATGCGCGAAATGCGCGCAATTGCCTTCGTCACGGAGTTGATCCAGCAAGGCAAACTCGCTCAGGAGGAGATGAAGGAAATGCTGATCCATTCGATCCGCTCCGACGCCGCCATGTGCGCGCTCAGCGTGTCGAGCAAGTACAACGCGGATTGGGATTTTCTGTGCAAACTGCGCGACAACGGCCGCAAGGAAGCCGATGCCTGGCTCACGCAGCATTATGCGGATATCGGTCGGCGTTCGAGCATCGACATTCGCGAAGAATTTCTCTGAAAAATTTCACTGAAAATCGCGCAATGCGCAAAGGAGCAGAGGTGAACCGCACGCAGGGGCGCTTCGTCGAGTTATGGTTGCGCAGCGGGGGAGCGAACGCCGAGGCCGTCTATGCCGATCTCGCGCGTCGCTATGGCGAACCGGGGCGGCACTATCACACGTTGCACCACGTGCGCCGCTGCCTGCGCGATTTCGATCAGGCGCGCGAAGTCATTGCGCAGGGCGATCTCGTGGAGCTTGCGCTGTGGTGCCACGATGTGATCTATGTTCCAGGCGCCAGGGATAATGAGCAGCGCAGTGCGGAGTGGTTGCGGCGCTGCGCAGGCGATCGTATTGCAACATGCGAGCGCATTTGCGAAGCGATTCTCGCGACCCGGCATACCGGCGTTCCCGATGAACTGGATGTGCGCTTCGTATGCGACATCGATCTCGCTTCACTCGGCGCGCCGCGCCGCCAGTTTCGTGATAACGGCGTGCGCCTGAGAGCCGAGCGCCCGGACCTCGACGACCGTGCGTATGCCATGCACGAGCAAAAGTTGCTGCAAGGTCTCCTCGCGCGGCCGCGCATCTACCTGACCGATTACTTTCATTCACATTGCGAGGCGGCGGCACGCGCCAATCTCGCGTGGCGGCTCGCACGGCCGATGCCGGGCGCTGCCCCATGAGCCCGGGTATGCAAATCCATGGTTTGCTCAGGCAAGTGCTGGAAGACGTCATGTCGGTCATGGACGACGTGACGCTTCCCGGCGCGTATCACGCCGCGTTTCTCGACAAGACCAACGAGATGCTGCGCGCGCTCGAAATGCGCCATGCACAAGAGGAGGAGTAATTACCTGAGTTCGTTGTCGGCTGGCAGGTCCCGGCTGACGATTTCTGGTGTTTCGCTGAACACGATACGAACTATCGAACCCGGCCCGTCCCGGCTTTCGATACGAAACTGCGCGCCGATCATCCGTGCGCGCTCCCGCATGCCCTGTAGCCCATACGAATTACCACGGATCGCTTTCGCGACATCGAATCCGCTGCCATCGTCATGGACCTCGAGTTCGAAATGATCGTGGATGCGACGCAGGACGACCTGGGCATGCGAGGCCTGCGCGTGCCGGCTGACGTTGGTGAGCGCCTCCTGCACGATACGAAAAACAGCCGTCGCACGGTCGTCGCTCAACGTAGGTTCACGGCCTTCGAGCCGGAACGTGCAAACCGTTGCATTGTGCCGTGTGAAGTCCTGAACGAGCCATTCGAGCGCGGAAAGGAGTCCGAAGTTCAGCGCGGCAGGCCGCAAGTGACTCGCGACGTTGCGCACGATGTCGATGGTGCGTTCGGCCAGACTTCCGATGTCGCCCACCTTTTGTTTCCACTCGGCGCCGTGAGTCAGCGCGAGCTTGAGCAAAGAAACGTTGATCTTGATTGCGGTGAGCAATTGGCCCAGTTCGTCGTGGATGGTCATGGCGATCTGGCGCCGCTCTTCCTCGCGGATCGATTCCTGATGGGACGAAAGCTGCCGCAACTGCTCGCGTGAATGCCGAAGCAACTGCTCGGTACGCGTGCGTTCGCGCACTTCCTCCTCGAGCTGATCGCGATGGCGCGTGAGTATCTCCATCGCCTGCTTGCGGCCGGAGATGTCGGTCAACTGCCCTTCGAGGCATTGTGGTCCCGTGCCGTCGTAGCGTATGCCGCGGGCGTTGAGCTGGCACCACACCGCGGTGCCGTCGGCGCGAGTCAGCTCGATTTCCAGCCCTGCGATCTTGCCGGCCAGGTGCAGCATGGCGAACAGTTGCGCCGTATTCTCGCCCGAGTATGGCGGTGGCGCGTGAACGGCGCACGCGTTATCGCCGAGCGCAGCCATCATGCTCTGAACGTCACGATAGCCGAGCAGTTGAGCCATCGCGGGATTGGCGTCGCGCAGCTTGCCATTGCGATCGAGTACGAAGAATCCTTCGAGTGAATTCTCGATGATGCTGCGGTATTTACGCTCGCTCTCCCTGAGCGATGCGGTCGAATCGCTCAATCGTTCGGCCATTACGTTCACGCGTGCCGCCAGCCGTCCGAGTTCGACACTGGATTCGATCGCGCACCGGCTGTCCAGATCGCCGGATGCGATGCGGTCGACCATTTCCTCCAGGCGTCGTATGGGTTCGCGCACCAGGTGTTTGATAAGCAGAAAGGTCGTGACATACACCACAGCGAGCACGAGCACCAGTGTTCCCAGCACCGCCGCGCGCGCGGCTTCGAAACCGCGGTCGGCAGCGGCCCTCGTCAATACCACTCGGACCTCGCCGATCTTTTCGGGCGGTGCGTTGCCGGGTGGGGTGAATGCTATCGGCCGCACGCGCACCACGCGCGCCTGCGGGTCAGGCATCGGCGCATTGCTCGCGTCGGCGAGCACGCCATAATTGGTCGCGGTAACGGTGAAGCTCACCACCTCCGGATTCGGTTTGAGCACGTTCAGTTGCCGTGCAATCGCCTCGCGATCGACATTCCATAGCGGCTGCGCAAGCGATTGACTCAGCAGATCGGCAATGCGGTTCGCGCGTTCATCGAGTTCCGCGATCCGGCGCTCGCGCGCATGTTCCAGCAGGAAGAAAGCCGACGTTCCCGCCACCAGCGTACAGAGCACGAGCAGCGAGAGCACGAGCCGTGCATGCAGGCTGCGTGGAAAGCGCACTCGGGAAACGGTCTGCGAAGGGGCTCGCAACGGGGTTTGCAGCATCACGCGGCCTTTGAAGCGGCATTGAGCAGGGCGTCGAGATCGAACGCGTAGGCGCCTGCGCGCCGGCTTTGGATGCGTGAAAAGCCGCTGAAGTCGAGGGGCGTGCTGCCTTGAAATGCAATCTCCGCGTAACGCCCCGCGTCGCTGCCGTCGAGCACTTTCAGATAGTCGAGCCGCTGACGCGGGCCGCCGACTTGCGCAAAGTCCGCGCCGTAATGGTAGTCGTGAATGAGGACCATCGCGCACGCGCCGATGAACTGGTCGCCTGCGACGATCGCGGCCAGCTCGCCGCGAACGACCGAAGCGACGGCTTCACGCAGCGCGCCAACGCCGCCAACGATGGTCGACAGATGCCGTTCCTGCACCGCGCTCAATGCGCCAAGCGTCATCGTGTCGTTAGCAGCCCATAGGATATTGGCATCCGGATAGCGCGAGAGCAGCACGCGTGCTTTGTCGCGCCCATCGGAAAAACTCCAGTCGCCATAAACAAGCTGATCGATACGGTCCTGCGACCGGCGCGCCAACGCGGCCTGCACGCCCGCGGCGCGCTGCGCCGACACAGGCGTGGCAGGGTCGCCCGTAATGCCGATCACGCGCGCCGGCCCGCTGCCGTTCAAGCGGCGCAGGTAGTCCATGAGCCGATAGCTTCCGCGCTCGGCATCGGCGGTGACGGTGCCGATCCAGTTCGCGATCCGGCCGCGCTCGTTACCCGTTTGCGCGCGCTGGGTCTCGGTCAGATCATTGTGGATCAACAGAACCCTGGCTGATGAGCGCACGAGCGTTTGGAGCATCTGGGGCGCCGCCATCTTCTCGTTGACGATCACCACATAGTCGGGCGCGGCCGAACGCGCGGCTACGGACTCGGCCTGGCGAAGCATCAGCAGATGATCGCGCTCCGCGTAAAGCACTTCTAGCTGCATGCCGAAACGTCTTGCAGTCGCGGCCATGAAGCGCGACACGAGCTGCCAGTGCTGACCCGTATCGTGTTCCACGCTTTCGCCAGGATTCAGAAATACGACGCTTGCCGGCGGGCGGCTGACCGGCAACGCCATGGCCGCCCGCATGGTCACGAGGCTCGCGCCTATGCCGACGCATTGCGCGATCATCTGTCTTCTGTTCATACGAAATCAGCGTATGCCATGCGGGGCATTGTGTGGAACCGAAGGGGCAGTCGCGCGCAGCATAACGCGACGTAATCGCGTCGACAATCCGCTTTACTGCGGGCGAGGATGGTCATTCAAGGCAGATATTCAAGGGTGCGACTAGCGATCGAAGCCCGATATTCAGGATTTCCTGACACGAAATTCAGGATTCCCTTTTACCGTTTGCAGTCGAAGACGACTGCACGCGATCATTGGCGGGATCATCATGACGTCAGCATATTTTTGAAGCGGCAGAGGCGACGCGCGATGATTTTCGAGTGGGACGACGGTCTGGCGTGCGTTCAGGACGTGGACACGATCTGCATGCGCCTGTTCGATGCATGGTGCGAATCCCGCAATCTCACGCCATTGGCGTATTTGATGCACTGCTGGCCGCTATCGGACAACCGTGCGGGCACGATACGGCGTTTGCAGGAAAGCATGAAGGACCTGCGTCACAACCATGCGGACAAACTCGATCTGTATGCGTTGTCCGCGCTTGGCGAACTCGCGCGCAGTCTCGATGAACTGATCGATCGTGCGGAAACTTCCGCGCGGCAGTCGTTCGCCACGTAGCGTACGGAGGGCTAACGGGACGCGGGAATCCGTATTACCTGCATACGTGATAACGAGTTGCCGGAGGGCCATGGCTTTGGCAACGATGTCAAAACAAAGGAACCAGGGCCGGAGCAACCGTGGGCATGATGACTGACTCGCAGGCCACGACAACGAGCGTCTGCACGATTCTGGTCGCAGGCGGTACGCCGAACGAGACCCGTTTGATCGCCGATCATCTCGTATGGGAGGGCTATCGGGTGCTCCCCGCAAACAACGGCCTCGAAGTGCTGGAGCGCTCGTACGTCTCTCAGCCCGAACTGATTCTGCTCGACGCAGAAGCCGCCAGTGTGGGCGCCCTCGCAACCTGCCGGAGCCTGAAGGCAGACGAGCGCACGCGCGACATACCGGTGGTGCTCATGATGCCGGCTGGCAATCATCGAGACCTGGCCGATGGGTTCAGGGCCGGCGCAGCCGACCATCTATGCAAGCCCGTGCACGTCGAAGCCCTGATGGCCAGAGTCCGGACCCATACTGCGTTACGCTCGGCCCAACAGCGCATCGTCATGCAGCAGCGCCGCCTGCAAGCGTGCGAAGCGCGCTTTCGGGCCATCGTCGAATCAGGCCCGGTGGCGATGGGCATCACCTCGATGCCCGACGGCCATCTGCTTTATTCCAATGCGCGGTTTCGCGAGCTGTTTCGCATCGATGAAGCGGCGTGCGCGAACGTCAGTATTGTCGACTTCTACGTCGATCCGATGGAGCGCGAGCGACTGGTGCGTTGTCTCGCCGCGCAAGGCAGCTTCGGCGACGCGGAGGTGAGACTGCGCCGTCCGGACGGGACGCAGTTCTGGGCCATGGCCACAGCACGGTTGTCGAACTACGACGGCGCGCCCGCCATTTACGTAGGCCTGCATGACATTTCGGGCCGCAAGTGCGTGGAGGACGAACTCGTGCGCTCGCGCGAGCAGCAGCGTGCACTGTCGGCCTATCTGGAGGGTATGCGCGAAGACGAGCGCAAGCGCAGCGCGCTGGAGATACAGGACGAACTGGGCCAGTTGCTGACCGCGCTGAAGATGGATGTCTCGCTGCTGAGGATGCGGCTCACCGACGATCCCGAGGCGACAGGCAGAGCCGACGACATGCGCGAACTGGTCGAAGGCACGATATGGATGGTCCGCAATGTGGCAAGCCACCTGCGGCCCGCGGCGCTCAACTTCGGCCTCGTTTCGGCACTCGAATGGCTGACCAGTCAATGGAGCCGGCACAACGCCATCCCGTGCGAACTGCACATTTCAAGCGGCGAGCCCACCTTGCGGGACATGCAGGCCACCGCGCTCTTTCGCATCGTCGAGGCTGCATTGACGAATGTCGCGCGCCACGCTGCGGCGCAGCGCGTCGCGGTCACGCTCATCACAGGGCCCGGCTCGCTCGACTTGCGCGTTCGCGACGACGGCTGCGGATTCGACGTGGCCGCCGCGCATGCAAAGTATGCTTACGGTCTCCTTGGCATGGCCGAGCGCGCGAGGCTGATTGGTGGTACGTTGAGAATCGACAGTCAGCCTTGCAAAGATCCCACCATTGGCATCACGTCCGGCACCACGATTTCGATCCATGTACCGCTCGAAGACATCCCATGATCAGGATACTCATCGCCGATGACCATGCCATCGTACGTGGCGGACTCAAGCAGATCCTCGCGACGACTGTCGACATGGTCGTGACGGCGGAGGCCGGGCAGGGGTCGGAAGTAATCGAAAAGCTGAGGACCTGCGAAGTCGACCTGTTGCTGCTGGACATGACGATGCCGGGCATCAGCGGCGTCGATCTGATCCGCCGCGTGCGTGCCGACGAGCCTGCGTTGCCGGTGCTCGTGCTCAGCATCCACAACGAAGCGCAGGTCGCCTCGCGCGCGCTGCGCGCCGGCGCCACGGGCTATGTGACGAAGGACAGCGATCCCGAAGTGCTGCTGGCCGCGATTCGCAAGCTCGCGGATGGTGGGCGCTTTATCGACCCGAAGCTCGTCGACGCCATGGTGTTCGAGAAGCATGCGGGCGACGTGCCGCCGCACGAGGTGCTCTCCGACCGCGAATTCCAGGTGCTGCAAATGCTCGCGTCGGGCAAGAGCATCAACGACATCGCCGACGCGTGCGCACTCAGCGCCAAAACGATCAGCACGCACAAAATGCGGCTGATGCAAAAGCTCGGGCTGGGCAATAACGCCGAGGTGATCCGCTATGCGATCCGGCACGGTCTGGTCGGCGAGTAGACGGCGGCCATGCGTGGCGAGAAGGAAATCCTGACAAGCGAACCAGCCATTCCTTAGGGAACTATCTACCCGTCCCGATGGCGGCCGGTTTAACGGCTGCCTACGATGCTTTGACGTGAAGCGTGGGGGACAGCGATGGTGGTGCGGCAGTCGTTAGAGGCAGCAGTCGTGAAGTGGCTGAACCCCACCAGCAGGCAGACAGTGCGGGTCGTGACGGTCCATCGCGCCGCGTCCGGGCGGATTGCGAGTGTGTTCATCGAGGCGCAGACAGCTGACGGGCCACGCGCGCTGTTTTTCTTCCGCCATCCCGACCGTGGATGGCAAGTGTTTCCACCGGACATCCTGCGTCCTTCGATGGGTGTGGCGCGCGCAGTGACAAGAAATTAGCGGCAGGTCGGCCGCAAGCGGAGATTGCGCATGGAAGAGATCGCGCCGGACGAATTGCCGTCCCACTACGAAACGAAACTCCGTGACTGGATGAGCCGGTGGTACGACCACGCCGTTGCACAAGGGCTCGTGCGTCCGCCGTTCTTGCTCGACGACGCGAAGGCTGAACGGCTCGAAGGTTATTTCGCCGCCGGATTGACACCATCGGAAGGTGCGCAGGCTTTCTTTGGTCCTGCGCACTGACGCCTTCGTGATGGTGTGTCGCACGCTCAAGCACCTACGTGCTGGCGGTGGCGCTCGAGTCGATCCAGCAAATGCCGAAGTCGTCGCGCCTGGGCGGGCATGATCTGCGGCGTGGACGCGATTCGCTGGACGCGGTCGAGCCAATAGCGGCGGCCGAACACGGCGATGTTGTCATCGACGGCGACGGCGATTTCGAGGTGCGTGATCGCGCCATCGAGGTTTTTCGCCGTATAGGGGCTTTGTTCCCGAGCTCCGTTTTTAACGTCTTGGTGTGTCGCTACACGCTTCGCATCTTGAGCGGCGTGCTTCGGACGCCCGAATGTTTCTTGTTCAATTGCAATTATCATTATTTTGCCTTGCCGTCGAATATGTCTGCCATGCGCGCGCGAATTGCGAATCGCTTTTTGCGATCCACACCGCGACCCCGTCGTGATTTCGGTGCACGCGTGTTGCCCTTCTTTCCGGTCCCGAATATTGGAGGGTAAGCAACGATCGCGCCAGCATTGCGCAGCCCCGTGTGGATGGGCTCCGGCAGCGCGTGAGTGAGTGGCGAAGGACGATTTCGTCCGGAGATGTGACCGGGAGTGGACGATTTCGTCCAATTCCCGACGTGGCTCGGCGTGAATTATCTGGGTGGCAATACTGCCTGACTTAGCGGCCTGCGGCGGGTCCCTGGTCGCTCGTTTCGCGAGACGCTTCATGCCGCAGTTCGGCCAGCAACTCAATTGCGCCCGCAATGCGGCTGGTGGAATCGGCTGTTTGCTCCCGCAACCCGCGAGCGAGCGTATCGATCGCTTCGGCGCGGCGTCCGGTGGAGCGCAAGAGGTCCGCGAGGTAGCGCGCGGCATCCACGCGCGCGGGCACCGAACCGAACGCGAGCGCCGTCGAAAGGGCGGTGCGCAATCCCTGCTCGGCCGACGTCAGATCGCCGAGCGCCCACTGCGCCCGCGCGCGCGTGACCAGCAGTTCGCCAAGATGGGCGCGCTCCTGGCGCGCGAGGGTTTCGTCGACGGCAGCGGCCAGCATCGCTTCGCATTGCTCCGCGCGGCCGGATCGCAGCAGCAGTTCGCCGTGCTGCCACATCTTGAAGGAATGGAATAGCGCGCCGCCGTTGCAGACCATGTGGTTGTCGTAACCGTCGAGCATGACGGCTTCGGCTTGCGCGTTCATGCCATGCGCGCTGAGATCGGCGCCGCGGAATATCTGGCCCATGCCGCGATAGAAAGCGAAGCCGTTGGCGATCGACACCGATTCGAGTTCACTCGCGAGCGGCCCGCGCCGCGCCTGATCGCCGAAAAGGCAAGCCAGCCACGCCGCGCCCTGCAGGTTGAGGACGTGCGCCAAAGCGTGCGTACCCGGCTCGCCCGCGCGCAGGATCAGCATTTCCATCGCGCGCCGGGCCTGCGCGAACTCGCCGATCTGATAGGCGGCCAGCCCCTCGAATGTCAACGCGAGGCTCGCCAGATCGATGCCCTGCGAGCCCGTGCGCACATCGTCTCTCGTCACGCCGAGCAGATTGCCCCGCGCGAGGCAGGCAAGTGCTTCTTCGCTGTCGCCGAGCCAGTAGAGGGTGTTGGTCATGGCGACGTGCGCTTCGTCGAGCGACACGCGGTCCCCGCTGTTCTGGGCGCGCTGCAGCATCTCCTGTGCGCTCGCGCGCGCCTGCTTGAGCTGGAGCGTCGTCAACTGGGTGGTCCAGACGCCGAACTGGATCGCCGCAATTTCGCCGGGCTCGCAGATCCCTTCTCCGATCTCGAGCGCCGCTGCGTAGCAGGCCGTCGCTTCTGCGTACAGCCAGCCGTGCACGCTGCGCAGGCTCATGCCGAGCAGCCGGTAGGCGTCGAACTGTGCGCGGCGTACGGTGGCCTCGTCACGGCTTGTCTGCAGCACGTCGAGGCAACGCCGCAAATGAGGAATTGCCTCGGCGAAGCGCGATGCTTCGATTAGCGCGCCTGCGTGTTCGAGACTCTTGTGCGCTTCGCGATGGTGTTCCTCGCGCGACTTCAGGCGGCGCTCGACCGTCTTGCGCCCGACACCGAGCAAGCTGGCCGCGGCGCTCTTGTTCCCCGCGGTGCGTTCCAGTGCGCGATCGATGAGGAGGTCTTCAGCGGCGGCGAGTTTGTCGCGTCCCTCGAGTTGCAGCAGCATGTCGGCGAGCGCCGCGCGCGACACCGATCCGGCCGTTTCGCTGAGGAGAAACGGCTCTAGCGTGTCTTCATCGATCAGCGGCTTTTCGGCGAGCACGCTCAACTGGCTGATCAGATTGCGCAATTGCCGGATATGGCCCGGCCAGGCATGCCGGCCGAGCCGCCGCAGGGCCGCCGGCGAAAACTCGATGCGGCGGTCTTGTTGCGAGGCGAAATGGGCGACGAGCGCGGGAATGTCCTCGACGCGCTGGTCGAGTCCGGGTACGGCCAGCACGAACACCGCGAGCCGGTAAAACAGGTCCTCGCGAAATAGCCCCTGATGCGCCAGTTCGCGCAGATCCCGGTGCGTCGAGGCGACCACGCGCCCCTCGAAACGCAGGGACGACGAGCCGCCGACCGGACGGAACGTCCGCGTTTCGAGTGCGCGCAGAAGTTTGGGCTGCAGCGCGAGCGGCAACTCGCCGATCTCGTCGAGCAGCAGCGTGCCTTTGCCGACTTGCTGCAAGAGTCCCGGGCGAGTCTCGCCGGCGCCGGTGAAAGCGCCTTTGACGTGCCCGAACAGTTCCGCCTCGACGAGATGCTCGGGAATCGCACCGCAGTTGACGTCGACGAACGGTTGATCGTGGCGCAAGCTGCGCGTGTGCACGCGGCGCGCGACCAGTTCCTTGCCCGAGCCGGTTGGCCCGATGATGAGCAAGGCGTGATCGGTGGGCGCGACGCGATCGATCATCCTGACCAGTTGACGAAACGCCGGCGCTTCGCCAATGAATACGTCGTCGCTGGCCTTACCTCCGGAAAGCGGAACGAAGGGAAAAGTACTCATTGCCTCGAGGGCTCCCGATAAACGCGTGGCATTTTTTTGTGATTGTCCCGGAGATGATGATCGGTGACGGCGTATCGATCCCGCGCGTCTACCCGCCCTCCGGCTATCGAATCGAGCGCGGACAGCGCAAGCACAGTGTGTTCAATAAACTCAACTAGAACCTGCAGTTTTCGAGCTTGTAGCGCGAAGGGGACTTGCCGCTGTTCTCGAGGAAGAAACGCGAGAACGCGGAGGGAGAAGAAAAGCCGAGAAGATCGCTCACGGCGGCCACCGAATAATCGGCCAGTGGCAGCAACCGCCTGGCTTCCTCGAGCCGTGCGTGGGACAGGATCGCCTGGAAGTTCGTCCCTTCGCCCTGCAAGCGCCGGTGCAGGGTCGAGCGCGAAATGCCAAGGCGGCCGCAGACTTCCTCCATGGGGTTCGAAAATGGCAGGCCAGCATGTGCCTCGCGAATCATCTTCGTCACGAAATCTTCGATCCTCGAAGAAAAGGAATGGCCGAGAAGAAAGCGTCGGATATCGGCATCGGCCTGCCCGCAGAGAATGTTTTCGGTGATCTCGTTGTACTTGCGATATGGTATGTCCGCCAACCCGGTGTTCATCAGCATGCGGTTGCGGCTTTGTCCGAACTTCACCGTCGCACCGCAAAGGTGCGATAGCTGAGAGACGGCCGCAAATGCGTCTCCAGTCAGCTCGATCTGGGTGGGGAACGGCTCATCGTCGTTGTACTGTTCGGCTAGCCGGATGAGCAGCAGAAAATTATAAAAGGCGCTCGATGAACTTCTGCCCGCGCCGTCCAGAACGTACTCGAATTCGAATGTCTGGCCAGCGCGCTTGACCTTCACCGTATCGACATTTCCGATCAAGACCCGATAGCGCAGGAACTGGTCAAAGGCCTTCGTGAGCGTCGGGCTATTCGTGACGATGGCCAATAACGTGCTAATGGGCGCGCGAAAGGAATAACTGGAAAAAATTTCGAGCCGCTCCGAAGCCTGGTAGCCGGGCTCCAGCAGATTGAGCATCGCAATGTGCTTGTGAGCAGGTATGCGCCCGTCCGGATGGGCGAGTTCGGCCTCCGTTATGCCGGTGAGGCGCGTGAAATCGTGCGGCGACATGCCGTGTTCAACTGCGGATCTGAGTGAAAGCTGGGCAAGGACGTTTGAAACGGTCTTTTGATCGGTCGTCATGGGAGACACCATGGAACGGGGAAACGTCGCCTCGGCAAACCGCGTGTAGCTGGTGACTTTAGCATCCTTGTTTCAAACGTCAAATGGCCTGATGCGCTCGCATATCGAATCGGCATGATTCGATTCGCATTGCTCCGAGCCTGCGCCGCGAAACCGTAATCTGCTCGCAAGGTAACGGCGAAATGGCACATGACGCAGGGTTAAGGCAAACCCTGATGTCGCGACATAAGGTTAAGTTCCGCGACAGCACGATAAGCGCAAACGTTTCTCTGGGTGATATCGTCATCTCGCTACGTAGGGTAATTCAATACAAAACAAGACGAAAAATGTAGTCCGATTACGGCCCCGCAATCCTGCGGGTCATCGCTCATGCAATCGGCAAGACAGGAGAGACACCGTGAGGAATGCGAAGCAAATAGCAGTTGCGGTCGCCGGCGCATTGTGTGCCGGCTCCGTGGCGTACGCGGATCAAGCAGCCACCAGCAACACATGGGGCGCCAGCCCGTTTTCGATTGTGTCGCAGTTCTTTTCCCAGGCTTCAGGCGCGGCACAGCCGTCCGCCGACTGGAAAGACAAGGGCGATATCGCCGACCGGCGCGCGGCAGTGCTGGTATCCCAACTGACGCTCGACGAGAAGATCCAATTGGTGCACGGAACGGGCATTCCCACCGTCGGTCTGGGTGGCCCGTTTCCTTCGTGGGTGCAGGGCGCAGGTTACATCCCCGGCGTCAGCCGTCTGGGCATTCCCCCGTTGGCTACCGCGGATTCGGCTGGCGGCGTGAACGTGCAGAACGCGCATACCACGGCTTTTCCCGCACCGATCGGGCTCGCCTCGAGCTGGAACGTGGCGCTCGCGGGAGCCTACGGCGCGCGTATTGCGCGTGAGCTTCGCGTGCTCGGCTATGCGGAAGGACTGGGCGGCGGCGTCAACCTTGCACGCGAGCCGCGTGATGGCCGCACGTTCGAGTATATGGGCGAAGATCCCGTGCTGACCGGCACGATGAGCGCCGCCCGCACCATGGGAACGCAGTCGCAGAACGTGATCGCTACGGTGAAGCACTACGCGATGAACGACCAGGAAACGAACCGGATGACGAGTAATTCCGTGGTCGATGAGAGGACGATGCGGGAAACGGAGTTGCTCGCATTCGAAATTGCCGTGCGCGAGGGACATCCCGGCAACGTGATGTGCTCGTACAACCTGATCAACGGCGTGTATGCGTGCCAGAACCCGGAGCTCCTCACGACCATCCTGAAGAACGAGTGGGGATTCAAGGGCAAAGTTCAGTCGGACTGGACGGCCAACCATAGCACCGTCGCGTCCGCGATGGCGGGTCTCGATGAAGAGCAGCCAGGCGATCTCGGTACGGCAGGGGCGGGCTTTGGCATTCAGTCGTATTTCAGCAGCGCGCTCAAGGCCGCGGTCCAGGCCGGCAGCGTCCCGGTTTCGCGTCTGAATGACATGGTCTTTCGCAAGCTTCGCACCATGATCGCGCTTGGCGTCCTGGACAACCCGCCAACCCCCGGCGGCTCGGTCGACCAGACGGCAGGCAATCGCGACGCTTTGGCCGTGGCGCACGAGTCGATAGTTCTGCTGAAGAATGGCTCGGCATCTGGCAGCAATCAGCCGGTCCTTCCGCTCGCTGCTAGCGGCCTGCATTCGATCGTCGTGATTGGAGGACATGCCGATGTCGGCGTGCTGTCCGGAGGCGGGTCGGGAGGCGTGCCCGCGGCAGACGGCAATGCAGTATCGGGATGCCAGTCCGGCAATCCGCTGCTTTCGACGTGTGCGACATGGTATAAGTCCTCGCCGTACAGCGCCATCAAGGCCAAGGCGCCCCAGGCGACGGTGACGTTCTTCGACGGCACGAACGCCGCGGCGGCAGCGAGCGCGGCCGCCAGCGCCGATGTGGCGATCGTGTTCGCCACGCAGTGGGAAAGCGAGGGCACGGACCTGGCGAACTTGTCCTTGCCGGACAACAAGGCGGACCCGAGCAATCAGCTTTACGACCAGAATGCGCTGATCAATGCGGTGGCCGCGAAGGCCAAGCGGATCATCGTCGTGCTGGAAAACGGGAGTCCCATTACGATGCCGTGGCTCGCCAGCGTTCACGGCGTAGTGGAAGCGTGGTACCCGGGTGTGCAAGGCGGGCAGGCGATCGCGGACATTCTGTTCGGCGACGTGAATCCGTCCGCCAAGCTGCCGATCACCTTCCCGCGACAGGAAGCCGATCTGCCGCAGCCGACGATCGACCCCAACAACCTCAACGTCGTCTATAGCGAAGGACTCCTGATGGGATACCGCTGGTTCGATGCGAAAAACATCGATCCGTTGTTCCCCTTCGGCTACGGCCTCTCCTATACGACGTACTCGTACTCGGGGCTCAGGACGCGTACCGATCATGGCGGCAACGTGATTGCCACCTTCACCGTCGCCAACACGGGTTCGCGTGCAGGGGCCGAAGTTGCACAGGTGTATGCGACACTGCCGCCGGGCTTGGGCGAGCCGCCGCAGCGCCTGGTGGGCTGGGCGAAGGTCGCTTTGCGGCCTGGCCAGTCGCAACAGGTGAACGTCGTCATCCCGGCGCGGCGCCTCGCGACATGGAATGTCACGACGCACTCGTGGCAAGTGCATGGCGGAAGCTACGAGATCCGGGCCGCGTCGTCGTCGCGTGACACGAATGCGTTGTCAGAACGCGTGACCGTTGGGGATATGCACTAAGGTGCGGACGGCCTGGGCGGAGCATGTGCCCAGGCCTTCTGCACATTTTCAATCGACCCTCCGCGGCTTGGGGCGGAGAAGTGGACTAGCCGGGTCGCTTTTCAAATACATCCTTGACGACCGGAAGTGCCGTAAACACATTTGGCCAACCCGCATAAAACGCCAGTTGCGTCATCACTTCCTCGGCCTGTGCCCTGGTCAGCCCATTATCCATTGCACGGTTCAGATGGTAGGTCAGTTGCGCGACCTGTCCGGTGGCGACCAATGCGCTGACCGTGACGAGACTACGGTCGCGGGGCGCAAGGCCGGGTCGCAGCCATAGGTCGTTGAATAATGCATCCCGGGTGAATTGAACAACCCCCGGCGAGACGGCGCCAAAATTTTGCTGCACTGTGCTTTCGCGCTGATCTTCTGCCGCCTTGTCGACAGGCAGAAGTTCAACTGCCGCAGGCGGGAGTTGCGTCACGGTAATCCCACGTCTCTCGAAAACGGCGTTCGTTACCTTCACGGCGGCGGTCGCATTGGCCCAGCCGGAATAAAAAGCGAGATGCGTGATGATCTCCGAAATCTCGCTGGGCTCGAGGCCGCTGTCGAGGGCGAGGTCGAGATAGAACGGCAACTCTGTGCTCTGATTGCGAGCAATCAACACTGACAGCGTGACGATGCTGCGATCCCGGGCGCAGAGCTGCGGACGTTTCCACAGGTTGCCCAGCACCACATCATTCGTATAGCTCGCAAGGGCGGGTGAAACGCTGTCCATTCCGGCAAGCAGGTTGACGGAGGACGCGTGAGCCAGACTTTCCATACCAGTTTTCCTTTCGAACTGCGAACAGGCTGCGGTACCGAGCGCAAGCGACATCATCGCTACAGCGAATATCCTCATCGGCACTCCCCTCGACTGCGCTTGACCACATGCCGAATCTGAAATCTAACGTACCCACTCATCATCGACTAGGCGCTAAAATCGGCAAACACCTATGAAATGAGTTCATCAATGCGTCGCGAAAGCTATAACGACCTGCTCGCCCTGATCGCCGTTGCGCGCGAGCGCAGCTTCACGCGTGCCGCCGCGCAACTCGGCGTATCTCAGTCAGCCTTGAGCCATACCATCCGCGCCCTCGAAACGCGGCTCGGAATGCGACTTCTGACCCGAACCACGCGCAGTGTCGCGCCAACGGAGGCAGGCGAGCGCCTCATTCAGGCCATCACCCCCCGTTTTGAAGAGATCGATTCCGAACTGGCGGCCGTGACGGAGTTTCGGGACAAACCTGCCGGCACGATCCGCATCACCGCTACCGATTACGCGACCGAGACGGTCCTGTGGCCCAGGTTGTCCCCGGTGCTGCATGCGTATCCCGATCTCAAGGTGGAGATCATCACCGACTATGGCCTCTCGGACATCGTGGCCGATCGGTACGACATCGGCGTTCGCCACGGCGATCAGGTAGCGAAGGACATGATCGCGGTCCGCCTCGCGCCCGAAATGCGCATGGCAATCGTCGGCGCGCCGAAGTACCTGAAAACGCGTTCGATTCCAAAGAAGCCCCAGGATTTGACCGCGCACAACTGCATCAATCTGCGTTTGCCGACGCTGGGCGGCTTTTACGCATGGGAGTTAAAGAAAGGCCGTCGCGAAGTGCAGGTGCGCGTCGACGGCCAACTCGCTTTCAACGGGACCTACCAAATGCTGGCTGCCGCGTTGTCGGGATATGGCCTGGCTTACGTTCCGGCAGACCTCGCGCAGCCTCATGTCGCAGCAGGTCGCCTTGTGACGGTTCTGGAAGACTGGTGTCCCACCTTTCCAGGGCTGCACGCCTGCTATGCGACCCGACGTGAGTTCTCGCGAGCGCTGACCGTGGTCATCGATGCGATCCGCTATCGTGAAGGAAAGCCCAGGACCTGAGATTCGATTCATGAATCTGGCTCATGAGGGTTTGCCGTTTGACTGGCTTTATCACTAGATCCCATCGACTTATGATGCTCCATGCGGGCGGCGATCGAAGCGCCGGCTGACGCGCCTTTTCCGGCGCGAACGTTCTGGTTAACCGCGGGCACAGCCTGCATGGAGATGATGAGAATGGACTACCGATATCTGGGGCGCAGCGCCCTCAAGGTTTCGTCCCTCTGCCTGGGTGCAATGATGTTTGGCGGCGAAACGGACGAAGCGACCTCGCGCCGGATTATCGACAAGGCTTTCGACCAGGGTGTCAACTTTCTCGACACCGCCGATGTCTATCACGCAGGCCGGTCTGAAGAAATCGTCGGTCGGGCCATCGCGGAACGACGGGACGACTGGATCGTCGCAACGAAGTTTGGCTATCCCGCGTCGGCGACTGCCCGTCCAAACGAGCAGGGGCAATCACGCAAATGGATTTGCCAGACGGTCGACGCCAGCCTGAAGCGTTTGGGCACTGACTACATCGACGTTCTCTACTTTCACCGCTCCCTTGTCGACGCGCCGCTCGAAGAAGGGGTTCGTGCCATCGGCGACCTCATTCGCCAGGGCAAGGTGCGTTACTTCGGCCTTTCCAACTTCCGTGCCTGGCGTATTGCGGAGATCGTGCGCCTGACCGATCAACTCGGCATTGATCGTCCCGTTGCAATCGAACCGGTTTACAACATGGTCGACCGCACGGCCGAAGTCGAACTGATGCCTGCCGCTGGGCACTATGGCATTGGCGTCGTACCTTACAGCCCGCTCGCGCGAGGTGTATTGACCGGCAAATACGCACTCGACGGCGCACCACCTGCCGACTCCCGTGTTGCGCGCGGTGACAAACGTATCCAGCAGACTGAGTGGCGTCCGGAATCCCTCGCCATCGCACAGAAAGTCGCGGCGCATGCCGCCGAGCGCGGCACCACCTCGATTGCGTTTGCGATCGCATGGGTGCTCAGGAACAAGCTCGTGAGTTCCGCCATCGCGGGGCCACGCACGCAAGCGCATTGGGACAGTTACATGGAGGCGCTGTCGTTGCAACTGGGACCGGAAGACGAAAAGTTCGTCGACAGTCTCGTTCCGCCTGGCCATGCATCGACGCCGGGTTATACGGATCCGAACTATCCCGTCGAAGGCCGACGCGTAGACGGTTGATCGCAGGATTCGCCCTTGCTCAACCAGGCGCACTAGCGAGCGCGGCTGGACCGCCGCGTTCGCGAAGCAAACTGGGCTAGCTCTTTGTCAGCGAGCACATAGTCGCTGCAGTCGTGCAGGCGAGCGAGGGCAAGGTCCAGGAACGCACGTACTCGCTTGGGCTGAGCGGCTCGACTTCCGTAGTACACGTGCAAGCCGATGTGCGCGCTCATATGCTGCACGAGCACTGGCTCCAGTCGTCCCGTCCGGATGTAGGGCGCCGCCGAGTAGCTCGCGAGCTGTCCCAGGACTTGCCCCGCGAGCACGGCTTGCAACTCCAGTTCCGCGTCATTCGTCGCGAATGCGGGGGACATCTGACGATGTTCGAGCTTGCCATCCACGCTCAGGTACCACGGCGCCACCTTGCCGGTGGCCGCATGCCGGAAGACGCTGCAGCGATGCGCAGCCAGCTCATCGAGTGTCGATGGCGCTCCGTACGCCTTCAGGTACCCGGGTGCCGCGCACACGATCATCTGTATCGGGAAAAGTTGTCGACCGATTACGCCTTCGCCGGGCGACACCCCGATCCGGAAGCCGACATCGACGCGATCCAGCACCCAGTTGCCGATACCGTCATCGAGCTGGACATCCGGCTGGATACCGGGGTGCTCCCGGCAGAATTCGTCGAGCAGCGGCATGAGGATGGCGGCGAACGACGATTTCGGTCCAACGATCCTCAGCGGCCCGGCAATCTCATCCTTGGACTCTCGCGCCAAGGCTAGAGCCCTGTTCAGCGCTGCCAAGGCGGGCTGTGTGTTCTCCAGGAAACGTTGGCCTTCCTCGGTAAGGGCGAGGCTGCGCGTCGTTCGATGCAACAGGCGCACTCCAAGATGCTGCTCCAGTTGCGCAATGGCCTGGCTGGCCGCCTGGGGCGTGACGCCTTGGGCCAACGCAGCTTTTCGGATGCTGCCGAGTTCCACGGCTTTGGCAAACGTCGCGATGGCCTTGAAGTCGTTGATGGGCATGGTGAACTCTTCTGCTGAAGCGCGGACGCAATCGTCGCACAGACTATCCAGTATCAACTAGAAATTGATACTGGTGTAAGGCGAAATCGTCTATTCACTTGAAACCGAGGCGCATAGAGTGACGGACGTCGGGCGATTGCCCTCGTCATCGATGCGGTGCGTCTTCAATAGACCTCATGCCGCCATCGACGCTCACCACCAAGGATTGAACATGCACGACGTGACCCTCAACAACGGAATGAAGATGCCGATCGTCGGGTACGGCGTCTTCCAGATCGCCGACGCGGCGCAATGCGAACGCTGTGTCGTGGACGCGGTGCAGGCGGGCTATCGCCTGATCGACACGGCCGCGTCGTACAAGAACGAGGAGGCCGTCGGTCGAGGCCTCAAACGTAGCGGAGTACCGCGTGACCAGATTTTCGTCACCAGCAAGCTGTGGGTTGAGGATGCGGGTTATGAACGGGCTCGCGTGGCCATCGACAAATCGCTGAAGCGACTCGATCTGGATTACCTCGACTTGTTCCTGATCCATCAGCCGTTCTCCGACGTTCATGGGGCGTGGCGAGCGATGGAGGAGGCGTATCGCGCTGGCAAGCTGCGTGCGATCGGCGTGAGCAACTTTCACCCGGATCGCCTCATGGACATCACGGCGTTCAACGAAGTGAAGCCAGCCGTCAACCAGATCGAAGTCAATCCCTTCCATCAGCAGGCTGAAAGCGTCGATTTCATGCGTGAGCTTGGCGTGCAGCCGGAGGCTTGGGCGCCATTTGCCGAAGGACGGAACAACCTGTTTCAGAATGAGCACCTGATGGCCATGGCTCAGCGCCATGGCAAAACCGTAGGACAGGTCGTGCTGCGATGGCTCGTTCAACGCGGCATCGTCGCGCTCGCGAAGTCCGTGCGCAAGGAGCGCATGCTGGAAAACCTGGCTGTCTTCGACTTCGAACTGTCCGAGGCAGACATGCAGGCCGTCGCAATGCTGGAAACGGGGAAAAGCAGCTTCTTCTCGCATCGCGATCCGGCGATCGTGAAGTGGATGAGCGAACGAAAACTCGGCTTGTGACACGCAATCGGCGTAACCGCCCTACAAGCCGGGCAGGTCGCCGCCTGGCCGAGGGCGGTGGGATGCATGCTCCGCATTCGCTCGCATTCGGCCCGAGGCATGAGACTGGTACATGCAGTCGTACCAGAAGTTGTTCCCGGTGAGCATCCCGCCCTCGAATGGCTTCGGATCGGTAGCTTGTGATGCATCGTCACAGGCGTCGAACGATAGAAACGGGCAACCTCATGCTACGTGCGTTCAAGTGACCACTTCGATCGCATGAAACAACCGCCGTCGATCTGGATCCGACGAGCGGACACCATCGCTGATGACGTTCCTGAGGCACTGAACGAAGCACTCCGCGACGGAACTCATCGGTTGTCCGCGGCGCGAAATAATGCCAATAGACGTTTCCTCGAGATCGTCCCCGATCGGCAATGCACACACCCGCTCGCGAACCATGTCGCTTTCAACAAGCGGCCACGGGAAGATGCTCAGCATGTCCGAGTCGGCCAACTGAGCGAGTGCGATTGCCAGTGAGTGGACGTAGTGGATGCGTTTCGGCTCGGCGAGGCCATACCGCCTGAACAGGATGTGCGCATGACTGTCCCGGCTGCCCGCATCCCATGGCAGCAGCCACGTCGCGTCGGTGAGTTCGGCAAGCGAGCGTGCGTGAGCCGCCGGATGCCCTCGGCGTGCAACGACAGTCGAATGCGTGACGAAAAGCGGCACGTGCCTGAACTCCGATTGCACTGTGACGGGTGCCAGCCGCCCGATTACGAAATCGATCGTGCCGTCGCGCAGCTTCGGCTGCACGACGCCAGCCAGTCCTTCGTAGAACTCCAGTTGAACATCCGGCATCTGGTCCAGGAAGCAGCGCGTTGTTTCCGAAAGGAAGGCGAGTGCTACCCACGGCGTCACACCCACCGTGAGTTTGCCTGCCGGCGCGCGTCGCATTGCGTCGATTTCGGCCTCTGCCTGTGCGATCTGCGCGACGACGAGCCGGGCATGCACGACGAGCGCGCGCCCGTACTCGGTGAAGGTGATTCCAGTCGCGCTGCGATTGACGAGCGGCACGTGCAAGTCGGCTTCGAGATCGCGAATCGTACGGGTCAACGCAGCGGGTGACAGGTCCAGCGTGCGGGCTGCCGCGCGAATGCTGCCGGTATCGGCGATCGTGACGAGCACATTGAGTTGATGAGTTTTCAACGAAAAAGGACTCGATCGTCTTGGGGACAGTGAGAATGCGAGGGCGATTCTGGCACGCATGGTGACAACAAAATGTTGCCACCGTGCGAATTTTACGCCTACCGGCGAGTTGTGCAATCGACTACTTTGACGGTCACGCACAACCGACTGAACTTCCCATGCACGCCACCCTGACTCCAGACGTTACGCCCGATTTGGAGCGCGAAATGATCGCGCTACGCCGGCAAATTCACGCTCATCCCGAGCTTTCGTATGAGGAATTCGTCACGAGCGACCTGGTGGCGTCCAGGCTCGCCGAATGGGGTTATACGGTGCATCGAGGCATCGGCGGGACCGGTGTCGTCGGGCAATTGCGCGTGGGCGACGGCAAGCGCCAGATCGGCCTGCGCGCCGACATGGACGCGTTGCCGATCCACGAACAGACCGGGCTGCCTTACGCGAGCACGATACCCGGGAAAATGCATGCGTGCGGCCATGACGGTCATACCGCGATGCTCCTTTCCGCAGCCTGTCAGTTGGCGCGCTCGCGCACGTTCAACGGGACGCTGAACCTGATATTCCAGCCCGCCGAGGAGGGAGGAGCCGGCGCGAAACGGATGCTGGACGACGGGTTGCTCGAGCGCTTCCCGTGCGACGCCGTGTTCGCCATGCACAACATGCCTGGCTTTCCTACGGGCAAGCTGGGCTTTTTGCCGGGGCCGTTCATGGCGTCGGCAGATGACATGGAGATTCGCGTGACGGGGCGGGGCGGCCATGGCGCGATACCGCACAAGGCAGTCGATCCCGTGGTCGTCTGCGCGCAAATTGTGCTGGCGCTGCAAACCATCGTGTCGCGTAACGTCGCACCGCTCGACATGGCGATCATCACCGTCGGCGCGATCCATGCTGGCGACGCACCCAACGTGATTCCCGATTCGGCTCTCATGCGTCTGTCCGTTCGAGCGCTCAAACCCGCCGTTCGCGAATACCTGAAGACTCGCATCGCGGAGGTCGCGAAGGCGCAGGCGGCGGTCTACGGCGCGACGGCCGATATCGGCAGGATCGACGGCTACCCGGTGCTCGTGAACGACTACGAGATAACCCACTTCGCGCGAAGCGTCGCCATCGACTGGCTGGGTGAGGACGGTGTGCTGAAGGATCTCCAGCCGCTAACCGGCAGCGAAGACTTCGCTTTCATGCTCGAAAAGTGCCCGGGCTGCTACCTGATCATCGGCAATGGTGACGGCGAAGGCAGTTGCATGGTCCACAACCCCGGCTACGACTTCAACGACGAGATTCTTGCCACCGGAGCCGGCTACTGGGTTCGTCTGGTCGAGCGCTTTCTGGCGTAGGTCCGGCAATACGGAGCGCGCGCACCTTCGCGTCGCTCCACGCAGTTCAGTTCCATAACAGGGAGGAGACCATGAAACGACTGACATTTGCAAGCGTTTTACTGATGGCCGCAATGCCGTGCGCCGTGATGGCGGGCAGTCCTCAGGTCATCAAGTTCGGCGTTGACCCGACATTTCCGCCATTCGAATCGAAAGCGCCCGACGGTTCGATCGTCGGCTTCGACGTCGAACTCGGCAAAGCGATTTGCGCCGATCTGCACGCGAAGTGCGAGTGGGTCGAGCAGAGCTTCGACGGCATGATTCCCGCACTCAAGGCACGCAAGTTCGATGCGGTGCTGTCCGCGATGGTCGCGACGCCGGTGCGTCGCGAACAGATTGACTTCACGAACCGGCTGTACGCCGGGCCGTCGCGTCTCGTCGCCCGCGCAGGCGTGAATCTGCAGCCGACCGCGGAATCGCTGCGCGGCAAGCGCATTGGCGTGCAGCAAGGTACGGCGCAGGAAGCATTCGCGCGACAGGAATGGGCACCCGGCGGCGCGAACATCGTGACGTACCAGAACCAGGACCAGGTCTACGAAGACCTGGCAAACGGGCGGCTCGATGCGGCGTTCCAGCCGGTCGTGCAGGCCGATCTCGGCTTTCTCAAGCTGCCGCATGGCAAGGGTTTCGCGTTCGTTGGAACAGAGGTCAAGGACCGCCGCGTATCGGGCGACGGCGTAGCGATCGGTATCCGCAAGGACGATCACGTACTCGCCTCGCAAATCAACCAGGCGATCGCCAACATCCGCAAGAGTGGAGAGTACGACCGGATCGACCGCAAGTACTTCGATTTCGATATCTACGGCGAATGATGCGGCACAGGCGCGACCCAGCTATCTCTTGACGTGTTCGGATGACAACGCACGACTCGATGAAAAGAACTTTTGCTTCTCACTCATCTTCACGGCTGCCCTTGCGATAATCAGTAGGAGTACTGCCGGTCCAATGCTTGAATGCGCGGCAAAAACCGGTGGCGTCTGAAAATCCGAGATCAAACGCCAGCACTGCCACGCTCGTGTTCGAGTTAGTCAGCCGATGGACTGCGATATCCCGTCGCAGTCCGTCTTTCACCAGCTGGAAATGTGTTCCTTCCTCTGCAAATCTACGGTTCAGCGTGCGCACAGAGGTGTGCAATGCCTGCGCAAGGTTCTGTATTGTTATCGGCCGCGCAATATTCTGTTCAAGGTACTCGCGCGTTTTAGCCACAATAGAACCGTGATGAAATGCGCTGAATGTCCAGTCTCCAGGCGCGCCTTTCAGGAATGCCCACAGCTCGTGCTTCTCGCGTTTGAACAGTTCCGCGCAATCCTGGTAGAAGAAATAAATGCTCGTCATTCCTGAATCGAAGTGCACCGCTCCGGGGTACAGGAAAGCATAGTCCTCTACATGCCTCGGCCTGGCGAAGCTGAACTCGACCCGGTGCAGGATGATCTCCCTGCCAAGCAGCCATGATGCTATGCCGTGCACCAGCTTCATCATTAACTCGTGTCCAAGTGGCGTGACCTGCGTGCCAGACGTCCTTTCCACTAGAGCCAGTCGCACCAGATTATTCTTCGTTGAAATCTGCAGTCGGTAGTCGTCCAGCAGCAAATTCCAGAAGCGAACAAAACGATTGAACGCTACCAGCACGGTAGGTGCGTCCAGCAGGCTGAGCATCAGGTACTTCAACGTGCCAGTGCGGATTGGCCTGGACCACAGGCCGAGCATCTCATCATCGAGTGTCGCCGCGACCGTCCTGTACAGCGCGACGTATTGCTCGCGTGTCATTCGTGCATCAGGCTGATTGAGAAGGGACTGGGGAATGGCGGCGCTTGCGAGTGCTTGTGCTGCCACGTCTTCTCCGTGACGGGCGCGAATGAAGCGCAGCATCCCGTGCAAGAAGTGAGCTGAAAGCGTGAGAGGGCTTTGCCGGGGCAGATTCATGGTCCGCTCATTATGGCGCACTCTGCATATTGATTGGCGCGATGTGGCAATTTTCTGCTGTCCCCAATCCTATACTAGCGGCTAATTTCCGCGGTGCTTGAAGATTGTGATAGTTGCCAGATGGCGCATTGTGCCAATCTCTGGCGGCTTACTTTCATCAATCAAAAGGGGAGCATGGTTTGAATACGAGACGCGTTGTCGTGACTGGCATGGGGATTGTGTCGCCGTTGGGATGCGAGGTTGAATCCGTATGGAGCCGTCTCCTGAATGGTCATTCAGGCCTGGCTGGTTTGCCTGACGACGTCACGGAAGGCATTGCATCAAAGGTCGGTGGCGCCGTGCCAATGTTGACGTCAGGCTGTCCATGGGGATTCGATCCCGCCGTCGCAGTGGAACCCAAGGACCATAAGAAGATGGACCGGTTCAGTCTGTTTGCGCTAACGGCAGCACAAGAGGCCTTGAATCAATCCGGCTGGCATCCTGAAACTGAAAGCGCTCGCCAAAGGACGGCAACCATTGTGGCGTCCGGCGTAGGCGGCTTCGGTGCGATTGTGGATGCCGTCAGAATCACTGACGACCGCGGGCCAAGGCGGCTTTCTCCTTTCACCGTTCCCAGTTTCCTGGCCAATATGGCAGCTGGCCACATATCCATCCGGCATGGCTTTCGTGGTCCCCTTGGCGCACCGGTGACTGCGTGTGCTGCCAGCGCACAGGCCATTGGCGACGCCGCGCGACTGATTCGTGCTGGCGAAGCCGATATTGCCGTGTGTGGCGGAGCCGAGGCCTGCATCGATCGAGTCAGCCTGGGCGCATTCGCCGCCGCAAGAACCATGTCCACGGGCTTTAATGACGATCCCACACAGGCATCCCGCCCGTTCGATGTCGGACGCGATGGCTTTGTCATGGGAGAAGGCGCCGGCATGCTCGTCATAGAAGAACTGGAGCACGCATTGCGGCGAGGCGCGGTGCCGATTGCTGAAGTGCTCGGTTATGGCACGAGCGCCGACGCACACCATATGACGTCTCCGCCCGAAGACGGTGCCGGCGGACGACGAGCGATGGAACTGGCAATCCGGCAGGCGAACCTTGAACCCGAGCTGATCGGGCATTTGAACGCCCATGCGACGTCCACGCCGGTAGGTGACATCAGTGAGCTGGCCGCCATTAAGGCCATATTTGGAGCAGGCCGAGGTCCCGCTGTCTCAGCCACCAAGTCGTCGACAGGACATCTGCTTGGGGCGGCTGGCGGCGTGGAAGCAATCTTCACCGTGCTTGCGCTGCGCGACCAGCTTGCACCTCCTACACTCAACTTGACGCAGCCTGATCCGGCAGCGGAAGGCATCGACATTGTCAGCGGATCAGTCCGCCACATATCGACCGAATATGCGATCTCCAATGGCTTTGGTTTTGGGGGCGTCAATGCCAGCCTGGTATTCCGTCGACTTTGATCCTCGCTGCAAGCGCTCCGGTCATCCACGCCTTTTCTCGAAGACGGTAGTTCTGCTAGCTGCGGCGATTCGCGAATACCACCGCGAAGTCGCGGCTGCAAAAAAAGGTCTATAACCACAGGAACGCAGAAGTCACTTCTGCCGGCTCGACCTGGACCGGCGTTGCGACGCTGCCCGCGCGGCCGGCCATGGTCGTCAGGCTGACCCGGCAGAAGAGAGCGGCGGCAACGCGGCTGCCGGCCATTCGGTGTACTGGCCGAAGGCCGATCCCAACGTTGTGCGCGCGATGGATGCGCTCGCACGCTGCAGATAACAGTTCTGGAACCCGACGGTACCTGCGCACATGGACGACATCGCCGCACTTGTTTCCGAGCCCACCGCCTGGGCGGCACTTTTGACACTCGTGGTCATGGAGGTCGTGCTCGGTATCGACAATCTCGTCTTCATCGCCATTCTCAGCAACAAGCTACCGCCAGAGCAGCGCACCAGGACACAGCGGATCGGCATCGGGCTCGCCCTCGTAATGCGTCTTGCGCTGCTCGGCACGGTGGCGTGGATCACGCGTCTGACCGAGCCCGCGCTGTCACTTTGGGGCCACGCGTTTTCCTGGCGCGATCTCGTCTTGATCAGCGGGGGCCTTTTTCTCGTCTGGAAAGCGACGACTGAGATCCACCACAGCGTTTCGCACGACGAGGTGGCGCCCTCAGACAGTGCCGGGCCGGCCAGCCTGACGGCGCGAGCAGCCATCGGCCAGATCCTGATGCTTGACCTTGTGTTCTCGGTCGACAGCATCGTGACCGCGGTGGGCATGACCGAACATGTGGCCATCATGTACGTTGCTGTCATCGTGGCAGTCGCCGCGATGCTGTTCGCAGCGGGGCCGCTGACGCGGTTCATCGACCACAACCCGACGGTTGTCATGCTGGCGCTGAGCTTTCTTCTGGTGATCGGCATGGCGTTGATCGCCGAGGGCTTTGGCGCTCACGTGCCGAAAGGCTATATCTACGCGGCGATGGCGTTCTCTGCTTTCGTCGAAGGCATGAACATGCTTGCGCGGCGAGCAAGACGGAATCGTCGTCTGAGGCAGGCCAACTGACCCGGCGCGCTCTCAAACGCGTTCTGGTCTGCGGGGCAGTTAACGTGAGTGACATTGCGGCGTTTCCATGCATAGGAAGGCATCCGTCAATTCGCAACTTGCATTCCGACCGCTCAGGTCCAACCATGCAAAGAGTTGAACCGGGTGCTTCCGTGTAAGTCACTTCGGTGTTTCGTGTTGAAACGGAAAGGCTGGACCGTTGTTCATCCACTGATTTGGGGATGGCCATGATCAGGACGACTGTGCAACTGTTTGGCGTCGTTGTCATTGCGGTCGTGCTTGCGGGCTGCCCCGGGAAGAAGCCGGCACAGGATGGGGCGCAGCCGCAGTCGCAGCCACAAGCGGCGGCATCTGCACCTGCTCCGGTATCGGCGCCGCCGCCGGTGGCCGCGGCCACGCCGGCGTCGCCTGTTGCTCCCGCATCTTCACCGGCATCCGCGGAGTCCGCCGCGGCGCCACAGGCCCAACTGTTCTCCAAAGAGGAGCTCGAGGCGCTGGTGGCGCCGATCGCGCTCTACCCCGACTCGGTGTTGTCCCAAGTCCTGATGGCGTCGACCTATCCACTGGAAATCGTTCACGCCGCCCGCTGGGTCAAAGACAACCCCAAACTAAAAGGCGACGCCGCCGTCAAAGCCGTCGAGAATCAGCCGTGGGACGTGAGTGTCAAATCCCTGGTGGCGTTTCCGCAGGTGCTCGAACCCATGAGCGATAAGCTCGACTGGACGCAACGTCTGGGCGATGCGTTTCTCGCCCAGCAAAAGGACGTGCTCGCGGCGGTCCAGACGTTGCGCCTGCGCGCACAGCAGGCTGGCAATCTTCAGTCCAACGAACAGCAGACGGTGGTTGTCGAACAACCCTCGGCTGCCCCGCAGGGCCCGGCGGGCCCTCAAGGACCGCAGGGGGCGCCGGCAGCCGAGACCATCGTGCGCATCGAGCCCGCCAATCCGCAGGTCGTATACGTGCCGGCCTATAACCCCACGACCGTCTACGGCGCGTGGCCCGCTCCGGCCGCTCCGCCTTACGCCTGGGCTCCCTATCCGGCCTACTATCCCGGTGCCGCGCTCGCGAGCGGCTTCGCGTGGGGCGTGGGCATCGCAGCCGCAGGGGCGATCTTCGGCGGCTGCGACTGGAACAACAACAACGTCAACGTCAACGTCAACAAGGCCACGAACATCGACCGCAGTTTCAATAATACGAAGGTCGAGGGCGGTAAATGGCGGCACGATGCGCAACATCGCCAGGGTGTGGCCTATCGCGACAACGCAAGCCGTGAACAATTTGCGCGCGGCACGCCAGGTGCCGACGCACGCCGCGACTATCGGGGGCGGACGGGCGGCGCCAACGAGCGCGCAAATGTCGCCAATCGGGCGGAAACCGGTAACCGGGCTGGCGGCGCCGGCAATCAGGGAGTCGGCAACCGCAATGCACGCGCGAACAATGCGGCAGCCGCCAATCGCGGCAGTGCTTCGAACCGGGCGGTAGCGAGCAACCGGGCCAACGCGCCTAATCGCGGCGCGACGGCAGGCAATCGCGCGCAGAACGCCAACCGTCCGGCAACGAGCAATCGCGCCCAAACGGCCAATCGTGTGCAAGCGTCCGAGCGGGGCGCTTCGGCGGGCAACCGCGCGTCGGCATCGAACCGGGGAACGTCTTCGGGCGCGCGCCCCGGCAACGCAGGTGGACGGGACTCCGCGTTCCAGGGTGTCGGCAACGGGGCAGCGTCGCAGCGCGACTTCAATCGTGGCCGCGCGAGCGCGCAGTCCTCGAACTTCAACCGGGGCGGCGGCGGCGGTGCGCGTGGGGGCGGTGGTGGTGGCGGCGGCGCGCGCGGCGGACGGCGTTAGGAGAGCAGCCATGAGGGGATTAACTGGAATCCGCGCGAGGCTGTCGTCGAGCGCGAGCGCACTGGCAGTTTTGATGGCGCTCAGTCTCGCGTCCTTGCCGGCGACTGGCGCACAGAAGTACTTCGAGTCACCGCAAGCGGCAACGAATGCCTTCGGCATGGCCGTCAGCAGCAACGACGAGGGCGAATTGCGGTCATTGTTCGGCGATGATTTCCGTACGGTGATCCCGCCCGTCGGCGCCGACCTCAGGCAGAAGTTTCTGAACGCCTGGCAGGCGTCGCATTCGGTACAGCAGACCGACGCCCAGCACGCTGTCATCGCCGTGGGCAATGACGGCTGGACATTCCCCATTCCGCTCGCCAGGACACCCGGGGGTTGGCATTTCGACCTGGGCGCCGGCGTTGAGACGATGCGGTTGCGGCGTATCGGCCAAAACGAGCTGGCCGCGATCCAGACCATGCTCGCGATTTACGATGCCCAGCGCGAGTACGCTTCGGCCTATCACGACGGCAACAAGCTCTACGCATATGCCGACAGGTTGGCGAGTTCGCCCGGCAAGCACGATGGCCTGTACTGGCCGACCGGACCAGGCGACGAGCCGAGTCCGCTTGGCGCCGCGTTCCTGACAGCGGGCGCGCGCAATGCAACAGTTGCCGGCTACAACGGTTACCACTACAGGCTGCTTCGTGCTCAGGGGCCGCACGCTCCGGGCGGCGCGTACGACTATATGGTGAACGGACGGCTGTTCGGCGGGTTCGCCGTCATCGCGTGGCCTGCACGTTACGGAGACACGGGCATCAAGAGCTTCATCGTGAGCCACGATGGCCAGGTCTATTCGCGCGACCTTGGCCAGGACAGCGCAAAGCAGGCCGAGGCGATGCGCATGTTCGATCCGGGCCCCGGGTGGGAGAAGGAATCGCCGTAAGCGAATCAGTTATCGATGAATGCGAGGCAGCCATATAACTCGGCGAACCTATGGGACATCACCTGACGTTACAACGGCATGGCGTGCCTCATGGTCGACCCGCTCGCAGCGAGCGATGCGATTCCTACGGTCAAGTTTTGCGCGAGTCGCAAGACCGGGACGGCGACCGTTCCCGGGCAACCCCAGGTTGGTCCAGGGATAGGACCAAAGTCCCATTTCGTGCCATCGGTTTGTGTGGTCTTGTTCTCGCAGTTCGGGGCGGTTCGAAATGCCGTTCAGGCTAGCGGAGCATTCGGGGTTTCACTAACAGGAAAAGCGGGAACCCTCATTCGTTTGCCAGGCCAATTAGGACCAATCGTCGGGAAGGAGGGTGCGATGGCCGATGAGCGCGTTCCTGCCGTAAGCGCTGGCGCTGCGGTGCCTGCCAGAGGTTGGCGCGCGATATTGCCGCCGGTTCAATGGTTGACGAACTACAGGCTGCAGTGGCTTTCATCCGATCTCGTCGCCGGGGTGACGCTTGCCGCCTATGGCATTCCGGTGTCGCTAGCCTATGCGACGCTCGCTGGATTGCCGGCGCAATACGGCATTTACTGTTATCTAGTGGGTGGAATCTTCTACGCGCTGTTCGGTTCGTCGCGCCAGTTGGCGATCGGACCCACTTCGGCGATCTCGATGCTCGTCGGCGTGACGGTCGTGGACATGGCCGGGGGCGATCCTGAGCGGTTCGCTTCCATTGCCGCATTGACAGCGCTACTGATCGCAGCCATGTGCCTGCTGGGGTGGATCCTGCGGCTCAGTTCGCTCGTCAACTTCATCAGCGAAACGATACTGCTTGGCTTCAAGGCCGGAGCCGCGCTAACGATCGCACTGACTCAATTGCCGAAGCTGTTTGGTGTCAAAGGGGGAGGGGAGCAGTTCTATGAGCGTGTCGCGATTCTGGTCGGGCAGCTTCCTGGTACCCAACTTGTCGTGCTTGCGTTCGGGATCGGCGCGCTGGCTTTGCTGCTCCTCGGCGAAAAATACTTGCCGGGACGCCCGGTCGCCTTGTTCGTGGTGGCACTCTCCATCGTGCTGCTGTCGGTGACGCCACTGGGCCGGATGGGATTCTCGGTCGTCGGCGCTTTGCCCCGCGGCCTGCCCGATTTTCATTTCCCTGCGCTCAGGGTCCGGGACGTCGATGGCGTCGTTCCGCTTGCATTCGCCTGTCTGCTGCTGTCGTACGTGGAGAGCGTATCGGCGGCACGCGCTATTGCGCAGAAGCACAGATATGAAATCGACCCTCGTCAGGAATTGCTGGCGCTCGGTGCGGCGAATCTCGCCGTGGGCGTCTTTCATGGGTACCCGGTGGCGGGCGGTTTGTCGCAGTCCTCTGTCAATGACAATGCTGGCGCGAAGACACCGCTCGCGCTGGTGTTCGCGTCAATCGCTATCGGCTTGTGCCTGATGTTCCTCACAGGTCTGCTGACTAACCTGCCCAATGTCGTACTGGCGGCCATTGTGCTGGTGGCGGTGAAGGGCCTCGTTGACGTTCGCGAGTTGCGCCACGTCTGGTACGCCAGCCGTTACGAGTTTGTGGTGTCGATGGTCGCCTTGATTGCCGTACTGCTGCTGGGCATTCTCAAAGGGGTGATCTTCGCGGTGCTCGCGTCGATGCTATTGCTGATCCGGCGCGCCGCGCATCCGCATGTGGCGGTGCTCGGACGCATCCCGGGAACGCAGCGATATTCGGATATCGAGCGTCATCCCGACAACGAGCCGATACCTGGTGTACTCATGTTCCGAGTCGAGGCATCGCTGGTTTACTTCAACACGGACCATGTGCGGGCGACGATACGGGAGGCAATCCGGTTGGCAACGTGCCCGGCCAAACTGGTGATAGTCGATCTGTCCAATTCTCCGACGGTTGACATTGCGGGAGCGCGGATGCTCGCCGCCCTGCATGCTGACCTCGCCGAGGCGGGAGGGATCCTGCGGATCGTTGCCGCTCATGGCAGCGTGCGCGATATGCTTCGCGCGGAAGGGTTGGAGCAACAGGTTGGCGATATTGGTCGCCGGGTTTCGGTGGACGATGTGATCGGGACGTATATGCACGAGCTCGACTTGAAGGTCGCGGGGGCGGACACGGTTGCAAAAAAAATGACTTGATTCAGGTGCGCTGGATCAACGCTCGTCTGACGCCAGGCGGTTCGCCTGCAATTCGTTCGGTTCACTAATCGTCTGGCTGGTTTCTCATGTATGCCGATCGCAGTTGTCCAAATGGACATGAACGCATCATCAACCTTGAGGCGAGATCATATGAACACCGCCACGCCCGCCCGGCAAATCGAACCTGAAACGCGCGCGCCGATACTCAATACCGTCGATCGCGTTTGCGAACTGTGTTTTGGTCTGTTCATGGCCCTGACGTTCGTGGGCGCTGTCAAGGCAGTCACCGCCGGCGAAGACGCCGG
The DNA here is from genome assembly GCF_021390645.1 of Paraburkholderia flagellata. Lineage (GTDB taxonomy): Bacteria > Pseudomonadota > Gammaproteobacteria > Burkholderiales > Burkholderiaceae > Paraburkholderia > Paraburkholderia flagellata. Next base: position 728,452 of record NZ_JAJEJT010000004.1, read on the forward strand.
GTACAAGATGTTCCTCACCGCGCTCGGATGCAATCTCGCATGGGGCCTTGCAGACGCCGTGATGTATCTCGTACGCACGTTGGCCGATCGGGGGCAGCGCCTGAAACTCGCAGTGACCGTGCAGCGGGAGCAGGACCAGGCAGTCTCCGTTCGGGCGCTGCGCGACGCATTGCCTGCGACGCTGGAGTCACTAGTCGAGGACGCTGACCTCGAGCGCATTCGTGCACGCCTGGCGGGCGCGTCGACATTGCCCCCGCGAGCGAACTTCGTGCGCGGCGACTTTGTCGGCGCACTGGGCATTTTTCTGCTTGTCGTCCTCGGAACCTTTCCGGTCGCGTTACCGTTTCTATTCATCGCGGATCTCAAGGCGGCGCTCATCGCGTCACGTCTCCTCACGCTCGTGATGCTTTTCATCGCAGGCTTTGCGCTGGGGCGCTACAGCGGCGCGGGCGCGATCAGAGCGGGCTTCGTCATGACCGCGCTAGGCGTTCTGCTGACGATGGCAATCATTGCGCTTGGCGGGTAATCGACACAGACGGTTCGAACGGAGTTCGCGGCAGGAAGGCCTGCGCCTCGTTACGCCTCAGCCCTTGCCGAGAGGCGGGCGACTGGGGAATCCCGCCATATTGCTCAATTGGGCCAATTCATTGGCCGCCTCGCGCAGTAGTACCGAGTGCTCGTGAATCTTCTCAGCGGTCAACCGTACCCGCGGGCCGGCCAGGCTGATAACGCCGACGCAGCGCGAGCCGCTAACCACGGGTACCGCTACCGCAGACATGCGCGGAGCAAACACCTCGTCGATCATCGCGTAGCCGCGCACGCGCGCAGCGTGCAGGAATCCCAGCAGCGCTTTAAGCGTCGTCGGCGCATTGGGTCCGAACTCATTCGGCTGTCCGAAGCCCTGCTTCAAAACCAATGCGACCGCCTGTTCGTCGGTCATGGTCATGAGCCACGCGTGCCCGGTCGACGTGCATGAAAGTCGTGCTGCGTGGCCCATGTCGGGATCGTAGCGAAAGCCAATGCGCTGTCCATCCGCCTTACCCACCCAGATAATCGCTTCGCCGTCGACCAGCGACAGCCGCGCCAGTTCACCGGTTTGCGCGGCGACGCGCTCGATGATCGGCTGGGCGATATCCGCGATGCCCGTCAGGCTCAGGAATTCGAGTCCGTTCGACGTCATGCGCATTGTCAGGATGTAGCGGCTGTGATCGACCACTTGCCGTACATACCCGCTTTCGACGAGTTCGGCGAGCACGCGGTGACACGTGCTGCGCGGCAGGGACAAAGCGTCGGCAATGGCCACGAGGCCTGCGCCTTCGCCTTGCGACGCCAGAAAATCGAGAATTCTCAGGCCATTTCTTAGCGACATAGCGCGCTTTTTCACGATATAAAATGCAGTTCCGGTGCGGAACGGGCCTCCTTCGCAGCGCAAACAATAGCATCTGTTCGTCGCCAGAAACGAACGTTCAACATAAGGGAATTCAGGAGACAAAATGTCATCTTTTGCTCACTCTGACCTTGCTGCGGAAGAACAGTCTGCGCAAGCTCACTTGATGGCGCGTCGGGCGGTAGCAGGCGCAACCGTCGGCACGGCACTCGAATGGTTCGACTTCGCGTTGTATGGCGTGGTTGCGGCCACAATCTTTCCCAAGCTGTTTTTCCCGTCACTCGACCCGACCGCCGCGCTGCTTGCGTCGCTGGCAAGTTTCTGGGCGGGGCTGGCTGCGCGTCCGCTCGGCGCGGTGATCTGCGGGATTCTCGGTGACCGTTGGGGACGCCGCAAACTGATGCTCATCACCGTGTCGGTGATGGGCGCGTCGTCGTTCCTGATGGGGATGCTGCCCACTTACCATCAGGTTGGCATCCTCGCACCGACGTTACTGGTGTCGCTGCGCATCATTCAGGGCTTCGCACTTGGCGGCGAATCGACGGGCGCGCAACTGATGGCGGTGGAGCATGCGTCTGCTAACCGACGTGGCTGGTATTCGGGCCTGCTCGGCATTTGCTCACCACTCAGCCAGATTCTCGCCAATTTCTCGCTCTTCACACTGGCCGCGTTGCTTTCGTCGGACGACTTCGATTCCTGGGGATGGCGAGTCCCGTTCCTTGCAAGCTTTGTCCTGGTCCTGCTGGGCATCTACATCCGCAGGAAGGTTAGCGAGACACCTGCCTTCGAGTCTCTCAAGAAGGGTGGCACTCAAACGCGCGCTGCCAATCCGCTTGGCACCGTCTTCAAATATCACTGGCGTACCGCGCTTCGCCTCACGTTGTTCTTCTGTGGCCCGGCTGCACTGTTTTATTTGATCGTGGTTTTCTCTCTCAGCTACCTGACGAAACACCTCGGTGTGCCAAAGCAGACCGGTTTCATGCTGCTGATGGTTGCGAATGTCTGTGCAATCGTGGGGGCGCTGGCGGGCGGCTACCTGAGCGATCGGATCGGACGCAAACGTGCGCTGATGATCGGTTCGTTCTGCACACTAATCTGCTGCCTGATCTACTTTCCGATTCTCAACCAGAACTCGATCGCCATGACAATGGCCGTGATGGGCGCGTTCCTTGGCTTCACACAGTTCCAGAGTGGCATCCAGCCGGTCTGGTTCGCGGAGTCCTTTCCGACCGAGGCACGCTACACGGGGTCGGCACTGGCGTACTCGGGCGCCAACCTGCTCACTGGAGGCCCGATGCCGATTGTCGCCGTGGCGCTGCTCAACGCCTTTCACGGTTCTCCGTGGGCCATCGTCGCCGTGTGCGGCTCGCTGAACCTGCTTTCCTTCCTCATGATTGCGGTATCCCGGGAAACCAAAGGCACCGCCCTGGAACGCTCCTCTACGCACTAAAACCATGAATCGCAAACTCTACATCCTCAACGGCTCCAATCTGAACATGCTGGGCGTAAGGGAGCCTCACATTTACGGCACGACCACGCTTAAGGATATCGAGCAGAACTGCCTGACGCTGGCCGATGCGCTCAAATTCGACTGCGTATTCCGCCAGACCAACAGCGAAAGCGACCTGATCGACTGGATCCAGGAAGCATTCCTCCAGGACGCCGCGCTGATCATCAATCCGGCCGGCTTTTCGTTCGGCCGGATTCCTGTGCTCGATGCGGTCAAGCTCATCCGTCGGCCGGTAGTGGAATTGCATATCACGAACATTCACCGGCGTTCCGAAGAATATCGCCACTCGTCGATCTCGGTGGCAGCGACTGCCGTGATCTGTGGGGCAGGAGCGAACGGGTATTTGCTAGCGATTCGCGCAATTGACGATCTGTGGGGCAACCAGGCTTGAGCCTGCCGCTAGCAAAACGCCATGATTCGACGAGCCCCATTCTGCATTGTTGAATCACTCGACCGCTTCGGCGAGGGGGGATGCGCACAGCTTCCATGAGAGCGTGTGCACTCCCTGGCGTCCAAGGCGCTTCGATTCGCGCGCGCTCTTCGACGAGGCGCTCGAGCGCGGGTTGTGTGAACGGGACTTGGTCTCTTGAAGCATTGCGGTGCCGCATTCACATTGGTCGCCGGGCGTTTCTTCATCGTTTGAGACGAGGTTGACTCCATGATGAACGGGCTGCAACAGAAATTCAGAGCAGGCGATTCTGATCGGACATGACTGGGGGCTGCAGTCGCGATGCGGCGGTGAAAGGGCAGTCGGCCAATTTCGCGACCTTCCCCAAATCGACACGATTCGTGGACAACCTCGCATTACCTGAGGAGTTCCCGGCGTGGTTGAGCGAGGCGGATTTGCAGTATTTCGTCGGTCGATTCGAGCGCAGCGGGTTTCGTGGACCCATCAACTGGGATCGAAATATCGATCGAAACTGGGCGCTGACCAGTTTCCTTGATGGCGCCCGTATTGTGCAGCCGACGCTCTTTCTCGCTGGCGAGTTTGACGGAGTGGTGAAGATGGCAGCGAAGGACTACGACGCACTGGAAAGCAACGTTCCAAACCTTTGGAAGAAGCATCTCATTCCGAAAGCGGGTCACTGGGTGCAGCAAGAGCGTCCGAACGAGGTAAACGAGGTCATCCTGAACTTCCTCGCCTGGAGGGCGGCAAGTTCCAGTAACTAGATGCAGAACTGCGTTAGCCGCCAGGCCCGCTTTAACCGGGCGCCCGACGGCGAACTCCGCATCAGTGTGTCGTAACGCTGACGGCGACGATTTCGTATCCGGGGTCGGCGTGCTCGTGCGCCGCCTTTTCCGCTTCTTCATAGGAGATAAAGGATTTGGCCCCTTCTATTTCCGGTGCCATGCCAATGTCGCCATCCTCCGCGCAACAGAGGAACTGTTCGCCGGTCTTCACCACGTAGATGGTCGTCATTTTTCCCTCCATGGTTTTCGGGGGAACTTACAGTCTAGCAGGCCTGATGCCGCTGGGGCAGGTGGTTTTTCTCGTGCCGGAGTTTAGCTGGGAAATGCCACCCTGAAGATAATTAAACTTATCTTTAGGGTGGCATTGTGCGTCAGGTCTTCGTAAAAAACTGGAGCCTGTTCGGTGTATGGGGACCATCGTTGTATTGCCTCCCATCGGTCTCCGTCTATGGGAAGTGGTTACCTTTCTTCATGATTTCTCTGTACGTAGTCACTGGCGGAGCGCATGATGGGACTCCAACGAGGAGCCCTGCATGCCATTTCACATCCACCGGATCGCACTGTATGAGGGCTATGAGACCGATGTCGCGGTTCGGGAGATCAATCGCGACGACTTCATCATCTCTTGCCAGCGAGCGCGAAAGCGAAACGGCGGCAAATGGGCGTTTGTGATCGTCAATAACGCTGGGAGCTACTTCCCTAGTGTCGAAGCTGCTTTTCATGCCGGAAACGCTGCAGTTCGAGCACGTATCGATGAGTGGCGCGCCTAGCATTACGTGCCCCCGGCCGTTGGTTTGCCCATGCGCTGCTCGACGGGACGGAGTGTGAACGCGTCGAGCTCTGCGTCGCTCATTCTTTGCACAGGTTTGTCCACCGTTTCTGTGGATAACCAGGTGAGCAGGGCGCGAACGGCCTGAATGACGGCGGTATTGGGCAAGCGGACGTGGCCGTCTTCGCCGTCGATGCGAACGTGCACTTTCACGACTGACTTCGACGCAAAGACCCGGCTAATCAAAGGCGTCCACTGAATACGTTCCGTCGCCAATACCCAACGGAGCTGGGCGGTACGGGTTGCTTCCCCGTTTATAAGGGTTACGACATCGACTGGAGCAGGTAGAAGCTCATACTCGTCTAACGATTGAACGGTTACGGTCAGGCGTTATGTGCGTTACCGCACATAAGAGATTTCAGAGTTCGTCGACGCTGCTAGCATGAACTCAACGTGTTGGAGGAGATCGCCATGACAAGCCATCTTTCCGAGTTCAGACCGGGAATCGAAATACGCGCTAACGTGCCGAATAATCCTGGCCAAACGAGCTTCACGGGCTGGATCGTGATCACAGAGAGAACGAACGGCGCGCAGATCAAAGAGTCTCGCGTGACACCCGCCTGGGCGAAGCCTGCAAACTCTGTAGAAGAAGCGTGTCGGATCCTTGTTCAATTCGGGAGGGAAGTGCTCGAGGGCCGCGCCACGGGTGGCGATTTCGTCAACAACGGCTGAGGTCATATTCGGGCTCCCTCAGACAAGTCGTCGTGCACTTCATCGCCGATGTGACTTGCGACCGTCGAGCGCAACGATTGGATGGTGAGGGGTTAAGCTGCTTGCGAACTCCCGCGATGCGCGCCCGGGAGCAGCCCGGGCATTTGCGGATCCCGTCACGATTACGCGTAGCGTTCCGGCGGCAGTTGCGTGACCGTCATGACGGGCGCGACGGCGTTGCCGGTAGCGTTCCCCGCATGGCGAGAGCCCTGCAATTGCGTTTAGATATATACCTTGTGACCGGCCGGGATAAGGCGCACCATGGCCTTGGGAATCGTACTTTCGATCACGCGATGGTCTTCCCGGCTGTCAATGGGAGGATTTATGGAAACGCGCCTCGACACCTTTAATGGCTGGCAAATGACAGCATCTGTCGAAAGCCGGCCTGCGACAGGTAAATCGCGCTACTACATCGTGCCGCCCCTTGCCTACAAAGAATATTCGATGGCAAAACGTCTTCATCCGGCGAGATTCCGCTACACGAGCGGATCGTTCGAAAATGCGGAGGATGCGTTTGAGGTTGCATTCGGGGTTTGCAAGCGCGCCATCATAGATTCGATCAAAGCGCGCAGTCTGTAGTTGCAGCTAGTGCGGTATTACCTATAGATCCCCACAAATTCGATGGTTCAAACAGGCGGAATTCGAAATATGCTGTCCATCGCTTCACCATTGACGTGGATGCAGCCATGAATCGAGTGATCCCCTATCGCGGTTTCGAGATTCACGTGGCGTTGGCACTGGTTGCCGAGGATATGTACAGCGTGACATTCCAGATCACGGGCCACAATATCAGTCGCACCGGCCTGGATGGTGCAATCATTCCAGTCCGGCATGGCCCCTTCACTCAGCGCTGGGCATACCTCACTGCGGAAATTGCAGGTCAGGATGCTGTTGATGTGCTCATCGGTCCGGAATCGTGACCGGGCCGTCTGGTGGTTATCCCGGTTAGCGACCGGCTCGATTGATCGCATGCTGTCTCTCGAAGAAGGCGCGTGAGCCGGAACATCGATTGATCAATATTCCAGGGACGGCTTTGGCGCAAGTCAGCTACGGACACTACGGGCACATCATCTCCGTCGACGTTGACGAGGACGGCGATGGTGTGCCGTATTGGCGGTACACCATCGATGGGTACCATTGTTCGGAACACCGCGAAACGACATTCAAGCGTTACGAACTTATGCTGGCCGAAGCAAAACGCCACGCTGAGACCCAGGCAGATCGTCTCCCGCCTGCCGAATGAATGAGCGACCGCAACTGCAAGTCATACCGGTAGTGCCCTCATTGGCATGGCGAGAGCTCTGCTTCACGTTTGTTATATACCTTGTGACCAAACGGGATTAGGCGCACCATGGGCTTGGGAATCGGACTTTCGAGCTCGCGATGGTCTTCCCAACCCTCGAGGGGAGGATCTATGGAAACGCGCCTCGACACATTCAATGGTTGGCAAATGAGGGCAACCGTCGCAAGTAGACTGACCTCGAAGGGCGAGGCGAAGTACTACATCGTGGAGCCCGTGACATACAAGGAGTTCTCGGTGAGCGGCCCGCTGAATCAAGCAGTGGGGGCAAACGACGCTGGTCCTTTTGATAGCTCTGATGAGGCTTTCAGCACGGCCTTTCGAGGCTGCAGGCGTGCCATCGAGCATGTGCTTAGATTTCGAAATCGGCGAAGTTCCAGGTAGATGTCAGCCTTGGCAAGGAAGCCGGTGACATTCGGAAGCGAGCGGGCGACACGAATGACGCCGCCAGGCATGCCAGTGACGAGAACGTCGTCAAATAGCGGCAGTCAATGACGGCGCATGCAAGGCATCACTCACGAAATCGTGTACCTGTTCTGGGGGCCGCCGTTATAGAGGGTTCGGGCGAGTTCCAGAATCCTGTCGCGGTTGCGGTCGAAGGCTGCGAGCATCGAGGGCTCGTCAGAAATCACCTCGGGGTTCAGCTTCACGAGCATCGCATTGTCGACCAGAAAAGCAATCTCGCGAGCTTTGTCGTAGCCCCAGAAGCACACGCACCGTCTGGAAGCGTCGTAGATTCGACTGGGATTGGGAAAGTTGAGCATCATTCCGCCTTTTTTCAATCTACCCTCCGGGACGGATTTAAACGAGCGACGTATCGAATGGCTGCAGCGGCGACGAGGCAACCTGGGGTTTCGATATCGAACCGGCGACCGTGGGACATATGTGATTTTGAGCATGCGCTTTTTACCGCAGCGATACAAGCGGAATCACGAAAACGCCGTTTGATCGCATCCGCCCGTGCGACTTGCATGATTAGAAATCGCGAATTTCGAAAACCAGATTCTCATGCACGACACTCAGATCACCGCTGTTACCAGAAATATCTTGACCGTACCGCACGTGGTGCGTAGTTTGGACCAGGAACTCAGGAATCTGACTGCTGCTCATCAATAATCGCCCCCGCGGTATTCGTTGTCCTCTCTCTTCCTTGATCCCGGATCTCCGCTCGCTCGCGGGTGGTGCCGCTGGCGCTTCCAGGCAGTTTTCGCAGCGCATATCGAAATCACCAGAACGGCAGGAATGACAATGGTCACGATCGAACTCTATTGCAGTCCGAATGGCGATAAATGGCTGTTTTGCGACGGCGCGAGTAAGACGGCTATCGTCAGGCATGTGCCAAACGCTGCGTCGGGCGGAGCCGTCACGGACGTGGCCATCGAAGCGTTTCTTGCAGCAGGAAAAGCGGGGCCAAAGGGGCCGCAATACGATGCGTTGGAGGAACTGCTCACTCGAGGTAAAGCCAGCCAGACAGAGTGCGATACCGTACCGTCATCAGCTACCGCACACACCGCCGGCATCGTGCACAAACCCGCTGCTGAAGCACTTCTGCTGAGCGCAGCCCGCGTGCGCACATTTTTGCAACTGCGTCACATGACGAACGCGAGCGGCTTCTTTTTCAAGCGCAACGACCGCCTCTTTTTCGTTACGAGTCGTCACGTTGTGATTGACTCGCCCAGCCGGCATTTTCCGGATCGTATCGAGGTGGAACTCCACATCGACCGTGACAATCTCGGCGCTTCGGCCTGGTTTTCACTACCGCTGTACTCGGGAGGCAGGAGTCTTTGGCGCCAGGCGTCGGACGACGGTGGCGACGTCGACGTCGCGGTGCTTGAAGTCTGGAAAGACCGGCTTCCGCCGGGCGCCGTCTTCGATGCCTTTGGCCCGGAACATCTGCCGACGCCGGGCCATACGATGCCGATCGGCGCTTCCGTGCTCATCGTTGGCTTTCCGCTGGGTTTTCATGATTCCCTGCATCATCTGCCTATTGTCAGGCTGGGCGCCATCGCGTCCGCGTTTGGGCTGCGGTTTGAAGGCAAGGGCTGTTTCATCACCGACGCGCGAACGCACCGCGGTACGAGCGGCGCGCCTGTGGTGACGAGCGCAGCGTCGATGCATGCGGACGCCGCGACGTCTTCGCTCCCGTGGATGCTGCTTGGCATACACTCGTCGACCGTCGACATGGGAGCACGCGACAGAGACCTCGATGAGAGCCTCGGTCTCAACCATGCGTGGTACGCCGACGTGCTGTTGACGCTAACGGCCAATTAGCCGGGCGGGAGCGCGAATCTGGTTGCTAACTGGACACAAGCTTCGTATCGGCCACGAGGCGGCGTATGACGCTCGCAGCGTCTGGGCGGCTTCGTCCTTCGAGTATTTGCGCCAGCAATTCCATAAATACGGCGAGATCGTTGCTTCCGTACCGGCCACAAAATTCCCTCACGACGTCGAGGACAGCGGCTCGCTCGCTGGCGACGGACAGAGTGCTGGCAATGTATGAGCCTCCGCGCGCGAGTTCCGCCATATACAACTGGCGACATGCGGCGCTAGCCACCCCCTTCAAATTTCCTTTCTTCATTTCCATTGATCGCCCCCTTTCCGCTGGTCGCTACGTCCGGGCGTGGGCGCGGACTGTGTGTGAGCGAATCGTTCATCCTGATCTTTTGGGTTGAAGGACAAGCCGATGGCCGGTAGCGTCTCCCTTGCAGTCGCAACCGGCGCAGGAGGTCACGCGTTTTGGGCGATAGAGGACGCACTCGCATCACGTCAGGCACGGTCACGTTTCGCTGCGCGGTACGCTCACTCACTATCCGATCATCGGACAAGTTCCTTCACAACGCGTACCAACACTCATGTCGGTTATCGGGGTGAGCGATACGTTCTCATTTGTGCCGCTAATCTTGCTGAGTAGAGCGATGAAATTTGACGTCCCCCATGACTCTGTCAGGAGTACAAACAGGAAGCCGGCTACTTCTTTTTTTCTGGCTTGCTGGTTACAGTGGTTTTCGACGGAGTCGGCCATGCCCCCGCTACAGCAGGAGACAGCAATTTTTTGGGTTGCTTGGGCTTCTTTGCCTCACGATTGCCACGCAGTTGACTTTTTGCCATCATATTTCTCCTGTTTATTCAGTCGCGGAAGCAGCTGCGTGTCGCTATTCTGGGCTTATCTGGGAACATTGTCGCGATTTCTTTTGCGGGGGGACAACGTGAGTGGATTGATGCTATACCTCACGGCACGCTTCACTCCAAGGTCGATGCACGGACCTGTGCGTGAACTCGCAGACGCGTAAGGATTGACTCCATGGTGATGGAGCTTCCCAGGAAAGCGCGTGGGAATAATGCCAACAAGACCCGATCGGGTAAGTGCTTTGCGGGCCAGCGTTATATGACTCTTTTCCCGACCTGGAATTCATTCACGGAAGCGGTCAAAGACCGCCAGAAACCCGTTGCTTTTCCTCGTTTAGTTGCTGGTGCAGACGTATCGCCACTTGCTGGCGTTGACATCGAGGCGGGCGTCACTATCACGGCGCTTCTGGGCTCGCTCGTTGTCCGCCCTCTCCAGGGCAGCGGCGCGCGCCTTCTGCGTGCTGGCGAAGTCACTCGGGCTGATGGGTGACGCTGTGTACACTTTGGGTCGTCCGCGCATGTTGATTCCAAAAGAATTTAAAAAGAAAGTCTAAATTGCGAGCTTACGTCGGCACCTGTTAGAACGCGCCGGCTGTCGGGCCGTCCTCAAGGCGCAACTCAAGTTCGTGCTCCTGCAGATCACGGGTTGTCGCCGGGTCTGATGACTCATTGAAATCGTCTCGATCCGTTTTTTGGAGAAACGTCTCAACCGTCCGGCAAGCCAATTGTTGTCGGGCGCGCGCCCAACTGGATGGCGCAAGAAATAACCGCTTCGGTCTGCGGTCGGGATCGTCATGCTGCTCTTTGGGAAGCCGTGTTAGCCGAAGGACTCGCACGACGTCGATGCGGAGCTGGTGGCAAAGAACACACCGAGCCTTACGAGCGTGCGCTCTTTACTGAAGAAAAGCAAGCGTAGTTGCAATCTACCTGTTTGTCATCGGGCTCTTTTTCCGCGGCCGTAAGCGCTTAATCAGGCTGCGGGTGCCGCGGATGTGTTGCGCCTTCAACGGTCTCGGAAGTGCCTCGGGTGTATGGGGCAGAGCGATTGAAAGGAGCACCGGGCGAACCGGTGCTCCTGATGTTCCAAAAAGCGGTGGGCGGAAATGACAATGCCTAGAGGTCCATCGGGTCGCGGGGAGAAACGGCACGATCCTCGGGTAACCCAGTGGCCGACCAATATGGGCGGCGGTGGTAATAATCGTGTAGCTGGGTTCCCCACGATTCGTCAGCCATCGACGGCCAGTGGTCCTTGTCGAAACCCGGATCGTCCTTGATCGCTTGCGCCGCCAGGTCTACCCGGAAGCACTTTTCGGCCGTATCCAGCGTCAGCGCGGTCCACGGAATCGCATGAAGCGTGTTGCCCATGCCGAGAAAGCCGCCTTCGGAGAGGACGGCGTAGGCGACGTGGCCGCTGCGCACATCGAGCATGATGTCGGAGATCTTGCCGATATGCTCACCGTCAGCCGAGATGACCTTGTTGCCGTCGAGTGTGGCCGCAGCCATGATTTCCGGGCCCGGACCGGCACCCGCACCGCCGCCCGTGATCTGCGCGCCCCTGCCGGGTGATTGAGGATTGAAGGTAGTCATTGCGTTGCTCCTTTGGGGTGAGAGGCAACGTAAGCGCATTTGCCATGCCGCGAGCACAGCGTGGACGGCGAAAGAAACGCCAGGGCTGGACGGCGATCAGCGGTAGATTGACCGGGAACCCGAAGTGCGCTGGAAGGGCAGTGAGGCAGTACAGGGCGTCGCCGACCGGCACGTTGATGTACTGCCAGACAAGGACAGCCGTGGCGAACGTACTAATCGTGGATGACGACCAGCGGCTCCTTGAGGCCACGGCCGCACTTCTGGAGTCGGCTGGGCATACGGTGACGTGTGCTGGAGATGGGGAACTCGCCCTGCGCCTGGCGCGAGCGGACAGAATCGATATCGTCCTCACGGACTATATGATGCCCGTGATGGACGGCCTGCAACTGGCGCGAGCGATTGGTTTGGATCCCGTACTGTCGGCTATCCCCGTCGTGCTGGTTTCCGCCGTCGCAACGCCGCTGGTTGGATCGCCCATCCGCGCCAGTCTGCGCAAGCCCTTTACAGGAGCAAGTTTGCTTGAACTCATTGCCCGCCTCGCGCTACGCCGATCGTGAGAATCCTTAGTCGGGTCGGGTAGCGCGCAAACAGAATTGACATACGAGCGGTGGGTCAGCCTCGCGCCAGCGGCATATCCGCTCCACTTGTTCTTCGCGGCAGCTCCTGCTGCAACGTCAATAACGTGTTCTTCGTCATTGATGCGATGATTCACGTCGGCAAGCGCCCCGCAATCGGCTCTCGTATCGCAGGGCCGGGCATGCGCATTGCGTGATGGCACACGCTGCAAGGACGCCGTGAGCGCAGGTCAATGCCGCGACAATCCACCCGCCCCCTAAGGCGTGGGCGGCAATCCGATTGATGTGTATCGCCGCCCGGCGAAGTAGGGGAGTTCGCATGACAACCAACCTTACCTCGTCAGCAGCCCAGACGCCCCCGGCCGGCCCGTGGCACGAGAAAATCGGCCCCGGGCTCATTACTGGCGCAGCCGACGATGATCCGAGCGGCATTGCCACCTATTCACAGGCGGGCGCGGCATTCGGCTATGACATCTTGTGGACGATTCCGCTCACGTATCCGCTGATGGTTGCCATCCAGATCATCAGTGCCCGTATCGGGCGGGTCAGCGGCCACGGGCTGGCAACCAATATCCGGCACCACTATCCCGTGTCGCTTCTCTATGGCGCAGTGCTCCTGCTGCTCGTCGCCAATACGATCAATATTGCCGCCGACCTGACCGCCATGGGCGCAGCCGTCAATCTGGTCGTGGGCGGACCCACACGCCTTTACACGGTCGGGCTCGCGCTGTTTTCGCTCGTGCTGCAGGTTTTCGTTCCGTACAAGAGCTACGTGAAGGTGCTCAAATGGCTGACGCTCGCGCTGTTTGCGTATGTGGGTGTTGTATTCGCCGTGAAGATTCCATGGATAACCGTGGCGGCCCGCACCGTGTTCCCTCACCCGACATGGACTAGCGCGTATCTGACGACCATTGTCGCGGTGTTCGGCACGACCATCAGCCCGTACCTGTTCTTCTGGCAGGCCTCCCAGGAGGTCGAGGAGTTGCGGGCGGCGGATGGGCAACATGCGCTCAAGAAGGCGCCATGGCTCGTTTTGACGAACCTGAGACGCATCGGATCCGATACGTGGCTCGGCATGGGCTTCTCGAACCTGATCGCGTTCTTCATCATACTGACGACCGCCGCGACCCTTCACGCGCACAACGTGACCGATATCCAGACCTCCGCACAGGCCGCGGCGGCACTCAAACCGATCGCGGGACAGTTCGCATTCCTGCTTTTCAGTCTCGGCATCATCGGCACGGGGCTGCTTGCCTTGCCCGTTCTCGCTGGCTCGGCCGCCTATGCGATGGCCGGCGCCTTTCGGTGGAAAAACAGTCTGGAACTGGAACCGCGGCTTGCGAAGCGGTTCTACGGGATCATCGTGCTGGCGACCGTCGTGGGACTGGCATTGGGCTTCACGTCAATCGACCCGATCAAGGCGCTTTTCTGGAGTGCCGTCATCAACGGCGTGACGTCGGTCCCGATCATGGTGCTCGTGATGAAGATGGCGGCGCATCCAGGCGTGATGGGGGAACTCACCATTGCGGGTAGCGTGCGGGTAGTGGGCTGGATTGCAACCGGGGTGATGGGGGTTGCGGTAGCGGCAATGTTCGTACTTCTCGCGGTGTAACGGCGGACCGTGACGTCGGTCACGACGCCGCGCAGTCTCATATCATTCCACGGTCACGGATACCGGCTCAAATCAGGTCGGGCGAAAGCCGGCCGGCGGTCGCTGGATCCGCTTCGACAGGTGCGTGAGAAGCCCATCCGGCGCGAGCGAGCGTTATCAGCTGCCTGAATGATGATGCCGCCATCGCGACACCGGCGCGTTGTTCGGACGTGTCTTGCGCAGTATCCGACGTGAAACCGAGAACGAGCGTGGCTTCAGGTGCGCGCTGATGAAGACGACGAAGCAGAACGCGTAGATAAGCGGTCGACTCTCGCGCATCGAGCGAAACGACGAGAATGGCTGTTGTCGCCGACAGGTCGACTTCCTCTGATCTTTGACGCGAGAATTGCGCGTAGGTCGACTGCCGGGCCGGAATGCCTTCCCTGCCGAGAAGCTGAATCGTTGCAATTGCAACGATATCATCCAGGCCGCCTCGCCCAGCGATGCAAAGGACGTTTGCATCCCGGGATGTCTGGATTCCGAAAGAAGCAGTCGTGGTAGGGGATTCCGGGTGCATCGCGGGCATGCGCGACACAGGTTGATTCACGTGAGCTGCCAGCGACGGATTGACGGCCTCGTCGATATCCTCGAATTCGTCGATGAGATCAGCCAGCGCTTCCTTGATACGACCTAACTGTTCGGGAAGAATCACGCCACGCATCATGTCAGCGTGCGCGAGTTGCAGCCCTTCCAGCATGACCGTGTCGTAGTAGTCGACCAGGGACATTTCAGCCATGAGCTGTTCCGCCTGTTTGAGTGCCTCGTCAGGATCGTCCGCGAGTATTCGTTGATAGAAGTTCGCCGAGGCGGCAAGCGGCGGTCGATCTCCGAGCAATACCTCGAAAAACGCCAGTTTCTCGACATGCCGTCCCAGTATGACAAGACACAATGTAAGAGGCGTTGAAAGTACAAGTCCGAGAGGGCCCCAGATCCAGCTCCAGAAGATCGCAGCGACAATCACGGCAACCGGCGAAAGGCCGGAATGATGTCCATAGAGCACCGGCTCGATCACCTGACTGGCAACGAGGTCCGTGACTCCGAACAGGGCCACCGTCCATAACAGCATCGACCAGTCAGGGCCGGTCGCCGCCAGGCTGAGGGCGAGAAGCGCGCCGATCCATGTGCCAACGTACGGTACAAATCGAAGCAGCGCGGTGAGCACGCCAAACAGGACGGCACCCGGCACGCCAATGATTACGAGCCCGAGCGCGACGACGAGACCCACGCCCAGGTTGACGCCGAACTGCGCAAGAAAATAGCGGCTCAGCCGACTGGCCGCTTCGTCCATGGCCGTGGTCGTGCGGTGCAGGTCTCGCGAACCAAACAGTCTGATTAGCCGGTCGCGCAGGTCCTCACGCTGCAACAGGACGAATATCGTGACGACAAGAACGATGCCCGCGGTCACGACCGGACTCGCGACAGACGACAGGAATTGCGGAACCAGTGAAATGGATGACGTCGGGGACTTCTGAATCGCGACAGGTGTTGGCGCCCCGTCAAACGGCTTCGGTAAGCCACTAGTGCGCGCCGCGCTTCCCTCGCGAGGCGGCACGCCCCGGTTGAGAAGTTTTGACGCGCGACCGAGCAACTCATCCGCGCGCCCTATTGTCGCCTCCTGTACGCGCTCGATCTTTTGCTCGATTGCAACCTGATACTGAGGTAGTTCTCCCGCGAGCTGTGCGACCTGCGCCCCGATGAGTGATCCTGTACCGCCCATCGCGGCAAGCGCAATGGCAACCGCTATAACAACGGAAGGAACCCGGCCCAGCCTGATCCGCCGTAACAGTTCGACCAGTGGCGCGAGCAGAAAGCTGAGCAGTACTGCCAGCGTGATCGGAATGAGTACCTCACGCCCTATGTCGAGCGCACCTACGACAACCACGGCGGTGATCAGCGAGGTGAGTTGCCGGACATTGGGAGAATCAGCAGGAGCCACCTTTGCAGAGGCCGTGCGGGGCTGATTGGCGGCCATCGTATGCTCCACGGAGAGAAAAGCAAGAACGCTTCGCCCGATCAGACGCAAGCGGCATACCTTCGCACGCCCCGTTTCGACTGCGTAATGGAAACGGATGCCGGACGCGCCGTCTAACGACACCGACACGGATTGGGCGTGCAGGCCCGCAGAATTCACGTTCAGGCGGTGCCGGGAATAGGGCTTGCGCCCCCACCGGAGCGAGCATCTACGAGACAACGAAGCAGGGCAGTCGTACGCAGCCAGATGCGCAGATGCCTCCCTCGATCACACTGAGCCGGAGTAGCCCTAATGAAAGACGTCGGTGGCCCAACCGCTGGCCGCGCTGCGTCGCGCATGCGCGGACGAAGGGCCGCGATCCTCGCAGGCTACGCTCGCAAGCCCCTGGTCTTGCTTTGGCAATATATCGGTGGACACGCCGTGGCCCACGCGCTGGTGTTGCTGGCCATCGTTGCGGCAGTCGGGTGTGCGCTGGCATCGCAGTACGCGCTCAGGAATCTTGTCGATGCCTTGCCCGGTGGGCGCGCGCACCCAGAAATCGTCGTCGAGGCCTTCCTGTTCATCGTTGCCCTGCTCATCGCTGATGGCCTTTTTTGGCGCCTCGCCGGCTGGCTCAGTGTGAGAACCTTCGTGGCGGTTACGGGCGACGTACGCCGCCAACTGTTCGGTTACGTAGCGGGGCACTCGCCCGCATATTTCTCCAATATCCAGCCGGGGATGCTGGCGAGCCGCATTACCGCCGCGGCAAACGCGATCTATACAACCGAGAATACAGTCGCATGGAACGCGCTACCGTCGTTCCTGACGATATTGGGCGCCATCGGCATCCTGGGTTGCATCAGCGTCCGGATGGCGATGGCGCTCGTGCTTGTCTCGGGCTGCATGGCGGGGTTCCTGTTCTGGCGCGCGAGCAAGGGCAGCGCGAAACAGCAGCAATTCGCGTCGCTCGCTGCATCAGTCGACGGCGAACTCGTCGATGTGATCGGCAACATGTCTACCGTGAAAATGTTCGTCGGGGTCCAGTATGAGAGCGTGCGCTTCGGCTCGATCCTCGATGAAGAAATGATGTCGCGTCAAATCAGCCTGCGCTACCTGGAAAAGCTTCGTCTGCTTCATTCTGTCGCAACGCTGCTGCTTTCCGCCGGGCTGCTTGCCTGGGTGATCGGGTTATGGACGCGTGGGCAAGCCACGACGGGAGATGTCGTTCTCGTCAGCTCGCTTGGGTTTGCCATCCTTCATGGCGCCCGTGATCTCGCAGGTGCGCTCGTGGACACGACCCAGCATGTCGCGCGGCTTGCCGACGCTGCGAGCGCGTTGCTCGTGATGCGGGAGATGGACCAGCCGGCCGGCATGCGAGCGCTCGAGCTCCGTGACGCGAACATCGATTTTGAGAACGTCACGTTTGCGTATCCGGGCCGCAGGCCGGCTCTCGACCATTTCAGTGTGCATATCGATGCCGGCCAGCGCGTCGGTCTTGTTGGGCCGTCAGGCGCCGGCAAGAGCACGGTGTTCGCGCTGTTGCAACGCGCCTTCGACCCACCGCGCGGTTCTGGGGCGGTCTGCATTTCGGGGCAACGTTTGTGCGATGTCAGCCTGGCGAGCCTGCACGAGGCTATCGGCGTGGTACCTCAGGAAATATCGCTTTTTAACCGCACACTGTTCGACAACCTCCGTTACGGCCGCCCGGAGGCGACAGAAGACGACGTCCTGCGCGCATGCGAGTTCGCAAACTGTCTTGATGTCGTACATTCGCTGCCGGAAGGCTTGCAGACGATTGTGGGCGAGCGGGGATCGCGCCTGTCTGGCGGCCAACGACAGCGCATCGCGATCGCCCGGGCGTTCCTCAAAGATGCGCCAATACTGCTGCTTGATGAAGCCACGTCCGCGCTCGACAGCGAATCGGAGGCACTCGTTCAGGTGGGTCTGGACGCGCTGATGAAGGGGCGCACTGTCGTGGCCATCGCGCACCGGCTCTCGACTCTCCAGAATTTCGATCGCATTGTGGTCATCCAGCACGGTCGGCTGGTTGACGAGGGTACGCCGCTCGAACTGGCGGGGCGCCCCGGCATCTATCGCGATGTGCTGTTAAGTGGCGAGCGCCAGCCGGACGCTTCGGCAGATAGGGGGCGGTGATGGATGATCAGTGGCACCGCCCCAGATATTTGCTGACAACAAATTCTGCGGATACTTCGCGGTGTGTTTCGCTTATAGCGATTACGCCATTGCGCGCTGTGCGAGGCTCCCAGTCGACACCAATCGCGTCCTCACCCCGGCCGTTGCGCGGCACAAGAAACATGCGCAGGCCCGTACTGTAGCAATCGTGATCCGGGAGGCGCCGGTTGATCTCATCGACGAATTCCTCAGGACTTATGATTGGCTTTTCCACGACGCGCCTCCTTCGGAACTGCCCCATCGTAACACGTTGGGTTAGCCTGCTTCGCGATCGCCCAGTCGTGTAAGTGTGAGGTTCGAAGAAAAGCAACCGTCGGGAAGACGGTGAGCCGAGGGCCTGACCGCATAACCACGGTAGTGCCTGGCGACAGGATTTTGCACTTTTTGGAAAAACTGAAGCCGGTCATCTCGCATGGAGAGACCGGCTGAACGGGACGTAGTGCATCGCCGGCGGGCGGCTGGCAGTTTCGTCAACCTGGCACGAGATGACCAGTGGATCCCGTTTCGGGAGAAAGTCGGCGGTGCCGCCATCATGGCGGCACACACGCAGATGACTTACAGCGGGGTGATGTTGGAAGCCTGCATGCCCTTGGGGCCGCGCTTCGTTTCGTAGCTGACCTTCTGGCCCTCTGCGAGGGTCTTGAAGCCGTCGCCGCGAATTTCCGAGAAATGCGCGAACAGATCATCGCCACCTGCGTCCGGCGTGATGAATCCAAAACCCTTGCTGTCGTTAAACCACTTTACGGTACCGGTGTCCATGGAATTCTCCTGAATATGAACGGATATAGGTGCGCTCTCGAAGAACGCGGGGATAAAGGATCAAGGAGGGAGAGGACAACGAGTACCGCGGTGTGCGGTGAATGATGAGCAGCAATCGCGCTTCTTGAAGACTTCAGCAAGGGACAGTACCCGGGAAAGCGATCGAAGTCAAGGTATTTCCGTTTTGAGGCTACCGCCGGCCAGTGTCGTAAGGGTGCCGCACTGTATGCAATGTCCGCATGGGGCCGGATGCACGCGCACACGCAGGGTGGGGCGCCAGGCGTCTGTGACGTTGCGTCGTTTCCGCCCTTATCGCTGCCTGTCCTGCCAGGTCGAAAGCGTAATGCACGTTGCGTCGCATGACAACGTCCGGTATTATTTAGGATTCCCCCCATTCTTCGCGATCCGGATCCCGCCGGGGGCATCCCAGCCTCTTTGTCCGAGCGTCATTTCACGATTCCGTTTGCACCCCGACAGTCAACTTGATCTGCCGTCCTGCCTGCGACGATCGTCAGCCAACCTGTCGAGGAGAACGTATTGGCAAAACCAGTTCGTGACGATTTAGCATCCCCCGTGATCGCGATTGCACCAAAGGCCAGCCGCAATGCGGCAAAGGGAAAGCCCCGGGCCGTCGAAGTGCCGCGAGACATCGAGGCAATCGCACGACAGGATGAAGAGCGACAAAGCCAGATGCGCGCACTGATCGTGCTCGGCCGCGAGCGCGGTTATCTCACGCACGTGGACATCAACGATCACCTGGCAGACGACTTTTCGCAGACTGCCGCGATGGAGGCGATCGTGAGCACGTTCAGCGACATGGGTGTGGCAGTGTACGAGCAGGCGCCTGACGCCGCGACGCTGCTGCTCACCGGCGCCATGCCCGCCACATCCGATGATCAGGCGGTCGAGGAAGCGGAAGCCACACTGTCGACTATCGATTCCGAATACGGCCGCACGACTGATCCAGTGCGGATGTATATGCGGGAGATGGGAGCCAGGGACCTGCTGACCCGAGCCGGTGAAATCGAAATCGCGAAACGCATTGAGTGCGGTCTGCAGGACATGGTCCAGGCGATTGCCGCATGTCCGTTGGTCGTGGCCACCATTCTTGCCGATGTGGACCGCGTGATTGCCGGCGAACTGCGTATCGATGAACTGGTCGCTGGCGTCGGCGACGACGTGAGCGCGAGCGCAATGACGTTGGACGTCGAAGACAATGAAGCGGAAGCATCCGTCCTGGGCGATGATGCGGACGGTGACGAGGTTGAACCGGACGCAGATGATCCGGAGGCAGCGAACGCAGCCCGTCTCGATCAACTCACGAACGACAGTCTCGCGGTCTTCGCTCGTGTGCGGGCACTCTTCGAGCAGACGATGGATGTGCAGGCTACCGGCGACGTCCGGTCGGCAGTCGATGCGCGGGTGTGCCCGGAAATCCAGCGCGAACTGACGACGATCCGCTTTGCGCCGAAAATCATTGATCGCCTGTGTGCCAGCGTGCAGGAGCAGATTACGGAGGTTCGCGCGATCGAGCGCAGTCTCCTCGCGATCGCCGTTGGCCGCTGCGGTATGCCGCGCGAGTCGTTTGTCGAGTCGTTCCCGGGCCACGAGACCGACGTTCAATGGGCGAGCCGCGTGGCCGCGAGTTCACCCCAGCTTGGCGCGGCGCTCGAGCGACATCTGCCCGCCATCCATGCCGGGCAGCAGAAACTCACCGACATCGAGGCGAGGGTTTCGCTGCCGTTGCGGCAGCTCAAGGAGATCAACCGCGCAATGGGTGCCGCGGAGTCGAGAATGCGGCAAGCCAGGCGGGAGATGATCGAAGCGAATCTCCGTCTCGTCATCGCCATTGCCAAGAAATACGTGAATCGCGGCTTGCCGTTCCTTGATCTCATCCAGGAAGGCAATATCGGTTTGATGAAGGCGGTGGACAAGTTCGAATACCGGCGCGGCTGGAAGTTTTCGACGTACGCCACATGGTGGGTCCGTCAGGCTGTCGGGCGTGCGGTCGCCGATCAGGCGCGAACCATTCGCCTCCCGGTGCACGTGATCGAGATGATCAACAAGCTGAACCGCATGTCTCGCGAAATCAAGCAACAGACGGGACAGGACGCGCATCCCGCCATCCTTGCCACGCGTCTGGAGATGTCCGAGGATAAAGTGCGAGGCCTCCTCAGGGCCGCGCGGCAACCCGTGTCGCTTGAAACTCCGGCGGGCGACGATGCGGACGCGACGCTCGGCGACATGATCGAGGATGTCGCCGCGAGTTCACCGTCCGAGGCAGCGATTCATGCGAGCATGCGCGCTGCAATCGATGAGGCGCTCGACGGACTTTCGCCCCGGGAGGCCAAGATCCTGCGGATGCGTTTCGGGCTCGATACGACCACTGGCCACACGCTCGGCGAGGTAGGCAAGCAGTTCAACGTGACCCGGGAGCGGATCCGCCAGATCGAGAGCCAGGCGATGCGCACGCTGAGGGATCCTGTCAAAGCTGACAAGTTGAGGCCCTTTCTCGAGCGCTGAAAAAGCCAGTTGTATTGATCGGTCCGTTCCTGTTCAAACGCCCCTGTGCGTGTCGTGGATTGAATTCTCCGAGGGGTGTAGTCGACGTGTCACCTACGCTGATCGTTTCAGGGTATAGTGAGTTGTCCCCCGTGGAGTGAGCAAAATGCCGACACAGCCGCTTCTTCTCTACAAGGGGTATGAACTTCATCCCCTCGTCTTTGCCCGCACGTTCAACCGCTTCGACGGACATTCCCGTTACGCCGAAGGGTATGACATTGCGGTCCGCATATCTCGCCCTGGGGCGATAGCAGCCTCAGACGCAAGCCGTGTTTTCAGGCTGGACCAACTGCACGCGCTCTGCGACTTCGGCACGGCAAGGCGTGCCGCCTGCCAGGGTGGGAAGGACATCATCGACGGGAAGGTGAGCGGGGCTTCGGTCGCGGATATTTGAAAGCGCTGCTGATGTGGACATGCGCTGATTTTGTCGAGTAGCGAGTTGCTCGCTCGTTGATGACCGATTCGTCTGTCGTTGCTTCAAAAAATGGTCACCGGCAGAGTGCATCCTTCGGGGCATTGTTGCCCGTTCGTCCAGACTCATCGGTTGGCCGCAGCGGCGCGCGAAACTGAGCGCCTCCATTCTTCCGAACTGGTACCGCCTCCATGCAAAGTAATCGCGACGCGATTCCGCATTACCTCGTTATACGCGCTGGCTGTGCACCGTATGTTCTGAACGCTGAGCGCCATGTGCTGCGCCGCGAGGCAAGCCTTCTCCTGCGAGCGTTCGCGAGAGCCCGCAGCGCGCCGACCTCAATCGCGGACGACGCGTGGAACGACTTTTCGGGCCTGGAATCTGTTTCGATCCTTGAGCGCATGGACGTGCGCGCCTACGCACTGGTTCAAGGGGCTGAAAGCGAACACCAGCTCCGTCTGTTGTCAGCGCTCTGACTGCCTCAACGCCCGCATACTTTGCGGGCGGCGGGCCCACCCACAAGCGTCAGTACTGCTTTCTGGGCGGCAATGACCGCTTGATCTGTTTGCGCAGTCGGGCCACAGCTGCCGCCTTTTTTCTCTTGCGCTCAGCAGTCGGTTTTTCATAAGCCGTCCTGGCGCGCAGTTCCTTGATCAGGCCGGTGGTCTCGATCGCACGGCGAAAGCGGCGCAACGCGACTTCCAGAGGTTCATTCAGCTTGGGGATTACAGTAGTCAATTCTTTTCCTGGTTGTGAGTTCGTGCAGTTAATCGTGCAAACGGTCGTGGAGGTGCATGCATCGCATGATGCTCGCGCGCCTCGTCAGCCAAACCGCGCGTCCAGCCATTCCCGCGCCCAGTTCTTCGCGCAGGCAATCGCATCGTCGCGTACGTCGAAGGCAGCCAGATCACCGCTCAGATGAACGTCATCTGCGCTGCCGTCTGCGCGGCTGCAACTGATGCGGGCATGAGCCATATACTCGCCGTCGGCCCGACGCGGGGTGGGGTCAATGAGGAACCGCGTTGAATTAAAGTGCATTGCTTTCTCGTGTGATTACCGCGCGGCCGGGAGTGTGGTGGAGCACCGTTGGGGACGACAGGCCCTGTTACGCGTTCAGAAGGGCCATCACATGGGCCGGCCTCGTAGTCCGACTCGCAGCCCGGCATCCCGCCGTTGCGCAGCAGAGCGCGGATCGACATGAACATCAGCCACGCATGCGCGTCGACCTCGCTATGGCCGTCGCCGATGACGCTATCCAATATGCCCGTGGGCCACGACGCTGAACTGCAAATCACGGCTGCAAATCGAGCACACTCGTGTTCTCTGGACATGTGTCGATGAGGCGCACGGCATATGCAGTCGATGCCCGGCGTGCGTCGCCGGCGTTCTGGAAGGGTGTTCCCTGAGCAAGCCTGAATACACGGCTGCGCGACGTCCCCTCTGAACTTTCCGGCTCCTGAATACGCACGGCAGCATCGAAACCATCTTCGTAGTTGCGCCCGCCCGTCGCCCTGGTGGGACGATGCGGATAGACCAGCGGGTAAATTTCGAGCCCACGGTAGAGACGGAAACCTGTTGTCATGGATTGCCTTTGCGGCCGCATGACTACGCGGCGAATTGGGAGGGAGTGCGAGCGACTGATTCCAGTCTCTACACGGGTGGCCGCGGCGGTTCGGCCTGCGAAGAAAGTGAGCGGTCCGAATCCCACTGGCAAGGCGACTGGGGGGGGGCGCCGGGAACGGCCGTGGAGCGATTAGCGCCTTCATGCTACGCCTATTGAAGCCTTTGTACAGCTAAAGTTCTTTGACGCTCTTCCCGGTCGCGAGGCGCGTGAGGCCAATCGACGACGGCCATGCGCCTGGCGCGATGCCGGCGACGAGCCGCAGCCTGCATCCGCGCCCGACAGGTCAACGACGGCGGAACGCAGGCCTTTGCGATGCGCCGCCGCTGCGCTCGTCCTTGTGCCGAAAGTTGATTCTTCCTTTCGTGAGGTCGTACACCGAGAGTTCCAGCGTGACTCGGTCTCCGGCAAGGATGCGGATGTGATTCTTGCGGATACGTCCGGACGCATACGCACCCACCACGACGCCATTGTCGAGCGTGACACGGTAGCGGCTGTCCGGCAGCACTTCCTCAACGATACCGTCGAGTTCCAGCAGTTCTTCTTTCGCCATTCAAGGGTCCTGGTTAATTCGCCGGGCGTCGATACGCGACACCTCGACGAGGAGCAAGCCACGAGCGTTGACAGACGCTCAGCGAGCGATGGTGAGTAGCGCGCGGGCGGATGAGCGGCCTCGCGTGGGAAATGTCATGGCCGTCGCCCTGTCCGGGCGGCGAGTCCAGCAGATGAATGGATGAGTCTGATGCGGGGGCCAGCTGTGCCAGACCTATCAGAATCAGGGCACGTCCAACGGATTTTGTTGTCGCCGGCCTCACCTGGCGATCAGTCGGAGGGGGATTCGCAATGAGCCAACGGAGATCTTGTTGCGCGAGGTACAGGGCGAATCAAGCCTCTATTGTAACCGAAGACGGCCATCTCCAGGACCAGCGTTTAAATGGGACAGAATGATGCACCTTGGCGGCAAGACCGCCGCAAGCTGCAATAACCGGAAATCCAGCGTTGCGCGGCGACTGCGCCGATGCGATATCAGCGTTCGAAGACGATCTCGAACCCGCGATATTCAATCATCCGATACACACTTTTCGCCGCCCGGTAGTTGGTGCAGTGCTGGATGCCATCACGAGTATCAACGCATCCCAGGGAAGCCTTCGCTGCGAACTCCGGCCCGATAGAGCACAGCGCCGATCTGCAGGAGGCCGTTCCAGTCGTTCACGTTCATCGCGCTATGCTCGCGGGCAAGGTATTCGGTCAGCCAGGTCAGTGAATCACCTGCGCTTGTCTGGTCGAGGCCCTTCTGCGCGATGTCCTTGAACATATCGAGAATCGCCTCCACGTTGATGTATGGCTTGTTCATTGCAATCTCCTCATGGTTCCAGGGTGAATACGCCGCTCAAACTGTCATTGGAGCGCACCGGCACTTCTTCGATTTCCCGAAAGGAATCCTGGGCGGTTCAGGGCCGTAAAGTTCTGAACTACTGGCGACATGCACCAGCGCACTAGCGTTCGAGACGCTCAGGATCGCGAAGAAGCGCGTTGTCCCGGTCAGGCAGACAAAACGGCACTACAGCCGCAAGCATCTCGGGAGCCGGCCTCAGCAAAGACCGAAGGAGGGCGGGAGAGGAGGGTTTCAGAGCACGCGGTCGACGACAAAACGCTATCAAACAGTAACGCAAACCAGGCTACGCTTTGCCAACCAGGCCGTCAAGCCGCCTCGGTCGCCCGGTAGCACTTTGCGCCGTCGCTGAACCGGAGCAAGGCAAGGGGGCAACCCTCCGCAGTTTGAAGACCCCACTGCCTGCCACCGGCAGACATCATGAAACCGACAGCGCGCAGGCTGCAAGTCTGAAACTTTCGCTGTACAAACGGCTGAAGGGGCGTAGCATGAAAAGGTTAGTCGACCTGCGACCGATCCCAGGCCGCCCCCTGCACCGTTCACCAGGGATCGAGACGCTCCCCGCCATCGCAGACCACGCAACGCGATCGACCGCCGTTCAGATGTCGAGGTGATCGCGCGCATTCTTGTACGCTTTTGCCGCAAAGCATGTGGCCAGAAGGTGACTTCATGACTGTCGCTGTCCGTTTCTACCGTGGACTCGAAATTTGTCCTCTGGTTTATCCGCACCGACCAACCGCCGCCGGATTCGGCCATAACTACGACGAGGGGTTTGACGCCGCCGTACGAATCCTGGAGCCGCAGGAGCCCGACGGCACTCAACGTAGCCGGGTGTTCGGTGTCGTAGCCAGCAGGCCGTTCATCAATTCGGGGGATGCGCGTCGTGCATCGATCGAATATGCAGAGCGCCTCATCGATACCTGTTCACCGGGCGCGACTTTCCTCGATATGAAGTCCTGAACGTTTCTCTCGCCACAAGATTCGGTATGTTCAGACGCGATCTGCTCGAACGCATTCGGGTTGGCAGACGCGACATCGTCGATGAGTTTCTATCCTCGGATGCGAACGCGCTCCCGAAAAGTGCAAACGTTTGGTTAACCTGATTCACGACTCATTTTCGCAGGGCTTCCATGCATCAAGTTTTCACGTATCGCGGTTTTGAAATTCACGTGACGCTGACGGAGGCTTCTCCGGGCCTGTACGACGCGGTTTTTCAGATCAAGGGCGGTGTCAATGTCGGTGTGATAGATGAACTTGGCGCTGAAACCAAGCTTCGTAAAGGGCCTTTTAGTCCGCAAAAGGCGTTTCTAAGCGCACAGCAGGCCGGTCAAACGGCTATCGATGCGGTTATTGGCGACGACGAGTCGTAAAACCATCGGCATTTTCTTTGAAAAGGCGAACACGAGAGTTCAGGACACTGCAACCCCGGTGCGAGGTTTCGTCTTGTTGACCGGCACGCAAAAGCGTTTTTTGCCGGCGATGATGCGACGCAAGCGAAGAATGATGAGAATACGGGCCGAAACTCTCGCTGTACAAAAGGTGGATTAGGCGTAGGATGAGAAGACCAGTCAACCTGTGATCGATCCCAGCGCCTCTCCTGCAGCCTTTTCTACAGGGATCGAGCTGCCACCCCTCCAGCGCAGACCACTTTACGCGGCCGACCTCGCGGCACAACGCCGGTGCGGTTGCGTACGTCCATATCCCGTACTGCCGCAACGCTTGTGGCTCGAGGAGTAACGCTATGTCCGTCGCTTTCCGTCTTTACCGCGGACTGGAAATCTATCCGCTGGTGTATCCGCATTGCCCGACTGAGCCCGGCTTCGGGCACAACTATGACGAAGGGTTTGATGCAGCCGTCCGGATTCAGGAATGTCCGGAGATGCAGGAGCCGGGAGGTCAGCTGCGCAGCCGCGTATTTGGGCTCGCGGTTCGCACGCCGTTCATGAATGCGGGTGACGCGCGCCGCGCATCGGTGGCTTATGCCGAACATCTGATCGACACATGTGCGCCGAACCAGACCGTTCTTGATATGAAATCCTGAATATTTTTCTGCGGTTACCGATGCGGCGATACACGTTGGGCCAAACGGTCACCGGTATCACTGGAGCGAAGGCATGAACAGACGTGACTGGCTTAAACGGATCAGAGTCAACGGTCTTGACGTCGTCGACGAATTTCTTCCATCGGATGCCAACGCGGAGCTGAAAGGCCTGATCGATGACCGTCGGCACGAGGTCGACGCGGAGGCATTCCTGATGTTCGTGTCAGTTCGTGCAATGTTGCACGGAAGCGGCATGCCGAGTTGCGAGTCGGACTGCGAGGCGGGGCAGATCATGGCCCTGCTGAACCGAGCTGCGGCTTGAGGTTGATGAAGCAGCAATCAGCGGCAAATGGATGTCGCACGTAATTGGTGAGGTGAGAACATGCGTTCCGATTCGACCCGATTCCGGATTGACCCGACACCGCGGCGGGCCGACGGGGAATACATGGCGCACGTGCGCATCAGTGGCAGTCGTGCGGATGGCAGCGAGTACGACGTTCACTCGAGCGGTGATCTTGCAGGATTCGAAGCGCGTGAGGATGCGATTGCCTACGCGAAATGCTGGGCGCAACAATGGCTGGATGTGCGCTTCGGCTAGAAACTTTATGGTCACGCAGCCGCTTTGAATCACCTACAGCTCGGTACCCTTAGCGACTGACGCGGCGCTTCGCGTCGGTTGCTGCCCCCTCCGTTTGATCCGCTCTCCAACAATCATCTTGAGGGTTCACCCTGGTGCCTACTCGCGCCACAAAATTTGTATGATGACCCGATGACATGGTGAATCTAATGATATGTTCGAGAAAATTCCCACGAGGGCACTGAGCGACACCGTCGCGCAACAGTTGCTCGCACAGATCGACAAGGGCACGTTTGCGCGCGGCGGCAAGCTGCCGACGGAAGCGGTACTTGCGCAGGAGTTCGGGGTCAGCCGTACGGTGATCCGCGAGGCCATTTCGCGCTTGAAGAACGAAGGCGTGGTCGAACCGCGCCAGGGCAGCGGCGTGTACGTGAGCGCGCATGGCGCGATCCGGCCGCTGCGGATCGACTATGCGGAAGCGATGGAAGGCGGCTCGGTTCTGCAGATTCTCGCGGTGCGCCGTGCGATCGAAGCCGAAGTCGCGGCGGAAGCCGCGATGCGCCGCACCGACGCCGACATGATGGCGATCGACGCCGCGCTCAGAAAGATCGATGAAGCCGTCGCCGAGGGCCGCGACGGCGTTGCCGAAGACGTCGCGTTTCACCGCGCGATTGCCACCGTGACCGGCAATCCCTACTTCCTGAAGACGCTGACGTTTCTCAATCAATACCTTGAAGCGGGCACGGTCGTCACGCGCCGCAACGAGGCACTGCGCGAAGACTTCTCGCGTCAGGTGCGCGACGAGCACGCGGCGATCGCCGCGGCGATCCGCGCAGGCGACCCCATGGCGGCGCGCAACGCCGCGCAAACGCACATGTACAACGCGGCGCGCCGTTTGGGCGAGGCCGGTATCCGCTGAATTTGCAGACACATTTTGCAGACGCATTCGCTCTCGCCATGCGCGGCGCGCTTGCACTGTTCGTAGAGGAAGGGTTATGTCGAGAAAAGTCGGAGTGATCGGTCTGGGCGCGATGGGCATGGGTGTCGCGCGTTCGCTGCTGCGCGGCGGTTTTAATGTCCATGCGTGCGACGTGCGCCGCGAAGTGCTCGACCAGTTCGTCGCCGATGGCGGCACGGCTTGTGCGAATCCCGCCGAGCTTGGCGCGCAGTGCGATGTGGTCGTCACGCTCGTCGTGAACGCAGCGCAAACGGAAACCGTGCTGTTCGGCGAGCAGGGCGCGGTCAAGTCGATGAAGCCGGGCGGCGTCGTGATTGCGTGCGCAACGGTTGCGCCCGACTTCGCGATCGACCTCGGCCGTCGCGTCGAAGCAGCCGGCCTGCAAATGCTCGATGCGCCCGTGTCGGGCGGCGCGGCGCGCGCCGCATCGGGCGAAATGACCATGATGACGTCCGGGCCCGCTGCCGCGTATGCCGCATGCGAAGACGTGCTCGCCGCGATGGCGGGCAAGGTGTATCGCTTGGGCGAGCAGCATGGCGCGGGCTCGAAGGTGAAGATCATCAACCAGTTGCTCGCGGGCGTGCACATCGCTGCCGCCGCCGAGGCGATGGCGCTGGGTCTTCGCGAAGGCGTCGATCCCGACGCCCTCTACGACGTGATCACGCACAGTGCCGGCAACTCGTGGATGTTCGAGAACCGCGTGCCGCACATTCTCAACGGCGACTACTCGCCGCTGTCGGCCGTCGACATCTTCGTCAAGGATCTCGGCCTCGTGCTCGATACCGCGCGACGCTCGAAGTTTCCGCTGCCGCTCTCGGCGGCTGCGCATCAGATGTTCATGATGGCCTCGACGGCAGGTCACGGCGGCGAAGACGACTCCGCCGTCATCAAGATTTTCCCGGGCATCGATGTGCCCGCGAAGCGGTAAAAGCCAGAAGGGCGCAACGACATGACGAACATGAAAGCCTCCGCCAGTAAGCCGCTGCTCGGCTGCATCGCCGACGATTTCACGGGCGCGACCGATCTCGCGAACATGCTGGTGCGCGGCGGCATGCGCACCGTTCAGACGATCGGCGTGCCCGGCGCCGACACGCGCATCGAAGCCGACGCGCTCGTGGTCGCGCTCAAGTCGCGCACGATCGACGCCGCCGACGCCGTGGCGCAATCGCTGGCCGCGCTCAAATGGCTGCGTGCGCAAGGCTGCCGCCAGTTCTTCTTCAAATATTGCTCGACCTTCGATTCGACGGATCAAGGCAACATCGGCCCCGTTGCCGACGCGCTGCTCGACGCGCTGTCGCCCATCGACGGCGGCGCGCCGTTCACGATCGCATGCCCGGCGTTTCCCGAGAACGGCCGCACGATTTATCGCGGGCATCTGTTCGTCGGCGACGTGCTGCTGAACGAGTCGGGCATGGAACACCATCCGCTCACGCCGATGACGGACGCGAACCTCGTGCGCGTGCTGCAACGCCAGACGCGCTCGAAAGTCGGCCTCGTGCGCCATGACGCGGTGGCGCAAGGCGCGCAAGCCGTGCGCGCATCGATCGACGCGTTGCGCGCCGATGGCGTGCGCATGGCGATTGCCGATGCCATCTCGGACGCCGATCTCTACACGCTGGGCGAAGCATGCACGGACTTGCCGCTGATCACGGGCGGCTCGGGCGTCGCGCTCGGTCTGCCCGCGAATTTCCGCCGCGCCGGTTTGCTCGCCGATGCCGCCGATGCGGGCGAGCTGCCGCGTATCGACGGCGCGTCGGCAGTGCTGGCCGGCAGTGCGTCGAAGGCGACGAATGCGCAGGTTGCCGCATGGCGCGAATCCCGTCCCGCGTTCCGCATCGATCCGCTCGCGGCGGCGCGCGGCGAGCCCGTCGTCGAACACGCGTTAGCCTTCGCGCGCGAGCACATGAACGCAGCGCAGCCGCAGGCCGTGCTGATCTACGCGACGGCATCGCCCGACGAAGTGAAGGCGACACAGCGCGAACTCGGCGTGGCGCAGGCAGGCGAGCTGGTCGAACGCACGCTCGCATCGATTGCGCGCGGTCTGCGCGATCTCGGCGTGCGCAAGTTCGTCGTCGCCGGCGGCGAGACGTCGGGTGCCGTGGTGCAGGCGCTTGGCATCGACATGCTGCGCATCGGCGAGCAAATCGATCCGGGCGTGCCCGCCACCGCCACCATTGGCGCTGAGCCGCTCGCGCTCGCGCTGAAGTCCGGCAACTTCGGCGCGGTCGACTTCTTCGCGAAGGCGCTGCGTCAGCTCGACGGAGATGCGCAATGACGGCCGCCATTCACACGAGCGGCGAAGCGAAGGTCCGCGAAGAAATCTGCATGACGGGTGCGAGCCTGTACGAGCGCGGTTACACGGTCGGCAGCGCGGGCAACATCAGCGCGCGACTCGACGACGGCTGGCTCATCACGCCGACGGATGCCTGCCTCGGCCGCCTCGATCCCGCAGAGATCGCGAAGGTCGATCTCGATGGCAACGCGGTTTCGGGCGGCAAGCCGTCGAAAACGCTGGCGCTGCATCGCGGCGTGTATGAGCGCAACCGCGAAGCGCGCGGCATCGTGCACACGCATTCGACCCACCTCGTCGCGCTGACGCTCGCAGGTGTGTGGAGCGAAGCCGACGTGCTCCCGCCCATCACGCCGTACTACGTCATGAAGGTCGGCCACATTCCGCTGATTCGCTACCGGCGGCCCGGCGATCCGCAAGTTGCGCAGCAGATCGCCGCGCTCGCCGACAGCGTGCGCGGCGTGCTGCTCGAACGGCTCGGGCCGGTCGTATGGGAACGGTCCGTTTCGCAGGCTTCGTACGTGATCGAAGAACTGGAAGAGACGGCGCGCTTGTGGCTGATGACGAACCCGCGTCCCGCGCCGCTCGACGACACCGCGTTGGAGGAGTTGCGCACGGTGTTCGGCGCGCGCTGGTAGCCAGTTCGAGTACATCGGGCTTTCCGCGCACCCACACGGATCTTTCGTATCACTCACCTTAGACAGAAAGCCGGAGGGCTGTCCGACACGAAGCGGACGGCCCGCAACCAGCGCCACCACGAAGGAGACAACGCATGACAAGCTATCAGGCGACATCCGCTCGCCCCGCAACCACCGCCGACGCAGCCGGCCAACCCGGCGCGGCCGAAATCGAACGCACCTACGGCAAGGTGTTCTGGCGCATCGTGCCGTTTCTGATGCTGTGCTACGTGGTCGCGTATCTGGACCGCGTCAACGTGGGCTTTGCGAAACTGCAAATGTCTCAGGATCTCGCGTTCAGCGAGACCGTATTCGGTCTCGGCGCGGGTGTGTTCTTCGTCGGCTACTTTCTCTTCGAACTGCCAAGCAACATCCTGATGCATCGGCTCGGCGCGCGTATCTGGATTGCACGCATCATGATCACGTGGGGCTTGCTCTCTGCCGTGTTCGTGTTCGTTCGGACTCCAATTCAGTTCTATGCGCTGCGTTTTCTGTTGGGTCTCGCCGAAGCGGGTTTTTATCCGGGCGTCATTCTGTATCTGACGTACTGGTTCCCGTCGCATCGTCGCGCGAAGATCATCGCGGTGTTCATGTCGGCGATTCCGGTTTCGGGCATCTTCGGCAATCCGTTGTCGGGCTGGATCATGCAAACTTTCGATTCCCATCACGGCTTCGCAGGCTGGCAATGGATGTTCGTGATCGAAGCGGTGCCGGCCATTGCCATCGGCATCGCGACGATCCTGTACCTCGACAATGGCATCGCTGGCGCGAAATGGCTGACGCCGCGCGAAAAGAAACTGCTCGCCGACGAAATCGCCGCGCAGCCGCAGGAAGAAGCGAAGTCGCATTCGGTTGGCGCCGTGTTCCGCGATCCGCGCACGTGGTGGATGTCGCTGATCTATTTCGCGTTCGTCACGGGCCAGTACGGGCTCACGTTCTGGATGCCGACTCTTGTGAAGTCGACGGGCGTGACGGGCGCATTCGAGATCGGCCTGCTGAGCGCGATCCCGTTTCTCGTCGCCATCGTCGTGATGAACGTGATGGGCCACAGCGCGGACAAGCGCCGCGAGCGTCGCTGGCATCTGATCGGGCCGGCGCTCGCGGGCGCGGTCGGCTTCACGGTCGCGGCTTCGTTCGCGAACAATACGGCTGTCTCAATCGTGTTCCTGTCGATTGCGGCTGCAGGCGTATTGACCTGCGCGCCGCTCTTCTGGTCGCTGCCCACGGCGTTCATGTCCGGCGCGACGGCGGCTGCGGGCATCGCGATCATCAATTCGATCGGCAATCTGGCGGGCTTCGCAAGCCCGTACATGATCGGCTATCTTAAGGATCTCACGCACAGCACGCAGTCCGGCATGTACGTGCTTGCCGCGATGCTCGTGATCGGCGCGCTCGCAGTCTGGCTGACGCCCGCGCGGCTCGTGAACCGATAAACACGCGTATTTAAGGAGTTGCTTCGATGCCACGCTTCGCCGCCAATCTGTCGATGATGTACAACGAACACGCGTTCCTCGAGCGTTTCGCCGCCGCCGCGCGCGACGGTTTCGAGGCCGTGGAATTTCTGTTCCCGTATGAGTTTCCGGCCGCCGACATCAAGGCGCGTCTGACTGAAAACGGCCTGACACAGGCGCTTTTCAACGCGCCGCCAGGCGACTGGGCGGCAGGCGAGCGCGGCATCGCGTCGTTGCCGGGCCGCGAAGACGAGTTTCGCCGCAGCGTCGAGACGGCAGTCGAATACGCGCGCGTGCTCGGCAACGACAAGCTGCATGTGATGGCCGGTTTGATCAAGCCGGAGCAATCGCGCGCCGCGCACCGCGACGTGTATCTGAAGAACCTCGCGTACGCGGCGAAGGCCGCCCAGGCGGACGGCATCACCGTCGTCATTGAACCGATCAACACGCGCGACATTCCCGGCTTCTTTCTGAACCGGCAAGACGACGCGCAGGCGATTTGCGCGGAAGTCGGCGCGCCGAACCTGAAAGTGCAGTTCGATCTCTACCACTGCCAGATCGTCGAAGGCGATCTCGCCGTGAAGCTCAAGCGTGACATGAAGGGCATCGGTCATATCCAGATTGCCGGCGTGCCTGAGCGGCACGAGCCGGATATCGGCGAAGTGAACTACCCGTATCTGTTCTCGCTGATCGACGAACTCGGCTACGACGGCTGGATCGGTTGCGAATACCGGCCGCGCGCAGGCACGTCGCAAGGGCTGGGATGGATCAGGCCGTATGTGAAAGCGCGTGCCTGAACGCATTCGACAGACTCACTGAGGAACAACAGGAACATGAAAGTACTGATCACGGGTGGGGCGGGATTTCTTGGCCAGCGTCTCGCGCGCGAACTGCTCGCGCGCGGCGAACTGAAGGGCGCAAATGGCCAGCGCGAGCCGATCACTGAACTGGTGTTGCTCGACGTCGTCGCGGCGCCGGGGCCGAATGACGAACGCGTGCGCGTTGAAGTCGGCAACATTGCCGAGCGCAGCGTGCTCGAACGTCTGATCGACGACAGGACGGCAGCGATTTTCCATCTCGCTGCGATCGTCAGCGGCCAGGCGGAAGCGGACTTCGATCTTGGCATGCGGATCAATCTCGACGCGTCGCGCTTGCTGCTCGACGTCTGCCGCGAGCGTGGGCATCGGCCGCGCGTCGTGTTCACGAGTTCGGTCGCCGTCTATGGCGGCGATCTGCCCGATGTCGTGCTCGATGAAACCGCGTTGAATCCGCAGTCGTCGTATGGCGCGCAGAAGGCCGTCGCCGAGTTGCTGCTCAATGACTTCTCGCGGCGCGGCTTCGTCGATGGCCGCGTGCTGCGCCTGCCGACCATCAGCGTGCGGCCGGGCAAGCCGAACGCAGCGGCGTCCTCGTTTGCCAGCGGCATCATTCGCGAGCCGTTGAACGGTCAGCCGGCCGTGTGCCCGGTGAGCGGTTCGACGCGGCTGTGGCTGCTATCGCCGCGCAAGGCGATCGAATGTCTTGTCGCGGGCTGCGAGATCGACGGCGCGGCGCTTGGCAACCGGCGCACGGTGAATCTGCCGGGCGTGTCGGTAACGGTCGACGAAATGATCGCCGCGCTGCGCGAAGTGGCAGGCGACGCCGTCGCGGCACGGATCGAATGGAAGGCAGATGAGCGTGTCGAGAAGATCGTCGGCAGCTGGCCCGCGCAGTGGGACATCGCGCGCGCGACCCAGCTCGGGCTGCAAGGCGACGCGTCGTTCAAGGATATCGTCCGCGCGTTCGTCGACGATGAACTCGGCGGGAGAATTCCGCAGCGCTGATTGCGTGCGCGCTAGCCGGTTTGTCCGCGCCGGTTTGTTACGCAAGCAATGAAACACGCCGCCATCGCAAAGCTGAGTCTTTGCGAGGCGGCGTTCGTCTATTTAGATGTGTGCTGCGCTAGTTCGGAGCTGGAGATTCTCACGAAGCTGCGGGCCGCGCGGACCGTAGTCGAGTTCGGCGCCCAGATTGCTGCTTCGCGTGATCGCCGCAGGCGCATCGCAGGGGTCCATGATCGATTCGACGAAAACCAGTTCGTCGTTCGGCGCGGCGAGGGCGTGTTGCAGATCCCCGCAGGTCCTGACCACGAACGACTGCACGGATGCGCCGGGATGGAGCACTTTCGGCAGATCGGCGTAAGCCCAGTTCGCAATGTCGTTGTAGGGTTCGGTCTTGCCGAGGTAGCCGCGCTCGATGGTGTAGCCGCCATTGTTGATCAGCAGGATTGCCGGCTTGTGACCGTGGTGCAGAATCGTCGACAACTCCTGCGCCGTGACCTGGAAAGACCCATCGCCGATGAGCAGCACGTGGCGGCGCTCCGGCGCCGCGGTCAGCGCGCCAAGCAGGGCGCCGACCGAATAGCCAATCGATCCCCAGTTGATCGACCCGATGAAGGTGCAGCCCGGCGGAAGCCGCAGCCCGAGAATGGAAAACGACGTGCCATTGTCGACATACACGACGTCTCCGGGCCGCAGATAGTCCTGAACGGCCTGCCAGTAGGCGGCTTGAGTCAGCTTCGCGGCAGCCTCGACGTGCACGCGAGCGGCGGGCGCTTCAACCGGACGTTGAACGCGTGTCGCAACCTGCGGTACGGTGTCGATCACGCCTCGTAGCACCTCCTTGAGCATCACAGCTTGATAGTTGTCTTCGCCGATGTCCACAGCGTGCGCACGCGCGTGGATCGTGCCGGCCGGCAGCGTTGCAGTGAAATCGCCCGTGGTCACCTCGATCGGCCGGTAGCCGACGGCGAGCAAACAGTCGCTGCTCTCGATCGCCTCGCATACCCCTGGCTCGCTGCCTTTGCCGGCATAGATGCCAAGGTACTGTGGGTGCGACGCGTCGATCACGCCCTTGGCTGCGTTGATCACCGCCAGCGGTGCCTGCAGCTTGTCCGCCAGCGCCATGAGTTCGGGGACGACGCCGAAGCGGTCGGCATCCGTATCCACCAGAATCGCCGGTGACCGGGCGGCGGACAACTGCTGCGCGAGCGCGGCGATGCACGACTGCAGCCGTTCTGGATCGCTGGGAACGTGGGCAAGAACGAGCGGGGCGGTCGGTGCCTCGATCTCGAGATACGCGATGTCCGACGGCAGTTCCATATAGACCGGCAGCTTTTCCCGCCAGGCCGTGAGGATCAGCCGGTCTATCTCGACGACCGCGTTGCGCGGCGTGATCCTCGCCTGGGCCACCGTCACTGGCGCATAGGCGCGCAGGAAATGGTCGAAGTTGCCGTCGGCCATGGTGTGGTGCATGCCGAGGCCGCGATCGACGGAGCGCAGCGGAATC
Source organism: Paraburkholderia flagellata (assembly GCF_021390645.1). GTDB lineage: Bacteria > Pseudomonadota > Gammaproteobacteria > Burkholderiales > Burkholderiaceae > Paraburkholderia > Paraburkholderia flagellata. The sequence goes on from NZ_JAJEJT010000004.1 coordinate 764,531, forward strand.
GAACCGCTGATGCAGATGACGGGTACGTGCTCGGCATAGGCGCCGGCTACCCCGTTGAGCGCGCTCAAGGCGCCGACCCCGTTCGTGACGAGCAGCGCGCCCAGGCCGTTCAGCCGGGCATAACCGTCCGCCGCATAGGATGAGGTCAACTCGCCCGTGGTGCCGACCCATTCCAGTGCGCCGCTATCGTGGAGTTGCTGCAAGAGCGTGAGGTTGTAGTCGCCCGGGACGCCAAACAAATGACGAATACCGGCTTCCTCGAGGCGGCGAAGGAGGAAGTCGCCAATCGTCATGCGTTGGGTGGGTTGGGCCGTGTTTTGCGTGCTTTCCATGGAGGACTCCTAATCTGGCTCATGGGGGGAATGTGCGGTACCGATGTTGAATCGCACTATGCGGCAAAGCAGGCGCCCGCCCTGGCTGTGGTTTCTCTCCGCCAGCAGCCCGATGCGTAATTCGGTTTGCGGTACAACGGATTCTCAGTCTAGGCTCCCGGCAAAAACAGCAGCGTGACTGAGTCATTACGAAAAAATATCAGGGACGGCACGCTGCATTTCGTCATTTCCTTGTAATGATTGAGTAACGGCCCTGTTAGAGCACGCGACTTAGACTCCGATTACGCCCGACTGGTATAAGGGCGCAAACGAGCACAGAATCAGCAACACGCGCATATGAGTGCAGGAATCGGACGCCATGAAAATCCTCGTCATCGAAGACGAAGCCAAGACCAGCGAGTACATCCAGAACGGTTTGACGGAAGCGGGCTATGTGGTGGACGTGGCCACGAACGGCATCGACGGACTGCACTTCGCGCAGGAGATGGGCTACGACCTGATCCTGCTCGACGTGATGATGCCGGAGATGGACGGCTGGACCGTCATGAAGAAGCTCGGTGCGCGCACCAAAACCCCGGTGCTATTTCTGAGCGCGCGCGGCACGCTCGAAGACCGGTTGAAGGGCCTCGATCTCGGCGCCGACGATTATCTCGTCAAGCCTTTCTCGTTTGCCGAGTTGCTGGCGCGCATCCGCATCATATTGCGGCGCGGTCAGCCGCAAAAACAGGATGAACAGGTCTTCGAAGTCGGGGATCTGCGGGTCGATGTGCCGAAGCGGCGCGTCGAGCGGGGCGGTGCGCGCATCACGCTCACCAACAAGGAATTCAATCTGCTGGCGTTCTTTCTGGAGCATCAAGGTCAGGTGCTCTCGCGCGCCCTGATCGCTTCGCGCGTATGGGACATGAATTTCGACAGCGATAGCAACGTGGTCGATGTTGCGGTGCGCCGGTTGCGGCAGAAGATCGACGACCCTTTCCCCGTTCGATTGATTCATACGATTCACGGCGTGGGATACCGTTTCGAGTACGAAGCATGAAGCGGCTTTCGCTCACCACGCGCCTTGCTTTGTTGTATGCACTCATCGTATTCACGGCGATGGCGCTGCTCGGCACCTTGCTATACCGCGGTCTGGAGCGGCAACTGATGGTGCGCGACGACGCGGCGCTGGTGACGAGAGTGGACCAGCTTCGCACGCTCATGAACGATGTCGACGTGCGTGAGCTGATTCGCGACAAGCCGCATCTCTTCGCGAACATGCTCGGGAATACCGAATCACTGCTGATCGTGGGCTTTCCGGGTGAAGCGCCGCTCATTACGGTGAATCCAGGGCACAGGGCGGTGCCGGACGTAACGCCAGTGCCGGTGGACGCGCCACTCACGCTCGGCGCGGTTCACCATACGCTTGCGGCCGATGGAACGCCGTTCATCTACGCCGCTGCAGCGGCGCACGATGCAGCCGGAAAGCAGGATCTGCAGATCATCTCCGGCCGCTTGCTGACCGAGCGCACGCAATTGTTGCGGGCATACCGCAACCAGATACTGCTGTTCGCCTCTGCTGGCGCGACCATTGTCGCGTTGCTCGCTTTCGTCCTCGCGCGCCGCAACATGCAGCCGTTGCGCGTTCTCGCTGCGCAAACCGGAGCGATCGGCATTAGCACGCTGTCGACACGCATCGAGCAGCGCGCCGCGCCGCCCGAACTCGACGCATTGATCGCAGCATTCAACGGCATGCTCGATCGGCTCGAACGCGGGTTCACGCAGTTGAAACAGGTGTCGGCAGATATGGCGCACGACCTGCGCACGCCAATTGGCAACCTGCTGGGTCAGACCGAAGTCGGCTTGAGCCAGACTCGCGACACCGTGTATTACCAGCGGCTTCTCGGCTCGAATTACGAGGAGTTGCAACGCCTGTCGAAAATGATCGACAACATGCTTTTTCTTGCGCGCACCGAGCAGGCCGACAACGCCATCGAGCGCAAGGAGTTGCCGCTTGCCGTGGAATTCGAGCGTATGCAGGAGTACTTCGAAGGTCTCGCGGAGGACCGCAACGTGAGCCTCGAGTGGCGCGGCGAAGGCCACGTGTGCGCGGATCCGGATCTGCTGCGCCGCGCGTTGGGGAATTTGCTTGCGAATGCCTTGCGATATGCGGAGCCGGGCACGGCAATCTCGACGGTTGCGGACCAAGGCCCGGAGGCCACGACGCTCCATGTCGAGAATCGCGGACCGACGATCGAGCCGCACCATCTCGAACGGATCTTCGATCGTTTCTACCGAGCCGATCCGTCGCGGCATCGCTCGTCGGAGTCGAGCGGGCTCGGACTTTCGATCGTGCGCAGCATCATGCTGCTGCACGGCGGTACGTGGCACGCCTCGAGCAGCAACGGCGTGACGCGATTCACGCTCGTGTTTCCGCGGCAGCGCGAGCGGCGGGGCCAGTAGGCGCCCCAGGGGCGGCGGTGCGGCAAACCGCGCTATGATGGGCAGCCTTGAATCGGGAATGCGGGACGCAACCCATCGGTGCGCGCATGGGTTCGTACGAGTGGAATTCAGCATTTATTCCAGTCACGAAGCGTTGAATAAGCGATGAAACAACGTAAATGGCCCAGATGCGCTGTCGTTTGTTCATTCCTGGCTTTCATGCCGCTTGCGGGTTGCGTGGCCCGCGGCGCGCCGTCCTGGTCGCTCTTCGGCGCGTACTTTCCGTATTGGCTCGTGAGCGCCGTGATCGGCATCGTGGGCGCGCTTATCGCGCATCGCGTGTTCATCTCGACCGGCTGGGTTCGCCAGGTGCCTTATCAGCTTTCGGTCTGCACCGCGATCGGCGTCATGGCCGGGGTGCTCGTCTGGCTATGGGGAACGGGGCAGCTCTGACATGAAAATGGCTGGCCAGAATCCTCGACATGCATGGAAGGGACGGGCGATCGCAGTCGTGATCGTCCTGCTCGGCGCGGCGGCACTCTGGTATGCGTACGATCGCTCGTCGCGCTATCCGTCCACCGACGACGCGTCCATCGACGCGGACGTCGTCCACGTCGCGTCGCCCGTGGGCGGCCGGATCCTGCGCGTTCCCGTGGAGGAGAACCAGCATGTCTCGAAGGGCGACGTGCTGTTCGAAATCGACCCGGTGCCGTACCGGCTCGGCGTCGCGCAGGCGCAGGCCGAAGTCGAGCTGGCGCGTGCCTCGCTCGCCACCCGCCGCCGCACGCTGATCGGCGAGACGTCGAACGCGACCATCGCGGCCGACCAGACCCGTCGCGCCACACACAACTACGACCTCGCGACACGCAGCGTCGACCGGCTGCGGCCGCTCGCGGCGCAAGGCTACGTGTCCGCGCAGCAGCTCGATCAGGCGGTCGTGGCGCAGCGCGACGCGAGCGTATCGCTCGCGCAGGCGCAGGTGCAACAGCGCTCTTCTGCGCAGACAATAGGCGACGATTCCGACGCCATAGCGGCGCTGCATGCGCGCGAGGCCGCCTTGGCCATCGCGCAGCGCGCGCTCGACGACACGGTCGTGCGCGCGCCGTTCGACGGCTACGTAACAGGGCTGACGATCCTCGCGGGCGAGACAGTCGCGCCGAACCAGTCCATCTTCACGCTGGTTCATTCGGGCGAATGGTTCGCCGTGGCGAACTTCCGCGAGACGGCGCTCGGCGCGATCGACGTGGGCGACTGCGCAACCGTGTACTCGATGATCGACCGAAAACAGCCGATGAGCGGCAAGGTGATCGGCATCGGCGCCGGCATCCTGGACACGGACCGCGTGAACCTGCCACGAAGCCTGCCGTACGTGCAGCAGTCGGTGAACTGGGTGCGCGTGGCACAACGCTTCCCGGTTCGCGTGCGCATAGACGCCCCGGTCAACAAGCTGGTGCGCATCGGCGCCAGCGCGATCGTCGAGGTCCGGCATGGCCAGTCTTGCCGGTGACATCAGGCGGCCCGGTCCGCGGGAAATCGCGAAGCTGCTCGCGCCGTTTCCGGGACGCACCGCGATCGTCACGCGCATTGCGCTGATCTGCGCGCTCACAGTGCTCGTGACGACCGGCTACAGCACGCCCGATGCCGCGACTTCCGTGTATATCGTGTTCTTCCTGAACCGGCCCGACCGCATGACGAGCATCGTCATGTCGTTCGCCTTGATGCTGCTCGTGACCGTGATCATCGGGATCGTGATGATCTTCGCGATCCTCACTATCGATCAGCCGCCGCTGCGGGTGGCGAGCATGGCATTGCTATCGTTCGCACTGCTATTCGCCACTTCGGCAAGCAAGCTTCGGCCAATCGGCGCGATCCTGGCGATGATCGTCGGGTTCGGGCTCGACGAGCTTGGCCTTGCGCCAGTCGGCGAAGCGGCCACGCGCGGCCTGCTGTACGCGTGGCTGATGGTCGGGATTCCAATTGGCGTGGCAATCGTCGTGAACCTGGTGATCGCGCCGTCGCCGCGACGGCTCGCCACCTCGCAGCTTGCGCGGCGCCTGAGGCTCGCTGCGCGCCGCCTCACAGACACGGCAACCGACGAGGAGCGCGCTGCGTTCGAAGCGTGCATGCGGGAGGGCGACCATCAGATCCTCTCGTGGCTCAAGCTGTCGACACTCGAAGGCACGCTGATACCGGCTGACGGCGCGGCGCTGCGCCAGGCGGCGGCGTCCACGACAGCGCTCCTGGTCGCGACGGATTTCGCGGCGAGCGAACCCGGCGCGCGCCTGCCCGACGCATGCGCGGCGCAGCTTGCCGAAACGATGACGCAAATGGCGGCGATGCTCGAGGCGGGCGGCTATCCCGTGGATGTCGCGCTCGATGAGCCGGACCTGCGCGAGGGAACCGCGCTGCAGGCGCTCGTGCTCGCAGACCTGCGCGCCGCGCTGGAGGGCTTCGCGGTGCCGCCCGCGGAGGCCGCCGCAGCGCCGGCTCCGGCTCCCGAGAAAAGCGCCGGGCCACCCGCGCGCAGCGGCTTTTTCGACGCCGACGCCTTCACGAATCCCGATCACGTCCGTTACGCGCTGAAGACCACGGCAGCGGCGATGTTCTGCTACGTGCTGTATCAGCAACTCGACTGGCAGGGCATCCATACGTGCTTCATCACCTGCTATATGGTCTCGCTCAGCACGACGGCCGAGACCGTCGAGAAGCTGACACTGCGGATCACGGGCTGTCTCGTCGGCGCCTTGCTCGGCACGGCGGCGATCGTATTCGTGACGCCTCGTCTGACCTCGGCGGGCGAGCTGACGGCGCTGGTGTTCGCGGGCGCGTGGCTGGCCGCATGGGTGGCGATGGGGTCCGCACGGATCTCGTATGCGGGCATGCAGATCGCGTTCGCTTTCTTCCTGTGCGTGATCCAGGGCGCGGCGCCCGCGTTCGACCTCACGCTCGCACGCGACCGCGTGATCGGCATCTTGATCGGCAATGTCGTGATCTATCTGGTCTTCACACGCGTCTGGCCCGTGAGCATCGCCAGCCGCATCGACGCGACGTTCAAAGCACTCATCGCGCAGTGGACCCGCATCGCACACGCTGCGGACACTCGCACGCGCAGCGCGCTTGCGGCAGGCGCGCTCGCCCAGTACGGCGGACTGCGCCAGGATCTCGGCCTGATTCACTACGAGCCTTCGTGGGTGCGTCCCGAGCCCGATTGGGTGGCGAGCCGGCGCCGCGCGCTCGCGGAACTCGAGGCGCTGGAGGCGCCGCTGGTCCTCGCGGCAGGGCGCGCGGGCGCGGCGCAGTTGGGTCAAATCGCCCAGCGTCTCGCTGCTGGAGACGACGCGCATGTGCAAGCCGTACAGCATGCCGCCGAGCCCGCGGAGGACCGCGCTGCCGACCCCGCCCTCGACGCGCTCCGGAACGTCATCGCAAAGCGGTTCGGACAGATCGCCGATATCACGCGCCCAGCGTCGGCCACGGAGACGACGACCGATGCGCGCCACTGAACCGACGCCCCGGCTTATCGCGTTGGCTGCCTCATTGGCCGCCGCGTTGGCTATATCGGTATTCGAGGGCTGCGCGACTTCGTCGATCGATCTCGCGCCTCCTGCGGCGGACCGGCCGTGGCAGCCGCAGACGGACGGCGACGGCAACATCGTGCCCGGCCCGCCGCGCAGCACGAGCGACGGGGCGCAGGTTGGCTACACGCTGCCGCGCAGCGCAGCGCTGGCCTCGATCGAATCCGCCGCGGCGCTCGATGCGAACCACGCGTACACGCTGCCCGAACTGATCGATCTCGCGGAGTCCACGAACCCGCTCACGCGCATTGCCTGGAACGACGCGCGCAATGCAGCGCTCGCGGCGGGCATTGCGAAGACCGCCTATTTGCCGCAGCTCACCGCCACCGCGATGGGCGGATATGAGGCGGCGAGCGGTGCGGCGTCGACGCCGCTGCTCGGCAACACATCGACCAGCTCGAACATTCACGGCACCGTTTCGGTGCTGTCACTCCAATGGCTGCTATTCGATTTCGGTGGCCGCCGCGCGCGCCTCGATGCTGCGAAACAACTTTCCGTGGCGGCGAACATCGCGTTCACGTCGGTTCACCAGCACGTGATCCACGAGGTGAGCATCGCGTACTACACATACGAAGCCGCCAGCGCGAGGGAGCAGACCGCGCAGCAGGCGCTTGACAACGCGGACGGCATTCTCAGCGCCGCCCGCGCACGGCGAAAGCAGGGCGTGGGCACGGTGGTCGAAGTCGCACAGGCCACGCAGAACCGCGCACAAGCCAATCTGCTGAAGGTGCAGGCGGACGGCGCCGTGAGCGACAGCTATCTGAGCCTCGTGTCGGCGCTCGGCATTTCGCCGCTGTCGAAACCGGTGATCGCCCCATTGCCGGCGCGCTCGCTCACGCCGGCGCTGCACCAGAGCGTCGACGAAATCGTTGCCGATGCGATTGCGCGGCGGCCGGACGTGCAGGGCGCCTATGCGCTGGAGCAGGCCAACCAGGCGAAGATCCGCGCGGCCGAATCGGCGTTCATGCCCAAGATATTTCTCTCCGCCACGGCCGCGTACGGCACCGGCACGACGTCGATCACGGCGATTCCCCCGGTCGGCGATCAGGCGGCCACGGTGAACCTGAACGGCAGTCGCCGCAGCGGCAGCATCTTCCTCGGCGTGACGATTCCGCTATACGACGGCGGTTTGCGTTCCGCCGTGCTGATGCAGGCGCGCAACGACGCGGACAGTGCGTCTGCACAACTGACCCATACGAGACAGGAGGCCGTCAGGCAGATCGTTGCCGCGCAGAACGGGCTTTCCACTAGCCTCGCGTCGAACGACGCCGCGAAGGCGCTGGTCGAGGCCGCGCAGACGACCTATGATGCGGCGTTCGCCGCATACCGGCACGGCGTCGGCACCATTACAGACGCGCTCCTCACGCAGAACCAGCTTCTCGCTGCGCAGAACGCGTATGCGGACAGCTACAGCGCCGCGCTTGCCGCCGCCGCGACGCTCGCCCTTGCGACGGGCGAAATCGGTGCGCCGTCGCTGGAAGGCACACCGTCTCAGTAGGACAACTGAAGACAGTGCGCCTGCCGGCTCAACTACCAAAATAGATCGTGCAAAAGCTGGCTGGGCCAACACAGTCGGACTGTGCGGGCATACGCGGACGTGAACCCGCCGCCGAAGTGCTCCCCATCGATACGCCGCCCACATCGCGTTGCGCTGAATTTTGCGCGTATTGGCCCGCTGCGACCTTTGCTTCGGCTGCCTGAATATCAGCTGGATAGTTGATGTCGTCGCCGCGGCCCGGGCTGTATCCGGCCTGCTCGACGCGCACGAGATCCGCACGCACTTCGGCACGTGTGAGGGGTTGGGTGGACTGCGCGAAGCTATAGGCCGGAGCGGCAGCGGCGGAGGCAGCAACGAGAACGCTGAGAAGAAGCCTGGACATGATCAATACTCCTATATACCTGCAAACCGGATGAGTCGAGAAAGAAAGCCGCAGCATCGACTGTGCATGGACGCGAGGTCAGGCTTAGGAAAGAACGACTTGAAACCTGGCTAAGCGAGGCAATGCGTTACTGCGTGGTTGCAGTGTAGGTAGGCGCTTCCATCGCCACGGTTACCCAGTCGTTACAAGAAAATGACAAGCTTTCCGTCCCTTTGATTCTTCGTAGCGGTCGATGCGCGTCATTTTTTTGTAATGGCTGGGTAACCCTGTCGTTTGAGGCAGCCTTTTAGACTGGCCGTGTCGTCAATCAATTGGTTCACTTCGCGTCATTCCAAGGAGCTGCAATGTCTTTCCCTTCTTTCCGTTCTTCCGTTGCGCGCGCAGTTGCGGCGCTTTGTCTGGTTGCCGGCGGCGTCACGACAGCGCAGGCCGCGCCCATCAAGAACGTCGTCCTCGTGCACGGTGCCTTCGTGGGAGGCGCGGGATGGCGTCCGGTGTACGACATTCTCACGAAGGACGGCTATAACGTGACGCTCGTGCAAGAGCCGCTGACGTCGTTCAAGGACGACGTGACGGCTACACGGCGCGTCATCGACAGCCTCGACGGCCCGTGCGTGCTCGTCGGCCATAGCTACGGCGGCGCCATCATCACGGAGGCGGGCAACGACGAACACGTGAAGTCGCTCGTCTACATTGCTGCTCACGCACTCGATGTCGGCGAAACCGAAGTCTCGAATGGCAAGCGCTATCCAAACGCGACACCTCATGAGGACATCGTTAAAACGGCGGACGATTATCTTTATCTGAATCCTGCCGACTATCCGCGTGATTTCGCGGCCGACCTTCCGATCGCGCAGGCTGAGTTCGAGGCCCATGAACAAATGCCAACTGCGGCAGGCGTATTCACTGCGCAGATCCCCGATCCGGCATGGAAGATCAAGCCGACGTTTTATATGGTCGCGAAGGCGGACAAGATCATCAACCCGGACCTCGAGCGCATGTACGCGAAGCGGGCTCACGCCCAAACGGTGGAAGTCGATGGCGCCAGCCATTCGGTTTATGAGTCGCATCCGAAGGAAGTGGCTGCGTTGATCGAGCAGGCCGCTCAGCAACTGCCAGGATGACCTTGAACCGGTCGACTTCGCGCATCGTCAGGGTTATCCGTTCTGTTGCAGCCATCGCAGTTCCGGCACTGGACCTCCAGCGGCCGGTCAGGACGCAGGTCATTGTCGAGATGTGATGCGTTGGATTTTGATGTTTGCGAACATTTAATGTCATGGCCAGATAGAGATGTCTGGTCTCCGGCTCAATAGAAATGTCCGGTTTTACAGAGGTTTGCTTCTGTCTTTCTCGGGTTTGATCTCCATTCCGTGTTGAAGGATAGCGTCTGGATCAGCAGGGCGGTGGTGTGCGTTCAGCGAACCCTCGCAGACCTCCGGCCAGGTTTTGAATCTGGCTCTGGGGCCTGTGTCAGTTTCACGATCACTGCTTCCATATCCGCCTGCGTGAACTCGCGCGTCTTCTTCGTGCCCGGCACCCGTTCAGCCTTGCGCACTGCGATGCCGCGATTCGTGCGTGAGGGCGAGCCCGAGGCGCGCCGGTCGTCGCGCTGCGCCTGCAGTTCCTGCGCCACCGCGAGCGCATGCGCGAGCCGCTTGTGCTCGACTACCGCGCCCTGGTCCACCTCGGTGAGCCGGTCATACTCGCGGTATGGCAACACGCGACCTTCGGCGCGGATCTCGATGCGCCCATCCGGATACTCCCAGACCTCGATGTAACGGTGCACCAGCTTCCGGTTCTGCGGCGTATCGTCGAGCAGGTACATCACGCGGTCATACTGCACCGTGAGCGACTTCGTCACACGCCGCGTTTCGCGCCAGGTGAGCAGGGCGTCCAGATCCTCGTCCGCACGCAACGGCCGGTGCGCGTTGAACGTGCTCCTGGACGGCTTCGCAAAGCGCACGTTATAGGCCGCCATGAAGGCAGGCGCATACGCATTCGCGCCCGCCACCGTGCTGATGCCGCGCAGGCGCAGTTCCTTCACCAGGCGGTCCTGCAGCGTCAGGTGCGCGCGCTCCACACGGCCCTTGGCCGAACTGCTATTGGCGCAGAACGTCTCAATGTTCAGTTCGTACATCGCGCGTCCGAAGTGCGTCACGCTGCGCCCGGTCTCGTGGGCCCTGACACTGCGGAACACGCTTGCCTTGTCGCTGTACAGCGCCACCGGCTTGCCATGACGCTCCAGGTACGCACGCGTCGCCTCGAAATAGCTGAAGGTCGATTCGGTCTGCGTGAAGTGCAGGTGCATCAGGCGGCTCGTAGCGTCGTCCACATACACCAGCAGTGTGCAGGCCGGTGCGCGCTCCTCAAACCAGCGGTGATCGCTGCCGTCGATCTGCACCAGTTCGCCCAGGCACGCGCGTCGGGCCCGTGGCTGGTAGACCTTCGGCGGGCGCTGCGCGCGCGGAATCCACAGACCCGCATCGCGCATCCATCGACGTACGGTCTCCCTGGCCAGCGCGATCCCGTGACATTCAGCCAGCTTCTCGCACGCCAGCGTTGGCCCGAAATCGGCGTAACGCTCACATACCAACGCCATGGCCCGAGCCCGCAGATCGACGGACAGTTCCCGGTTACTCGGCCGTCCGCGTTTCGCCGAGACCAGCCCGGCCGGGCCTGCGGCCTCATAGCGCCGGCACAGCCGGCTGATCTGCCGCTCGCTGAGCTGCAGCCGCTCAGCCGCCTGAAAACACCGCAGGCGGCCTTCAATGACCGCCTCGATGACCTTGACCCGCTCAAGTTCGCGCATGCTTGCCGTGATCAGCTCACGTCCGTTCATGGTTCGCCCCTGGTCGACGCCTCACGCGAGCGTGCGCGTCAACCAGGGCAGGAATCGGACATTTCTAATGAGCCAGAACCGGACATTTCAAAAAAGCCCTAACATTTAAAATATCGATAATTTGCATTATGTAAAATTCAACAAACCCCTCAGGCACACCTCCTGCGGCACGACCCACATGGCGTCCCACAGGAGGAACCCATGCCGTCCGCCCCAACATCCGGGCAACCAACCGGCGCCGCCTCGAATCCGGAACCCACGCGCGCGCAGCGCGTCGCCGGCTGGCTCGGTCTGTGCGCGGTGCCGCTCATCTGGCTACTGCATCTGGCGCTAGGCGTCACGCTCGTTTCGACGGCCTGCGCCGACGCCATCACGCGGGATCCGATGCCAGGCTGGCACGGCACGCAATGGATCCTCGGCATTGGCTCGGTCTGCGCGCTCGTGCCCGCGCTCGCCATCACCTACGCCGCGGGCAGCGCCTGGCGCAAGATTGCCTACGTCGCGAAGGAAAAGCGCGACGCACGGCGCTTCATCGCGTGGTGCGGCGCGACCACTTCCGTGGCCTTCACCTTCGGCCTCGCCTTTTCGATCTGCATCCTCATTGCAGTACCGATCGAGCGCCTCTGCACGGCCTTCGACTAGGTGATGCGACATCCGCCGTGCGATCGCCGCGCGTCGGCCACCTGAGTCTCGCGCAGGGCGTTTTCTTTCTGGACCTCTCCCCGTTCGCATCGAGCGCGTTTCGCGTGACGTGCGGCGCGCGATCTCGCAAATCGGTTCGTTATCCGATGGATTGGATAACGGGATCGAAGCGCCATCCTTCGCGGCTCCATTGCATCGTATGCGTCGGCGCCAGCGCAGTGATGAAATCCGCGTCGTGCGAAACCACGATCAGCGCGCCCGGGAAGTCCGCCAGCGCCCCCTCGATCGCGCGGACGGATTCCAGGTCGAGATGGTTGGTCGGTTCATCGAGCAGCAGCAACTGTGCCGGCGTGCCGCGCCAGAGCGCGCAGGCGAGCGCGGCCTTCAATCGCTCCCCGCCGCTCAGATAGCGTGACGGTTGCGTCACGCGCGTGGCGTCGAGTTGCAGCAACGCGAGCCGGCTGCGCAACTCCCCTTCTGCGAGCGGCGTGTCGAGCAACCCGAGCTGTTCGACGATCGAGCGGTCGGGATCGAGCTGCGCGAGCTTCTGATCGAGGTACGCGCAGCGGACATGCGTCACGCTGTGCCCTGCATGGGGCGCGAATTGCCCCGCGAGGAGGCGCAGCAGCGTCGACTTTCCGCATCCGTTCGGACCCGTCAGCGCCACGCGCACAGGGCCGCTGCACGACCAGGTGAGCGTGGCGGCGGGATCGTCGTGCGCGAGCCACGGCAGCCTCACCTCTTCGAGCGTGAAGACCTGGCGGCGCGCGCTCACACCGGCACCTGGCAACGCCACGAGAACGGGCGAATCGGGCTCGACGCGCGCGGCAGCCTCGGTCACGCGCGCGTCGAGCGTCTCCTTGTGCTGGCGTTGCTCGGCCCTGACCTGCCCCATCACATTGCGCGCACCGCCTTTGATCCCCTCTTTCGCCATCGACGACAGATTGGCCGTCTTCGCGTAACGCAACGATCCAGCGGCATGCCGTTGGATCGTGTCGTGTTCGCGCTGGAGCCTGCGCGCGGCGCGCTCGCGTTCGGTACGCGCGTGGCTGAGCGCGCTCTTTGCCGCTTCGTGCTCCGCATCGCGCTGCGTGCGGTAGCTGGCATAGTTGCCGCCATAGATTCGAATCCCCTTGGGCGTAACCTCGACAATGCGCTGCATGTCTCCAAGCAGTGCGCGATCATGGCTCACGACGACGAGACCGCTACGCCATCCACAAAGCGCGCTACGCAGCCACGCGCGGCCAGCGGCGTCGAGGTGATTGGTCGGCTCGTCGAGCACGAGCAAGCCGGCATCGGCCAGCAGCGCGCCAATCAATGTCACGCGCGCGAGTTCACCGCCGCTGAGCGTATGCGCGAATGTGTCGGACTCCAGATGATCGAGCCCCGACGCATCGAGCGCCGCGCGCATGCGCTCGGCGAGATCCCAACGCTCGCCGATCACGTCGAAATCGCGGGTGTCGGCGGTACCGTTTGCCAGCCGTGCCAAGGCCGCTAGCGGCGCATCGATTCCCGCAACTTGCGCAACGGTCCGCGTATCGTGTGACGCGTCAAAGTGTTGCTGCGCCGCGAACGCGATGCGAACGTGCCGATCGACCGAACCGGACGTCGGCTCGATTTTCCCCGCGATCAGTTGCGCGAGCATGCTTTTGCCAACGCCGTTTCGGCCGACGATACCCGTGGGCACGCGATCGAGAATGAGGTCAAGCGAGTCGAATAGTGTAGCGCCGCTATCGAACCGGAATGAAACGCGATGGAGTGCGACAAGCGTCGCGGCTGGCGTGACTCGAGCCATAAGCTTCTCCCGAATGTATGTAACCTCTCGCGCGGCGTATTCGACGCTGGCGCGAAAACATTTTTGGGGAAAGCTTAGTTGTCCACTTTGGCTGGAGTCCGGTATGCAGGAATGGAAGGCGCATGATAACAACGAGAGATGCCCGGCACAAGCGATAGTCCAGCCGAATTGTTGGCGATGCGCCACGCGGCGCGCCTCTGCGGTTCGCATTGCGCATTGATGCCGCAGTGCGCCGCCAGCGGATCGATCTACAAGAAAAGCCCTTTAAAAGCGGTCGATCATGCCAAACTGCACGCCGCGCACAGGCGCGCCGGGCCAGGACGGCGGCAGGCCAGTGACGTTTACGCCGCGCAGCGTGAAGGTCGCGTCGTTGTGATTGTGCAGCCACCCTGCGCTCGCGTAGAGCAGCACGCGCTTCGAGAGGTCGTACTCGCACGCGGCGCTGAACTGGTCGGCGTCGTTGCCGGCGCCCGACAGATCGTGCACCCACGCATAGCCCAGCGAAGCGCGAAATTGCGCGGTGATCGCGTAGCGCGCCGAGACCGAGAAGCCGTTGTTGTGGTTGCGCGGCGTGCCGCCATCGCCGTTGAAATACGCAAAAAAGCCTGTCACCGGCCCGAGAACGTACGACATGCCACCCAGATTGGCTCGCAGCGCACCGTCGCCGTTTTGCTGTTGATGCGCGTACGAAATGCGAAACGGCCCGTGCCGCCACTCGAAGGTTTCGATGTTGCCGGCAAGTCCGTTGCTGCCGGTGGAGGGGTCGCGCAGCGAGGCCATCAGCGTGGTCGAGAAGCCGTAGAAATCGGGCGATAGATAAGTGATCGCGTTGGATTCGTAGGGCGTGATCTTCGAAAGATTGTTCAGGCCCGAAGCGATGGTGCCCGCGCCGAACGCGTCGAGTTGTCCCTTGAACGGGATGTAGATCGGCGAGTATTGCCGCCCCACTCGCATCGTGCCCCACTGCGTGCCGAGGCCAATCCACGCCTGGCGATTGAAGATCGTGTTGGCCACGGCAAAGGTGCCGTCGTTGGACCCGAAGCCGTTTTCCAGCTCGAACAGGATCTTGATGCCGTTGCCGATATCTTCCACGCCGCGCAGCCCGAAGCGCGATCCGCGATACGCGCCGGAGTCCATGCGCGCGACCCAGCCCGCGCCCGGGTTCGTCACCTCGATGCTCGTGTCAAGCGTCCCGTACAGCGTGACCGAGCTTTGCGCGTGTGCGCTTATCGTGTGCAACGTGGCGACGGTTGCCGCAGACACCACCGCCCAGGCGTGCGCCGCGCGCAATGTTCGATTCATGTAGGAAAAACGGGTGAGGCGCACGAGCGGTGCGTCGCATGCTGCATGAGAAACGGCAGGCGCAGTGCGAGCCCCTGCCGCCGACTGGAAAGCCCGCAAGCCGCGGCCGCCCGGTCCTTCCGGGCGACTCGCGCATGACTCATTGCTTCGGCAGTGCGTAGGCAATCACGTAGTCGCCCAGCTTCGTGCCGAACGACCCGTGGCCGCCCGCCGCGATCACGACGAACTGGCGGTCGCCGACCGCGTACGTCATCGGCGTGGCCTGACCGCCCGCGGGCAGCCGTGCTTGCCAGAGCCGGTTGCCGTTGTTCACGTCGAAGGCGCGGATGTAGTTGTCCGCTGTCGCACCGATGAAGATCACACCGCCCGCCGTCACCATCGGGCCGCCGAGCATCGGCATGCCCGTGCGGAAGGCCACCGGAATCCGCGAGCTGTCACGCGTCGTGCCGATGCGCTTTTTCCAGACGATCTGGTTGGTCTTGAGGTCGACGGCGGAGATATAACCCCATGCCGGCTGCTTGCACGGCAGCCCCAGCGGCGACATGAACGGATTGAGCGTCACGCCGTAAGGCACGCCGTATTGCGGCTGAATGCCCGCTTCCGTGCCGCTGCCCTTCGCACCCGGCTGCGGCTCGATCGGATTGCCCGGCCCGCGCGGAATGAGCCGCGAGACGAACGGCAGCGCGATGGGGTTCGCCACGGCGATCTGCCGATCGGTGTCGATGGCGAGGCCGCCCCACTCGAACATCCCGAGGTTGCCCGGGAAGATGAGCGAGCCTTGCAGCGACGGCGGAGTGAACGTGCCTTCATAGCGCAGCTGGTGGAACATCACGCGGCAGATGAGCTGATCGTACATCGTGGCGCCCCACATGTCGGCGTCGGTGAGGTCCTTCGACGGCCGGAACGTGAGCTGCGAGAACGGCTGCGTAGGCGAGACGTGGTCGCCCGGCGCCGCGCCCTGCGGCACCGGCATTTCGGGCGCGGGCACGACAAGCTCGCCCGTGCGGCGGTCAAGCACGAACAGGTTGCCCGTCTTCGCTGGGGCGTACACCACCGGCACGGTCTTGCCGTCCTTGTCGGTGATGTCGGCGAGCGTGGGCTGCGAGGGCTGGTCCATGTCCCACAGGTCGTGGTGCACGGTCTGGTAGAACCAGGCGAGCTTGCCGGTGGAGGCGTGCAGCGCGAGCAGGCCCGTTGCGTAACGCTCCAGGTCGGGCGTGCGGTCGCCACCCCAGATGTCCGGCGTCTTCACGCCCATTGGCAGATAAACGATGTCGAGCTTCGCATCGTAGGCGGCCGGCGCCCAGGAGTTCGGCGAATTCCACACGTAGTGCTCGCCTGGGCCCGGAATCTTGTTCGGGTCCGCCGCGCCCGGATCGAACGCCCACAGCAGCTCGCCCGTGCGCACGTCGAAGCCGCGAATCACGCCCGAAGGTTCGCGCGTCGAAAAGTTGTCTTCCACGGCGCCCGCCACGACGATCACCTTGCTCGTGACGATGGGTGGCGAGGTGGGCTCGTACATGCCCGGCGTCGTGACCGGCATGGCGTGCTGCAAGTCGAGGTCGCCGTTGTTGGCGAAGCCCGCGCAGCGCTCGCCCGTGAGCGCGTCGAGTGCGTAGAGATGGCCGTCGTTCACGGGCAGCAGGATGCGCTTCGTGCAGGTGCCGCTCGCGGCGGCAGGCGTTGCGGCGGCCGTGGCTTCGCTCGCCGACGCGGCGGCTTCAGTCGCCGACGCGGCGTCGCTTGCAGGCGCAGCCGCTTCGGTTCCCGAAGCCGCCGGGGCATCCGATGCGGCCACGGGCGTCGGTGCCGTCGCGCCACTTGCACTCGCGCTCGCCGAAAGATCCACGAACGACACGCCCCGGCAAGTCACGTGCTGGAACGAGGGATCGGCCTGAAGCTTCGGATCGAATTTCCATTTGAGCTCGCCCGTTTGCGCGTCGAGCGCGAACAGGATCTGGTGCGGCGAGCACAGGTAAAGCAGATCGCCGATCTTGATCGGCGTGACTTCGTTGGTGATCTCGACCGGATCGTTGGGGCCCTTCGTGTCGCCGGTGCGGAAGGTCCAGGCCACCTCGAGATTGTGGACGTTGTCGGGCGTGATCTGCTGCAGCGGCGAATAGCGCGTGCCTTGCTGATCGCGTCCATAAGCGGGCCATTCAGATGGTTCGATGCCATCGACGTTCGGCGCGGGCGTGGTCCTCACTGCCGCGAGCGAGCCGTTGATCTGCTGCGGATCGTTGAAGTGCGCATACACGAGCACGCCGCCCCACACGAGCAGCCCGACCACGAGCGAAAGCACGCCGAACTGGCGCGGGCGCTCCAGGTGCCAACTCATGAGCACGAGCAGCCAGATGCCGAACACCACCAGCACGCCCGAGCGCGGCACGAGCGCCCAGAAGTCCGGCCCCGACTCCCAGAGCCCCCATATCGCCGTGCCGATCAACACGATCGCGTAGACCACGAACGCCAGGGGACTCGCGCGCCACAGCAGCCACGCGAAGATAAGCAACAGCACGCCCGTCACGACGTAATACGGCGAGCCGCCGAGCGAAATGAGCCACGCGCCGCCAGCTAGCAGGTAGACCGCCGTGAGCAAGGTGAACAGCACGGAGATGACTCCGATGAAGCCCAGCGGTTTCGATAGTCTGGCCATGATCTCAACCTTCCTCGAAGAATGCCGTCTGCGATGGCGGGAAAAAACGTGGCGTCAGAACACGTGCATCATCCCGACGTAAGCGCCCGTTTGCGATTGGCCGGCCATGGGGCTGGTCGGCGTGCTGGAGTCGCGCGGCGTGGCGAATACGGAGAACGTGCCGTTCTTGCTGTTGTTGACATAGGCGACCGTGCCATACAGGAACGTGCGCGCGCTCAGGTTATACGTGGTGCCGAGCGCATAGAGCATGGCGTGGCTCGCAGGGTCGTGCGAGGCGTCGCCGCCGCCCTCGCCTACGTGAATATAGAAACCGGCGGCCGTCACGGCCCACTTCGGCGTGGCCTGGTAGGTGGCGCCGAGCCAGTAATGGTCGGCGGTATCGGAAATGCCGGGCGGCGAATCCGGCGCCGAGTAATGCGTGTACGCGGCCTGGATCTTGAACTTCTGCACGCGCAGGTTGCCGCCCACGAAGTATTCGCGCGAGGCCGTGAAGATGTTGGAGAAGCGCCCGCTCGAATCGCGCAGTTCGTCGTAGATGCCGCGGAGGTCGAAAAGCGTCGAGTGGTACGAGAGCATGATGCCGTCCGAGCGGCCAAACTCGCCTTCGGCGCCGGCATTGAAGTTGCCCGGCTGGTTGCCGAACGAATACTGTCCCTGCACGTCGAGTCCGTTCCACACCGGGCTGTGATATTCGACGTTGTTGCTCGTCTGCTGCCAGTTGCGCCCGCGCACGAGCGAGGCCGACGACACCGCCTGCTGCACGAACGGATCGTATGCCCACACGCCGTCGCTGTCGATGAAGAGATTACGGCCGGCTTGCAGTTGGCCCCACGTGTCGTTCTTCAAGCCCACATACGCGCGACGCGACCAGAGCCGGCCGCCGCCCGTGGTGCCGTTCATGATCTGCACCGCGGTTTCGAGGTTGAATATCGCGGCGCTCCCGCCGCCCAGATCCTCGGTGCCCTTGAGGCCCCACATGCTGGTGCCCCAGTCGCCGCCTTCGGCGCTCCAGCGGCTCGAACTGCCGCCGTTGCCGTTCGCGATGTGATTGAGGTATTCGATACCGCCATCCACGCGGCCATACATCGTGACACTCGATTGTGCGCACGCGGCCGAACTGGCGGCGAGCAGCACCACTGCGCCCAGAGTCGTTTTCACGTTGGCTCCCTTGTGGAGTCTTCTTTCTTGATCCGGTCCATGCCGGGGCGGATAACGTGGTTTAACGTGCAGACAAGCCGGCGCGCCCGGGGCCATGCCGGACACATCGCGCACTAAAAAGCATAGCGCGTGGTGAAGAATCCCGTATTTTGGCTGGACGGCAAACCGCGCACAGTTGCACGCGCGCGACGGCGCCGGTGGCGCGGAGCAGATCGCGTGCCGCGCCGCACCATGCGCGACACATGCCTGGGCGAGCGCCCTGCACGCAGTTCGGTACGAAGTTCAGTGCGATTGCATTGCGATTTCAGTCGGATGTATCGCGCGCCTGCCAGCGCAAGGCTTCCTCGAGAAACGCCCCGACTTGCGCGGGCGCGGTCGCCGCGTGGCGCACGGTGCACCACACGCGCAGTTCCGGCAAGACCGGAAAAAGCGGCAACGCCACGAGCTCGGTGCGCGTGCGCAGTATCGGCCGCGCGACGAGCATGAGCGCATCCATCTTTACCGCGAGCGCCACGCCTGGCACCGAAGCCGTGCACATGAGCGTGCGCGACGGCGCGTCGAGCCCCGCATCGACGAACACGCGATTCACGAAGCGCTGCTGCGCACCGTTCGGATCGGTATAGATCCATAGCGCGTCCTGCAGATCGCCGAGCGCGCGAGCCTGCGCGTAGCGCCCGCCGCGCGCCGTGACGAGCGCGAACGATGTTTCGAATACGAGTTGCGAGCGGCTGTCCGGTTGCGTGTCGGCGAACGACGGTTGCGCGTGCAGGGCGACGTCGAGCGTGCCGTCGTCGAGACGATGCATCATCTGCTCGCGCTGGTATTCGTATAGCTCCACGCGCACGGCGGGATGCTGCTGCATGAAGCGCGCCACGAGGTCCGGGGCGATCAGCACGGAAACGGCCGGCGTAAGGCCGATGCGCAGATGCCCCGCGTGCTGCCCGCGCAAGGCGCCCAATTCTTCGTGGGCGCGCGTCATCTCGGCGCTGACGGCCTGCGCGCGCGGCAAGAACGCGCGCCCGCCCGCCGAAAGCGACATGCCGTGCGGCGTGCGCTCGAAGAGCTGCACTTCGAACTCGCTCTCCAGTTCGCGGATCGACTTGGAGATGGCCGCCGTGGTGCGATTGAGCGCACTGGCCGCGCGTGTGAGGCTGCCGCCCGCCGCGAGCGCGAGGAAGGCGTGGAGCTGATGCTGCTTCATGAGTGCGTAACGTGAAGGCCGAAGGAGCGCGCCTCCTCTCCGCGATTTCGTTGGCGGAAGGCGCATGCGCGTGATTGCGCGCCAAAGTCTGCCATAAGTGCGACTCGCTCTTGCCCCGGCTCCTGTCCGAGCATCGGTGTGCGCCGGATCAGCGGATCAGCGGATCAGCATCGGCGCCGCGTCGGCATCGACAGGCCACAGCGGCCGGCGCACGTTCTTCCAGGCGATCTTCGAATAGTTGCGCTGCAGTGGGCCGCCGCCATCCACGTAGAGCACCTGGCTCGCAATGGGCGCGAAATGCGCGTGAAAGTGATTGACGGACTTCACGAAGACCATGCGCTTCTCGCGCGGGTCGATGCCCACCTGCTCGAACGCTTCGAGGCTGAACGCCTGGGCGCGCTGGGTAGAAAGCACGATTTCCACGCCGCCTATGCGTACCGCCGCCGCGTCGCCGCACTCCACGCGGCTCGTGCCGAAGCGCTGCCACGCGCCGCGCTTCAGGCCAATGACTTCGGCTACGCCGTCCACTGGCTGCCCGGAAGTGCGCGCGACCTTGCCGCCGATGCGCAGCGGCAGCACCGCGCCAAGCCCTGCGTCGAAGCACAATTGGACCGCGCCCGGGTCCCAGATCGGCCCGGTCGCGACGTTCTCCAGACCGCGCTCGATCAGGCGTGCCAGCACGTCCGTGTTGTCGGAAGGCGCGCCGCCGCCGGCGTTGTCGGTGGGGTCGGCGATCACAACGGGACCCGATTTGCCGTTCGCCGCGGCGGCGAGGCCCGCGTCGATGGCCGCATCGATGGCAAGGAGCGGCGAAGCCGTCTGCCCGCGCAGCGCGACCAATGCTTCGCCCAATTCGCGCGCGAGCGTCTCGCCGCGCGCCTTGTCGTCGGCATAGACGAGCACGCGTGTGCTCAGGTCCGGTGAGTCGCCGTAAATGAAGCCATGCACAATCGAGATCGACACGATGCCCGAGGCGGGATCGGCCTCGATCGCCTTCGCGCGGTCCACCAGCGCGCGCATGCCAGGCGCCGTGGTCGGATACGAATCGATCTGGCGGCAGTCATAGAGCGAGGCCGTGGGACGCGGTGCACCGCGCACCATGTTCGTCACGAGATCGACGAGGCGCTCGGCCTGCTCGACCATGTCCGTGTGCGGGTACTCCTTGTACAGCACGATCACGTCGCTGTTGTCGAGACGCATGTCGTTCACGATGCAGTGCGGATCGAACTCCACGCCGATCACACAGTCCCGTCCGACGATCTCGCGCACGCGCGCGATCAGGTCGCCTTCGGGATCGGGATAGCCGAACGCGATCATGCCGCCATGCAGGCCGAGCAGCACGGCGTCCACGGGCAGCGCGGCGCGCAACTCGTCGAGAATGCGCTCGCGCAGTGTCTCGTAGGCTTCGCGGCTCGTGAGACCAGCGGGCGTCGCACGAAAGCAACTGCCCTCCACGAGTTCGAACTCGCCCTTCGCCGCGCGACGTTTCGCACTCCACATGAGCTCTGCGCCGACGATGGGCGCCTCGCCCATCGGACACTCGCCCGGCGGCAGATGCCCGCGCATGAACATTTCGAGGCTCGTGGGCAGGTTGACGAACGCATTGGTCTCTGTGAGCAGACCGGCGACAAAGCATTTCATGGCAAGACTCGCGAATGAAGATGGAACGTAAAGAACAGCGGAATCGGCGATGTATTCAGGCCGCGCCCGGCGCGCCTCCGCGCGCGCGAAAGTTGCAGCCCAGCGCAATGACGAAGGCGAGCAGCGCGCCGCCCGTGAGGAACGCGAAGGCGCCCAGCCAGCCCGAGCCCTGCGCGCCGCCCACGAGGCGGCCGACCACGACGGGTGAAATCGCGCCCGCAAGCTGGCCCGCGAAATTGATGAGGCCCGTCGTGCGCCCGGCCGTGCTCGCCGGAAAGCACTTGAGCGGAATGGCAAACACGCTGGCGTAGACAAGATCGAAGGCGAGCATGCACAGCGTCCAGCAGGCAATCAACGCGCTCAGCGAGGCGACGAACGGCATGAGCGCGGCGAACCCGGCGCTGGCGAGCGCACCGCCGGCCAGCAGCCAGCGCAGCCGCGTCAGCGGCGAGCGGTCGATGAAATGCCCCGCGAAATTGGTGCCGATGAAGCTGGCGAGCAACGGCACGGCCGAGATCAGCCCGATGTGCACGACGTCGATGCCGCGCGTGCGCATGATCCAGGTGGGCAGCCACGCCTGCAGGCCGAGCGCGAGCACGCACGCGCCGAACCAGGTGAGTGCCACGCGCCAGACGAGCGGCGTGCGCGCAATTTCGCGCCAACGCACGTGAGGCTCGGGCGTATCGGCCTCTTCGCCCGCAGCCGCGTCTTGCGTTGCCGCGCGCCGCCCCGGCACCACGAGCAGTACGACGGCCACGCACGCGCCGAGCAAACCGAGCAGCACGAAGGTCTGCCGCCAGCCGAAGCGTGAAATCGTCCAGCCCACCACCGCCGCGCCCACGGCGCCGCCCAGGAACACGGTGCTGCACATGAGCGCCTGCACGCGGGCGCGCACGCGCAGCGGGAACGTCTGGACGATCGCACTGGAGCTGGCGGGCGCGAAGCTGCCCTCGCCCACGCCGAACAACAGCCGGAACGCGAGCAGTGAGGCGAGCGACCAGGCTGCGCCCGTGAACGCGGTGAACAGCGACCAGAGCGCGAGACACCCCACCAGCACGCGGCGCGCGCCGAGGCGGTCGGCAAGCCAGCCGCCGCCCAGTTGCATGAGCGCGTAAGTCGCGTAGAACGCGCCGAGCACGTAGCCCTTCGCGGCATCGCTCAAGCCAAGCTCGTGCGAGATGGGGATGATCGCGGTGCCTATCACGATGCGGTCGGTATAGGCCACCGACCACGCGGCGAACAGCGCGCCAAGCACCACGAACTGGCGGCGGCGCGAAACTGTATTCGAAGAGGTGGACGAAGGCGCTGCCGGGTCGGCAGGCAAGGACTGCGAAGCGGAGGGCGTCATGGGCGGGTCCCATGCCCGTGGCGCCACGCGTGCGGCGCCACCGGCTCTGGCGTGATCGTTGGAAATCCGGTTTGGAAAATCAACGATAGCCGCGCAGAAAGCCGCCGAGTAGCGACTTCAGTTGCGGGGGCTCAACCGCGAGTTGATGCCTCGCGTGAATGCCCCGTCGAGGCTACTTCGCGGCGCTCGGTCAGCACCTTGTCGATGCAGTCGACGAAGGATTCGGCGGCCCGCGTGAGTTGCGCCTCGGGCGGCGAGAACAGATAGAGCCGCAGCGGCGGCGGTCGATCGGGCAGCGCCAGCTCGACGAACGAGCGGCCCAGTTCCGTCTCTTGAAGCGAATGCCGCGTCCACGCGAACACGGCGTCGGAGAGGAGCGTAAGGCCGTAGAAAAGCGCGTACGACGTGCAACGCGTGACGCGCCGCGGCGGCTCCAGCCCGGCGCGCTCGAACATCGCGCGCAACATGTTCGGGTAGAGATCAGTGACGTCGGTGTGGATCCACTCGGCCTGCTGCAATTCGGCCAACGTCGTCGCCTG
Source organism: Paraburkholderia flagellata (assembly GCF_021390645.1). Taxonomy (GTDB): domain Bacteria; phylum Pseudomonadota; class Gammaproteobacteria; order Burkholderiales; family Burkholderiaceae; genus Paraburkholderia; species Paraburkholderia flagellata. The sequence goes on from NZ_JAJEJT010000004.1 coordinate 787,857, forward strand.
GGCGAAAACGCCGTTGGCGCGCGTGATGAACACCGAGTCGTACTCGAAGAGTTCTTTCACCGTGCCGATGTCGTCACCGGGATTCACCGGAAAGGCCGCGAACGCGAGGTCGAGCGTGCGGTTACGTAGTTGCTCGCGCAACTGGTTGATGCCCAGCTCGCGGAACTCGATCGTCACGAGCGGCCAGTGGCGGCGGAACGCGACGAAGGCGTCGGCAAGGCCGCCGGTGCCCGCAATGGGCGTGACCCCGATCACGAGCTTGCCGTCACGCCGGCCCTTGAGGTGCGCGAGGTCCTCCTCGGCGCGCTCGAGCTCGCGCACCACGGTGCGGGCGCGCTGGAGTAGCGCCGCGCCCTCGGCCGTCGGCACGACGCCCCACGGGTTGCGCTCCAGCAGACGCACGCCGCACTCGTCCTCCAGCTCGCGCAGCGCTTTCGTGATGGCCGGCTGCGTGACGTGCAACCGCCGCGCCGCGCCGTTGAGGCTGCCGGTCGCCGCAATTTCGACAAGAGCCCGAAGCTGATGAATTTTCATGATGCGGTGGATATTACCATTGGTTATCGGCATGCCAATTTTTGCTTTTTTATTTCGACCGATCGTCCTTAGGCTCTGTCCTCGAAGGCCGCCGCATACCGGGCGGCCACTTCGGGGACTCTTCACATGACGCAGGACACCAGCACGGCCTTGCTCGCGGCGCTTCGCGAGCATGAGCCGCAATTCATCACGATTCGCCACGACATTCACGCGCATCCCGAACTGGGATTCGAGGAGTCGCGCACCGCGCGCGTCGTCGCGCAAAAGCTCGCGCAGTGGGGCTATGACGTCACGACCGGGATTGGCGGCACGGGCGTCGTGGGGTGCTTGAAGCGTGGCAGCGGCACGCGTGCGATCGGCCTGCGCGCCGACATGGATGCGCTGCCGATTCAGGAGACCACGGGCCTGCCCTACGCGAGCACCGTCGCACAGACGATGCACGCGTGCGGCCACGACGGCCACACGGCCACGCTGCTCGCGGCGGCCCACCACCTCGCAACGCAAGGCGACTTCGACGGCACGCTCAACGTGATCTTCCAACCCGCCGAGGAAGGCCTCGGCGGTGCCTCGCGCATGATCGCCGAGGGGCTGTTCGAGCGCTTCCCGTGCGATCAGGTGTTCGCGCTCCACAACGCGCCGGGCCTGCCCGTGGGCCACTTCGCGGTGCGCCACGGCTGCATGCTGGCCTCTTCCGACACGGTGACGATTACCGTGACCGGGCGCGGCGCGCACGGCGCGATGCCGCAGCAAGGGTGCGATCCGATCGTTGCGGCCGCAAGCATCGTGATGGCGCTGCAGACCATCGTTTCGCGCAACGTGGAGCCCACGCGTGCGGCCGTGGTCACGGTGGGCGCGATTCATTCCGGCAAGGCCGGCAACGTGATCCCCGAAAGCGCGACGCTGCAGCTGTCCGTGCGTGCGCTCGACAGCGAAACGCGCGACATGCTCGAAGCGCGCATCCGCGCCATCGCGGAGCACCAGGCGCAGTCGTTTGGCGCGACGGCCAGCGTCGACTATCGCGCGATCTCGCGGCCGCTCGTGAACGAGCGCAACGCCACCGAGCATGCGATCGACGCCATCGAGGCGATCGTCGGCAAGGGAGGCCTCACGATGATGCCCGACGCCGTCATGGGCAGCGAAGACTTCTCGTGGATGACCGAGAAGCTGCCCGGTTGCTATGTACTGCTTGGCAACGGCGTGGGAAGCGTGGGCGGTTGCAGCGTCCACAACCCGGGCTACGACTTCAACGACGCCGCGCTCGTATGGGGAGCTGCGTGGTTCGTCACCCTCGCCGAGCGCTATCTGCGCGACGTTTGACCGAGGCGTTTTCCGGCGGCTTTGCGCACCCGCTTCTCGCCCGCGCGCGCCGCCCTTCCCCGCAGTTTCTGACCAACCTAAAGAGCTTATAAATGTCAGCAAGCAGCATCACGCCTTATCCGCGCCGGGGTGCCGGTCTTTCGCGCATGGCCCGAGCCGCGCGGCTAGCCGCCTGCGCCGCCGCACTCGGCGGCGCTTCGCACGCGGCGCTCGCACAGGCATCGAACCTGTTCCTAGAAGACTATTTCCAGGGCGTGCCATACGCGGTGAGCAGCGCCTACACGCCGGGCATTTATCTATATGGCGTGGTGGACCAGTCGGTGGGCTTCACCAAGGGCGCGCAAACGTCCTGGGTGCAGCAAAGCAGCGGCGAATGGACGTCGAAGTTCGGCCTCTACGGCGTGGAAGACCTGGGCGGCGGTTACCGGGCGCGCTTTGCCCTCGAGAGCGGCTTCAATGCCGCGAACGGCCAGCTCGGCAGCACGAATACGCTGTTCAACCGCGAAGCCTGGGTTGCCCTCGGCTCGTCGAGGACCGGCGAGCTCAAGCTCGGCCTGCAGGACGATGTCGGCGTGCCGCTCTTCATCGACGTGTTCGGCCAGGTGGGCACGGTCTCGACGGTGGCCTACCTCACGGCATGGGTCTACGATCTCGGCCCCGGCGCGAGCTATCAGGCAAGCCGGCTTTCGAACGCGATCAGCTATTCCTCACCGTGGTTCGGGCCGCTCAACGCGCAGTTCGCGCTTGCGCTGCACGACCCCAGCACGAACTCGCCGACCATCACGACGAAGTCCGTCGCCCTCAACTACTTCGACGGTCATCTGTTCGGTGCGCTGAGCTATATCGGCAACTATGGCCTCAACGCGCTCACGACTTCGCAATACGTGCGCACCGACAACTTCGCCGCGGGCCTGCTCTACGACGCCGGGCACTACGTGGTCTCGGCGGGCTATAGCTTCCTCGCGCCGCGTCTGGCCGGCGACCGCGTGGCCTCGCTCTATACGCTCGGTGGCCTTTACCGATATCAGCAGCGCAACGACTTCCGCGTGGAACTGGCGTATCGCACCGTGGCCGGGGTTAGCTCGAATTCGTACGGCATTACGCTCGGCTACGACTACAACCTCTCCAAACGCACGGCGCTCTATGTGCGCGGCGCGCTCATCCACAACACGGGCGAGACGCCGACGTACGGCCGCTATCCGTCGCAGCAGCCGACCGTGGACAACATCAACAACAGCTATACCGGCGCGGACGGCACGACACAAACGTACCAGTCGCCGCACGTCGTGCTCGTGGGCATGTATCACAAGTTCTAAGGGCCGCAGGCTACATAAATACAGGAGAGAAGACATGAATAACCGAACCATGCTGCGCTACGCGGCCGCAGTCTATTTCGCCGTCGCGGGCGTGAGCAGCTGGGCCCAGGGCGGCAGCGAAGCGAGTGCGGCACAAATCGCGCCTGCCGCACCCGCCGCGGCTGCTTCTGCGCCCACAGACCGTGCGCTCGCCGCGAATGTGCGCGGCGCACTGCGCGCCGCACGCAAGCAAGGGCTCAAATCGACGTTCATCCGCGTGCGCGCCCATAACGGCGCAATCACGCTCTCCGGCGTAGTGGCGAGCGAAAGCCAGATCGCGCTCGCCACCTCGGTTGCGCAAAGCGTGAGCGGCGTGCAGTCGGTGACGAGCAAGATCGAAGTGCGCTCGAACGCCGGTATCAAGGGTAGCCAGTAAGGACTGCTCACCTGTGAATGAACGACGCGCGGCATTCGTGTTGTGCCGCGCGCGTCAGCACCACGACGTTGCTACCGCAGCGCCTCATCATCGGAACAAGGCTTCATCATGAAACTCGCACAGGAACGCGCCGCCCTCGCCGCCCAAGCTGTCCCCGCTGCACCGACAGACCAGAGCGCACGCACCAGCCGCACGATGGTGTTCGCCGCGGCGCTCGGCAATGGGCTCGAGTTCTTCGACTTCACCGTGTACAGCTTCTTTTCGGCGACCATCGGGCGGCTGTTCTTTCCGGCGCATGACGCGTTCAGCTCGCTCATGATGTCGCTCGCCACGTTCGGCGTGGGCTTCGTCGTCCGCCCGCTCGGTGGCGTGGTCATCGGTGCCTATGCCGACCGAGCGGGGCGCAAGCCCGCGCTCATCCTCACCGTGCTGATGATGGCGCTCGGCACCGGGCTCATCGGCCTTGCGCCCACTTACGCGCAGATCGGCCTCGCCGCGCCCGCGCTGATCGTGCTGGGCCGCTTGCTGCAGGGATTCTCGGCAGGCGGCGAAGTGGGCGCAGCCACGACGCTGCTGATGGAAGCGGGCCGCGAAGGCAGGCGCGGCGCACTCGTGAGCTGGCAGATGGCGAGCCAGGGTGGCGCCGCGCTGGCGGGCGCGGCGGTCGCGGTGCTGCTATCGAAAGCGCTTGCGCATGAACAGCTCGAAAATTGGGGCTGGCGCGTGCCGTTTCTCATCGGTCTCGCAATCGGGCCGCTTGGCTTTTATCTGCGCACGCGGCTTGAAGATACGCTGCCGCAGGCGCGTGACGGCGAGACTTCGCCGCGACACGCCGCGCCAGCCACGCGCAGGAAGTTGCCGTTGCGCCAGATCGTAGCAGGCACGATGCTCGTGATTGGCGGCACGGCAACGATGTATACCATCGTGTTTTTCCTGCCCGCTTTTCTCTCGCTCACGCTCGGCATGCCCCAGGCGGCGGCCGCGGCGAGCGGCGTGGCGGCAGGCGTCGTGCTGCTGGTGGGCTCGCCGCTCGCAGGGCGGCTCGCAGACCGCGTAAGCCGCCGCAAACGGTTGCTCGCGGGCGCGAGCGTCGTGTCGCTCGCACTCGTCTTCCCGGCGTTTCGCGCCATCGCTCTATGGCCCACTCCCACTACGGTGCTCGTGGTCGTGGTCGTGCTGATCGGCCTGATGACGCTCACGAGTCCAACAGGGTTCCTGATGATTCTGGAAGCGCTGCAGCCCGAAGTGCGTGCGACCTCGCTCGGGATCATCTACGCGGTAGGCGTGACGCTTTTTGGCGGTTTCGCGCAGCTTGTGGTGGGATTCCTGTGGCGCGCCACCGGCAGCTTCTATGCGCCGGCGTGGTATGTGGCAGTGTGCGGGATCGTGAGTCTCGCGGGTGTCGCGCTGTTTCGGGAGAAGGGCTGACGGCCACGCGCTAGAATCAGCGTTTTCCAGGGACGACCGTCATGACCACCGCGCTGCTCGTAATCGATTTTCAGAAGAAGCTCGTCGACACCGAACCGCTGCCCGGCGACATCGCCATGGTCAGCGCCAACGTCAATGCGCTGATGCAGCACGCAAGGCAAACGGGTGCGCCGGTCGTGCTGATCCAGCATGAGGACGACACGGCGCTCGTTCGCGGGTCCGAGGCGTGGGCGCTGTCGGCCACGCTTGTGACGGACCCGGGCGATCACCTCATCGGCAAGCGCACGCCCGATTCGTTTCTCGGCACCGGTCTGGGCGCCCTGCTCGCCGCGCATGCGGTGAACCACGTCGTGATCTGCGGCTACGCGAGCGAATTCTGCGTGGACACGACGGTGCGGCGCGCTGCTGCGAACGGCCTCACGGTCACGCTCGCCGCCGACGCCCACACCACCCACGACAAGCCGCATGCGAACGCGGCGTCGATCCGCGCGCACCACAACGCGACGCTTTCGAATATCCGCAGCTTCGGCCCGAAGATCAGCGCTAAGCGCACCAGCGAAATTACGTTCGGCACCCCGGCGCAAGACGGCTGATATTAACGCGCGTCGTGCCGCGAATCCGCCTTCCCGGCGAGCTTCGCGGCGTCGCTGCCCTGCGCCGGCTGCGGCTGAGCCGCCCGCATGCCGTGGAAAACCGGCAAACGCCAGCCGAAATAAAGCGAGGCCAGCCGCAACGCCACGCAGGACATCACGGCCACCCACGGTGTCCAGAACGTCGACCAGCCCAAATACGTGAGCCCCACCTGAACCGCGGCGCCGAGCATCGCAGCCGAAGCGTAGATCTCGCGATCGAGAATGGCGGGCACGCGAGAGAGCAGCATGTCGCGCATCACCCCACCGCCCACCGCGCTCACAACGCCGAGGATGATGGCCGGCTCCGCGTTCTGGCTATACGCGAGCGCCTTCTGCGCGCCCGCCACCGCAAAGAGTCCGAGACCGATCGCATCGAACAACAGTACGGGGTGACGCAGCCGCCGCACCTGCGGATACGCGGCAATGGTGAGCCCCGTGGCCAGCAACGTCACTGCGAGATAGGCCCAGTTAGTGAGGCCCGCTGGCGGCACCGCGCCAATGCAAAGATCGCGGATGATGCCGCCGCCGCACGCCACCATGAAACTCACGACGACGATGCCGAACAGGTCGAGCCGCCGCTGCCGCGCGGCCACGGCGCCGGAGATCGCGAAGGCGAACGTGCCGATCAAATCGAGTGCCGTATAGGCGGTGTGGACGTTGATATGCGCGCCCACGTGCGCGTCGAGTGCCACGCTCACGCCGCCTCGCTTTCGCGGCCAAGCCACACGGCGGCCGCGCACAGCATCGCTTCGAGGCCGGTGCGCAAGGTCGGATCGAGCACCGGCGCGAACTTCGGCGAGTGGTTGCTCGGGATCTCGTTGAGCTTCTTCGCGGCTTTCGCTTGCGCGTAGACCTCGGGATCGGTGCCGCCCACGAACCAGAACGCGTACGGCACGCCCCATTCGCGGCCGAACACGCTGAAGTCCTCGCTGGCGGCGGCCGGCTGCGTCTCGTATGCGCGCTCGCCGAACCACGCCTCGAATGCCTTGCGCAGGCGCGCCGTGGTGGCGTCGTCGTTTACCGTGAGCGGGTAGCTCGAAAGCGTCGTGAACTCCGGCTCGCGCGGCGCGTTCGAGGCCGTGCATTCGGCACAGCAGATGCGGCGGATCGCGCCCAGCATGTACTCACGCACGTCGTCGTCGAAGGTGCGCATGTTGAGTTTGAGCGTGGCGTCGTCCGGGATGATGTTTTCCTTCGTGCCAGCCTGGAGCGAGCCCACGGTGAGCACGGCGCTCTCGCGCGGCGAGATTTCGCGCGAGACGATCGTCTGCAGACGCAGCGTGGTGGAAGCCGCCATGATCACCGGGTCGATCGAGGTTTGCGGCTGCGAGCCGTGCGAGCCGCGGCCGAACAGCTTCACCTTGAGACTGTCGCCCGCCGAGAGGATCGTGCCGCTGCGATAGCCCACGGTGCCAGCCGGGCCCACCATCACGTGCTGGCCGAGAATCACGTCGGGCTTCGGAAAGCGCCCGATCATGCCGTCGTCCATCATGCTGCGCGCGCCGCGTCCCACTTCTTCGCCGGGCTGGAACACGGCGAGCAGCGTGCCGCTCCATGCGTCGCGATGCGCCGCCATCAACTGCGCCACGCCGATGAGCCAGGTCACGTGCAGGTCGTGCCCGCACGAGTGCGCCACGCCCACCTGCACGCCCTCTTCGTCTTTGGCCGTCACGGTGCTCGCATACGGCAGGCCGGTGGCTTCGGCCATGGGTAGCGCGTCCATGTCGGCACGCAGCATCACGACCGGCCCTTCGCCGTTGCGCAGCACGGCCACGACGCCCGTCACGCCCACTTCGCGGGAAACGTCATAGCCAAGCTTTTCCATGCGCTCCGCTACGAGCGCCGCCGTGCGGAACTCCTGCATCGAGAGTTCAGGATGCTGGTGCAGATCCTTGTAGAGGGCTTCGAGCTCGGGTAGCAGTGCGCCAATAGTGGGCGCCACGGTTTCAACGAGATTCGGCATCGACGACTCCTTCATGCTTGATTCAATCACTGCGTCAGATGGAAAAGGTGCGACCTCAAGCGCCCTCGATCAGGCTCTGCGCCAACTTGGCGAGCAACTGGTCGAGCGTTTTGCGCTCGTGGTCGGTGAGCACGGCGGCGAGTTCGGATTCGAGCTTCGAGCCCGCTTTTTCGGAGGCACCCGCCACTTTCGCGCCCTCGGGCGTGACGCGCAACGCGACGCTGCGCCGGTCCGCCGCGTGCGCGACGCGGCCGATCAGACCTCGCGATTCGAGTTCGCCGAGCGTTTTGGAAAGCAGCGTTTTTTCGATGAGCGCGCGCTGCGAAACGGCCTTGGGCGTGATGCCCGGTTCGGCACGGATGATGCGCAGCACGCGCATGGCACGCACGTCGAGATCCCAGCGCTCGCGGTAGACCGCGTTGGCGCGATCCATCAGCAGTGCGCTCGTTTGATCGAGCCTGAAGGTGAGGAAATCTGAATACAAATGCGCGCTCCCATCCGTGCGCCAACTGGACGCCAGTATAGTCAAATAGTTGAAAATTTCAACTATCTGGATCGGGAAAGCGTGATTGAGTCGGTGCAGATGCGACAACGCGGCGGGCCTCCCCTTGAGAGGAGATCCGCCGCGCTGCGAAGAACGTTCGGCCGGGACAGATGCCCGCCGAAGTCAGCCTCGCGGAAGTGACTTAGAACGCGTGACGCATGCCCACCGTCACGGCGACCTGCGTATCGGTCGACGAAGGCGAGAGCGTGTTGATCATGGCGTGCGAGAGCACGGAGCCTTCCGGTGCGCCATGCACGTTCTGGTACACGCCTTCCAGATAGAAGTCGGTGCGCTTGCTGATGGCGTAGTCCGTTTGCAGCATTGCCGTGTTCCAGCCCGGGCTCGAGCCGTTGTACGCGCCGTGCGTATACGTGTACGCACCCGACACGCTCCATGCAGGCGTGAGCGCATATTTCACGTTCGCTTCGAAGTTGTCGAGGCGCAGCGAACCGGCGAGCGAGCCCGCGGAGTCGTCGTTCGCGCCGAGATAGGTGCCTGTGCCGAACGAGAAGACGCCAGCGGCGTTGTCGATCTGCGAATGGCTCCAGACCAGACCCACCGTCGCCGGGCCGTACGTGTAGTTACCGCCGAGCGACCAGACCCGCTGACGCTCCGCCACGAAGTTTGCGCTCGTGTCGCTGGTGTTAACCGCGCCGCTGCCGTTGCCTGCGTTGTTGAACTGCAGGTAGCCGGCCGCGAGGTTCAGCGGGCCCTGGCTATACGAAACGGCGAAGCCGTACGAGCGGTTGTTCGCGAAGTCGCCGGCCTTGTTGCTGAACGAGTACATCGTCTCGAACGTCACGCCGTACCAGGTCGGGCTCGCGTACTTGACGGAGTTGTTGATGACCACCGAGTTCGCAGCGAGGTTGTCATTCTCGAACGGGTGAGCCGCGAGGCTGCCGCCCCACGTGTTGAATTCTGCCGTAAGCGGGCCCACGAGGTCGTTCATCACGTCGAACTGGCGGCCGAACGTGAGCGTGCCGTACGGATCGCTTTGCAGGCCGACCCAGGCTTGCGAACCGAAGCCCAGACCCGAGAACGCCTGCGCGCCGTTGTTGAGCAGGAAGCCTTGTTCGAGCTTGAAGATCGCATGCAGACCGCCGCCCAGATCTTCCGAACCCTTGAGGCCGAATACCGTGTTCTGCGTGGAGCTGCTGTTCAGTTGCCAGTTGCTGTGACCGAACTGGTTGTTCGTGTAGACGAGACCGGTATCGAACAGGCCGTATAGGGTCACGCTGCTTTGCGCGTGCGCCGAAACGGCGAAGGCGCTCAGGAGTGCCGCGGCGAGTAGCGATTTTTTCATGTTTTCAAGCTCCGGATTGGGCGGTGGGTCAATGCATCGAATTCAGGCGGCCGGCACCATCGGCGTGCAATTCCATACTCGCGTATTCCATTTCGGTGCAGAATCAAAAGCAAAAATCTATCCGTCGACGATTATTGCGAATTGCACAATTCATCGATGTTGATAATGCAATGACGAAACGGGAATCGTGCGGCGAGTGCGGCGCGAATCGAACACCCGCATCATAGGGTGTCGAAAATAAAAATGGTGTCGAAATTCGAGCGACGTGGCGTCAATGGCACAACCGCGCTGGGCAAGGCTCGACGGGTGTCGAGGAATGTGCGGGGCGTGAGTATCACCGATAAAATTACATAATGCTTTCGGAGTGGCGCATTAAACCCGGCGAGAAAGGCCGATTATCCACATTGAGAATCCCCGCGGAAATCGGCCTTCAGAGCATGTTGATTCTTGTATTAATGCGCTCTGTTCTTTGGCTTGACGTGATTCGTTCAAGCAGACGGTGCAACCGATGCGCCCGCTATTCCATGGCGCTTCAATGCCTCTGCGACAAATCCCGACGTCTTCATCGTTTCGACAAACGCGCCAAGCACTTCGGCGGCCCGCGGACCGCGGCGCTCCGCGACGCCCATGGCCTGGCGAATCACCATGAAGCGTTCGTCGAGCAAACGCAAGCCGCCGACTTTCGCTGCATCGCCTTCGAGTTGCTGCTTCACGCCCGCGGCCACTTCGAGCCCTTGATCGAGGAAGGTCTGCACGACGGTTGGCGAAGTCGGCGCGCGCACGATCGCTGCCTGCTTCAATTCGCGCGTGAGAAAGAGATCATATGCACTGCCCTTGCCCACCGCCACGCGGTTATGCGGCTGATCGACTTCGGCATTGGTATGCACGGGCGAGTCGTTGCGAACCAGATAAAAGCCCTCGATCAACACATAAGGCGCGGTGAACGCGATCGTCTCGCCTCGCTTTGGATCGACGGCAAAGAAGCCGAAATCCGCGCGTTCGTCACTTACGGCTTCGACGGACTTGCCCGCCGCGTCGAACACCACGAGTTCGAGCGGCACGCCCAAGTGCTGCGCGAACGCGCGCGCGAGATCGACGGAAACACCGAATGGCTCGCCCGACGCCGCATCGCGATTCGCGAGTATCGGATTGCCGAGGTTGATGGCGGCGCGCAACGTGCCCGTGGGCGCAAAGGCTTTGACGACAGTGGGATCGATATTCATGTCGATTGCGGTACGAAAATCAGGGTCCTTCGAGCATAGCACCCCGCCCGCCCGCTTTTGCGCGCCCACCGCCGACTTGCGCGCCTGGCTCAGCCCGTGTCGCCACCGGCGACCGGCAACACCGAACCGGTGATGTAGCTCGCCTCGTCCGAAGCGAGAAACAGGATCGGCGCGACCTGCTCGTCGAGGCTGCCATAGCGCTTGAAGAACGTCGACTCGGTGACCTGCCGCACCGCCTCGCTCATCCACGCTTTTTCCTGCTCGCTGTCGCCGGCGGCATTGCGCGGAATGCGGCGCGGCGGCGCTTCGGTGCCGCCAGGCGCCGTGGCGACCACGCGGATATTGTGCTCCGCGTATTCCATCGCCAGCGATTGCGTCATCGCATTCACGCCGCCCTTCGCTGCCGAATACGGCACGCGTCGAATGCCGCGCGTGGCGTTCGAAGAAACATTGACGATGGTGCCGCGCCCGCGCTCGAGCAGATACGGCAACACGGCGTGACACGTGTACAGCGTGGGCATGAGCGAACGGCGGATTTCCGCATCGATCTGCGCCGGCTCGAACTCAGCGAACGGACGCATGCGGATGGCACCGCCCACACCGTTGATGAGAATGTCGATGCCGCCAAATCGTTGCGCGGCGAAATCCATGGCCGCTTTCGCGCCTTCATACGTTTCGAGGTCGGCGACGAATCCTGCCGTTTCAGCGCCCTTCGCTTCTGCCGCGACTTCGGCTACGAAATCCGCGCGATCGACGAATACGACCTTGCCGCCTTCGGCAGCCGCACGCAGCGCGACGCCGCGGCCAATTCCCTGCGCCGCCCCGGTGACGACGACGACCTTGCCTGCGAATCGTTGCATGTTCATGCCGCCTTCTGAACGACGTTCGGGGTGAACTTCTCGTAGTGGAAGCTGCTGGGCTTCACGCCTTCGTCATCGAAATACTTGCGTACGGCGTCCACCATCGGCGGCGGCCCGCACAGATACACGTCGACGTCGCCATCGTTCAAGGCGTTAGCGGGAATGTGCTGCGTGACCCAACCCTTGCGCGGATGATTCGAATCAGCATCGGCGATGACGGTAGCGAAGCTGAAGTTCGGCAGCTTCGCCGCGTAGGCTTCGATGGCTTCAACCAGCACCAGGTCGAGGTCGCGCGTCACGCCGTAAATGAGGTGTACCTTCTGCTGCGCATTGGTGCGCGCAAGCACTTCCAGCATCGAGAGGAACGGAGCCAGACCCGTGCCGCCTGCGAGGAACAGCAGCGGCCGCTGGACGTCGCGCAAATAGAAGCTGCCGAGCGGCCCCGTCAAATCGAGCTTCGTACCCGGTTGCGCGGCTTCGAGCCAGGTGCTCATCACGCCGCCCGGAATCTTCTTGATCAGGAAGCTGATCTTCGATTCGCCTGGCGCAGAAGAGAAGGAATACGAACGATGCTGGCCACTGCCCGGCACGTCGATGTTGACGTACTGACCCGGCAGGAACACGGGGCCCGTCGTGTCGACGTCCAACTCGAGCACGACCGCCGCGTCGTTGTGCTGCTCGACCTTCGCCACCGTGGCCGCAAACTTGCTATGCCCGGTTTTGCATACCGTGGAAGACGCTGGAATCGCAATCACGCAATCGCTTTCCGGCACCATCTGGCAGGTGAGTACGAGACCGCTGTCCTTTTCGTCTTCGGTCAGCGCGTCCTCGATATACTCTTCGCCCAGGTCGTAGCTGCCGCTTTCCGCGCGACACTTGCAGGTGCCGCACACGCCGTCTGAGCAATCCATCGGCAGGTTGATCCGCGCGCGAAACGCTGCGTCGAGGACCTTCTCACCTGCCTTGCATTCGATGAAACGGGTCACGCCGTCTTCGAAGTTCAGTGCAATCTTGTAGCTGGACATGGTGTCTCCTTCTTTCCCATGTTGAAACCGGGTCTCGATGTCAATCGAGACTTCAAACGTGATAAACGTCGAGCACCTGCCGGATGTAGTCGTTCTTCAGCACGATCTTTTTGTAGGCGATCAGGAAGTCGTCACCGGTCTTGCGCAAGGTGACAAACATCGTGCCGAAGAAGCCATCCGTGGTTTTGTAGCGATGACTGAGCGTGTGGAAGTTGTAGCGCACCTCCACTTCGTCGCCACGATCGGCCAGCACTTCCACGTTCGTTACGTTGTGGATCGTGCGCGGCTCCGGCATCGAAGCGCCGCTGCGTTCGGTCTTGATGCGAAACACACGGTCTTCGAGGCCGCCGCGATCCGGGTAGTACATCAGCGAGATCTGCGATTCGTGGTCGTCGGTGAGCTGGTCGTCGTCGTCCCATGCGGGCATCCAGTAGGTGACGTCCTCGGCATAGCAGGCGAGCCACGCTTCCCACTGGCGATCGTCGAGCAGGCGCGCTTCGCGGTACAGCGTGGCGCAGATTTTCTGGTAATCGTTGCTCATGCCTGCGCTCCCGCTTGCTCGTGATTCAGTTCCTGCTTGAGGGCGTCGCGCATGGCGTGCACCCAGTACTCGTGCTGGACCACGAACAGGCCTTCGTCTTCGCTGCGCTCGCCGGAAATGATCGGCTTGAGGCCCATCTTCTTCGCGTTCTCGTCCGCACCTTCGACCCACAGCGGCGCGCCGCGCGAGAGATCGTTCCACATTGCCGTGGTGCCTGCATAACCGTTCTGGCAGGCGCGGAACTCTTCGAGGTCGTCGGCGGTACCCATGCCCGTGACGTTGAAGAAGTCCTCGTACTGGCGAATGCGCGTCGCACGGTCTTCCGCGCTCTCGCCCTTCGGCGCGAAGCAGAAAATGTTCACCTCGGTCTTGTCCACGCTAATCGGGCGCACCACGCGAATCTGCGTGCTGAACTGGTCCATCAGGAACACGTTCGGGTAGAGGCACAAGTTTCTCGTCTGATTGACGATGAATTCCGCCTGCACTTCGCCCACGCGCGCCTTGATTTCCTCGCGATGCTTGTACACCGGGCGCACTTCAGGGTTCATCGTGTTGGTCCACAGCAGGATGTGGCCATGGTCGAAGCCGTATACGCCCGCCACCGACTTGCTCCAGCTATTGGCGTCCACCGCCTGGGTCCCGTCTTCCTTGCGCCGGCCCATGGTCGCGGCGTAATTCCAGTGCACGGTGCTGACGTGATAGCCGTCGCAGCCGTTTTCCATCTGCATCTTCCAGTTTCCGTCGTAGACGTACGAGGAGTTGCCGCGCAGCACTTCGAGGCCGTTCGGCGACTGGTCGACGATCTGGTCGATGATGATCTTTGCTTCGCCGAGGTAGTCTTCGAGCGGCTGCACGTCGGCATTGAGGCTGCCGAACAGAAAGCCACGATAATTCTCGAAGCGCGCGACCTTCTTCAGGTCGTGAGACCCCTGCTTGTTGAATTGCACGGGATACTCGGTGGTCTTTTCGTCCTTCACCTTCAGGAGCTTGCCGGTGTTGGAGAACGTCCAGCCGTGGAACGGACACGTGAAGCTGCCCTTGTTGCCGTGCTTGCGCCGGCACAGCATGGCGCCCTTGTGCGCGCAGGCGTTGATGACGGCATTCAGCGCACCGGTCTTGTCGCGCGTGATGACTACCGGCTGGCGACCCAGCCACGTGGTGTAGTAGTCGTTGTTCTCTGGAATCTGGCTCTCGTGCGCGAGGTACACCCAGTTCTTCTCGAAGATGTATTTCATCTCCAGATCGAACAGATCGGTATTGGTGAAGATGTCCCGGCGGCAACGGAACACACCGTTTTGCTTGTCGTCCTGCACGGCGGTGGACAGCAGGTGATCCAGGTCACTGGCTTTGTCGATGATGGCTGACATATTAGCTCTCCTATGCATACTCCACACGCGGTACGGAGTTCCTGCATCGGTGTCGAATGATGATCGGGGTAAAACTGGCGGCGGCTGTGTCTTCACGCCGCCGCCACGCAGGATGCTTACGCCGTTGCCTCCGCGCGCAGGCGGTGAACGAGTTGGTTGTCCTTACCCTGGACCAGCGGTGTGAGCGTGACGTTGAACTCGATGGCCTTGTACGTATCGGCTTTCAGGCCGAGCGCCGCGCCGCCGGTCTTTTCGACCACGTGCGGAATCAGTTCCTCGCGCGTTGCGTAGGCGAAGTCGTCCCAAATGAGCGGGTCGCCTTCGATATTGAACTGCGTGGTGAGCTTGCGGCTGTTATCCGACGAGACGAAGAAGTGCACGTGCGCCGGACGGTTGCCATGGCGGCCAAGGCCGTCCAGGAGGCGCTGGGTCGAACCCTGCGGCGGACAGCCGTAGCCTACCGGCATGAGCGTGCGGAATTCGTACTTGCCGTCAGCGCCGGTCTTGACTGCGCCGCGCAGGTTGAAGTCGTCCTGCGCGCCCGTCGGGTCGAAGTGCGAATAAAAACCCTTCGAATTCGCGTGCCAGCATTCGACTACGGCGCCCGCGAGCGGTTTGCCATCGAGATCCGTGACGGTGCCGTGAATGACGAGCGGACCTGCGTCGGCGTCCGGGTTGATGTCGATTCGCGAAACGCCTTCGCGCACCGGTGCGCCCGCAACGTACAACGGTCCTTCGATCGTGCGCGGCGTGCCGCCTTCGAGACCCACCGCCTTGTCTGCGGCGTCCATGCGGATATCGAGGTACTTTTCCAGTCCAAGGCCCGCAGCCAGCAGCGCCGCTTCGCCGTCCTGGCCGAGCTTGTTCAGATAGTTCACGCCGGCCCACACTTCATCGGGCGTGATGTCGAGATCATCAATGGCCTTGAACAGGTCGCCCAGCAGCCGATGGACGATCTGCTGGAAGCGCGCGTTGCCGCTGCCGCCATTGAGATTCGCAGCGGCCTTCAGCAGGTCCTGCACTTCCTTCGTTTCGAATACTTTTGCGCTCATGGTATTTGTCTCCTGGTGCTTGCTGGTGCTTGCTGGTGCTTGCTGGTGCTTGCTGGTGCTTGCTGGTATTGGTGAAGTCAGCTCAGGCGTCGTTGTCCCTGATGGAGGACGGATGGCGACACAACGGCGTGACCGTTATCTTCATGTACGGGAAAAGCGGCAAGGCGGTGAGAATGTCATGCAGCTCTGCATTGCTCTCGACATCGAAGATGCTGTAGTTGGCGTACTCGCCCACCAGTCGCCAGATATGGCGCCACTTGCCGCTGCGCTGCAGCTCCTGCGAATATTCCTTTTCGCGCGCCTTGATTTCATTGGCGACGTTGGCGGGCATGTCGGCCGGGATGTTCACATCCATGCGTACGTGGAAAAGCATCGTCAAATTCCGTTTGTCAGGTGTCCGGGTTACTTCGTCACTTTCATCAGGCCGTCGCGCGTGAAGCGCTTGACCTTCGCTTCGTCCAGTTCGATGCCCAGGCCCGGGCCGTTCGGCACCGTCAGCTCGAAGTCGCTGTAGTCGAGCGGCGTGGTCAGAATCTCTTCGGTGATCAGCAGGGGACCGAACAGTTCGGTGCCCCATTGCAGGTTGGCGAAGCTTGCAAACAGGTGCGCCGAGGCCACCGTGCTGAACGCGCCTTCGAGCATCGTGCCGCCGTACAGCTCGATACCCGCGGCGTCCGCAATCGTGGCCACGCGCTGCGCGGCGAACAGTCCACCGCTTTGTTCGATCTTGATGGCGAACACATCGGCGCCCTCGTTCTTCGCGATCTCGAACGCGCTTTCCGGCCCCTGCAGGATCTCGTCGGCCATCAACGCCACCGGGAAGCGGCGCATGAGGCGCGCAAGCGCTGCGGGCGAGGCGACGGGCTGTTCGACCAGTTCGCAGCCGGCTTCCGCCAGCGCCGGAATCGCCCACGCCGCCTGCGTCTCGCTCCAGGCCATGTTGACGTCCACGCGCACGGCAGCACGCTCGCCCATCGCCTTCTTGATTTCAGCGACGTGCCTGATGTCGGTCTTGAGTTCCTTCGCGCCGATCTTCAGCTTGAAGATCTTGTGGCGGCGCGCTTCGAGCATGGCCTCGGCTTCGGCGATGTCCTTTGCGGTATCGCCCGAAGCCAGCGTCCAGGCAACCGGCAGACGCTCGCGGCGGCGGCCGCCCAGCAACTCGCTCACCGGCACGCCAAGGCGCTTGCCCTGCGCGTCGAGCAGCGCGGTTTCCAGCGCGCACTTGGCGAAGTGATTGACCTTCACCAGCTTGCCCAGATGCGCCATGAGCGCCTGGATTCGCGTGGCATCCTGGCCGATCATCGCGGGCGCGAAGTAGGCGTCGATCGCCAGCTTCATTGCTTCCGGGCTTTCGGGGCCGTAAGCCATGCCGGCAATGGTGGTGCCTTCGCCGATGCCGGTCACGCCATCGCTGCAGTACACCTTTACCAGCATCAGGGTTTGCCCGTACATCGTGGCGACGGATAGCTTGTGAGGGCGAATCGTCGGCAGATCGACGAGGCGGGTTTCGATACGTTCGATCGTCGCGGAAGTCATGTCGGATGCTGGGTAAGTGAAGAAGGTATGGTGGTTTTATACACGCCGCGCATCCGCGAGATCCAATACTATTTGCGTCCAATTCCATACCTTTATAATATGGAAACCCCTCAATCGCCCATGAATGGGCCGATATTGCAGCGCAATATACGCTCCGAGTATCGATAATTCAGTGCTTCTTTTGGAGCAAACCATGGATCTTCGCCAGCTTCGCTACTTCGTTGCCGTTGTCCGCGAGCGCAATTTCACTCGCGCAGCGGAACAGCTTTGCATCGCTCAGCCGCCGTTGAGCCGGCAGATTCAATTGCTCGAACAGGAGATCGGCGTGCCTCTTCTGATTCGCAATACGAGGCCCGTGCGCACGACCGATGCGGGGCGTCTTGTCTACGAGCAGGCCATGCAGATCCTTGGGCGCGTCGAGCAGTTGCAAGCGACCGCCAAACACGTGGGACTGCATCACCGCACCGTGTTGTCGATCGGCTTCGTCGCCTCCGTTCTCTATTCAGGACTGCCACCGTTGATGCGCAAGCTGCGCCAGAACGCGCCGGAGCTCGACATCCAGATGGTCGAACTCATGTCGGTGCAGCAGATTGAGGCGTTGAAGGAAGGCCGCATCGACATCGGCTTCGGACGCGTGCGCCACAGCGACCCCAACGTGGCCGGTATCGTCCTGCGCGAAGAGCCGCTGGCTGTGGTGGTGCCGATCGGCAGCGAGATGGCGCAGGAATCGACGCCGATTCCTATCGAGCAACTGGCCGGGCAAAAACTGATTGTTTATCCCAAGGAGCCTCGCCCCAGTTTCGCCGATCAGGTATTGAACGTGCTGCACGGCGACGGCGTGCAACCGGGCGAAGTGCTGGAGGTGAGGGAAATCCAGACCGCGCTGGGTCTCGTCGCAGCCGAGTTCGGCGTATGCGTGATCCCGGCTTCAGCGCGGCAATTGCGCCAGGACGTGCACTACCGTCTGATAGACAGCGACCACGCGACCTCGCCAATCATCCTGAATCACCGTGTGAACGACAACTCGGTCTACGTCGATCTCGTGAAGCAACTCGTCAAGGAGATGTATGCCGAGCCACAAACGTGGCTGCCGGCGAAGAAATAGAACGCGTGAAAACGGGCAGGCCAGATGGTGACGATGTCTCGCAACATCGTCACGAAATAGCGCAAGCAGGCTTCACAAACATCAGTGGTTGGACGAGAGGGCGACCTCAGCCCTAACCGGATCGAGGCGCAGGCTGAACACGGCAAGCGCAGCACCCGCAAGCGGCACGGCCAGCGCGAGGAAGAAACCCGCAGGGCCGCCCCACGACAGAAATGTGCCACCGATGGCCGATCCGGCAATCGCACCGGCACGGCCCATGCCAATGGCCCAGCCCGTGGCCGTGGCACGCAGGGCCGTCGGGTACGCACCCACGACCAGGTAGTTCAAGGCGATCTGCTGCCCGCCAATGCCGAAACCCGCCGCACCTACGAGAGCGAAGACGAGCGCCCAATGGGTGCCGGCATAGCCCAACCCGCACGCAATGGCGATACCGAACGCGAACATCGAGCCCAGCAGATTGCGCGTGTTCACGCGCGGCAGCGCAAACGAAAGCGGAATGGCGCAAACGATGAACACGGCGTTAACGATCACGGTGCCGAGCGGCGCCTGCGCCGCAGGCAGCCCCGCGGATTTGAGGACCGTAGGCAACCAGGAGAGGAGCATGAACCACGCAACCCAGTTGAGAAGATAAACGGCCCAGATTGCAAGCGTTTTCGCAGCGTAGCCATCCCTGAACAGCGCGCCGACGCTCGCCTTTGCCACCGCCTCTTCGGGCACGGTGAAGCGGACGTCTGGCGGCAGCGGCTGAGTCACGATTTTCGCGAGCGTGTTGTGCACGTAGCGCTGCCCGCGGGCGCCGCCTCGCGAGGCCTGATAGTAAAGCGACTCGGGCAGCAAAAGCGCGGCGAGAACGAGCACGGCAAGCGGCACGCCGCCGCCCACGACAAAAATGCCCTGCCAGCCAATTACAGGCAGCATGCGTGCCGCAAGCAGGCCGCCGAGCATCGCGCCAGCGGGCAAACCAAGCAGCACGCCGGTCATGATGGCGCCGCGCTGCCGTGCGGGACCATATTCGGCGGCAAGCGCGAGCAACACGGGCGTGCAACCGCCCATACCCAACCCGGCGATGAAGCGAAGCACCAGAATGAGTTGGGGCGTCGTCGCCCAGGAGGTCGCCAGCGTCGCGCAGCCAAAGAGCGCGAGGCCGATCATGATCGCGGGCCGGCGGCCTATCCGGTCGCCGACCAGACCGAGCGTCATCGCGCCCAGCGTCATGCCGATGATCCCGGCGGTCAGAATGGGCGCGAGCGCGTTGGCGGGCAGCTTGAACGCAGCAAGAATGGCGGGCCCGGTGAAGGCGATGGCCTGCGTATCGAAGCCATCGAGCAGCGCAATCAGCACGCAGAGTGCAAGTACGCGCCACTGGAACGCGCCGAGCCGTTCTCTGTCGATGAGCGCCGGAATGGAACGCGAGGAAGCGAGAGTCATGACGAAAGTCTCCAGACTGCACGCATCGGGTGAATGCGTGGCGTTTGTTGTTTTGACATCGATCGAAGCTCGGCCAAGCATAGAGGCCGTCAAGGGGCGCTGTCCAACACCGAATAGGTATCAATTCCATACTTTGAAGGCATAGTTGTCGAGACGCCATGGGTCGCAGCGTAAAATTCATGCATAACAGCCTGGCTGGCGATTTCGTCTGAAGTCCTAATCTAATGACGCTTCAGGGAACACGCCCTGCCACCAACCCGTCCAGGAATTCGCGAACGGCGGCGCCGATCTCGCGCGGCGAATCCTCCTGAATGTAATGGATACCCGCCACTGCCACTTCGCGCTGGTTGGGCCAGCTACGGCAAGCGTCCAGCGCGCGGCCCGTGAGCAGCGCGCCAGGCTCGGCGCGGATCAGCAGCTTCGGGATATCGCTTGCCGCGAGCCACGCTCCGTATGCTTGAACCGCTCGCGTCACATCGGCAGGCTCACCTTCTATCGGCAGTTCGCGCGCCCACACAAGCGTCGTTCTGCGCGATTCGCGCGTGGCGAACGGCCTGCGCCACGCCTCCATTTCTTCTGGCGTCAGCGCGCGCAGCACGCTATGCGGCAACACCGTTTCGACGAAAAAATTCTCGTCGAGCACGAGACGCTCGCCTGCCTCGCCGCGCATCGCGCGAAAAAATGGTTCGCGTTCGGGCGGGAAATCACGCCACAGGCGCGGTTGCACGATCGCCTCCATATAGGCGATCGCATTCACGCGGTGCGGGTGGCGGCGTGCCCAATCGAAGCCCAGCGCCGAGCCCCAGTCGTGCAGCACGAGCGTCACGCGCCCGTGCGGCAGCACGGCATCGAACCACGCTTCGAGATACCGCGCGTGATCGGCAAAGCGGCATGCGCCATCGGGCGCGGCAGGAGAATCGCCCATGCCGGCGAGGTCTGGCGCCAGACAACGGTAAGCGTCACTCAGATGCGGAATCACGTTGCGCCATAGACGCGAAGAAGTGGGATTGCCGTGCAGCAGGACAACGGGGTCGCCCACGCCCGTATCGACGTAGACGATCGCGCCGCCCGGAATGGCCGCACGCTCGCGCGGGTGCGGATCGCTAGCGCTGATTGCGGCGGCTGGAGTGGTGACGGTACTCATGGCTCGGCTCCTGTGCGGTGAGAGGATGAGCCGATGCTAGAATCGAAACCGGCCCAGGAACAGGACCAGATTCGGCAAAGATCATGGAACCAGTCTTGCAGATCGAAATCGCTCTGCCCGAGCACGGATCGCGCGAAATCCTGCATGCGCTGCACCGCCAGTTGCGCGGGGCCATTGTCGAAGGCCGGCTCGCGGCCGGGCTGCGTTTGCCGTCGAGCCGCTCGCTCGCGCGCAGTTGTGGCATCGCGCGCAATACGGTGCTTGCGGCCTACGATCTGCTCCTCGCAGAGGGCTACATCGTCACGCGTCCGGGCGCGGGGACTTTCGTGGGCGAAGTCGCAGCGCGCGGCGGCCCGTTGCCGTCCAGTCCAGCCAGCGCGTCCAGAATCTCCGCAGAAGGCGACCCGCGCCTGAACTCGCGTTGGCGTGTGCCACCGGCACTCGTGCGACTCGATCCCAGCGCGAACTACGACTACGACTTCATCCTCGGCTTGCCCGACAAGCGCACGGTTGCCTTCGATGTCTGGCGGCGTCTTTCGGCACGCGCGCTACGCGGGCTTTCCAGGGCGCCTGCCGTGTATGCCGAACCGGAAGGCCGCTCCGCGTTGCGCGAGGCCATTGCACACCACGCTTCCTATGCGCGCGCCGTTGCCTGCGAAGCTGGCGACGTCGTCGTCACGGCCGGCGCGCAGCAGGCGTTCGATCTGCTCGCGCGCGTCCTCGTCACGCCGGGCAAGACCGTGGTTGCACTGGAGGACCCCGGCTACCCGCCGCTGCGCCGCGCGTTCGCGCTGGCGGGGGCGTGTATCGCGGGCGTGAGCGTCGACGCCGAGGGAATCGTCGTGGACGCCCTCCCGCCCGATGCGCGCGTGATCTGTGTCACGCCTTCGCATCAGTTTCCGTTAGGTGTCCCGATGTCGGCGGCCAGGCGGCGCGCGCTGCTCGCGTTCGCGCAGCGGCACGGCGCGGTCGTGATCGAGGACGACTACGATGGCGAATTCCGTCACGACGACCGCCCGCTCGACGCGCTGCAAACGCTCGATCGCCACGCGAGCGTTTGCTATGTCGGCACGTTTTCCAAATGCCTCTTTCCGGGCTTGCGCATGGGCTATGTCGTCGCGCCCGCCTGGGTGCGCGATGCGTTGGTCGCCGCGCGCCAGTGTGCGGACTGGCACGGCAATCTGCTGGCGCAGGACACGCTCGCGGCATTCATGCGAGAGGGGCATCTGGTGCGGCATATCCGCAAGATGCGCACGCAGTACCGCGCGCGCCGTGACGCGCTGCTCGAGGCGCTCGCACGCCATTGCGGCACGCTCATGCTGCCTGTCGCGCCCGCGGCGGGGCTTCATCTCGCCGCCGGGCTCGATGCGGGCGTGCGTGCCGATGCGCTGGTCAGCGCCGCCGCGCGAGCGGGAATCCGCGTGCAGGCGCTGGCCGGTTTCGCAATTGAGCCTCGAACGGCGCTCGAGGGACTCGCGTTTGGCTTCGGCATGATCGAGGCGCAGCGTATTGACGCGGCGATTGCGCGGCTTGCCGCTTGCGTGCGCTAAGGCGCAATCTGCACGAACTGCGCCGCTATCACGTAGCGAGCCGCTCCGCGGAAAAACGCAAGCCGTCGAAGAGACGCGCGGCCACCCGCTCGGGAAAGCCTTCGGGCAGCGCGGCCGCGACTTCTTCTATCGCACCGGGTGTACGCGAGAGCACGCGCTCGATCAACGGCCCCGCGTCCGGCCCGTAGTGGCACAGTCGCGCGGTAGCGTCGAAATGCGTTCGCTTCACGTCGCGCATGCGATAGTGGCGGGCCTTGCCCCACACGGCCATGGCGAGCGACGCCTTGTGCCACGACCATTGATTGCCGCCGTCGCCTTCCACGGGCCAGATCGACATCACGTCATAGAGCGGCGCGAGCTGAAAGCGCCCCGCGGGCAACAGGCGGATGCTGAAATTCTTCGCATGGCCGTCCGGCGCCGCGAGCATCCAGAAGACGATTTGCGCAGCGAGAAACGTTTCGATGTCCTCACGGGCCTGCTGCGACTGGCGCAGAAGACCCGCAATCTCGCGCACGCCGGGACCGCCATGCGCTTCGTACTTGCGATGCGGCGGCACGCCGAGCGCCTGGCAGAAGTCCTCCTGCGGCAGGCGCAGCAGGCCGCCCGTGCGCGAACGCGTACGATCGAAGCGCTCGACGCAGAGCACCTTCTGCGTGCCGAATCTGATGATCTGCGCCTGCGAAGCGGGCAATCCGTAGGCCCTCAGCAGTGCCAGGCAAAGCCATTCGTTTTCGACCGAGGTATTGAAGTCCACCTTGCGATGGCCGATCAGCCCCAGCGGCAGCTTGAAAATGTGAGTGGTGGGCGTGGCGCCGCGCGGCAGCAGCCACTTGCCGCGGTGGCGCAAGAGCGCGGTCTTCTCCTGCGCGCCCGCCAGCGAAATGCGCAAATCGTCGGCCTCTACCGCGCCGCCGGGCAGCGCGCCGGCCGTTTCGAGCAGCAGGCGCTCGATGACGGCGTCGCTCAACGCCGTGCCTTCGATACGATCGACGGGGCCCGGCGTTTCATCCTCACCTAGCAGTTGCACCGCGCCCACGCAATCGCGCCCGATGGCCTTGAGCAGGTCGAAGGGGTCGAGCGTATCCGTGCGAAAACGCGCAGCGATGCGGCGGCGGATGGGCTCGCTGTCGGGCAGGAGATTGTCGAAATAGTGCTGCACGCGTTCGCCGCGCAACGGCACATCGCCAATACCGAACGGCAGCGAGAGCGAAAGCGGCCGGCCCAGGGCCGAGCGTTTCCAGGCGTCGTCATAACGCAGTTCGGAGTCGCCGGAGGGCGTCATGAGCCACGTGCCCACACGCTCGCCGTTGGCCCAGATCGATAGCGCACGCGAATGCGATTTGCGGCCCATGGTCACCACTCCGGCGTGCCGGCCGCCGCTTCGCGCGACTGCACGCAGAGCTCCAGCCCGTAGAGCGCGAAAAGCGCGAGCATCTGCTCGAGCGAGAGGCTGGCGGCACCCGTGGTTTCGAGCGCGGAAAGGCGCGGCTGGCCGATGCCGAGATTCGCCGCGGCCTGCGCCTGGGTCATGCCGCGCGCCTTGCGGGCCGACTGCAAAATCTCGCCGAGCCCGCCTGGCGTCTGGACGATGATCTTCATGGCATATTCCTGTGGGGCATAAATCAATTATATGCCTGTGGGAAATATTCCGCCAATATCACTCACACAAATAAATCACGAATATCACTTACACGAATAATCGCACGCCAAGCCTCCTGCATCCGGCTCAGCCGCCGCGCACGGCGGCGCTCACGCGCGCGTGCTCCTGCGCCTGCTCACGCGCGCGCACGTCGAACGCGCCGCCGGTCAAGGCCTGATCGCGCAACGTCACCGGTTTCTTGCCCGGCAGCAGCGGGAACACCAGCTCGGCGAAGCGGATCGCCTCCTCGAGGTGCGGATAGCCGGAGAGCACGAAGCTGTCCGCGCCGGCATCCACGTATTCCTTGAGGCGCGCCGCCACGGTTTGCGGGTCGCCCACCAGCGCCGTACCCGCGCCGCCGCGCACGAGGCCCACGCCGGCCCACAGATTCGGGCTGATTTCGAGCTTGTCGCGGCTGCCGCCGTGCAGTTCGGCCATGCGGCGCTGGCCCACCGAATCCATGCGCGCGTAGTTTTCCTGGGCGCGGCGGATATCGTCGTCGTCGAGCTTGCTGATGAGGCGTTCAGCGGCGGCCCACGCTTCGTCGTTGGTCTCGCGCACGATCACGTGCAGGCGCACGCCCAGCCTGAGCGTGCGCCCGTGGCGCGCCGCGCGCGCACGGATATCGGCGAACTTCTGCGCGACGGCCTCGGGCGGCTCGCCCCACGTGAGATAGGCGTCCACGTGCCTGGCCGCCAGTTCGTGCGCCGCCGGCGACGAGCCGCCGAAATACAGCGGCGGATGCGGCGTCTGGACCGGCGTGTGAAAGTTCTGCGCGCCCTCCACGCGCAAATGCTTGCCCTCGAAGTTCACCGTGTCGCCGCGCAGCAGGTCGCGCCAGATCGTGAGGAATTCGTCGGCGGCCTCGTAGCGCTCGTCGTGCCCGAGGAACACGCCGTCCGCCGCGAGTTCGGTGGCGTCGCCGCCCGGCACGACGTTGAGCAGCAAGCGGCCGTTCAACGCCTGGTCGAGCGTGGCCGCCTGGCGCGCCGAAGCGGTGGGACCGCCGAGCGACGTGCGCAACGCGACGAGCAGCTTGATGCGCTGCGTGACGGGCGCAAGGCTCGCTGCCGTCACCCACGGGTCGAGGCAACTGCTGCCGGTGGGAATGAGGAGGCCGTCGTAGCCGAGCTCTTCGGCGGTCACGGCAATCTGGCGCATATAGGCGTTGGTCGGCGCGCGGCCGAAATCGGATTTGCCGAGGTAGCGGGTGTCGCCAGAGGTCGGCAAGAACCAGAAAATATCGAGGCTCATCAGTGATCCTGCTGCGGGTAAATGAAGGCGCGGGCGATGACTTGAAGCGCGCATGCTTGCGGCGCAATCGCGTGACTATCGCCGCCCGTGCGTCGAACTCAGTCGCGCCCTCATTGAAACAGCCTGCAGCGCTTTCCCCTACCAGTTAATCTGCAATTGCATATCATGTATTCGGCTAAACGCCTGCTTTCCACCCTTTGCGCGAGGAACCCAGTCATGGACACACGGACCGTCAAGATCCCCGACCCCGATCATCCGATCACAGTCGAACCGGCGCGCACGCGCGTGGTGGTGAAAGCAGGCGGGCGCGTCGTTGCCGACACGCGCCGCGCGCTCACGCTGCGCGAGGCGAGCTATCCGGCGGTGTTTTACATTCCGCGAGAGGACGCCGACATGTCGCTGCTCTCACGCACGGAGCACACGAGCTGGTGCCCGTACAAGGGCGAGGCTTCGTACTACTCGATCACACCAGGCGGCGCGCGAGCCGTGAATGCGATATGGACCTATGAAACGCCGCATGAAGCGGTGTCGGCAATCAAGGACCATCTTGCGTTCTACCCGGATCGCGTCGATGCGATCGAAACGTCCGATTGAACCCGGCGCGCCGCCTCTCGATGTGTCACGCGTCGAATGGCGACGTGACCTGCTCAAGTTTTTCCCCTAATCGGCCGTTACGCATGTTGGCGTACTGGACAACGAATCGGCCGCCACCGACGCCGCAGCGACGCTGCATCTGCATCGTTGACGCCCACTCGGACCCCAAGGTGTGCCAGGATTCGGATATTCGTGCGGCGCAGCCCGCCGCGCCCCGCTCCCTTACATCCAACCGACATGCAACAAGGCACCCCGGCCACCGCGGCCAGTTTTGCCAATATGGGCGTCGATCTGCTCGACTTCTTCGACGTGACGCCCACCTCCTTGTGGCTCGAAGACTATAGCCAGCTGCGCGCGCTGTTCGACCGCTGGCGCGCGCAAGGCGTGACCAACCTGCGCCGTTTCCTCGAAGACGATCCGCGCCGCGTGGCCGAATGCTCGGCCTGCATCCGCGTGCTCAAGGTCAACCGCCACACGCTCGATCTTTACGGTGCGCGCGACTATGAAGAACTCGCCGCACATCTCGCGCAGGTGCTGCGCGACGACATGTTTCAGGCGCACGTGGGCGAACTCGAGCAGATGTGGGACGGCCATAGCACGTTCGAGAGCAAGAGCGTGAACTACACG
This sequence comes from Paraburkholderia flagellata, assembly GCF_021390645.1. Lineage (GTDB taxonomy): Bacteria > Pseudomonadota > Gammaproteobacteria > Burkholderiales > Burkholderiaceae > Paraburkholderia > Paraburkholderia flagellata. Next base: position 814,257 of record NZ_JAJEJT010000004.1, read on the forward strand.
CTGCGCGGCCGGCGCATGGACATCTTGTTACGTGGCGTCATCCTGCCGGGCCACGAAGCCGACTGGAGCCGCGTGCTCGTGGCCATCGAAGACGTCTCGGCGCTCGAGGAAGCGCGCCATCGCGCGGCCGCGAGCGAGCAATACGCGCTCGGCATTTTCGAGCACGCGCCGGTTTCGCTGTGGGTCGAAAACTTCTCCGCCATTCGCGAGTTGCTCAACGAAGTCCGCGAGCAGGGCATTGTCGACTTTCGCACCTTCACCGACGTACACCCCGAATTCGTCGAGCGCTGCATGAGCGAGATCCAGGTGCTCGACGTGAATCACTACACGCTGGGCATGTTTCGCGCGCCGGACAAAGCCACGCTGCTCGCACGCCTGCCCGAAGTGTTCCGCGACGAAATGCGCCCGCATTTCCGCGAGCAATTGCTCGATCTATGGGAAGGCCGCTTGTTCCAGCAGCGCGAAGTGGTGAACTACGCGCTCGACGGCAGCGAAGTCAACGTGCATCTGCAGTTTTCGGTGTTTCCGGGCCACGAGACGCAATGGGATCTGGTGCTGCTCGCGCTCACCGACATCACCGCGCGCAAGAAAGCGGAGGCCTACCTCGAATTCCTCGGCAAGCACGACGTGCTCACGAAGCTCAAGAACCGCTCTTTCTATGTGGACGAACTCAATCGTCTGCATCGCAAGGGGCCATTCCCGGTGAGCGCGATTGTCGTCGATATGGACAACCTGAAGACGGTGAACGACCAGCTTGGCCACGCGGCCGGGGACGCGTTGCTGCGCCGGGCGGGCGAAGTGCTCGCGAAAGCGATCCAGAAACCGTATCAGGCCGCGCGCATCGGCGGCGACGAATTTGCAGTGCTGATGCCCGGCGCCGGCGCGCGCGATGCGGAAACCGTGGTGGACAGCATCACCAAACTCGTGGAGTTGAACAACCAGTTTTACGGCGGACCGAAACTGAGCTTTTCAATGGGTTTTGCGAGCTGCGAGGAAGGCGAAAGCGTGGAAGCGATGCTGCGTGAAGCCGATTCGGCGATGTACGAGGCCAAGCGCCGCCGCAACGAAATGAGCCGCACGTCGATGGAAACCGACGCAGCACGTGATGCCTGAGCTTCGGCACGCGAAACGCTTCGGACACCGTACGAGAAACAGGGAAGAAAAAGCGGCCGGCAGGTAAGCATGCCGGCGTGCCGAGGGCCTTGCGCCCTCGTTTCACACACTCAGGCAAGCGGCGTGGCGCCACGTGCCTGAGTCCGCGCCGCCGCACTGGCGTGATACTGCGCCGCGCGCCAGCAAGTGAGCCAGCAGCGCGCGTATCCGCCATGACGGCGGACCTGGCATCACGACGCGTTGACGGCGTCCTTGAATGCCTTGCCGGCGGTGAACTTCACCGTCTTGGCAGCGGCAATCTGGATCTCCGCGCCCGTGGCCGGGTTGCGGCCCACGCGGGCGGCGCGCTGGCCAGTCGAGAACGAGCCGAAGCCGACGAGTTGCACGGAGTCACCCGAGGTGACCGCACGCGTGACGACGTCGAGAATCGCGTCGATCGCTGCGCCCGTGGCTGCCTTGGTCTCGCCCGTGCTAGCGGCGACTGCGTCAATGAGTTCCTGTTTGTTCATCTGCTACCTGTGTTGAGTTGAGAAAACCTGCATACCCTACCTCACGCGGGCAAAACAGGCAAATCGCGTTGCATATGGAAACGCGTCGATCGCCCGCCCGGCACGTGTTTTGCGATGGGCGCGCAAGGGGCGAAAGCCGAATCAATAGCACAACGCGGAGTCACTGTGTAGACAAAACCCCGTTAAATATTGGCAAAAATGCACAAAAACGACAATACGGCGGTTTCAAGCGGGTTGATACAGGAACGATTCGTGCAGATGACCGCTGACGATAACAAAAATCAGCGATATTTCCGATTTTGACCAGGCCGAAAAAAAATGCCTCGCCGGGACAGTCGCCGGTCTGTTTTCCCTGCGGGGATGTCGCCGGCCAGGCATCCGGCAAGCCGCCCGGGCGGCCCGAGCGGGCGGTTACGCGAGTTCAAAACCGCGATCCCAAGCTGGAATGGCGGCCTACAAAATCGCATTCTGTCTTTCAGTTGCGCAACGTAAGACAACGTGAGCGCCTTTCTACTTTGATGTTTTCAGCGCAAAAGGATGTTGCGTGCTCAATCGGTATGTTGCTCAGTCATACTGACTATTTGCCAACTTGCCGCGTTCGACCTCGACGACCGGGCTCAGGTGAAATCCCATAGCACGCGCGCGGGCGCATCGGCGAAATTGGCATAGCGGAAACGGCGGCGCGCCGGCAACTGGAAACTGTCGTTGGCACGCTGGGTCACGGGTTCTTCGTTGCCCTCCAGCCAGATCGTGAGCTTGCCTTCGAGCACGAAGCCGCCCTGCTCGCCGCTGTCGTCCACGGGGCGCTCGCGGCTCGTCGCGCCGGGGTCTAGCTGGCTCTCCAGCATCGAGAAACCCGACGACATGCTGGGCGAAACGAGCACAACCGTAATGCCACCGCCATAGTCGAGCGTGCGCGCTCGCCAGACCTCGTGACCCCCGGCAGCTCGCGCGGCATATTCACGAACACAGGGTGCGAACGTGAAATTTTTCATTATGAATTTCATGAAAAAAATCGCGACAATTTCACGTAAGCGACCTGGCTATAGTGCGCACCGCAGTAGTCCTCCGAGTCCGGCGAATTAGAGTTGCGCGCTTTGGCGCACCTGAAGCCTCGGCAGCTTGCGGCGCGCGAGCAACGCATTGGCACTCCACTGCAGCGCACCGCACAGCAGCAAATACACGAGCCCGACGAACAGGAAGATCTGCGCCGGATACACCAGCAGCCGATTATTAAGCTGATTGGCGAGGAACGTGAATTCCGGCACGCCGACGATATAGGCGAGCGATGTGTCCTTGATCAACGCCACCCATTGATTGACGAACGACGGCATCATCACCCGCACCGCTTGAGGCAGGACGACTTCGCGCAATGCCTGCCAGCGCGTCAAGCCAAGCGAGAGCGCGGCCTGCCACTGCCCTTCGCCGATCGACGTGATGCCCGCATAAACCGAATGAGACAGATACGCGCCGCCGATCAGCGCCAGCGCACACACGACGGTCGCAAGGCCCGGAACGTCGACGCGCAGCAGGATCGGCATCAGGAAGAAGGTCCAGAAAATTAGCATGAGCACAGGTATCGCGCGAAAGAACGCGACGCCGGCGGTCAGTGCCAGACGCACAACTCCGCTCGTCATTGCGAGCGCAACGCCAAGCGCGAGTCCGATCAACGCCGCGAGCAGCGCCGACACCATGGAGAGCGCGATCGTCAGTGCAACGCCGCCCAGCGGGCCCGCCGGAAACGCGCCGAGCATCAGATAACGCAAAGCGGGAAACCACTCGAACTCGTTCACGCACGGCCTCGCTGCAAACCGCCGCGTTGCCAGAGCACAAGCACGACCTCGATCACCGCGATGGCCAACACATAGAAGAGGGTCGCCGTGCCGAACGCCTGGAAGGTCCTGAAGCTCTCCGTATCGACCTGGCGCGACATGTACGACAGTTCCCCAACGCCGATCGCCATCGTGAGCGACGAGTTCTTTATCACGTTCATGTATTGGCCAGCGAGCGGCGGCGTCGCAATGCGCAACGCCTGCGGCAGGATCACATAGCGCAGGGTTGCGTAACGGCTCATGCCAAGCGCCGCAGCCGCGTGCCACTGTGCATGGTTCACGCCACGCATACCGGCCAGAAACTCTTCGCCGATGAACGCCGTGGTATAGCAGGTCAGTCCGACCCAGCCAGCGAACAGTTCGAAACTCGGCCAGCGCAGCGTGAGCGGCCCGAACGTTGCCAGGTGCGGCGTGTTAAGCCAGTTCATCCAGGCGGACGGCAACACAGCCGCGGCGCCGAAATACCAGAACAGCAGTTGAACGAGCAGCGGCGAATTGCGGAAGACGAACACGTAGAGCGCCGCCGCGCGTGTGATCGCACGGCTACGAGCGGTGCGCGCGACCGCCAGCAGAAAGCCCAGCGGCGTCGCGCACGACGCCGCGCAGGCGGAGAGCATCAACGTAACGAAGAAACCCTGTTCGAGCCACGCGAGATACTTCGGTTCAAGCCAGTTATGCATGAATCAGCCGCAGCGCTCAACTGTTCTTTTGCGCATCGCCGATCTTGAAGAGACGGGGCAGCGGTGCAGCACTCTTCGGGCCGAACCACTTGTCATAAATCTGTGCAGCTTCGCCGTCCGTTTCCAGGTGAGTCAGCGTGCTGTTCACCGCATCGAGCAAACGCGTCTCGCCTTTGGGCACGCCAACGCCTTCGTAATCGTTCGAGATCGTGAACGGGGAAATCTCGTAGTTCGCCTTATCGGGCGCGCGTGCAAGCAGCGCGACGAGTTTCGGACCGTCCTGCGTGATGGCCTGCACGTTGCCCGTGCGCAGCGCAGCGAAAGCGAAAGGCGTGTCATCGTAGGCGACGATGGTTGCGTTCGGGAATTTCGCCCGCACCTGCTGTTCGTTAGTCGTGCCTTTGTCTGCGCCAATACGCAGGCTGTTGATCTGTTCCGAAGACTTCAGCACGCCCTTCTTCGCAATGAACTGGGTGCCGGACGCGAAATACGGCGTGCTGAAATCCACTTCCTTCTTGCGATCGTCGGTAATCGTAAAGTTGGCGAATACCAGATCGACCTTGCCCGACTTCAGAAACGCGATGCGGTTGGCGGGATTGGTGGGCTGAACTTCGAGTTTCACACCGAGGCTCTTCGCCACGGCGCGCGCGTAGTCCACGTCGAGTCCAACGATCTGATTGTCCTTCGGATCGACGGAACCAAACGGCGGGTTGCTGTCGAATGCAGCAACGCGCAACACGCCCGCCCGTTTGATGTCGTCCAGACGATCCGCATGCGCGGAAGTCGATGCCACGACCAGAAGTGCCGTCAACAGTGCGCCCGGCACTGCGCCCCAGATGCTGTTTTTCATTATCAAAATACCTTCTTCTTTTGTTGCCCTTGCGCTGCCATTGATCATTCGCGCTGGCGAAGTACGCAGCGTATCGGCATGACGCGTACGAAGGAACCAAGCATTTCTCAGATCGAAAGCGCTGTTGGTGATATGGGCCAACGGCACGGTCCGCGCGGAGCGGAGTCGTTGCCGCATTCGAGGATTTCTCGCGTTATGCGCACATAGACATAGCGATGTTAGTGTCCTCACGCTCACCACAGACACCGGAAGTAATGTTGACGCATGTTTTTTCGCATACGTGGCTTGCGTCGCAACTCTTGCCGGTCAGATCGCGTCGATTCGGTAATGTCGACAATCGCCAATGCCATCGACGCGCATTTCTTTCGCGCGAGACAATTGAACGCAAATACGTTTCGAAGTTCTTACAACTTCATTGGCCTATCACCCTTGACCCGGGCACATCGCCTGCTTACGATCAACGTGATCCAGTCTTCAGCAATGCTGGCTGCAAAGCCCGGTTTGTATCTGCATCATCAGGGGGACTCTTATGTCTTACCGCCGCTGGACGTCTCCTGCCGAGACCGCAGAATGGATAATCCTCGTCGGCGCGGCTTTCGCAGTGCTGGGCGGGTGGATACCCTGGATGGGCCACGCGCCTTACTACTTCGTTGCGGGCGTTGCGTTGATCGGCGCCGGCATCCTCATGCTATGGAATCGCTCCGCGGGACTATGGTGGTATTTCGCCATGTTCGCCGCTGCCCTGCTCTGGTCGATCTTCAAGGTTGGACTGGATGGCTGGAGCCTTCTGTCGCGACTCCTCGTGCTCGCCCTGATCGGCATCGGGATAAGCCTGGTCATTATCACCAGCAATTCGAAAGCTGGCCGGCCGCTACGCGTAGCGGCAATCATCACGGCGGTGATCTACGTCGCCGCAATTGCCAGCATGCTCTGGTCCGCCATCTCCTGAGCGCGACCGGGCGCGTCCATTCACACACGATTCGTACTGGTTCAGCAAATAGCAGCGTTCGCCATCGGTCGGATTTTCATGTAGTTGATTATTCAAATGAATAATCAAACGGCAACACGTACTGAACACCAAACGCATTCATAAAATGGTGCGGTGCGTTTTACCGCAGGCACGTATTCATCCTACTACGCCTCTTCCACGCATTAGTCGTCCGCCGCCAATTTCAAGCAAACGGAATACTTTGGCGCGCTGCGCGTCTTATTTCGATGGATCATATGGATATGCCTCCGATGTTCATACGTATCTTGTTCGGAGTCCATATCGATAGGGAAATGTGAAATCGCCACGCCGCTGAATCGGACTACCGGGACAACATAATGCGAAACTCACCGACCGAGACCGCTTTCCTTCCCGACATCGCCGCCCGCGCGAACACGGGTAGTATTCGCCACGAAATCCGCGTATGCGAATCCCTCGCGGACTTCACGAAACTGCGACCTTCCTGGGAAGCCGTCTGCACCGCGTGTCCAGCGACGCTCGAATTCACCTACTGCGAGCTCGCCGCAATGCGGGCATTCGCCCGCGGCGTGGTGGTCAATGTTGCGCTGGTCTACGACGGCGCCACGCTCGTCGCGCTCTGGCCGCTGTGCGTTGCGCGCGAAGGCGCATGCCGGGTCGCGCGCGCACTGGGCTGCGGAAGCAACGAGGAATACGGCGGCCCGCTCGTAGCCGATCGAGGCGACAGGCGCTTTTATGACGCCGCCGTCGAGGCATTGCGCAGCATCGACGCGGACTTGCTGGAGATACGGTTCGTCGAGTGCCAGGGTCCCCTTCACGCCGCGCTTTCGCGCGCCTCGCAGTCGTGGGTCCTGCGCGCCCTGCCGGAGCGCTGGCGTCTGCTGTCCGGCTATTCCATGGAGCTGTCCCGATTCCCCACCTTTGACGCCTTCATCGCGACGAGACCCGATTCGCTGCGGCGCCCGTTGCGGCGTCTCGCGAGGCGCCTTTCGGAAGACGGCGCAGTTGAATACGGTTGGTGTCGGGACGCCAGCGATGCCCGCGCGGTACTGACCTGGCTCTTTGAGAAGAAGCGCAACTGGGTGATCGCGCGCGGCCTCGACGCCCCCTATCTGATGAACGACGACGTCCGCGACTTCTTCATCGAACTTGCCGAGCGGACCGATCTCGTTGCGACGCCTTTGGTTTCGTTCGTCAAGCTTGACGGCGTGCCCATCGCGGCATCCGTCAACCTGACCGGGCCGCGCAGGCTGGAGTATTTCATCACGACCTATGACGAAGCCTATGCCGCCCGCTCCGTGGGCAACCTGCTTGTTGATAGCATGGCTCGGTGGGCGCTCGCGAACGGCCGCGATTTCGACTTCCGGCCATACTTTTCGAGCTATAAGGAGCGTTGGTCAAATCGGAAGAGCTGGTACGAGTCTCATTTCGTCATACTGACATGGCGTGGCAGACTCGCTGAGTTTCCACTTGCCGCTCAGCAGCTTCGGCGCGTATTTCGTAGAGCGCGCGAGTTTGCCATCGACCCGCTGCGCGCGAAAGTGCGCGCCCTCACGTCGGCGCGGTGAACGTCGCATTCGATGGTCAGTCGCAACGCCGGTTCGTCCAGTCCTTCACGTACGCGGGTGCTTCACGCTCCGGCATCGCTGTGTCGGCGACGGGCGGCAACGGTGCAAGCGTGAGCGGCAGCACACCTGCCCAGACGGGTCGATCCATGTCCTCCTCGTCGTCCTTCGGGCCGCCCGTGCGGATCTTCGTAACGGACTCCGAGAGCGCAATGCGCATGACCGTGGTCGCCGTCAGTTCCTTGCCATTGCCCGCGCGCACCTCATGCCTGCGCCCCGGCGCAATGTGCTCCATGAAGGCATCGAGCACGGCAGCCTTGTGCTCCGGGGGCACCACCTCGAATACGCCGTAAATCACCGCGGAACGATAGTTCATCGAGTGATTGAACGCCGAGCGCGCAAGCACGAGGCCATCCAGATGCGTAACGGTCACGCAAACCTGGGCGCCTTCGGCTGCCAGGCGCAGCATGCGGCTGCCGTTCGAGCCGTGAATGTAGAGATGGTCGCCCTCGCGCCAGCACGCGGTGGGAATGCAATGCACGCCGTGCTCGTCAGCGAAGGCGACGTGGCAGACGTAGGCTTCGTCAAGAATCGCGTGCAACGTTGCCGCGTCGTAGTTCGCGCGTTGCGCGACCCGGCGCACGCGCGTGCGTTGCGAAGTTGCCGCGCTGGTGTTGGCGGCGGGTTCGTTGACGGCATCGGCGAGGGACATCGTTTTGCTTCCTCTACGGTTCGGGTTGAGATTCCGCGTACGATAGACAAGCTGTGGCCCTATGGGTAGATCCAGACTCGCATTGAGTGATGGGGCCACGAGATCATCGAGCCCCCGATGATCGTAGGTAATACACCGTAAACCGTTAAATTTCTGACTAAATCATCCGCAATACGTCTTTTCGATATTCGTCAGGAAAAAGCTGCAACATCAAAAAATCTCCTGTACAATCCGGCCTCCTTGATTCCCCGATAGCTCAGTCGGTAGAGCGCCGGACTGTTAATCCGTAGGTCCCTGGTTCGAGCCCAGGTCGGGGAGCCAGACATGCGGGAGTAGCTCAGTTGGTAGAGCGCAACCTTGCCAAGGTTGAGGTCGCGAGTTCGAGACTCGTCTCCCGCTCCAGCACCCAGGCGCGCCATCCGCCTGCGATGAGGGCAGCAAGCCAGCGCGCTTGCCTTTGTCTTGCGGTAGTGAAAACCGGAAGCACGCCCCCTTCCCCTCCAGCGAAGTCGCTTCGATCTCCATTCCGAAAATATTCGAATTGGATCGCAAGTAACCTGCGCCGTCTTCACGCTAATCACGCGTGCCGCGCAGTGTGTTCCCGGACGCGCCCTCTCCCAAACGGCGCTCGCATGGTTGCCGGTGTTGTGAATACTCACACCCGCTATACGAGCGTATGATTCCGCCAGGCGGATTCCGTCATTACTATCAGCGCTGTCGGCCCGCGCTGGAGTTCTGTTCGGGCGCGCCGTTGTTGTTCAGGAGATCATGCGTGTCCGCCGCTCATCACGTCTGTGTGGTCGACGACGATCAGTCGGTTCGGCTAGCACTTGCCAGCTTGCTTCGTTCGCTCGGCTACGAAGTCGAAACCTTCGAATCGGGGAATGACGTCCTGCGCTGGCTCGCGCACAATCGCACCGCGTGCGTCGTCTCCGATCTCCAGATGCCCGGCATGTCCGGCCTTCGAATCTTCGAGTGCATGATCGGCATGGGAGTCGATGCCCCGTTCGTGCTGATCACGGCGTATCCGACTGCCGAAGTTCAGGCGCGGGCACTGTCGATTGGCGTTCGCGCATTCCTCACAAAACCGGTCAGCGCCCAGACGCTGGCAACGCACGTCAAACAGGCCGTCAATCGAGACGATTAACGCTTGAGCGCTGTGTTCCCGCCGGCGCCGCAAATGCAGCGGCGAGCGTAAAAACGAAGCACGCGCCATGTGGCGTGTTGGGCTCGAACTCCAGCGTGCCGCCATGCCGTTCGATAATCGAGCGGCAGATCGACAAACCCAGACCCATGCCTGTGGCCTTGGTCGTCACGAATGGTTCGAACAACGAACCCTCGACGCAGGGTTGCAACCCATGCCCCGAGTCGGCCACCGTAATTTCGGCCCGGCCGCCGCCCACATGCCGACTGGAGAGTGCGAGCACCCGCGCGCGCGAATCGACACTTGCCATCGCCTCCACGGCGTTGACAATGAGATTGAGCGCGACTTGCTGAATCTGCACGCGATCGCCCTTGACGAAAAAGTCCGGCGCGATGGCGTTATCGACTTCGACGTGGTTATTCTCGACTTCCGCGCCCGCGAGCAGCAGCGCTTCGGCAACCGCGCTCCTAAGGTCGAACACGGTTAGCGTGGGCGGCGCGTTCTTCGCCAACTCGCGTATGCCGTGAATGATGCTCGACGCGCGCAGGCTCTCGCCCGCCACGAGCGCGAGCATCTTGCGCGCCTCATCGAGCGCGGGCGGCTCGCGCTCGAGCCAGTGCACGCCCGCCGAGGCCGACGAATGAATCGCGCTCATCGGCTGACTGATTTCATGTGCGATGGATGCCACCAGTTGGCCCATGGTCGTGAGGCGCGTTACGCGTGCAAGCTCCGCCATGGCGTTGCGCAGCGCTTCCTCCGTATGCGCGATTCGCTGATTTTGCTCGACGAGATCCTGATAGAGGCGCGCGTTTTCGAGCGCGATGGCGGCCTGTGCGCCGAGCACCGAAAGCACCGCGATCTTGTCCTCGGTAAATGCGCTTTCGCTCAGCCGGTTCTCCAGAAAGATCACGCCGACCAGACCGCCTTGCTTGAGCAGCGGCAGGCAGAGCACCGACTTCGCCTGGGTCCTTCGCACATACTCGTCGCGCGTATAGCCGCCCTCTGTCGCCGCGCTGCCGAGCGCGAGTGGCTGCCCCGTGCGGATCACCGTGCGCACCAGCGTAAGCGGCAGGTCGTCACTCGAAATCTCGCGCCGCACGACGTTGACTTCGGCGAGTTCGGCGCGCGTCACGGCCTCGGCGTGAATCTGCAAGCCGCCCTCGTGGGTCAGCGCGAGCACGCAGCGCTGGGCGCCCGCGTGCTCGAGCGTCACGAGTGCGAGCGTCTCGATCAGACGGCTCAGCACGATTTCGCTGGACAGCGCACTCGAAGCCTTGATGATCGCGGCGATATCGAGTTGCTGCGAGGGGTAATCGAAAGCCGGCATCGGTGCGCTGGCCGCAGCCTCGGTCTTGAGGCCTCGCTCCGTCATGGCGCGCACCTTGGCATTCGCGCCCCACCATGCATAGGCATGCGAAGCATCGCGCAAGTAGGCGTCGGCAATTGCGCCGCGGCCTTGCTGGCGATGAAATCCCGCCGCGAGTTCGCACGCAAGCGCTTCGACATGCAGAATCCGCCGTTCGTGAGCGTGACGAATGGCCTTGTTATAGAGGTGTTCCGCTTCGCGGGCGCGGCCGTCGAGCCGCGCGATTTCGGCATCGACGAGCGCGGCCCGGCCCGTGAGATTCGCGGGACCGACATGCGCCCACGCAGCCAGTGCCGCGCTATGCGCGTCGAGCGCTTCACGGTGCGCGTCCTGTTCGTGCGGCGTAGCTGCCGTTTCGCACAGCTTCGCTCGCGTGAGTGCGCCAAAGAAGCGATATTCGATCAATTCGAGGAACATTCTCGACGCGCCGATCGATCGCCTCGCCGCCACCTCCGCCTCGAGCGCCGCTTCGAAATCGCCGCAAATAAAGCTCGCCTGAAGCATGCACGTCCAGTAGGCAAAGCCGACGCTCGTGTTGTTCGCACGCACCGCGTCGATGTCCCGCTGGTATTCCTCGTCGCCGGCTTGACCCGCCGAATCGCGCCGTCCCGCATTGCCAAGTTGTTCGACGAGCTGGATCTGCGCGCGGAAAACGCCCGAATACAGAAAGAAGCGCGACAACCTCGCGACGTTCAGACCATTCTTCGCCTCCGCCAGCACTTCGTCCAGCGGCCGGCCCGCGAGAAGCAGCACGCTCACGACATTGCGGGCGCCCGACACATCGAATACCAGATCGCCGTCCTCTTTCGCCACCTTCTTCGCTTGCTCGATATAAGGCATGGCGTCCTGGGCCGGCCGGCTCCAGGGAATCACGAGACTGCCAAAGCGCATGTAGATGCGCGCCTTGTAGCGGGATCGCTTGCAACGATCGACCACGTCGACGGCCAGTTGCGCGAACTCATAGCCCGTCTTGTAGTCGCCATAGCGCTCTGCGAACACGAGATTCAGGCAGACGAATCCATAGGCCGCTGAATCGGAAAGACCGTGCCGCAAACTCAGCAAGGTCAGGTTCAGCAGAATCACGTCGAGCAGATTGGCGTTGAAAAAGAGCGCGGGCGGAATGAGATCGGCGAGCACGTCGAGCGCGCAGCGCCACACCGGGTCTTCGACCCACGTGTTTTCGGCAAGTTGCGCAACCGATCTTTCGCCCAGCTCACTGCGCAATTGCCGGTAAAGTCGATCGACCTCACCGTCCGAAGGGCGCTCTTCGATGTTGACGCCGAGGCGGACCAGAAAATCGAGCCCCGTGGTCAGCGCCTGAATCTGCCGGTTCTGCGCGGTTTGCAGGCTCGCCGTCAAGCGCGTCAATTCCGCTCGCAACGCCATGCTCACCGGCTTGCGCCCGAGCGCCGCGAGCCGCGCCTCGGCGGGCGCGAGCGTGCCGATCAGGCATTCCACGTCGGCCCGGTGGAATTCCGTCCACTGCGCCGTGTCTTCGTCGGTGGTTTCGTCGATCAGCGCCGCCGCCGTTTCGAAATAGACGAGCGCCGACGTGTACGCGGTCGCCGCCTTCGCTCTTTCCCCTGCGAGCAGATTGAGGTAGGCAAAGCGCTTGCGCTCCTCGGGCGAAACGATCCGCGAAGCCCCACGATTGATCTGATTCGCGACGACGAAAAGTTCGTCGCCCGGCTCGTCCTCGCGCAGGCGCATGGCGAGCCTGCGCCCGATGTCGAGGTGCAGCGCTGCCTGTTCGCTTTCGCTCATCGACGCGTATGCGGCTTCGCGAATGCGGTCGTGCGTAAAGCGCAGCATGTCCGCATCGCGGTCGATGAGCGAAGCGTTGATCGCCTCGCGCAGGCTCGCCTCCAGCGCCGGCTTGCCGAGGCTCGCCGCCGCCGCGAGATCCGCGATCTTCGCGGCGCCACCCAGACTGGCAAAGACCTGCAATGCGTAGCGCGCGGCCTCGCCAAGGCGTGCGAAGCGCAGCAGCATGAGGTCCGCCACGTTGTCCGAATAGAGCTTGGCGCGAATGCGATCGACGTCCCGCAAGCGTAACGCGCCCTTTTCCTCGAATTCAATCAGCCCTTCGCTCGCGAGTTCCGCGGCAAGCTGAATCGTGAAAAATGGATTGCCGCCCGTCTTTTCCCGAATGATGTCGATCACCGGCAGCGACGCGTCGAGCTTGCAGCCCAGCGTATCGCCAACCAGGCGCGCCATGTCGCCGCGTTCGAGCGGCTCGACTGCAATCACCTGATGCCGGTCTTTCGCCTCGTCGATCAGCCGGGCGAGCGCATGCCCCGGTGTCACTTCGTTGCTGCGAAACGCCGCGATGAGCATCACATGAGAGAGTTCGCCGTCGTGGGTCAGATAGTCGAGGACCGTGAGCGTGCCTTCATCGACCCACTGCATGTCGTCGAAAAACAGCACGAGCGGGCGCTCGGGTTGCGACACGCCTTTGAGCAGGTCGGCAATCGTGCGCAAATAAAGCGCTCTGTCTACATTGAATTCCGTTTCGCCGGCGCTCGACAGTTCGCCCAATATTAGTTTTAGATCGGGCAAGAGGCCATAGAGAATTTCCGCGCGCCCGCCCATGCGCGCCACGAGGCGTTTGCGCGTCGCTGCGAAGTTCGCGTCTTCCTGACCGAGAATCGGGCGAATGAGCCGCTCGATCGCACGGACCAGCGCGCCATAGGGTTGGGTCGAATCGAGCTGTTCGCACACGCCCCGCGCGTACGAGATCGTCGTCGTGCCGATTGCGCTTGCCCATTGATCGATCAGCACGGATTTGCCGCTGCCCGAATAGCCGGCAACGAAGACCAGTTCGACCGCACCGCTCGCACTCACGCGGCGCAAGGTTGCATTGAGGGCGTCCATCTGGCCGCGGCGGCCATAGAGCGCGCCGGAGTGCCGGCTGATCGCAACGCTCGCGTGGAGGTCCAGCGGAAACGCGAGGGGAGCCTTGCGCTCCGACCCGGCGTTCAGGCAGCGCAACAAATCGGCCTGCAGCCCCGCCGCCGACTGGTAGCGGTCATTGGGATTCTTGGCGAGAAGCTTTATGACGACCGCTTCGACCTGACGCGGCAATCCAAGCGCATAAGCGGAAGGACGCATGGGCTCCTTGGCGAGTTGCGCATGCGCGAGCGCCATTCTGTCGACTCCCGTGAACGGCAGCACGCCGGTGAGCATTTCGTAGTACAGACAGCCCAGCGAATAGAGGTCGGCGCGACAGTCCAGCATCCGCTCCATCCGGCCGCAAAGCTCCGGTGCCATGTATTCGATCGACCCGCTGCTGGCGCGATGAAGATTGGCTTCGTGAACCGAACGATCGACCGTCATCGCGTGACCAAAGCCAAGGAGGCACGCCGATTCTTCGGCATCGTCGAGCAGAAAATGATCGGGATTCAGGTCGCAGTGGATCAGCCCGGCTTCATGGAGCGATTCCACGGCGGCGGCCATCGCAATCGCGGCGCGCAGAAAGCGCTCGATTTTTTTCGGTGAACGCCAGCGCGCGCGCAAGAGCGTGCCGCCGGGGTCGCACAACGCGAGCGCGAAACAGCCGTTTTCCCGCAATAGCGCCTGGGGCCGTGCAGCCCATGGCGCTGTGAGACGCGTGCGCAACGCATAGGCGTGCTCCAACTGCGCGCGCCGCTCGTGCTCCTTCGGGCCGTCCTCCGTCACCTCGAACAACACGCGTGCGCCTTCCTTGTTCACGCCGCGATAGAGCGCAGGCGGCCCTGCGACCAGTTGCGTGAGATCGTAGTCGGCCAGTTGATCGAGAATGGGCACGTAATGGCTCATGCGGCTATCCCGTTCGCGTGCGCGGCGACCGCGCCTTCGACGCAGCTTCCTGGTGCGGCAAGTTCGAAGCAGAACGTCGCGCCCGCGTCCTGATTGTTGAACGCCCAGATCGAACCGCGATGTTCCTCGATGATCGAGCGGCAAATGGACAGGCCAAGCCCCATGCCGTCCGACTTCGTCGTGAAGAACGGCTCGAATAGCCGATCGACGATATCGGCAGCGATCCCTGTGCCCGAATCGCACACACACACGCGCACGGACTCCGCGCCAGCGCGTTCAGCCGAGATCTTCAGCACTCGCGTGCTGCCCGAGCACTTCAGGATTGAATGCATGCCATTGAAGATCAGGTTCATGACCACCTGCTGAATCTGGATCTTGTCGGCGGCCACCTTGGGCAAACCGTCTTCTGCGACGACACGCAGGCGAATATTGTTCTTTTCCATTTCCTGCCGAACGAGAGCCACCACCTCGGTGACGGTCTGCGTCAAATCGATGGCGGCGCGATTCGGGCGCTCCTTGCGCGCAAGCGCGCGCAGGCGGTTGATCACTTCACTCGCGCGATCCGCGTCGCTCACGATACGCGCAAGATTGTTGCGCGCTTCGGCGACCGAAGGCACTGCGCGGTCCAGCCAGCGCATGCCCGCCTCGCCATGCGTGATGATCGCCATGAGCGGTTGCTTGAGGTCGTGCGCGAGCGACGCCGTCAATTCACCGAGCGTCGAAACGCGCGTGACGTGCGTAAGTTCCGCCTGCGCACGCAGCAGCGCATTCTGCGCCTGGTGAATTTCAGTCATGTCGGCAAGGGCGCCGACGTATTCCACAGCCCGGCTAGCGGACGCGATTGGCCTCGCCACCATGCGCAGATACTTCACCGCGCCCGTTTCCACGCGCACGCGATACTCGGCTTCGATGATCGACGCGCCTTCCTCCGCCTCACGCAGCGCGCGCCTCACCTGATCTACGTCGTCGGGATGAATGCGCTCCAGCATGAGATCCATATGCAGCCGCCCGGGCTCGTCCATTTCCAGGATCCGATAGGTTTGCGCGGAGCACGTCATGTCGCGCGACTCGACATTCCACCCAATACTGCCGATATTGCTGAGCCGCTGGGCTTCGGAGAGATACATCTCGCCGCGCCGCAAAGCGTCTTCGAAGGCGCGCCGGTCCGTGACATCGGTCGTCGCGCCGATATACTCGCGCGCGCCGCTCTCGTCGCTCGACCACGGGCGGAAAATCACCTGCAGCCGGCGCACGCTGCCGTCGCTCTGCCGTGTCGAGAATTCGTGGCTGTGCATGCCGTCTTCGCAGATCGCATTGACGAAGACTTCCTTGAAACGCAGCCGGTCCTCCTCCAGCACACACTCGAGGCACATTTCGATGGTCGGCCGCTCACACGTGAACGCCACGCCCCATAACTCGTAATTCTCGCGCGACCACAGCAATTGCCCCGAGGTCGTGTTCCAGATCCAGGTGCCCGTCTTGCTGATGCGCTGCCCCTCTTCGAGGAACGCCTCGCTGCGCCTGAGACGCGCTTCAGTTTGGCGGCGCTCGACGTTCTCGCGCTTGAGCGCGGAATAGAGTCTCGCGTTCTCAATAGAAATGGCGGCCTGAGCGGCCAGCATGTTCATCAAGTTAATGCGTGCGAAATCGAACACATACGGCGTGACGCCGTTCTCCATATACAGCATGCCAACGAGCCCCGCATGCCGCAAAAGCGGCAGGCAGAGCAGCGACCGGCAGCGGCCCGTGCTGAGGTAACGGTCGTCGCGGAAGTCGTTGGGCTCCGCGCCGTCGTCGATGACGACGTTCTCGTGAACCCGCATGACATGGCGAATCACGGTAAGCGGCACCACGGACTCGCACAGTCCCATGTCGCTTGCTTCCACGGTAATGCCGTTCTCCCCGGAGCCAGCCTGGGCCACAATACGAAAGCTCTCGCCCGACCAGAGAATGAGCAACGCACGTTGCGCGCCGCTGTGCCGCACGGCAATCTGCATGAACGCCTGCACCAGTTTGTCGAGGTCGATCTCGCTCGAAACGGCCTGGGACAACTGGACCATCGCGGCGACATCGACCGTGCCCTGTGGCGCAACATGACCTCCCGAACTGCGTGCGGCGGGTGCCCAGTCACGTAGATGGTGAAACGCCTGCTCGAGACTGCGCACCTTGGCGTCGGCGCCCCAACGCGCATAGACGTCGCGAGCCGAGCGCAGGCACGCGTGGGACACCGATGTCAGACCGCGTTGCAGGTAGAAGTGCGCCGAGCATTCACGCGCCATGGCCTCGTAATGCGGCTGCCCATTCTCACGCGCCAGTTCGATTGCGCGTTCGTATTCCTGCTCCGCGTGGACATAGTCGCCCACGAGCCGCGCATATTCGGCCGTGACGAGCGCACAGCGGCTGCCGAAGTTCTCGGGCGCGCTTTGTGCCCATGACTTGAGCCGCTCGATGGCGTCGATGAGTTCGCGCTCCATCAATTCGCGTGCGGCTTCTTGTCCTGTTTCCTGCTGAACGTCGTCGATCACGCGCACGAGCGCAAGCGCGCGCAGAAAGTAGTACGTCACCTCAATCGGCATGGCCATGACCGCGCCGAGCAGCGGCTCGATCTCTCTCGCACGCGTAACCGTGGCAGCGAAGCGGTTGTGCAGAAAGTCCAGTTTCATCGCCATGATCGCGGCATAGGCGATACCGCAGCCAAACTGGCTCTCGCGCACGAACGAGACGAGTGCTTCATGCGTGCAAGCGATGCCCAGGTCCGCCGCGTCGACGCCCTGCAAGCGCAGCAGGAACATCAATTCGAGTTCGATCGTGACGCTAATCGTCTTGTTACGCAACTCGTTGGCAAAGCGCAGATTCTCGCGGCACAGGTTGGTCACCTCGTTGAGGTGCTCGCCGCGTTCATAGGCCTGCCAGATGCTCTCGAACGCGATATATCCTGCGTAGATGAAGTCGCCCGCTTCGACGCATTGGCTCATTGCGCGGCCCAGCACAGGAATCGCCGCACGAAATGGCCGCCGCCAGATCAGGATGTGATCGCCGTGCAAGTGCAGCAGCGTGCCGGTCAGACGCGGTTCGCCATAACGCTCGTTTACGGCGAGCGCAAGCTCGGAAAAGCGCAGCGCGAGATCATAGTCGCGCGTGGTGCCGACCAGCAACAGCGCGTAGATGGCGTAGACATAGCCTGCCAGACGCGTGTTGCCGTGCGACAAGCACAATTCGGCCGCCTTGAGCACGAGAATCGGGAACAGTTTCTGTACGCCGATATACGCACTGGGAATCGCGTCGACAATGAGACCGATCACGGCCTCGTGCATGGGGTCGTCGAGGCAGCCGCGCGTGAGCAGCGCCGCCACCTGATGCGGCGGACACCACTCGCGCAACGCCGCGAGTTTTTGCGCGACTAGCGCATCGTCGATGCCTTCACCCTGCACCTCCACGTTCAGCAGCGAGAGCGCCCTGAGCGTCGTGTCGACCGCGAGCCGATAGTCGCCCGACGCCTGGTGAATGCGGATTTCCATCCGCAATGCGGCAGCGCGTTTGAGCAAACCGCCCGCGCGGTTGCACGCTTTGCGCGCCGTTTCCAGCGCCTGGCTGAAATCGCCGGTGAGGTACTCGCATTCCGCCATGTCGAGCAGCAGACGGAATACGTCGATACGCCCCTCGCTCACGCCATACTGCGCGATGAGCTTTTCCGCCTGCGCGAAATACTCGCGCGCCGAACTCCACGCCGCCGCCGCTTTGGCTGCGTTGCCCGCCAGCACGTCGAGTTCGGCTAGCCGCGTGCGGTCGGGTTGCGAAAGGATCCGCTGCGAGCGGTTCAGGTGGCCGACTACTTCGAACACTTCGGCCGTGCTCGGCGCAGTTGGCATGGCAAAGAGCAGATTGGTGCCGATCTGCGCGTGCGCGAGTTCGCGCGCGGTTTCACCGAGCATCGCGTACGAGGCTTCCTGCACGCGGTCATGCGCGAAGCGGTAAGCTTCCCCCTTGCGCGACACGAGGCCCGCCGTTTCCGCTTCACGCATCGTCGCCAGTACGCGGCGGCTATCCGTGCCGAGCACGCGTGCCAGCGCGCCCACGCGCGCCGTTCCTCCCACACACGCGAAGACCGCGAGGACATGCTTTGTTTCGTCGTTCAGGCGCGTGAGACGCAGCGTGAGCAGGTCGACCACGTTGTCGGTGTAGCCCTTGTCGCGAATCTTGTCGATGTCCCACGTCCAGCCGACGCTGTACGAGTCCGGCACGATGAGCCGGTCCTGAATCAGTTCGCGCAGAAATTCGATCGTGAAGAACGGATTGCCGCCCGTCCTTTCGAAGATCACCGAAGCGAGCGGCGCTACGGCCTCGGGCGGCTCGACCAGTGTCTCGGCGATCAGCGTCACGATGTCCGCGAGCGTGAGTGGCAACAGACCGATTTTCTCGGTCACCTTTCGGCCGAAAAGAATGCCGTTGAGCCGTTCGCTCGCCACCCGCGAGCGGCCCAGATCGATGCTGCGATGCGCGAGTACGAGCAGCAGATTCTTCAGTTCGGCGTCCGAAGCAAGCCCGTCGATGATTTCCAGCGTGCCGGAATCGAGCCATTGCACGTCGTCCAGAAAGAGCACGAGTGGCCGTTGCTTGTCCGAAAACAACATGAGAAAGCGTTTGACGACCAGCAGAAACCGGTTCGTCGCCTCCTGCGGCGGCAGGGTTTCGATTGCAGGCTGCGGCCCCACCATGGCGCCAATTTCCGGCACCAGATTGACGATCAGTTGGCCGCCCTTGCCCACGGCTTCTTCGAAGCGCCCCTTCCATACCGCGATTTCCGGGCCGGTCTTCCTCAGGAGCGGGCGCACGAGCCCGCGCAGCACCTGGACAAAAGCCGCGTATGGCACATTGTCGTTGTACTGATCGAATTTCCCGAGCGTGAAATGTACGCCGGCCGAACCGATATTGCGCTTGAATTCCTCGATAAAAAAGGTCTTGCCAACGCCGGGCTCGCCCTCGACGATCACCGCCATAGCGTCGCCAGTCTGGCGCACACGTTCCAGCGCGCCGTGCAGCTGTTCGAGTTCGCGCTGCCGCCCATACGTGCGCACGGGAAACACGGCCTGCGATTGACGGTCGCCCCGGCCGAGCAGCGCGGGCGAAACCTCCGCACCGTGGGTCATTTCGTCGAGGCAGAGCTGCAGGTCCGCCTCGACGCCCGCGGCGCTCTGATAGCGGTCGTCGACCGCTTTCGCCAGCAGCTTGTTGATGACGAATTCTATCTCGGGACGGATATCGGCAACGAGACTGCCCAGCGGCCGCGGCGTGCTCACGAGATGCGAATAGATCCATTCCTCGCGTTCGCGCGCCTCGTAGGGCATCCGCCCGGACAGCAGTTGATAGAGCAGCACGCCGAGCGAATACAAGTCGCTGCGTGGATCGTTACGCTGGCTCACGGCGCTGGTGCGCTCGGGCGCGAGATACGGCAACTGGCTCATGGGCACGACGCCGATTTCGCCGCCCCCCGCATAGTTGCCCTCGATGCCACAAGCGCTGCCGAAACCCGTGATCCACACGCGCTGCTCCCAACCTACGAACAGGCTGGCGGGGCTCAGGTTGTGATGAACGAGTCCACGCGCATGCATGCCTTTGAGTGCCGAGGCGAGCGACACCGCGAGCGAAAGAAAGCGCCGCAACGAGCGGCCATGCGCAATATCGCCGCTGAGCGATACACCTTCGCAATTGTGCAGCGTGAGGAGAAACTGGCCGCCCGACCGAAACAGCTCCCGCGGACGGATACCCCATTGGGCGTCGATCGATTCGCGCAGACCGTATTCTTTTTCAAACGAAGCGAGGAGTTCACGCGACGCGCGTGCCTCGAATGGCGCTTTCACGATGAGCGGCTGATCGCTCGCGTCGGTGGTCACGCGGTACATGACCAGGTCGTCTTCGCGATGGAGACGTTGCGCGCCGGTGATGCGCCCGTGAATTTCCGCTGCGCCCGTCGCTTCCCAACCCGGGATAACGATGATCGAATACCGACCCGCTCTAACTGCCATAGCTCTCTCCGTCAGTGTCGTGCCGGCGCATCATTGAATGCGCGCGTGCTCCGCGGCGCTAATGGCCTCCATCTTCCTCACGAGATCGGCGACCGACTGATCGAGCTTGCGCATGGCGGAGCCGCGGTGAATGTCCGGCAGGCACGGCTCGCATTCACGGCCGCGCGCTCACCACGATCGCTCTCGATTGGGTACATGCCAAACTCCGCCGGTTGCCGATTTCAGGCATCAATCCATAGGAAATGCCACGCGCGAGGCGCGCGATTGCGCAATCATTTTTGTAAGCGTTGTGCGCTCAGCGAGGGGCCGTGCTGTGGGTGAACCCTCATATCCCCCTGGCATCTTACCCACCGATTGCGGCAAACCCTATCTATACCTCCGTATGATTTCGGCGGCTGGAGGTCTCCTGTAAGCTCAGGCCGCGTACACGCGACGAATCACAGCCATACCGCCTTCCAGCACGCAACGGGAGATATTCATTGTGTACGCCACAAGTCATCTGGGTGGTTGACGACGACCCTTCGGTCCGCTCCGGCCTCTCCAGCTTGCTACGCTCACTCGATTACGACGTCGTGACATTCGAATCCGGCATGGAGTTGCTGGCCGCCGCGGGCGCCCGCCATCCACGCTGTATCATTTCGGATGTCCAAATGCCTGGCATGACCGGCGTCGACATGTTCTTGCGCCTGATTGGCGCCGGCATTCGCATACCCACGATTTTCGTCACGGCCTACCCCATGCCCGAACTCCAGAGCCTGGCGCTGGACAATGGCGCGAGCGCATTCCTCATCAAGCCAGTCAGGGCCAGGGATCTAGCCGCTGCCGTCGCCGTGGCAGCGGCTGCCGCAACCTGAATCATCATCGCGCATTGCCGGGGCATCCCAAGGTATAGGCCGCAGTTGACTTTCGTATAGTGCGAACCACCTAACGTCTGATAGAACCAGGACGGCCGACGGTCTAAGCTTCCCACCGGGCAAGACCCGCATTGACAACTCCTCGTTCATACTCAACGTCAACAGGTGATTCCATGACGCTTCGCTCCAAGGTGCTTACCGCCGCACTCGCCGTGCTGCTCTCTTCCGCCGCTCTCGCACAAACCACGACGGCCGGCGACACGCCCGCGCTCACCAAGCAGCAGATCCGCGCCCAAATGCATGCCGACCGCGCCGCCAACCACGCATTGGCGAAAAAAGTTCGTGAGGCGCTCTACAAGAACCACGACCTGAACGACACAGACATCGCCGTGTTCGCCAATACGCGCACGGGCAAGGTCATCCTGGCCGGCACGATTCTCGACGAATCGCAGGACCAGATCGCTCAGGACGTCGCATCGAAAGTGTCGGGCGTGCAGTCGGTCGAGACCAAGCTGACGCTCTACGCAGCGCCCTGATACTCTGTTTCCTCGCAATTTCCTCGTAGTTACCTGACACTCGCGGTTTCACAGTAAGCGAATGCGCCGGCCATGCCGGCGCACTTCACACTTCACCTCAGCCGCAACCTCGGTTGTCAAATCAGGCAGCAACGGCCTCGCTCAGTACGGCGCTCACTTCGTCGAGCAGTCCCGGCATGGCGGTGTAGCTCGCCTGCGTGAGACGCAGCACACCTCCGTGCGTGCAGACGCCGACGACCTGATCGTCCGCGAAGCCCGAACTTACGATCGGCCCCCATAGCGCCTTCAGTGCAAATCCTTCGTATGCCGAAGCGACCGGCTCGCGGCCCAGATTCGAAAGCAGGAGGTCGAACGCCAGCATGTGCGAAAGAAAACCCGCTGCGTCCTCAACGGACGGATTCGATGACATGAATGCATCGAGCGCTTTCGTCTCCTGTACGACCGAGGCGTGCGTTTGCGCGGGTGCGAGCAATCCCTTGATCTCGCGCGCTGCGTCCCAGAACGGCGCGCCGCGCGCACGGTCGTCGACCGTCACGGTCTGCGTGATGTACACGCCATTGGCCTGACCCATGCCGCCCACGGTTCGACGCACGTCTATCGGCGAAACGGTACGCACGGGCCGCTCGCGCCATACGCGCGACAAGCGCCGCCCCGCTTCATGAACTGCCGCCGCGAGCGCGCCGTGCACCGTCGTGCGCTCGATGCGTGAGCGCTCCACAACAGCGCGCGTGAGTTGCGCGCTGAGCGCCAGCGCGGCAACCTCGGCGCGCGCGCCCGAAGCCGCACGGAAGACCTTGGGCTCCGGCGCCGGCGCGATCGCGCCGGGTACGGTCGCCGTCGCCATTTGCGCTCTTAAAAGGCATTCCAGCGGCTGCACGAGGGGCAAGCTCATGAGCGAGCCGCCCGCTAATGCGCTCAGCAGGTCCTCCATCACATACGCACCGCCCATGCCGTCGAGCACCGAGTGATGCGCCGCAAGAATGAGCGTCGAGCCGTCGTCGCCCTGCAGCAAGGTTGCACGCACAAGCGGTGCAGTCGACCAGTCGAAAGGCGTGTTCATTTCCCTCGCCGTCTCCACTTGCCACGAAGCCCGCGCACTCTCGACCACGCGCAGGGGAATTCGCGCATCGGGATCACGAAAGAAGGCAGGCACCGCGTCAGAGTCGGCGACGATCCGTGTAGAGAGCAAAGGATGCCGCTGCTGGAGCGCAAGCAATGCAGCGTGCCAGACGCTGGGCTCGAATACACGGTCGATTTCCGCGACCAGCGCGAAATGAATCGCGCGATTGCGGTCGAGCAACCAGAACAAATGTTCCGTACCGCCGAGCGCCCGCACCCGAACAGGCTCCTGTTTCATGTTGCTTTCGATATCCGCTTGTAGTTTTCGCATCTGAACTCCGTGTTATTCAAAAGTGGGGAAACGTTGAACGCAATCGCTTCCTGATCGAGAACACCTGTCGAGCCCTCTGCATTCCACGATGTATTCTCCGTTCCGCACGATGGTTTGTGTCGCAATGTGTTTGGCTTCCGGCATTGATACAAATAATTTCAATAATCAGTTAGCCGGACATATGACAGATACCTTCTCTGGTTTTAATCCGTTTTGTCTCCAGCCCGCCACGCGCCCGGCTCGTCATCAAGATGAAGACGAACGGCGATATCTGGCGCATATGGAATTTCGTTCGCCCGCCGGGTGTTCTGGTCATGGCGACTGTTTTTCCGCTTACCCTTATCGTCGACACATGAAATCTACCAGGACGATGACTGTCGCCGAATTGTCCGCACTCCTGCCTTCCATGCTTCCACGATTGTGGGCATTCGCGCTGCGCATTTCGGGCGATCAGCACGACGCCGAAGACCTCGTGCAGCGGGCGTGCGTGCGCGCACTCGAACGCGCGCATCAACTCGAACCCGGAACGGCGCCACTCAGCTGGATGTTCTCCATCGTCCAGTCCACGTGGCTCAACGAAATGCGAGCCCGCAATGTGCGCAACCGTTCGGGCATGGAATGGGATGACGGGTTTCTCGAAACCGTTCCCGATCCTTCTGCACGGACGCCGGAAGAACAGGTCATGAACGGGCAAATCATCCGCGCCGTTGAGCAATTACCCGAAGCACAGCGCATTGTCATGTTGCTCGTCGCCGTGGAAGGCTTAAGCTACAGCGAAGCCGCCGAAGTGCTGGACGTGCCGATCGGTACGATCATGAGCCGGCTTTCGCGGGCACGCCAGGCGATCGGTGCCCTGTTCGACGTCCAGAAAAAAGAAGAACGCGCGAAAAGCGCGGCGAACCGCAAGGAAATTGAGGCATGACTATGGATGACATCCTGCTCATGGCTTATGTCGACGGCGAACTCATGCCGCGTGAGCGCGAGGACGTGGAGAAGACGATCAGCGCATCGCCCGAGATCGCGGAGCGCGCTGCGCTATTCACGGCGTCGGCGCTGAGGTATCGGCACGCTTTTGCGCACCAGAAGCTGCCGCCCGTACCTGAGCAGCTCTCGCTCAAGATCGCTCAACTCAGCCGCGCGTATTCCGGCACGCCGCAGTCAGCCGGCAGCACGGAACCTGCCTGGTTTTCGCGGCTTCTCTCGCGCTTGCCGTTTCGTTGCGCGCAGAATCTATCACTGCCGGGTCTCGCCATGACATTCGCCGCCGGCGCGCTAAGCTGCGCGCTCGTGCTGCGCTACGCGACGGACTGGACACGCAGTGACCGTCGTACAGGCGCCATCACGCTGCACACCGCGGCCGCGAAAGTCTCGCCGTGGATCGCCGCGGCGGTGAACTATCAACAGCTTTACACGCGCGACACCGTCGCCTTCGACGCGCTCACGCCGGAATTGGCCTCACAGGTGATCGCGCAGATTCACAGCGACGACGGCGTACCGATACGTGTGCCGGACCTGCGCCCTGCGGGGCTCACATTCACGCGCGTTCAACGGCTGCGCTTTCACGAGAGACCGCTTGTGCAGATCGTGTATCTACCCAAAACGGGTTTGCCCGTTGCCCTGTGCGTGATGAAGGACGAAAAACCGGACGCAAGCATGACGCATGAGCATGTCGAAAGCATGAATGTCTTGATGTGGCGGCGCGCCAACCTCAGCTACGCGTTGATTGCGTCGCTCGACGATGACCAGCTGCTCGCAATCGGCAAACAGATTGCCAAAGACCAGACGCTCGAAACCGTGGGCTGGGTGGCGCCGGCCGGAAACGCTGCGGGGTGACTGATCTCACATCATTACTTCTGGATTCCGAATTATATTTAAAGAGAGATTTTCCGGCGGCGAATCGCGGCGTAACACCAACTAGCACATCGCCGGGAATAAACACCGATCACGGATTGTTCTGATTGCGCGGCCAGACATCTTGCCCTCCGGGACGAATCCACTGGCCGACCTTCATGTTCAGTCTGGAGCCGCCAGCGGCTCCGTTAAGTTATCGACATACTATGTCTTCCTTTTCCCGCATGCTGCTCGTGTACGACGGCACGAGCGAGGCCCAGGCCGCTCTGCAACGCTGCTCGCAGCTCTCGCTTGCCTTGTGCGCCCCAGTCGACGTGGTCGCCGTCGTCGATACCGAAAGCGTGAACGCAAGCTGCGGCGGCCTGCTGAGCGACGTCGCCTATACCCATCTCGAGGAAAGGGCCCGTGGCACACTCTGCGATGCCGTCGCACAGTTGGCCAATATCGGCATCACCGCGAATGGCTACGTCAAATACGGGCGAATCGCCGATGTCGTGACGCGTCACGCGCAAACGTTCAACCCCGACCTCATCGTGCTCGGCCACCGTGCGCGAGCAAGGCGCTCGCGGTGGTGGAGCGAGCGTCCCGCTCATATCGATCTCACTGAGCGCTTGTGCGGAACGACCATCGTTACCGTGACGCTGGCATCGGCTTAAGTCTTGCGTAACACTGCGCCGATGGCCCGGCGATTCGACATGCCAGCCTCACGCTGCCGCCAACGGCAGTATCAGACGCGCCTCGAGGCCGCCCGTGCACCGGTTTTCGAGTTCGAGTTCGCCGTGCATGGCGAGCGTGAGGCGTCGCGCAATCGTGAGCCCGAGGCCCGAGCCCGTCGCCGAGGCGGCCGTTTCGGGCGCGCGGTACCAGGCGGCGAAAACCGACTCCAGACGCGCGGGAGCGATGCCCGGCCCCGAATCGAGTACCGCCAGCACGAGACGCTGCGCCTCGACCCTCACACTAAGATGGACATCCACGCCGTAGCGCAGCGCATTGTCGATGAGATTCACAAGCACGCGGCGCAGCGCATGGGGACTCGTCATCACGGGACGTCCCACCCGCCCCTCGAGTTCGACGATGCGCCCGGCGTCCCGATAGTCCGCAATCAGCACGCCGAGCAAGCTGTCTGCATCGATGGAACGCATGGGCTCCAGCGCGCTGCATTGCATACGCGCGCAGGAAAGACTGCCTTCGACCAGTTCGGTCATCTCTGCAAGGTCGCGGGCGAGCGCGTCTCTTACCGCCGCTTCCTCCACGAGTTCCGAACGCATGGTCATGCGCGTAAGCGGCGTGCGCAAATCGTGCGCATAGGCGGCAAGCACATGTAGCAACTCGGCCTGGCGGCGCGCCCGATGGCGCGCGCCCACATTGAACGCGCGGGCGAGACGCGCAATCGTAGCGGGCCCCGTGTCTTCGGGCAGGACCGCCTCCGCCCCTTCGCCGAGGCTGCGCTCGACCCTGGCCTCCATGCGCCGAACGTACACGTGCAACTCGACGAGCTTCAGCGCCACGAGCGCAGTCACGAGTATGGCGGGCAGCACCAGGGGCAAGCCGAAGCGCACGAGCACCTGCCACGACACTGCATGGGTTGAGTAAGAGGCGTAAGCGCAGGCCGCCGCAAGCAGCACCCATAAGGGCCGCGACCACGCTTCGAAAGACCGCCACGCGCCGCGAGGCGCCGAAGCGCGGGCATCGGTTGCGTGCAGGTAAGCGTTTGGGGTACCCGATGGTTCGATGGCGTGCGCGTTCATATCCGTTCTCCTGTACTGGCCAGGAAACGCGCATTTGACAGACAGCAGACGCGCTGCCCGGAACATCTGCTTCGTGGCACCCCCTGCCCGGCAGCGCCAGAATAGGGCACCTCAGGCGCGCGGCGCCATTATATGAACGTATATGTTCAAGCCTACGGATGGGTACCATCACGCGGCGCGCCCCACACGCTGAAAGGGTCAAGCGTGCGGGACGCGACACCGCTAAGCGAGCTTGCGTATCGGCCTGAATCCGGCGCGAACCTCCTGTGCGAAGAGCAACGGTTCTTCCCAGGCCGCGAAATGGCCGCCCTTGTCGACCGTGTTGAAGTAGACGAGATCGTGATAACTGCGCTCTGCCCAACTGCGCGGCGCCTGATAGATCTCACCCGGAAACACAGTGATGGCCGCCGGCAACGCGATATCGACCGCGTTGAAGTTATTCGAGTGATCTTCCCAGTAAATCTGGGCCGACGACGTCGCGCTGTTGGTGAGCCAGTAGAGCGAAATATCGTCGAGAATCTCGTCGCGGCTCAGAGAACGCTCGGGAACACCGCCGCTATAAGTCCATTGGGAAATCTTGTCGTACATCCATGCCGCCTGGCCCACGGGCGAATCGGCCAGGGCGTAGCCCACCGTCTGTGGACGCGTCACCATCATGGCCGAATAGCCGCAGTTGTCGCGATAGAAAACATTCAGTTTTTCGTACGCACGTTTCTCGTCCGGGGAGAGGCTCGCGGGCGCGGGTTCACCCAGCGCAAGCAGCCGCGCAATATCCGGCGGCACGGTTGCGGGCATGTTCACGTGAATGCCAATCAAGCCTTTTACGTGCTGCATGGCCATGCGGTGCGAGACGACCGAGCCGCAATCGCCCCCCTGGGAGACAAAACGTGCGTAGCCAAGGCGCCCCATCAGTTCGCCCCAAGCCCGCGCGATATGATCGGAGCCCCAACCTGGCGTGGTCGGCTTTCCCGAAAAGCCGAAGCCGGGCAAAGACGGTACGACCACGTGGAAAGCGTCGTCGGCGCTCCCGCCGAAAGCTGTGGGATCGGTCAGCGGTTTGATGGCCTTGGTCAGTTCGAGAATCGAGCCGGGCCAACCGTGCGTCATGATCATCGGCAAAGCATTCTCGTGTTGCGAGCGCACGTGAATGAACTGGATATCCAGCCCGTCTATTTCCGTCACGAACATGGGAAATTCATTGAGTTTCGCCTCACCCTTGCGCCAGTCATAATCACTGCCCCAATACTGAACCAGCTGCTGCATGCGTGCGAGGCGAACGCCTTGCGATTCGTCGGCCACGGTTTCCTTTCCGGGCCAACGCGTATTGGCAAGACGCCGGCGCAAATCGGCCAGCGCAGCGTCCGGAATATTCGCCTTGAATGGGCGAATTTTTGCGTTCTGCGTGTCGGCGTAAATCGCTTCAGGAAAGAGCGCAAACGCGCCAACCGCCGCCGATGCGGCTAGCAGGTGGCGTCGCATTGGGGAAAAATCATTCGAAAACATCGCTGGCATCCTGTTCATAAGGGATA
This sequence comes from Paraburkholderia flagellata, assembly GCF_021390645.1. Taxonomy (GTDB): domain Bacteria; phylum Pseudomonadota; class Gammaproteobacteria; order Burkholderiales; family Burkholderiaceae; genus Paraburkholderia; species Paraburkholderia flagellata. The sequence continues at coordinate 842,724 of NZ_JAJEJT010000004.1, forward strand.
GTCAAATTGACGCGGCGACACGGCAACGCGTGGCTTTCACGCTGACGATCGTTTCCGGAAAGTCGCACCCCATTAAAGGCAGGCAATGTATCTCGCGTATGTCGGCTATGTAATCTTTCGTAAGCCGTAAATAAACACAGCCCACCCGGTTATGTTTTTCATTACGGCGGAATATCCATATACGAAGGTATGTGGCTACCTATCCGTAAACATCTGTCGGCTCAATCCAGAATGGAATGGTCTGATCGTCTGCATCCGGTTACTCTGCTGGCAGCGGTAGAAATGCTCCGCCGTCCCGTTTATGACGATCATGGAAAAAATCGATCACATACTGGTTGTCGACGACGACCGCGGCATACGCGAACTGGTTGCCGGTTATCTCCAGCGAAACGGCATGCAGGTCACGACCGCGTGCAACGGAAGGGAAATGCATGAGTATCTGGGAAGACATACACCCGACCTCGTCCTGCTCGACCTGATTCTGCCTGGCGAAGACGGTCTCGCGCTCTACCGCGGGTTGCGCGAAAGTCGCCATCGCGCGCTGCCCGTCGTCATGCTCACGGCCCGCTGTGATGTCACCGACCGCATCGTCGGGCTCGAAATGGGTGCGGACGACTATATGGCCAAGCCATTTCAGGCCCGCGAACTGCTCGCCCGCATCCGGGCGGTGCTGCGCCGCACGCGCATGCTGCCACCCGACCTGCAGCCCGTGGACGATACGCCGGTCCTCGGCTTCGGGGACTGGCGCCTCGACACCACCGCGCGCCATCTGCTCGAATCCGACGACACGGTCGTCGCGCTCAGCGGCGCCGAATATCGCTTGCTGCGCGTGTTTCTCGACCACGCGCAACGCGTATTGACGCGCGACCAGTTGCTCAACCTCACGCAGCGGCGCAACGCCGACCCGTTCGACCGCTCGATCGATTTGCTGGTGAGCCGGCTCAGGCAAAAATTGAACGACACGGCACGCGCGGCCCGTTACATCAAGACTCTGCGCAACGAGGGCTATGTTCTTTCCACGCCAGTGACGGTTCACCACGACGCGCGCGAAACCGCGCCGGGCAGTCGCGCCCGCGTAGAAAGCGAGGCGCTCTGTTTTTAGCCGCCCCGGCCTCTCGACGTGGCCTGGACACGAGCCAATTTGTAGCGCAATGTATCGAGCTTGCGCCACGAAACAACGGCTTACAAACCGCCCGAATACGGAAACATGCCCGACACATGCGCGGCTTCTAATCCCTGCGTGCAACGGCGATTCAAAACCGCCTGGCCAAACGCACGCTCCACACCCTCGTCAAGACGCTCGAAGAGAAACCCACCGCTCACACCTATGCAATTCTCCGACTTCTCCTCGCCCGCCTTCTTCACCAATCCTTATCCCCTGTACGAAAAGATTCGCGCAGCAGGGCCGATCTTGCAGGTTGGGCCCAAAGCCTTCGTGACGGGGCGCTTCGAGATCATCGACGCCCTGCTGCGCGACCCGCGCATGGGCAAGACCTATCTGCAAAGCGTGGCCGCTCGCTATGGCGATGAGGCGACGGCACAACCGGTGTTTCAGTCGCTGAGCCGTACCTTGCTGATGATGAATCCGCCCGCGCATACACGATTGCGTGCTTTGTTGATGAAGACGTTCAACGCCCGAAGCATCGAGAAGCTGACTTCGATTATCGAGGCGACCACGCATGAATTGCTCGAACGCGTGGCCTCGCGCGCCGAGTTCGATCTGGTCAGCGACTACGCATTCCCGTTGCCGGTGCAGATCATCTGCCGGCTGCTCGACGTACCCGTTGCGCACGCGAGCGCACTGGGCGGCGCGGCAGGCCAGCTCGTCGCGGCATTCGATCTCGCACCGCTCGACGAAAACGGCCTGCGCGCGGCCGACGAAGCCGCGCTCACGCTCGAACGTTACTTTCACGGCGTGATCGAGCAGCGTCGCGCACAACCCGGCGACGATCTGGTCTCCGCCATGCTCTGCGTGGAAGACGAAGGTTCGCGGCTCACGGATGAAGAAGTCGTTTCGAATGCCGTCCTGCTATTCATTGCCGGGCACGAAACGACGTCGAACATGATCGGCAATATGATGATCGCGCTCTTTCGCCATCCGCAGCAAATGGAGGCGCTAAAGCTCAACCCGAAGCTGTTGCCGCGGGCGATCGCGGAGTGCATGCGTTATGACGGCGCGGTGCAAATGCTCGTGCGCACCGCGCTCGAAGACATCACGCATGGACCCGCCTCGCTCGCGCGCGGCTCCGTCGTGTTCATGTTGATCGGGTCGGCCAACCGCGATCCGGCCGCATTCCCCGCGCCCGATACGCTGGACTTCGCGCGCAATGCGAGCACGCCTTCGGTCGCGTTCGGCGCGGGCATTCACTACTGTCTGGGCGCGCGGCTCGCAGTACTTGAGCTGGATGTCGCGATGCGCTCCCTGCTTGCCCGTTTCCCCGAGATCCGCCCTGTGGATCTGGACGGACTGGTCTGGCATCGTCGCAATAACCTGCGCGGCGTGACGTCCCTGCGCGTGCGCACGCGTTGACGTCGAGCGCTCACCGCGGACTATAGCGCTTCAAGGGTCGCTACAGATGCTGGACTTGCAGCATGGTATCCGCGAACGCTCTGGGTGCATCTTGCGGCAGATTGTGGCCAATACCGCCGCTGATGTCGCGATGCAGGTATTTGCCCGTGAACTGTCCGGCATAAGCCGCCGGCCGCGCATGTGGCGCGCCGTTGGCATTCCTTTCCATTACGATTATTTCGTTATCGAAAATAATTGGCATGGGAACTCAAGCAGCGAGGCGCGAAGTGAGGGAGTCAAGAGACGCGAAAGGGTACCATTGCTGAGCAAGACAGCACGATACAGCGATTGGTTTACGCACTCTGCGCGCCTGATAGCTAGCGCTTGCGATCGCGCTGCGGCGACAAACGTAGCTTCGTCGCCATATTGACAAGCTCCGGCAGCGAATCGGCGCTCATCTTCTGCATAACCTTACCGCGGTGCATCTTCACGGTAATTTCGCTGATGCCGAGTTCGCCGCCTATCTGCTTGTTCAGCAATCCCGAAACCACGAGCGCTATGACTTCCCGCTCGCGCGGTGTGAGCGTCGCATAGCTGTCGTGAAGCGCGCGCAACGCCATGTGGCTTTCGAGGGCGTCACGGCTTCGCTCGACGGCGTCGTGAATGGCCTCGAGCAACGTCTCGTCGTTGAAAGGCTTGGTCAGGAATTCGACTGCACCGGCTTTCATCGCTTTCACGGTCATGGGCACGTCCCCGTGACCGGTGATGAAGATGATCGGCATATCGGGCCGGTCGGCGGCAATGCGCTGCTGCAGTTCCAGGCCGTTCACCTGCGGAAGCGATACGTCCAGAACCAGACAGGTGGGCGCGAAAACGCGCGGATGAGCAAGAAAATCTTCGGCGCAAGCGAATATCTGCGCGTGCAGGCCTGCACTGCGCAGCAATAACTCCAGCGATTCGCGCACGGAAATGTCGTCGTCGATAACAAAGACAATGGGCTCGGCACGCGAACCGCTCGACGGCATGACGCCCTGACCTGCTCCACCTGCGTTACTTTGAGGCACGTTGTTCCTCTTTATCGCCCCGAAGCACTGAAACGCTCTCAGTTCTCGCGCAGCGCAACCTTGAGCGCCGCGAGAAGTGCCGTATCGCTAAAGGGTTTGAACAGGCAATCGCATGCACCCTGCGCGATCAGGCGATCGCGAACGGCGGCGTCTTTGTGAGCGGTAATGAAAACGACCGGCACGTTCTTGCCAAGACGCTTCAACTCACGAAAAAGCCCCATCCCGCCCATACCCGGCATATTGATGTCGAGGATCAGACACTGGGTTTGATCGACAACTTCGGACGCGAGAAAAGCCTCGGCAGACGAGAACACGCTCACGGCATATCCGAACACTCTCACCAGATCTGGAAGCGATTCCCGCACTGCTTCGTCATCATCGACCAACGTTACCAGCATGATTGCCCGCAATCAAGTCTCGTTGAGACCACTACCCCGCTCCTTGAGGATGCACCATGCCGGGTGGAGAATCTACGATACCTTGGTATCACTCGAATAAAATAACCTGTCCGCAAGGACGGCGCAAACTCGCCACGCACCGCATCAAAGCCGCTGTGAACCGGCTAACGCCGAGCGGCGGCCTCTTGCGCGCGCACCGCCGGGCTGCCACGCAGCCTGGGCCTGCGGGCAAACCTTCGCGGCCATGATCACGAGTTCAGGCAAGGATCCCGCCTCCATTTTCTCCATCAGTCTGCCGCGATGCCCCTTTACCGTGATCTCGCTGATGCCAAGCTCCGCCGCCACCTGCTTGTTGAGCAAGCCGCACACCACGAGCGTCATCACTTCCCGTTCGCGCGGGGTGAGCGCGGCATAGCGCGCCTGGAGCACGCGGAGTTCGCTCTCCGTGTCGATCGCCTCGCGGCTGCGCTCGATGCCTTCGCGAATAGCGTCCACCAACGCTTCGCCATTGAATGGCTTGGTGAAGAATTCAATGGCGCCGGCTTTCATGGCCCGCACCGTCACAGGTACATCGGGGTAGCCGGTAATGAAAATGATCGGCATGTCGGCACGGTCGGCCACGATTTGGCGCTGCAAGTCCAGACCGTGCAGATCCGGAAGCGACACATCGAGCAGCAGGCAACTTGGCCCGCAAACGCGAGGGTGAGCGAGAAATGGCTGCGCGGAGCCGAACACCTGCGGCTGCCATCCGGCGCTGCGAATGAGCAATTCCAGCGATTCGCGCACGGACACGTCGTCGTCCACCACGAACACAACAGGAAGCGCCTGCGAGACGCTCGCGGACATCTGTCGTTGAGTTTCGCCAGGTCTTTGCATGGCCTACCTCGCTAATATCCGCCGCCAATATGCGTGAGGGCGTCAGATGCGTTGGAGCAAACACCGCACGATGCCCGATCCCATCGCGCGCGTCCATCATACGGAGGTATGTATACGCGCCGCTGGAGGGCGCGTAAGCGTCAGTCACGCTCCATAGACGGGAAGCGAGAACGAGAAGATCGCGCCGGGACCGTCCGTTGGGATCTCCGCCCAGAGACGCCCGTTCTGGCTCTCGATGATCGATCGGCTAATCGCGAGACCAATGCCCATGCCGTCTTGCCTCGTCGTATAAAAGGCATCGAAAAGCCGTTGCGCGTCTTGCGGGTCAAAGCCGATTCCCGAGTCCCGCACGGTCAAGCGGATCACTTCGTCCGACTCGGATTCGGTCTTCACCGTCACGCGCCGGGGCCGGTCGTCCACCGTGCGCATGGCATCCGCCGCGTTGCGCAACAAGTTCATGATGACCTGCTGCACCTGCACGCGGTCGCAGCCCGCGAAAGGCAGGCCCTCTGCGAACTCCATGCGCATGATGACGCGCGCGCGGTCGAGATCGCCCTGCATGAGGGCGATGATGTCCCGCGCAGTGTGAGCGAGATCGACCGGTTCGATCGTGACGCTGCGCCTGGTGAAGAGCGCGCGTAGCCGCGTGATGACGTCGGCGGCGCGGTTGCCGTCGCGGATCGTGCGCCGCGCCGTTTCCTGCGCGCCTTCAATATTGGGGGGCACGGCCGCCAGCATGCGCAGGCAGGTGCTCGCGTTGGTCACGATACCCGCGAGCGGCTGATTGACTTCATGGGCAATCGAAGCCGTCAACGCGCCAAGGCTCATCACTCTCGCGACATGCGAAAGTTCCGCGCGTGCCTTGTCGAGCGCCTCTTCCGAACTGCGGCGCTGGCTGATATCGAGCGTCGTGCCGCTATATTCCTTGCGGCCCGGCAGGTCCGTCACGCGGTGCGCGATCAGATGCAGATGCTTGATGCGCTGGTCCGGCATCAATAGCCGGTGCTGGCATTCGATATCGCTTTCGCCGCGCCGCCCCTGCTCGATGAACTGCGCGATGAACCCCATGTCCTCCGGGTGCGCTCGCTCGGCGATACGCTCTAGCGTAACGGGCGTGCCCGGCTCGAACTCGAAGATGTGGTAAATCTGCTCCGACCAGGCGATCTCATCCGTATCGGCATCCCACGTAAAGTTGCCCATTCTGGCCAGCGCCTGACCTTCGGCGAGGAAGGCCTCGCTGCGCCGCAATTCTTCCTCTGTGCGCTTGCGATCGTCGATGTCGATGTTGATGCCATACCATTTGACGACGTTTCCATCCTGGTCCCGCAACGGGCTCGTGCGAAACAGAAACCATCGGTACTGGCCGTCGTAGCGCTGCATGCGCGCTTCCGCTGCGCCCGGCATGCGGCTTGCCATAATGTTGGTCCAGGCGCCCATGAGCCCCGGAAGGTCATCGGGATGCACTGCCTTGGTCCACTCGTGGTCCTTCACCTGCGAGAGCGTTCGCCCGAGATAATCCAGGTAGTACTGGTTATAGAATTCGCCCGTCCCATCCGGGCGCGCTGACCAGATGAGCGCGGGCAGCGCGTTGATCGTTTCGTTGAGGTGGCGCTCGCTCTCCGCAAGCGTGATCTCGGCTCGCTTCCTGTCTTCGATATCGATGCACAGGAGAAACCAACGCAGAATGCTGCCGGCGCGATCGCGCAGCGGAAATCCACGCACGTTGACCCAGCGGTAAACGCCGTCTGCGCGCCGATGGCGGCTTTCGACGTTGTACGTCTTGCCGCTCGCAAGCGAGGCTTCCTGCGCCGCAATCGCCGCGTCGAGATCGTCCGGATGCACGATGTCGTGACTGCGCCAGGCTTTGAGTTCCTCGGATGACTTTCCGAAATAATCGAGCGTGAGCTGATTTTGACCTTCGACTTCGCCAGTCGGCGACGTCACCGTGACAGGCACCGGAATACACTCGACAATCAATTGCAGGTCGAGCGCCTGCCGATCGAGCGCTTCCTGAGCGTGCCGCAAGTCGTCGATATCGTTGCACGTCCCGCACCAGCGAACGATCTGGCCTTCGGCGTCGCGGATCGGACTGATTTGAATATCGAACCAGCGATGCTGGCCGTCGAAGCGACGCAGACGCGCCGCGATTGCTCCAGGCTCCCCGGAAGCGAGAATGGCGTGGTGGCGCCCAAGCAGTTCTGGCAGGTCGCCGGGGTCTACCGTGTCCTGCCACTGCGAGCCGGAAGACGCCGCGAGGCCAAGGCCCGTGTATTCGGACCATTTTCGGTTGACGAAGTCGACCCGTCCGTCGGGCAACGCAGTCCATGCAATAACAGACAGCGCATCCAGCACGAGGCCGGGATCAATGGCCAATCCCATCATTATTCTGATATTTGCGAGCAGGCGTCAGAGTTTCAAACATGCGCAAAAAGCCCGCGCTCAGGTATGTTTTCCGTGGGTTGTCCGGTCTGACCAAGGAATTTTGGGATTATTGCATGCGAAAACAGGCGTCGCAACAGCGCCTGTTTCTGAAAAGCCGCGGAATTTCGTTGCGTACGCATCGGTCCGATGCCGCGCCACCCAACTCAGCGTCAGGTCCGCAACGTACTGCTATGAACGCATCCAAAAGGTTGAGGGACCCTGAACCGTCGTGTTAGCTGACTGCCCCGACGGCTCGACCCCGAGCACGACGGTTTGGCGTACCAGGTCGGCCACGGAGCGCACATTCATTTTGCGCATGGCCTGGCCCCGGTGGATCTTGACCGTGACCTCCGCTATGCCCATTCTCGAAGCGATCTGCTTGTTCATCAACCCCGCCGCGACGTTGAGCAACACCTCCCGCTCGCGCGGCGTCAGCGCGTCCCAGCGCTCGCGCGCTTGCACGAGCGAGTTGTCCGCTTCGATACGTTGCGCGTCGCGCTGCAACGCGGCGACCACGGCGTCGATCATGTCCTGATCGCGAAAGGGCTTGGTGAGGAAGTCGATTGCACCCGCCTTCATCGCTTCGACAGTCATGGCGATATCGCCGTAGCCCGTCATGAAAACGACCGGCATGGGCGCGCGTTCCTGCCGTTCCTGCGTCAGGAGTGACTTCTGCAGCGCCAGGCCGCTTTGACCGCGCAAGCGGACGTCAAGCACGAGACACGATGGCCCCGGGCTCTTGGGCGCCGCCAGGAACGCTTCGGCGGAGTGAAAGGCATGGGCTTCCAGGTCAATCGAGCGCAGCAGGCTCGCGAGTGCGTCGCGCACCGAATCGTCGTCGTCCACGATATAGACGACTCCGGCAGGGGTGTTGACGTGAGGGGCAGCCGACCGGTCGGTCACAGTGTTTAGCATCTACGATAGTGTTCTGCAGTATTACGTTGTGCGAATTGAACCATCACACACACCTCCCGGGACCCATGGGACGCCGATGCCTGACTCACCAGCTGAAACGTCGCCCTTTGAAGCGCCAGCCGCGGGGCCGGCAGCCACCACGTGGCGCAATCGCTGCAACGCCAAGCCTGAAGCTTACATCGCGCGTTCATGCGAGGCTGTAGTACTTTGGTATTGGGGAGTCCGGCCGCGCCGATGCAGCCCGATCGTTTCGCGGGAAATACTGAAGGGAAGGAGAAATCCCAAATAATGAATCTTACGCGCCGGGTTCTAATGTTTTTGTGGCGCCATGCCTGGCTATTCGGGGTCGGCCGTGTGAGCGCCCCACTGCTCAAGCGACACGGCCAGTATCATCGCCCCCGAATTCAAAGGGATCTTGTAGCGCCGCGCTAACGGCCGAAAAACGGCATCGCCTCGCTTGATCGTCGCTCCGGAAAGTACGCAGATGCCCGACTTTCTGGCGATTGCCCGCTTCCAGACCTGTTCACGGTAGCTGCAGCGCGTCGGGTCGCTCCACGAGAGCGTGAACGAAGAATTGGCCAGTCGCTCTTCGATCGTGACCGTGCAGTTTCCGTATGCCTTGTCATCCGCGGGCCGGAGGTCGCTTCGCGTGTGCGTCGCGCTCACGCGGCGCGCAACGCTCGTCCTCGAAGCCGGCGAGGCAAGCAGGCCCGAGACCACGTGCGCCCACGCATTCCGCGAGCAGTCCGGCGCTGAGACTTCCACGCAATCGCGCGGCGCGTGTGTTTCGTCGTTGGCGTCATTGACACCACGTGGCTGCGCGAGGCGCATGCTTTCGCCAGGGCCGCCGCCATCGAGTGCGGCTCCCGCGTATGTCGACCGCAACGAATCCAATCTCACCACGGCTACCTCCCATATTCTGGATGAGCGTGAATGTCACGCGTGCCCCATCTTCCGAAGCCGGAACGCCTTTGTATTGCGTCCACATATTTCGAATGACCGAAGCTTAAGGAGAAGTGCGGCAAGCCGGTATTCTTCCCGCGCATAGACTGATTGACGCTTTTGGATGGCGACCCTATACCTTGGTATACATTCATCGGTCGGCACCATGTTCAGCGGCGCAGCGCCCACGGCGCCGCCCGCCCCGCAGCACGAGGACTCAGTCGCATGATTGCCAACGACGCGCAGGCATTCGCCTGCATTGACGGCCGCCTGCAGCCCGGCGAACGCGAACGACGCGGCGGTTGATGAATTCGATGATAATGACAGCCTGAATATTTTAATTCAGCATGCCAAATTAATTAACCGATCACCATTCCAGATGAGGCGGCTCTTTGATCTGTCTTCCTACTTATAAAAGACGTAAGTCGCGATATAAGGCGAACTACCCGACTCGTGCTCGACTGTGCACGGCGCAGCCGGCTTTACGCCGCCAACCGTCATGACCCGCTGCACGTAGCGCACGGATTCGAGCACGCCCTGCGCTCCGGTGGAGTGCGTCTGGAGCAGAAGCTGCGGCACGCTACCCGGCGTATCGCTTGGCTTTTGCGCGACGACTTTGCCCTCGATGCGGCTGCCGTCGCGCGCTTGCCAGGAGGGTCCGGCAGAATGCTCGATCACCGCCGCGCCGTGCGCGTCGTATAGCGTCGCGCGCGGGTGCTGGAAGACCCAGCCGAGCGTGTGATCCGCACCGTACTCACAGGCGTAGATCTGCACGCCCGCTGCAGTCGTGGACAGAAACGGCTGTGCGCCCGGAATATCGAGCGAATCCGCTTGCGCGTGCACTGCGCTCATTATCGAAATCAGCGCTGCCCCAATTGCAATCTGCTTCCCGCGTGAGAGGTGTTTCATGGAGAAGCTCCTTTAGGCTACGCGGTCGATCCAGTTCGGTCCGCTCTTCCAAAACAACCGGGGCGAAAATCTATTCCATTTTTAGCAGTCTATCGGCAAAGGTGCGCGGTGTTCAGTCGGTCACCAGCAAGCCGACCGTGTACGAAGCGCACTGAGCGGCGCCTGCCCTGCGCACGCCGAATTCGACGGCCTTACACCGTTGCCTGGCGCCAAATGAGTCATTGGATGCGCCGGGCAAGTCTTGCGTCATTGGGTGTTCACTAGCGGGATTATTCCGTGCGGGCGCGCGTGGCCGTGCCCTCTGTGCGGCGCTTTGACGGCCAGCCATATTCGGCGGCCTGCCAGGCAAGCAGCCCGGGCAAATAGAACAGCAGGTCGCGCACGCGCCTTGCGCCCGCGAGTGCGAGGCAAGTGGGCGCGTCGAACCCGAGCAGTCCGCCTATCACGACGAAACCGCCCTCTTGCACGCCAAGGCCGGCCGGGACAAGAAACGCGATGCTGCTCAACATCTGGATCAGGGCTTCGATCACGAACGCCTGCATGAAGGTCGCATCCGTGCCGAGCACACGCAACGCGATCCAGATCTCGAGCGCGTAGCCGAGGCATTGAAGCGTCTGCCAGATGAGCACGTAACGCACGACCACGCCGGTCTGCCGCCAGATCAGCTTGAGCGATAAATCGACGCGCACGGATTTGCCCACGAGATCCACGACCTTGCCGCTCGTGACGCGATTGAGCGTGCGTGCAGCACGCTCGAACGGCCGCGCGTGCTGCACGAGCGCAAAGAGCACGAGCAGCGGTATGAACCCCGCGAGACCCCATGCGAGACGCCCCACGAACCGCGCGGTATCGGAGGAGGAATGTTCGAGCAGATAGCCGGCGGCGACCAACGCAAAGAGAACCTGGCTGATCAGCGTGAGTTGCATGTCGGCGATGAGGCTCGCGACCGCCGTGGCCGGCCGCACGCCCGCACGGCCAAGCAGGCGGAACGAAACGAGTTCGCCGCCCACACGTGCAACGGGCAGCAAGCCGTTGATCGACTCGCGAATCCATACGAGTTTGAGCATCGCCGCGAACGACGGACGCTGCGCCGCGCGAATCAGGCTGCGCCAGTCCCAGGCATTCGCGCACATCGGCAGGATATGCACGACGGCCGCCAGCACGAGGCCCATGCCCGCGCCGCGCAACAGTTGCAACACTGCCGCAGGATGTTCGCGCCATACAAGCCACACGGCGATCGCGAGACCAGCCAGGGCGGCGATACGTCCCATGTGCTTCATCTGCGGGTGCTCTCTAGTGCTTGCTCCCGTCTCATTGTGCCCCCATCAACTGTGACGCTCAGGTCTCGTGGACTGGCGAAAGCATGCCATTCCTGTCGACGCGAAAGCGCGTGCCGCGCCAAACGACGCCAGACGAACAAAAACTCGCGACATAGATCGCGAACTGGACCATTTCCCAAAGGGGTAAGCATAACAGTCCGCTGGACTCGTCGGCGGTCGCGCGATCGGTCCTCCAGATCAGCCACGCCCGCGCGCAGAGCGCCACGGCGGCCAGTATCCACGCCGGCGCCGCGCCGCCGGACAACGCCACAGCCAGCATCGCGAGCGCGAACGGATGCATCAGCACGGCGCCCAGATGCCCCGAGCGGTCCGCCGCGCGCACGGTGCGGCTCCAGCGCAATTCGTGCGCAAAGAGTTGTGCGAACGTATTCTCCACGCACGCGTGCCGCACGAGAATGGGCGGAATGGAAACTTCCGCGCCGGCGCGGCGCACGGCTTCACCAATCGCATGATCTTCGGCGAGATGATGCGCGAATTGCGCAAGACCGCCAATGCGTTCGAGCATTTCACGCGTCATGGCGATGGACTGGCCGAAACACGGCCGCGCGCGCCCGATAGCGAGCCCGGTCACGACGCCGGGCAGGAAATGATAGTTGGTCAAGGCCGACGCAACACGCGGCCAGAATCCGGGGGCGCACAGGCCGCGATACACCGCGCTCACCAGACCGACGCCTGGTTGCTGTAGCGCGCCGACCACCTGGCGCAGATAGTTTTTCTCGACGAGCACGTCGCTATCGGCAAAGCACAGCACGTCGTGCTCGGCCTTTTCTAGCATGTTCACGAGATTCGCGATCTTGCGGTTGGGACCATAAAGGCGCGAATCGGCGACGACCGTGATGTGTGCAGCGGGATAACGCACGCGTAGCCGTTCGATGGCGTTGAGGGCTTCATCACGCGCATCGTGAACGCCGAAGAGATACTGGACTTGTCCAGGATAGTCCTGCTCGAAGAAGCTGGCGAGGTGCTCCTCGAGGTGCCATTCGTCGCCGTGCAGCGGCTTGGCGAGCGTGATTGCCGGAAAGTGCCGCGGCGTTGCCACCTCACGCGCGAAGAAACGGCCGACGAGCGCGCTGGCCGTGCAGGTATAGATAATGCCGACCACGGCGCAAAGACCGAGTAGCACTGCTAGCGAGTCGAATAGCAGATGCGAAAACCCGGGCAGTTCAGCGCGCATGACTTCAATTGCCGCAGAAGCGACGGCAAGCGCCGTCACGGCCATCGCAACGATGGCGCCGGTTCGCCCCGTCGCGTGCGTGCGTTCCATCATGCCTCGTGCGCGCGCAGGAAGCGGAAGAACTCCACGCCTTCGCGCAGACGCCGCTTCATCATGTCCCAGCTCGTGAGCATCTCGCGCACGATCTCCCAGATCTTCGACGGCCGGAAGTAGAACTGGCGGTAAAACTGCTCGAGGTGGTGATAGATCTCCTCGCGCGGCAGGTTGGGATACCCGATCGCCGCGAGCTGCACACCTTCCTTGCTCACCAGGTTGATCGTCTTGTTCTCTTCCATCCAGCCGTTTTCCACAGCCTGCTTGTAGAGCGTCGTGCCCGGATACGGCGCGGCAAGCGACACCTGAATCGTGTGCGGATTGATTTCCTTCGCGTACTCGATCGTCTTCTTGATCGTGTCCTGCGTCTCGCCCGGCAGCCCCAGAATGAAGGTGCCGTGAATCTTGATGCCGAGCGTCTTGCAGTCGGCGCTGAAGCGGCGCGCGAAGTCCGTGCGCACACCCTTCTTGATGTTCACGAGAATCTGGTCGTCGCCCGACTCGAAGCCCACGAGCAACAGGCGCAGGCCGTTTTCCTTCATGACCTTGAGCGTCTTGTACGGCACGTTCGCCTTGGCGTTGCACGACCACGTCATGCCGAGCTTGCCCAGGCCGATCGCGATCGCTTCAGCGCGCGGCAAGTCGTCGGTGAACGTGTCGTCATCGAACATGAGTTCCTTGACTTCCGGCATGTTGTCGCGGATCCACTTCGCTTCCTCGAGCACGTTTTCCACCGAGCGCGTGCGGTAGCGGTGGCCGCTCACCGTCTGCGGCCACAGGCAGAACGTGCAGCGCGACTTGCAGCCGCGGCCCGTGTAGATCGACACGTACGGGTAGTTCAGATAGCCGATGAAGTAGTTGTCGATCTTCAGGTCGCGCTTGTAGATCGGCGCGACGAACGGCAGCTCGTCCATGTTCTCGAGGATCGGACGCGCTTCGTTGTGCTCGATCGAGCCGTCCTTCGCGCGCCAGCTCAAGCCCTTGATCTCGGGGAACGGCTTGCCTTCGGCGATTTCCTTGCAGGTGTAGTCGAATTCTTCACGGCAGACGAAATCGATCGCTTCGGTCGCCGTGAGCGAGTTGTGCGGATCGACCATCACCTTCGCGCCGACCATCCCGACCAGCAGCGACGGCTTGCGCTTCTTGAGATCCTCGGCAAACAGCGCGTCGCTCGGGAACGACGGCGTGCTCGTGTGGATGATGACGAGGTCGTAGTCCATCGCGATCTTCAGCGTTTCTTCCACGTCGATGCCGTCGGCCGGCGCGTCGAGCACGCGGCTGCCGGGCACGAGGGCCGCGGGCTGCGCAAGCCAGGTGGGATACCAGAACGAGCGGATCTCGCGCTTTGCCTGGTAGCGCGAGCCCGCGCCACCGTCGAAGCCGTCATACGACGGGGCCTGCAGAAACAGCGTTTTCATATTCCTCGATTGTCCGCGCAGTGTGGTGAAACCCGGTTTGCAGCCTGGTGCGTCTCGTGGCCTGCATGGTCGGCGTCCAGCGCCGCCCAATTTCCTCGAAACACATTACACAAAACATTCGATTTGCATTCCGGTTCACATGTTTGTTATCGAATTGAAGGCATAACGGCCCCAGCTCAACTCTACGATACTAAGCTGAAAATCTGATGGTGACCTTAAGCGCTTTCCCTTTTTTTGATGTCTTGAAACATGCGAGACCTCTATTGTGACAAATCGATGTGACAGTTTTCATCTTATTGCCGCAATTGACGGAAATTGTGATGACAATCGATTACGAGCCAGGTTTGCACGTCAGGCTTACGATCCAGGCACGACCCCTGCTCTGCCATGCAGAAGCGGCTTGTAACGATCTGATCTATGCAAGCCGCGTGCCATTTTTGGTGCGCACCCTGCGCATTGACTGGAAAAAATGTCCGGCAGGTTTTCATTCGGTTTGCATCGACTCCGCCATATCGGACAAGTTTTCGCTGATCGCCGACATTGCGTAAAAACGACTCACAATCGGGTTACGATGATCCAAACGGCGTGACTGCGGGTCCCCGCCGCGAATGTGCGAGCGGCGTGGCGTAGCGAACGCTGCCCGGCAGGTCGGGACGACTGTCCGGGATTTCATGCTGGCCAGGCACCGTCGCGGTGCGTTGCCTGCTCAACCAAGCGCCACCGTGAGCCGTCATTGTCCATGCGCATCCTCTTCGTCATCGGCAACCTGGGCGACTATCACGTCCCTCGCTACGAGGCGCTCGTTCGCGCGGCCTCCGGTCGCGGTCACCAGGTGGCGCTTCTCGAGGTCTTCGCGCGCTCCGGCGTGTATGGCTTTCCGCAGGAACGCCGCGCCGCCTTCTTTGCGAGCCGCCCGCGAATGGCGGAAACGTTGGTCGAAAACGGCGCAGACAGCGACGGCCTCGGCGCGCGCGACACTGCGCGTCTCATCGCGAAGGTACGCAACTTCATGCCTGACGTGGTCATCACGCTCGGCTACAACACCGGCTATTCGGCGGTGCTCTGTTTCCTCAGACATCTCACGCGGCGCTTCAAGCTCATCTACATGTCGGACTCGAAGGCCGACGACGGGCTGCGCCAGCGCACGAAGGAGCGGCTCAAGCGTTTCATCGTGAGCCGCTTCGACGGCGCGCTCGTCGCGGGCGAGAAGCATCGCCGTTACGCGCAATCGCTTGGCATACCGAAGGAACGCTCGCGCATCGGCTTCGACGTGATCGATGTCGATTATTTTTCGGATCTCGCGCAGGCCGCGACCGATAACCCCGAGGCCGTGCGGTCCCGCTTCGGACTGCCGCAGCGCTACGTGTTGTGCGTGAGCCGCTTCGTCGCCCGCAAGAACGTCGACGTGCTGATCGACGCCTACCGTAAATCCGGCGTGTACAACGAAAATATCGGCCTCGTCCTGGTGGGTCAGGGACCGCTCGAAGCGCAATTGCGCGCGCGCATCGCCTCGTTCGGCCTTACCCCGCATGTGACGATACTCAACTCACTCGCTAATCAGGAAATGCCGAATCTTTATGCGCTCGCGGAATTCGTCGTACTGGCGAGCGAATTCGATCAATGGGGATTGTGCGTGAACGAAGCGTTTGCGGCCGGGTGTCCTGCCATCGTCACGCGCACCTGCGGCGTGGCTGGCGAGGTCGTGATAGACGGCGTGAACGGTTTCGTGGTCGAACCGCGCGACGTCTCGACGCTCGCGCAACGTATCGGCGAGCTGGGCGGCGAGCCCGCGCTGCGTGAGCGCTTTGCCGCCGGCGCGCAAAGTACGATCCGGCGCTGGACGCCGTTGCTCTTCGCATCGAGCGCGCTGGAGCTTGCCGAGGTCACGACCCGCAAGGCAAGCGACCCCGCGCAGCACGAACTCGTTTAGCGCGCATCGCAGTTCACCACAACGCCTAGAGCGCCACCGCTCAGAGATTGGGCGCGAAAACCCGCCCGGGCGCGAACTTCCGCTTGAGCGTACGCATCAGCAAATACACCGTGCCGTGGCGCTCGACGCCTAGCCGCTGCGTGAGCGTCGCACCGAACCCGTTGAGGAAACTGAATGTCGACGGACTCGAAAAGCCGTCGAAGTCGAACGTGAGCTTGCGCTCCAGCGCGCGGCCAATGCCGCTCCACAGCAGCAGGCTGATCGATCCGCTGTGCGCGTCCTGCACCCGCGACGAAAGCAGGTAATACATCGTCTGATGGTCCCAAACGAGGCCGATCGCCGCCACGAGTTTTCCACCCTGCCCATAGGCGCCGAGCAGCATCCCGGTCTTGCGCTGGACGAATGCGTTGACGAGCTCGCGCATGACCACATCCCCGTAGGCGTTGGTTCGAGAGCGTGCCGCGAGATTCGCTTCGTAGAACGCGATGAACTCGCTGGGCGTGAGGTCCGGCACGATGGTCAATTCACGCGACGCGCTGCGGATCACGTTGCGCGTCTTGCTGTTCAGACGCTTCCACGCTTCATCTGCCGTGGTATTGCGGTCGATGCGGAAGGTGTAGCGCGCCGATACCGTAAAACCATGCAGCGCGAACGCAAGCGCATCGCCAATGCGCGGGTCGAGCACCTGGAAAAAACTGTCGCAATCGGGCAACTGTTCGATCAGCTTGCCGGTGACGTCGAGTTCATGATGCAGTTGGCGGGCTTCGCTGCCGGTCACGGACTTGATGACCGGCCCGAGCGTGCGCGTGAGCGGCGGCAGGTGCGAGACACGCCACAGTCGCGTGCGCTGCATCGCGTACGGCATCTCGCCGATGACCTCGTCGTTCTGCTTCACCACCGCAAGCTTCCAGTTGCCTTGCGTGGCGATATCGAGCCACCAGCGCTCATGAAAGATCGAAGGCGCCGCGCGTACCGGCACCGGCGCAACTGTCTCAGCCGGTGCCTCGAAAACGGGCAACGTCCGGTCGTTTATGGTCGTCATCAATCACCGGTATATTCTGTCTGCAAGCGCCGCGGGTGACACACGCGCTCTACCTCCCCCCCGGCGCCCACGCTCCTCAACCGCTTCTAGTCGGCATGGCAACGGCGTGTACTCAATGTGGCAGTTCACGCGGCAGGTGGTTTTATCCCTCCCGGGTCTCGCGAGACTACGCGCAAGACGGCGCTTCGAGCGCTTCTGTTTTCGCTTCCGGGTTCACCTGCTCGCGCTGCGATGGAACGCAAAGCCCCATGGCGGCGAACTGCCATCCGTACATCGCCTCCAGTCTACGAACAGCACCCTGCCCGTTTACGCCAAAACCAAGACGTATGCGGTTGGGTTATCCCCCTAGCCGATTTTCGTCGGATCATACTGCTCGATTTCGCATTGCAGCATTGTGTCAGCCTGCAAACTGCTTGCGCGCCGAACGCCGAACGCCGAACGCCTAACGAGAACGATTCGCGATTCACTAATTTGGTTAGGAATCCATCTGACATGACGCCCCCAACCCGTCGCCGCTCAAGCCAATGGTTGCGTCGTCATCGCTCGCGTGAGCCCGTGCATGGGACGGCGCACCGCCACGTCGAACGGGTTCGTTTGCGGCCCGATGATTTCGGCCTGCCGTTTTAGCAGTTCGACGATCGTGGGCAACCGGTCTTCAGTGAGACGCGCAGCCAGCGTGCCCACGCTCAGTGCGCCGACGGCGCAACCGTTCTGGTCCAGAATCGGCACGGCCACGCCCGCCATGCCCTCCAGCACGCCAGTATTGCGCCCCGCGTAGCCGAGCTTGCGCACGCGCTCGATCTCCGTGCGCAAATACACCTCGTCCAGCACACCGTAGCTGCGCAAGCGTGGCACGTTGAAACGAATGATTTCTTCGCGTTCGGCTTCGGGCTGGAACGCGAGAATGGCAAGACTGCCCTGCCCCACGCCGAGCGCCACGCGCCCGCCGATATCGCCCGTGAACGAGCGGATCGGAAATGGACCTTCGCACATGTCGAGGCAAACCGCGTCGAAACTGCTCTTTACGAGCAGGAAAATGGTGTCGCCAAGGCTTGCGCACAGGCGCAGCAACGCGGGCCGGCATAGCGTGCGCATGCCGCTGGGATCGCCCGCCTGCGCGGCGAGCGCAAAGAAGTCCACGCTCAGCCGATAGCGTTTGGTGCCTTCGTCCTGCTCGACCACACCTTCGGCGATCAGCCCCTGCAGCAGCCGATGCACGGTGGCCTGCGTCAGCCCCACAGTCTTGGCGAGCGCTGTGACGCGGCTACCTTCCGCCTGGCTCGCGCCCAGGGCGCGGATCACCGCGAATGCGCGCTGCAACACGCCCGCGCCGCGTGCGTCGTCGGCTGGCGTTCCACTTTTCTCTTCCACTGCCGTCATATCGACCTCAATTTATTCCATTCAGCGGAATATCCGCCGAACGCTCGTACGAATGCGCGTGCTGGCCGAATCGTTGGCTCATCAGACGGTGCCTCGTCTGTGACGTCTGATTCAGGGATTTCCCGAAGTTCATCGGATGAAATAGCCAACAGGCTAGCGCGCCGCCACATTCCATTAAACGGAATATAAGTCAGATTTCTCTCGCTCGATGGAATTTTAAATTGACGTCCCAAAATTTGGCTAGCTACAGTCGGCTCAACGCCATGCACCGCGATTCACCCAGCGAGTGTCGGCGCAACCCATGCACTGGAAGGCCAAACCATGTCGTTCCTCACCCTGACCGATGTGTCGAAATCGTTCGGCGACCTGCAGGCGGTCACCGGCGTCAATTTGTCGGTGGAAAAAGGCGAGTTCGTCTCGCTGCTCGGCCCCTCGGGCTGCGGGAAAACCACGACGCTGCAGATGATTGCCGGGTTCGTTGAGACCACGCGCGGACGCATCACGCTCGACGGTCGTGACATCACGCATATGCCGCCGAACAAGCGCGGCCTCGGCATCGTGTTCCAGAGCTATGCGCTCTTTCCGCACATGAGCGTGGAGCAGAACGTGAGCTTCGGCCTCGAAATGCGCGGCGTGGACAAAACCGAGCGCAGGGATCGCATCCGCGAGGCGCTCGCGCTCGTGCGCCTCGACGCTTACGCGCACCGCTTTCCGCGCGAGCTTTCGGGCGGCCAGCGCCAGCGTGTGGCGATCGCGCGCGCCATTGTGATCGCGCCGCCCGTGCTCCTGCTCGACGAACCGATGTCGAATCTCGACGCCAAGCTGCGCGAAGACATGCAGTTCGAGCTGCGCGCCATCCAGCGCAAGATCGGCACGACCACGCTGATGGTCACGCACGATCAGTCGGAGGCGCTCTCGATCAGCGACCGCGTGGTCGTGATGGAAAGCGGCCGCATCACCCAGGTCGACACGCCTTATCGCGCGTATGAGCGGCCCGAGAACGACTTCGTCTCGCAGTTCATCGGCAAGGCCAACATGCTCGCGGGCCGCATCGTCGCGCGCGAGGGCGACACGATCCGCGTGGATCTCGGCCACGATCTCGCGGAAACGGGGTCGACGGCGCAACTGCCCGAGCGCGGCCGCGCGGTGGGTGTGGGCGACGCGATCACGCTGTGCATCCGCCCTGAAAAGCTCAAGCTGTGCGCAAGCGGCTCGGGCCGTCTTGCAGGACGCGTGACGAGCCGCTTCTTCCTCGGCAGCCAGTGGCTCTACCGCCTGGACAGCCGTGCGGGGGAGATGCTGGTGTGCTGCCAGAACGAGGGGAAGGAGCCGCTTGCCGAAGGCGACCAGGTGGGCATTGACTGGCATAGCGACGCGATTCGCTTCATCCACAAGGAGGGCGCCCGTGTCCAGCACGCTTGACGCTTCACAACGCGCGCCGCGCGCCACGATGCGCGCCGGCTGGCAGGCCTACATGCCGCTCTGGCTCATGAGCGCGCCCGCGATGCTGCTGTTCGCCGCGCTCGTGCTCGTGCCGCTCGCCATGACCCTGGCACTCACGTTCTACCGCTTCGATCCGATGAGCGGCCCCATCGCCGCATTCGATCTGCACAACTACGTAGAAGTGCTGGGCTCGTCGTACTTTCACACCATCTTCCTGCGCACCTTCGGCATTGCGGCGCTCACCACGCTGCTGTGCGTCGTGATCGGCACGCCCGAGGCGTACATCCTCTCGCGTATGCGCGACCCGTGGCGCTCGCTGTTCCTGCTCGTGATCCTCGCGCCGCTACTGGTTTCCGTGGTGGTGCGTGCGTTCGGCTGGAGCATGCTGCTCAACATGAACGGCCTCGTGAACCAGTTCTTCGGCCTGTTCGGCGCGGGGCCCTTCAAACTCGAATACACGACCTTCGCTATCGTCATTGCGCTCGTGCACGTGATGCTGCCATTCATGGTGATACCGGTGTGGACCGCGTTGCAAAGACTCGATCCGCAAACCGAGAACGCGGCGCTCTCGCTGATGGCCTCGCCGTTCACCACCATGCGCCGCATCGTGCTGCCGCAACTCATGCCCGGCATTCTCTCCGGCAGCCTCATGGTGTTCGGTCTTTCGGCAAGCGCTTTCGCGATTCCTGGCCTGCTCGGCGGCCGGCGTCTGAAAGTGGCGGCCACCGCCGTGTACGACCAGTTCCTCAGTTCGATGAACTGGCCGCTCGGCGCGACGATTGCCGTGCTGCTGCTCGTCGCCAATCTCGTGGTGATGCTCACCTACTACCGCGTGCTCGAACGGCGCTACGCGCGCAGCATGGGCTAAGGAAAACACATCATGCGCAAAAACGGACCGCTCGCCCTCACGTTCCACAGCTTCGTCATTCTGTTCGTGCTGGCGCCGCTCGTCATCGTCATTCTCGTGGCCTTCACGCCCGACGAAACCTTGACGCTCCCCACGCACGGCCTTTCGCTGCGCTGGTTCCGCGCGATTCTCGACTACCCCGACTTCATCACGGCGTTCCTCAACAGCCTCAAGCTCGCGTTCGCTTCGGCCACGCTCTCGCTCGTCATCGCGTTGCCCGCGGGTCTCGCTATCGGTCGTGCGCGCTTTCCGGGCCGCGGCTTTCTCAACGCGCTGCTGCTTTCGCCGCTCGTGATTCCGGGTCTCGTGCTGGGCATCGCGCTGCTGCGCTTCTTCGCGATGATCGGCGCAACCGGCTCGTTCGCGTGGCTGATCCTCGCGCACATGATCATCATCACGCCGTTCGTCATGCGGCTCGTGCTCGCCTCGGTCAGCGGCCTCGACCGCAGCATCGAGCATGCGGCGGCCTCGCTCGGCGCGAACGCGTGGACCACGTTCCGCCGCGTCACGCTGCCGATGATCGTGCCCGGCATCACGGGGGGCTGGCTGCTCGCATTCATCAACAGCTTCGATGAACTGACGATGTCGATCTTCGTGACCTCGCCGCAAACCGTCACGCTGCCCGTGCGCATGTATATGTACGCGACTGAATCGATCGACCCGATGATGGCTTCCGTTTCCGCGCTCGTCATCTTCATCACGGCTGGTGCGATGTTTCTGCTCGACCGCGTGTACGGGCTCAACCGCATTCTGATCGGGCAGCACTGAACACCGCCCGCCTCTTCCGATTCCTGCTGCCGCGCCACTGACCTTCCATGAGCACCGTCACGCCGCTTTCCCCTGCCCAGTTCGTCCGCGTTGCCGAGACCGCGCGCGCGAGTGTTTCCTTCGTATTAGATGGCGTCGAAATCAAGGCGCTCGCGGGCGATACGCTGCTCACCGCGATCCTCACGCACCAGCGGCACGTGCGCCTCAGCGACTTCAGTACAGCGCCGCGCGCGGGCTTCTGCCTGATCGGCGCTTGCCAGGATTGCTGGGTCCGCAGCGAGGACGGCACGCGCCTGCGCGCCTGCTCTACGCCGCTGCGAGAAGGCATGCGCGTGCTGACGCGAATTGATCTGGATGCCGAAGTTTACGACGGAGGTGCGCGATGAGCATGACCAAGCCTCCTCGCGTTGTCATCGTCGGTGCGGGGCCGGCCGGCATTCGCGCCGCGCAAACGCTCGTGGCAGCCGGACTGCGCCCCACTGTGATCGACGAAAACGCGCGCTGGGGTGGCCAGATCTATCGCCAGCCCGCCTCCGAAGCGGGCTTCTCGCGTACGAAAGCCGCGCTGTATGGCTTCGAGGCAAAGAAAGCCGATGCCGTCCATCGCGCCATGGCCGACCTCCTCCCGAAGATCGACTATCGGCCCAATACGCTCGCCTGGTCGTGCGAGCCGGGGCGGCTCGACACCCTGCGCGAGGGCCGCGAGGCCAGTGTGCCGTGGTCGCATCTGATCATCGCGAGTGGCGCGACCGACCGCATCGTACCGCTGCCCGGCTGGACGCTGCCAGGCGTTTATACGCTCGGCGGCGCGCAGGTCGCGTTGAAGGCGCAGGGCTGCGCCATTGGCCAGCGCACAGTGTTCGCGGGCACCGGGCCGCTGCTCTATCTCGTCGCCTACCAGTATGCAAAAGCGGGCGCGCAAGTGGCCGCCGTGCTCGACACGAGCCCGTTCGCGCGCCAGGCCGCCGCTGCGTCGAAGCTGCTCAACCAGCCGGGCACCTTCGCCAAGGGCGTGTATTACGTCGCGTGGCTCAAGGCGCATGGCGTGCGCATGGAGCATGGCGTTTCGCTCGCGGCCATCGAAGGCGACGAAGCGGCGCAATACATCCGCTGGCACGCGGCCGATGGGAAAGAGCATGCGATTGCTTGCGATGCAGTCGGCCTCGGCTACGGCTTGCGGCCCGAAACCCAGCTCGCCGATCTCGCGGGCTGCCGCTTCGCCTTCGACAGCCTCAACCGCTGCTGGCTGCCCGAACGCGATGCGGCAGGCCGCAGCTCCGTGCCGGGCGTCTATCTGGCCGGCGACGGCGCGGGTATCGCAGGCGCCGATGCCGCCGAACTCGCGGGCCGCCGCGCCGCACTCGCGGTGCTCGAAGACATGGACATCAAAGCGCCACGGCACGATGCCGATTTGCCCGATGCCGCGACGATCGAAAAGCGCCTCGAGCGCATTACGCGCTTTCGCGACGGCATCGAGCAGGCATTCGCGCCTCCGGCCAACTGCGCCGCCAACTGGCCCGACGACCTGACCATCTGCCGCTGCGAGGAAGTCGATGCCGGCACGCTGCGTAGTTGCATACGCAACGGTCTCGCCACCGAAGTCAATCGCCTGAAGGCGCTCACACGCATCGGCATGGGGCGCTGCCAGGGGCGTATGTGCGGCGAATCCGCCATGGCGCTCCTCAGCGCTGAAACCGGCAAGCCGCTGCACGAAGTGGGCCGTTTGCGCAGCCAGGCGCCCATCAAGCCGATCCCGATTTCGCCCATGCTGTTCGACGACGGCGTGCAGGTCATCGAAGAGGAAGCCCACGATGAGTGACACGCGCCACTTCCAGGTTGTGATTGCGGGCGGCGGCCTCGTCGGCGCATCGGCGGCGCTCGCGCTCGCGCGCAAGGGCGTGAGCGTCGGCTTGTTCGAGCGGCGCTTTTGCGGCGCGCAGGCGAGCGGCGTGAACTACGGCGGCGTGCGCACTCACGGCCGCAGCGCCGAGCAACTGCCGCTCGCGGTGCGCGCCCGCCGCGTGTGGAACCGCTTGCCGGAACTGATCGGCATCGACGGCGAATTCGTCGTGTCGGGGCACTTGCGCCTCGCGCGCCGCGACAGCGACCTCGAGGCACTCCACGCATGGTCTGCCATGGCGCGCGAGTTCGGCGTGGAGTCGCTGGTCATGAGCGGCGACGCATTTCGCCGCCGCTACCCGTGGCTCGGCCGGGCTGCCATCGGCGGGGCGCTCTGCGCGAGCGACGGCCATGCGAATCCGCGTCTCGTCTCGCCAGGCTTCGCGGCGGCGGCGCGGCGCGCTGGCGCACACGTGCAGGAGCAGACCGCGCTCAGCGACTTGAGCTTCGACGGCCGGCGCTTTCAGATGCGTGCGGGCAACGAGCGCATCAGCGCCGACTGGCTCATCAACTCGTCGGGCGCCTGGGCCAATACGGTGGCGGGCGCATTCGGCGAAACCGTGCCGATGAAGCCGATCTACCCGAACATGTGGGTGACCGAGCCGCTGCCGCGCTTCATCGAACATAACCTCGGCGTGTACGGCGGCGGCGTCTACGCACGGCAGGTCGAGCGCGGCAACTGCGTGATAGGCGGCGGACGCGGACATGGCGACGGAGAATACGCGCAGCCTTCCACCGCCACCACGCGCGCCGTCATGCGCGACGCCTGCGCGCTGCTGCCCGGCCTGCGCGACGCCCTGCTGATCCGCACGTGGAGCGGCGTGGAAGGCGAAACGCCGGACAGCAACCCGATCATCGGATTCAGCAACACCACGCCGCGCCTCTTGCATGCCTTCGGCTTTTCCGGCGGCGGCTTTTTGCTCGCGCCGGGCGTGGGCGAAGTCCTCGCAGAACTCGTCACCGATGGCGCGACGAGCACACCCATCGAAGCGTTCGCTATCGGCCGCTTCACACAGTCTTCCGTTCATGCCGCTCTCCCAATCAAATAAGGAGTCCCCACGATGAAATTCACACGCACGCTGGTTTCGCTCGCCGCACTCGTTGCCGTTGGCTTCTCCGCCAGCGCCTGGTCGCAAACGAAGACGATCTACGTCGGCATGAACGGCGGCCCGATGGAGAAGGCCTACACGAGCCAGGTCCTGCCCGACTTCGAGAAGGCCAACAACGTGAAGGTGGTGGTCGTGCCGGGCACCTCCTCCGACGTGCTCGCGAAGCTCCTCGCCAACCGCAACAGCCCGCAGATGCATGTCGCCTTTCTCGACGACGGCGTGATGGCGCGCGCCGTGAGCATGGGCGTATGCGAGAAGCTCGACGATTCGCCGGTGCTCAAGGAGCTTTATCCGTTCGCGCGCATGAAAGGCGACGTGGGCGCGGGCGTGCAACTCGGCATGACGGGGATCGGCTATAACACGAAGCTGTTCGCGGATAAAGGCTGGGCTCCGCCCACTTCGTGGCTCGATTTCGCCAATCCCAGGTACAAAGGCAAGGTCGTGTTCCAGTCGGCTTCGAGCAGCACCTTCGGGCTGCATGGCTTTCTCGCCATCAACCGCCTGATGGGCGGCAGCGAGACCAATGTCGAGCCGGGCTTCACGAAGTGGGCTAGCACGGTGGGGCCGAACGTCGTTGAATACATTCCGAACTCGGCCAAGCTCTCGGAGATGATCCAGACCGGCGAGGCCGGCCTCTTCCCGCTCACGCCCACGGCAGTGGGCGATCTGAAGGACAAGGGCTTGCCCGTGGCCTACGCCAACCCGAAGGAAGGCGCGGTGTTGCTGCTCGTAGACCTGTGTGTCGTGAAGAACAACCCGGACCCGCAACTCGCGCAAAAGCTCGCGCAGTTCCTGCTTTCGACGCCTGCGCAAAGCAAGGCGGCCGCCGCCGGCAAGCAGATCCCGACCAACCAGAACGCGACCATGCCGCCCGACATGCAAAAGAGCCTGGGCAACCTCGACCAGCTCGTGAAGAAGGTGACGGTGGTGGACTGGGACGTCATCAACGAACACCGTGCGCAGTGGGATTCGCGCTGGAACAGGCAGATCGAGCAATGATCGATTGATTGGCGGGCAACAGTGAGGGCGGCGGGCGCGGCGCGTCCTGTATCATCCACGGGTTGTCGAACCGCCCGCTCGCCCATGCGCTCTGCCCTCGATTCTTCCTTTCGCCTTTCCGCTTTCTCCCGCGCTTCGCGCGAGCGCATCCTCGCACTGGCGCTAGCCGCCGCGTGCGTGCTGCCGGGGTGCACAACCGGGCCGGTCTCGCAAAATCAGGCGCAAACGCTCCCGCCCGATACGGTCACGCTCTTTCCGATCGAGCATTACGACCAGAACGTCGATCACTGGATCGATCCGGCCAGCGCCGATTACGACAAGCCGTTCTTGTCCCCCGAAGTCCAGCGCGTGCATTTCAATGCGCTCGTCGCGCGCTATTTCGGTGCGGGTCCGAACGACCCCTCGCCGTGGAATCGCGCGTTTGTCGAGCAGCACGTGTATCGCGACGGCGGCAGCGACATTGCCGCCCTGCAAACGCGCCGCCTCGCCTACTTCGACAACACGGACAAGGCGCCGCGACGCATTGGCTACGGCATGAATTTCCGGCCGCACACGAAGGCGTGGATCGACGCCATCGAGCGCAACGCCAACGTCAACCAGTTCGAGCAGGCGAGCGGCTTCGACGCGACCCGACGCGCCATCGCCACGACCGCGCTATACGTGCGCGAACTGCCCACCATTGACCCGTCGTTCTACTCACACCGCATTGCTGGCGAAGGCTATCCCTTCGACAACCTCCAGGTGAGCGTCGTGCGGCCGGGCACGCCGCTCTACGTGCTCGGCACGAGCGCCGACGGCGCCTGGCGCTACGTGCAGACGCCGGACGTCCAAGGCTGGGTGCGCAGCGACGGCGTGGCGAGCGTCGATGAGGCCTTCGTTTCGGCGTGGCGCGCGGCAGCGCGCCAGTCGCTCGGCGTCGTGGTGGTGGCGTCCGCCGTGCTGCGCGACGGCGGCGGCGTGTTCCGCTTCGAAGCGCCCGCAGGCACGCTGCTGCCGCTGCGGCCCGCTTCGGGCGCGACGCCGGGCGAAGTGCTCGTGCCTGCCCGCGACATAAACGGCCGCGCCGCGATCCGCACAGCGGCGCTCGATTCCAGCGCCATCGTGCCGGCGCCGCTCGCGGCCACGCCGCGCCATCTCGCGCAGCTGATGAAGGCGCTGATCGGCCGCCCCTATGGCTGGGGCAACACGAACTTCGACAACGACTGCTCGGCCGAACTGCAGAGCATTTTCGCGGCGTTCGGCGTGTGGCTGCCGCGCCATTCGTCCACGCAAATGAACGCCGGAGCGATGACCGATCTTTCGGCGTCCACGCCCGCGCAACGCCTCGACTGGCTCGTGCAGCACGGCGCGCCCATGCGCACGCTCATCTATATTGGCGGCCACGTGATGCTCTATCTCGGCAACACGGAGCGCGACGGCAAGACTGTGCCGCTCGTCTATCAGGACGTGTGGGGCCTGCGACCCGCCGACAACAGCCGCCGCTCTGTGATTGGCGGCTCGGTGATCCTCCCGCTGCTGCTGAGCTACCCCGAAGACCCGAGCCTCGAATCGCTTGCGGGCACAGCGGTCTTCCAGGTCAGCATTCTGGGCACGCCCGCGGGGACCACGCCGCCTCAGGATGAGGAAAATCCGGCGGGATAAGGGGTGTTGTTCCTATGCAGAATGTGATCGTTTCTCCCAGGATGACAGATTCCGCACGGTCGTACAAAAATAGCCCCCATCGAACGTAGCATTCCGTCAACGTTGCACACCTCTCGTCAGGGGAGAAGCGATCGGTGAACGCGCATTCAATCCGGCTCATGCCTTGCAGCAGGCCCACGATGACCATGCGCTCGCCCACGCTGCTCCTGCGCGGGCGAGAGGATCCCGGCCGGCGCGCCAGATCGCAGTACGCCCAGTAGCACTCCGAGCAGTACTCCCAGCTTCCCGATTCGAGCGGTTCCGCGAGGAACCCCGGCCTCCTGTTGCCCGCAGTTTTGCCTGCGGTTTTAGCTGGAGAATTGCCTGAAGCGCCCGCAACACCCTGTCGGCATCGACCTCAATCCATAAATAACACTAAGGATGACGAAATGTTACAACGCGACGAACTCGGCATGAAATGGCTGGCGCGCTGCCTTGCGGCGGCCGGTTTGATGGGCGCGGCAGGTGTCGCGAGCGCGCAGAGCAGCGTCACGCTGTATGGCATCGTCGATGGATCGATTCTCTATACGAGCCATACGATGAACATGCTGACGGGACAGAACGCCGGTCACCAGTTCTCGTTCACGGACAGCGGCATGTCCGGCTCGAACTTCGGCATGCGCGGCGCCGAGGACCTGGGCGGTGGCATGCGCGCGGTTTTCGCGCTCGAAAGCGGCATTAGCGTCGCGAACGGCAAGTTCAGCAATTCCAACGGCAACTTCTTCGGGCGCCAGGCGTGGGTCGGCATGGAAAGCCCCTACGGTACGGTCAAGGCTGGTTTGCAGTACTCACCGTTCTTCCTCTCGCTTTACCAAACGGACCCGCGCGGCATGTCGTACTTCGGCAGCGGCCTCGTGAGCTACGTGAACAACGTGTACGTCACCGGCCTCTTCAACAGCAACGCGCTCACGTACACGTCGCCGGAAATCGCCGGCATCCAGGCAATGGGCATGTTCGCCATGGGCGGCGCAGCGGGCGACTTCCAGGCGGGACGCCAGTATTCGGCGAGCCTGCGCTACCACATCGGAGGCTTCACGCTTACGGGCGCGCTCTATAGCGGCAACGCCGGAGGCAGCGCGACCTCCACGCCTGTGCCGAGCACCGTGGAGTTCGTGGGCCGCACAATTGGCGCGAGCTACCGCTTCCAGAACTCGCTCACGATCTCCGCTTCATACGCGCTCTACAAGGTGGCGCAGTCTTTCGACAATAGCGTCTACTCTGGCGGGCTCAGCTATATGATCACGCCCTATCTCGACGTCGACGCAGGCGTCTGGTACACGCGAGACGGCAACGACGGCAGCAATCACTCGCTTCTGGCGTCGAGCGGCGTGCAGTTCTTCCTCTCCAAACGCACGACGCTCTACGGCCAGTTTGGCTACGTGAACAATCACGGACGCATGGACACGGGCTTGTCGATCAACAACGCGCTCTTCGAAGTCTCCGGCTCGACGGTGGGCGCCAGCATCGGCATACGGCACCTGTTCTGATACGCGCCAGTGTTCCGCGGAGCGCGTAGCGCGACGCGGAACACACTCTCGTGGGCTAGCTGCCGCGCTGCGGGCCTTCTCGCCACGCGCACACGTCGCCTCGCGCAAGCTCACGCACGCCCAGCACGAACTGTGCCCCTTCGGGGGCTGGAGCCTGCGCGCGTTGCTCGCCAAAGTTGAAGGCGAAACACAATCCATCGCGCCGGCTCACGCGCATCCCTTCCGGCAGGCGCTGCGTTTCGAGGCCCGAGCCGCGCGCGGTTTCTTCGAACATGGCGAGATGCAGCTCGCGCGTGAACCACGCGGCCGCGTATCGCACGCGGCCATGTGCAAGCAACGCGGGCCAGCCGTCTTCGAATTGCGCCTGAACGCGCGTGGCTGCGTTCGCGCGCACGTGGTCCCGCCAATGCAACGCCTCGCCTTGCACGCCGCCTATCGTGGTTGCGGGCGCGAGCGTTGGCCGCAGTGATTCGGCCTCGATCACCTGCATGGGCAGCACCCGCTGCAATGCGCCGGGCGGCAAATCGCCGGGAATCGCGAAGTGCGCGGTCTTCGAACCGCTGCGCGGCCCGAACACCCAGAGCCCGTCGCTGCGCTCGATCTGATCGACGAAGGCGTCGTCGATCACCGCCAGCGACGGCACCACCACGAGTCGATACGTCGAGAGATCCGCATGCCGCGAGACGATTTCGACATCGAGGCCGAGTTCGCGCAGCGCGCTGTAGTAGTCGAACGCGAGCGTCTGATAGTCGAAGCTCGCGCCGTGACGCTGTATCTCGAACATCCACTGTGTTTCGTAGTCGAAGACGAGCGCGACCTGTGCGCGCCCCGCCGGCGCGAGCGTGCGCAACACGTCGCTCGCCGCGATCTCGCGCGCGGCCTGTTCCACTTCGCGTCCACCTGGTGACAGTTCGTTATTCGGCAGATTCAGGCCCGAATGCATCTGCTCCTGCGCATACGGGCACTGCCGCCAGCGGAAATACGAAACGAGTTCGGCGCCGTGCGCGAACGCTTCATAGGCCCACAGGCGCACCATGCCCGGCGCAGGCACCGGATTCCACGGCGCCCAGTTCACCGGCCCCGCCTGCTGCTCCATCACCCAGAAGCGTCCGCCGCCAATCGTGCGGTAACGGTCGTGGTCGAACGAGGAGACATCGGGGTGCGCGGTGCGTGCGTAGCGGGCCTTGTCCGCTTCCGGCAACCCGATCACTTCGGTGCGCGCGATCGGATAGCTGTCCCACGTCGCCACGTCGATGGCCTTGTCCGCGGCGAACCGGTAGTGGTCGAAGGTCGTGAAAAAGCCCATGAAGTTGTGCAGCACATCCGCGTTCGGCGCGTGACGGCGCAGCACGTCCGCCTGCTCGCGATGAAAGCTCGCGACTTCGTCGGACATGTAACGTCGAAAATCCAGATGATGCGCCGGGTTGGCGTCGGTCGGCGTGCGTACCGGCAGCCCCACCGCTTCGAACGACGGGTACTCCATGCTCCAGAACACGTTGCCCCATGCTTCGTTGAGCGATTCAATCGTGCCGTAGCGCTTTGCGAGCCACGCCTGAAAGCGGTGCTGCGCAGCGTCCGACCAGCTCGGCACGGTGTCGTGGCAGCCCAATTCGTTGTCGGTCTGCCATGCGACCACCGCCGGATGTGCGCCGTAGCGCTGCGCCATCGCCTGGGTGATGCGCACGCAATGCGCGCGATACGCCTCGCTCGCAATGTCGTAGTGGCGCCGCGAGCCGTAGTTCCAGGGCGTGCCGTCCGCGCGCACGGGGAGCATGCCGGGCGTCGCATCGACGAGCCACTTCGGCGGCGATGCCGTGGGCGTGCCGAGCACGATCTTCAGGCCGCGCTCAGCAAGCGTTTCGATCGCGTCGTCGAGCCAGGCCCATTCATACACGCCCGCGCGCGGTTCCATGCGGCTCCAGGCGAATTCGCCAATGCGCACGTGCGTGATGCCGAGTTCGACCATGCGGCGCGCGTCGTCGGCCCACATCGTGCGCGGCCATTGTTCGGGGTAGTAGCAAACACCGATTTGCATGAGTGACAATCCGCCTCGGAATAACGTCAGGATGACGAATGAGATAAAAAAGGGCCTTCGGCTGCGGCCGGGCTCAATCAGCCCTTGCTCGCGCCGAAGGTAAGCCCCGCGACAAAGTGTTTTTGCATGGCGAAGAACATCAGGACCGAAGGCAGCGCCGCGAGCACCGAGCCCGCCGCCACGAGATTCCATGCCGTGGTCCACTGCCCCTTGAGCGCCGCCACGCCCACCGTGATCGGCGCGGCGTCGTCGCCTTGCGTGAGACACAGCGCCCAGAAGTAGTCGTTCCAGACAAACGTGAACACGAGAATGCCGAGCGCGGCGAGCGCCGGCCGCACGAGCGGCATGACTATGCGCCAGTAGATCGCCCATTCGCTCGCGCCTTCCACGCGCGCGGCCTCGATCAACTCGAAAGGCAACTGCTTGATGAAATTGCGCAGGAACAGCGTGCAAAAACCAGTCTGGAACGACACGTGAAAGATGACGAGCGCCCACACGGTGTTGTAGAGCCCCACGCGCAGCGCCATGTCGCGCACCGGAATCATGAGGATCTGGATCGGCACGAAATTGCCCGCGACGAAGGCGAACAAGACCGCCGTGTTGCCCCGGAACCGATACGTGGAGAGCGCGAAGCCCGCCATCGAAGCCAGCGCGATGGCGCCGATCACCGAAGGCACCGTAATCAGCACACTGTTCGCGAAGTAATGGAGCATGGGCGTTTGCGTGAGCGCCGCGCCGTAGTTATCCAGCAGGGCGAAGTGCTTCGGCCAGCCCCAATAGTCGCCCTGCTGCAATTCCTCTGTAGAACGAATCGACGTGACGAGCACCGCGAGCATGGGCAGCAGCCAGATGACGAGCGCAATCGGCAATGAGATCTTGTAGAGCGCGCGATTCGCGGGTTTCCAGCGATCGACGGGAAGCGGATACATGGGCAGCGACTCCGTGACTATCTACAAAAATGCGTACGAAAAAGCGACGAGAAATTCAGCGTTCTTCGCGCAGCATGCGGCGCAAATGGAACACGATATAAACGAGCATGATGGCGAACAGCACGACGGCAATCGCCGCCGAATAGCCTTCGCGGTAATACTTGATCGCCTGGTCGTACATGAAGTACGCGAGCACGGTCGAGCTGTCGAACGGGCCGCCGCCGCTCATGACCGCAATCAGGTCGAAGCTGCGCAGCGCACCGATCACCGTGAGCACGATGGCCATGAACGTGGCCGGGCGAAGCTGCGGGAGCACCACGTGCCAGAACAGGCGCCAACCCTTCGCGCCTTCCATGCGCGCGGCCTCCACGATCTCCGGGTTGATGCCCGTGAGACCCGTGAGATACAGAATCATGCAGAACGGCGTTTGCGGCCAGAGCGCGGCGAAGATGATGCCGAACGTCACGAGCTTTGGGTCGCCCAGCACGGGTATGCCGTGCCCAACGATCATCTTGAGCAGACCGAAGGTCGGGTCGTAGAACCACGAGAACACGAGGCCCACCACCACGCCGGAGAGCACGAACGGCGCGAAGAACAGGGACTTCACCGCGCGTATGCCGCGCACATGCTGGTTCAGATAGAGCGCGAACACGAGACCGAGCGGCGGCGCAAGCAGGAACAGCACAAGCCACAGCAGATTGTTCTTGAGCGCGGTATAGAACGTGTCGGTCTGGAACAGTTCGACGTAATTGGCGAGTCCGACGAATGTCTTCGCGGTCATGCCGTCCCAGTTATAGAAGCTGAGCGTAATGCTACTGAAGATCGGGTAGATCACGCACAGCGTGAAGAGCGCGCAGCCCGGCAGCAGGAAAAAC
Source organism: Paraburkholderia flagellata (assembly GCF_021390645.1). Lineage (GTDB taxonomy): Bacteria > Pseudomonadota > Gammaproteobacteria > Burkholderiales > Burkholderiaceae > Paraburkholderia > Paraburkholderia flagellata. Next base: position 875,266 of record NZ_JAJEJT010000004.1, read on the forward strand.
AGCGCGGCACGATTCTGTTGCCGCCGCACAGTAGAGACGCGACGTGGCCGCGCCGCCCCAATGGGGCGCGCCAAGGTATCGGACATGGTGAAGTCTCGCCGGTGATCGGAGAAGGTGCGGCCAGTTGCGCCGGCCGCACCGCGGCTTTACTTGTGGTAGATGCGCTGGCGCGTCGTTTCGAGGCGCGCAAGCAGCGTGTCGAGTTGCGACGGGTCGCTGTAGAACTGCTGCATGGCCTTCATGCCTTCGTCGGCCATTTCCTTTTGCATGTCGCGGTCGTAGAACTGCGCAATGCCCCCGCGCGTGCTCGCGAGCGTCTGGAAGCCCACCTTGGAGATCGGATCGTCAGGCTCCGCGGCCTTGTTGTTCGAAGGCAGCTGGCCCCAGCCCTGCGCGAGTTCGGCGTTGATCGCGGGTGTTTCCATGAAGGCCAGCAGACGGCGCGCATCGGCCTTGTTTTTGGCCTTCGCCGGAATGAGCAGCACGTTCACGGGACCGTCTTCGGCCGTCGGCACATTGGCGTCGATGATCGGGAAGCGGAAGAAGCCCACATCCTGCTTCATGTTCGCCGGGAAGCTAGCCGAGAAGAACGTGCCCATCAGCATCATCGCCGCCTTGCCGTTTACGAGCACCGGCGCGATCGAATCCACATCGTAGGAGAGCGCGTTTTCCATGAAGCAATGGTTGTCCATCAGCGTCTTCCAGGTGGTGTACACCTTCTTCACGCGTGGATCGGTATAGGGAATCTGACCGGCCATCAACTGCTGATGGAACTCGTTGCCGTTGATGCGCAGGTCCAGATAGTCGAACCAGGCAGCCAGCGTCCAGCTATCGCGCGCGGCCACGGCAATGGGCTGCACGCCAATGGCGTTGAGCTTCTTGCAGCTCTCCAGCAACTCGTCGAAGGTCTTCGGCTCGGACTTGATGCCGGCCTTGGCGAACAGATCCTTGCGGTAGAAGAAGCCATAGGCGTCATAGCCCAGCGGCGCGGCGTACTGCTTGCCGTTCCATGTGGACGCGCCCTTCACCGACGCATACTGTTCGTTCCAGCCGTTTTTGGCCCAGTCCGGCGAAAGGTCTTCCAGCAGGCCGCGCTGAGCGTAGTAGGCCATGCGCTCGCCGTCGTGCCACGACACCACGTCGGGCGGATCGGTCGCGAGCCAGCCGCCCATCTGCACCTTGTAGGCCTCCTCCGTTATATAGGATACCTTGAGGTTGACGTCGGGGTTGGCCTTCTGGAATTTGTCGAAGGCGTCTTGCCATGTCGAGCGCTGGTTGGCGCGCGCCGAGACGTTGACCGTGAGCGTCCCGGCATTGGCGGCGATGCTCGTGAACGCCGTCGCTGCAACGATCGCAACGGCGGCCGAGGCGCGGGCTAGCGAACCGAACGTTTTCATGCGATTAGAAAACATCTGTTGTCTCCTATGTCGATCCATCCAACATGCTGTTGGACTGCCTTTGTCGACTGACGGCACTCGCGCCGCCAGACCTGGTGACCCGCTCTACCGGCGGGGTATAACGAAATCAGGCCAGCGCCGGCGCGTGCGCTGCCGCGAGCCGGCGCAACGCAACGCCTTCGGCGTCGAACAAATGGCACGCTTGCGGCGGCACGTGTACGCGGATGCGTTCGCCCACACCAACGGGCGAATCGCCCGGCGCTTTGGCGACCAGTGTGCCTGCCGCATGATCCGCGTGCAGATAGCTATGTTCGCCGAGGCGCTCGGCGAGGACCGTTGCGCACGCAATCGATTGATCGTCGCCGCTCAGCCGCAGATGCTCGGGACGCACGCCCAGCGTGACCGGCTGGCCGCGCTGCAATGCACGGCCGTCCACGCAGGCAAGCAGCGTCTCGCCGCCCTGGAGCGTGATGCGCACGCCCTCCTCCTCCACCGAGTCGACGGTCGCATCGATGAAGTTCATGCGCGGCGAGCCGATGAACCCGGCCACGAAGCGCGACTTCGGATGGTGATACAGATCGAGCGGCGCGCCGCTTTGCGCCACGCTGCCGTGGCGCTCCATGTCGGCGCCCGCGTGCAACAGCACGATGCGATCGGCGAGCGTCATCGCCTCGACCTGGTCATGCGTGACGTACACGACGCTCGCATCCGTGAAGCGCTGGTGCAGGCGCGCGATCTCCACACGTGTGTGGCTGCGCAACGCGGCGTCGAGGTTGGAAAGCGGCTCGTCGAACAGGAACACGCCGGGCTCACGCACGATAGCGCGGCCGATGGCAACGCGCTGCCGCTGCCCGCCCGATAGCGCCTTGGGATGCCGATCAAGCAGCGCCTCCAGTTGCAGGCTGCGCGCGGCGTCGCGCACGCGGCGCTCGATCTCGGCTTTCGGCACCTTCGCGATCTTCAGGCCGAACGCGATGTTTTCGAACACCGTCATGTGTGGAAAGAGCGCGTAACTCTGGAACACCATCGCCACGCCACGCTCGGCGGCGGGCACGTCCGTCACCACACGCGAACCGATGCGCAGTTCGCCTTCGCTCAATTCCTCCAGGCCCGCGATCATGCGCAGAAGCGTGGACTTGCCGCAACCGGACGGCCCGAGGAACACGCAAAACTCGTGATGCCCGATGTCGAGATCGACACGCCGGACCACGGGCGGGTGGTCGCCGTAGCGTTTGCCGACGCCCGAGAGCTGTATCGTCGCCATGTTCTCGCCTCGAAATTTAAGCGCTTAAATTTTTATGCTGAAAACAGCACGCAGCCCTTGCACGGCGGGCATTTAACCGCTTAAATTCGAATCCGGCATATTCGCGCATTCGTCGTCTCCGTTGATGTTGTGGGAGAAAAGTAGCAAACCCGGCCGCAGCATTGCAACATTTGAATCATCTTCCCTCAATGTGGGAAAGGCCCTACATGGTCACCTTGTCAGAAGTCGCGCGCCGCGCACGTGTCACCGCGGCGACCGTCTCGAACGTGCTGCGCAACCGCGAGAAGGTCCGTCCCGAGACGGCCGAGCGCGTGCTGCAGGCCATCGCCGAACTGGGCTACCGGCCCAACCTCAACGCGCGCGCGCTCGCGCAGGGCCGCTCCTCCACGCTCGCGCTCATGCTCTCGAACATCTCCAACCCGTTCTACCCCGAGTTCGTACTCGCGGCCGAGCGCGCCGCGCGCAAGGCGGGCCACTTCCTGATGGTCTGCAACACTGACGACGACGCGCAAATTGGCCGTGCCTACCTGAACCAGATTGCGGGCACCTTCGCGGACGGCGTACTCGTGATGAACACCGACATCGCCATGAACGAACTGTGCATTTCGGCCATGCACAACGGCCCCATTCTGCTGGCGATGTGGGAACACCCCGAGAATCCGCCCGTGCTGCCGTGCGTGGCCGTGGACTTCGCGCGTGCCGGCGCGCTTGCCGCACAGCATCTGCTTGAGTTGGGACACCGAAATATCGCCATGCTGATCGGCGACGGCTGCGGCGGCTTGCAGGATGCGCGTTCGGAAGGATTCCGAACGGCCTTGCGCGAGGGCGGCGTGGATCCCGAGAGCTTGCTGCAGATGCAGGTGCGCGACTCGATCGACTCCGGCTACGCGGCCGGCCACGAATTGCTGGCGCGGCACCCTGGCGTGAGCGCGATCTTCGCGACCAACGACCTGCTCGCGATTGGCGCGATTCAGGCGCTCGTCAGCATGGGCCGCGCCGTGCCCGACGATGTGTCCGTGATCGGCATCACCGACATTCAGCTCGCCCATCAGATGCGCCCCGCGCTCACCACGGTCGCGATCCAGACCGACGCGGTGGCGGAACTGTCGATCCGCAGCCTGATCCGGCTGATCGACGAACCGGACCAGCAGCCGCCCATGGTGCTCGGGCCGCCGCCGGAGCTCGTCACGCGCATGTCCACAGGGCCGCGCAGGCGGCGCGCGCGGGCCTGAATGCAGTGTCGCGAAACCGCCACTGCGCCGGGAACTGAGACGCACGGTCAAGCCGCCGCGGGAAAGTGCGCTAAATTCGCGCCACGAAGGGACAAGTCGGCCCGCTCCTGCGGCGGCTTGCCCCTCTGATGGTCCGGATTCTTGCGTTCTGCATGGCTAGGCCTGCCGGGGGGAGAGGCAAGCCGTGCGCGGCATTTCATATGCCAGGAACGCCACGATCCAGGCCGTGCAGCCACAAAGGCGACCTGAGAGAACCAAGAACAACATGAGCACCCTGGCCAAACACGTGCCTCCGAACATCACGGGGCGACTACCCGCCGCGCTGGCCGACACGCAGCTCGACCACGTCGAGCGCATGGTCCAGTACTACAGCCACCACGGTGACGCCGCTGTGAGCGGCTTCGACTACGCCTACTGGCGCAAGCGCCTGCGAGCCGTAGCCGAAACCTACGATCTGGTCGCGACCCAGCGCAAGCGCATCGTCGGCTTGCTCGACCGGCTCGAACGCGACGCCCTCCTCAGTCTGCCGCCGCACGAGCGGGCCTGATCCGGCGGCCGCCCGGCCTCGCTCGACAGGCGCGGGCGAAGCGCCGACAATGAATGCCCTTCACGGCGCGCCCGGTCCCCATGTGGGGGCCGGGCGCGCAAACGTTCGCGCGCCGCCGCGCGCACGGGGCATACATGCAGGACACACACGCAAGCAATCGACATTTCGACACGATCATCGTCGGCGCCGGCTCGATGGGCATGGCGGCCGGCTATTATCTGAGCCGGCTCGGCAACAAGGTGCTGCTGCTCGACGCCGGCGATCCGCCTCACGATCAGGGTGCGCATCACGGCGGCACGCGCCTCATTCGCCACGCCTATGGCGAAGGCGCCGCCTACGTGCCGCTCGCGCTGCGCGCCCAGCAGCTTTGGGAAGACCTCGAGCAACAAACGCAAACGGCCCTTTTCGTGCGCACGGGCGTCGTCAATATCGGCTCGCCCGGCGACGCGTTTCTGCGCGAGGTGCAGGCGAGCGCCGCCAGCCACGGCATTGCGCTGGAAACGCTCGACGCAGCCGCTGCCAGCACGCGCTGGCCCGCATGGCGCCTCAAGCCGGAGCAAATCGCGAACTTCGAACCCGGCGCTGGCGTGCTCTATTGCGAGCGCGCGATCAGCGCTTACCGCCAACTCGCGACCGCACTCGGCGCAACGCTCGCCACGAATACGCGAGTCACGCGCGTCGAGTGCCATGGGCGGGAGAGCGTCAACGTCTGGAGCGACAAGCACGAAAAGTTCACCGCGCGCGACCTGATCGTGTGCGCCGGCAGATCGACTCGTGACCTGCTCGCACCGCTGGGCATCGACGTTCCGGTCACGCGCGTGCGCAAGAGCTTCGCGTGGTTCGAATGCGAGCCCGGCCTCTTTGCGCCGGAGCGTTTTCCCGGCTTTTTCGTTGCCTCGGAAGTCGGGGGCTATTACGGCTTCCCCGATCTCGACGGCAGCGGCCTGAAACTGGGCCGCCACGATGCCGGCGAACCCATCGCGGCGGACGCACCGCTCGCGCCATTCGGCGCCGAGCCGACCGATCTCGGCGATCTGCAGGCCTTCCTCGAACGCTATTTACCTGACGCGGGCAAGCTGCGCGTGGGTCGCGCATGCGAATACGACATGACGCCGGACGAGCATTTCATCATCGACCGGGTGCCCACCTGCCCGAACGTGCACGTCGCAACGGGCTTTTCGGGGCACGGTTTCAAGTTCGCCAGCGCGATTGGCGAGGCGCTGGCCGAGCGGATCACGCAGGGCGAAAGCCGCATCGACCTTGCGATGTTCGCGCGCAAGCGCTTTGCATGATGAGGCGGGATACGCCTAGTTCGCGGGAATCGTCACGACCGGCGCCTTGCTGCTCGTATCGGCTTCCGCGAGCGCCATGAGATTTTGCAGGACCGTGAACGCGTATTTCGAATCGAAATCGGCGCGTTCGACCCAATACGCCGTGCCCTCGTAGTCGATCGCAACATAGGCGTCGGCGGGGGCCTTCGGCCCCTGGTGCACGATGATGATCGGACGCGTTTCGCCCCCAATCAGCCCGACGGTCGGTTTCGTCGCGCCGCTTTGCACCTGGGCGTCCGGCACCTGGACCTGCGCGCCGATATTCGTGAGGATGCCGAGCACCGAGCGCGTCACCATCGGAATGCGATTGCCGCCCTGCGCCGAGGGTCCATAGACGATCTCGTAAGTGCGCGTGTCCGCCGCGAGATGGAGCAGTTCGCGCACGCGCGCAAGGTCAGCCGAAACCCGCGGCGACTGCGCGCTGTTCGTCGCGCCGAGCGCGAGATACACACGGCTCTTGCCGTTCTCGCTGCGCGACTCGACGTTCAGCTCGCCAGCCAGTTGCAGGCGCCGCAGCGTCTGCAGCAGCTGGAAGAATCCGGCCGAGCCCGCGCTGTCCTCTCCGCCGAGTGCGCTGCCGTTCTGCAGGCCGCCGATCGATTGCGCGCTGATACGCAACAGCAGATCGACCGGCATGCCGCCTTCGGCGAGCGGCATGATCAGCTCCGGCGCGAGCGGCCGGATGTAGGCGGAGGCGAACGCTTCGCCCGTGGTCGGCGAGAACGTGAAGGTCGGGCGATTCGACCAGGAGACGCTGCCGGTCGCCAGCGCATAGTTCGGCTCCGAGCCCGAGCCGATATTGCCGGTCGCGCCCGCCGTCGAATCGAATTGATACGCCGCGATGATCGAACTCACCGTGAGGAACGCGGGCGCATCGCCGTAACGCAACCCGACGACCGCTGCGAGTATTTCGCGCTTTTTTGCATCGCCGAGTGCCCGTGCGTAGTCAACCTGATCGGCGCGCAAGCGCGTCGGGCCGAGATGCACACACGCCGTGCCCAGCAAGGCCGAGCACGAAACCGCCAGAATCGTCGCTTTTGAAATCATCGGAAGCCTGCGCGGCTGGCCGCGCAAAGGGAGTGGGTCCGGGCGCACAGGTAGCAAGCGTTGTGCCCCATTATTTCAGAAGCGCAAGCGTGACCCTTCTAGCGATGATTCCCTCAGGTACGCGGCGCGCACGCCTGCGCCCTTGCCAGCAGCACTTCGCGGTCGCGGGCGTTTTGCGTGAGCGAGGCCGCACGCTCGAATTGCTCGCGCGCTTCGGCATGGCGCGCGAGCTTTTCGAGCAGGTCGCCGCGTGTGGCCGGCAGCCACGGATAGTGGCGCAGGGCGGGCTCTTCGCGCAGCGCATCGACGAGGTCGAGCGCCGCCTGTGGCCCTTGCGCCATGCCCACCGCCACGGCGCGATTGAGTCGCACAACGGGCGACGCGTCGAGTTTCAGCAGCGCGTCGTAAATTGAAACGATCTGCGCCCAGTCGGTTGCCGCCGCACTCGGCGCGCGTGCATGGCACGCCGCAAGCGCGGCCTGCAGCGCATACGGGCCCGGCGCACCCGCGCAAGCCGCGCCGCGCGCGATCGCGGCCAGCCCGCGCCGGATCAAAAGCGCGTCCCATCGGCCGCGGTCCTGATCGGCGAGCAGCACGGCGCGCCCTGCGCGGTCCACGCGCGCGCTCAGGCGCGAAGCCTGCAGTTCCATCAACGCAACCAGGCCGTGCGCCTCGCCCTCTAGCGGAACCAGTTCCGCGAGCATGCGGCCAAGCCGCAGCGCTTCTTCACACAGTGCGGGCCGTGTCCAGTCCGGGCCCGCCGTGGCCGCGTAGCCTTCGTTGAAGATCAGGTAAATCACTTCGAACACCGAAGCAAGCCGCGGCTCGAGGTCGGCGAGACGCGGCACTTCGAACGGGACTTTCGCCTCCGCGAGCGTGCGCTTGGCCCGCACGATGCGCTGTGCGACGGTCGCCTCGGGCACGAGAAACGCACGCGCGATCTCGGCCGTGGTGAGCCCGCCGAGCAAGCGCAACGTGAGCGCGGCGCGCCCCTCCTTCGGCAGCACGGGATGGCACGCAACGAAAACGAGCCGCAGCAGGTCGTCACCAATTTCGTCCTCGCGCGCGGCGTCGAGCGCCTCGACGAAGTCGGGCGCGAAGTGCGCTTCCAGTGCTTCGAGATCCGCGCCCATCGCCTCGTGCGCGCGGGCATGCGAAGCCGCGCGACGCAGCCGGTCGAGCGCGCGATGTTTCGCGGCGGTCATGAGCCACGCTCCGGGGTTCTCGGGAATGCCGCTCGCGGGCCAGCTTTCCAGCGCGGCAACGAACGCGTCCTGCGCGATTTCCTCGGCCACGCCCACGTCGCGCACGATGCGCGCGGCGTGGGCGATCACCTTCGCCGACTCGATGCGCCACACTGCCTCGACCGCGCGGCGCGTTGCGGCAAATGCGTCCCGCTTGTCGCTCTGGCCGGTCACGAACCGTGCGCGCCCTTTTCGATCGCCGCCGGCGACATGTACATCAGTTCCCAGATGTGGCCGTCGGGGTCTTCGAAGCTGCGCCCATACATATCGGTGCCGCATTCCATCGGCGGACGCTTCGAGGTGCCGCCCGCCGCGAGCGCCTTTTCCACGAGCGTGTCCACTTCCTCACGAGACACGCACGAGAGGCACGTCAGCACCTCGGTGCTTTCGCGGGCGTCGACGAGCGCCTTGTCGGTGAAAGTGCGCATGAAGCCGTTGGTGAGCAGCATGGCGTAGATGTTCTCGCCGATCACCATGCAGGCGGCCTGCTCGTTGGTGAATTTTGGGTCGAACGTGAAACCGAGCTGGCCGAAGAAGTCCATCGAGCGCTTGAGATCGCGCACGCCCAGATTGACGAAGATGTGCTTATGCATTTTTGTGTCCTCTCAATGATCGATGAAAATAATCAGGATGACTTAAGTTGTTCCTGAAGCTGGCGAAAACTCTCGACGCCCTCGCACTGCGGAAGTTCGTCGAGTTCGTAGAGCTGCCGCACTTCGACTTCGCATTCGGCGCGGCCGAAGGGAGACGGGAAGCGGCGCGCCCATTCGAGCGCTTCGTCGCGCGAGCGCACCTGGATCAGCGTATAGCCGGCGATCAGCTCCTTCGTTTCGGCGAACGGACCATCGACGATCGTAGGCTTGCCGTTGGTGTAGTGCACGCGAAAACCACGTGAACTCGGCTGCAGGCCCGAGGCATCGAGCAGCACGCCCGCCTTCGCCAGTTCGTCGTGATAGCGGGCCATCTCGGCGAATATTTCCACGTCGTCGGGCGGCTCACCCGCTTCCGTCAACGCGTTGGCGCGCACCATGATCATGAATCGCATTGTCTTCTCCTGAATGTGACGTTCGGGAATGTTCGAAGGCACCCGCTGGTGCGCTCATGAACACGACGCGCGGGGCGCACGAAAATCGACAAAGGACAGCGAAATTTTTTACGTGCCTGGGGAAACCACCTGGAAAGACGCCGCTTCAGCGGAAGCACGGCCCGGTTTCACGCACGTCGACGCTCGCCCATTGCGCCGCGGGACAGCGCCGCGCGATGGCGAGCGCCTCGTCGCGCGTTGCACAATCGACCAGGAAAAAGCCGCCAATCATCTCCTTCGCTTCGGCAAACGGGCCGTCGATGATGCTCGCGCGGCCTTCGCGCACCTGCACGCGCGCGCCGTTCGTGTCGGAGGTAAGCGCGTGCGCGTCGATCAGCTTGCCCTCGGCGGCGAGTTGATCCGCGAACTCGACCATGCGCGCGTACAGCGCCTCGCCTTCGGATTGCGCGCGCGTCTCGCGCTGGCCACGCGGTTCGGCGATGAGCAGCATGAATGGCATGAGGTTGTCCTCTCAGTGAAGCCTGCGATCCTGAAAGGCAAGAGTCTATGCCAGAAAAACCGGCTAGCGTCTGAGCTGGGCGCGCGTGCAGGCGCTCACGCGTAGCGCGCGAGGAAGAGATCGGCGGACGACTCGGCGACCTGGCGCTGCTGCGCCTCGTCGAGCGGCGGCTGGCCCATCGCGACCTGCGGCCAGAAGGCGAATGCCTTCACGACGCCGTGCAGTTGCTGCGCGGCGAACGCCGGGTCGGTCGCTTTCAAGCGGCCATCGGCGGCGGCGGCGCGCACCCAGACCGTGAGGTCCTCTTCGCGCTCGCCAATGCGGGCCACCATGTCGCGCGCGCGTTCGGGCGAGTGGATGCCCGCCGCGATCGCCACACGCGCGAGCTTGAAAAACGCTTCGTCGTTCAGGAGCCGCAGCTTGCGCATCAGCAACTCGATGAGCTGTACGCGTAGCGGCTCGCCGGCGCGATAGGCCGGCGCGTCGGCGGTCGCACTCGAGTCCCAGAGCTGGCACAGGATCGACGCGAACAGCGCCTCCTTGCTCGGGAAATGGTTGTAGACCGTGCGCTTCGAGACGCTCGCCCGCGCGGCAATACGGTCCATGCTCGTGGCGTCGAAGCCCGAGGCCAGAAATTCGTCGATGGCCGCCGCGACAATCGCGGCGCGCTTGCGGTCGGTCAGACGCTGAGGGGTGGCTGGGGTGCAATCCATTTCAGAATCTTACACCAGGCAGTTTACTTTTCGCCAGAATAAACTACACTGTGCAGTCTACTTCCCGTTTCCAAAGGCAGCCGCCGCCATGACCTCGCCTTTCGCATCGCTGAGCCGTACCTTGGGCCTGAACGCCGCACAACGCGGCCGCGAGCTCTCGCACACGTCGCCGCAGCACGACGGCGAGCGCTTTCGCAACGTGCGTCCGCGCCCGGCCGAGGGGTTCGGTAAGACGCTGAAGATCATGTGGAACATGATCTTTCACAAGCCTAGCGGCACCCTGCCGGCTGGCGCGCTGCCCGTCCAGACGCTCACGCGCGAGCAACTCGAAGCCGCGCCGGACCGCAGCGTCTACCGGCTCGGCCATTCCACGCTGCTCTTGAAGCTGCGCGGCCAGTTCTGGCTTACCGACCCGGTGTTCGCGCAGCGCGCTTCGCCGTTTCAGAACCTCGGGCCGAAGCGCTTTCACGCGCCACCCATCGCGCTTGCCGACCTGCCGCCGTTGCGCGGCGTGATCCTCTCGCACGACCACTACGACCACCTCGACCGCGAAACCGTGCTCGCGCTCGCCGCGACGACGGGCGTCTTCCTCACGCCGCTTGGCGTGGGCGACCGGCTGATCGAATGGGGTATCGACGGCACGAAGGTGCGCCAGTTCGACTGGTGGCAAGGCGCAACCGTCGAGGGCATCGAGTTCACCGCCACGCCGGCACAGCACTTCTCGGGGCGCAGCCTGTTCGATGGCAACAGCACGCTGTGGGCCTCGTGGGTGATCGCCGACGCCGACCTGCGCATGTTCTTCAGCGGCGACACCGGCTACTTCGACGGCTTTCGCACGATTGGCGAGCGACTTGGCCCGTTCGACGCGACGTTCATCGAGACGGGCGCGTACGACCCGCAATGGCCGTATGTCCACATGCAGCCCGAGGAAACGGTGCAGGCGCATGTGGATTTACGCGGCGAGTGGCTCGTGCCGATTCACAACGGCACGTTCGATCTCGCGATGCACCGCTGGCAGGATCCGTTCGAGCGCGTAACCGGCCTCGCGCTCGCGCGCGGTGTGACGCTCTCCACGCCGCGCATGGGAGAAAGGCTCGATCTGGCGCAGCCGCATCGCGGTGAGCGCTGGTGGCGCGAGGTCGCCGAAAGCGCAGAGCCGCCACGCACGGCGCGCCGCTGGTTCGCTTGCCGCGACGCAGGTGCGGCGCGGTCTTCGTAACAGGTAGCCCCTCTCGTTCCTTCCCCGCCGCCCGCGCGCCGCACAACCGCGCGCGGGCACGCTAGCTGCTCGCTCCCCGCTTCTTTCCCCTCCTTCCAAAAGTCTCCTAAGCTTTTGGATCGACGCGCGCATCACGCCGCCCGTATACCGCCCCATTACCCTTAACGGGATTTCCCCAGGCTGACAGCCCCCGATTTCTGGCATTAAATAAATCAACTTGATTTATTTAGTCGGCGACGGATTCACCAAACGTCGACACCCCTTTCAGCTTTACTTGGGACCGGAGGAGACACGTGAGAAGTCCGCATGTCGGTCAGGGCAGCAATTCCGCCAACGTCCGCCGCTTCAACGAACGCCTGTTGCTGCAGGCGCTGCGTCGCGCGGGCGAGGCGTCGAAGGCCGATCTCGCGCGTCTCGCGAATCTCACGAGCACCGCGGTCGGCACCATCATCACGTCGCTCACGGCCAATGGCCTGATCGAGGTGAGCGGCCGCCGCGACGGTCAGCGCGGCCAGCCCGCGTCGCTCTTGCGCCTCTCACCACGAGGCGCGTTCGCCATCGGCGTGCGGCTCGACCGGACCAACATCGAAACCGTCCTCGTCGATTTCGCTGGCCAGATGATCGAGCGCCGCACACGCGACATGCTGCTGCCACAACCCTCGGTCGCGCAGGAAATGGTGCAGCGTGACATTGCCGATCTGTTGGGCATCCTCACGATCGAGGAACGCAGCCGTCTGGCCGGCATTGGCGTGGCGCAGCCGTACAACCTTGGCAGCTGGCTGCGCGAACTGGGCCTGCCCACCGATACCTTCCGCGTGTGGAACGACGTGGATTTCGCCGGCGAACTCGCGCGCGCCACGGCGCTGCCCGTGTTCAGCGAGAACGACGGCAACGCGGCCGCCATCGCCGAGATTTTCTACGGCTGCGGCCGCCAGCGCGACGACTTCCTTTATCTGTTTCTCGGGCCGGCCATTGGCGGCGGCATCGCCATCGACGGCGACTGCGTGCGCGGCCTCACCGGCAACGCGGGCGACTTCGCGGTGATGCCCGTGCCGCCCAGCCGTCTGCCCTCCGCGCACAAGCCGCCGGGCCAGTGGGACATTCTGCTTTCGCGCGCGTCGCTCATCGCGTTGCGGCGTCACCTGCAGTATTGCGGCGAGACGATCGACAGCCGCGCGGACCTCGAAGCGTGCATCGCGCGCGGCCACCCCGGCGTGCAGGAATGGCTCGACGACTGCATCGATGCGCTCGCCCCCGCGCTGCGTTCTGCCTTCTGCGTGCTCGATGTGCCCGCCGTGGTGCTCGACGCCGACGTGGACGCGGGCCTCATCGACACGCTCATGCAGCGCCTGCGCCTCGCGGTTGCGGCCACCGCGCCCGAGGCGCGCGGCACGCCTGCTCTCGTGCGCGGCACCTTCGGTCCCGATGCGGGCGCGCTCGGCGCGGCCACGCTCCCCATGTTTTTCAACTTTTCGCCGCGCGCGGGCATCCTCATGGGCGCCGGCGCACAAACTTACGCTCAAGCGCAGGAGGAGAGCCATGTCGCCCTCTGAGTCCACGCCGCCGCTGCTGGAAATGCGGGGCATCACCAAGACCTTCCCGGGCGTGCGTGCGCTCGACAACGTGCGCCTCACCGTCTTCCCCGGCGAGGTCCACTCGCTCATGGGCGAGAACGGCGCGGGCAAGTCCACGTTGATGAAGATTCTCTCGGGCGCCTACCAGGCCGATCCCGGCGGCGAGATTGTCATCGAGGGCAAGCCAGTCGTGATCGACGGGCCGCTCGCCGCGCGCGAGCTGGGCGTGGCCGTGATCTATCAGGAGCTGAGCCTTGCGCCCAATCTCTCGGTCGCGGAGAACATTCATGCGGGCCGCGAGCTGCGCAAGGGCGGCAGCCGCTTCGGCACGGTCGACCGCCGTGCCATGGAGCGCGGCAGCGAAGACGTGCTCAAGCGCCTCGGCGCGAGCTTCGGGCCCACCACGCTGGTCGGCTCGCTTTCCATCGCCGAGCGTCAACTCGTGGAGATTGCGCGCGCCGTGCATAGCGACGCCCGCATCCTCGTGATGGACGAGCCCACCACGCCGCTCTCCTCACGTGAGACGGAACGCCTCTTCAAGCTGATCAACCAGCTTCGCGACGAAGGGCTGGCGATCATCTACATCAGCCACCGCATGGCTGAGGTGTACGAGCTTTCGGACCGGGTGTCCGTACTGCGCGACGGCAGCTACGTGGGCACGCTCATGCGCGACGCGCTCAACGCGGAAAGCCTCGTGAGCATGATGGTAGGCCGCGATATTTCGGGCTTCTACAAAAAGGCGCATGCCCCCTACGATCCGGGCAAGGTCGTACTGACCGTGCGCGACGTGGCCGACGACAAGCGCGTGCGCGGCTGCAGCCTCGACCTGCACGCTGGCGAAGTGCTCGGCATTGCGGGCCTCGTCGGCGCGGGCCGCACCGAACTCGCCCGGCTCATCTTCGGCGCGGAGCCGCGCGTACGCGGCGAGATCGCCATCGACGGCAAGACGCTCAACGTGCACACGCCGCGCGATGCGATCAACGCGGGCCTCGTCTATCTGACCGAAGACCGCAAGCATCAAGGCCTCTTTCTCGACATGAGCGTGCGCGACAACATCAATGTGGCCGTGGCCGGGCGCGACGCGCGCTTGGGCGTCCTCGACCTTGCGCGCGGCGGTGAGCGCGCTAAAGAGGCCATCCGCTCGCTCTCCATTCGCGTGCCGAATGCGCGCGTAAACGTTGGCGCGCTCTCGGGCGGCAACCAGCAGAAGGTGCTGCTGTCGCGCCTGCTGGAAACGAAGCCGCGCGTGCTGATTCTCGACGAGCCGACGCGCGGCGTCGATATCGGCGCGAAGTCCGAGATCTACCGCATCATCAACGACCTCGCCAAAACCGGCGTGGGCATCATCGTGATTTCGAGCGAACTGCCCGAGATCATCGGCGTGGCCGACCGCGTGCTCGTCATGCGCGAAGGCGAATTCGCCGGGGAGCTTGGCGGCTATACGGCCAGGCCGATCACCCAGGAAGCGATCATCGAACTCGCCACTGGCTCGCAGCAACCGCTCGACGAAGCCGCTTGACCTTCACCGCATACGCAAGAAACGTCCCTCAGGAGTACGACATGAAAAGCATTCTTCCCCGGCACGGTGTCGCGGCCTCGCCCACGCAGCCCGCGCAAGGCGCGCAGCCCGCTCGCAGCGTCGCTGTCGACGGTCACCGCCAGCGCATGAAGTCGCTCGTCCGCACGGCTGGCATGCTGCCGGTGCTGGTGCTGCTGTGCATTGGCTTCGGTCTGCTCAACGATGGCTTCTTTACGTTCGAGAATCTTTCGATCGTCACGCAGCAGGCGTCGATCAACATCGTGCTCGCCGCCGGCATGACCTTCGTGATTCTCACGGGCGGCATCGACCTCTCGGTGGGCTCGGTGCTGGCCGCCGCGGCCATGGCCGCCATGATCGGCTCGAACATCGTGGGCTGGGGCTGGCTCGGCGTACCTATGGCGCTCGCGGTGGGGCTCGGCTTCGGCCTCATCAACGGCGCGCTCATCGCGCTGCTGCGCCTGCCGCCGTTCATCGTCACGCTCGGCTCGCTCACGGCGGTGCGCGGCATCGCGCGCCTCATGGGCCACGACACGACGATCTTCAACCCGCAGCTCTCGTTCGCGTTCATCGGCAACGGCACGGTGCTCGGCGTGCCCTGGCTCGTGATCATCGCGCTCGTGGTGGTGGCCGGCTCGTGGTTCGTGCTGCGCCGTACCGTGCTCGGCCTGCGCATCTACTCGGTGGGCGGCAACCCGGAAGCGGCGCGCCTGTCCGGCATCAAGGTGTGGGGCATCGAGATGTTCGTCTATGCCGTCTCGGGCCTGCTCGCGGGTCTTGGCGCGGTGATGTCCGCCGCCCGTCTCTACGCGGCCAACGGCCTGCAACTGGGCCAGTCCTATGAACTCGATGCGATCGCCGCGGTGATTCTGGGCGGCACGAGCTTCGTGGGTGGCGTGGGCTCGATCATCGGCACGCTGATCGGTGCGCTCATCATCGCAGTCCTGACCAATGGGCTCGTGCTGCTTGGCGTATCTGACATCTGGCAGTACATCATCAAGGGCCTCGTGATCGTCGGCGCCGTGGCGCTCGACCGCTACCGCCAGCGCGGCTCGGCCCGCACGTGAGCCACTGAAAACCTCAACAGACAGAAACAGGCGCAAGCGCAGGCGGTCCTGCTGCGCTCGCCGGGCAAGCACCCAAACAGGACCCCTCAGGAGACAACCTCATGTTCAAGAAAAAAGCCATTCTCGCCGCTGCCGCCCTCACGCTTGGTTTCGCACTGCAAGGCGCGCATGCCGCCGACAAGCAGCTCAAATTGATCGGCGTTACCGTGGGTTCGCTCGGCAATCCTTACTTCGTGACGATCGTGCAGGGTGCGGAAGCGAAGGCGAAGCAGATCAACCCGAACGCCAAGGTCACGGCCGTTTCCGCCGACTACGACCTCAACAAGCAGTTCACGCAGATCGACAACTTCATTTCGGCGCACGTGGACATGATCCTTCTGAACGCGACCGATCCGAAGGCGATCGAACCGGCAGTGAAGAAAGCCCAGGCGGCTGGCATCGTGGTGGTAGCCGTGGACGTGGCCGCCGCGGGCGCCAACGCCACCGTGCAGACCGACAACGTGAAGGCCGGCGAGATTTCGTGCGAATACCTCGCGAAGAAAATCAACAACACCGGCAACGTGATCATCCAGAACGGGCCGCAGGTCTCAGCCGTTATCGACCGCGTGAATGGCTGCAAGCAGGTGCTCGCCAAGACGCCCGGCATCAAGATCCTTTCCGATGACCAGGACGCGAAAGGTTCGCGCGAAGGCGGCATGAACGTGATGCAGGGCTACCTCACGCGCTTCCCGAAGATTGCCGGCGTGTTCGCCATTAACGATCCGCAGGCCATTGGCAGCGACCTTGCCGCGAAGCAATTGCATCGCAGCAACATCGTGATCACCTCGGTGGATGGCGCGCCCGATATCGAAACGGCGCTCAAGAGCGACACGCTCGTGCAGGCTTCGGCTAGCCAGGACCCGTACAAGATGGCGCAGACGGCCGTGCAGGTGGGCTACGAGATCATGAATGGCAAGAAGCCCGCCAACCCGATGATCGAAATGACGCCCCAACTCGTCACGCGCGACAACGTGAGCAGCTACAAGGGCTGGTCGTCGCACTAAGCGCGCGCACCGAAGACGTCCGTGCCCGCACGCGTTACGCGAGCACGGCGTCCTTCGTCACCACGCGGCGCGGAATGATCTTGAGGTCGTAGAACGTGTCCGCGATCTTCTGCTGCTGCGCGATCACGGCGGCGTCGATAGGCCGGTATTCATGCGCGTAGTGGCTGAGACCGGTCTGGATCGTCGCCGCATCCAGACCCTGGATCGGTGAGAGCTTCGCGGCCGCCGCCGCCGTGTTGGCGCGCACCCATTGCCCCGTTTTGCCGAGTTCGTCCAGCGCGATCGCGAGGGCGTCCTTGCGATTTTGCGCAAATTCGCGCTGGCTCAGGAAGAACTGATGATGGCTCGCTACGCCGCTGGCATCGGCGATCAGGCGCGCGCCATCCTGCGATTCGACGGCGGCGAGGAACGGGTCCCAGATCGCCCAGGCGTCGATGGCGCCGCTTTGCAGCGCCGCGCGCGCGTCGGCAGGCGCGAGGTACACGGGCTGCACGTCGGCGATAGAAAGGCCGTGCTTTTGCAGCAGCGCGACGAGAAACCAGTGCACGTCCGAGCCGCGATTCAAGCCTATTTTCTTGCCCTTCAGGCCGGCCACGTCGTGGATCGGCGAATTCTTCGCCACCACCACGCCCTCCGCGTGCGGCGTGGGCAGTTCATACGCCGTGTAGACGAAATCCGCACCCGCTGCCTGAGCAAACACGGGCGGCGCTTCACCCACATAACCAAAGTCGATTGCGCCCACGTTCAGGCCTTCGAGCAATTGCGGCCCAGCCGGGAATTCGGTCCACGACACCTTGATGCCTAGCGGAGCCAGGCGCGTTTCCAGCGTGCCGTTGGCCTTGAGCAGCACCAGCGTGCTCGCGGCCTTCTGGTAGCCGATGCGGAACTGGTCGGGCTGATATTTCGCGAAGGCGGTGGCAGGCAGCGCCGCGCTGGCGAGCGTCGCGCCCAGCGTGACGATGAAATGGCGGCGGGACCAGGGTGCGGGTTGCATAGGGCGAGTCATCTTCGGCGAATCCGTGTTGGCTTTGGGCATGCACCCACACGGCGCAGCCATCGAACCGTCGATGCTACCGGCACGCACGCGTTCGCAGAACCGATGTTTCGCGCTAAGCAAATCACGCCAACGGGAATGCGCGGGCGTGCAACGCCTGCGCCCTATGCGCCAGCCGTCATGCGCGGGTCGGGCGACATATGCGCCCCGTTCGCGCGATACCAGCGCATGAACGCCTCCGACGGCATGGGCTTCGCGTAGAAAAAGCCCTGTATGTACGTGACGCCGCGTGCGCACAGGTAGTCGCGTTGCACCTGAGTCTCGACGCCCTCCGCCACGAGCCGTGCCCCAAGGCCATGCGCAAGATCGATGATGGCGTCGAGCACCGCCGCCTTCTTGTCTTCGGGATCGATCGTGAGCACGAAGCCCCGATCGATCTTCAGGATATCGAATGGAAATTTCTCGAGATACGAGAGTGAGCAATATCCGGTGCCAAAATCATCGATGGCGACGTTGACGCCCTCGTGCCGCAAGGTCAACAGACTCTTGCGCGCCTGCTCGGTATTGCACACCAGCGTGCGCTCGGTAATTTCCAGCGTGATCGTCGCGCCATGCGGCGCCACAGCCGCGCGCAGTCCCCGCACGTCGCTCACGAGTTCTTCGCCCGACAAATGCTCGGGCGCGAAATTGACCCCGAGGTGAAAGCCTGGCGCGACGTTCCACGTAGCGACGTCGCGCGCGATAAGCTTCAAGAGATACTGCGTGAGCGGCACGATCACGTGCTCTTCTTCTGCGGCCTGAATGAACTCGTCCGGACGCGTCGCGCCTGTGCCTGGCCGCACCCAGCGCAGCAACGCCTCCGCGCCCTCGCACCGCTGCGTCTCTACGCAGTAGAGCGGCTGGTATTCGACATGGAATTCATTCGCGCGCATGCCCCGCAGCAGTTGCTCGCGGCGCGACTGTCCGCTTTGCTGCAAGCGCCGCACGAGCCAGGCGAGCAGTGCAGATAATGCTGCCGCCCATGGCATATAGCGCAGCAGCAGGCCGCCCCACGTTTCGTTGATGCGCTCGGGCCGCCCGTAGATCTTCAGGTCGATCGTGGCGCTCGCCATGCGCTTTTGCACGTCGGCCAGCAGCGGCGCGCCGCGAACGTTCACGAGCGCCATGGCTTCGCGCAACACGGTGCCCTCGCCCACGCGCAACTCGGCCTGGCGAAATACCGAGAGCGGCGCGGCGCCATGCAGCAGGTCCAGCACGTACTGCACGTCCACCACGGCCACGACCGCATGCCCCGCTTCGCCCGCTGCGCCAACCAGCAGTGAGGGGCGGTTGCGCACCATCGGCGTGTCGTCGACGATCATGAGCCATTCGTCGTCCGAGGCGGGCACATTTCCGTTGAGCAAGCCGTCGGCGGGAAGCGCCTGTTGCGCGATGGCGGACGAGCAGGCGATGCGGCCGCCATGCAGGATGTTGAGCGTGCGCACGTAGGGCACGGTGGCGGCCTTGAACGTGAGGTCCGGCGAGAGCGTTTCGCATGCCTCGGCCGCGCGCGGCGCGAACGTGCGCGCCGCGCTTTGCGCCGTCTCGACGATCGAAACGACCTGCCCGACGATGAACGTGGAAGCGAGCGTCGCCTCGCGCTGCGCAATGCGCTCGGCCTCGTAGCGTCCGAGCGCCACACACAGCAGGATCGGAATCAGCGCCACGACCAGCAGCACGAGCAAACGCGAAACTCGCGCGCGGACCGTGCCGGGGTTGGGCGGCACTTCAGGCAAGGCGTCCTCCGCACCAGGGCCGTCATGGAGGGTGGCTACGGTATGACGCCAACATACACCAACGCGCTTGCGGCGCGCGCTCGCGGTGCCGGGCGCGACGCGAACGTCAGCTAACGTGAGCGCGCGTCATGCGCATTCGATGCGGTTGCGTCCGTCCCTTTTCGCGCGGTAGAGCGCGAAGTCGCTGCGCGTGAGCGCGGCTTCGGCGTTCATGTCGGCGGCGCTCATCAGCGTGATGCCGATACTCACGGTAAGCGCCACCACATCGCCAACCACCGCGAGCGGTTCCGCGGCGAAGCGCTCCTGAATGCGCAGCGCGACGCGTTGCGCGCCTTCGAGGTCGGTGGCAGCAAGCAAAATCGCAAACTCCTCGCCGCCGATGCGGCCGGCAAGGTCGCCCGCGCGCAACTGCGTGCGCAGGATCTCGGCGAAATGACGCAGCACGTGGTCGCCGATCGCGTGGCCCCAGCGGTCGTTGATCGACTTGAAGTGGTCGAGGTCGCACATCATCACGACCGCGCTAGCGCCGCCGCGCCGCGCCTGCGCAAGCTGCGCCTCGACGCGGGCCATGAAGTGACGGCGGTTGGCCAGACGCGTGAGGCCGTCGGTGCTGGCGAATTCCTGCAGTTCGGCTTCGATGCGCTTGCGCTCCGTTGCATCCGTGATGAAGCCATGCCAGACCGTCGTGCCGTCGGCGAGACGCTGCGGCCTGGCATCGCCCTGGCGCCAGCGCAAGCCCTGCTGCGGCAGCAGCACGCGAAACTCCAGATGCCACGGCGTGAGGTTCGCCGCGGACTGTTCGAACGAGGCGCGCCATGCGTCGAGATCGTCGGGATGAATCAGCGCGTCGATGTACGCCGTGTCCTGCGCGGCTTGCCCGGGCGTGAGTTCGAAGATTTCCGCTATGCCCGCGCTCGCATAGGAGAAGGACGCGCGGCCGCCGGGCACCTGGCGGCGCTGGAACACGAGGCCCGGCACCTCGTTCGTGAGATTCGTGACGAGCGCCGCGCTCTCGCGCAAACGCTCGGCCATCTCGCGCATCGAGGTGATGTCCGTGGTCGTGCCGATCATGCGCAGCGCGCGCCCGTACGCGTCGCGGCTCATGACCTTGCCGCGGCTGCAGATCCACTTGTAGCGGCCGTCCTTGCAGCGAATGCGGTGCTCGACCTCGTAGGTCGGTGTGCGGCCTTCGAAATGCGCCTGCATCGCAGCCTTCACGTACTCGCGGTCGTCGGGATGCAGCCGCAGATAGCTGTCTTCGATACGGCTCGTCAACTCGTGCTCGGTGTAGCCGAGAATCGCCTTCCAGCCCACCGAATAGCGGATCTCGCCCGTCACCACGTCGCGGTCCCAGATGCCCGTGCCGCTGCCTGCGATGGCGTGCGCGAGCAGGCGTTCGTGCTCGCGCAACGCTTCGAGTTCGGCTTGCAGCGCGGATTCGTCGGTGGCCGGGACTTCGATGTCGCGGCTCGTGGCGAGCGCTGGCCGCGCGGCCAGCGCCGCCGCCACGCGCGCAAAGTCGCCGAGGCTCGCGCGGCCGGCGGCGTCCAGTTCGCGCGGGGCGGGGTCGATCAGGCAGAGGCTGCCCACGTGCTCGCCCTGCGCACCGTGCAGAGGCCACGCGGCCACGAAACGTAGCGGTTTGCTTGCGTATGCAAGCACGTTGCACCAGGCGGGATCCGCGGAAATATCGGGCACGATGAACGGCTCGCGCACGCCGCTTTCGCTTGTTCGATGCGCCAGCGTGCGCAGCGCTTCGTAGAGCGTTTCGTCCACGCCGGCATCGAGCCCGTGCACAGCGGGCGCCTCGCCGGGCACCACGCAGGCAGCCGCTACACCGAAATGCGCTGCGACGAGGCGCAACAGGCCGTCGAGCAACGGGTCCGCCGCTGCGTGCCCGGCGGTGAGCGAAGCCGCATGTTCGTGCGAGCGCAACGAATCGCGCGGGGCGGCGCCCGCCTCACGCGCCCCGGCATACGCGGCTTCGCCTACGGGCGGCACGGCCTCGGGCGTCGACGAGGGAACGGTCATGGCATGCGCTCATACAGGAAATTCGAGCGCCTAGTATATAGCGCGCGCGTGACGGCCCGAAAGCGGCCCGCAAGCCTCAGGTGTCGCCGCGCCGGCGGAACACCCACCAACCCAGCAGCGCCGTGAAGGTCGCGACGAGCACCACCATGAGCCAGAAGCCGTGGCGGTTCTCCGCAAGCGGAATGCCACCCACGTTCATGCCGAAGAAGCCCGCGACGATGTTGATCGGCAGCGCGAGCACGGTGACGAGCGTGAGCGTGAACAGCGTGCGGTTGTTCTGCTCTTCGAGCCGCGCACCAATTTCTTCCTGCAACAGCTTGATGCGCTCGACGAGTCCGGCCATGTCGCCCAGCACGAGCGAGAACTCCTCGGTTGCCTCGCGCAGGTCCTGCATGTCGGGTGTCTGGAGCCAGCGCGGCGGGCGCGCGAGCAGACGGAAGATCGAGCCCGGCTCCGGCGCGAGCATGCGTTGCAGGCGCACCAGGATGCGCCGCATGGCCGCGAGTTCGTGGCGGCTCGCGAAGCGGCGCGAGGCGAGGAACTGGTCCTCGGCGCGATCGACATCGACGCTCGTGCGACGCACGATCTCCACCATCAGGTCGGCCTGGTCGCGCATCAAGTGGATCAGCAACTCGGCCGGCGAGCGGAACGTCTCGCCGTTGCGCACGTAGCCGCGCAGACGGTCGATGGAGCGCAGCGGCTTGCGCCGCGCCGTGACGAGAATGCGCTCGTGCGTGTATGACCAGAGCGTCGCGATCTGCGAGGGCGTGAGTTCGAAATCGAACATCACGTCGTTGACCACGGCGAACAGCCCATTGTCGACGTGTTCGATGCGTGTGGAGTGCGAGCCTTCCACGAGCATCTCGAAGAAGGCGTCGGGCAGGTCGAGATGCGCGCGCATCCACGGTTGCGCCGCGGCATGGGCGAGATTGAAGTGCAGCCAGTAAAACGTATCGTCGCTCGCGGCTTGCGGCTCGCCGCTCTCGTGCGTGCGCCGCAGCGCCTCGAGGACATCGTCGCACGTGACGGGCTGACCGGGCTGGCCGGGCGTGAAGCGAAAACCGCAAACGAGCCCCGACAGGTCGGCGCCATACGTTGCGACGGACGAAGCGAAATCCATGGTCGTCGTGGCCGGTTGATCGGCGCACAGCATGCCATACGCGTGCTTTTGCAGGCAAGCAAGCGCGCGAATCGATGCGCCCGACACGCGCGCGTAATCTACCTGTGTTACGCGGCTCAAGCGTCGCCGGGCAAACCTAGCTGTGTACGGCCGAGCGGGGTGAGATCGGCCACACCTGCCCGATCCGCCAGATCGGCTTCGATGTGCTCAGGCGGAAAGTCGGGCGGACTGCGGCCTTCGAGGAAACTCGGCAACTGGCGCTGCAAATAGGCGTCGTTCTTCGAACAACCCGGTGTGGCCGGAATGTACATCACGTTGCTGTAACCGCTGCCGCGGTGCTCGTCTTCCACTGAGTGAATCACGTCGCAGTGCCAGAACACGGTGTCGCCAGCCTGCATCTGCGGAATCGATGTCAGCGCATCGAACAACGGCGCGTGCCACTCGGCGGAAATCGGCAGCCCACGCCCCGGCTGCGCGCCGCACAGGTCGTCCTCGGCCACGTCGTCCTGCAGCGCGCGCAGGAGGACGTACGCCATCGCGTTGGCGATCGGCACGACCTGCAGCGTGCCGTCGCCGGGCCCCTGCGGCGTGAGCGCGGTCCAGCCCTGGAAAGTGCGGAACATCGACGAGGCGATGCGCGAAGGAATCTCGCTCGCGTGTGTGCGGTAAGCGCCGTCGAATGGGTCGTAGCGCCGCCAGTCGCCCGAGAACACGTGGCGATACACCTGGCGGAAACTCTCGTCGACCCAGCGCTCGACTGCGCCGCCGTCGCAATGCGCGGCGAGGCCGGGCGCGGCCGTTCCGGGCGGCCGGCGCCGCAGACGGTCGGCGTAGGCGGGCACGACGTCAGGATCGAAATGCACGCGCCCTTCGCTCTCGTGGCGCCACAGGCGGTTGAGGAAGACGCGTGCGGCGGTGAGTTCGGCGGACTCGCGCGCCTGCACCTGCGGGCGCGACCAGTAGACGCCATAGATCAGCGGACGGCTCGCTTGCGGCGGGAGGGCATTGCGCTGCGCCGCGCGTTCGGCGGCACGCGCGTCGAGATCGTTGCGCGCCACGTAATCGGCGATTTCGGCGTCCCAGCGCGCGGCCTGCTCCGGCTCGAACACGCGGCGGATCACACAGACGCCGCGCGCTTTCACGCGCGCAATCGCCTCGGCGCTCACACGCTGCGCCGCGATGTCGGCGAAAGCGATCTCGGGAATCACGGCCTCACCGGCCTCGCGCAGCCGCGCGATGTGCCGCGCTTCTTCGCCAATGGCCTGCGAGACCTCCTCGAACACTTCGCGATAGTTCGGCAGTTGCGCGCGCAACATGCGCTTGGCCTGCCGAATCGCGGCCGGGACATCGTCGATTTGAAGTGCCGCCATGCGTGTCTCCATCGGGGTTGAATGCCGTCGTTGAATCGCAAGCATACGCTTGAATGGCACACGCCTGCGATAGCCGGTCGGCATCCCTCTCCCCGCACCTCCGAATTTTGAACAGGCAACCGTGCAGGTTTGGCTGTATATCTCCATCATTCGAGAGATGTTCCGGCGCAATCCACGTGGCCAGCTATGGCCACGCGTTTTCCACCAGCGCGTGGGTCATGGATTCACACTCGTCTCAATTGCCGTTTCCCTGGCAGTGCCAGGTTCGCGCAAACGAGGGCTGAACCCCGTTCACGCCATTTCACCTGCAGCGCTTTGACGTTGCCGCCGGAAGAACTGCCACATCATCGACATCGCGTCGGGGCCTCGATCCGAATGAAACGGTTCGCGCGGGTCGCCGCCGCTCCATGAGTGCCCGAGCCCTCGAACGACACACACCCGTACGACGAGCCTGCCCGATTTGACATAGTCGGTGTACGCCACCGCGTCGCGGCTATAGGTCCGTATCTCGCCAACGCGCAATTCACCCTGCGTGTCGAGCAGCCGGTTGACACGCGCGAACTGCATGCCGAGCTGCATGGCGTTGCGCCTGTCCACGACCGCGTCGATTTCGCCTTGCACGATGAACGCGGGCATACCGGGATGCACGGCGACGTCGAGCGCGGCATCGACGAGATGCACCGGCTCTTCGCGGCTGGCGTGACGCATGACGTTCATCGCGCTCATCGTGGATGTGGCCGCGCCGAATACCGGCCCGGAGTGCAGACCCACGGCCGCGAAGCGCCACGCATAGCGCATGGCGAGCACGGACGCGAGTCCCGCCCCCGCCGAGATGCCCGCGAGATAGATGCGCTCGCGGTCGAATCCGTGCTCGCGCGCGATCGCATCGACGAGCGAGGCCACCGCTGGCGCCTCCGACTGCGCATGATCGCCGTGCCAGTGCCAGCACCGCTGTGCGTGCGAGGTTTTCGCCTGCTCGGGCAGCAGCACGGCAAAGCCTGACCGATCCGCCAGCCGGCAAACCCGCGTGCCTGCGGCGAACGACTCCGCCGTCTGCTTGCAGCCGTGTAGCATGACCACGAGCGGCAGGTCCGTGGCGCTGAGCGCACCAGCGGGCAGATAGAGCGCATAAGCGAGATGATTGACGAGATGCCCGGCCCTGGGCGGCGCGGAATGATAGGAGCGGATCCACCTGCCGCCCGTGCCTACCGGTTGCGCACGCCCCACGTGCGCCTTCCCGGCGCGCTTCGCCGGCTTGGCTACCGGCCTCGCGACCGGCGCGGCCTTGGCGGGCGTCGCTTTGCGTGCGGTGGTTTTTTTCTTCGGTCGCGTCGTGCTCATGCGGGTGAGCAGTTCGAGACCTTTGAGCCAGACGCTGGTCTTTTTCCTGGGCATGAGCAATGGCGACAAGGCGTTTTGTTCACGTCACGCCAGGAGCCACGCGGCGGACACCGCTGTACAGCGATCGAGCCGCTGCGAGTCCGACCATCATAGCGGCCCTGACCTCGCGCTGAATTTCGCGTGACAGCACGCCGCTGACTGCTTAAACGTCGCAAGTGTCGCGGCGCTATAATTTCGGTCACCGTTGCCGCGCTGCCCATTCGAATACCGGTAAAAGACAGACTCAGTCGCGCTGAAACCGGAAAGAAAGGCCGTACGCAACGGTAGCCGAACGGTTCGGCATGACCCGCTTTCCACCATTCCCGTGACTGCTTCCACGCCAAACGCCCCGCCGCGCCCCACGCTGCTCGGACTCTTTCTGATATTCAGCCGCATTGGCTTGACGAGCTTTGGCGGCGGTTTGAGCGGCTGGCTGTTGCGCGAATTCGTTCAGGATCGCAACTGGATCAGCGAAGAGGACTTCCTCAACGGGCTCGCCATCTCACAGGCACTGCCCGGCATCAACGTCAAGAACATGGCGATCTGGATCGGGTATCGGCTGCTCGGCTGGCGTGGCGCCGCCGTGGCCGTCACCGGTATCGTCGTGCCGCCCGCGTGTCTGATCATCGTGATTGGCAGCGTGGTCGGCGCGCTCATCTTCCATCCGCTCACGCAGATCCTGATCGCTGGCGCCGCTGCAGCGGCCACAGGCTTGTCGCTGTCGATGGGTGTCGTCACCGCGCGACGTGTGCGGCGACAAGGGCTTCCGCTGCTGCTCATGGCGGCGACCTTTCTTGCAATCGGCATTCTGCGTTTGTCACTGGTGTGGGTGGTCGTGGCGGGCGGCTCGGTGAGCGTGCTCTACGAATACGTGGCGATCCGCCGAGGTGCGCGATGAACGGACGCCTGCTCGGTCAGCTTGCTGCCATTTTCGCGCCACTTTCGCTCGTGACGATCGGCGGCGGCCAGGCGATCGTCGCGGAGATTCAGCGCCAGGTCGTGGAAGTTCATCCATGGATGACGCATTCGCAATTCGCCGCCGACTTCGCGATTTCGCGCATGGCGCCGGGCCCGGGCTCGCTGCTCGTCACGCTGATCGGCTGGCAGGTCGCCGGTTTCTGGGGCGCGCTCGTGGCGACCGCAGCGCTCTTGCTGCCAACGGGCTTCCTCATCTACGGCGTCACGCATATCTGGGGCCGCTATCAGGGCGCGGCGTGGCAGTTGGCGCTCGAGCGCGGCCTGCGCCCCATCGCGGCCGGCATGATGCTCGCGGCGGGCTGGGTGCTGCTCAAATCGCTGAATGGCGGCCTTCCCGCAAAGGCGATTGCCGTCGTGTCGCTTTGCGTGCTGCTCAGAACGCGGGTCAGTCCGCTCGTTCTTCTCCTTGCCGGCGCGCTTGCGCTGTTTGGCGTCAGCCTGATCGGCGCGGGCCTGCCGCATTGGCTCCAGGTGCAGCTCACGTAGAAAAACACCCCGCCGTTACAACTCCACGGGAATAGCAGCTCACCCGCCGCGGTATACCCATTGCAGTCTCCGTTGATGCGACCGTGCTCCAGCCGGTCGTCGAACCATGCTATTTCATCAGGAGTTCGAAATGATTAACCGCCGCCCGCTTTTCGCCTTGCTCGTCGTGACTGCTTCCATCGGCGCTGTGTCCACCGCGTCCGCGCAGGGACTCACGCGTGCCCAGGTACGCCAGCAATTGATCGAAGCTCAGGCCAACGGCTCGCAATTCGTGAGCGATACCTCGTATCCCGATGTGAGCCCTGTATTCGCGCAGCAAGTCGCTCACGCGAAAGCACAGAAGCAACAACAGGAACCCAGCGGCATGGGCGCGCCCATGCAAGGCACGAGCGACGCCGGCGCGCCGCGCGCGCCGAGCACGACGTGCGTCGGGCCGGTGAGCTTCTGCAACCTGTATTCGGGTAGCTGAAAGCGATCGTCGGCTCCCACTAGCCGCTGCCTCCCTCAGTCGAACGCCCCGCTCGCGACGAGCGGGGCATCTTGCGCGTATTTTTGCCGCCCCCCCCCCCGCCCGAGGCGTCCTGGCCAGCCGCAACGTAAGCTAAGCACCGTCTTCGATTCGCCGGGCATGCACCGTCACGCCGCCGTGCCGAATTGCGTGCGCTACAGGACAAACCCTGCCCCCCAATTGCCTCGCGACATGACTACACTATGTGCGTCGGCATTCGTTTGCTATCCGCGATCGTGTGCCGCCCGCCAGCACGATGACCACTGGGAGGTGTGCTGTGCTCCGCCTGAACTTCGCCCGCACTTCGCGCCCCGCGGCCGCGCTTGCCCTCGCGCTTGTCAGCGCTTTCTGTTTTGAGGCGAACGCGGCATCGCCGCCTGCGGCCTCCACCAAGCCGCCCGCCAACAAAGCCGCCGCCGACAAAGCTGCCAGCGCAGCGGCCGCTAACAACAAGGCCGCTAACGACAAGGCGGCTAGCGACAAGGCCGCCGCGCAGAAAGCCGCCGCCGAGACATCCGCGCCGGCGGCCGCCACACCCGACTTCTTCTCGCTCGCGGAGCGCTACGGCCCTGCCGTCGTGCACGTGATCGCGCGCAGCGGCGACGACCCGTCCATGCAGCCCGAGCAGGAGGCCATCGACGACGCCGATCCTTTCTCCGCGTTCTTCAAGCGAGCGCCGAAGCCGACGTCTGACGCCGAAGCCAGCGGGCCGCGCGTCATGACGGGCGCGGGCTCCGGGTTCATCGTCAGCCCCGATGGCGTCGTGCTCACCACGGCGCATGTCGTCGACAACGCCGATCAAGTGACCGTGCGGCTCACGGACAAGCGCGAGTTCAAGGCGGAGGTGGTCGCCGTCGACCCGCAAAGCGACGTTGCCGTGCTGCAGATCGACGCTCACGATCTGCCGTTCGTGAAGCTCGCCGAGACGGCGAAGGTGCACGCCGGCGAGCCGGTGCTCTCGATCGGATCGCCGGACAGCTATCAAAACACCGTGACGACGGGCATCCTCAGCGCGACTTCGCGCACGCTGCCCGACGGCCAGGCGTTCCCGTTCCTGCAGACCGACGTGGCGGTCAACCCCGACAACTCCGGCGGCCCGATCTTCAATCGCGCGGGCGAGGTGATCGGCATCGACGTGCAGATTTACGCGGACGGCGGCCGCTACCAAGGCCTGACTTTTGCGATTCCGATCGACGCCGCCAACCAGTTCCGCGCCCAGTTGCAGGCGCGCAAGGCGGCGCCCGCCGCCAGCCCCAATGCGGCGAACGCGGCAAACGCCACGAGCGCAGGCACTGGCGGCACGATCCGCACATTCGGCATGCAGGTCGAAGACGTGAGCCCCGGGCTCGCGGCGGCGCTCGGCTTGTCGCACGCGGGCGGCGCGCTCGTCGACGCCGTCGATCCCGCCTCGCCCATCGGCAAAGCGGGCATCCGGGCCGGCGACGTGATCGTCCAGGTCGGCACGAAACCCGTCGACCGGGCCGCGACGCTCGCTGCCGCGCTCGCTGCCGTACCGCCAGCCAAACCCGCCTCGCTCAAGGTGATCCGCAACCGGCAGCCGGCGGTGGCCGGCTTCTCGAACACCGCGTTCGAGGCCAAGGCGGAAGATGCGCCCGCGGCGGCGGCAGGGGCAGAAGGGGCACCAGCGGCGCGAGCAACCGACGCCGCACAGGCGGCAGACAAGACCGACGCGCCAGCTGCGGCCGCCGTCGGGGATCCGGCAAGCAAGACGCCGCCGGCTAATGTGCACGCCGTCAAGACGGTGATGACGGACACGGGCGCCCCGCTCGCCCAACCTGTCACCGCGCAGACCCCGCGCCACGCGGCGGACCGCCTCGGCCTCATCGCGCACGCACTGAGCGAAGAGGAAAAGCGCTCGACCGGCCTGCCGCTCGGTTTGATGGTGGAAGCCTCGACTGGCCCCGCCGCGACCGCGGGCGTGCGGGCTGGCGACGTCGTGCTGTCGCTCGACGACACGCTGGTCGAATCGCAGGAGCAAGCCGCCGCGCTCGAAGCAAAGGCGACGAAGAGCATGTCGCTGCTGATTCAGCGCAATAACGCGCGCAGCTTTGTTGCAGTGAAGGTTAGGTGAAACTCGTGTGACGCTCAGGTGACGAGCGCGGCATGGCGGCCCCTCGAGCCGCCGTGCCCGCGCCCGGCGACGCTCACCGCGGCGTCAATTGCGCATAAACGTCATGCGCGAGCTGCAGCAGCGCCTTGCGGTCGATACCGCCGGAAAGCGCATACCCGAAATCCCCGTCCACCCAATAGAACACGTTCACCGGTCCATCCTGATACAGCTTGAACGCGGTGGTGTTGGCGCTCGTCTTGCGGTGCGAGATACAGAGCGTCACGCGCTCGCCTTGCGCGTTGTGATACATGAACTGCGCGACTTCGCCGCCGTCGTCGGCCGGTAACAAGCGGCCGCCCGAAAGCTCGAAGCCGCTCTTCGAGAGCATCGGCGCGCGCACGTTGGTGCCGAGCCGGTTGGCGAGCCACTTCACGAAGTCCTGCTCCTGACTGTCGTCCATCGTATCGGGCCGCACCACCGTCGGCATGTAGACCACGTGCGCGAGCGCCGCTTGCTGGGCGAAGCGCATGGAGCCGTCCGCGCTCACCGCACGCAGTTCGCCGCCGCCAGCCGCGCCTGGGGGTCCGCCCGCGCTGCTCATGCCGCTCATGCCGTGGTGCATGCCCCAGCCGATTCCCACGCCCAGCACGAGCGTCGCCGCGAGGCCCGCGAAGCGCGGCCAGTTCGCCGCTGGCCGCGTCGCCGGCCCCGTGTTATGCACCGCTTTAGCCTGAGGCTCAGGCGCGGCCACGCGCAGGCGAGCGGGCAGCGGTTCGTTGAGCACGCGGTCGTAACGCTCGTGCAGCAGGTTGTTGAGCGCGAAGAAGTCGCTCGCGCGCGCGGCGAGCTCGGGATTGCGTTCGAGCTCGCGCTCCACGTCGGCGCGGCGCGCCTCGGAAAGCGTGCCGTCCACGTAGGCGTGGATCTCGTCTTGCGTGACTGGATTTTGTTGCTCGCTCATCGCACCACCTTCAGATTCGCACGCGGGACGGAACCGGCCATGAGCGCGCGCAGGCGCTCACGTCCCCTCGAAAGACGCGACATGACCGTACCGATCGGTATGTCGAGCGCCAATGCGACATCGGCGTAACTCATTTCCTCCAGCCCCACCAAAAGCACCACTTCACGCTGCTCCACGGGAAGGCGTTGCAGCGCGAAATCGAGATCGCGCACTTCGAGCGCGCCCGTCTGCGTAGCGGGCACGGCGTAGTCGGTTTCGGGCACGCTTTCGTCGTCGACGGAAACGTGCGCGCCGCGCGCCGCCGACTTACGCACCTGGTTCACGAAGATGTTGTGCATGATCGTGAAAAGCCAGGCGCGCAGGTCGGTACCCGGGCGAAACAGCTCCGTGCGAGCGATCGCACGTTCGAGCGTGTCCTGCACGAGGTCGTCGGCGAGCTCGCGGTTGTTGATCAGCGCGCGCGCGTAGCGTCGCAGGCGCGGCACGTGTTCTATCAGCTCGTCACGGATGTCCATGTTTCATCCTGGATTGCTGCAAGGGTCATTGCGCGGTTTGCATCGTCGGGCGGCTTCACGATCCGTCGCCCTCGCGCGCCGGCGGCGTGGCGAGCGTCGCGAGGTCCGCTGCGCGCATCAGGCCGCGCGTTTGCGCGTTGCCCGCGAGCACCCAGCGCGTGCCGCGCTCGCGCCACATCAAAAGCCTCAGCGGACCCGCGCGGTGCGCGCTCCATTGGGGCGCCGCGCCCGCCAGCCACGCGCGGCTCGCGAGCAGCACCACGCGCTCGCCCTGGCTGTTCTCGTAGACATAGCGCTGCGCGCTCGCAAACGGGCCAACCCGCACTTCGCCGCCGCCGAGAAAGTGCAGACCGGCCGCGCTAAAATCGAACGGCGCACGCGCCGCGCCTGATTCCAGCGCCTCTGGCTGCGCGTTTTCCGCCTCCATCAGAGCCATGACCGCGGCGTTGTTCAGCACTTGCTGCGACGGTTGCGTCACGGCAATCCACCCCAATGCCGCGGCCACCAGCGCCAGGGCCGCCGCAAGAGCGGTAGCGTAGCGCAACACCCGCCTGCCTCGGTTCGCAGCGGTGCGCGAGTACGTCGTCTGTGCGGCCTGCGCCGGGTACGCGGCGCGGATCTGGGCGTTCAGGCGCCGGTAAAACAGGATGCGATGCCATTCGCCAGGCTTGCCCGCAAGGTAGTGCCGAACGTGTGCCGCGCGCGCGCCTGCAAGCGTGCCGTCGCTATAGGCCTGGATATCGGCTTCGGAAACTGGCGGCTCGTCGAGCGGCCCGCGGAACTTCATGATCGTGGTTCGATGCTGATTGGGTGGCGATGCGGGAACTAACACGCGGCGGGCGCGGATTATTCCTGCGGGCGGCGAAATTCCCCTTTTTGCGCTGCGCTCGAGCGATTTTGCGCCGCGCGGGCCGCTCATTCATCGCATCCGCATAAAAAAACGCCACATTACCCGCATTGAATAATATTTGAATTATTTCCTTAAAAGCGCGTGCGAGCATCACGCCCAACTGCCGTACACCGTGCGGCAGGTTCGTGATTTACGGGAATTCAAGTGAAAAATGCTGCTCGCCTCATTGCCTTGTCAGTCGCGCTGCAAGGTCTCGCCATTCAACCCTCTGTTGCGCAAAGCGCGCTCAACTACAACACGTCCTGGATCGGCAACAGCTTCGGTTTCGGTGACGCCAAGTGGATACAGCAAGACGTGGAGGCCATTGCCGTCGCGCCCGACGGCACCGTCTATGCAAACGCGCCCTGGGACGAAAGCGGCAGCGAGATCGGCGTTTACCGCGGCGGCGACAAGCTCGCCGTGGCCGGCAACACGCACGGCTGGGGCAACGCGGGCGGCGACGCCATCGCGGCGAACAGCACCTATGTGTATGCCGCGATGTCGATCGGCAACGAGAGCAACGGCCTCGTGGGCGCGGACTATCCGCCCGCGAACCAGACGTGGTTCGGCGTGACGCGCCGTCTGCGCTCGAACGTGGCGCAGGGCGCGCCGTTCGCAAGCGGCATTGGCAACAGCGCGAACGCGACGAAAAACAGCTTCCTGCGCGTGCTCGCCGCGCCGGGCGGCAGCGACGGCGCCGTGCGCGGCCTCGCGGCCACCGATGCCGAGTTGTACGTTTCCGATACCGCGGACAACCGCATCGTGGTCTACGACGCGCAGACCATGCGTCAACTGCGTTCGTTCACCGTGCCCACGCCGGGGCGCATCGCGCTCGCGAGCGACGGCACGCTGTGGCTGATCCAGGGCTTGCAGGACGCGAATGGCCCGAGCATCGGTCACTACCGCGAGGACGGCACCGCGCTCAACGATGCGCCCGTGCTGCCCGCGGGCACCGTGCCGACCGACCTCGCCTTCGCGCCATCCGGCCAGCTCTCGATTGCCGACAACGGCCCCTCGCAACAGATCCTGCTCTACGCGCGCGCGTCGAACGGCCAGATGGCGGCAGCGGGCACGCTGGGCACGCGCCAGGGCATCTTCCACGTCCTGGAGGGCAAGCCCGGCGACTGGCGCTTCAACGGCATCACCAGCATTGGCTACGACCAGGCGGGCAATCTGTACGTCGCGCAGAACGGCCAGGGGCCACGACCATATGGCACCGCGCTCGTAGGCCAGGGCGCTGTGCTCGAAAGCTACGTGATGAGCGGGCGCTCGCTGGGCTGGCGCCTCTATGGCCTCACCTTCGTCGATGCCGCCGCCTTCGACCCGGCCAATACCGCGAACGTCTTTACCGGCTCGAAACGCTTCACGCTCGACTACGGCCAGGCGCCTGGCAAGCAATGGACCTATGGCGGCTTCACGCTCAATCGCTTCAGCTATCCCGACGATCCTGCGCTCCATTCCACGCGCGGCGTGCGCGGCTCGCCGATGGTGCGCCGCTTCGACGGCCGGCGGTTCCTCTATACGCTCGACCAGTACGCACACTACCTGAACATCTACCGCTACTCGCCCGCAACCGATGGCGACGTCGCAATTCCCTCGGGCCTGCTCGCCCAGAATCCGATGCCGGGCAATTGGCCCGCTGGTCAACCAACCTACGGCGAATGGATGTGGCGCGACGCAAACGGCGACGGCCATGTGGACGCCAGCGAGATCACCTCGAACCCCTCGACGGGCGCGACTGTCGGCAACGGCTACTGGTGGGTGGACACGCCCGGCAACGTGTGGCTCGCCACGCCGCTTTCGGGTATCCGTGAGATGCCGATGCAAGGGCTCGACGCACAGGGCAATCCCCAGTACACCTACGCATCGTCGAAGATGTTCCCGATGCCCGCGCCGTTCAACCGCATTGCGCGCATTGTCTACCTAGCCGAAACCGACACGATGTACATCACCGGCTTCACCGCGGACATTCCGTGGGATGCGTCGCACTGGAAGGAAGCGGGGCCTGTGCTCGCGCGCTATGACAACTGGTCGAGCGGTTCGCCCACGCTCACATGGCAGGCGTCGTTGCCCTGGAACAAGAGCAGCAGTCCGCAGGTGACGACGGTGGGCATCGCCGTGGCCGGAAACTACGTGTTCATCGCCGAGCTATACACGCAGAAGATCGACGTGTACGACGCGCGCAGCGGCCAGCTCGTCGGCTCGATGACGCCCGGTGCCAACGTGGGCAACACGAGCGGATGGGTGGACATTTATATGGGCATGAGCGCGGCGCGGCGCGACAACGGCGACTACGTGGTGCTCGTGGAGGACGACGCGCGCGCGAAAATCCTGATGTATGACTGGACGCCGGGTTGAACCCCGACGCCTCGATGCCTTACCCGCGCTCCGTCACGTGCGTGGAAAACGCCACGCGATTACGCCCATCGCGCTTGGCCCGGTAGAGCGCGGCGTCGGCTTCCTCGATCAGCGCCGTTTCCGCGAGCCCCGGCGCGGGCGTGAGCGTGGCCACGCCGATGCTGATCGTGAGGTGCTCGCTCACGGCCGAGCCCACGTGCGGCAGCGCGAGTCCCGCCACGTCGCGGCGCATTTTCTCGGCAAGCAGACGCGCGCCCGCGCTGCCCGTGCCCGGCAAAACGACTGCGAACTCCTCGCCGCCGAAGCGCGCCACGAGATCGCGCGGTTGACGTATCTCGCGACGGATCGTCGTCGCCACCGAGCGCAGCACGTTGTCGCCGGCCACGTGGCCGTAGGTGTCGTTATAGGGCTTGAAGTAGTCCACGTCGATCATCAGCAGCGACACTTCGGTGCGCTCGCGCTCCGCGCGTTTCCACTCGGCGCTCAGGAATTCGTCGAGATAACGCCGGTTCGAGAGGCCCGTAAGGCCATCCGAATGCGTGAGGCGGCGCAGTTCGAGGTTCGCGCGGAGCAGTTCCTGCTGCGAGCGGCGCAGCGCGCGATACGCTTCGTCGCGCTGGAGCATGTTTACGTAGGATCGCGAATGATATTTCACGCGCGCGATCAGCTCGACGCTGTCCGGCAGCTTGACGAGGTAATCGTTCGCGCCCGAGGCGAACGCCGCGCTCTTGATGGCGGGCTCTTCCTTGGTGGAAAGCACGATGATCGGCACGTCGCGCGTCGCTTCGTTCGCGCGATAGGCGCGCACGAGCGTGAGGCCGTCGGTGCCCGGCATCACGAGGTCCTGCAGGATCACGGTCGGGCGCACTTCCTCGGCGGTGCGCACGGCCTGGTCGGGATGCGCGCAATAGTGGAAGTCGATCTCGCGCTCGCTCGCGAGCGCCCGGCGCACGGCCTCGGCCACGATCGCCTGGTCGTCCACCAGCAGCACCATCATCGGCATCTCGGTGGTGGGCAGCGGTTGCTCAAGCGCGCTGCGCACGGCCTCCAGCGCGACGGCGAGCGAGGCGTCGTCGGCGCTGCTGGGGTCGCGGGCCACATCGAGGCCCGTCTCGAGGCCCGTGCCATCGGCAACGTCTGCGCTGGTTGGAAGAGTGGACTTCTCGGTCATGATGTCGGTCGCGTCTCGTGATGGCTGGCGTTTAGCCGGCAGATTGATGCAGTGATTTCACCCGGCTCGCAAGCTCGGGGGCAATGGCGTCGAGCGGCAGGATCGCGCGCGCGGCGAACAGCGCCGCCGCCGCCTTGGGCATGCCGTACACGGCGCTGGTCGCCTCGTCCTGTGCGATGGTGTGCCAGCCCTTGGCGCGCATCGCCTTCAGGCCGATGGCGCCGTCGCGCCCCATGCCGGTGAGCAGCACGCCAATCGCCTCGCCCGTCCAGCGCTCGACGAGGCTGTGAAAGAACGTATCGACGGAGGGACGGTATGGTGTGTCGGCCGGCTCGCGAGTGTAAGCCAGCTTGCCGCCCGCTGTCATGTGCAGATGATCGTTGGTCGCGGCGAGCAGCACGCAGCCGGGCGCAGGCTCCTCGCCTTCGAGCGCAATGCGCACCGTGAGCGGGGTCTGTCCGTCGAGCCAGTCGGCCATGCCCGCGGCGAACGACTGGTCCACGTGCTGCACGATCACGATGCTCGCGCCGAAACCGGCGGGCAGCGCGCCGAGCACGGCGGCGAGCGCGCCAGGGCCGCCCGCCGAGGCGCCGATCGCGACGAGCGGCGCCTTCGACACGCCTGGCACTGCTGCGCCCGACGCGCGCGCGGTGAAATCGAGCGCGCCGGAAACGCGCCCGATCTGCTCGATCTTCGCGAGCAACAGGTCCATCGTGCGGCGCGTATCGGGCCCGGCGAGCGTGGGCGTATCGACGGCATCGAGCGCGCCCGCGCCCATCGCCTCGTACACGCGCCAGGCGTTCGCACCCACGCTGCTCGTCACGATCAAAATGGGGCACGGCGAGCGCGCCATGATCTGCCGCGTAGCCTCCACGCCGTCGAGTTTCGGCATCACGAGATCCATGAGGATCACGTCGGGCACTTGCGCCGCGCAGAACTGCACGGCTTCCTCGCCGTTCGCTGCGACCCACAGCACGCGATGGCCTGGCCGCGTCGCGATGGCGTGCCGCAGTGCCTCGACTGCGAGCGGCATGTCGTTGGCGATACCGATTTTCATCCCGTCGACTCTCCGATCAGGTCGTTCACGGCGTCGAGCAGCGCTTCGTCGTGGAAGCTGCCCTTGGTCAGATAGTAGTCGGCGCCCGCGTCGAGGCCGCGCCGCCGGTCGTCTTCACGATCCTTGTACGAGACGATCATCACCGGCACGCTGCGATGCATCGCGTCGCTCTTGATCATCGTGACGAGTTCGATGCCGTCCATGCGCGGCATGTCGACGTCGGTGATCACGAGGTCGAAGTGCGCGTTGCGCAAGGTGTTCCAGCCGTCCATGCCGTCCACCGCCACTGTCACGTCATAGCCGCGCTTTTCGAGCAGCTTGCGCTCCAGCTCACGCACCGTCAAGGAGTCCTCGACAACGAGAACGCGCTTGCGTGCGCGGGCCCCTTCCTGTGCCCCGCCGCGCGCCACGCCCGCAAGCTGGCCGTCGCGCACGAGACGCCCAACCGACGTCACGATGTCCTCCACGTCGACGATCAGCGCAACCTCGCCGTCGTCGAGCAACGCCGCGGCCGACACGTTGCGCACCTTGCCCAGACGGGTGTCGAGCGGCTGCACGGCGAGCGTGCGCTCGCCTGCGAAGCGGTCCACGGCCACGCCATAAAGACCCGCTTCGCTGCCCACCAGCACCACGTTCAGGTCTTCCGTGGCCGTGGGCTCGGCGCCTGCGCCGAGCAATTGACGCGCGGTCACGAGTCCCACGGGCCGCCCTTCGAAGGCAATGTGCTGCTGGCCTTCGAGCATCTCGATCGTGCTGCGCGGCACGCTGAGCGCGCGGCGCACGTGCGCGAGCGGAAACCCATAGGCTTCGCCCGCGACCTCGACGATGAGGCTGCGCACCACCGAGAGCGTGAGCGGCAACTGCAGCACGAAGCGCGTGCCCTGCCCCGCCGCGCTCTCGATGCGCACCGTGCCGCGCACGGCCTTCGCGAAGTTCTGCACGGCGTCGAGGCCTACGCCGCGGCCCGACACGTCGGTTACGGTGTCGCGCAGCGAGAAGCCCGGCAGCAGCAGGAAGTCGAACAACTCGGCGTCGGACATCGCGGCAACGGCCTCGCGCTGCGCGAGCGAGCGCGCGACGATGTTCGCGCGCAGTGCGTCCAGATCGATGCCTGCGCCGTCGTCGGCCACGGCGATCAGCAGTTTGCCCGCGCTATGACGCGCTTCGAGCGTGAGGCTTGCCTCTTCGGGCTTGCCAGCGCGCCGTCTCGTTTCGGAGTCCTCGATACCGTGATCGAGCGCATTGCGCAGCAGGTGGCCGAGCGGCGCGTCGAGCATCTCGAGGATGTCGCGATCGACCTGGGTAGACTCGCCGGCAATCGCGAAACGCACGCGCTTGCCGAGCGAGCGCGCAAGGTCGCGCACGATGCGCGGATACGTGTGCGCCGTGTCGCCGAATGGCCGCATGCGGCATTGCAGGGCCTCGTCGTAAAGATGCTGCGCGAGTTGCGTGCCGCGCCGGTCAATGCGGTCGATATCGTCGAATCGTTCGGATAGCTGATGATCCAGCGACGCCATCGCGTCGCGAATGCCGGCGAGCGCAGCGCGTGCATCGGCGTCGAGCGCATCGGCGTGGCGTTCCTGGAACTGTCCCAGCGCCGCGAGCACGTCGCCTTGCGCGCGGCGTGTGCGCAAAAGACCATCGGCGAACGGCCGCATGCGGCGCGACTCCACCAGCGATTCACCTGCGAAACCGAGCAAGCGGTCGAGCGTGCCGGCGCGCACGCGCAGCATGCGTTCGGCGTCGGCTGCACGGGGCTGCGCGGGGCGCGCCAATACGGCAGGCTCGACGTCGGCGGACGCCACGGCGTCATGCTCCGGCTCGGGCAGACGCAGCGACGCCGCCAGAGCGGCGAGGTCATCGGCCTCTGGGGCACGCACGCTCGCGGCAGCGTCGGCCGCGCTGGGCTGCACACCGCCCTGCAGGCGCGCAACGAACGCCTCGACCGCTTCGCTCGAAAGCGGCGTTGCCGAGACGTCGCCCGCCGCAATCAGCAAATCGATGCCTACGAGCAGTGCATCGATGCGCGCCGCGTCAACGCGCAACTCGCCGCGCTGCGCGGCCACGAAGCAATCCTCCATCGCGCTCGCCACCTCGACCGCCTCGGGCAGTCCGACAATGCGCGCCGCGCCCTTGAGCGAGTGCGTGGCGCGCATGCAGGCTTCGAGCGTCGCGGCATCCTCGGGAGCGGATTCGAGCGCGAGCAGGCCCGCGGAAAGCGTGCGCGTCTGCGCCGCGGCCTCTTCCTGGAAGAGGTCGAGCAGCGAGCGGCGGCTCAGTTCGTCGTCGCTCATCGCAAACTCCTTGCAAGCGCA
This sequence comes from Paraburkholderia flagellata, assembly GCF_021390645.1. Taxonomy (GTDB): domain Bacteria; phylum Pseudomonadota; class Gammaproteobacteria; order Burkholderiales; family Burkholderiaceae; genus Paraburkholderia; species Paraburkholderia flagellata. Next base: position 914,004 of record NZ_JAJEJT010000004.1, read on the forward strand.
TCGAACAGCCCGTCAGCGTCGAGCACGCCCACCGAACGCCCGCGCCAGTGCGTCACGCCGCGCACATGCCGCCCGGCCGATTGCGCGAGCGTGGCGGGCGCAGGCAGGAGCGCGTCGGCGCCGAAGCTCGTCACGCCCTCCACGGCATCGACGGGAAACGCCGTCGTCGCGCCCGCCCATTCGGTCACGAGCAGGCGCGGCGTGGCGGCGCGCGCTTGCGCGCCGGCGGTTTCGATACGCAAAAGCGCCGCCAACGATACCGCGAGCGTGAGCACGCCGCGCACGTTCACGACGCCCAGCACAGCGGCGCTGCGCCGGTGTGGCAACGTGTGGATGGCGCGCGCTTCGTCCACCTGGCGCAGCGCGGTAGCGGGCAGCGCGAGCCATTCGCTGCCCACGCGAAACACGAGCGAGCCTTCGTGGCGCGTCGGCGCTCCGGCAGGCTCAGGCGCGCGTTCGGGCGCAAGCGCGGATGACACAAGCGGTGCGGGCCGGTCGAGCATGCGCGCCGCCGCTTCCTCGAAAACCGCGCAATTCAGGCAACGCACGCACGTTTCAAGGCGCGGGCACGAGTTGTCGCCGAGCGTGCCGATGGTTTTCCAGCATGGGTCGAGCGGTTGCGCTGCGAGCACCGGGTCCTCCGTGAAATCGCGCTCAGGCATGCGTGCCTCCTGCGTCCGCTGCGCCGCGCCGCGCCATTTCCTGCGCCGCGCGCTGCGCCCGGCGCATCAGGCGGCGGGCACCGTCGCCATCGCCCTGCACTTCGAGCAGCGCCGCCAGATGCGTGAGCGCTTCGTAGTGCGAAGGCTCCAGATAGATGGCCTTGCGATAGTGCGCGAGCGCTTCGGCGGCACGGCCCTGCGCATCGGCGATCAGGCCCAACAGATACCAGGTGCCCGCGTTCTGCGCCAGCGCCTTCGCCGCTTGCGCGGCGAGCCGTTCGGCTTCGTCGAGCGCGCCTGCATCGGCGAGGCGCCGTGCGTCGGCGAGCGCGGCTTCGGGCGTGGAGCCGGTCGACTCCGCGCCCGGAGCCGGCGCGCGCACCACGGCGGCGGCGCGCGGAGCCGGCGCACCGTGCAAGGGCCGCAGCGAGAGCCGCGGCGGCGCGGTCCGGCGCGCCGCCGCGGCTACGGGCGCGTCTAGCGGCGTGAACACCGGTGCGCTGGCGAATGCGCTCGCCGCTGCCGTGGCCGCGATCACCGGCAGTGGCGTGAGCGCAGGCGGCACCGCCGCCGCCGGGCTCGCCGGATGATGATCCACCGTTGCGCCGGGTTCAGGCGTGCGAAAACCGAACGCGAGCGGAATATAGGCGGACACCATCTCGTGCCGCATCATCAGCCCGGTTTCCGCCGGTCCGACGAAGATCATGCCACCCGTCGTGAGGCGCGCACGCACGAGGTCGATCGCGCGGTCCTGCGCGGCGCGGTCGAAATAGATCAGCACGTTGCGGCAGAAAATGAAGTCGTAGCGCACCGGGTGCGGTGCGAGCCAATCGAACAGGTTCGCGCGCTCGAACGTCACGGCGCGCCGCACCGTCGCGGAGATACGCCATCCGTCGGGCGTCGCCTCGAAGTAGCGCTCGCGAAACGCGAGGCCGTCGCCGCGAAACGCATTGCGGCCGTACACGCCGCGCGCGGCCGCCGTGATGGACTGCCCGCTGATATCGATCGCGTCGATGGCGAACTGCTCGTGTGTGAGCCCCGCGTCGAGCAGTGCCATTGCGGCCGAGTACGGTTCCTCGCCGCTCGAACACGGTGCGCTCAGCACGCGCAGCACTTCGCCCGGCTGCGCGGCCAACCGCTTCGCGCCAAGGCGCGCGAGCGCGGCGAAGGCCTCGCGCTCGCGAAAAAACCAGGTCTCGGGCACCACCAGCGCGTCGATCAGCGCCTGACGCTCGGCGGGCATGGTCGTGAGACGCTGCCAGTACGCTTCGCGCGCCCATTCGGGCAGCGCGGCGCCGCTCATCCACTCCTTGCGCGTTTCGGCCGGATGCAGATCCGCCGCGACCTCGACCGTCACCGCCGCCCGTGCGCCCACCGCGCGCGCGAGCGCGTTGGCGCCCAGCGATTCGGCGTCGATACCGGTTTCTTCGAGCAGCCATGCGGCAAAGCGCGGGTCGGCCTGTCTCATGGTGCGCCTTGCCACGTGGGCGGCTCGGGAAAGAGCAGCGCGCGCACGCGCGCGTCGAGCAGATGGGCGACTTTCACCCACTGCACGAAACCGCGCTCGTCGGGCGCGACGGGGCCAAGCCAGCGCGCCTCAGGCGTGGCGATGCCGCCTTCGGCGAAACGCTCGGGCGCGATCGACTGCGTGCGCGTCGCGCCTTCGAGCAGCAACGCGAGGCGGCGCGGCGGTGCGCCGGATGCCGTCGCGCCAGCGTCATCGCCACGGTCGTACACGAGCACGAGCCGCGTGGACATGAGCGCGCGTGCGGGCCGTCCGAGCGCGAGCATCGGCAGGTCGACCACGGGCACCGGCGCGCCCTCGTAATCGATCACGCCGGCGATATACGCGGGCGTGCCCGGAAACGCGCGCACGGGAGCCAGCGGCAGCACATGCGCGATCTCGCGGGCCTCGAGCGCGTAACGCTCGCCGTCCAGTTCGAACACCAGGAAGAGCATCGCCGCTCCCGCGTCACGCCTCGATCCTGAACCGCGACACGCCGGTGCGCAGTTCGTTGGCGACGAGCGTGAGATTGTCGATGGCCTGCGACGACTGGCGCAGCGACTCCGCCGTCTGCTGGGCGGCTTCGGAAAGCTGCGTGAGCGCCTGGGTGATCTGCTCGGCGCTCGTGGCCTGCGCCTGCATGCCGTCGTTCACGACCTGGAAGCGCGGCGCGAGCGTCTGCACCGCGCCGATGATCTGCGAAAGCTGCGCGCCCACGGCCTGCACGTCGTGCATGCCGCGCCGCACTTCTTCCGCGAACTTGTCCATGCCCATCACGCCCGCCGACACCGCCGACTGGATCTCCTTCACGGTCTGCTCGATGTCGTAGGTCGCCACCGCCGTCTGGTCGGCGAGGCGCCGGATCTCGGTGGCGACCACCGAGAAGCCGCGCCCGTACTCGCCCGCCTTCTCCGCTTCGATCGCCGCGTTCAGCGAAAGCAGATTGGTCTGGTCGGCCACCTTCGTGATCGTCGCCACGACCTGATTGATGCTGACGGCCTTCTCGTTGAGGATGGCGAGCTTCGCGTTCACCGACCCCGCCGCCTCCATCACGCTGCGCATGGTGTCTTCCATGTGCGTGAGGCCGCTCTGGCTCGTGCTGGCGAGCCCGGCCGACTGCTCGGCCACCGTCGCCACCTCGCTCATGGTGCGCACGAGGTCGCGCGCCGTGGCGAAAATCTCGCGCGAGGTCGCGCCGATCTCGGTCGTCGTGGCCGCCGTCTCGCTCGCCGTGGCCTGCTGTTCCTTAGAGGTCGCGGCCACTTCGGCCACGGACGTCGTGACCTGCAGCGACGACTTCTGCGCCTGGGCCACGAGGCTCGCCAGTTCGTCGCTCATGCGGTTGAAGCCGTCCTCCAGGACGCCGAATTCGTCGCCGCGGTTCAACGCGAGGCGCTGCGAGAGGTTGCCGGTGCGCATGGAGTCGTGCACCTCCACGAGCCGCGCCATCGGCACCGTGATCGCGCGATAAAGCGCGTAGCCCGTAGCGAGCGCGGCGATCAGCACGACGCCGAGCGCCGTGGCGAGCGTGATTTCCGTGCCCGTGACCGAATTGCGAATGGTCTGCGCGGATTCATCGGCCTGCTGACGGTTCTCGTCGACGAGCGCATTGGCCGTGGCGATCACGTCCTGCCACGCGGGCCCGATTTGCATGAACGCGGCCTGCGCTGCCGGGCGCGATGCGGGCAGTTGACTTGCCACGGCCTTCGCCATTGGCAGATAGTGCGCGTAGGCGTCGCGAAACCGCTGGAATCGCTCACGGTCGTCGGCGCGAAAGAGCGAGCGCTCGTACTGCCGCGCGTTCTCGTCCACCTGCGCCATGGCCGCGGGCAGCGCGGCAACATCGCGTGCAATGCTTTCGGGATCGGCGTCGACAAAGGCCGCGCGCTCCACGAGGCTATACGTCTGGTTGGCCGCCGCGCGCAGCGAGGTCGCGTAGAACAGGCCCGGCACCGAATCGTGCGTGAGGCTCATCGCTTCGCTGTCGATGGCGCGCAGGCGGTCCCAGGAGACGGCGGCCATCGCGAGCATCAGCACGAACAGCAAGCCAAAACTGAGCACGATGCGTGTGCCGAGGGTGTAGCGACCCTGGGTTTGTCGCGGCAGGCCGGCTTGGCCGGAACGGGGCATGGCGGTGCTCATTGCGCTTGGGACTCTCCGGTGGCGTTTGCCGGCGCCCCCCCCCTGCCGGCGAGGCGGGGCGCGGCTGCGCAGGGCGAGGCCGCGCGCGGCGGCCTTGACCGCCGTAGTGTAATGCGTTTGCGCACTTTTTTGGGACAAGCAAGACTAGCTGACAGCGGCGTAGAACGGGGCTCGGCGGGATTCTGGAGATGAATTTGGAGGGTTCGCCGGGGCGTTTCGGCAGCATTCCCAGCGCTCTACGGTGATGCGGGCGCGCCTTGACCCATGCGTCGCGCATCGACCAGGCGCGCGCGAAGCGGCCTGGGCGGCTGCGTCTTAAGGGCCCGCCTTACTTCTTCACGAAGCGCAACGTGGCATCGACGACCATCTCGCGATGGCGCGCGCGCAGGCGCGGATGCGACGGGTCGCGCCCGAACGCCGCGCCGAACGTGTGGCGGTTGCCTACACGGTGAAAGCACATCGAGCTGATGAGCAGGTGCAAGTCGATAGGATCGATGTCGTCGCGGAACGCGCCGCTCGCCACGCCGCGCGCGAGCAGGTCCTCGATCGTGCGGATCGCGCTGGCATTGCGGCTGCGGAAGGTTTTCAGACGCTCGATGTACTTGGCGCCGTGAATGTTCTCGATGGTCACGAGGCGCACGAAGTCGCGATGGCGGTCGTGATAGTCGAAGGTGAATTCGACGAGACGCCGCAGGCCCTCCGTGGGGTCCAGCTCGTCGATGTGCAGGTCCAGTTCGAGCGCGCGGATGTCGCCGTAGACCTTGTCGAGCACCGCTTCGTACAACCCTTCCTTGCTGCCGAAGTAGTAGTACAGCATGCGCTTGGTGGTGTTGGTGCGCTCGGCGATCGCGTCTACGCGCGCGCCCGCGAGGCCCATTGCCGAGAATTCGGCGGTCGCGACTTCGAGGATATTGCGTTTGGTCTGCTCGGGATCGTACTTGCGCCGGCTTTCGGATTGAGCATCGTTGCGTTCGGCCGAAGCCGCCGGTCTTGCCATGTTTTTGTGGCCCGCAGCAGGGAAGGAATGCGGGCGATTCTAGCACGCGGGGCACGGCCCTTTAGAAGGCGCCGCGCCCCGCAATCAAGCTCAAAGCCACCCAGATGCGGCCCGCTAGCCTTACAGCTCGATACGCTTGATATCGCCCACGATGAAGATATACGAGGCCGCGCCGATCAGCGCGATCACCCCGATGAACACGAGCGCCCAAACAAACGAGCCCGTTACGCTGACGATCAGCCCCACGACCAGTGGCGTGATGATGCCCGCGAGATTGGCTGCAAGGTTGAAGATCCCGCCCGTGAGCCCAAGCATGCCAGCCGGCGCGATATCCGAAACGAGCGTCCAGCCAAGCGCGGCCATCCCTTGCGCGAAGAACGCCACCGAGAGGATCGCGATCACGGCCACGTTGCTCTCCACGAAGTTCGCGAGAATGATGGTTGAGGCGAGCAGCAGACCGGCGATGATCGGGAACTTGCGCGCCACGTTGGCCGAGATGCCGCGACGCAGCATCCAGTCCGAGAACGTGCCGCCGAACATCACGCCAATCGACGCGGCAATGAACGGCATGATCGCGAAGAAGCCGATCTTGAGCCAGCCCATATGGCGCTCGGTGGCGAGATAGGTCGGGAACCACGTGAGGAAGAACACGAGCGTGGAGTTGCCCGCGAACTGTCCGAGGCAGATGCCCGCGAGCTGACGGCGGCGCACCAGTTGACCGGCCATGCGCCAGTCGAAGCCCTGTTTTTTCTCGGCCGCGGCTTGTGCGCCGGCCTTGCGCTCGTGGCGAGCCAGACCACCGCCCGCCTCGATGTAATCGAGCTCGGCGCGGTTGGCCGCGGGATGTTCATGCGGCTCGCGATAAAAGAACCACCACACAGCACCGAACGCGATCCCCACGCCGCCCACCACGTAGAACAGCGAGCGCCAACCGTAAGCGCCCATCAGCGCGAAGAGGAAGGGGCTAAAGAACGCGAGGCCGATGTACTCGCCCACCGTATAGGTGCCCGTGGCGAACGCGCGCTCGCTTTGCGGGAACCACGTGGCGACCACGCGGCTGTTGGTCGGGAAGCACGGCGACTCCGCCGCGCCAAGGCCCAGGCGGCACGCGAACAACGCGCCCACGCCGCTGATGAAGCCCTGCGCGAGCGTGCACATCGACCAGAGCGTCATCGAAAGCCAGTAGGTGAACTTGCTGCCGAAGCGGTCGAGAAACACGCCGCCCGGAATCTGCGCGACAACGTAGCTCCAGGAGAACGCCGAGAACACGAGCCCCATGAGCGCCGCGTTGATGCCCAGTTCCTTGGTCAGCTGCGGCGCTGCAATGCCGAGCACGGTGCGATCGAGGTAATTGATCATCGTGCCGACGGCCAGCAGGCCCAGGATGCGATAGCGCGCCTTCGAGCGGCGCATCGCGCCCTCGGCGGGCGTCGCGGCGGAAAGGGCCGGCGCGTCGCCGCGCCCCGTGGATACGGGTGGTGCCATGTCTCTCTCCAAATGTCGTTTGTTATTCGCCGGCGTTGGCGGCGAGCATGGATTGCAGATGCGCATACATGCGTTCCGCGTCGGGCTCGACACCCGTGAACAGCCGGAACGCATCCACTGCCTGGTACACCGCCATGCCGCCGCCGCTGAGCGTGCGGCAGCCGCGCGCCTCAGCCGCTTCGAGCAGCGCCGTGCGGATCGGGAAATAGACGATGTCAGCCACCCACAGCCGCTCGTGCAGATATTCCGCGGGCAACGGCATGCCGGGCAGCTTCGCCATGCCGGTGGGCGTGGCGTGGATGAGGCCCGTGGCGTGCTGGAGCACTTCGCGCAAGTCGCCGCCCGCGCTCACACGCGCCGCCGGGAAGCGCGCCTGCAACTCGCTGGCGAGCGATTCGGCGCGCGATGCATCCACGTCGAACAGCGTGAGCGCCTGGGCGCCCATCTGCAGCGCCGCGTGTGCGACCGCGGCGCCCGCGCCTCCCGCGCCCAGTTGCACCACCGCTTCGAGCGAGACGTCGGGCAGGCCGCGCTGGAACGCGCGCGCGAAACCCGACCAGTCGGTGTTGTGGCCGATGCGCTTGCCGTCGCGGAACAACACCGTGTTCACGGCGCCGAGCGCGCGGGCGTCGTCGGAGAGTTCGTCGAGCAGTTCGATCACAGCCTGCTTGCACGGATACGTGATGTTCAGGCCGTCGAAACCCATGCGCTCGGCAGCGAGCAACAGCTCAGGCAGCGCGGCGGGCGTGAGCTTCAGCGCTTCGAGGTCGATGCGACGGTACACATAGTTGAAGCCGAGTTCGCGGCCTTCCTGCTCCTGCATCGCGGGCGTGAGTGAACCGCCGATGCCCGAGCCGATCAGTCCGCAGAGAAACGATTGAGCGGTTGCGCGCGCGCCCAGCGCGTTCGTTCCGGCGTGGTTCTGGGCGCTCATTTCGCCTCCTTTTTAGCGAGCAGCGTGGCCATGCGCTCTAGCGCGAGCACATACCCTTGCGTGCCGCAGCCGACGATGATGCCTTCCGCAATAGACGAAACGAAGGAATGGTGCCGGAACGCCTCGCGCTTGTGCACGTTCGAAATATGGACCTCAATCACGGGCTTCGCGATGGCGGCAAGCGCATCGGCGATCGCCACCGACGTATGCGTATAGGCGGCCGGGTTGATGACGATGCCGTCCACGCGCGTACGCGCTTCATGAAGCCAGTCGATCAACTGATGCTCGGCGTTCGACTGGCGAAAATCGATCTCGAGCCCAAGACGCCCCGCCGCCTCGCGGCACAGGTTGGCAACGTCATCTAACGTTTCAGCGCCGTAGATCGCAGGCTCCCGCGTTCCCAGCAGATTCAGGTTCGGCCCGTTCAGGACCAGCACCGAAGGCATTCCCATTACACACACTCCAGAACAGCTTGACGACCGGTACGGCGCATACTGAGAAACCGACGCATGCTTCACCGCATGGTCGCAAGTGTGCCGCGAAGCGGTCCAGCGGTCACCTGGGGTTTGCCAGAATTTGTACTAACTAGTTAGTTTGGCGTATCCTTCGAACACTCCAGCGGCAAGTGTGTCTGTGGTGCGCTAATTAGTTAAACGCCCGCCCCACGTCGCCGCGCCGGACCCTTGTTCAACACCGAAGTCGCAGTCAGCCCGCTCGCCATGCCCATGTCCAAGCCGCTCCACGCCCCCTCTCGCGCGCTGCGCCGCTCGATCGCCACGGTGTCGATCAGTGGCACGCTCGCCGAAAAGCTCGCCGCCATCCGTGCCGCGGGCTTCGATGCCGTCGAGATCTTCGAGAACGATCTGCTCTATTTCGAAGGCTCTCCCGCCGACGTGCGGCGCATGGCTGGCGATCTCGGCCTCGATATCGTGCTGTACCAGCCGTTCCGCGATTTCGAAGGCGTCGCGCCTGAACGCCTCGCGCGCAACATCGAACGGGTGAAGCGCAAGTTCGACGTGATGCATCAGCTGGGCACGGACCGTTTGCTGGTGTGCAGCAATGTCTCGCCCGAAACGATCTGCGACGATGGCCTCGCCGCCGAGCAGCTCGGCGCGCTCGCGCAGGCAGCAGGCGTTGCGGGCGTGACGATCTGTTATGAAGCGCTCGCGTGGGGGCGCCACGTGCGCACCTATGGTCACGCGTGGCGGCTCGTCAACACGGTAAATCACACGAACCTCACGCTCGCGCTGGACAGCTTCCACACGCTCTCACTCGACGACGTACCCGACGGTATCGCCGCGATTCCGGGCGAACGCATCGGCTTCGTGCAGATCGCCGACGCGCCCAGAATGCAGATGGACGTCCTCGAATGGAGCCGGCACTATCGTTGCTTCCCGGGCCAGGGCGACTTCGCGCTCGCGGATTTCACGGCGCAGGTCGTGAAAAGCGGCTACACGGGCCCGCTCTCGCTCGAAATCTTCAACGACGGCTTTCGCGGCGCGCCGCCCGCCGCAACGGCCGCCGACGGTCATCGCTCGCTGCTGCTGCTCGAATCACTCACGCGCGAGACCCTGCAAGCGGAGCATGTCGAAGCGAGCGCGCTCTACCATCCGAGCGCCGCGCCCGCGAACGCGCAGTGGCAGTTCCTCGAATTCGCCGTGGACGACACGGCGCGCGCGCACGTGGCGAACTGGCTCGAAAAGCTGCATTTCCGCCGCGCGGGCCAGCATCGTTCGAAGGATGTGACGCTCTATCAGCACGGCTCGGCCGCCATCGTGCTGAACGCCGAGCCGGACTCGTTCGCCGACGCGTTTTTCCAGCGCCATGGGCTCTCGCTCTGCGCCTCGGCGTTCCGCGTGGACGATGCGCGCCTTGCGCTCGAACGCGCCGCGGGCTTCGGCTACCAGCCGTTCTCGGGCCGCGTGGGTCCGAACGAGCGCGTGGTGCCCGCCGTCCAGGGGCCCGACGGCAGTCTTAACTATTTCGTTAACGAGGAGCCGGGCCAGCCCACGCTCTTCGAAGCCGATTTCGCGCTCACGGATATCGATGGTCCCGTCGAGGTGGGACCGATCTCGGGCATCGATCACGTGAGCCTTTCGCTTCCCGCCGGCTCGTTCGACTCGTGGGTGTTGTTCCTGAAATCGGCGTTCGGGCTCGAAGCCACGCCCGCCGTGCTGCTGCCCGATCCGTACGGTCTCGTGCGCAGTCGCGCGCTGATGAGCCGCGACCGCGGGCTGCGCGTCGTGCTCAATGCCTCGGTGGACCAGCATACGGCCGCGGCGGAAACCGTCCGCGCCTATCACGGCACGGGCCTGAACCATGTGGCGTTCAACACCGGCGACATCTTCCGCGCGGTGACCGAGTTCGAGGCGGCTGGCGTGCCGCTCCTGCGCGTTCCCGCGAACTACTACGACGATCTCGACGCACGCCACGCACTCGCGCCCGAGTTTCTCGACGCGCTGCGCGATCACAACCTGCTCTACGACCGCGACGAACGCGGCGGCGAGTTCCTGCACGCCTACACGGAAACCCTCGACCAGCGTTTCTTCCTGGAGATCGTGGAGCGGCGCGGCGGCTACGACGGCTACGGCGCGCCCAACGCAGCGGTGCGCCTCGCGGCGCAGGCGCGCCAGCGCGCGCTCGCCGCCCAGGGGGAGAGCAAACCGCAAGATTGATGCAAGCGCAGTCAACTTAGTCACTTCCCGCAGCAGTACGCACGCCGCATCGACCTGAAAATCATGCGGCGTAGCAAAGACAAAAAAATAAGCAGTCCAAATTTCAACGGAGACACAACGATGAAGAAAGCAGGCCTTGGTCTTGGTACGCTTATCGCGACTGGCGCAGCCCTTGTGGCCAGCCCCGCGTTCGCGCAAAGCAGCGTCACGCTCTACGGCGCCGTCGACGACGCCATCACCTACGTCAACAACCAGAACGGTCACTCGAACGTCTATCTGCGCCAGGGCAATCTGTATGCGTCGAAGTTCGGCTTGCAGGGCAAGGAGGATCTCGGCGGCGGCACGTTCGCGATCTTCGATCTGCAAAACGGCTTCGACCTCAACAGCGGCGCGCTTTCGTCGAGCGGACTGATCTTCAATCGCCAGGCCTACGTGGGCCTGCAGAACCAGAACCTGGGCACGTTCACGGCTGGCCGCCAGTACACGCCGTATTACCTGTTCGTCGGCCCGCTCACAGGTAGCTCGTGGCTCACCGGCGCGACCGGCGCGCACCCAGGCGACATCGACGGCCTCGACACGACCGTGCGCATCAACAATTCGGCAACCTACACTTCGCCGATCTTTTACGGCGTGCAGGCAAGCGCCATGTACGCACTCGGCGGCATTGCGGGCAGCACCGGCAAGGGTCAGACGTGGAGTGCCGCGCTGCGTTATTCCGCTGGTCCGGTGAGCCTCGCCGCGGCCATCCTGCGCATGGACAACGCGCAGCTGACGAGCGGATTCGACAGCTCGTCCACCGGCAGCTTCGGCAAGTCCTCGCTGAACACGGGCTATGTCTCGGCGAGCGCGGTCCAGCACATCGCGGCTGCCGGCAACTACACGATCGGCAACCTGATCCTCGGCGCGTCGTATTCGAACGTCCAGTACATCGCGGGCGGCAAGTCGATCTTCCACGACACGGCCATCTTCAACACCTGGGCGGCGCTCGCGGTCTATCGCTTCACGCCGGCCTTCGATGTAGGCGGCGGCTTCGCCTACACGCTGGCTTCGCAGGCCAATGGCATCACGAGCGCGGCGCGCTACCAGCAGTACTCGCTCAAGGAGTCGTACCACCTCTCGAAGCGCACCACGCTCTACGCCCTGCAGGCCTACCAGCACGCGGGCGGCCAGACGCTCGGTGCGAACGGCGCGGGCAACATCGTCAACGCGAGCCCGGCCGTGGGCGACTCGCAGAATTCCACGCCCTCGTCCACGCGTTCGCAGTTCGTCGGCATGGCGGGCATCGCGCTGTTGTTCTGATGGGCCGCCGGTGGCCGTCCAGACGGCCACCGGTTCCGCCTGAAGTCCCTCGACGCAGGGGCACGGCGCTGAGTACACTCGCGGATATCGCCTAAACGAATCCACGCGAAATTCGCGAACTCACCGTGCCGCCCCTCGTTCCCGCCATCAGCCCACGCCTTCGCAGCAAGCTGCGCACGCTCGCCAAAACCCAGCTCAAGGCTGTTCAGCGGACTTACGACACGCTGCTCTCGCTCGAAGGCTATAGCGCGCTCTCGGCGGCGGCGCGCAAGGACATCTTCTCGTCGATCGCGTTTTCCGCGGACCTGTGGTTCCAGTGCCTGCTCGACGGTACGCAGCCCACCTCCGAAGTCATGGACCAGACGGCGGCGTTCGCGCGCCGCCGCGTGCACCAGAACGTGCCGCTGCGCTCGCTGCTGCGCGCGTTTCGTCTCGGCGCGCGCGAACTGTGGCGCACCTGCACGGAACTTGCCGAAGCCGACCCCGCGCTCGCGCACGAACTGCTGTTCGATATTTCGCCTTATCTGCTCGACTACTTCGATGCGATGGCCGAGCACATCGCCGAGGCTTATCTCGACGAGCAGCACCAGCAAGCGCGCTGGCGCGGCTCGCTGCTGCAGCAACTCTACGACCTCGTGTTCCATGCCCCCGACGACACCGCGCGCTTTCGCGAGACCGTCGAGGCGCTCGGCCTCGACGCAACGCTGCCGCGTATCGCGCTCGCCGTCGATCTGGACTTGCGTGACCACGCGCCTTCGGTGCGCGAGGATGCACTCGATCGTTTCGCGCTCAGCGCCGCGCGTCACTTCGAAGTGAAGCCCGACGCGCTCGTGCGCGTATGGCACCGCGAGCGGCTCGTGTTCTGGCTGCCGTGCGTGCGCGGCGATTCGATGACGCGCAACGATCAGCGCGCGGCCGAGCATGCGGCCGCGCTCGCGCGCGCCGAGCCGCGAGTGCGCAGCATCGGCATCGGTCTCATGAACGAAGGGGCGCGCGGCTGGGCGGCCTCGGTGGAAGAATCGCTCAAGGCCGTGGACTTCGCGCCTCGCGGCAGGCGCGCGGACGGCGGCGAAGACAATCACAGTGATACTGGCGACGAATTTGGCAACGAACCTGGCAAACTCGTGCGCGTGCACCGCTTTTCGTCGATCGCCATCGAGGAAAGTGTGCGCAGCAGCGCCAACGTCCTGCGCTATCTCGTCTCGCTCGCCGAGCAACTGGCGGCGGAAGCGGACTTGCTCACCACGCTCGAAGCGTGGTTCGCCAGCGGGCAGCGCCGGCGCCAGACGGCCGAAACTTTAGGTGTGCATCCGAATACGCTCGATTACCGGCTCGAGCGCATTGAAACGCTGCTGGGCGCAAAGCTCGACGACGCCCAATGGATCGCAAGGCTGGATATCGCGCTCAAACTGCGCTCGGCGACGCAAGGTTCGGAGCGCGATGCGAAAAAGAAGGAAAAGAAGGGCCGACCGGCGGTGAAGAAGGCGAAGCGCGCGGCACACTGAATGACGCGGCGCGCTCCTTTCGCGTTTTACCCCGCGTCGCGCAGTTCGCGCCGCAAAATCTTGCCTACGGTCGACTTCGGCAGCGCGTCCACGAAGCTCACCACGCGCGGCACCTTGTACGCCGCGAGTTGCGCGCGGCAATGCGCGATCACCGCTTCCTCGCTCAGCACCGCGTCACGCGTGAGCACCACGAACACACGCACGGCCTCACCGCTTCGTTCGTCGGCCACGCCCACGCATGCGCATTCGGCCACGCCCGGCAGCGCGGTCACGACCGCCTCGATTTCGTTCGGATACACGTTGAAGCCCGAAACGAGGATCATGTCCTTCGATCGATCGACGATCCGCAGGAAGCCGCGCGCGTCGAATACGCCCACGTCGCCGGTGCGAAAGTAGCCATCGTCCGTAAATGCGGCGCGCGTGGCCTCGGGCTGGTTCCAGTAGCCCTGCATCACCTGGGGGCCTTTCACGCAGATTTCGCCCGGCTCGCCCGGCGCTGCCTCGACGCCGTCGTTGATCAGCTTCACGTCGGTGGAAGGCACCGGCAGCCCCGTCGTGCCCGTGAAACGTTCGACGCTACCCGGATTGAACGACACCACCGGGCTCGTCTCCGAAAGCCCATAGCCTTCGCGGATGAACCCTCCGGTAATCGCCTGCCAGCGCTCGGACACCGTGGGAATGACTGCCGCGCCGCCACCACCCGCGAGCCGCAGACGCGAAAAATCGACCTCGCCGACGCGCGGATGCGCAACGAGCCCCGCATAGAGCGTATTCACGCCCATAAAGCTCGTGGGCCGTGCGGCCTTGAACACGTCGATCAGGCCGCCGAGATCGCGCGCGTTCGCGACGAGCCAGTTCTCAGCGCCAATCGAGAAGTAGACGATGAGATTTACCGTCAGCGCGAAGATGTGATAGAGCGGCAGCGCGGTGACGACGACTTCCTCGCCTGGGTTCATGAAGCCCGGCATGAAGGTCTTGAATTGCTCGACGTTGGCAATGAGGTTGCGATGCGTGAGCAGCGCGCCCTTGGAAAGCCCGGTCGTGCCACCCGTGTATTGCAGGAAGAGCGCATCGTCGCCGCACAACGTGGGGGCTTCAAACGGCAACGTTGCGCCTTGCTCGAGCGCCGCGGCGAACGAGCCGGGCTGCGCGTCGCACTCGCCGCTCGCGCTTGCGCAATCGCTTGCGGCGACGCTCAACACGGTCTGCACGGCCGTATTCGCCTTGATCGCATCGAAAGTCGGCAGCGCGCCCTCGAACACCACGAGCGTTTGCGCGCCGGAATCCACCAGTTGATGCTGAAGCTCACGCGGCGTATAGAGGGGATTCACATTCACCTGCACCGCCCCTGCCCGCACGATGCCGATCAGCGCAATGGGAAACGCGAGCAGATTCGGCAGCATCACGGCGACGCGGTCGCCCTTCTTCACGCCCGCGTGCTGCAAATACGCCGCGAAATTGCGCGAGAGACGATCGACGTCGGCGTAGCTGAGCACGGCGTTGCCCGCGCGCAATGCCGGCCGGTGCGCGTGTTCGCGCATCGCTTCGTCGAACATATGCGCGAGCGACGCATACAGATCGGGATTGATGGTAGCGGGAATTTCGCCATAGCTGGCGAGCCAGGGGGCTTTCGACACGTGCGTCTCCATGAATTCGGTTCGCGGCTTGTATGCGAGGTGCCGCGTTTCATGCCCATGCTACGGACTTGCCTGCGCCTGGAGAACTGGGAAAGCGGATAACGTGATTGTGAAAAGTCACAAAATCGTTCACAAAGGCAGCCACAAGAGCGCACGGCGCTCCAGCGAGTGCGGCGTCACGTCCGTGTCTGATTCTTGTCAATTGTGCGACACTGCATCGTCGTCCGAATCGCCGCTCTGGCGTGCCGGCGCGGCATCACGCCACGCACGTTTGCTAACCCGCATACGCTGCGCCGAGGCGCTTCCCAAAGCGGATTGATCAGACCATCGCGTTCATGCCGGACATACCCTTGTCCCCCTACCGCGCGCCGAGCGCACGCCGCCGCGGCATTGGCATCGCCCTATTTCTCGCCGTCATCGCGGCCGGGGCGGTTTACGTCATCGATCATCTCGTCGTTGATCTGCGCGCCGTGCGCGAGAGTTCGGCGCTGCCCTTCATCCTGCTCGGGCTCGCGCTAATCATCGCACTCGGCTTCGAGTTCGTGAACGGCTTTCACGACACTGCCAACGCCGTCGCCACCGTCATCTACACGAACTCACTCGACCCGCATCTCGCTGTGGCCTGGTCGGGCGCGTGGAATTTCATCGGCGTGCTCGTTTCGAGCGGCGCGGTCGCGTTCGGCATCCTGCAACTGCTGCCGGTGGAACTTATCCTTCAGGTGGGCAGCGGTGCGGGCTTCGCCATGGTGTTCGCACTTCTGATCGCCGCCATTGTCTGGAATCTCGGCACGTGGTATTTCGGGCTGCCGTCATCCAGTTCGCATACGCTCGTCGGCTCGATCATCGGCGTGGGCATCATGAACCAGTTCATCAGCGGGCCGTCCGGCACGAGCGGCGTGGACTGGGACCAGGCGCTGGGCGTAGGCAAGGCGCTGCTGTTCTCGCCCGTGGTCGGCTTCGTCATGGCCGCGCTGCTGCTCCTCGTGCTCAAGCTGCTCGTGCGCGTGCCCGCGCTCTATGCCGAGCCCAAGCCCAACCAGGCGCCGCCGCTCTGGATCCGCACGCTGCTCATCCTCACCTGCACCGGCGTTTCGTTCGCCCACGGCTCGAACGACGGCCAGAAAGGCATGGGCCTCATCATGCTGATTCTGATCGGCGTCGTGCCTACCGCCTATGCGCTCAACAAGGCCGTCACGCCCGAGCAAACCGCGGCATTCGTGGTCGTGGCGCGCGAGGCGTCCACAACGCTCGCCCGATACGCGAACGGCGCGCCGCCCGAAAATGCCCGCGCCGAAGTCGAGACCTTCGTGCGCACTCGCAAGCTCACGCCCGCAACGCTGCCTGCGCTGCGCCAACTCACCGACACCATCGGCGACCAGGTGGCCCTTTCTGGGTCGATGGCAACGGTGCCCGACGCGATCGTCGACAACGTGCGCAACAACATGTATGTCGCGAGCGAAGCGATCCGGCTGATGCAGAAGGCGAAGACGCCGCCGATATCACCCGCGGACGCCACGGTGCTCGACACCTTCCGCCAACAGATGGACCACTCGACCAAGTTTATTCCAACGTGGGTGAAGGTCGCTGTGGCCCTGGCGCTCGGTCTCGGCACGATGGTGGGCTGGAAGCGCATTGTGGTGACAGTGGGCGAAAAGATCGGCAAGCAGCATCTCACCTACGGTCAGGGCGCCTCGGCAGAGACAGTGGCCATGATCACCATCGGCATGGCCGATGTCTACGGATTGCCGGTGTCGACCACGCACGTGCTCGCCTCGGGCGTGGCCGGCACGATGGCCGCGAACGGCTCAGGCCTGCAGTGGGGGACCGTACGCAATCTCGTGCTTGCGTGGGTGCTCACGTTGCCTGCTTCGATCGCGCTTTCTGCCGCGCTCTACTGGGTGTTCCGGCAGGCGTTCTGAGCGCGCGGCGGTTCGTCCGTCTCGACTCCATGGTTAGGATGCCTTTTCATCTGCTTCACGCAGCATGTCGCGCAAACGGAACTTCTGCACCTTGCCTGCGGGCGTGGTCGGCATGGCGTCGAGCAGCCATAGCCGTTCGGGCAAATACTGCGCGGCAACCTTGTGTGACTTGAGGAATCCGACGAGTGAGGGCAGATCGACAGCCACGCCGGGCTTGGCCACCACCACGGCGCAGGCGCGCTCGCCCAGTCGATCGTCCGCATACGCGACGACCGCCACTTGAGCCACCGCGGGATGACGGTAGAGCAGCGACTCGATTTCGACCACGGGAATGTTCTCGCCACCGCGAATGATTACGTCCTTGCTGCGGCCGCTGATGCGGATATAGCCGCGCTCATCGACGATCGCGAGGTCGCCGGTGTCGAACCAGCCTTGGGCGTCCGTAGCGTTGAGGTGGGCGCGCTTGAGATAGCCGCCGAAACCCGAGCATGCGCGCACGAAGAGCCGACCCGCTACGTTCGGCGGCAGCGCGCGGTCGTTCTCGTCCACCACCTTCACTTCCACGCCCGGCAGCGGCACACCATCGGTCGTAAAGGCGCGCTCGTCATCGTCATCCAGTCGGGTGAGCGTCACCGCACCCAGTTCCGTCATGCCCCACGCGGAGACGATCTTCGCCCCCAGCGCCATGCGTGCGCGTTCGACCAGTGCGCCGGGAATTGGCGCGCCCGCACACAAAAACGTACGCAGCGTCGGCAAGCGTGTTCCCGCCGTGATGGCCGCGTTGGCAAGATCACCGAGGAACGCCGTGGAAGCCATCGTGAACGTCGCGCGCTCCTGCGCGATCAGCGCGAGCGCTGCCTCTGGCCGCCATACGTCCTGCAGGACAGCGCTCGCCCGCAAGGCGATCGGCATCATGAGGCCATACATGAAACCGGTTTGATGCGCCATCGGCGAAGCCATCAGCACGACGTCGTCGCGACTGAGACGCATGGCCTGCGCGTAAGGAAGGATGTTCGAAAACAGCGTGTTCGCTGTGTGCATCACGCCCTTGGGCTCGCCCGTCGTGCCTGAGGTGTAAAGCAGTTGCGTCACGTCGTCGGGGCCAGGGCGATCGCGCGTGAGGATGGCTTCGGCGTCGCTCGAGTCTTCCCAGCATGGGCCGCTCAGGAGCGCCTCGAAGCTGTGCTGCGCTGGCTTTCCTTGATCCGTTGCGCCCACAACCACCACGTGCTGCAAGGCGGGTAATTCAGGTTGCAGCGCGCGCAGCATGCCCGCGTAATCGAAGCCTCGATAGCGCTGCGGCACGATGATCACCCGACTCGCACTATGGTTGAGCATGAACGACAGTTCGCGCTCGCGAAAGATCGGCATCAGCGGATTGAGCACCGCGCCGATGCGCGAGCACGCGAGATAGAGCAGCGTGAACTGCCAGCAATTGGGCAGTTGTATCGAGACCACGTCGCCCTTCGTGACGCCTAGCCGCACCAGACCCACGGCAATACGATCCGCCATACGCGCCATCTGCGCGTAGGTGAAGCGCGTGCTCTCCCCCTCTTCGATTCGTACGGCAGTGAGCGCGATTTTGTCCGGACATTCGGCCACACAGGCGTCCAGTTCGTCGTTGATGGTGCGCCCTGGCCACCAGCGCCGTGCCCCCTCCCGCGCGCGGCGCGACTCGATCAGTACCGCGTCGAACTCCATGTGCTGCCTCCCGTGGCGTTGAAGGGAACGTCGCAGACGGCTTGCATCATGCCGGCACCGCGTCGCGGCCCGCATTCGAGCGCGCGATGATGGTCTTCATGATCTGGGCCGTGCCGTCGCCGATCTGGAAGCCCAGCACGTCGCGCAGGCGCTGTTCGAGCGGCCCGCGGTTGTAGCCTCCGTGCCCGAACGAAAGCAGGCATTGATGCACCACGTCGTAGGCGAGTTTGGGCCCCCACCACTTGCACATGGCGGCCTCGGCGGTATGGGGCAAACCGCGGTCCTTGAGCCACAGCGTTTGCAGGCACAACAGGCGTGCAGCCTCCACCTGGGTCGCGTATTCGGCAAGCGGATGCGAAACGCCCTGGAACGCAGAAAGCGGCTTGCCGAAGGCTTCGCGCTGTGCAACGTACTCCCAGGTTTCCTCGAGACTCACGTTCGCCACGGCGAGCACCTGCAGGCCAATGAGCGCGCGCGAAAAGTCGAAGCCCTGCATGACCTGAACAAAGCCCTTGCCCTCGTCGCCCAGCAGGTGATCCACCGGCACGCGCACGTTCTCGAAGAAGATCGAACCGCGTCCAATCGCGCGCTGCCCGTGGCAGTCGAAGCGATTGCGCGTGACGCCCGGCAGATCCATCGGCACGAGAATGGCCGACACGCCGCGCGCGCCGTCTTCCACGGTGCCGGTGCGCGCGAACACGACTGCGGCGTCGGCCTGATCGGCGGCCGAAATTGAGGTTTTCTCGCCGTTCAGGACGTAATGGTCGCCCACACGCTCCATTTTCAGGCGCAGATTTGCGGCGTCCGAGCCGCCGCGCGGCTCCGTGAGCGCAATGGCGAGCAGCGCGCGGCCCTGCGTGAGCCGCTCGAGCCACGGGCGCGCGATTCCGGGCGCAGCGTGCTTCGCGAGAATCTGCCCGTTGAGCGAGGCAAGCAGGTTGATGTACGAGAGGCTCAGGTCGGCGCGCGCAATCTCCTCGTGGATCACGCCCGCCGCGAGGCAGCCCAAGCCCTGGCCACCATACTGCTCAGGCAATTCCGGTGCGATGAAGCCCATCTCGCCCATTTCGCGCATGAGCGCGCGATCGAGCACACGCGTGGCGTCGCGCTCGATGAAGCCGGGCGCCACACGTCCCTGCGCGAAGCGCCGCGCATGTTCGCCGAGCGCGGCGAGGTCTTCGTCGATATACGGATTCATGGTGCCTCCCTGAAGCAGCTATGTTGATTCGCCATCCTTATCGTCATGGAGACGCCTTTATTTGGCGTACTTGCGGAACTCGGGCTTGCGCTTTTCCTGAAACGCACGCACGCCCTCGCGCGATTCTTCCGTGTCGTAGTAGAGCTTGAGCGCGTACATGCCCATGCCCGCAATGCCAGCTTGATGCGCGGTGTCCATATTGAATGAGCGTTTCGCGATCGCAATGGCTGTGGGGCTCTTTTCCATGATCTCGTCGCACCATTTCTGCACTTCCGCGTCGAGCTGATCGTGCGGCACGACCGCGTTCACGAGACCCATGGCCAGCGCTTCGGCGGCGGGATAGCGGCGGCACAGATACCAGATTTCCCGCGCCTTTTTTTCGCCCACCACGCGCGCGAGGAACGCTGTGCCGTATCCCGGATCGACCGAGCCGACCTTCGGGCCCGCCTGCGCGAACACCGCCTTTTCCGAAGCAATAGTGAAATCGCAGATCGTGCACAGCACGTTGCCGCCGCCCACCGCATAGCCCTGCACGCGGGCGATCACGGGCTTGGGCACGTCGCGAATCGCGGTGTGCAGTTCCTCCATCGGCAGGCCTATCGTGCCGCGTCCGTCGTACTGTCCCGCGTGCGCGGACTGGTCGCCGCCCGTGCAGAACGCCTTGTCGCCCGCACCCGCAAGGACGATCGCGCCAATCTCGCGGTCGTAGCCCGCCTTGTTGATCGCGTGGATCAGTTCGTCGCAGGTGCGGCCGCGAAACGCGTTCATCTTGTCGGGCCGGTTGATGGTGATCCATGCCGCGCCGTTGCGCACTTCGTAAAGAATGTCTTCGTAGTTCATGATCGATGCCTTTGATGCTTCGTAGTCGATAGGGCGAGCATTCGCCGGCATTAGCCCGCCATGGTCAGACCGCCCGATACGCTCAGCACTTGTCCCGTGATGTAGTTCGCGTCGTCGCTCGCGAAGAACACGATCGCGCCTGGCAAATCGTCGGGCTGGCCGATACGGCCGAGCGGAATGGAGCGCTGGAACGCTTCGAGCAGCTTGTCAGGGTTGCCCGCGCCTTCCTTGTATTCGGCGAAGAGCGCGGTGTCGGTCGGGCCCGGGCACACCACGTTCACGGTGATGCCATGGCGCGCATGCTCACGCGCGATCGTCTTCGAAAACGCTACGAGGCCGCCCTTGCACGCCGCATAGACCGCTTCGCCCGACGAACCCACACGCGCGGCGTCCGAGGCGATATTGATGATGCGTCCGCGCTTGCGCTCGACCATGCCGGGCAGCACCGCGTGATGCATGTGCAGCGCGCCCGTGAGATTGATGGCGATGAGCTTTTCCCACTGCACGGGTTCGGTCTTCGTAAACGGACGGAAGACATCCCAGCCCGCGTTGTTCACGAGCACTTCCACGGGGCCGAGTTGCGCTTGCGTTTGTTGAAGCGCCGCGTCCACGTCTGCACGGTTCGTGATGTCGCAACGCAGCGCCAGCGCCTGGCCGCCGTTCTCGTGAATATCCTCGACCACCTTCAGCGCCGCTTCGAGCGACAGATCCAGCACCGCCACACGCGCGCCCTCGGCTGCGAAGCGCCGGCAGGTCGCTCCGCCGATGCCACCTCCGCCGCCCGTCACCACGACCGTCTTGCCTTCGAGTTTTCGCACTGCGATCCTCCATTCGGTTGAGCAGTACCCTAAACGCCTTCGACAGCAGACTCCCCTTTGAGCCTCGCATCGATTTACGTCAATATGTTGACGTATACTAGGTAACACCCAGATCGAAGACAAGCGCAGAAGCACTAGGAGAAACCCTTGCCAAAATCATCAAAAAATCGAGATTCAAGCCGCTTCGATCTTGCCAACCGGCTGTTCTTCCGTCTCTATCAATGCGCAAACATGTTGCATAAAACCGGCACACGCGCAGTGGAAGCCGAGGGACTGACCACGCAGCAATGGGCGGTGCTCGGCGCGCTCTCGCGCCCGGAAGCTCTGCCGGGCATGAGCGTGGGCGACCTCGCGCGATATCTGATGGTGAGCCGCCAGAATCTCTCGGGCCTCATCAGCCGGATGGAACGCGACGGCCACGTGACGGGCCAGGCGGATGCGCGCGATCGCCGCTCGCGTCTCGTCTGCATGACCGAGCCGGGCCGCAAGCTATGGGCTGCGCAGGCCACGCCGAAAATTGAGGCGTACTACGAAGCAGTACTAGACAATTTTTCGTCCGACGACATGACGCATACGCTGCACTATCTGCTGAAGCTGCTCGACAACATGAAGCGCGTGGACGAACGAGAGCGCGTGGCGGACGACGATGCGTGAGCGTGCACCGCTACAATCGGACGAAACGCACAAGGAGAAAACCGCATGAAAATGGACGCATTTCGCTTCGGCACCACCGACTGGTCCAGCGTCGAGCCCACGCAACATAAAGGGGAAACGGGCATGGCCACCTGGCGCACGCGATTTTTCGGCGACGAAGCCAACCCGATCCGCGTGCGCATGGTCGAATACTCGCCCGGCTACCTCGCGGATCACTGGTGCAAGAAAGGGCACATTCTGTTCTGCCTCGAAGGCGAACTCGAAACGACGCTCGACGACGGGCGCAAGTTCGTCCTCACGGCCGGCATGAGCTATCAGGTGGGGGACAACGCCGAGGCGCACCAGTCGTACACGCGCACAGGCGCAAAGCTTTTCGTCGTCGATTGAAAGCGGACGGCGCCGACGCTTCAGCGCGTCGCGCCAAGATCGGCGTCGAGCCGTTTGCGCAGGTCGCGCACCACACGTGCGGCGGGCACGAGCCACCACGTGGGAGCCGCCACGGAGAAGTCATACGCGAGCGCAGTCTGCGCGGCGCCAGTCGTATGCGCCCGGCACCGGAACGCCACCACCTGGCGTCGCGTGCCGGCTTGCGCGCCAGGCGAGAAACGCATAACCGCACGCAGCGCGAATTGCGTATCGTCGGGCGCAGCCTCGTACGATTCGATGCTCCACTCGGCACCGTAGTGCGCTTCGTGACGCAACGCGGCGCTCACGCGCCGGCGCGTTTCATCGCCGGGCAAGGCCACGGCGTGCTCGCGCCCGGCACGCCCGGCGCGGTACAGCGTGCGCTGCGACCAGCCCCAGCCGAACGTGAGCACCACGCCGCCTGCGACCAGCGCCCACCGCAAAATATGGGTGAGCCAGCGGCCAATCTCGAAGCGCGCAATGGGCGCGAGCAGCAAGCCCGCGATCCAGTGCGCGATAACGTAAATCACAATGCATGCGAACACGCTCGCCGAGAGCGTCAGCAGCCAGCCCCGCGAAGGGTCGTCGAATTTCTCAAACACGAAGTCGCGCACGCCTGAACGCGCGTGCGCGTCAGCGGCTTGCGGCTCGGCTGAGTCCTGCGGCTCGCCTCGCTGCGCGGCATCCGCTTCGTCGCGCAACCCCGTGAGTTCGCCGTGCAGCGAGTCGCGTTCGGTCCGCATGCGCTGGATCTCGTCGAGGGCGCGCGTGCGCTCGGCGCGCAGCCCGTCCAGCTCAGCGCGCACGCGTTCGCGCTGAGCCAGCAGCGACTGCATCTGTGCGTGCAACTCCTCGGCCTGCGCGACGCTCAGCGCGGAGCGGCTCACCGGCGGCGCATGATGCACGGACCAGTACGCTTCGAGCAACTCACGCGCCTCCTTCACGCGCTTGAACTGGTCGTCGGCCCAGCGCATCGAGGCGGCAGTCGGGTGCCGCCATTTGTCGGGATGCAGGATCTGCGCGAGATGGCGATAGTGATGCTTGATGTCCGCCTCGCTCGCCCCCGGCTCCAGATCGAGCCGATAGTAGAGGCGGTCGTAATCCACGGGTCGGTAATCGCGGCCTGGCATGACCTGTATGTATTCGTCAGTGGATGGGTTGGCAGGCGGCGCAACGTCTGCCTGCTCACGTTAGCGCAATGCGCCCAGTCCGGCAAGGAAAGCGCCGCTGCCCGCGCCCGCACAGTTTCAGTGCGCCCGGGCCGCAAGCAGGCGGCTCAACGTCGCGAACGCGGTGGCCGGCAGTTCGTGCAGCTTGCGCACGACCACCGCGTTCGGATAGAACGCCTCGACCGCGTCGTCCAGAATGCCGATGCCGACCAACTCGATGCTCTGCTCCGTCACCGCCTGCACGCGCGCGAGCAAGTCGGTGCGCAACACGGTCGGGTCGCCGTCGCTCGTCGATGGGTAGCCGTCCGAGAGCACGAAGAGCAGCCGCCGGCGCGCCTTGCGCTGCGCGAGCCGCGCCGCCGCCCAGGCAAGCGCTTCGCCGTCGGGGTTCTCGTGGCCGCACTCGATGGCCGCGAGCCCGCTCAGGTCGCGTGAGTCGAAGCGCTTGAACACGCGCAGATCCAGCCGCTCGACGAAGCGGTTATAGGCCCGCAAATCGGCGCTGGCCGCGCGCTCGCGCTCATAGAGCGCGCGCATTTCCGGTGCCTCGATCGAGCTGTAGCCGAGCACTTCCGAATCGAAGGCAAGCTGTGTCAGTGCATCGGCAAGCGCTGCTGCACACAGGCGCGCCAGTTCGATCTTGCGGCCCGCCATCGAGCCGCTCAGGTCGAGCAGCAGCGTGACCACCGTGTCGCGGCCACTCGCATGACGCGCCACGCGAAACGGCGTGCGGTAGCCGCGCGAGGCGGCGAGCCGCGCGAGCGCGGCGCGATCGATCTCGCCGCGCTCCTGCTCGCGCTTCCAGTGCGTGAGTTCTTCGGCCTTGAGCACGCGCTCGAGCTGGGCCTTCAGCGCGCCGGTTTCCGCACGCGCCAATGCGCGCAGCTTGCGCCAGGCGGTGGCGTCGCCGCGGCCCGTGAGGTCTGTGACGACGTCGAATGCCGTGGTCAGCGGGATCGACAATCGTGGCTGCATTGGCGCGGGGCTGCGATGGTCGACGGCGGCGTGAGGTGCATCCGCTTCGGAAAGCGATGTGCCGGCGGCGGAATCGGACTTCGTGCTCGCGCACGCCGAAGCGTCGCCGTCGCGCTCGCGGGAGTCTTCTGGCTGCGCGGCGCCGCCCGGCGGTTCGACCTCGTCTTGCGCGCCGAATTCGCCCAGTGCCTCGGCGAACCGGGTCGCTTCGTCATCGAGGCCTACGGCAGGGCCCGCCGTCTGCATCATGTTGTTCGCGCCGCGCGATGCGAGCGAGCGCACGGCCGCCACGATCTCTGCTGCCGCACGCAGGCTGGCGCGCGTCGACAGGCTCGCGCGCGCCGCGCCAAGCGGACCGTCGATCGCGCGCAGCGCGGCGGCAAGCGCCGCTGCATCGCGCTCCAGCACGCCGGGCGCTTCGTCACAGAGCGTGCGCTCGATCGCCCATGCAAGGCGCTCGCGCCACGCCAGTTTCGGCCAGCGTCGCGCGATGTCCTCACCGCGCTGTGCGCGCCAGCTTTGCGCATAGCGTCGCGCGCCTGGGAACGTCCGCGCGAGCTGCGCGAGCACCCGGCGGTCCTCGATCGCCTGTGCAATGTGCCCTGTCACGCCGGCTTGCGGCGTGTCGAGACGCGCCGTTTCGCTGTAGCGATGGCGCGCAGCGAGCAAGTCGAGCGCACCGAGCAAAGTGGCTTCATTCGCGCCTTCGCCTGCGAGGCGCGCGGGCAGCACGAAGCGTTCGCCCTCCACGCGCGGCTCGCCTGCGCCGAACGTCACGCTCACACGCATGTCGCCGGTCAGCGCGCGCGCGAGGCGCCCGAGCGCGCCCTCGGGATCGACGCTCGCCGTCAAACCTTCTGTCGCAACCTGCAAGCTGGACACAGGCGCCTCCGCACTCACGCGTCGAAGATCACGTGATGACGGATGATGCTGCGGATGAGCGCCGCATCGTCCGCGCTGACCTTCGCGTAAATCGCCGGCCCCGCTGCGCGCTCGACATCGCCCGTGCGCAGCATGAGTTCGGCCCAGTCGATCAGGCGCCGCGTGGAAAACGCGCTCGCGAGGTCCTCGCGGGCGAACGCCGCGCGGCAGTCGGCGGCGATAGCAGCGAGTGTCTGCGCGAGCGGCCGCGTGAGCACGGGCAGCGTGCGCAGCAATACTTCGGCTTCCTCTTCAAGTGAGAGATAGTCAAACATGTACACGCGCCAGCGATCGAGAAACGCCTCGTTGAGCAGATTCGCTCCCTGGTACAGATGGCGGTACGCGCTCATCGCGCCCGCGGCGTTCGCGGTGGCGAAGAGGCGGAACGACGGATGCGGCTCGACGATTTCGTTGCCGCGCTCCTTGAGCAGCAAGCGTCCGTTCGGCTCCAGCACGGCGGTGAGCACGGCAAGAATGGACGGCTCGGCGAAGTCGAGTTCGTCGATGACGAGCCAGTAGCCCTCGCGCATCGCCACGGGCAGCACGCCGTCCACCCAGATCGTTTCGCCGCCTTTCACGGTCCAGAAACCCACGAAGTCGCCAATCGTGGTCTGTCCGTTCATGTTCGCGCGCAGCACGCCATAGTTCGCACGCGCGGCCACCTGCTCGATGAAACTCGTCTTGCCCGAGCCCGTATGGCCGATCAGCATAACGCGGCGATTTTCTACGATGTCCTGAACGATATCGTCGCCGCGCCCGGTGAATAGATATGCCGCGTTCACGCGCGGCACGAGTGCGTTCGGCTCACCGCACGGCAGATCGACGCTGCCGATCCGTACGGTGGGCGTATTGGATTGCGGCCTGGCTCGAACCGCTTTGGCCTCGCGCGCCGCTTCGACGGCTTGCTGCAACGCGGCTGAAAACGTGCTGCCCGCTTGTGCGGCTCGCGCTTCATTGGCGCGCTGCGCCTCGGAAACGAAGCCCTCTCGACGCCACTTGAGCAGCTTCGCTTCGAGATTGTCGAGATCGATTTCGGTGTCGATGTCGACTCTGTCGTCTTCGCCCTCGCCGTGCTCGATGCGGTACATATGCGCGCGCCCGGATGGCGAGACGCGCCACCATTCGCGCGCCCGGCCGCCGCCGCGAGTGTAGATGCCGAGGGGGTCTTCGTCCTGCAGTGCGGGATCGGTTGCGTTCATGGGCGGGAGAGACAGAGCGCTGGCGCGCGGTGCGGTCAATCGTCTCATATTACCGGCGCCTGGTCGCAATGCGGCAGTGCGCAAAAACGTGACAACGAGGATTAAGGATCACGCCCGCACCACGGCCGTGCTTCCAGCACACGTCCAGCCATGCTAGCGTGACGATCGCCATACGAGGCACGCACGCCTCGCCTGTCACCCGGAGACCCCCATGCCCCAAGCCGCGCCCCCCGAACTCGACGACGAGCCCGGGCGCGGCCGTTCGCTCGCGCGCCACTACCCGCGCGGCCTCCAGATCGAGCCGCACACGCATACCTGGGCGCAGGTGCTCTACGCCGTCTCCGGCGTGATGTGGGTCGAGGTGGAACGCGAGGCGCTCGTCGTGCCGCCGCAGCGCGCCGTGTGGCTGCCGCCCGGCACGCAGCACGCCATTCATATGCTGAGCGCTGTCGAGATGCGCAATCTCTATCTGCACGAGCGCGACAGCCGGCACCTGAGCGAGCGGTGCGAAGTGTTCGAGGTCAACGGCCTGCTGCGCGAACTCATCACGAGCCTCGCAGAACGCGCGCGCAAAGACGATGACGCGTGGCTCGACGCAGCCTATCGCCTCGCGTCGATCGAACTCGCCCACGCGCCGCGCTCCACGTTGCGCATTCCGCTGCCCGATGCATCCGACCGCCGCCTCGCCACGCTGTGTCGCGCGGTGATCGACAATCCGTCGGCCGATATCGGCTTCGAACAGCACGCGGCATGGGTCGGCGCGAGCGTGCGCACGCTCTCGCGGCTCTTCACGCGCGAGCTTGGCATGGGGTTTGCAGAATGGCGCCGCCAGGTGCAACTCGCACTCGCCGTGTCGCGCCTCGCGGAAGGCGAGCCTGTGAGCGCCGTAGCGCGCATGCTGGGCTATCTGCCTAGCAGCTTCAGCGACATGTTCCGCCGCGAACTGGGCGTGCCGCCCAGCGAGTTCCGTCCCGCCGGCACACTGGGCGGCGTAGCTGGCTTCGCACAGGAAAGCGCGGAACAGTGACGCGCACGTCGACTCACGCCGCAGATCAATGCGGCGGCAGATCGCCCACTAGCGGAAACATGTCGGGCGTGTAGCCCATATTGAAGTAACCGGCCCGTGCATAGGTGGCGATTCGTTCGAGGTGCTCGGTTTCGCGCGACGCGTCGCGCTGTTCGGGCGCGTCGCCCTGTGGCACGGGCGGGCTGTTCGCACGGCCGCGCCGCGCAAACCACGCCGGCATCGACAACTTTGACATGGTGGACTCCTTGCAAGGCGTTGACCCCTTCCAATCTAGACAGTCACGGGCGCACACGCAAACAAGCATTTCTGCGATGCATTGCACACCGCGGCCACTGCGCGCGGATCACCCGATGCAAAGGTTGTAAACGGCCGAAAAGCTTACAAATCACTAACGTTTCGAAATTGGCGCACGAGTTGGTTAGACTGCGAGTCTCGGCCTTTGCCGCAAGGCAAGGCCCGGCTTCGACGGCATAACAATCATGAGAATGCGTATGCAGCAACTCGACAGTCACCGGCAGCCATTCGCGGCGTACAAGCCGTCGAGCGCGCCGACATGGTTTCTCCGCACCGCCTCGCGCGGTGGTCCGACCTCATGGAGGCAGGCATGAGCGACGTCCCGCAGACGCAACCCGCCCCCCCGCCGCCGCCCGCACCGCCCCCGCAGGCGCAGAAGCGCCGCCGGCTCGGCCCGCTCATTCTCGCCATTGTCGTGGTCTTGCTGATCGTGCTCGTGATCGTGCACATCATGCGCAACAAGAAGACGGAGCATGGCGCGGCGCCGCAGGTCGTGACCGTGGCCGCCGCCACGCTCGGGCCCATGCCCGTGACGCTCAACGCGCTCGGCACCGTCACGCCTGTCGCCACTGTCACGGTTCTGCCGCAAATCAGCGGCTACCTCACCGAGGTGGGCTACAAGGAAGGCCAGGATGTCGTGAAGGGGCAGTTCCTCGCGCAGATCGACCCGCGCCAGTACGAGATCAGCAAGGAGCAGGCGCAGGCGCAACTCGCGAAGGACGAGGCCCTGCTCGCCCAGTCGCGCGCCGACCTCGTGCGCTTTACCCAGCTGCACGAACAGCGGTCCATCGCCGAGCAGACCTTCACCGACCAGAAGTTCCTCGTCATGCAGAACGAGGCCGCCGTGAAGGCCGATATGGCCAACGTCAGGCTCTTCGAACTCGATCTCATCTACTGCCGCATCACCGCGCCGGTGTCAGGGCGCGTCGGCCTGCGGCTCGTCGATCCGGGCAACTACGTGACGTCGTCCAGCTCCACGGGCATTGCGGTCATCACGACGATGAAGCCCACCACCGTCCAGTTCGCGATTCCGCAAACCTCGCTCGGCAGTGTGCTCGAGCGCGTCAACGCCGGCGCGAAGCTGCCGATCACCGTCTTCAGCAGCGACAACACACGCCAGATCGCCACCGGCACGCTCTTCGCGCTCAGCAACCAGATGGCCACGGCCACCGGCACGGTTACGCTGCGCGCGAGCGTGCCCAACGACGACGAGGCGCTCTTTCCCAACGAGTTCGTCAACGTGAGGCTGCTCGTCGACACGCTGCAGAACGCCGTGCTCGTGCCCACGCCAGCCGTGCAGACCGGCGCGCCCGGCGACTACGTGTACCTCGTCAACGCCGATAACACCGTGTCGGTCCACAAGGTCACGCTCGGGCCGAGCGACGGCCGCCATACCGTGATCTCCGCAGGCCTGCAGCAGGGGCAGCGTGTCGTGACCGACGGCCTCGACCGCCTCAACGACGGCGCGAAGATCCAGCCCGCGGGGCCGAGGCCCGCCACGCAAGCCGGTGCGGCGAGCGGTGCGAGCGCCCCGCATCACGGCAGCGCACCCGGGGCGTCGAGCGCCCCAGGCGCCACGGCGCCGAACGCCTCTGACGCGGGCGCCGCGGCCTCGCAAGCCGGTTGAGCCCCGGACCCAGCGCCGATGAATATTTCGCGTCTCTTCATCCTGCGGCCGGTCGCGACTTCGCTCCTGATGATCGCGATGGTGCTGATCGGCCTCGTCGCGATGAAGTTCCTGCCGGTTTCCTCGCTGCCCGCGGTGGACTACCCCACCATCCAGGTGCAGACCTTCTATCCGGGCGCGAGCCCGAACGTGATGGCGACCACCGTCACGGCGCCGCTCGAAGTGCAGCTGGGTGAAATCCCCGGCCTGCAGCAGATGATCTCGTACAGCTCCGAGGGCGCTTCGGTCATCACACTGCAGTTCGACCTCTCGCTGAGTCTGGATGTTGCAGAGCAAAACGTGCAGCAGGCCATCAATGCGGCGAACAGCTTCCTGCCGAGCGGCCTGCCCGCGCCGCCGACCTACGCCAAGGTGAACCCGGCCGACCAGCCCATCCTCACGCTCGCGGTCACGTCGAAGTCGATGTCGCTCACGCAGTTGCAGGACGCGGCCAACAACCGGCTCGCCACCAAGATTTCCGAAGTGCCGGGCGTGGGCCTCGTCACCACCGCCGGCGGCAACGTGCCCGCCGTGCGCGTGGAGGCCGACCCGCAAAAGCTCGCCGCCTACGGCCTAAATCTCGACGACCTGCGCACGCTGCTCGCCAACGTCAACGTGAGCAACCCGAAGGGCAACTTCGACGGCCCCGAACTGAACTACACGATCAATTCGAACGATCAGATTTCGGACCCGAAGGACTACGAAGACACGGTCATCGCCTATCAGAACGGCTCGCCCGTGTTCATGCGCGACGTGGCGCGCGTGTCCACGGCCGCGCAGGACGTGGAACGCGGCGCCTGGTACAACAAGGCGCCCGCCATCGTGCTGAACGTGCAGCGTCAGCCGGGTGCGAACGTGATCGCCACCGTCAACCAGATCATGCGCGAGTTGCCGCAGCTCGAAGCAGCGCTGCCCGCGGGCATGCAGGTCACGGTGGTGTCGAACAGCGTGGGCGTGATCCGCGCATCGGTGAGCGACGCGGCCTTCGAACTCGTGCTCGCCGTCGCGCTCGTCGTGGCCGTGATCTTCGTGTTCCTGCGCAATCTGCCCGCCACCATCATTCCGAGCATTTCGGTGCCGGTCTCGCTGATCGGCACGCTCGCAATCATGTATGAGCTCGGCTACTCGATCGACAATCTCTCGCTGATGGCGCTCATCATCGCCACAGGCTTCGTCGTGGACGACTCGATCGTGATGATCGAGAACATCGTGCGCTACCTCGAAGAAGGCGACAAACCCTTGCAGGCGGCGCTAAAAGGCGCAGGGCAGATCGGCTTCACGATTCTTTCGCTGACCATTTCGCTCATCGCAGTGCTGATTCCGCTGCTCTTCATGGGCGGCGTGATCGGGCGTCTCTTCAGCGAATTCGCGGTCACGCTCGCGGTGACCATCGTGCTTTCGGCCGTGGTCTCGCTCACCGTCGTGCCGATGATGTGCGCGCGCATCCTGCGCGCTCAGGCCGATCGGCACCCTAGCCGCTTCGAGCGCATCAGCGAGGGCCTGTTCGACAAGACGCTCAACGCCTACGAGCGCGGCCTGCGCTGGGTGCTCGACCACCAGTTGCTCACGCTCATCGTCTTCGTGGTGACCGTCGTGCTCACCGGCCTGCTTTATGTGGTCATCCCCAAGGGCCTTTTTCCGGTGCAGGACGTGGGCGTGCTGCAAGGCATCAGCGTGGCCGACAACTCCATCTCCTACCAGGCGATGGTGCAGCGCCAGTCGGCGCTCGCCGAGGAAATTCTCAAGGACCCCGATGTGGTTTCGCTCACCTCGTACGTGGGCATCGACGGCATCAACAACACGCTCAACAACGGGCGTTTCCTCATCAACCTGAAGCCGCACGACGACCGCTCCGAAACCGCCGACGCGATCGGGCGGCGCATCCAGCAGTCGGTCGCGAAGGTGCCGGGCGTGCGCCTTTACGTGCAGCCCGAGCAGGACCTCACGCTCGACACGACGGTCTCGCGCAACCAGTACAACTTCGTGCTGCGCGGGCCGAACCAGGACGCGTTCGACCAGTACGTGCCCGCGCTCATCGCGCGCATGAAGCAGATCACGTCGATCCGCGACGTCACGAGTGACCTCAACACGGACGGCCTTTCCGTGAACGTCCAGGTGAACCGCCAGCTCGCGGCGCGTTACGGCATCACGGCGGCGACCATCGACAACGCGCTCTACGACGCGCTGGGCCAGCGCATTGTTTCGACCATCTTCCAGCAGTCGGACCAGTACCGCGTGATTCTGGTGGCGAAGCCCGAGGCGCTGCCCACGGTCGAATCGCTCGGCGACCTGTATCTGCCGAGCCAGACGAGCAGCGAAGGCCAGGTGCCGCTCAAGGGCATTGCGAAGATCAGCATCACGCGCTCGCCGCTCATGATCAGCCACCTCGCGCAGTTCCCGTCGGTGACGATCTCGTTCAATCTCGCCGATGGCGCTTCGCTCTCCGCCGCCGTGCGCGACGTGCGCCAGGCCGAGGCCGCCGTGAACCTGCCGCCCTCGATCACCTCATCGTTCCAGGGCGCGGCGCAGGCGTTCGAAGATTCGCTTTCCAGCGAGGTGTATCTGCTGATTGCGGCGCTCGTGGCCGTGTATATCGTGCTGGGCGTGCTCTACGAGAGCTACGTGCACCCGGTCACGATTCTTTCGACGCTGCCCTCGGCCGGCATTGGCGCGCTGCTCGCGCTGATGATCGCCGGCAAGGATCTGGACGTGATCGGCATCATCGGCATCGTGCTCCTGATCGGCATCGTCAAGAAAAACGCCATCATGATGGTGGACTTCGCGCTCGAAGCCGAACGTGTGCATGGCAAGCCGCCGCGCGAGGCCATTTTCGAGGCGTCGCTGCTGCGTTTCCGGCCCATTCTCATGACCACGCTGGCCGCCATGCTCGGCGCGCTGCCCATGCTGCTCGGCAGCGGCACGGGTTCGGAGCTGCGCCGCCCGCTGGGTCTTGCGATCATCGGCGGCCTCACGCTTTCGCAGATGCTCACGCTCTTCACGACGCCCGTGATCTATCTGTACTTCGACCGGCTCGCGGAACGCTTCGGGCGCAAGCGCAAGCCTGAAGGCGACGCAGCAGCCGGTGATGGCGGCGGCGCGCCGTCCGAACCCGAGGGCACGCCGTGAACCTCTCGGCGCTCTTCATCCGGCGGCCAGTCGCGACGTCACTTCTCGCGATCGCGATCCTCATTTCGGGAACGCTCGCCTTTTTCCGGCTACCGGTCGCGCCGCTGCCCAACATCGCCTATCCGGTGATCGTGGTGCAGGCCAACATGGCGGGCGCGAGCCCGGACATCATGGCGTCGACCGTAGCCGAGCCGCTGGAGCGGCGCCTCGGCACCATCGCCGACGTGAGCCAGCTCACGTCGATCAGCAACACGGGTTCGTCGCTCATCGTGATCGTGTTCGGCCTGAACCGCGACATCAACGGCGCGGCGCGCGACGTGGAAGCCGCCATCCAGGCCGCGCGCGCCGACCTGCCCACCACGTTGCGCAGCAACCCGACCTACCGCCAGTACAACCCCGCGAGCGCACCGATCATGGTGCTCGCGCTCACCTCGGAAACGCTCACCAAGGCGCAGCTCTACGATTCCGCCGATTCGGTCATCATGCAGCAGCTCTCGCAGGTGGACGGCGTGGGCCAGATCACGCTGGGCGGCGGCGCGCTGCCCTCGGTGCGCGTGGAGCTGGAGCCCAGCAAGCTCAACAGCTACGGCATCGGGCTCGAAGACGTGCGCGCGTCCATTGGCGCGGCCAATGCCAACAGCGCGAAAGGCCATATCGACCAGGGCAACCAGCGCTACACGGTGATCTCGAACGACCAGATCAGCAACGCCGCGCCGTTCCGCGACGTCGTGATCGCCTATCGCAACGGCTCGCCCGTGTTCCTGCGCGACGTGGCCTCGGTCATCGATTCCAACGAAAACATCCGCAACGCAGGCCTCTACAACGGCAAGTCGGCCGTGCTCGTGATCGTCTATCCGATGCCTGGCAGCAACGTCGTGAAGACGGTGCAGCAGATCCGCGCGCGCCTGCCATCCATCGAGGCCGCGCTGCCCGCTACGATCAAGGTGGACGTGGCGATCGACCGCTCCGAGTCCGTGCGCGCCTCCGTGGCCGACACAGAGCGCACGCTCTTCATTGCCGTGCTGCTCGTGATCGGCGTGGTGTTCGTGTTCCTCCTCTCGCCGCGCGCCACGCTCATTCCCGCCGTGGCGCTGCCGCTTTCCATCGTGGGCACGTTCGGGCCCATGTACCTGCTCGGCTACAGCATCGACAATCTCTCGCTCATGGCGCTCACCATCGGCACTGGCTTCGTCGTAGACGACGCCGTGGTGGTGCTGGAGAACATCGTGCGCCACGTCGAGGCCGGCATGGAGCCGAAGGAAGCGGCGCTCAAGGGCGCGGGCGAAGTGGGCTTCACGGTGCTCTCCATGAGCCTCTCGCTCATCGCCGTGTTCCTGCCCATTCTGCTCATGCCCGGCATCGTGGGCCTGCTCTTTCACGAGTTCGCGATGACGCTCTCCATCGCGATTCTCATCTCGCTCGTGATCTCGCTGACCGTCACGCCCACCATGTGCGCGTACGTGCTCAAGCGCGAAGCGCTGCACCGCAAGCCCTCGCGCGCGGCCGTGTGGATCGACGCGCAGTTCGAGCGCTTCAAGCAGTTCTACTCACGCACGCTCGACGTCGCGCTCAATCACGCGCGGCTCACGATCTTCATCTTGTTCGCGCTGCTGGTCGGCAATGTGTTTCTCGCGCGGCTGCTTTCCGGCACGTTCTTCCCCGAGCAGGACACCGGCATTCTCATCGGGCAGATCATTGCGGACCAGAGCATTTCGTTCACCGCGATGGAGAAGAAGCTCGCGCAACTGCAGGCCATCGTGAAGGCCGACCCCGCCGTGCAGTCGGTGGCGGGCTTCACGGGCGGACGCGCGCTCAATACGGCCACCGTGTTCGTCGAACTGAAACCGCTTGCCGAGCGGCGCCTGACAGCCACCGAGGTCGTGAACCGCCTGCGCCCCAAACTCAATGGCGTTTCGGGTGCACGCCTTTTCATGCAGGCGCAGCAGGATCTGCAGATCGGCGGACGACAGTCGGCGGCCGAGTATCAGTACACGCTCACGAGCGACGACGCCGACGCCCTCTTCACCTGGGTGCCGCGCCTCGTGGACGAACTGAACAAGCACCGCGGGCAGATGACGGATGTGAATTCGGACCTGCAGCAAAATGGTCTGGAGGCCTACATGACGGTGCAGCGTTCGACCGCCAAGCGCTACGGCTTCGATCCGAACCAGGTGGACAACGTGCTCTACGACGCCTTCGGCCAGCGCACCGTCTCGACCATCTACAACGCGATCAACCAGTATTTCGTCGTGATGGAAGTGGCGCCGCAATACTGGCAGTTTCCGCAGTCGTTCCAGGATATCTGGCTGAGCACCGCGGCGGGCAACGCGAGCGGCGCGGCGCAAACGCAGATGCCGTCAAGCGTCATCTCGGGCGTCACGCCTTTCACGGCCGTGACCACGACCACCGCAACGAGCGCCACCACCAATCAGCGCAACGCCAACGCGGTGGCGAACCAGCAGAACAATGCGATTGCCAACAGCAAGGGCGGCAGTTCCAGCGGCAGCGCGGACAGCACGGCCGCAGAAACCATGGTGCCGCTCATGGCGCTCATGGACTGGAAAACGCGCCATACGGCCACGCAGGTCAATCACCAGGGCACGGAAGTGGCGGGCACGATCTCGTTCAACTTGCCCAATGGCGGCTCGCTTTCCGAAGCCGGCAACATCATCGATCAAGCCGAGCGCGACATCGGCATGCCCGCCTCGATTCACGGCGCGTTCGCGGGCGCGGCGCAGGCCTACGCGCAGTCCATGGGCGTCGTGCCGCTGCTGATTGTCGCCGCGCTCGCCGTGGTCTATATCGTGCTGGGCGTCCTGTACGAAAACACCATCCACCCGCTCACGATCCTCTCCACGCTGCCCTCGGCGGGCATAGGCGCGATCCTCGCCATGCTGATCTTCGGCACGCCGTTCTCGGTGATCGCGATGATCGGCATCATCCTGCTCATTGGTATCGTGAAGAAGAACGGCATCATGATGGTCGACGTCGCGATCCAGTTGCAGCGCAACGAAGGCATGGAGGCGCGCCGCGCGATTCACGAGGCCGCCGTGGTGCGGCTGCGCCCGATCATGATGACGACCTTCGCAGCCGTGCTCGGCGCGCTGCCGCTCGCGATCGGCATCGGCCAGGGCGCTTCGCTGCGCCAGCCGCTCGGCGTGACGGTCATGGGCGGCCTGCTCCTGAGCCAGGTCTTTACGCTGTACACCACGCCGGTGATTTACCTGTTCCTCGACCGCCTGCGCGCACGCCTCGCGCGCTGGGCCGCGCGCCTGCCGTGGAATCGCCAGGCCGATGAGAGCGCATCATGATGAAGACTCGCCTTGACCCATCGCTCATGCGAATGCTGATCTCCGCCGCCGGATGCGCGGCCACGCGCGCGCTGCCGCTCGCGCCCCTCACCGCCGCGCTGCTGCTCTCGGGCTGCATGGTCGGCCCGGATTACCACCGGCCCCAGGTCGCCGTTCCGACCACCTGGAAGGAGCTGCCCGGCTGGACCCAGGCCGAGCCCGAAGCGGCCCAGGGCCCCAAAGGCGAATGGTGGACCGCCTTCCAGGACCCGCTGCTCGACGAACTGGAACCGCTCGTCGAGGTATCGAACCAGAGCGTGCGACAGAGCTACGCCAACTACACGCAAGCGCTCGCCGAAGTGCGCGTGGCGCGTGCGAGCCTTTTTCCGACCATCGGCATTACCGGCTCCCTTGCGCGCGAGCGCTCCTCCACGGGCACGCTCAGCAGCGTGAGCAGCATCACGTCCACGCCGAGCGGCGCGCGCATCGTCAACGGCGGTACGCTCGAAGGCAACGCGAGCTGGGACATCGACCTCTGGGGCCAGGTGCGCCGCCAGATCGAGGAACAGTCGGCCACAGCGCAGGCGAGTGAGGCCACGTTGGCGAACGCTACGTTGTCCGAACAAATCGCGCTGGCGAACGCCGTGATCGATCTGCGTATCACCGACGCCGACATCGACCTGCTCACGCATACCGTGCAGGCGTACTCGGACTTCCTGCGCGTGGTGGCCAACCAGGACCAGGCTGGCACCGTCCCGCCGTCCGATCTGATATCCGCTCGTACGCAGCTCGAATCCGCCCGCGCGAGCCTGATTGCGCTGGGCGTGGCGCGCGCGCAAAACGAGCATGCCATCGCGGTGCTCGTGGGCCGCAACCCCGAAGACGTCAACATCCCGCACAGCACGCAGCTTCCCGCGCTACCCGCCATTCCCGCCGGCGTGCCCTCCACGCTGCTGCAGCGGCGGCCCGACATCGCGACCGCCGAACGCCAGATGGCGTCGGCCAACGCGGCGATCGGCGTGGCGGTGGCCGCCTACTATCCGTCGATCTCGCTCACCGCGCTCGACGGCTTCACGCAGTCGCCGCTTTCGGGTCTGCTGCACATGAGCAACTACGTCTGGTCGCTCGGCGCGAGCGCGACCCAGACGATCTTCGACGGCGGCCTGCGCAGCGGTCAGGTGGCGGCCGCCCGCGCGAGCTACGACGCGGCAGTGGCGAACTATCGCGGCACGGTACTGACGGCGTTCCAAGGGGTGGAGAACGATCTCTCCGGGCTGCGCATCCTCGCGCAGCAGGCCGAAGTGCTCGACGCCGCCGTACGCGACGCGACGCGCGGCGCGCAGATCGCGCAAAACGAATACGAGGCGGGAACCGTGGACTACACGACGGTCGCCACGGCGCTGGCCACGCAGGTGACCAATCAGCAGAGCGCGCTCAACGTGCAGCAGCAGCGCCTCCTCGATACGGCTTCGCTGATCGGCGACCTGGGTGGCGGCTGGTCTGGGCAACTGCACGATGCGCAGCATCCCGCGCGTGCGGTGACGCCGGCTTCCGACGCTGCATTTCCGGCCGCGAGTGCGAGCAATCCGGCGAACGTGGAGGCGAGCCGCACGCTGGGTGCGGCTCAAAGTCCTTGATCGGGAGAACCCGCGTTACGCGCGCGGTTCCGTTTCCGAAGCGCTAGTCACGGGCATGGCGGAGGCCGGCAGGCCGAACACGGCATCGAAGATCAGGTTGTAGACGTAGTTGTAGACGAGAAAGAACACCGAGAGCCCAATATCCATCGCGAACGCCTCCATCAACGAGACTTGCAGCGTGAGCGCGATCATCGGCACGAGAAACACCACGAGCCCGCCTTCGAAGCCGACCGCGTGCGCAACGCGGCGCGCGACACTGCGGCCGCGTTTCGTCTGGCGCGCTTCCCAGCGCTCGAACAGCAGGTTGTAGACGAAGTTCCAGCCCACCGCGATCAGCGACGAAAACACCGCCGCGGCGCCCGCCCGGTTCATGCCGCTGCCCGAGAGCGAGGCGAAGCTCGAGCCGGTAATCAGGATCGCGATGCCTTCGAACAACGTGACGTACACAACCCGGCGTTTGATACCCTGCATGGACAAATGCTCCTGATGCGGCTCCCGCTTGGTCTCGGGCGGTGTCACTCGCCGCGCTTGTTGCGGGCGCGGCGAAACCGTTCGCGAATCAACCCAG
Source organism: Paraburkholderia flagellata (assembly GCF_021390645.1). Classification (GTDB taxonomy): domain Bacteria; phylum Pseudomonadota; class Gammaproteobacteria; order Burkholderiales; family Burkholderiaceae; genus Paraburkholderia; species Paraburkholderia flagellata. The sequence goes on from NZ_JAJEJT010000004.1 coordinate 952,251, forward strand.
ATCGGTAAATACCGAAGCCGCGGACAAGCGCGACTTCGGCAGCTTCGCGTTGAAGTCATCGGCGCCGCGGTAGCCGAGGCCGATCACCACGAGCGCGGTGAGGCCCTGCTCGCGCAGGCCCAGTTCCTCGTCGAGCGCACGGGCGTCGAAGCCCTCCATCGGGCAGGCGTCGATTTCGAGCGTCGATGCGCCGATCAGCAGCGTGCCCAGCGCGAGATACGCCTGCTTCTCCATCCACGCGGGCAGGTCGTTGCGCTCGCGATGCAGGTTGACGTAGAACGAGCGCGTCTTTTCCTGACCCGCCTTCGCCTCGGCATTGGCGAAGCGGCCATCCGCTTCTTCCTGAGCGAGCACTTCGGCGAGGTGGGCTTCGTCCATGTCGGTGCGCACGCACAGCACCACGACGTGCGAGGCGCGCGTGACCTTCGGTTCGTTGTATGCGAAACCTTCCATGCCTTTGGCGATTCGCGCGCGTGCAGCGTCGCTTTCCGCCAGCACGAAATGCCACGGCTGCGAGTTCACCGACGAGGGGCTGAAGCGGATCAGTTCCTTGAGTTCGTCGATGACAGCGGCGGGAATCTTGCGGGCCGGATCGAACGCCTTGGTGGCGTGGCGTGCTTTCGCGAAACGGGTGAGGTTCAAGCGGTTTTCTCCTTCGTGTGCGGTCGGCCGGGACAGTATCCGGCAAGGCCGACATCGTACCAGCATCGTGCGCTGACCACGGGCGCGGTCTGCGCGCCAGGCGCGCCTGCGCTATGCTTGAAGGTTGAAATTGCCGCGGCTGCCGGCCAGCAATGCACCGCGGCCCGCAAGGAGAACACCGGTCATGCGCCAGGCCATCCATCATCTGCCGGTCAGCACGCGCACGCGCGGGCTCGTCGAAATCAGCCGTGAAGTGCGCGCGTTCGTGCGCGAACAGCGCATCGCCACCGGCTTGCTCACCCTCTTTTGCCGCCACACGTCGGCGTCGCTCGTGATCCAGGAGAACGCCGATCCGTCGGTGCGCCGCGATCTCGAACGCTATTTCGAGCAGCTCGCACCCGAAGATCCGCAGCGCTACGAGCACGACACCGAGGGCCCCGACGACATGCCCGCGCATTTGCGCACGGCGCTCACGCACACACAGCTCTCGATTCCAGTCGAGCACGGCGAGCCCGTGCTGGGCACGTGGCAGGGCATCTATGTGTTCGAACATCGGCGCGCGGCGCACACGCGCGATATCGTGCTGCATCTGATCGGCGAATGAGCTGGTCAGGCGCATACACGCAAAACCCGTACGCAAGCGCTATGCTACGGCTTTCGTTCAACCGACTCACCGAGGGTTGCCCCAAATGAAACAGTCTGCCGGTTCCATGATTTCCTTCACCCGCCCTGACGGCCAGTCGCTCCAGGGTTATCTCGCCAGGCCGGAAAAGACCGAAGGCGCGCCCGCCATCGTCGTGATCCAGGAGTGGTGGGGTGTGAACGACCAGATCCGCGGCGTGGCCGACCGCCTCGCGCAGGCGGGCTACCTCGCGCTGGTGCCCGACCTCTATCGCGGCAAGAGCACCGCCGAACAGGAAGAGGCCCACCATCTGATGACGAGCCTCGACTTCGCGGACGCGGCCTCGCAGGACGTGTACGGCGCAGTCACTTATCTGAAGACGCTCACCGACCGCGTGGGCGTGACGGGCTACTGCATGGGCGGCGCGCTCACGCTGCTCGCGGCAACCATGATCCCGGGTCTTTCGGGCGCCGTGGTGTGGTACGGCTTCCCGCCGCTCGACTACATCGACGCGAGCAAGATCACCGCGCCCATCCTCGGCCACTTCGCGACCCAGGACCAGGCGTTCAACATCGAAACCGTGGCGGAACTCGAAACGAAGCTGAAGAACGCCAACGTCGACGTCGAATTCCATCGCTATCTTGCTCACCACGCGTTTGCGAACGAGACCGCCGTGGGCCCGACGCGCATCGCCATCACGCAGTACGACCCGGTCTGGGCGCAACTCGCGTGGGACCGCTCGCTGACGTTCTGGGGCCGCACGCTGTGGCCGCAACGCGCGGCAGGCTGAAGCGCTGACAGCGGCCCGCGCCGGCGCGCGGATCAGTCGTAGAATCGGCGTCGCCCCGCCTCAAGCGGGCGACGCCGATTTGCATTGCAGCGCCTTCGTCCCTCTCACGCTCTCGCGGAGACCTTATGACGCCGCTCAATCTGATGAGCCTCGCGCACTCCATCCCTGCGAATCTGTGAGCGCAACTTCACGGCGCCGCATGATCGCGCCCAAGCCCGTACCGCCATGAAAGTCATCCGTTCGAAATCCTTCACTGCCAGCCGCCCCTGGGGCGCGCTCGACATCGCCAACATGAGCGGCACCACGGTGCGCCTGCACTGGACCGACCAGCCGTACACATGGCACGTCAACGACGGCGAGGAAGTGTTCGCCGTGCTCGACGGCGTGGTCGACATGCATTACCGCGAAGGAGGCGCGGAACAGGTCGCGGTGCTCGAAGCCGGCGACGTGTTCTTCGCAGGCGTGGGCTGCGAGCATGTCGCGCACCCGCGCGGCGAGGCGCGCATTCTCGTGATCGAGCGTGAAGGCAGCGTGTAAGCCGCGTCTTGCGGCGAAAAGACGGCGCGCGCCATTTCCACTAAACTTGGCGGCCTGACTCCACTCCCGCCTCGGCCGTGGCGCGCCTTGCACGGCTCGCGCCCCGGCGCTGAAGGACTTCCAGGACTGCAAGGACCTCGCATGAATGACCTTTCCGCATTTCCCATCACCCGCAAGTGGCCAGCGCTTCATCCCGAACGCATCCAGCTCTATTCGCTGCCCACGCCCAATGGCGTCAAGGTCTCGATCATGCTGGAGGAAAGCGGCCTGCCCTACGAGCCGCATCTGGTGCGCTTCGACTCGAACGACCAGATGTCGCCGGAATTTCTCTCGCTGAACCCCAACAACAAGATTCCCGCGATCCTCGATCCGAACGGCCCGGGCGGCAAGCCGCTCGCGCTCTTCGAGTCGGGCGCGATCCTCATCTATCTCGCCGACAAATGCGGCCGCTTCCTCGCCCGCGAAGGCGCGGCGCGCTACGAAACGATCCAGTGGGTCATGTTCCAGATGGGCGGCATTGGCCCGATGTTCGGCCAGGTGGGCTTCTTCCACAAATTCGCGGGCAAGGAGTACGAGGACAAGCGTCCGCGCGACCGCTACGTCGCCGAATCGCGGCGTCTGCTCGCCGTGCTCGATCAGCGCCTCGATGGGCGCAAGTGGATCATGGGCGACGAATACACCATTGCCGACATTGCCACGTTTGGTTGGGTGCGCAACCTTGTGGGCTTCTACGAGGCCGGTGACCTCGTCGGTTACGCCGATTTCAGGAATGTCGCGCGCGTGCTCGAGGCGTTTATCGCGCGGCCGGCGGTGGCGCGCGGGCTCAACATTCCGCCGCGCAGCTGAGGTAAGCGCGCCATCATTGCGGCGCCGCTCTCACGCGCGCCGCAACCGAGTCGGCCACTTCGGCCGCCGCGCGGTCCACGTTCTTGCGGTCATCGGCGCGCGCCAGCACGAATTTGGCCGCCGCCACATAGGGATTGAGCGCGATAGCCGCGCCAGCGCCCGGCTTCGCGTGGCTCGACTCGCTGTCGATCACCTGATAAAGCGGCTGCGGTGCCTGAGTGGCGAGGTCGTCCACGGCCACCGCCAGCTCGATCTGGCTTGCGCCCGAGCCGAAGCCCACCATCGCGCGCCGCAAGCTGTTGCCTTCGTCCACGCTCAAGAATACGCCGCGCACGAGCCACCCCTGTGCCGGCAGCGACGCGCCACTGGGCAGGCGGCGCGCGTCGAGGCCCTTTGCGCGCAGGTCATTCACCAGCGCGTCGGCCATTTTCGTGACGACTTGATCTGCCTGCTGCTGCGGATCGCGGTGGCGCAGCAGCGGTCGTGGCAGCAGGCCGCCCACGTGCTCGCGCGCGTTCTCCACAGGATTCGAATCCTGTTTGACGTTGGCCGCATCGAGTTCGAAATCCGTCACGTAGACGAGCGGCGCGCCAGGCGCAGGTGCTGGCGCCGCGGGCGCGCCCAGTACTTGCGCCGAGGCAAGCGGCGCGAACGCACACAGCCAGAGCGTCGCAATCAGGTTCCAGTGCCATTGCATCTTCATCGCATGCTCCCGTATGTTCGCCATCTATCGTGTTGACATCCTCCCCGCCCTCAGTCGCAGGCGACTGCCGCTTGCGCGGGAAGGACGGGGATTCCTGCGGGTGCTCGCGCACCATAGGCGGGTTCCTGCTTCGACGGGCGGCCTGACTGCACCATCCCTCCACAGGCAAACGCGGCATGTCCTGCCGCCAGAACATTGAGCGCACCAACGTGGTCGGCGTTCGCTTCGTGTCCACATTTGACGCAGGTGAACCGCGCCTGCGTCTTCCGGTTGTCCTTCGACATATGGCCGCAACACGGGCACGTGCGGCTCGTGTTTTTCGGGTCGACGGCGACGAAGAACCCGCCGCGCCAGGCCGTTTTGTATTCAAGCTGGCGGCGAAACTCGCCCCAGCCCTGGTCGAGAATCGACTTGTTCAGACCAGACTTCGCGCGGACATTGCGTCCGGGCGCGTGCGCCGTGCCTCTTGCCGACCTCGACATGTTGCTGATTTTCAGGTCCTCGACGGCGATCATTGCGTGGTTTTTGCTGATCGAGTTCGAGGCCTTGTGCAGAAAGTCCGAGCGCGCATTGGCGATGCGCGCGTGAATGCGCTGGATTCTGGCCTTCGCCTTCTTCCAGTTTGCCGAGCCCTTCACCTTGCGCGCCATCCGGCGCTGATACCTGGCAAGTCGCTGCTCGTGCTTCCTGAAGCTGGCCAGCGGTGCAATGAAGCTGCCATCGCTCAACGTTGCGAAGCGGGCCACACCCACGTCGATACCGACGGCGGGGCCATGCGCAACCAGCTGCCCGACCTCGCGGCGGGTGAGGATCGAAACGTACCACCTGCCCGCGCGTAACGACACGGTCGCCGAGCGGACCTCGCCGGGCACGTCGCGGCTCTTGCGATAGCGAATCCATCCCAGCTTTGGAACCTTGATGCGGCCGTTGCTGCTATCGAGCGTGATCTGATTCCTGTCGGGAAACAGGAAACTGTCGCCCAGGCCCTTGCGCTTGAATTGCGGGAATGACGCTCGGCCTGCGAAGAAGTTCTTGAAGGCCACTTCGAGATGCTTCAGCGCGTGCTGCTGCGTATGCACCGGGCCATCCTTCAGCCACGGCGTATCGGCGCTATTGCGCCATTGCGTCAAGTGCTTCGCCATACCGATGTAGCCGACGAACTTCTGAGCCGCAGCGTGGTTTTCCTTCTGGAACGCCAGCGCCTTGTTATAGACGAATCGGCATGCGCCTGCGAACTGGCGCATCTTGCGCACCTGCTCGCCGGTCGGCACAAGTTCGAATTTAAAGGCCTGAAGGCTTCCATGGATTCAGCGTATCACGGCGCAACGGTTGTGAAGGACGCCTGCAGCGTCCGCGCTTTCCTTCCTCCCCATGAATGGACCATGAATGGGGAGGTTTGACGCGCATCCCGATCAACCATCGATCAACCCGAGCCGCGTAAGGTCGCGCGCGAGCGAATCGGCTTCGACGAAGTGACACGCCTGCAAACCCGCGTCGAGCGCGCCCGTCACGTTCGCTTCGCTGTCGTCGATGAAAAGCGTTTCCCGTGGTTGAGCGCCGAGTTGGGCAACGCAGCCAAGATAGGTCTGCGCAGCCGGCTTGACCGCGCCGAACGTCGCCGACGAATAGACCTGCGAACCGAAAAGCCGCGCAACGGGTGGATTCAGATAATCGAGGTGATGCGTGACGAGCGAGCAGTTGTTGGTCAGCACGGCAATGCGGCATCGGGCGGCCACGCGCTGCGCCAGTGCGAGCGCCGCCTCGTTCGGCGTGATCGAGGCGCGTCGCGCGGCGAGCCATACGTCGCGCCCCACCTCGCAGCCGAGCATGACGCCGAGCGCGCGCAGATAAGCATCCGGGTCGATCTCGCCCGCATCGGCGCGTGCTTCGAGGCCCGAGCCCCAGATTGCGTGGCGCACGGTAGCAGGCGGCGCGCCGGTGGCGGCCGCGAGGCTCGCCACACGCGCGTCACGATCATAGTGGGACAGCACGCCTTCCATGTCGAACAGGACTACGCCGATCACCGCCATCTGCCGCTCCCGCCACAAAATGTCCAACCGCGGTCCCACCAGGTCCGCTGCCGATCATACCGCCGGCCCGCGGTAAGCGGCTCACAAGCAGGCGCAGGCAGGCACAAGCACGGGGCGCGACGATCGCGCCCCGAAACCGTCAATGGATTTTGGGTAGACTGGCGCACATGGACACCTGCCGTTACTGCGGAAAATTGCGCGACGAATGGGATTGCCACGGGCCGGCGTGCCGCCAGGCGATCGCGCAGGCGCTGCGCCGCCAGCGCAAGGGGCTGCCGATGGTGGCGAACGTGATCCGCAACGAAATTCCCGCCGACGCCACCACTGGCCAGATCATCACCGTGCTTTCGCGCCAGCGCCAGCGCGCGCGGCGCGGCAACGAAGAACGGCGCGAGCGCAAAGCGCTCGATATCCCCGAAGGCGAGTAAGGCACCCGCCAACCCGCGTCAGCGCACGCTCTCGTCCTCGTTCGCAGGCGCGGAAATGCCGATGCGCGCGAACGTTTCCTCCAGATGATTCACGCACACGCGCACTTTCGCAGACTGCGCGAGCCGCGCCGGGTACACGGCCCAGACATTGGCCGGCTGCGTGACGCCGGGCAGCACGCGCTGCAAGCGCCCGCTTTCCAGCAAGGGCGCCACGTCCCACATCGAGCGCAGCACGATGCCGCGCCCCGCCAGCGCCCACTGCACGGCCACCTCGCCGTGATTGGTGGAGAGCGGCCCGGCCACCTTCACCGAAACCGTTTCGCCATGCGCGCTCAAGCGCCATACGCCGAACGGATGATCGCGCTCCTTGATCGCGAGACACGCATGCTCCGCGAGATCGGCGACCTCCTGTGGCGCGCCGCGCCGTGCAAGATACGCGGGCGCCGCGCATAGCACGCGATAGTTCGTGGCGAGACGCCGCGCGATCAGATGGCCGGCGATCTCGTCGCCGATACGCACGTCGAGGTCGAAGCCCTCGCCCGCCACGTCGACGAGCCGGTCGAACAGTTCGAGCCGAACGCTCAGTTGCGCATACCGCTCGGAAAGACTCGCGAGCGCGGGCGCAACGAAATTGCGGCCAAAGCCGAAGCTGCTCGACACGCGCAACGTGCCGCGCGGAATGCGCCGCGCAGTGGAGACGTCATCCACGAGCCGCTCGACGTCGTCGAGGATCTTGCCGGCCGAAGCATAGACGCGCTCGCCCGCTTCGGTCATTGCGACGCGCCGCGTCGAGCGGTGCAACAGACGCGTGCCGAGACGCGCCTCGAGCACGCCCACGCGCTTGCTCACATAGGCCGGCGACGCCGAAAGCGCTTCCGCCGCCGCGCTGAAGCTCGCCTTGCGCGCGACCATGCAGAACACGCGCAAGTCATCGAGTTCGGGCGACGCTACGGCTTTGGGGGCTTTCGGTGCGTCCGGCATGTGCGTCACAGCGCGGCGGCTACCGCTTCACCCAGCGCAGTCGTGTTCGCCCTGCCACCCATGTCGGGCGTGCGCGGGCCTTCCACCAGCACCTTTTCGATGGCCTGCATGATCGCGTCGTGCGCGGCCTTGTATTGCGCGTCGCCGTTGCCGAGGAAGTCGAGCATCATGGCGCCCGACCAGATCATCGCGATGGGGTTGGCGATCTTCTTGCCGAAGATGTCGGGTGCGGAGCCGTGCACCGGCTCGAACAACGACGGAAACGCGCGCTCGGGGTTCAGGTTGGCGGAAGCCGCGAGACCAATCGTGCCCGTGCATGCCGGACCGAGATCCGAAAGAATGTCGCCGAAGAGGTTCGATGCGACGACCACGTCGAAGCGATCGGGCTGCAGCACGAAACGCGCGCACAGAATATCGATGTGCTGCTTGTCCCACTTCACTTCCGGGTACGACTGCGCCATGGCCGCCACGCGCTCGTCCCAGTACGGCATGCTGATGGAGATGCCGTTGGACTTCGTGGCCGCCGTGAGTTTTTTGCGGCCACGATTGTTCGCCAGTTCGAACGCGTACTTGAGAATGCGGTCCACGCCCTGGCGCGTGAACACCGACTCCTGCAGCACGAACTCGCGCTCGGTGCCTTCGAACATCTTGCCGCCCACCGAGCTGTACTCGCCCTCGGTGTTTTCGCGCACCACGTAAAAGTCGATGTCGCCGGGCTTGCGATTGGCGAGCGGACACGGCACGCCGGGCAACAGACGCACCGGGCGCAGGTTCACGTACTGGTCGAATTCGCGGCGGAATTTCAGCAGCGAGCCCCACAGCGAAATGTGATCGGGCACCTTGTCGGGCCAGCCGACTGCGCCGAAGTAGATCGCGTCGAAGCCCTTGAGCGTGGCGAACCAGTCGTCGGGCATCATCTTGCCGTGCTCGAGGTAGTAGTCGCAGCTTGCCCAGTCGAAATGCGTGAATTCGAGCTTCAGGCCGAACTTCGCGGCCGCCGCCTCGACGACGCGCACGCCCTCGGGCATCACTTCCTGGCCAATGCCGTCACCGGCAATAGCGGCGATTCTGAATGTCTTGCTCATGTCGCGTTCTCCGTTTCTGTCTGTCCTGATGCGGCAGCATGCCTGAAAACCCGCTGGCGACCAGCCCCGCTGGCGTGGATAGATTCAACACGAAACGTGAATAATCGCACGAGCGCGCGCCACGGTCCATGCACGAGAAGGATTCGGCGACCGGCGATTTCCTGCCAATGCCCGATCTCGCCTAAACTCTCGGTTGGCTCCACCGCGCCTTTCGCTGGACCGGCGCATATCCTGATCGACCGACTTATGTTCTCGCTTTCCGACACCCTTCCTTCCGACAAACCCGCCCTCTACGCATCGCTCGCCGCGCAGGCGCGCTCGCTGATCGAAGGCGAAATCGACGTCATCGCGAACGCAGCGAACTTCGCTTCGCTCGTGTTTCATTCGCTCGAAGGCCTGAACTGGGCGGGCTTTTATTCGTTCGACGGCACCGAACTCGTGGTCGGTCCGTTCCAGGGCAAACCGGCGTGCGTGCGCATTCCCATCGGCAAGGGTGTATGTGGGACGGCAGCGGCTACGCGGCAAACGCAGGTGGTGCCCGACGTGCACGCATTCGCGGGACACATTGCGTGCGATTCGGCTTCGCAGTCGGAAATCGTCGTGCCCCTCGTCACGCCGGACGGCGAGCTGATCGGCGTATGGGACGTGGACAGCCCGCTTCTCGCTCGCTTCGACGAAGAGGACGCGAAAGGCATGGAATTGCTGTGCCGCACGTTCATCGAATACGGCATGAAGCGCCGTTAAACGCGGCTCCCTATGCCTGCGCGTGCGGCCCGGCCAGCGCCGCAAGCGCCTGCTCCACGCGCTGCAGGACATCGCCCCACGCGCCGTTCTCGCTCTGGCGGAAAAGCCGCGCCGTTGGATACCACGGCGAATCTTCCCTGTCCCCGAGCCAGCGCCACGCCGCGTAGCGCGACAGCACCCACGCCGGCTTGCCGAGCGCACCGACCAGGTGCGCCATGGACGTGTCCACGGTAATCACGAGATCGAGATTCGCGACGATCGCCGCGGTATCGGCGAAATCGCGGACATCGTCCATTGGGTCGTACGGGCGCAAGCCGGCGGGAATCCTGGCGAGCTGCGGCCGCGTCGTCGCACCGAGTTGCAGGCTCACGAAAGTCAAGCCCGGCGTGCGCAGCAGCGGGATGAACGCGCGTGCGTCGAGCGAGCGGCGCTGGTCGATGGCGTTTGAACCCGCGTTGTCATCGGCCGGATTGCCGGCCCACACGAGGCCGACCTTCAATGCGCCCGCGGGCAGCTGGCTGCGCCACGCCTCGGCGTGCGCCGCGTGGGCATGCAGATAAGGCACGCGCGCCGGAATCGACGCGACCGTGGTACCAAAGCGCAGCGGCAGGCTCATGGTCAGGCACCAAGTCGTGTCGCTCGATGCGCCCCTGGCCGTTCAGCGGAATTACGCTATCTGCGCCCGCAAGCGTTTCGAACAACCGCGCGAGCGATGGCGCGCAGGCGATGCTTACCTGCGCCGCGCCCAGCGCCTTGAGCATCGGCACGTAGCGACAGAATTGCAGACAGTCGCCGAGGCCCTGTTCGGACCACACGAGAATCGACTTGCCCGCGAGCGGTTCGCCATGCCACTGCGGATAGGGCACGGGCGGGCGCGCGACGCCGCCCTCGCCCATCGACGGTTCGTGGCGCGCTTCGTACAACGGCCACGCCGCCTCGTAAGCGCCCAGACGCAGCAGCGGCAACGCCAGGTTCACGCGTGCCGCCGCGTAATCGGGACGCAGCGCGAGCGCGCGCTGATACGGCTCGATCGATGCCTCGACCCGCCCAAGTTGCCACAGCGCGTTGCCGAGGTTGTTGTGGACTTCGGCATGGCTGTCGTCGAGCGCCAGGGCACGGCGGCACGCCGCCTCCGAGTCAGGCAGGCGGTTCATCTCCTTGTACAACAGGCCCAGGTTGTTCCATGCCGCGACATGCTCCGGATGCCGCGCGAGCACCGCCAGATACGCAGTTTCGCCTGTTTCAGACGGCCTACACGCGACATCAGCAAGCATTGATTGAGCAGCGCTCCGGCGTGAAGTGGATCGATCTCCAGCGCGCGTGAAAGCTCGGCTTCGTCAGCGCGGGCGTCGTTCATCAGTGCGAGGGCCAGGTTGGCGCGCGCGGGCACGTCGCCGGGGCGGATCGACAGCACGCGCCGGTACGCGTGGCCGGCGGCTGCGAAGCGTCCACGGCGGTACAGCCACACGCCGAGTGTGGCGTACGCGTCGGCCTGTTCCTCGGGCGTGGCGAACGGCGGCAACGCGCGGTGCCGAGCGCCACCGGCGAGTGTGCGAGCCACCAATTCCAGGGCCCTTGCGTCGGCAGGCTGGGCGTCCAGCACGCGTTCGAGCGCGTCAAGCGCGGTCTCGTGCCGGCCCGCCGTGTCCGCCGACAATGCGTCATGCCAGGCGGCGTCTATGGACGGTGTGTGAGCTGGGGACGTGTTCATCGGCGTTTTCATGAGAGGCAAAGCGCGTGCGGCGCGAAGTCTCTCAATCTACGGACGTCTCATCGTCGTGAACATTGGAAAAGTCTTAAAAATGGGATAGCGGGCCCTGATGCGCGCGCACGCGCCCATACGCGCCCTTATACTGGCCGCTCGCGTCGCAGCCGATCCGCGCGACGCCCTATCCGCTTATGTTCGCGAGGTTGTCATGCCGTTCAAGGGAAGCTGCCTGTGTGGGGCCGTCCGCTATGAAGCCAACCGGCTTGCGTCGCCGATTTCGCATTGCCATTGCGCGACCTGCCGCAAGGCGCAGAGCAGCGCCTACGCGAGCACGGCGCGCGTGATGCGCGAAGACTTCCGCTGGCTCGCGGGCGAGGAGCGGCTCACGCGCCATGAGTCGTCCGAGGGCAAGTTTCGCTATTTCTGCTCGATTTGCGGCAGCCATCTCATGGCCGAGCGTCCCGCGCAGCCGCATGTGATCCTGCGCGTCGCCACGCTCGACGACGATCCCGGCGCGCGCCCCGAGTTCCATATCTGGACTTCGCACGACGTGCCCTGGCTCACCGATGAAGGCGAAACGCCGCATCATCCTGAGTCGGCGACGTGAACGATTCGACACCTACTCAGGAGGCCGAATCATCCTGCGCATTCTCCTTGACGAAGTCGACGAACGCGCGCAACGGCGCCGGCAGGTGCCGCCGTCCCGGATAGTAGAGAAACGGCCCCGGAAACGAGACGTCCCAGTCGTCGAGCAAGCGCACGAGCGCGCCGGTTCGAATATGCGGCAGCAACATCTCTTCAAAAAGATACACAATGCCGACGCCGTCGAGCGCCATGTTGATCAGCAGGTCGAGCGCGGCGCCGGGACGCACGACGAGCGGCGTCGGCGGATCGAGCCGCAACACTTGGCCATCGCGCTCGAAATGCCAGAGCGGCAGCGCGCCGCCCGCGAACTGCACGCGCAAGCAGGCGTGCCCGAGCAGCTCGCGCGGATGTTCTGGCCGCCCGCGCGCCGCGAGATACGCGGGCGAAGCGACCGTCGCAAAGCGCTCCACGCGCGGCCCGATGGGAATCGCGATCATGTCCTGCTCCAGTCGCTCGTCGTAGCGAATACCGGCGTCGCAGCCGATCTGCAGCACGTCGACGAAGCCGTCCTCCACCACCACCTCCACGCGGATCTCGGGATACGCGCGATGAAATGGCGCGAGCACGCCAGGCAAAATGGTGCGCGCCGCGCTCGCAGGCACGTTGAGCTTGAGCGTGCCCGCGGGCTTTTCGCGGTAGCCATTGAGCACGTCGAGCGCCGCTTCCATCTCAGTAAAGAGCGGCGTGATCGATTCGAGCAGGCGCTGCCCCGCTTCGGTCGGCGCGACGCTGCGCGTAGTGCGGTTCAAAAGGCGCAGCCCGAGCTTCGCCTCGAGCCTGCGCACCGCGGCACTCAGGCTGGACGCCGAAACGCCGCCCACGCGCGCCGCATCACGAAAGCCACCCGCGCGCGCCACTGAAACGAAAGCGGCCAGATCGTTCATTTCCATCGGCATCGTTCACCTCGCGCTGTTCGAACACATTGTTCGAACGCATCGTTTGATCCCATTGTGCGAAATCATGCACAGCCTGTTCTGATCAGACGGGATTATCGGACAATTCGAACGCGCCCATACTGCGGGCATTCGTCAACCGAGGAGCACGCAATGCCGAACCGCAAACCCGCAAGCACGTATGAACTGGCCGGCCGTCAGGTGAACCGCATGGGCTACGGCGCCATGCAACTGGCGGGCCCCGGCGTGTTCGGGCCGCCGAAGGACCGCGCGCAGGCCGTCGCGGTGCTGCGCGAGGCCCTTGCGCTGGGCGTCGATCACATCGACACGAGCGACTTCTACGGCCCGCACGTGACCAACCAGATCATCCGTGAAGCGCTGTACCCGTATGCGCCGAACCTCACGATCGTCACCAAGGTCGGCGCCGTGCGCGACGACAAGGGCGCGTGGCTGCCAGCACTGGAACCCGTCGATATCGAGCGCGCCGTGCACGACAACCTGCGCAATCTGGGCCTCGAAGCACTCGACGTGGTCAACCTGCGCATCATGGGCGATGTCCACAAGCCCGCCGATGGGCCTGTGGAAAAGCAGGTCGAAGCGCTTGCCCGGCTGCGTGAACGCGGCCTCGTGCGTAATGTGGGGATGTCCAACGCCACCGCTGCGCAAATCGCGGCGGCACAGCGCCTCGTGCCTGTTGTGTGCGTGCAGAATCACTACAACCTGGTGCACCGAGACGACGACCCGCTGATCGACGCACTGGCCGCGCAGGGCATCGCCTACGTGCCCTTCTTTCCGCTCGGCGGCTTTACGCCGATTCAATCGTCGACGCTTTCGTCGATCGCCGCTCGCCTCGAAGTCACGCCGATGGCGCTCGCGCTTGCGTGGCTCCTGCGGCGCTCGCCCAACATCCTGCTGATTCCGGGCACGTCCACGCTTTCGCACCTGCGTGAAAACGTGGCGGCAGCGCAGCTCGATCTGGACGACGAAGTGCTCGCCGAACTCGACGCCATCGGCAGCCGTGGCAATGGCGGCAGCGCAGCCGCGCATGCCTGAACGCCGCGCCGTCACGCCATTTCGGCCATCTCCAGTTTGCTCGCCAGCGCGTCGCGAATGAGCGCGACCGGCCGGACGAGGCGCCCCGGCACCGCCCCGTGCACGAGCCACACGTTCAGGCCCGAGCGGAAGTCGGTCGCGTCGATGATCTGCAGCTGGTCGCGAAGCGGGCTGCGCGCGAGCGCCTGCGGCGCCGCGAGCCCCACGCCCATGCCGCGCGCGATCAGCGAAAGCTGCAGTTCCGAGCCGAACGCCTCGACTGCCACGTTGAACGGCAGCCCCGCCATGCCCATCGCGCGGCTCAGCGCCGAGCGCATCCCGCAGCCGTCCTGATTCAGCACCCACGGGTGATGCGCGAGTGCGGCGAGCGTGGTGGGCTCGTCGGGCAAGCCGAACGAGCGCGCCGCGACGACGAGGGTCGGCGTATAGCCGAGCTGGGTCGCGACGACGCTCGCCGGCGGCGCAACGGCGGCGGGCAGCAGGATGACAGCCGCATCGAGCCGCGCGCGCTCGACCTCGTCGAGCAGCCCTGGCGACCAGCCCGCCCTCACACGCAGCGTCAGCCTCGGAAACTCGCTACGCAATTGATCGACGGGTTGCTCGAGCGCCAGTTCCGAGAGAAACGGCGGCACGCCGAGCTTGAGTTCGCCCGCAGGTTCGGTTTCCGGCGAGGCGACCGACATCAAGTCGTCGACCGCGCGCAGGACGGAGCGCGCGAGGCTGTACACCTCGTTGCCGGCGGCCGTGGGTTTGAGGGGCTTGCTCTGGCGGTCGAGCAACTCGATGCCGAGCGTTGTCTCCAGGTTCTGCACGCGGCGCGTGAGTCCCGGCTGCGTGAGGAACAGTCTCTCCGACGCCCGCACGAGCGAGCCGCTTTCGACCACCGCTACGAAGGCTTCCAGATCTCGCGTGTTCACAACAACTCCGCATAAAGATTATCGCGATAATTCAATTGTCGCATAACGTGAGGCTCCCTACGATACCTGAACTTGCCATGTAGCGGAGCCAATCGATGGAGCACCCTGCTGAAACGTGTACGCGCGTGATGGCGCGCGACGCCACCCCCGCCAGCCACGCCGCCCACGCCACGCTCACGCTGCCAATGACGCTGTTCTTTGCCGCCGCCGTTGGCGTGATCGTCGTCAATCTATCGGCGGCCCAGCCGCTTGCGGGGCTCGTGAGCCATTCGCTGCATCTGCGCCCGGAGTTCGTCGGCGCGGTCGCCATGCTGCCGCAGCTTGGCTATGCAGCGGGCCTGCTGTTGCTCGTGCCGCTTTGCGATCTGCTCGAAAACCGGCGCCTGATTTTCCGCACGCTCCTCGCCTGCTCCGGCTTTCTCGCCCTCGCGGCGCTCGCGCGCTCGGGCCCACTCTTTCTCGCCGCCGCGTTCCTCGCGGGGGCGACCTCCAGCGTGATCCAGATGCTCGTGCCGATGGCCGCCTCGATGGCGCCCGAAAGCCAGCGCGGGCGGGCGGTAGGCAACGTGATGAGCGGCCTGATGCTGGGCATCCTGCTGTCGCGGCCGCTTGCGAGCCTGATTGCGGGAACCCTGGGCTGGCGCGCGTTCTACGGTATCGAAGCGGCAGCGGATGCCCTGCTCGCCGTGGTCCTCCTCCTGCGCACGCCGCGCCGCATGCCGGCCGTGACTGCGCGCTACGCCGATCTGCTTTATTCGCTCTGGACTTTGCTGCGCACCGAGCGCGTTCTGCGGCGCAGCGCCTTTCTGGCGGCGCTCGCGTTGGGCGCCTTCTCTGCGTTCTGGACCGCGGTCGCCCTGCTGCTGTCGCAGCCGCCGTTTTCGCTGAGGATGAACGGCATTGCCGCGTTCGCGCTGGCTGGCGCGAGCGGCGCATTCGTCACGCCGCTCGCGGGCCGGCTGGGCGATCATGGCGCGGGGCGCGCGGTTCAATACGCCGCGCACGCGACGATGCTCGGCGCGGTCGTGCTGCTGGGCGTAGCGGGCGCAGGCTGGGGCGGTTTTTCTCCCGCCGCGCATCCCGCGTTGGCGCTGGGTCTGCTCGTTGCGGGCGCAGCCGCGCTCGACGCGGGCGTCATCGCTGACCAGACGCTCGGGCGGCGCGCCATCAACCTGCTCAATCCCGCCGCGCGCGGGCGGCTCAATGCGATCTTCGTGGGGATGTTCTTCGTCGGCGGCGCGGCAGGCGCCCTCATGGCCGGCGCTGCGTGGGCCTCGGCGCGCTGGAGCGGCGTGTGTTTCGTCGCCCTCGGCTTTACGGTAGCGGTCATCGCGCTCGGCTTCGTTTATCGCGCGTCGCCGGCCTCTGCCCGCTAGCGCCCGCGCGGCGCACCAAAGAAAAAGCCGCGGCTCTTTAGCCGCGGCTTTCCTGTATCTGAATTGCCACTCGCGTATCAAATGACATGAAGCGAAGCGCGCCCGGCTCCCCGGTCAGTCCGTCACGCGCGCGGCGAGGCGCTCACGCCTGCTGATCCGACCCGTCCGCGGGCTGCGCCGTGTTGTCGTCGGCAGGCTTTTCGTCTTCCTTCTTCTCGACTAGCTGCTCGACTTCCTTGGCGCCCTCGAAACCGGCAACTGCCGCTGCGGCCTTGGTTAGAAAGCCTGCGTTCGGATCGAGCTTCTCGGCGCCTTCCACTGCGGCCACCGCACCGGCAATTTCACCCACCTTGTCCAGAATGCCCATATCACCCCTCCAGTTGAAACCCGCTCCGGGCTGACGAGGCGATGTCTCGCCTCCCGTGCGCCGCACCTTCCCATCCAGCGAGCGCGCCGCTTCATTGTGTGCCTGCTCGATGGCCGCATCAATCACTAACTCATTAATCTGACAATGGTTAACGATCTTATATTCGAACGTATATTGCGATGCGTCAATTGTTTGACTATATTGAAGTCGTCTCCTCCATGTCTCCATTGGCATGGTTCAAGCCCGCACTCGCTGCGGGCTTTTCTTTTTTCCGGGCCGTACCTCTGGCCTGATATGGGCTTTGCATCCAGCCTGCGGGCCGCGGCCAGGCACGCGCCTTCCGCTGGCATAATTCTGCCTTCGCCGTTTTTCCAGCCCTCTTACATTTCGCCGCTGCAATGAACCTGCATACCTGGTGGCTGTTCCTCGTCACCGTCTTCGTCGTCTGCGCCATCCCCGGTCCCAACATGTTGCTCATCATGTCGCACGGCGCGCAGTACGGACTGCGCCGCACGAGCGCAACCATGGCCGGCTGCCTTTCCGCCCTGGTCCTGATGCTGGCCGTCTCCGCGGCCGGGCTCGGCGTATTCCTGCAGGCGTGGCCGACCATGTTCAACGCGCTGCGCTTCATCGGCGCGGCGTATCTCGTGTACCTGGGCATCAAAGCCTGGGGCGCACCGGTGCCCGAGGCCGCCGCCGACGTTGCCGAGCGTGTGGCCGCGCGCCCCGTGCGCTCGCCGCTTGCGCTCTATCGCAACGGCTTTTTCGTCGGCGGCAGCAATCCGAAGGCGATCCTGTTCGCGGCGGCGCTCCTGCCGCAGTTCATCGACGCGACCCGCCCAGTGCTGCCGCAATTCGGCGTGCTGGTCGCGACCTTCGCCGTGTGTGAAGTGAGCTGGTATCTCGTCTACGCGGGTTTCGGCACGCGCATCGGCGCGACGCTCAAGAGCCGGCGCGTGGCGAAAGCGTTTAATCGCGTGACGGGCGGCGTGTTCGTCGGCTTCGGCGCGATGATGGCGTTACTGCGCCAGTAAGGCTCGTCGAGCGGCAACACCGAGTGGTACGGGAACCAAAAATCTTTAACTCTGGAGTTAACTGGTTCCCTTTTGCGGCCCGAGCGCAGATTTGCACCACGACCGAACTCCATCACGTGAACAGGTAGTGCGAAAACCGGGGTTAGCCATTTTTCGACCTGCAAACGCAGAGACTTTTCACTCGTGCCTTTCATGCTCTCCTCCGGCAAGTCTGTGGCCTACCGACGCTGGGGAGAGCGTATCCACTCCCCCAGTTCGTGCCTTGTCCACCGTCGACGAAAGCGTTACTGGCCGATTTGTCGGCTTACATGATTCTCCTGCTGGTTTAGCACGTAGTCCTCTCGATGGGTGATATGGCTGCCGTCCTGTCTTGCCATGTCGCGATCCTCCTGCCGAATCTGATGGTCATCTCGATGGAGTCTCGCCGCCTCGGCGCGCGACATTTCCCCTTCGCGCACCTCCTGGTGAATGCGTCGGTCCTGATTCGCCAGGCGGTGATTGACTTCTGCGCGACGCGGGTGAGTTGCATCCCAGTTGGTCTGCGCCGACGCGGTGCCTGCGAATGACATAGCAAGTACAGCAACCGCCGCGATTTTGTAGGCAACGTTGTGCATGTTCATCTCCGATTCCGTTGAGGGGACGGCTTCTCGCCGTTCACCTCCTCAACGCCACGGACGTCCACGATGTTGACCGGCGAGTTGTGAGTTCTGAAACCGATTATTTCGCGTAAGGCGGACGTACGAGTGGGGTCGCGGACGGCTCAGATGTTTCAAATTACACGTCTCGTTACACACAAACACACAGGTAATTTGCGCTCCAAATATATTGCCTTCACTACCGACAAGTGAGGAACGTATGAAACGAATTTTCGCGCTAGCGCTGATGGCGGTATGTCTCGGGACCGCGTTGAGCGGCTGCATCGTCGTACCTGCAGGCGGCTACTACCACCGCTATTAACATGGCCAACGGAGCTCCGCTTCCCTGGGTACTCGCAGGCATAAAGACTGCTGCGTATTAGAGAACGCTGGACGGTCCATACGGGAAACGTTAGTCTGGAAGCACTTCATGGACCGTCTGACCAACGTCGAGGAGCTGGCACATGGAAGTGAGCACCGAAACCCTTGTTGACATGCTACGAGTTGTCGAAGCCGAAGACCCCATAGACTACGCCGACTTGCCGTTTGATGAGGAGGACCTCAGACGTCTCGTCTTGAGCTCGCTCGTCGAACGGCATCATGTTGTCGAAGGAGACATGTCGGTTTCCGACGTCCATGCGATGTACCTTCTGAGCACCGCGAAACTCGTGCTCGAAAATACGGTGCTCCACGCTCGCCTGCTTTTACTCCAGGGACTGCAGGTCGACGTTCAGTCGCTTCTCGCCCCGTTCACCCTCAAGGGTAAAAAATAACGAAACCGGATGCGTACTGAAGAAAGACCTCGCTAGCCTCCTCCTTTCGGGCGACCGCGTCGTACAGCAGGCGGCCCTGAAGCGTCGTTCGTCTCAGCCGCCAAATCGTCATTTGGGAGGCCTATTCGCCCTGAACGACTGACTCTCGACAACGGACTTACACACGCTGATTAGATTAAAGCGACCGCGCCAGAAAAGGTACTGCGGGAAGGATCAACGACGGTATACCGAGATGGACTCAGAGACATTGTTCACTAACGCCTCGCAGTGCATCGCCCAGGGATACCTTGTTTGAAACTTTAAGCTTCAGATAGCACTGTTGAAGGTAGCTTCGCACAGTGGCAGGTGTAAGCCCTAGTTCGCGCGCAATCTCCTTGTGCGAAAGGCCCCCAGCGTAGGCACGCGCCACCATTTCCTCTCGACGCGTTAGTCCCAGGCTCATGCGGAGCTGCAAGCCCAGGTGGCAACCTCCATCTGCGCTACGGGACGCTGACACGTCAAGTGTTCTCCCTTGCCATAGTCCTCCGTCAGTCCGGGTCAGGTTGTGGAGCGCCTTGGGTAGGCAACCCCCGTTCCACTCGGGAAACTCCGCCAATAGCACCTGGCAGAACGCCGGCGAGGCTTGCTCCAGCCAGGCATGTTCGTTCACCTTTGCCAGCAACTGGCGCTGATTGGCAAGTTTTCTTTGCCAGGTCGCGCGCTCCTGTTGCTCTTCGGCCAGAAACATGTGCGGCACCAGCAGTTCAACCAACGCGCGGTCATTGTCGGTGAACAACGGCAGCGAGTGGTCGCGATAGATCGAAAGAAAGCGCACGAGACCGGTATCTTCGTCAGCCATCGCCGTCGACAGCGCTGACGCGATTCCGTAGCGCACATCAAAGCAGTTTGGCGCGTCAAGGCCAGAATAGAGTTCGGTAACACCAGGATTTTCGAGAACCGAGCGCGCCAGTTCGTCCATCTCGGCGACCGCGAGCCAGTCGGCGGCAAACGCGGGGGGAAGCCGATGAAGGTAACTCTGAAGCACCCAAGGTGAGTTGCCCGATAGACGTCCGAGACCCCACCACGCGGCGCTAAGTGGTAGATGGGCCTCCAGCAACTCCAGGGCGCGCCCACGAACGTCATCGCGCATCGATTGGCCGGTAAGCCGGTGCCAGGACAATAGCAGGGAAGATAGGGCTGCGAGCTGCACGTTGTAATGCTCCCTGCAACTGCAGGTTTGAGGCGGGCGACATGATGATTGTCAATTCTACGCTGCTGAAGCCGGGCTGCCGCTACCCACTATTGCCCAGTGCATTTGCAGGGTTGCGAGCAGCCCTGCTACTTGTTGAACTTGCACTTGCCTAGCGCCCCTCCCCACACGGCTGGTCACGCTGGCATCAAAACCATATGCAAGGCAAGAAGGAGACAAGCGTGCTCGAAGCGATAACCAATTGACAATCGAGCGGTCCGATTCGGGTCCCTGCTGTTCGGGTCGACGGTCATCACGGACCAGTCGGCACATCAAAATATTCTCAGAGACGTTCAATGTCTGAAAAATCCTTTCCCTGGCGCAGGTTCTTGCCCCAGAGCGCGCTTCTTGTTATGTCCCTCAGTCTGTTCGCTTGCGGAGGCGGAAGTGACGGCAGCAGCCCGGCATCAATCAAGCTGCCAGCCCTCAGCAACCTTTTTAATTGGACACAAGCCGAGAAAGTCGTTGGGTTTAGTCACAGTGCCGAGATTCTGTCCACCGAGCCCTTCAAGAGCTCGGGAAATCCGGGGAATCTCCCGGATGCTGCGTCGGCCGTAGCCGCACTTGCGGCAAATACCGTCTATCAATACGGCAAAAATCCCGATGGAACGTTGCGAACAAATAACACCGTCGATGACTACATGAATCACAACAAAATCAGCGGCCTCCTGGTCATCAAGAACGGTGCTGTCGCGCTTGAGCGATATGCCATGGGCATGGATCGCAATACCTTGTGGGATTCCAAATCTGCCGGCAAATCAGTCGTGTCAGTTCTTATGGGTGCGGCGCTCAAGGACGGCTCGATCAAAAGTCTTGATGATACGGTCGAAAAGTACGTTCCTGAACTGGCAGGCTCTGCGTATCAAGGGGTAACGCTACGCAATCTGCTTCACATGTCCTCCGGTGTCGCATGGAATGAGAACTATCTTGATTCCAGGTCGGACATTGTTGCGGTCATCAACTGCGTTGCCCACAAAACAGCCGGTTGCATTCTCAACCACATGAAGACTCTCGCGCGAGCCAAGGATGCCAACACTGGCGCACCGACGGCACAGGGTACCGTTTGGAATTACAGCACGGGGGAAGCGTTTGTCTCAGGATTGGTCGTACAGCGCGCGACCGGAATGAGCTTGTCGAAATATATCCAATCGAAGATCTGGCAGCCTTTCGGCATGGAAGCCGATGGAAATTGGTGGCTGGAATCAGACGGTGGGGTATCGTTCGGAGGTGGTGGGTTCAATGCCACTTTGCGAGACTACGGTCGATTAGGCCTTTTTGTGCTCAATAACGGCAAACTCGCAAATGGCACCAGTGTACTTCCGGATAACTGGGTTACCGACTCAACTACCTGGATAAGCCAATCCGCGGTGCCGGGTTATGCCGATAATGGTTCGTATGGGAATATGTGGTGGTTCAATCCCGCCTATGACGATGGGGTCCACAACGCCAGTCCTCTATTCACCAATATCGGCGCGCCGTTACAAAATACGACCGTACCGACAGGTGCGGTGCCCGTTCAGTCGCGTGGACCAGTCCAAGACCAACCAGGTGCCTCGTCGGATTGGACGTTTATGGCAATCGGTGTCTTTGGGCAGATGATCGCGATCAACCAGCGAGAAAATCTGGTTGTTGTTGAGTGGGGTGTGTGGGACAAGCCGGACCCGCATTGCTGCGATTCAACTGACCCCACATATATCGCTAACAATCCATACAATGAAGAAGCCATCTTCGTCAATGCATTGACCGAAGCACTGCACTAACGAGTAGAGCGCGGAGGCTTGCCGGAATGAGCCCCGCGCTGTGGCGAGACGCAGCAGCCGCCGAGGAACCGGACCCGCACTTTTGATCGCTCAATGGTCTGCGTTGCCCCAACTTCAGCTTCACGCTGTCGTGCATACTCATATTCAAACGGTCACTCGAAGCGGCATCGCGCAGCGACCCGCCTTTACGCCAGCGTTCCCACATCAACGCCTTCTGGCTTTCGCTGTAATAGATCCGGCGCCTCTGTTTCATTTGCAACACTCCCGCCGCTCATGCGACGTTCATTGTGTTGCATCGACCGGTTGAATCCGCAGTCGACTCCAGTCCCACGCCTCGCTCGGAAGCTGACATTCGCCGAATGCTGAAGCGACGGGTCGTCGATAACCGCAATGGCCGATAGCGCGATCAACGTGATTGATGCGACAAACGATTTCGGCGCATAGGGCTTAAAATCAATCGAAGCGCCGGTCCCTTTGTGTGGGGCGGCTCGCCTTATCCCCTTCTATCAACGGCAGGCGGCCATGAACACTCACGATGTACGTTACGTTCGTCCGGTGCTGGCCGCACTTTGCGGAGCATCGCTCGCAACACTCGTCGCGTGCGGCGGAAACAGTTGCTTCAGCCTTGACGGCTGTGTCGGCGGAAACGGGATGCCAAACGTCGCCCTATCGGGCACCGCAGCTACCGGCAAGGCGCTCGCGAGCGCGGTGGTTAGCTTCAGTTGTGCTTCGGGTTCGGACTCCACACTGTCAGACGGCGGTGGACACTACAGCATTACGTTAAGCGCCACGATTCCCTGCATCCTCACCGTGAACTCTGGCGGCACGACCTTGCATTCGTTGGCATTTGCCGGCGGAACTTTCAATACGACACCCGAGACGGAACTGATGCTCGTCTACCTCGCTTCGCAACTTGGCACGAGCGAGGCCAGTCTGATTGCGGGCTTCCCGAGCAACTTGCAGTTCCAGCAGGTGCTGGCAAATCAGACCGATGTACTGGCTGCGCAATCGGCAGTCGTCACGAATCTGCAGCAACGTTATGCGGTCACGTTGACGGCACCGGCGTTTCTGACGACGCCGTTCATCGTCGGGCAAGCAGGGGTCGACAGCGATCTCGGTGCGCTGGCGACAGCAGGCGCCATCGATGTCGATGGCATGCCCGATCCGGTTGCCGTCTCGCTGCTGTCCGCAGCGGGTCTCGCTCATCCGCTCACCGCGACGTCCACACCTTCATCCGGCACTGGCGGCACAGGCAGCGCCACCGGCGGCATGATGTGAATTGAGGCAGTTTGAGGTTGGGTTCATCAGGCAGTGACCGGCCACGATCGGACGGAATCGTCTCGCACCCACCCTTTTCCTTAGCCGACATTCGCGGCATGAATCCCAGTTCCCTCGTCGTCGAACGCAGATCCTCAGCAGACCAGCCCGCTGCGTTATTGCTTCGCTGACTGGCTCGCTATTAGCAGACGTAACGGCATCAGCGGCCCGACTGGTATGTACTCGTGATCCAGCATGTTCTCTCTAGCAAGCGGCAAGGACTCCATGATGGATCTCGCCTCTGCGACGTCTCTGGTGTCCAAGAGGAAAACGGCTCCCCTGCCGTCTTCTCGCGCGTACCACTCGCGGATTTTCCCGTCGAGATAGAGTTGGACCGTCGCGCGTATCTCGGCGGGCATGACGGCCATGACCCGCTCGCGTGTTACGCCGGGCTTTGCTTTTAGTCCCGCAAACACACCTGTGATCGTTGAGGCGGAAGTTTGAGTTTGGCCGTGAGGTTGGTCAGTCATAGGAGGGCTCCTATCTCAAATGGGTTGAAGTAAATTTCAGCCGAGGGTCCGAGTTCCGGGCGGCGTTGCTCAGATTGCGGGGTGCGCTGCTTTCTCGCGCTCGAACCTGGCGATCAGGTCGGCCAACGCTCCTGGCTCTTCGTCAGTCGTCATGTGACCACCGGCAAGACGCGCGATCTCCAACCCGAAAGGGGCCAGCCGCTTCTGCGCGAGGTCGACTTGCCGGTGCTCGAACGCGTCCTCCTCGCTCCCGCCGACGAGGAACGGGAAGCGGCCGCGGAAAGCCATGAACAGCCGGCCGAAGTCGAGGCGCTCGCCTTCGGCCTTGTGATCTGCCACGAAGCCGGCAGCCCGGCGAAGGAAGTCGTAGCCGCCGTGTCGACGCAGCGATTCGTAAACTCGTCGACCGGCCTTGTCGCGGTCCGGGAAACGCCGGGACCACATCACGCCGGCCATTGTCATGAATACCCCGAACGGAGCCTTCTGGGGCATCCAGTCGCCGAGTCGCCGAAGCACCGGCGTCGTCCACCAGGGATGCGAGTGGCCATCGGTGAACAGGCCTCCGTTGAACATTAGGACGCCGCGGATCACGGGTCCGCCCTCGGGCTCGCCGCGCTCCGCGCGCTCGAGCCGACGCCGCAAGTGCTCCAGAATCACGAGCGTGGAGAAGTCGAACGCGACCAGCGTCGTCGATTCGACGCCGAGTTCTCGCCAGAGCGCTTCGACGAGGTCAGCCCGCTCGGCCGTCGTGTCAGCGGGCGGCGTTATAGAGCCAATCCGGGGGCGGCGTAATCGGGCCACCTGAGGGGCGGCGCAATGAAGCCAGTTCAGGGGCGGCGTAATCGAGCCACCTCATGGGCGGCGTAAAGAAGCCACCCTTGGGCGCCAGCGGTAGCGGGCACAAGTGCAGTTCGAACTTTCCAAGTCGGTACGCTCCGTTCTTTTGAGCGGAGCGCCTATGGCCAACAGGAGGTTCGAATTGTTTGAGTATCGTCATATCCTTGTGCGCATGCGACGCGGTGATTCCGACCGCGACATCGCGCGGCGACGCCTGATGGGCCGAGCCAAGCTTGCGGCACTACGGCAGGAAGCCCAGTCGCGAGGCTGGCTCGATCCGGCGCAGCCCATGCCGGAAGATCCCGAGATCGCCAGCGTCCTCAACAGCGTTCCGAGACAGATGCCACGCAGCAGCGTCTCGACGGTTGAGCCGTACCGCGAGCAGGTTCGCGAGTGGCTCGCCGCCGGCGTCCAGGGCACCACAATCCATGCAGCCCTTCAGCGCAATCACGGCTATACCGGCAGTTACGATGCCGTGAAGCGCATGCTGCGCCGTCTGGCGGCCGAACGGGTCGTCAAGGCAACGACGATCCTCGAGTTCGCGCCCGCCGAAGCCGCCCAGGTTGATTTCGGCGCCGGCCCCGTGCTCACGCACGAGTTGGGTATCCCGCTCAAGACGTGGATCTTCGTGATGACCCTGTGCTGGTCCCGGCACCAGTATGCCGAGGTCGTCCTGGACCAGACCGTCGAGACGTGGCTGGCCTGTCATCGCCGTGCCTTCGAATGGTTCGGGGGCTGTCCTTCCCGGGTGACGATCGACAACGCCAAGTGCGCGATCATCCGGCACTGCCTGCACAGTCCTGAGGTTCAGCGCTCCTACGCGGGGCTCGCCGAAGCATACGGTTTCCGCATCGACCCATGTCCGCCGCACGACCCGGCCAAGAAGGGAATCGTTGAATCCGGAGTCAAGTACGTCAAGAAGTCCTTCGTACCACTACGCGAGTTCCGCGATCTGGCCGACGCGAACCGGCAGTTGCGCGAGTGGATCATGCAGCACGCCGGCGTGCGCGATCACGGCACCACACACGAGCAACCGCTCACGCGTTTCGCGATCGAGCGGCCGCTGCTCACGCGCCTGCCCGATGTGCCGCCGGTACTGGCTGTGTGGTCCGAGGTCAAGGTGCATACGGATGGGCACGTCGTCTACAGGAAGGCGCTGTACTCCGTGCCGTTCACGCTGGTTGGCAAGCAACTGTGGCTCAAGGCCACCGACACGGTCGTGCAGGCGTTCCACCGGCACGAGCTCGTCGCCACTCATCCGAGGCTACGCAAGCCCGGGGACCGCCATACCGTGCGCGACCACCAGCCGCCCGAGGCACAGGCCTGGCTCGAGCACGATCCCCAGTGGTGTCTGGCGCGCGCGAAGGATATCGGGGCGGCCTGCCATGCCGTCATCCTCGCGATGTTCAACAACACGGTGCTGGAGAACCTGCGCGGCGCACAGGGCATCGTGCGGCTGCGCGAGAAGGTCGGCGATGTGCGCCTGAACGCTGCGTGCGAGCGTGCGCTCGCGTTCTCCAGCCCCCAGTATCGCACCATCAAGACGATCCTCGACAAGGGACTCGACAGCGAGGCGGCGGCGCCATCCACGACGACGGCGCCCACTGATACCTACCTGAACGGTGGCCGCTTCGGCCGCGACCTTCAATCCCTTCTGATCCATTGAGCCGACCATGAATCCGAGTCCCGAACTGAACACCATCCTCAAGCAGCTGCGCCTCTCGGGCATCCTCGACTCGATCGAACAGCGAAACCGTGAAGCCATTGACGGGCAACTTGCCTACACCGAGTTCCTCGCCATGTTGCTGCACGACGAAATCGCGCGGCGCGACACAAAGAAGCTGGGCGTACGGCTTGCCCGCGCCGGCTTCGCGATGGGCAAGACGCTCGAGACGTTCAACTTCGATCTGGTGCCCAAGCTGAATCGAACCTACATCCACGATCTGGCCACCGGCCGCTACATCGACGAGAAGGTCTGCGTTCTACTGGTCGGCGGAACAGGCGTTGGCAAATCCCATCTGGCGCAGGCACTGGGTCACTGCGCGGCCAGGCAGGGGCGTGACGTGCTGTTCATCTCGCAGACGGATCTGCTCAAGAAACTGCACGCGGCCCGCGCCACGGGCTTGTACGAGCGCAAGTTCCAGCAGTTCGTGCGCGTGCCACTGCTCATCATCGACGACTTCGCTGTCAAACCGCTACATCCGCCCCACGACGAAGACTTCCACGATCTGATCGCCGCCAGGTACGAGCGGGCGGCTTCCATCGTCACGTCAAATCTGGATCTGAGCGAATGGGGAGACGCGTTCCCCGACAACCGCATCCTGGGCGCCGCGACGCTGGACCGGCTACGCCACGGTGCCTATCGCGTCGTGATCGAAGGTGAGAGCTTCCGCAAACCCAAACCGATGCCAGGAAGCAGTGAAAACGCGGTTGCCAAACCAGGCAAAAGACCGCATTCTTGAGCCCGTTCGAATCTGCGCTTTACCCCCGTTTCTGCTGGCTCCATTACGGCGCCCATCCCCGGCTCGATTACGCCGCCCCGTGACAGCCGTCGAAAACCGGTAGTCGCTCGGCTTGTCGGAGTCACCCATACCCACATAATCGAGGAACAGCTTGGGCATGGCCGACGCGCCGGGCAGGTGCGCCACCACGCTCGCCCAGCCGCTCGAGCCGTCCGGGTAGCCGGAGAGGAACGTGACTGCTCGCGCGACATCCCCCTCGCGCCGGACGAACACGCGCAGCGACCGATGCCCGGAGCGCAGCGCTCGCGCTTGCGGATCGTATGGGACTCGGTCGCCGCCGTCGTACCAGGCGCTGAGCCCGTCCCGGACAACGGGGATCGGATCGCTCGGGAAGTCCGAAACCGGAAGGGCCGCAGGCGACTTGGTTGAGCCCGGTCCTGCGGAAGGCAGGTTGCTTGCTGTCATGGCCGTTGCTCCTTTGTCTGACGGCCTTGACTCTATGCTTGCGTCCGGCGTAGCGCTAGCCGAGATAATCTGTACACGTCATGAAGCGAAACTTCACAGTCCGCCACGGCGCTCTGGACGGCGTGGAAGCCTTCCTGAGCGTCGCGCGGCACCGCAGCTTCCGGCGCGCCACACAAGTTGCTGAACCGATGGCGTATGCCGCTGCAGGAAGACTACGCACAGCTCTCGCGACGCTCTCACCGGTGGTTCCCGGGGTCTTCTTGTATCACCCGGGCCGACGGCAGGTCCTGCCGAAGCTGCGGGCCTTCATCGACCATATCGCGCGCTTGCAGTCTCAGGGCCTTTTCGCGCCGGCGTTGCTCGGCAAGCGGCGCCGCCACGTGGACCTTGGAGCCGCATGAGCATCTGCCGCAGGCTTTTGCGGGATCCTGTCGAACGACCGGTGTCGCCCTGGAGCGATCGACCGCAAGGGGTCGGCTACAGCCGACCACGCCAGGCAGTAGTCGGCCATCAAGCGTCATTCGCCCGCAGCGTCGCTCGGACATTCGGGCGTCGGTTCCACTCAGGATCCGGCCATTCAATTCGCGACCGTGAAGTATGGCTTGTCGCCCTCAGCCGACGTCGAATGTTGAGAACCGTGGGGCGGCTGCACATTCCTATTAGGACATTCGCAAACAGGCGTCGAGCAATGGCGGCCCCTGGCTCAGTCGAGCGAGTCCTCACGACCCTTCGGGCGTTTAGACTTGCCGAAAGCGGTTCGTCGTAAGCTGACCTGTGAGCCCCAGGCACGAGACTGGACTTGGCCGCGGGCAAGCATAGCTTCGATGCATGTGAGAGCCGCCGATACACGCCAGAGGTGTTGCACAACATCTTCATGACCGCTCGCCGACTTTACGTCAAAGAGCGCTCTTTGTGATGTCCAGGTATATCGTCAGAATCTGGAACGGAGTGGGAGTGCTTGTGCGTAGCCCATGCACCACAAACTGCCCCTTGTACTCTCCAGGTGGCAACCCGACATTATCGGTCGCGTCATACCAGATATCCAGCATGAAAGGTGCACTCGACTGGCAGCCAATGCTGGCGTTCATGGGCCGGATGGAGCACGCATTGTGCCGCGTTGCCCGCAGCAATATGGTCGCCTGCTGGCCGTTCAGATCCTGAGCGACAGCTTGAATCGTTGCATAGCCTTGTGGGCTGGTTTGCAAAGCAGCGGGACCTGTCGCGCTGGTCTGGGCAGGCACGACCCAACCAAAATATGTCGACTGATCCGGCTGAACAACCCCGGCCAGGTTGGTACCGGCCTGTGCCGTAACTGTCGCCCTTTGCGATGCAGGGTCATTGGGCGGCAAGACTGTACTGGGGACCGCGTTCGACCGCTGGTTGCCAATGCCAAAGGTGCCCGAAACTATGAAGCTGAAGCCTGTACCCTGGGAGGTAGGACCAAGGTCAAACGATGTCTGGCCATCGGCGCCCATGCCCAATAGCGGGAGTGGCTGCGTTATCGGGTTCAGCTGGTAATCGAGCATCTCGCCGGCAGGAGAACTCCGCACATTCAGCTGCACCGAACCCTGGATGGGCGCACCATCGGCATCCAGCAGCAAGACGGACCATGGAACGGCTGGGCCGCCCACCATCGGGCTGTCACCGGGGACCACCGTGAGCGTCGTACCGATGACTTCAATTGGCAGCGCGTTGGTGTGACCGGCGCCTTGCGCGGTCACGGTCAGGAGACGGTTGCTTTTATCCGTGCCGTACCCAACAACGGTCTGCACGAGTCCGTTTGCGTCCGTGACGCCTTGCGCGACACTCAGGGTGCCGCCGTTGTCCACAGCAAGACTCACGGGCAGCCCAGAGGCCACGCCATTGGCTGTATGGGCGGTCACACCGATCGTGGCCGTGTTGCTGGAGGCCCCGGAGAGAATGGGATCTTGCGACTCGGTCATCGTGAAATCAATCGCCCCGGAAGCAAGGGGCGAGATGACCACAGACTGGCTGGCCGAGGAGCCTGAGATAGTGACAGTCAGCGTGTCGTTACCGGCCTTGAGCGCGGTGTAGGCAAAACCCGCCGTGCCATCGCTCAGCGACGTGACGGACGCCGGTGCGATCTGATTGCCAGCCGCCGAAGTCAGGGCGACGGGTATACCTCCAACCGGATTGCCGTCCGCGTCCGTTACGGTGGCGATGACCGTCACCGTTCCAAAGACTTCCGGTGGCGTTGCGGGTGCGGCAAGCTGGACCGTGGTACCTGTGGTTTCTTCGGTAATAGGCGCAGCATCGACCGAACTGCTGTCGCCCGGGTTGGTCGATGCCGAGATGTGAATGGTCCGGTTGCTCTCGTCCTCGCCCACGGTAATGGTTGTTGATGCGATGCCATTCGCATCAGTCGTTTCGATCGGGGAACCAAGAAATTCACCTGAGTCCAGGTCGAATTCCACGATCACGCCTTGCATCGGACGGCCGTTTGTATCGAGTGCCTGGGCAGTGACGGTCGCGACGCTGTTGTGTGAGCCGGTCTGAATTTGCGGGACGTCGCTGCGTATCGTCAGGCTGCCCAGATCCTGCGGGCTGCCGCTGCTGTTACCGCCACCGCCACATGCGGTCAGAACAAGGCTCATCAGCGCCGCGGCTACCCAGCGAAAGGAGCGCATTTGAGCGTCGGGGGCGCATATACGGCGCATGATTCCCACCTCATCCGGAATTGAATCCTAAGACTCTTGCGGGTGATGACGTGCTCGCCCTTCCGCTAACTCCTGGGCACTTGAACGTCTAAGGACGCATCAGCCCTTGCTCGGTGCGAGCTAGTCAGATCTCGGCTCAACGAACATGATGCGGCAAGCCAGGTCCCGGCGGGGGCCAGCGTCAGCAGTGGGCCCGAGCCTTTCAAAACGGCCCCGTTAAATTCATGATAGGCAAGGACAGCGCGCGATCCAACCTGGCGCCGTGAATTCGAAAACGGTTGACTAGAACACAAAGGCGCGCGATTGACCGTTGACCATTTACCACGTGGTGAGTGACCGTATGGGGTGGGCTCTCGCCTCTCGTCACACCTGCAGCAAGTGGCAATGTGCTTGCGACGGCGCGAGTCGACGCATCGCCTCGGGCCAATCACAGGCGACACTGGTTGAGTTGTGGAGATAAAGCGGCGTTTCAGAACGTGGACGAAGCGCACGCTGCCTGCAATCTTGCAAAGCGGCTGGGACAACACTCCGCGACCTCCAGCGATTGCGACACTGGAATACAGCGTCTCAAGGCGACCGCACTCCTCCAGAAGCAATGACCTTTTTTCATTCTGTGCCCTCGCCGTCAGGTCCAAATTTGCGATACGCCGAACAGAGAGCATGGATTCTCTGAACGACCGGCGAACGGTAGTCGAGACACCACACAGTGCGGAGATTGAACAGCTTGTGAAGGTCCGCATCTTCCTTTGGAAACGGGCGTGCACCTTCACGCACTGCGATCACTCGCGACGCCTCGACGAGCCTGGCGCGCTCCAACCAGTCGCATTCAGCACCGTTTGAGTTTAACCAGATCTGGGCCGACTCGATCAGGTGGTCTGTACGTAACCAAACACCCTCTCGCGCAAACGCGAAGAACTGGCCTACCACTAGAAAGCACGGCAGTTCACTGCGTGCTTCGTCATCAAAAGCGTTCACGACTCACCTGTTTCGTCTGGGCCCTTTGAATCACATTCGCCGCTTGCAGCCGGGCGCGTGGCCCGCTGCGTGTGAACGTCTCATATCGGCGAGTCAGTGGACCGTCCGCCCATGCTAACTGAGTGACTCAAACGGTCGACCACAGGCAACCGCATAAGGTCTTTGCCGCCCGGAGAATGGGTTCCCGGCAACTACTGTCCACTTCAGCGTATTAGCTCCTACTATCCCCATGGACGGGGAAGTACGGAAATATTTCTAGAATTTTATTCATCTCTACGCGGATGGAGTGATAAAAAGTTTCGTCTGATGGGCGAGTAGTTTTTGACAATGTATTTGTGGTTTCGTTTTCTCCGAACGCATCAGCGCCGGCGTAGGCGACGAGCCCCTCTAATCTCCTTAGCTGGGCCGGAGAGCTTGGGTGTGAAGATGAGTTGCAGAGAAAAAGAATTTTTAGATTTCTCATAAATTCATTGGCAATCTCGATTTTATTGGAACTATTCCTTTGGTCATCACCCAGGCTACCAAATCCGTTGCACCCTTCTTGCAGTCGGCAAACCCGATCAACCGAAAACTGATTGCCACAGTGCCTTTTTGTTCGAGCAACCAGCGTACTATTTTTCTCGGCAGATATGCCGACATGAACAAAACGATACGCGGAAAGATTACCAGGCCGTGGTTGTAACCACAAATATAAACCTTTCCTTTGAATCTCGATGTCGTCAAGCCACTGGGCATAGACTATCCTTTCGCGCTCCTGCTTGAATTTCCATAAAGGAGATATGTCAGAAAGCCAGCAATCCCATGATGGATTTCCATCATTTCCATTTCCTTTAACATAATCAGCCAGCGGGCCGGCTAGTATGAGTTGACCCTTAAATACAAGCTGACTTCGCAACTTCGACGTCATGGCTGGTTCTCCATCGATGTTGACAAAAATGGCGATCACTCAACTCAGCGGGGCACACTGTAAAGATGAGCCAATATCGTAACTTACCGCGCGCCTATCTGTTACATCGGCTTGATTCGATATAATTTTGAAGCGACGCAGCAAATTCTGGCCAATCATGTATGGTGCGTAGACAGCCCTGAACGGCCGCTTTGATGCTTGGCCGCGACACTCGCGGAATTTATCTGAAGGGCTCAAATGGGTCCAGGTCGTGTCATGACCACAGTGTGCCGTGTCGCTCAGGTCTCAGAAGCGGCATTCACATCATCCCGATAGACCAGGCCAGTATCACCGGCCCAACTGCGTCCATATCAGTTCAAACCGGTGAACTGGTACCTCGAACCCTTCTTCTGGTAGGTGACGACCGTAATATTCGCCTTGCCGGAGATTGCCCTTCCGTGGCTGGCCTTCGGCTCTCCGGGCAGGACCAGGTGGCGTTTCACCACGAGCCCGAGCAGTTCCTTGATGCACTCCCCGTGGATGAGCAGCTGGCCGACCCCGGTGTACACGTCCGTCGTTCGGGCGGAGGTCTTGACCTCGAAGAGATCGACCCTGGACGTTGCGACAATGGCGAGATCAATGGCCTGCGCCTTCTGGCTGCTGCCCTTGTTTCGCAGGTAAAGTTCCAGTGCCCGCACGACCGCACCGTGCTCGACGGTGCGCTTGCCGCCGCCGTGCCCTTTTGTGTGCCCCTCACCCGAATACTCGTCGAAGTAGGCCCGCAGCTTCATCTGGCGATCCGCCGGTGACGCCGGCTGGCCGCCAGCCCCGGCACCACGTGGCTTGCCCAGACCACCCGTGCCGGTTCCGCCAGACGGTGCCCCGCCCGTGGATTGGCCAGCATCGCTATTCCGTTCTTCGCCTAGCTGGGTCGCGACCTCCCGGGCTTGCTTAGCGAACTCCCACAGCTGGTCGGCAAGGTCAGGGGCTTTCAACCCGGCAATCAGGATGACCCTTGAGGACTTGGGTTTGTCAGCGGCCTCGACGACAGATGCTGCGAACTCGCGGAATACCTTGGCCTTCGGAAGCCCCGCAGTGCCCTTTGTCAGGTTGCCGCGATGGGCCACGAAAATATCGCCGCTGCCATCCCGGACAAAGGCGCCGGCCGCTCGCCGGTTATAGGTGCCAGCCGGAAAGGTCAGCTGGACCTCAATCTCAATGCGATTCGTACTTCCGGGATCAGCGAAAAGGAAGAAGTTCTCCAGTTTGCCCGGCGCGACGCGCGGTGACCAGGCCCGGACACTGGCGCCAGCCGACGTCTCGAAGTACACCGTGCCGGTATGGAGATTGGATGGGTAGGTTATCTCGCGACTCTCCCTGTATGGGAGGACCTTGCGCAACTGGGTCGCAAGTTGCTTGTTCAGTCGCGCGATTTCGGCGACGTCCGTGACCACCTCATAGGCTTCGTCCACAGTAGTCCCCTGCCGCTAGGTTTGCCTAGCGTCCATCTTGCCAGAGGAATATCCGCGCAACCATAACCGTCGAGAACTTTCCGTTGAACGCCCCCTTCCTGGAATTCGCCGGTATGTGGGCCCGCAACAGGTCGACTCCCGAAGTTAAAGTTCCCGACGCCTCAAGAACGCGGATGGTCGACCTCATACTTCCGGGTTCGGCTAGGACGAGATTGGCATTGCGCCGCCGTGTGACAGGTCCCCGGTGCGTTGCGGACGGTCGATTCACAATGGAAGTCATCGCCTAGAACCTGGCGCGTTTGTTGTGAGGGGACCGGGGCCAAGTCGGTTTTCCGGGAACACCACGACGTAGTAGTTGCCAGTCATTTCCTTTTCCGTCAGAAGCAGCCGTGTGCGCACTGCATCGTCACCCTGCACGAGGAATGCGGCTTCAGACGATCTGCCCTCTTCCCATCGGGGGAGTCCCTGTAGGTGTCCCGCTGGATACGGCTCACCGACCTCGCACGACGGGTCTGCCTGAATAGTGTGGCGAGGTCCTGATTCGTGCGATGGTCCATGATCTTTTGGGCTTTCTTGGGTGGCGCGAGCTCATCGTGCCCGATCCGGCGAGCGCTCACAAGGAGCAACCTCTCGGTCTGCATCGCGAGGCATCGACTCGACGCGTGGGCACTCGTCAACGGCCACGCAACAACGAGAACCTTTTGCGTGTGGTGTGATCGACATTGTTGGCGTCGAAGATGAAGCAGAATGCAATAAATGGGCAATCCGAGCGCGGCTCAGCGTGCGACTGAAATCGTCAACTTCCATAAGAACTCCCTTGAGCACAGCGGCACGAGACAATTTTTTCCTTTCGTCTCGGGAGTTATGCGTTCGATGCGCACGTCATATCCATCGAACGCAAGGTCATGGCTGATCTTCTCTTCGACTCGCTTAAGGTTGACTGGAGTCCACTCAGTCCACTCCGGACTACGGGTCAACATTCCAACATGGACAACCTTCGGCCTCCGCCCAAGATCCAATGCCAAGTGGTCAGCAAAATCAAAGAACGGATCCTCGGTAGTGTAGGCAAGCCCCTGCCCGCTGCGATAGACCCTGATCTGGCAAAGAGGGGGCCAGCGAAAGTCTTCGGTCCGGCGACCAGCAACCAACATGTCTGCCGGGAACGCGTTGCGCCGAACCGTATATTGCGCAAGACCCAACGACCCAGCTACTTTCAAACTGTGGCCAGGCGCGATGCTGACCGAAACCCATTGCCGCGCGACGGCTCCGAGATCAATTACCTCACCCAACTGGTCAAGACTGAGTAGACAGATACTCTCGGTCGCGCAGACCAGCGTGATCCAAGTATCGTAGCGCGCGCCCTTCGCGAGCCGAGCTATGTCGTCCGGACTGAAGGCGAAACGCCAGACGGGACCGGATGCGATCGAATACTTGACAAGCAGGCGCCGCTCGCCGTTGATCTCGTAAAAGCCGTCCTGGCCGACCTGATGAATCTCGGTCAGTACGGGAAACCCCGCGATCCGGCTTAGCACTGCCCCATAGTACAGGTCTGCGGTTCTCAGCTTCATTGCCTTCCTTTTCTGGCTTAGCTTGCCGATGCGCGACATGCGAGCGTCTCCTCGCGCGTGGGCCACGCGCCGACGCCCGTAGACTATGCGCCGCGAGGCTCTCGATGAGCTGATGGGTAGAGCCGTTGACACGGACCACTTGCAGGAGACTGTCGCTCCCTTCGTGGCGGGCCAACGAACGGGTCGACTCACAAAGACTAAAACTTAGAGGGTAGTCTGCGGTTCGGCAAGACTGTCATTTGCTAACAACCCGGCGAAAGGCCGAAATACCAACAAGAGCTGTCGCTGGGGTACCGCCGCTCCGAGCTGCCGATGCGGGTCGTCGACGGAAGTTCAAGGTCGTGGTGCCTCCGATACTCGGATGGTCAACCTCCTACTTCCAGGTGGCCACAGACAGCCGCTCAGGGATTCGGAAGCCCAGCGATTCAATTGACGGCTTTGCATATGGGACCTGCCGGACGAGCTACGCACAAAGCTCGGCCCCAGCTGCCGTTGCCCGGCGATCCTGCGCGGTCCGAATTAAATGCATGTTGGCGACATCCCGACACATACAAACAACTTACAATCAACGTATAGTAGACATGTCCACTTGTCCGGTACGCCGTCGTCCATCGACTGGTTTTGCTGCTGGAAATCGCCATTTGCGGCTGGACCCGACGACTCAGACTCTCGCCGGATTGCACAATGGTGTATGACGGCCTCAAATCGTTGCTCGAGGCAAACTGATGCATAAAACCTTCGAAAACCAGCTCGAACTGGTGTACCGGGACCTGCGCGAGCTTCACGATGTCGCGGCAGATGCGGTGCGCGCAATGGATTCGTCCGAACGGGCGAGCGGCTCGCGTGTCGCGCTGCGCGCCATTATGATGCGCATAGAAAACATGATCGCAGACGGTCAGCAGGCCGAGCGCGAGCGCCGGGCCGTTCGTTCCGAGTTGCGCGCGATGTCCGCGCGCCTGCGAGGATCAGAACACTGATAGCTGGGCGACCGGCATCGGATACGCGCCGGCAGAGTGCCAGCGGGCGGGCAGGAGCGACATTTGAACATCATCTATGCGCCCTCCGTTCGCACAGTGCTGGTCAGGTGTGCACCCGCGGCGATGCTCACAAAGCCGGCAATGGCATGTCGCAGCGCGGGACGCAAAGTCGTCGCCCCGTGCGTGCAACACGCTTCGCCCAGTTCAGTGCGTACTGCACGGGGAGCGAATTTTCGTGTGCATCAATCAGGACTGCCACCAGGAAGCGGTCTGCCCGTCTCGGCTAACCATTCATGACGACAGCGGACTCAGCGCCGTCCGGTGGCGTTGCTGTCATTGCGAATGTCCATCGTCCCTCAATGCGCTGGAAACGATGATGCGGCGTGGCCGCTGGCGCCAGCGTAAGACTCGGGTCTCTCAATTCGATCAAGTCGGGCTAGCAGATCCTTTGCCTGTTTCTCAATATGCATGGGTAGCAAAGGTCTGGCCAGAATGCTACGGACCCTGTCCCGCCAGTAGTTCAGGTTGACCATTGCCCCCGTTTCGATGCCGCGAACACTATCGGCCGAGTGCTCGAGATGGCTGAGCACGTTCCTGATATGCGCCAGATCCCGTTCAGCGAATTCGTCGCTCACGATAGATTCCCCGTTGTTTGTTTCCGTCGTATGCGTTCTTGTGTTCACGCTTCTGCTTCCAGCATCGGAGCGACCTGAAATGCAGGCCGTACCCTGCGCCTCCCGACGAAGCTCAGCGTCGTGAGCGGGTTCGTTGCCACCATTCATGGTGATCGAGATTGCGCAGCAGATCGGCCCGACGCCGCTCACGGAGGTAGTGGGCAGTCACGCCAATCACAGCGATAACAAGCACTATCGTGCCGGCAGCCATACCCAGCCAGGTTTGGTCCATGTCAGCCTCTCCAGTGATACCCGGATCGCCGCCTCACGTTCCGTGCGGCACGCATCTTGAATATAGTCCGTCCCGGTGGCAGACCATCGGCAACGTGCCTGCGCTCAGCGCGCCCGGGCGATCGCGCGCAGGACTGCGTCGCCTCGCGGTGTCACACGAGGCGTTGGCGTGCCCGCTTCGGGTGGCTCAAGCGCAATCAGCTCAAGCTCCCGAAGTGCGCCGAGTTCCAGGCGGTCCGCCTCCATCCGCTCAGGCGCAGCCTTCACCAGTATTAACGTGGCAAGTTCGTGGGGGCTCAGCATGGCATTCCCTGGCGTTGGGACATTGAGAAATAGATCCGTATTCAGCGGCGATCCGGCCGGTAACGGCTCTCCAGAAGACGGGCTACGTTAGCGCGACGGATTTCGCCGCCTGCGGCCCGTCGGCGCCGGCCCATTGAAGGAATCCGTTTTCTTGCGCGTGATGTGCTGCGAGGCAGCAGGAGCCATCGCATCGACAGCGCAAGCGGAATCATTGGGAGCCGGACTGGACTCCTTCATCATGGCGTCGGTAACCCTCAGGCTCCTGGCGATCGTAGCGATTGCCGCTGTCGCGTGCCGGGCCGTTTCGACATAGCCATTGAGGGCAAGCCGGTTCAGCGCGGCCGACATTTGCAGCGTCATGTCCATCACGGCGCTGGTATGCACGGCGAACTGCGCAGCAAATGGGGGCATCCAACCGGCCTGATTCCAGGCAAGCGGCTCCGGCGTTTGCGCCGATGGCATGCTCTCGCGTCTGTTCGGCGCTCCGGCGAGTACCACTCCGTACATGGAGAGGTTGTACCGCGCGAGCGCACCAAAGGCGGCAGCCAGCTCGATAGCCGGTATCGGATATGCGGCCGCGCAGGCGGCAGAAGTGGCAAATGATTTCTGTTCAGGAATGCTCACGAATTGGCTCCAGGTGCTCACCAACAGGCGTTGCCGCTGCCACTGCGGCTGATCGTCGGCATGCCCGGCGCCCGCAAACCGACACCGGGCACACCCTGCCGATCAATCTAGAGCGTTCATTCTAACTTTGTTAAATCCGCGCCATTAATCGATGTTGTTCAGGAGTTTCCCCAATATGTGGGACTGGCCGCGCGTGGTGAAGGGCCTGCCGTTTCGACGGGTTCGCGGCCCCTTGACATGCGATACCACGGCACCTGCACAAACATTGCGACAGCGATGCCGGTCATCGCGCTCAGAGGAATCAGTGCCGGTCGTGACAGAACAGGTCGTCGACGATCTTGCGCGCGGCACTGAATCCGCCCATGAGTGCGTCCGCCTCCGTCGCAAAGGGCCGACCGCACACTTCGCCGAAGCGTAAGGGTGAAAATACCGCAACAGTGTTGGTTGCCTGAATGATCCTGACGACGGCGACATAACCAGGCTTGGCTGGCTCAGGCTTCTTCAGTCCGATGCTGAAATCGGACTCAACCGAGATTTCAAGCGTAAAGCCCTCGTAATCGTAGCTTCGCGTCATGGCTGTCTCCCCGCCTTATTTATCGCGTCGACATTCGCGGACACCGGACATGGCTTCGGGCCGTGAGCAGATCGCTGAGAAGTCGCTCGCGCTCATCCAGGACAGCGCGATCTGTACATCATCGAGATCGGCGTCATCTTCGGACTGCTGGACGATGAACTGTTTGACACGCACGCTGCCTTGACCCGAGGGCTCGATGCACGGTCAAACGTGACGCTACCACGCTCGACCAGTAGTTGTATGTTGCGCTGCTGGCGTACGGAAATAAAGCGCCGCTCCAGCGGCGTCGCGGGCGCGCTGCCAGGGATAGAAGCCCGAACGAACTGAGCCAAGAACGCCAGTGCCCGAAAGCCAGCCGATCGCCAAGCACACGGTTTGCTGGCCGCCTGGTCGCAGATTTGACCACAGCATATTCAGGAAGGCGCCATAACTGCCGCGGCGCTTTGGCATAGAATCGTCTGACGAGGTTCCAGTCATGTCAGGTATCAAGCGCATCGATCCGGGCCATTCCACCTATCAGGCCGCCGAGCACAGGACAACCCGCTACCCTGCGGAGCACGTTACGTTGACGGCCGCCTCCAGGAAGCGCCTGCGCCCCTGTGCGCCTCATCTCAAGGTCGGGCGTGGCAAGGTCGGCGTCGGCGGCAAGAGCAGCGATAAGTAGACATCTGCAAGCCCAATACGGCGTCGGGCTAGAGAGAAACGGCAACGGGACGTCACGCGCCTCATCGCACCAGTTGCGCTAGCGGCACAGGTCGGTAGAGTCGAGGTGTGACGCGGTGGCGGTGGGCTGGGTTTGTCTGTTGCCGCCTCTTTCGTCTGGCGGTGCCCTATTAACCCTGGCCTTAACTCCGTCTTCACACCCCGCTCATCGAACCCGCCGTGCAGATCTCCCGCAACGGGCTCTCGGACAGGACATCACGCCTTCCTACACGGCAAGTCACTACCAGGGCCCTTGGAGACGAACGAGACCGAAGTACCCGTAGAGGTGCGAGGGTGGATAAGCCCCGCCCCGACGACGTCTGACCTTGTGCTTGATACGTAACCACCGGCGCAACCGCGTCGCAGTGTAGCTGTCGAGCGCACGATACGCACGGCTGACTGTCCTTACCTTGAAGTAGTTCGCCCAGCCGCGCAGCGTGCGGTTCAACTTGCCCACCAACTCCGTGGTATCGAGCCACGCCATTGACGAGGCGGTCAGCGCGTGAATCTTCTCGACCATGCGCCGGATACTCTTCTTCGACGGACGCATGCACATACGGGCCTGTCCAGTCGTCGCCGAGTACAGCCGCCAAAACGTGTAACCCAGGAAGTCAAATTCCCCTTCCGGCACCTTGCAGATTCGTGTCTTCTCCTCGTTGATCGTCAGCTTCAGTTGGTCCATGATCGCGCGCAGCTTCAGCAACGCCTCTTCGGCCTTGCCACGCTTGCACAGGATCACGAGATCGTCCGCGTAAGTCACAATGCGACTGCCAAGACTGCGCTGAAGTCCGAGCTTCTTCCACGCCAACACAAACCGGCGCATGTAGACATCCGCCATTAGTGGTGAGATGGGAGAACCTTGCGGAATGCCGCGCCTGCTATCTCTGGCCTCAGTCGTACGCTTCTTCCGGCCTCGGTTATCGGTTTCTTCTACAGAACATTCCAGCCACATCCTGATCAGATGCAGCACACACCGATCAACGATGCGCCGCGCGAGCGACAACATCAAATCGGCGTGCGGAATACTTCCAAAGTAGTCCGCGAGATCGGCGTCAACAACGTCCGTTTGCCCTCGATGCAGCCGTTCCTCCACCTCGATCACCGCTTGCTGGGCATTTCTCCCCGGGCGGTATGCGTACTGCTCTGGTGGAAGGTCAGCTTCGAAGATCGGTTCGACCACGAGCATCGCTGCTGTCATGCACACCCGATCTCGCAAGGTCGAGATGCCCAGAGGCCCCAGCTTGCCATTGGCCTTCGGGCCTACTTGTCAAGTTTTGCTAATGGTCCCTGTTAGAACGCTACATATGGTCCCGTTCCACCTGGCGTCGCTTTGCCTGCAATAGCAGTATAGACCGTGCGTCCGTAGAAGAAGGGCAGCCCCCAGTCGAACATCCCAGTCGGGCCCGCAGCCGCGTAGCTGTCGATTGCGTATGAGCCCGCTGCGACCATCGAATCCGCGTTCCCGACGCGGAAGTTCACGGTAGCGTTGGCCCCGTTTTGCCCCTGCATGAAGGCCTGCAGATTCAGCGTCGATGTGGGACAGTAAAACCCATCCGCGCACTGCTGGATGCCGGGGTCAGCAAAAAATAGCCCGTTGGATCCGGTATCGAGGAAAGCCATCGTATCGGTCGCGCCGTTATACTGCGTGGTCACATCGCCCGTTGTCGCACCGCTTGTACCGACGGTGAATATCTTGGCCGATCCAAGGGCGTTGTCAGGCTGTGTGCCGATTCCGAAGGTCATGGTTCCATTCACAAAGTTCGCTCCGGTCGGCGCCACTGCCGGCAACTGGATGATCACGCCGTTGTTGTCGGTAGCGAATGCGCTGACCGGATTGGTGACTTGACTGGCGAGGGGAACCAAGGTCGGCGTGCAGGTCGTCGCGCTCGTGCAGTCGTAATACCATCCAACCGGCGGCGCACCCGTGGCAGGGTCACCAGTGACACATCCGGCACCACAATCGGCCGAGTTAAAACCAATGCCGAGTATGCCCTTTGCGTGCATCGCATCGTATGTATTCATCAACTGCACGCCCCTGTTGCTACAGGAGGTCGGAACACTTGAGGCTGCGGGGTCACCAACAATTTGAACGGGAACGCTTGCGGCGGTCTCGCCAACCATCTTGACGTCAGCCCTGGCAACGGTACCGTACGTTACCCCGCTACCGAATGCAGCGCATTCCGTCAGCATTCCGCCATCGGGGGTCGTTACCCGTTCGAGGGGAAGCCCGCCGAGCCACTGGGACTGGATGCGCAGGCCCCAGGAGCCCGTGTCTACTAAAATGTCATCGATCCACACGCAGTTCGTTGTACCGGCTATGCAGACATTCACATTCGCCAACAGTTGGTTGGCGATGCCGTAATAGTTCTCCACAACGACCTGGATCTGGTTGACCGCGGGAGGCGGTTTTGGAGGCGGGATCTGCGTCGTTCCCGCGTTCGATCCTGAATTGGCTGGTGGCGTCTGCATGGTCGGTGTGTTCTGCGCCGACGTCGACGGCGGGGGGGGATTGTCTCCACCACCACTACCGCCCCCACCACATGCGGAGAGTGCAGTCGCCACCATCCACGCTGCGGCGATCATTATTTTGCGCATGTTTGTGGTCCTCATTGAATCGCCTCGACAGTCACGCTAGCCGGAATAGCAGCGGGCAGATATGCGCGGCCGCGGTATTGACCCATGTGTCCCCCGGCCTGCAATACGAGGCCTCCCGACGAGACCGCGACCGGCCCTACCCCGCCGTGTTTCTCCCGAAAAGCCTTCACGCCAGTGCGCGCTTCATCCATATAGGTGCCGAGAAGCTGCGCAAGGTCGGGCATCTCCGGGCCTTGCCATGTGACGCCAAATACGATGCCAGCCGGGTTCACGTACTCGCGCACGAGCGTGCCGCCAGGAAGCCTAAGCTCTTCGACTGTATATGACGGTGCAGACTGCGTACCTCGCTGCGCCATCATTTGAGCCCGGTCGGTGGCGACAGTCGTCACCTTGTCGCCAAGCGCCGCAAAAGTCGCTTGGCTAAACGAAAAACACAGCGCTACGATGAACGCAGCATTCCTTAACATCACCATGTACTCTCCTTGGAGTCGATGGCCATTTGCGCGGCGCGCGCTTTCCCGGCTCGAAAGAACTACGTTAAATCGCTCAATGACATTCGCAACGCCGGGTCACCTTCGCGCAGCGAATCTCTTCAGGGTGCTGGATTTCACGCGGACCTGCACCTGCTGGAGGGCGAATGAAGCGGCTGACGCTCGCGATGTCAGCAGATCAGGATGCGGGAATTGAGTCGCGACGCAACGCTTTCACTGGTTCCGGCGGCCATCGCGGAGACATCGGCCTGCGCGGCAAATCCTTTGAAAAAATATCGGACACAAGCCCTGCTAGACCACAAGGGCATCGACCTTATGCATGCTAGCCGTGGGACTGTGAAGCCACGTGGCTGGAGAAACAAACGTTTCCTTTGTTCCGTTCATGGCCGACCTCTACCCGAGCGAGAATTTTAGAGAGATCCGGCGATTGCTATTTGCTTTTCCGCGACAAATCTTTCGTCTTTCATGCCAGTCGGTAAAAGCACTTCGGTGCCATGATTTGCTCCTTCCGGATATACAATCTGGGTCGCCTGCGGGTTTACTGTTTTGGGCGGTAGGCGCCCGATCAGAGTCAACCGCCTGTACCAGTTCAGAACGTTCGTGCGCGGGCGTCGCACCCGCATACAGTTGATATATCAACTATAGTTGGAATTGTAATGATTTTGTATGCGGCAGTGTGTCGCCAATGCCTGTTTAAATCACGCCGTGAAGACGGCCGGGAAACCGTGGCGAGTAGAGTGTGGGCTTCCCGAAGAGGCAGATCATACGCATCTAAACTTCGGGAGAATCGGTGGTCAGTTGTGTCCCCATGAGCAGTCACTGGTCTTTCGCCAGTCTGAAAGACTGCTCCGGGTCGTCTACGGGAGTTCAAGGT
Source organism: Paraburkholderia flagellata (assembly GCF_021390645.1). GTDB lineage: Bacteria > Pseudomonadota > Gammaproteobacteria > Burkholderiales > Burkholderiaceae > Paraburkholderia > Paraburkholderia flagellata. The sequence goes on from NZ_JAJEJT010000004.1 coordinate 995,223, forward strand.
CGAGGCCCCTCCGAAACTCGGATGGTCGGTCTCCTACTTCCGGGTTTGGTAGAGTCGAGTTGTGGCGCGGTAGCATTAGGTTCGGTTTGTCTGTTGCCGCCCCTTTCGTCTGGCGGTGCCCGAATATCCTTGCCTTAACCCCGTTTCCACAACCCGCTCATCGAACCGGACATGCAGATCTCCCGCATCCGGCTCTCGGACAAGACATCACGCCTTCGTACACGGCAAGTCACTACCAAGGCCCTTGGAGACGAACGAGACCAAAGTGCCCGTAGAGGTGCGAGGGTGGATACGTCCCGCCCCTACGACGTCTGACCTTGTGCTTGATACGTAACCACCGGCGCAACCGCGTGGAAGTGTAGCTGTCAAGCGCCCGATACGCGCGACTGACCGTCCCTACCTTGAAGTAGTTCGCCCAGCCGCGCAGCGTGCGGTTCAACTTGCCCACCAACTCCGTGGTATCGAGCCACGTCATCGTCGAAGCGGTCAGCGCGTGAATCTTCTCGACCATGCGCCGGATACTCTTCTTCGACGGACGCATGCCCATACGGGCCTGGCCAGTCACTGCAGAGTACATCCGCCCAAACGTGTAACCCAGGAAGTCGAATTCGCCTTCCGGCACCTTGCAGATTTGCGTCTTCTCCTCGTTGACCGTCAGCTTCAGTTTGCTCATGATCTCGCGCATTCGCACCAAGGCTTCTTCCGCCTTGCCCCGCTTGCACAGGATCACAAGATCATCCGCGTAAGTCACAATGCGGCTGCCAAGACTGCGCTGAAGTCCGAGTTTCTTCCATGCCAACACAAACCGGCGCATGTAAACATTCGCCAACAGGGGTGAGATGGGAGAACCTTGCGGAATGCCGCGCCGGCTGTCCCGGGCCTCCGTCGTACGTTTCTGCCGGCCACGGTCATCGGTTTCTTCCACGGGGCATTCCAGCCACATCCTGATCAGATGCAGCACACGCCGGTCAACGATGCGTCGCGCGAGCGACAGCATCAGTTCGGCGTGGGGAATACTTCCGAAGTAGTCCGCCAGGTCGGCATCAACAACGTCCGTTTGTCCACGGTGCAACCGCTCATCCACCTCGACCACCGCCTGCTGGGCATTTCGCCCCGGGCGGTAAGCGTATTGCTCTGGTGGAAGGTCAGCTTCGAAGATCGGTTCGAGCACCAGCATCGCTGCTGTCATGCACACCCGATCACGCAGGGTCGAGATGCCCAAGGGCCTCAGCTTGCCATTGGCCTTCGGGATAAACACTCTTCTGATAGGGTCCGGCCGGTAAGTCTCCTGCCTGAGCGCAAGCGCCAGTTCGCCGAGCCACTTCTGCACCCCATACGCTTCAACCTCCGCGAAGTCCTGCCGATCGACACCCGGCGCGCCCTTGTTAGAGCGGCACTGGGCGTACGCATGCGCCAGCACATCCTCGCGATAGATCTTGTCGTACAGCGCGTAAAAGCGATACCCGGCTTCTGCCTTCGCTTTCGCGTGTAACGCCATCTGCAGCTTCTGAACACGAATCGGAGTTGATAGGTTGCCCAATCTCCACGTCCTCACTACGTATTGCGTCTGTCTTGAACTGAGGCCCCTTCCCTCCACCCGCATTACACCGGCTTCAACGGTAATACGGGCCTCTCCGTCACCCCAGGGTGCCCGGCCTGTCCCTCACGGGCGTCCGGTTGGTCATCCCTGACCACGCCAAGGGGCTTCCCGTGTTGCGTGCGCTTCCCTTGTGTGCATGCTGTCGCCACTACCCCGGCGCAGCGACTGGGTGTCCTGCCTGCTCGTTCACCCACCCGTGTCAGCCTTCCCCGATATGGCAGTCAGGTCGGCCTGCGCATCGACTTTTTCGAGGCTTGCTCAGCGTTCACTCGCGTTACGGCCTGCACACTCGCGCTGTCACCGTATTTCGTGACATGCTTCACCGGAGGCTTCAACCGCTTCGTTACCTCCACGATTGCTCCGGTTGCTTCCGGCTGGAGCGGTTGCCGGGTGGGGCTTTCACCCACTGGAAAAGCGCCGCCTTTGCACGGCGCACGCCATAAAGAGTCGCTCGTCCGCACCACCCGACCGACATTGACGTGTCCGGTCCGCCATCCCTAAGTGGCCGTTCGATTGCGTATGATGCACGCAGCTTGATAGGCCAATGCAGGCGAATTTTTGCGTCCGATTCCGCTTGAATGATTGTGTTGGGGGCAAATGGCCGAGCGGCTGCTTTCGCTCTGCGTGTTCGATCTGCCCGGGAAAATGTGAAGCGGCTTAGGGTTTCCGAGCTTGATGCGAGGTACCGCTTTTACTAGAAAAAAGGTGCTCGCAGCTGAGCTCCGTCTGTCGGAGTCGTCCGCGGCTGACCTGGGCACTCTCACACAACAATGTAATCTTGACGAGCGCCGCCGCCGGGCCGCCCACCACTTTCGACGATCTCGCGTGAGGCTTGCCCTTCGCCCTGCGGAGGAGGTCATCATGTATCACAAGCAACTAATCAGCGCATGCGTAATCGCGGCCCTCGCATTCGCACCCGCTCTCGCCCAACACGAAGAACATTCCGCTGCGCAGCAGGGTGGCGGGAAGTTCGGTACCGTGAAGTTTCCCACCTCATGCAGCCCTGCGGCACAAGTCCAGTTCGAAAAAGCGCTGGCGATGCTGCATTCGTTCTTTTACCCTTCGACGCTGAAGTCGTTCGACGCCGTGACCCAGATCGATCCGCAATGCGCGATTGCGTACTGGGGCATTGCGATCGCCCAGCGTCCCAATCCGCTGATCGCGCCTTTCGACGAAGCCGCGCTCAAGCGCGGACTGGAAGCCGTGGAGAAGGGCTTGGCGCTAGGACCCGGGACCGAACGGGAGCGGGACTGGCTGATGGCGGCCGAGGCGTTTTACAAGGACTACGACAAGGTTCCCCAAAGCCAGCGCACGCTGGACTACACACATGCGATGGAGCGTCTGTCGCAGAGATACCCCGACGATTCCGAAGCCGCGATTTTCTATGCACTCGCGCTTAACGAGAGCGCATCGCCGAGCGACAAGACATACGCCAATCAGCTCAAGGCCGCGACGATCCTGGAAAAAATCTACCGTGAGCAGCCCGACCACCCCGGTGTCGCGCATTACTTGATCCACAGCTACGACTATGCACCGCTCGCGCAGCGCGGGCTGCCGTTCGCCAACAAATACGCGCAGATCGCGCCGGCAGCGCCGCACGCCCTGCACATGCCGTCGCACATCTACTCGATGCTCGGCATGTGGGAACCCTCGATCAAATCGAACGAAGCGGCGCTGAAGGCGATGCAGGAAGAAGCCTCCAGAAGCTGGCCCGGTGCCACTCACGCATCGGCACCTCATTCATGGGATTTCATGGAGTACGCCTACCTGCAGCTAGGCCAGGACGCGCATGCAAAACAGATCCGCGATGAGGCCAATGCTGCCACGAAATTTCCATTTGACCGACTGGCAACCTATACGGCGCTCGCCGCCATCCCGGCACGTTATGCGCTTGAGCGCGGTGACTGGCAAGAGGCTGCACAGCTAGAGCCGCGTGGCAGCGGGTGGCCGCAAGCCGAGGCAATCACGTATTTTGCCCGCGCGCTAGGCTGCGCTCGTGGCGGCAACGCAGACATGGCGCAGACGAACATCGATATGCTCACGCAGCTGCGCGCCAAGCTCGATCAGTCCGGCCAGCCTTACTGGGCAGAGCAGGTCCGGATTCAGATCCTGGCTGCCTCGGCGTGGCTGGCCCACGCCGGTGGCAAGGATGATAAGGCGCTAGAGCAGATGCGCGCCGCAGCCAACCAGGAGGACGGGAGCGAAAAGCATGTCGCAATGGAGAACCGGCTCTACCCGATGCGCGAACTGTTGGGCGAGATGCTGCTTGATCTGAAGCGGCCTGCCGATGCGCTGAAGGAGTATGAGGCTTCAATGCAGACGTCTCCCAACCGCCTGCGCGGCCTGTATGGTGCGGCGAAGGCGGCAGATCTGGCACAGGATAAACAGAAGACGCAGTTCTACTACGGAAAGCTTGTCGTGCTCACGCAGAACGCTGACACGGTCCGGCCGGAGGTAAGCGAGGCCAAGCTGCATCTTGCACAGCATTGACCGAAGCGCCTCGAAAGCTGCTGTTAAGGCCGCGACGTTTCGAACGCCAGAAACGGTTCGATTTCACGCGACCGCGTCGAACTGGTGCTCTCGGCCACCTACTGTCATTCACAAGCGTACGTATGCGAACGCTCGAAGTCGCTCTATGCCACACAGCGGAATATGACGATAGGTATCGTTAGGATAACAAATATCGTCAGTGAAGAACTGGCGCCAGAATATGTAAACGGAGAGTCACGGTGGCCCATCACGGGTCTTGACATGGTGAATGTCGATACGAAACTTTCGCTCTATTTTACGGCGACACCCCTCATAGGTTCTGGTGATCAGCTTGCAGAGCATCCTGCAGACTTACTTCCCGATCTTCGAGTTCAAATGACTGGAAAAACCGAACTGTCGATGTCGAACGGTCGGTTCAATTCCAACATGTTTCGCACTCCAATGTCTTGAACTCTCTGCTCTCCATGACAGGACAACAGTCGATACCATGGCATGGTCCATGCGTTGATGCGTCGCGCGACGGGATTTTCCGTCAACGGAGAGGGATATGAGCTTCGATCTCAAAAAGCTTGGCTTGTTGATGGCGCTCCTCCTGATCGCGATCACCGCGTATCAGATCTTTAGCCCGCCGGCGACTCTAGTCCAACCGATTCAGGTGTCCGAGGCACTCAAGAAGGACGGCATCACGGAGCAGGCACTGCAAAACATGCTGGTCGATGCTCTGAGCGATTTGCGCACGAAGGCGAAAGGTGTCACGCCTCGTGCCGATGCGGGCTCCGACGAGGCGCAAACGCAGATTAATCTCCCGGATTTTTCCGTACCCGGAATGGGGCTTTCCGTGCGCTCATTTGTCGAATTCGCGCGTACTTTGCTCGAATTCGACTCGTCAGTTTATGGAAGCGTGACTAGCACCCGTTCTGGCTATTCCGTGGATCTCACGCTTCGCGACGGGCATGGAGAGTCGTTTCTGTTTCATCAAACGATACCGAACAATAAGTTGCCAACGCACAAGCCGGGCGAGACGCTTGCGAACAGATCGAGCGCAACCCTGGTCATAGAGCAAGCACTCAAGCAGGCAGCGATGAAAATACTGGAAAAGCAGAGCGCTTTGTTCTATGCCGATAACCTTCTGCAAAATCAGCAAGACGCATGCTTTTCCGATCGCACGAAGTGTGACTTTCGCGAACTGCGCGAGAAATACGGCCACATTGCCGCGGGTGGTGAACAAGAGTCGGATAAGCCACAGTGGATTGCCACGTGGACGAAGTCCATATTATTCAGACTCCACCTCGTCAATGAAGACCCGAAAGCAGCGGATGCGAATGTCGACGTAGCCTTGGCGGAGTTAATGTTATCGAAAATCGATGATTTAACCGGGCATTACGCCGAAGCCATCGGGCACACGCTCGTCATTATCCGGAACAGCAAAAGCGACAAATCGTGGCAGAGGGTGCTGCCGTGGGCCTATTACAACTGGGGCGTCGCACTCAATGATCTCGGCTGTTACCAAGCCGCTGCCGAGGTATTGGAAGAAGCCGTCAACAGGAATAAGCAATACGCGCCAGCGTACAATGCGCTATCACGCTCCTACAACGCGCTCGCGGAAACGAGCGTGCATGCCGTATCGACCTCCGTGTCGCTAATAGACTATCGCAAGTTGGCGCGGGACAAGGCCACTACAGCGGTGAAACTCAATCCCGGCTATCAAGAGGCGTACGTCAACCTGGGCGATGCCTCACGGCCTTTGCTCGCCGCGCCTGGAAACCGAAACGCGCAAGCTGCTTACGACGGTAACGAAGAAGAAGCACGCAAAGCGTATGAGCAAGCAATAGCGCTCGACGTTGAACAGGCTGGACGTGCGCGTGAACAACTCGCCCTGCTTCCGGGCGCCACCTCCACACACGTGGCCGAGCAGACTACGAAGAAGCGACCGAAATGCCGCAGCGGTCTCCCGCGATCCTTTCTGGAGGCGTTCGGCTGCAGCGACGCGGAGATTCGCGCCACGGCCAATCGCAAAAACGCGTTGGTGAGCGCCGCACTCTCTGGCGTTCCGGATGCGGCCGGGGTATGCAGTCAACTTGGCTTGCGCGCGCGGGAATCCGATCCGAAGAAGTCCGATCAAATCACTGCGATGGCGCTAGATGTAGAAGGCTCGAGCTACCGATACATGCAGCGACGAAGAGAAAAAAGCTAAAAGGCTTCCCCGGAGATTGGCAACGCATGTGGTCAGGGCTCGCGGCGCCCCTGCAACGGATGACCGCTCCTGTTCTAAAACCGCGATGCGCCCGGCTTCTGGCGAAGGGCCGCAACGGGTCGGTTTAGGGGGCGTCCGCGTCAGGCAAAAGTCGGCCATCTTCCGCCGTTCGCCTGTGCGCTCAAATTGATGTTTGAACGTCGCCTCTGTACCGGGAAGCGACGTTGGCCACTGATCCCGCCTGTCCCGTCGTCGGTCGTCGCAACCGCGCGTTTCGGCGAAGATCTACTTAAATGCTCCAACGCCTACCAACGCCGGGAACCGTGTAACTCATCGAACCGCTGCAGCCAGGCTTCAAACTTATCCGCGCTGAACCAATCTTCCATGGACCTCCCAATACTGGAATGGGATGTAATTCTGATCGGCTTCAGAACGCGAGCCAATGTGCGATAGCAAGGCGTATCGACACGACGGTTCGAGTCACCAATTTCGGGACCGGCCCCAGCAATAATGATGCCGCCCCCCGAGTACTCCACTACTCGAAATGGTTCGCCCAAGTTTTTCTTAATGGAAGCCACACCGTCAAGCTGGTCGATAAAAAACTGGGAAAGCACGGTAATCCAGCTACCACCTTTAATCTTTTTCGCGACGTTCAAACAATGATCCATTGGATAATCCACCTCAAGCCCTGCATGCCTCATGGCAATAGCGTAGACCCTATGCTCGTTGTTCGCAGCCAGTCCATCCGCAGCTGCTTCAACAATACCTATACCCGCATAGCCGTGCAATGGCTGAAGCCGATTGGACCAGCTTAGTATAAGCTTAAATATCAAATTTCTCTTTTCCAGGGCCCATGTCCGCGGAAGCGTTATAGTTAAAAAAGAAAGGCTGTCAGCCTCGGCATAATTCGGTTGGCCGAAACCAAATATTTTAAATTCACTGGCGTCTTCCGGCTTTTCGCCACCATGCCAAAAAAAAGCCCAAGCCTCGTCAGACTGTTCCGGCATGGGAGACAATAAATACGATAAAATGTCTCGACTGGTTGAAGCTAGGACCGGAGCGAATTGCTCACCCTCAGACGCGCGCCAACGTAAACGCTCGCCGCACACATTATTGAACTCTCTAAAGCATTCTATTATTTCGCTGCGTTTCGCTAAAGTATGTCCGTCACGGAAATACAATGTAGCAATAAATTCAGTGCGTAAAATAACATATCCATCTACATCTTTTTCAACAAGCGATTCAAGCGTTTTTAACATATGAGCCCACCGCTGCATTGTTGGAACATTACGAGCAGTTGCAATCTCTTTCATCATCTAGGCAAGACCATTTCGCCCCGTGGCTATTTGCAAGCGCTTTCTGGGCTGCTTCTTGCTCTTTTGTTAACATGTCCGGCGGAAACTTCATTTCAACGAAAGCCAAAATTTTTCCAGTTAGATGATCGACCACTGTGACATCTGGAATGACGGTTTTACCATGTTGGCTGTATCTCTTTTCCGGCTTATACCGATCGTGATTCTGAAGTTCCTTCTCTACACACCTTTGCAGCTCAAGTTTTTTTGGCTGACTGCCTGGCTTCAAATGCGGCGCCACCTGCCAAGCGAGCCGAGCTGCATCTCTTTTCGGACTATCATCCTTCCAGGCGTTGCGGCAATTGCACATCACCCAGCAGAGATATTCCTTGTCCCAAGGATCGATTGGAGCAGGGTCGAGATTGCCGCCTAGGTCGACGGTGTTCTTGTGGTTGTGAAACATTTTGTCCGTGTTCCGGCACACATTGGCACCCTCCATCTTGATGTCAAATGAGTACGTGATCCACTCCGCTTCCTTTTTGAAGGTGCCCGACGTCAGGCCTCCCGCAGTGCCAGCTTCGTCTCCGATACTTGAACTGTAGGTAGAACCCTTGATGGCCACCATGTTTCCCTTGATGGTGACAGTTGTTGTGCCATCCGTCAGGGTGTTGTGTTCCGCACAATTGGGGTATGGAAGCGGGACCGGTCCACCCGGGCTGGGCGTTTTGCAGACGTCAGGTAGCGTGGCAGTCGATATGCCGATGCTCCCCTTGTGCGTAGCACCTAACCTGTTGGCAAGGACATGGGTTGGCATAATTGTGCTACTCCATATAAGCAGATTGCAGCAGACACGCCGCCCGCTCGCCGTTGGGCGAACTGGTCCATAGGAGCGCATGGGGCCCCTGTGCATATCCCTTTAAGGCCGCGCAGGTGGCAAGCAGAGCTAACAGTGGTCCAGACGCAGCGCCCACGTCACCCCAGCAATCTGCCGGTGTAGTCAAGTCGGCAGCATCGCGCAGCCGACCTCCTGTGCGCACTGCGGCAAAGCCGAATTCATCCGCCCGGTACGGTTGCGGATTCATGTCACAGTACACATCGGTCGCTTGCGATGGCGCCGGCAAGACATCTAATACGTCGCTCATGACTTGCGTAAGTCCTTCACCGATCCCTATCTGTTGGCTCCGCATGTGCTTGGGTTCGAAGCCCCGTGACACGGACACCACGCGGCTGAGCGGGCGCACCCCGAGCTGGCGAAGAACGTCATCCCGCACGACTAGCAACGCGCCAGCGCCCTCGCCGGGGGTGAGGCCCCAAGGATTGCTTTGAAGGGCGGCGCCGTGCAGTTGATTCTCGGCCTCCAGCCATTCCAGGGTCTCCGGCTCCAGATAGGAGTCGACACCGGCAACAATGCAGGCATCGAGGGATTGGTCGGAAAGTTTTCTCCATGCTGCCTCAAGGGCCAGAAGCCCTGCTGCGTGATCGGCTGCAAAGATTGCTGTCTTCCATGAGTTCCAGCCGCGGGGCGGCCTAAGCGCACTCAGAAGTGAGCGTCCCAATTCATCAGGTAGTCCAGGACGCGTCGTTGGCACGCCCAGCGCGAGAGCGACGTTTAGATGAGTGGCGTCGCCCAAGTCCAGCACTCGTGATACCTCGTCAATTGTGGGTTCGAGCAGCGCCATAAACCGTGGGACACCTGATAGGTTGCAATCAAGCCACGGCGCCATCGCGACCTTCATCGGCTTTCCGCCACCATCATCGATCATGTAAGGGTGGTCAGCAAATGCCGCGATACCCGCGCGCACTGCGGCAGCAGATGACCAGGCGTCGCGGCCGAGCGGCGTGCTGGCACCAAGAGCAGCGACCTGCACGATCGCCTCTGCCATCCTATGCCTCCTTTGCCGATATGATGTCTAGATTGCGCCCGCTTTTGCTCACATTCACTTTCTGCGTGACCCTGGTCCGAACCAGCTTTTGGACCTTGAAGTGACACGGTAGGGCCGAGTGCCAGACAATAGAGACACGCGGATAATCGGGCTCCAGAATGACTGTGTGTAGCGCGCGGGTTTTGTGAACCTCGCTGGTTCCGTCATCGAACCGCGTCTCAAAGCCAATGTGCAGTATGGGCAAACCGAAGCGCAAGGTCCCTCGTGGGGACAAGTTTTCTATGACGACCGTCTCGCCACCGCGCAGGAACTGCGGGCTTTGTTGATCGATTGGCGCACACTGGAAATAACGATCGTCGAAATCCTCCGGCAGCAATGGTTTGCGCTTGCGCGCCCAGTGTTCATCATAGGTGCCCCCGAAGCCAGCACGCGGCTGCCAGTGGCTGCAGATTGGGCCAAAGCCGGCGGGAGTCGGCCGGTCATTTCCCGATTGCATCAGCATGGCTGGATATTCGAAGTTCGGTAGTGGTCGACCGATTGAGTTCGCGTGCGAGATGCAGAATCCAGTTCCCACCGGGTTGCGCCAGTCCCAGTCGCGTTCTGCTTGCTCCGAGCGCAGATCCACGCCGCCGAACGCACGCTCGTAGACGAGCGGCATTTTCACAAACGGTGACGGCTTGGAAGCGCCAAACCGTGTCCATACGCGATCGCCAGAAATATGAAGGATTTTTGTAACAGGCCCCACGCGAAATCCCGCGTCCAGCTCTGTGACAGCCTTGCCGCCCGGAGCCCAAGCGTTTCCGATCACAAGCACGTCGGTAGTTTTCTTTGTCAGTACTAAGTCCGTGTCGTACTTGATGCTGCTTTTGCCGGGTTCACCGTGGTAGCACGGAACGCGAAGCACCGGCGGCTGCTCCTTCGAAACCATCGATGAGCCATCGGCCAGAATGTCGAAGGTGGCCTTCACTGCCACCAGCCAGATCTCACGGCCTTCTCGGTCCCGAACCCAACCACGGTCCGCCGCATACTGTGTGCGATTGTCAATTTCCCACATATCGGCAAGGCAAAATTTCATCAGGTTAACGGTACTCTTTGGCGCTCAGCCACTGAGTCCTGAATTCCCTCTCGAAAGACGAATATAGGCACGATTTTTTGTACGGGGAGCAGCCAGATTCTGAGGACATGGGTTCGGGCTGTTAAGCGAACCTTTACTACGAAGCGTGGCCGGTTCGGGTCGCTACCGCCAGTTTGCGGTGCGCGATACCGATCATCGAGGAATAACCGCCGTTGGCAAGTCATCGCCAACGGCCGTTGCACCCTAGAATCCGCCGTTCGCCCTGTGGCACAACGAATGTCTCAGAAGGGTCGTCTACGGAAGTTCAAGGTCCCGGCGCCTCGGAAGCTCGGATGGTCGACCTTCTACCTCCTGGTTCGGCAATGAAGCGCCACCCCGCTGAGACAATCATTCGGACGTCCGGACGGCAGCTCCGCAATCGTATTCCGCCGCTCGCATATCGAACAAGCCCGCCGCATTTACTGGCGATGGATGCCTTTACTCACCTGCCGCCCGGGTTGGTGCAAGTATTGAGCGGCGGCGCCGATGTCGGGCGCCAACTAGTCGAACATGAACACACTCACGGTATCGCCTTCACAGGCAGTATCGCGGCCGGCCACGCTGTGGCGCACGGGGCGGCCGAGCGCTTCAAGCCGGTTCTGATCGAGGCGTCTGGCAACGACCCTCTGATCGTCATGCCTTCCGCGCCGATCGCGGCTGCCGCGCGCAACGTGGCCTACGCCACCTTCCTTAATGCCGGACAGGTTTGCACATCGCCGGAGCGGCTCTATGTGCACGAGGCCATTTACGACGCTTTCCTTCCGGCTCTGGTGAAGGAGGCGCAGGCGCTGCGGGTCGGCGACGGACTGGATGATGTCGACATGGGGCCGATGGTGTCGCAGCGGGAGTTGCAGCGTGTAGAACGGATTATCGGACGGGCGTTGGAGCAGGGAGCGCGGATCATGACCGGCGGGCGCCGTCCACCACTCCTTGATAAAGGCTGGTTTTACGAGCCAACGATGCTCGCAGTCGAACATCACATGGACATCATGCATGACGAATGTTTTGGCCCAGTGGCACCTGTCTGCAAAGTCTCCAGCCTTAATGAAGCCCTCCAGTTGGCGAACGATTCCCGGTTTGCGCTTGGCGCCAGCATTTACACCCACGACCTGACTGAGGCCATGCAGGCCGTGAACGAGATCGAGTCTGGCATGGTGTGGGTCAACACGCCCCTCAATGACAACGACGGCGTGCCCTTTGGTGGCAGAAAGATGAGTGGTGTCGGTCGTCAACTTGGAGTCGAAGGCCTGGAGCAGTTCCGCCGTTCCAAGATGGTAATCCTGGCGCCCGAGGTCGTCGGCAGCGACGAATTGTTCCCCTATAAGCCCGAGTACGGCCACCGCGCAGTCGTGAAGGACTGATTGTCGAACGCGAACTATTGCGTAACTCGGGCTTCCGTAACAGCAGTTCGTGCCGGCATGCGCGTCACACACGCCGATGCCAGACCTTTACCTTCGAGGAAAATACCATGAGCGTTTGTCATCTTCGTCATGCCGTCGCTGGGGCCGCGCTTCTCGCCGTCATGACCCTGTTCGCCCTGCCGGCCAAGCGAGCACTTGCGGCGGACACGGAGCTGAATGTCTACAACTGGTCAGACTACATCGCCAAGGACACCATTCCCAACTTCGAGAAGCAGAACGGCATCAAGGTGAAGTACGACAACTACGACACCGACGATACGTTGCAGGCCAAACTGCTGGCAGGCAGTTCAGGCTATGACATCGTCGTGCCGACGTCGAACTACATGGCCAAGCGATACAGGCGGGCCTGTATATGAAGCTCGACAAGGCGAAGATTCCGAACCTCGGCATCTCGATCCAGTACTGATGAAAATGATCTCCGACGCGGACCCGGGTAACCAGTACGGTGTGCCGTGGGCCTATGGCACCGACGGCATCGGTTACAACGTCGAGGCTGTACAGAAGGCGCTCGGCGCCAATGCCCCGGTTGACAGCTGGGCGCTGCTGTTCGATCCTGCCAACCTTTCCAAGCTCAAGAGCTGCGGCGTGTCGTTCCTCGATGCGCCCGCCGACGCGTTCGCCGCCGTGCTGCAATACATCCACAAGGACCCGAACAGCGCCAATCCGGCCGACTATCAGGCTGCCTTCGAGGTTCTGAAGAAGGTTCGCCCCTACATCACACAGTTCAACTCATCGGGCTACATCAACGACCTTGCCAACAACGACGTCTGCGTGGCGCTCGCGTGGTCCGGTGACGTCGGGATCGCCGGTCGCCGCGCCGCCGAAGCGAAGCGTTCGTATCAGCTGAAATTCTCGAACGTCAAGGAAGGCGGCCTGCTGTGGTTCGACGTGATGGTAGTGCCCAAAGATGCTCCTCACGCCGAAGCCGCGATGAAGTGGATCAACTACATCGAAGACCCGAAGGTGAATGCGGCAATTACGAACGAGGTGTTCTATCCGACAGCCAATAAGGCCGCACACCAGTTCGTGACTCCCGCAGTTGCCCAGGACGCGACCGTCTATCCGGGGGATGAAGTGTTGCGCAAAACGACGCTGATGAAGCCGATGCCGGCCGACATCATGAGGCTGGAAAACCGCCTGTGGGCCCAGCTGAAAACCGGCCACTAATTCGCCAAGATCAGCAGCGGCCCGCCATGCTGACCCCAACGACCGTTGTGTTCATGCGGACGCTGCACTTAGTCTAAGGCCCAATCGGCCGCAACTGGGAACCGCGCTACCAATTCGCCGGCACTTACGACCAACACTGGCTGGACGAGGTGTTTCCCTTCCTGCCAGCGGATTTCGACGAACGCTATTACCAGGCCGCGCCTACCGATCAGCAATTGCCGATCCCGCTCGGCGAACAGACAGTGACGCATCTCGCCAAATGGATGTGCCTTGGCGTGGCGGGCAAATTCGGGTCTGCGCAGTACAAGTCGATGCTCGAAATTCCCGGTGTCGGCGAGGTGTCCGCGGCGGCGGTGCGGGCTATCGAGGACGAGGACATGCAGCGCGGACCCGCTATTGCCCTCGCAAAGGCGGCGCTGGAAGGCCATCCGGGGCTGCTTTCCGCGTTCGCCTCGGTATCGGCGGAGCATCTTCAGGGCACGACGCCGCCGCGCTGCGTGCCCGGACACTGCGCGCTGCCGGCGAACCAGGCAAACGCGCTTGCCTCAGTGCGGCCGTCACTGCCCTCGGCGACGAGAACGAAGGCAGCCGCTTTCACGCCGCCTGCTCAGCCGTGCTACTGGGCGATCGGGCACAGACGTTAGACACACTTGTCGGCTTGCGCCGCCAGCCCAACGCATTCCGGTAGTAAGCGTTGCCGCTCGCCCTGCGCACCATGTATATGGCGCAGGTGCTCGCGCTACTCAAGCTCATCACGCAAGATCCCGCCAACATCCGCCTGCTAATCGAGGGCACCGCCATCGTCACCGATCGCGTCTGCGTCCCTTGGCTCTTCGGGCAGATGGACGACGTCAACCTCACGCGCTTGGCCGGTGAATCCATCACCTTCGCCACGGCGTGACCTCCTGGTCTGCTAGCCTCACGTGCCCGAATTTTCAAGTTTCAAATGGAACGGTTTTGTGGGCCACAGTCACTCGCTTGCACCCTATCGTCAAGGATGGACAGGCAGCGAGGGGAAATTACGACGCCAAGTATCGCAGCTGACGCCAAGCCGGCGCCGCGCAATTGAACAACACCCTTCCCGGCTCCATGAAACACAGGTAATGCGCAGCCACAACGCGCTGGCGCTGATATCCCTCCTTCAAAACAAACTCACAATGGCCCCGTGAAGGCGGAGCGCCTACAAAATAGCGCTGATCCGGACGGTAATGTGAGGCATTTGCGCTCCACCACGCCGCGACTTTTTCTGGCGCCGGCCATGGCGCACCCTCATCTTCATCCATATCAACGCCCGGGTCGGTGGGGTCGCCATTGGCATCAGTCTCTCGGTGCTCCGGTGGAAGAGTTTCAAGATCGAGCGACGCCAAATCAGCTCCAGTTATCCAGCTAAAGGCCTCGCCTGCGAGGCGCCCAATCTTGTTGTCAGCCATCAGCTGGATGAGCCACGAAATGTATCTCACCTCGCCGGTATGCGCGACGGCGTGGACAATAGTCCGCTGGTCGCTGCCTTGCGATACGAGGTGCTCGAGAATGTCGTTTGCGACACGCGGGCCGCCTGCGACGATTGCAAGCGCAATAGCTTCAGCGCGTCGTCGGCCTGGACGTAGCGCCACGTCAACCATGAACTCCAGCGCCTTGGCAGGCTTACCCAGCAAAAGGGCTCCATACGCTGCATAGAAACGGCACGCTTCATCCTCATCTTCGAGATGAGCCAAACATTGTGGCAGCACGTCGCGCCGCCCTATCTCGCCGCCACAGCGCAAAGCACGCGCACGGACGGTAGGCGCAGGAGCCGTCAGGGCAGCTTCGAGAAATTTTCCCGGATCCACCCGATGCAACGCACAGGCTGCGAGACCGGCGTGCTGCGCCGCACTGGTGTTGCGGTCCAATTGAGTCTTGACTACGTCCCGGAGGCTGGCCGCGGATACCCATCCAAAGGCCGAATGGAGTCCCGGCTCAATTTCGGGCATCGCTTCGGCCAATGCCATCAATTTGTCGAGACCTTCGAAGGACCTGCGCTCAATGTAACCGACGCACGCCGCAAAGACCTCACCACGCCCGGGGCGTTCCAGTGCAGCTAGACTCAACCGCGTGCCTGTATCGCCTGCGACAGCAATGCCATCCAAATGTGCCGCGATCCGGGAGTCGAGCCGACCGAGGTGCTTCAGTCGGACATGCGGGGCACGCACCAGATACGAACGGGTATTTCTAAGCGACGCAGCATCCTCTACATGTTGCGCCACGACGGTCAAAATCGGTGTTCGACTCCACTGCTGGAATTCGCCGGTCTTCGGCAAACCATCGGGTTCACGGACTAGCATTTACCAGCCTCGCGGTCTGTCCTTATGCTGACACTTGTGGTCAGTTAAGTTGAACCGAACCACCCTTGATCCGATTGACACCAGATGAGCGACTAGAAACATAGGCCCCCTGAATCAATACCTTTCCCGCTTTTGTAAGCGTGATGCTCGCCTGCCCGCAGCGCAGGACGAGTTCCTCCTTCGCCGTGACGATAAGACGCTGCCCATCCGAATCGATCTGGACCTGCGCCGGCTTTTCTTCGAGCGGCCATGGAATTTCGCTTTGCAGGCATCCCATGATGATGGGACATCGCGGATCGCCGTTCTCGAACAGGAGCACGACTTGTCGACCGATATGCGCGCCACGAAGGTCGGGGACCATGCGCGCAGCGATCGCGGCGGTTCCCGGCTGCCCTGTATAGACGACGAGAGGCCGCACGCCATTGTCCGCGAAGCCAACCAACTCACCAATGCGCGCGCCTTCGATAGCCGCCGGCGTCTCCGTCAACGACGGCTCGGCCGTCGCAGCAATTGGCTGCTCAAAATCACGTCCACTCATTCCGGTTCTCCAACCGCACCCGAACAACGCTCCACGCAGCAAGCCCCGCGTCAATTCTGCAAGATCTTCGCGCCCTTCATCACAATGTCGCTGCTCGCCTTCGCGTTGATCTTTCCACTTCCATCGATCGTAATGTCTTTGCCCTTGATCACGATCGTCCCGTCCTTCTTCATGCTGATGCTCGCGCTGCCGGTTGTGATCGTGACAGATTCGCTGGCGTCGATAACGAGGTTCTTCCCGACCGTCAGCGCGTCATCTTCGCCCACGGATGTGGTCCGCCCGCTGCTGACCGTGCTCGATTGCGCGCCGCCGATGCTTTCACTCGCATCCGACGCGACGTTCACGGTCTGACCTCCACCCACATCGAGCGACTGGTCCGATCCAACGCTTGTCGACTGATTCCCGCCAATCCCAACCGACTGATCCGCACCGACATTGACTGCCTGGTAGGCCCCAACCGTAACGGCCTGGAACGCGCCCACCGTCACCGCCTGAAACGCTCCAACTGTCACCTCCTGCGCACCGCCAACAGTAATCGTCTCGTTGACACCGACTGTATGCGTACGCTGCAACGTCACCGTGGCGGACTCGCTGGCGCTCACCGTTTTCGTACGGTTGGCGCCGATGGTGATGGTTTCGTTCGCCCCCACCGTTTCAGTCCGATTGACCCCGATCGCGATCGTCTCGTTGTTCCCCACTGTCTCGGTGCGATCATGCGCGACGACCGTGGTCTCATCATGATCGACATTCTTTTTTCGATCGTGTCCCACCCAATGCGCCTCGTCGTGCTCGACCTCTATGCTTTGATCCTTCTCCGCATGCAGCACCACCTGTTCCGCGCCCTTCTTGTCCTCGAAGCGCAACTCGTTGCAGTTCGCGCCACCGCCACCTTTGCTCGATCGACTCTTGATCCCTGTCTGCGTCATGTTCCCTGGCAGGTCGTAGGGCGGCATCTGTTCCGCGTTATAAACCCGCCCGGTAATGATCGGCCGGTCCGGATCCCCTTCCAGAAAATCCACAACCACTTCCTGCCCGATCCGCGGGATCGCGATTGCCCCCCAACTCTTGCCTGCCCAAGGCTGTGAAACCCGCATCCAGCACGAACTGTTCTCATCGTGCTTGCCCTGCCGGTCCCAGAAAAACTGCACTTTCACCCGTCCATAGCGATCGGTATATATCTCCTCACCACCGGGACCGACCACTGCTGCCGTCTGTGGCCCCTGCACAAACGGCTTGCGTGTGAGCCGCGCCGGGGCGAACGGCTGTCTCGCATCGATCGCCGAGAACCAGCATTCACAACGGCTCGACTGGCTACCCTCAAACGCCTCGTAGTCAGCCAGGTCGATTTCATAGCGTGTACGCGTCACCAGGTACTGCGTATTCTGATCTGTACGCGGATGCCGCTCGAGTTTCAACAAACTCCCCGCACGCACGCTCAGGCTGTTCGTCCTGGCATCCACCTGATGCCAGTTGATTCCCGCATCGCCGCCCAGAAGCGGCTCATACCACAACTCATCGGCGCGCACCTTCACCCGGCTCTCGCCATAGTCGGGATCGACATAACCACCGGGATAGTCGAAGCTTTCGAGCTCGCCAAACGAGTCAAAGCCCGGTGTGCTTTTCACGGACTTCTTCTGCAACGGCCGCGACGGGTTCTTGAAGTCGTAATCCGTCATGGCCCAGTTGTGCGTCTCGATCTGGCGGCGGGCCTGCCACTCGCTGACATATTCGGCATCGGGCGCACCGCCCATCACCGCACCATATGGCAGTGTCTCGCACCCTGGTACGCTCTCATGTGTCGCCTGGCTGTCCGTCAAGATCAAGGACTCCTTGCCATCGCGATCCTGGTACCAGTAGTAGATCCCTTCGTCTTCAAGCAGCCGGCTCACAAAATTGAAATCGGATTCGCGATACTGCACACAATATTCGCGCACAGGATGCTTGCGCGCGTTCGCCTTCCATTTGATCTCGCCAACTTCCACGCTTTTGTAAACCGGATCGGAGAATATCGCCTTGACGATGTCCTCGACATTCTTGTTCTGGAAGATCCTGCAATTGCTGCGCCGCGTGAGCAGCCATAGCCACGGCCGCACCGCGGCCTCATACACGTGCAATCGGCCGCGCATACCCGTCTGCCGAAATCCGACCACGTACCCCGAAAATAGCCGCGCTTTTGCCTTGGGCACCTGCAGCGACACCGTCACGCGTTTGCCAAGAATGCGCCGGAAATCAATATCGGAGCGCTTCGACACCAGCGTCAGGTCATAGCTAAACATCCGCCCCAACTCGGCGGTGGCGCGCATGCTCAGGAAAAGCAGGTCGTCGCCAAGCGGGGTTTCCACGCGTGCAAGCGGCGGCTGCGCCATGGCCCGGTACCTGCTTCAGCGAAGCGTTCCGAAGCTTCTCGCTCAGGTCACCTCCAGCGTCTTTACATTGATGGCCCACTTGACCCCACCAGCCGTCGCGCCTTTTTCGTCCTGCTGGCTGTACTCGAATTCAACGGAGCCATAGCTAATAGCGACGTTCTCTACTATTTCGCCGCTCGGCAGCGCGGCCAGAGAAACGCTCGTCACCATGACCTGCTTCATGGTGACGGTCAGAAATACCTTCTGCCCTTCACCCGCCTTGGCAGAGCTGAGCTTCGCGTTGTCAATGTGCTTGCCCGAGGCGCAGAACTTGGCAAGTATTGGCGATGCTTTGTCGTAGCCGTGGCTAAACATGAAGAGGCCCGGAACGGCCCTGCCAACGCCGCTACCGGTGCCGATCATCGGATTGGTGGCGTTCTCGATCATCCATTGGTACTGCAGCACTTCGATCTGGTCTTCGGCGCCCTTGCGCTTGGATTCGCCTTTGATTCCGTCGATCTGCATAAAGTGGTCGCTTACGGGCATGATGTGCTTCCTTTGACGTAACAGGTGAACTGCCTGCAACTCGCGCATCCCGCTACGTAAACGAAAACTGGCGCCTCTTTTTAAAGCTGGGATCTTCAAAAAAGCACGCCGCCCGTCGTCTTAAGTACGTTACGACACGACGATGCCACCGGCCGAGGATTCCCGACGATGCCAGGCACCGATGCACCACCGCAAGCTGCCAGCCGCCTGACGCTCGACTACGTGCGTCAGTTCGATGCCTTTGCGCTTCCCGATGCGGAAGACATGTTCCTTTACGTCATCCCGAAACGCAGCAATACGGCCGTGAAAGGTGAGGCGCCAGCGCGCGGCGACTGGGAAACGCCGATGCGAATTCACGGCTGGCGTTGGGCCGAGGGATACGAGACGCTGCACGCCGGGCACGCCCTCAACGCGAACGACATGCGCGTGACCGACGTTGGCGTAGTCAAATCGGTCGATTCGACCTCACCTGTCATTGCCAAGCTCTGCGCACAGTCGGAGTTGCTCGCGCTTGCCCAGATCAAGTGCTTCAAGTCCGGGGGGCCGGACAATGGCGTGCAGATCGAATTCCTCTCCATGAAACTGGAGGAAGCGTACATCCGCAACTACTCCATCTATACGAGCGTGCGGCTCGGGCGCATGTGTGAAGTATTCGAACTGACCGCGCAAAAGATGACCTTGACCTGCGCGGCGCAAAAGCCGGACGGCAGCCGCGCGGCCGAGGTGAATTTCGCGCTCGACGTCTTGTCGCGCAGAATCATATGAGCCCCAGGCGGACAGCGGTCCTCAGGAGCCCCCATGGCTGAGCCGTCGGTGGCCGAGCGGCTACTGCCCTCATTACTTGACCGGCTGATCGATGACGATCCGCAAGCCGACTCCGAGTCGCGTGAAGTTCTCTTCACCCGGCGCGTGCTGCGGGCGGCGGTGCTGCGCGACCTCTCGTGGCTCTTCAACACCACGAATCTCGGCGCGGAAATCCCTGCGCAACGCTACCCGGCCGCACAGGCGTCCGTGCTCAACTACGGCTTGCCATGCCTGTCTGGACGATTCGCCTCGACGGTCGACGATGTGGTGCTCGAGCAGGCGGTCCGCAGCGCGATCCTGCTGTTCGAACCGCGAATCGCGCCCGATTCGCTCGAGATCGAGCCGGTGTTCGACCGTTCGGTACTCGAAATGCACAATCAGATCGCCCTCGTGATTCGAGGTCTCCTGTGGGCGCAGCCGGCGCCGCTCGAGCTGGTGCTGCGCACGGAGATCGACCTCGAGGAGGGAGGCATCACGATTACTGAACTGCCACGCTGATACGCAGCGGAGCCACGCCATGGACCCTCGCCTGCTGCGTCATTACAACACCGAACTGGCGCACCTGCGCGAGATGGGCGCGGAGTTTGCCCAGGAGTTCCCCAAAATCGCAGCACGTCTTGGCATGAGTGGCCTCGAAGTCTCGGACCCTTACGTCGAACGGCTGCTCGAAGGCACCGCATTCCTCGCCGCCCGGGTCCAGCTCAAGCTCGAAGAGGAGTTTCCGCACTTCACCCAACACCTGATGCAGGTCGTGCTGCCTCAGGCGGTCTGTCCGACGCCCTCCATGCTCATTGCCCAGCTCGCCCCGGATCTTGGTAATCCCAATCTGGTCGCGGGTTGTACGATCCCGCGCAACACGGCTATTCTCGGCAGTCACGTAGCGAGTGACGAAAATCATTGTGAGTTCAGAACGGCCGCCGACCTGACCTTGTGGCCTGTCGAGCTGACTGACGCGAGGTATCTCGCGCAAGTATCCGATCTGCCGCTTGCGACTCTACCTGGCACCCGCATGTTCGCAAAGCGCGTAAGCGGGGCCTTGCGCCTGCGCCTTGCGGCAGCCGAAGGCCTGACCTTCGATATGCTTGACCTCGAGCGCCTGTCTGTCTATTTCGCCGGCACCGACGACACGGCATGGAAGCTCTTCGAACTGGCGACCGGCAATGCAATGGGGATCGTAGTCTCGACCCCTCAACGTCCGGCGTCGCGCATCAGCTTGCTGCCCGGCGAAGCGATCAGCACGGCTGGCTTTGACGACGACGAAGCGCTCTTGCCCGTCACGCCGAACGCCTTCCAGGGATATCGTCTGCTGCACGAATACTTCGCTTATGCGCAACGCTTTCGTTTCGCGCGAATCGACGGTCTCGCACGCACGCTATCCACCTTCGATTCGCGTGAGATCGAGCTGACGATTCTGCTTTCGAAGGGAGACGCGGCACTCGAACGGATCGTCTCGCGCGATCATCTGCTGCTCGACTGCGTACCGGCTGTCAACCTGTTCCCGAGGTATGCGGACCGCACGCTCGTCTCTGACGGCGTCGCCGAGTTCCACGTGGTGCCGGACCGTACCCATCCGCTCGATTTCGAGGTGCACACAGTCACGGCCGTCATGGGTTTTGGCGCCGGCGGCGACGGCGAGCAGGCTTTCCTCCCCTTTTATGGGGATTATCTGGCCGAGCGGCCGATGCACGCGGCCTATTTCAGCGTGCGGCGCGAGCCGCGTGTGGTATCCACGGAGCGCAAGCGCACCGGGTATCGCACCGATTACGTCGGCAGCGAAGTGTTCGTGTCCATCGTGGATCCGAATGAAGCGCCGTACCGCGGCGACTTGCGACAACTGTCATTCGAAACGCTCTGCACGAACCGCGACCTGCCGCTGCTCATGCCGCAAGGTGGACTGCAAAGCACTTTCACTCTGAACATCGCGGCGCCTGTCGCCGCGGTGCGCTGCGTAACGAAGCCTTCGCCACCTGTGGCGCCTGGCCTGGATGCTGGCCTTGGCTGGCGGCTGATCGATCAGTTGTCGCTGCACTACCTGTCGCTCTACGACGGTGACGCGCGTGAGGGCGCCGCCGCGCTGCGCTCGCTGCTTGCATTGCATTTGCCGGGACACGACGAGGCCGCGCGTCGCCAGATCGCAGGCGTCACATCGGTCCGCGCCACACCCGTGGTTCGGCGCCTGATGATGCCCGGACCGCTCGCGTTCGGGCGAGGCCTGCAGATCGCAGTCGATGTGGACGACACGGCTTTCGAGGGAGGCAGCGCCTACCTGCTCGGCTGTGTTCTCGACCACTTTTTCGCACGCTATGTATCAATCAATTCGTTCGTGCAGACTGTTTTGCGAACGTCGTCGCGCGGCGAAATTCTTCACCGGCCCCCTCGATGCGGAACCCGACAGATACTCTAGCGCCACCCGAAGGCGAACCGGCTATGCCCGGCATTTCGCCGCCGGATGACGGAGACGCGGCACGTCGGCCCGAGGCTACGTCGCCGCAAGAGGCAGCCCGCAGGGCTCGCCTGCTCGACTGCCTGTTCGACGAGTTGGCCGCCGCACCGTATCTTTATGATTTTTTCCAGGTGATGCGCCGCATCGAGGCGTTGACTCCGCATTTGCCGCGTCTTGGCACCGCCGCGCGCTCAGCAGAAGAACCGTTGCGGCTCACGCAGGACGTTTCGCTCGCATTTGCGCCCGCCGCGCTGGCCGGCCTGAAGCGAACCGACACCCGCGACCGGCCCTGCACACCTCGGCTTTCACAGCGTTTTTTTGGCCTGCTCGGTCCAAATGGCCCGTTGCCGCTGCACCTCACCGATTTCGCCCGGGAGCGCGCCCTGCATCACGGGGACGCGACGTTCGCGCGCCTGCTCGATACGCTCTCGCATCGTTTCCTCCTGTTGTTCTACCGCGCCTGGTCGCAATCGCGGCCGACCGGCAGTCTTGACCGCCCCGACAGCGATCGCTTTGCCTTCTATATCGGCTCGCTGATCGGCCTTGCCGCCCCCCCATGTCGCGAGCGCGACGCAGCGTCCGATCACGCGAAACTCCATTTCGCCGGACTGCTCAATATGCAGTCGCGACCACCGGAAGTCCTCGAGGCGATCGCGACTGCGGTGCTGCATGTGCCCGTGCGCGTCAACCCATTTTGTGGACATTGGATGGCGCTCGAACGCGCCGAACGCTCCGCTCTATGCTTTCGCGGGACGTACGCGCCGCGTTCTGGCCTGAGTATCAACGCAGCATGCCTCGGGACCGGGGCCGTGCTGGGTGCCGCCGTCTGGGACCGGCAGCATAAATTTCGCCTGACGATCGGCCCCTTGTCGCTCGCGCAATATGAGGCGTTTTTACCGGGCGGCGCCGCGATCGCCACGCTGGTCGCACTGGTCCGCCTGCATCTGAATCGCGAGCTCGCGTGGGACGCGAAACTGGTCCTGAGGGCTGAGGAAGTGCCGACTGCGAGGCTCGGCCGGTATGGCCGCCTTGGCTACTCGGCGTGGTTCGCCCGGCAGGTGCGCCATGCCGACGCGGCCGACCTCGCACTCGACGCAGATGCCCTCGTGCCGCCCTGACGGCCCGTGCCTTTTGGGCTTTCAAAAAAGCAGTCCGCAAAGCCGTCTTATAGGATGGCGGCACGCTGCGGCGCCGCGCCTTCCTTGTTGATGGAGCACTCACGATGGCCGAGATCAGTCGAGTCGCCTTGTTCGACAAGCTCGATCCACTGGCCTACAAGGCGGTCGATAGCGCCGCCACGCTGTGCAAAATGCGTGGCAATCCCTACGTCGAACTCGTGCACTGGCTCATGCAGATCGTGGAAACGCCGGATTCTGACCTGCAGCGTCTCACGACCCATTACGGCCTCGATGCGGCAAGTCTGGCGCGCGACATGACGGCCGCACTCGACCGCCTGCCGCGCGGCGCCACTTCGATCTCCGACATCTCCGAGCACATTACCGACGCGATCGAACGCGGCTGGGTCTACGGCACGCTTCTGTTCGGGGCCACGCAGGTGCGTACCGGTCACCTGATGGTCGGCATCCTCAAGACGCCCCGGCTGCGTCACGTTCTGCTCGCGATTTCACGCCAGTTCGAGCGCATCAAGCTGGAGGACCTTTCGGACAACTTTGCGCGTATCGTCGCCGGCACAGCTGAGGACGCAGCAAAGCAGCCGGCCAGTGGCGGCCGGCCAGAACGAATCCAGGGTGCGGAGCCCGCGCCTGCAAGCATGGGCCGGCAGGAGGCGCTCAGGAAATATGCGACCGACCTCACCGAGCGGGCGCGCAGCGGCAAGATTGATCCGGTGAGCGGCCGCGACGACGAGATTCGCCAGATCGTCGATATCCTGATGCGGCGGCGCCAGAACAACCCGCTGCTCACGGGTGAGGCGGGCGTGGGCAAGACCGCGGTAGTCGAGGGCTTCGCGCAGCGGCTGGTGCGTGGCGACGTGCCGCCCCCGCTGCAGGGCGTCACCTTGATGTCGCTCGACCTCGGGTTGCTGCAAGCCGGTGCGAGCATGAAGGGCGAATTCGAGCAACGTCTGAGACAAGTGGTTGAAGAAGTTGAATCAAGCCCTTCGCCCATCATTCTGTTCATCGACGAAATTCACACGCTGATCGGTGCAGGCGGCGCTGCCGGCACGGGCGACGCGGCCAATCTGCTCAAGCCTGCGCTCGCGCGCGGCGATCTGCGCACGATAGGCGCAACGACCTGGGCGGAGTACAAGAAGTACATTGAGAAAGATCCCGCGCTCACGCGGCGCTTTCAGGTCGTGCAGGTGCATGAACCCGACGAATTGAAGGCCGTGCGCATGCTGCGCGGCATGGCGGCGGTGCTGGAATCGCACCATCGCGTGCAACTGCTCGATGAAGCGATCGAAGCAGCGGTACGGCTCTCGCACCGTTACATCCCGGCAAGGCAACTTCCGGACAAGGCAGTCAGTCTGCTCGACACAGCTTGCGCGCGTGTTGCCGTCAGCCAGCACGCCACCCCGCCAGAAGTCGAAGACTGGCGCCGCAAGATCGAAGCGCTCGAAATCGAAGCGGGCATCATCGCCCGTGAAGCCAGCGTGGGCGCGGATGTCGGCTCGCGGGCAACGGATGTTGCCGCGGCGCTCGCGCGTGAGCGTGAGCTGCTTGCCGGGCTGGAAGCGCGCTGGACCGAAGAAAAAGGTGTCGTCGAGGAGCTGCTCGCGGTCCGCGCCCGATTGCGCGCATGCGGCGATCAGATTGATTCAGTCGATGCAAGTTCGGTCGACGCAGCCGACTCGGCGCTGCAAGCCTCCGGCGAGCCAGCGACGCCCCCCACGGCTGATCGGCCAGCGCTGCTTGGCCGTCTTGCCGAACTCAAGACGAGCCTCGCCAGCATGCAGGGTGATACCCCGCTGATCCTGCCGAGTGTGGATGCCACGGTGGTCGCCTCGGTGGTGGCCGACTGGACCGGCATTCCCGTGGGTCGCATGGTCAGAAACGAAATGGCAGCAATCTTGAATCTGGCTGAGACACTCGACCGACGTGTCATCGGCCAGCGGCACGCACTCGAGATGATCGCCCGGCGCATCCAGACTTCGCGGGCACGCCTCGACAACCCCGACAAGCCAATCGGGGTCTTCATGCTGTGCGGCACGTCCGGAGTCGGCAAGACAGAGACGGCGCTGGCGCTCGCTGAAGCGCTCTATGGCGGCGAACAGAACGTCATCACAATCAACATGAGTGAGTTCCAGGAAGCGCACACCGTATCGACGCTCAAGGGCGCACCGCCGGGCTACGTGGGTTACGGTGAAGGCGGCATTCTCACCGAAGCAGTGCGCCGTCGCCCATACAGCGTCGTGCTGCTCGACGAGGTCGAAAAAGCGCATCCCGACGTCCACGAAATCTTTTTCCAGGTGTTCGACAAGGGCTGGATGGAAGATGGCGAAGGCCGATACATCGACTTCAAGAACACGATCATCTTGCTGACCTCCAATGTCGGATCGGAAGTGATCATGCGCATGTGCCGCGATCCGCAACTCACGCCCGCTCCCGAGACACTGGGTGCGGCGCTGCGCGAACCCCTGCTCGGCGTGTTTCCCGCAGCCCTGCTCGGACGCGTCGTCACGGTGCCTTACTATCCGCTGTCCGACACGATGATGGCGAACATCGTGCGCCTGCAACTGGAGCGTATCCGCCGGCGCATCGAGGAGAATCATGGCATTCCCTTCGAATACGACGACGCTACGGTCAAGCTGATCGTGTCGCGCTGCACGGAGGCCGAATCGGGCGGCCGTGTGATCGATGCGCTGCTGACGAACACGGTGCTGCCACGCATCTCCACCGAGTACCTGACGCGGCTCACAAAGGGTGATGCGCTCATGCGCATCCGGCTTTCTGCGACCGCCGACGAGTTCCTTTACGAATTCGACTGAAGTGGCCTGAGGCCCGGAGTCGATACGATGCTGACGCTGACTGTGATCCGCTTTAACGGAACCCCCCCTTCTCGGCCGCTCGCGGCAACGTTCGATACGGCGGGCGGAACGATCGGACGTGCCGGAACGAATCAGCTCGTGCTCGAAGACGCGGAACGCACGGTGTCGCGGGTCCATGCGCAAATCGTCTGGCGCGACGGGCACTACCGCCTGATCGATCGCGGCAGCAACCCAGCCATTGTGAACGGTACGCCGCTCGAACCCGGCGAAGAGATCGCGGTGAAAGACGGCGATGAAGTGCAGATTGGCGGCTACCAGTTGCGGGCTGCGGTTGCGGACACCGACCCGACTGTCCCTTCCGCCAGCGACGATCCGTTCGCGGGTCTTTTCGGCGAACCGCAGCGTGAGCGACAGGGAGCACACGATGCGGACGGACTCGACGATCTCCTGCGCCCTTCGCCGCGAGAGGCCGAAGCGCTTCCCCGGACAGCTACGCCGCCGCCAATACTCGGCGATGATTTCGATCTCGGCATCGAGGATCCGGCGGCCAATCGGACGATCGACGAGCTGTTCAACCTCGGTCCGGGGTCCGACCTCGCGCCGGGCAGCAGCCTTGAAGCACGAGATTCACCGCTGCGCAGCGCCTCGCCGATCGACGATCCGCTCGCCGCGCCCAATACGTCCCGTGACAGCGATCCGTTTGCGAGCCTGACGGCCACGACGAAGCCTGACCCTCCGCCACCGTCGCAGCCTGATAGTAGCTCCGAACTGCACAGTGCCTTTCCTCTGCCGCGCATGCGGCCAGCGCCGCAGGCAGAACCAGCGCCACCGCAGCAGCCGCCACCCGCGGACGCTTCACAACGGCCGGCGCAGGCTGCCCCGAGTCGCGCCCACCCTGACGCACTGCTCGACGCGCTGTTGCGCGGCCTCGACGCACCGGCCGTGCGAATCGACTCGCTCACTCCCGCCTTGATGCAACTCCTGGGCGAACTGTTGCGCGAGGCGACTCAGGGCACGCTGGACATGCTGCGTGCACGCGCAGCTACGCGGCGCGAGATGCGTACTGAGGCGACCATGATCGTCGCCTCGGACAACAACCCGCTCAAATTTTCGCCGAACGTCGAGGCCGCGCTTGCGCACCTGCTCAATCCGGCGACGCGCGGCTTCATGCCGGCCACCGAGGCACTGGCGGACGCCTATGCCGATCTGCGCGCCCATCAGGTGGGCTTCGTGGCCGGCATGCGTGCCGCGCTCGACGGCGTATTCGACCGCTTCGAGCCAGCGAAAATCGAAGCCCGTCTCACGCAGCATTCTCTGCTCGACAACTTGCTCCCTCAGCTGAATCGGCGTGCGCGCTGCTGGGATCTTTTCTCCGAGCTACACGGCCAGCTTACCCGCGAAGCCGCCGATGACTTTCATGCCCTCTTCGGCAAGGCTTTCGTTGCGGCATACGAAGCGCAGATCGATCGCCTGAAACAACGCAAATCGTGAAAGACATCACACTCCGCGGTTCCCGCAGGAGACCATGGTGCAAGTGCAAACGGCCAGCGTGAGCGAGGTGGGCGGCCGCAGCCGCAACGAAGACGCCTATGGCCAATGGCAGCGCGGCCCGCTACTTGGTTGTGTCGTCGCGGACGGCGCCGGTGGCCACGGCGGAGGCGACACGGCCTCCCGCGTGACGGTCGAAACCGTGCTCGCCGAGCTCGAGCACATCGCCACGGCAGGACTGACGCTCGGCTCACCGAACCTGAAGCGCATTCTGTTGCGTGCCAACGACGCAATCGTCGATGCCCAGGAGGCCGGACACGGTCATGCAAACATGCGCTCGACCGCCGTGCTGCTGGTGATCGACGAGACAACGCGGTCCGCTGCCTGGGCGCACTGCGGCGATACCCGACTCTATTGCTTTCGCAACGGCGTGACGAAGGTGCGTACGCAGGACCACAGCCTCGTGCAAAGCATGCTGGATGCAAAGCTGCTGTCGAGCGAGGATGCCCGCAAGCATCCACGCCGAAACGTGCTGTTCTCGGCGCTCGGCACTTCGGAGGACCTTGCAATTGCCGTATCCGGCGAGCCATTCGCGCTCGCCGACGGCGACGCGTTCCTGTTGTGCACGGACGGCTTCTGGGGAGACCTGGACGATGCGGCGATGATCGATGCAATCGGGCGCGCCGAGGCGCCCGCGGCCTGGCTCGAGCAACTCGTGTCCCGAGTGCGCGCCCAGGCACGCCCTGGCCACGACAACTACACGGCAACCGCGGTCTGGATCGGCGAACCGCATCAAACAACGATTCTGCGGCGGCCGTCCGGCGCTTCAATCCTCGCTTAAGCCGCCTGCTTGGCCGACGGCAAGCGTGAGACGAGCCGCAGCGATACCGTCAGCCCCTCGAGCTGATAATGCGGACGCAGGTAAAACGTGGACGTGTAATACCCCGGGTTCCCTTCCACTTCCGCGACCTTGACCTCCGCGGCCGCGAGCGGCTTTTGCGACTTCGTCGTCTCCGAAGAGTTAGCGGGGTCGCCGTCCACATATTGTGTGATCCAGCGATTGAGCCAGCTCTCCATGTCCGAGCGCTCCTTGAACGTACCGATCTTGTCGCGCACGATGCACTTGAGGTAATGCGCAAAGCGGTTGCAGGCGAACAGGTAAGGCAGACGGGCGGCAAGCGCCGCGTTTGCCGTGGCGTCGGGATCCTCGTATTCGAATGGCTTCTGCAGCGACTGCGCGCCGATAAACGCAGCAAAGTCCGAGTTCTTCCGGTGGATGAGCGGCATGAAGCCGTTCTTCGCCAGTTCGGCTTCCCGGCGATCGGATATGGCGATCTCGGTGGGGCATTTCATGTCGACGCCGCCATCGTCGGTCGGAAACGTGTGCACCGGCAGGCCTTCGACCGCGCCCCCCGACTCCACGCCCCGAATCCTCGAACACCAGCCGTAGAACTTGAACGAGCGGTTAATGTTGACCGCCATCGCATACGCGGCATTGGCCCAGGCGTACTTGTTGTGATCTGCGAAGCCGGTTTCCTCTTCAAAGTCGAATTCATCCACGGGGTTCGTACGCGCACCGTACGGCAGCCGCCCCAGAAAGCGCGGCATGGCCAGACCGATATAGCGGGCGTCTTCCGATTCTCGCAGCGAACGCCAGCTCGCATATTCCGGTGTACCGAATATCTTGGTGAGGTCCCGCGGATTGGCCAGTTCCTGCCACGAGTCCATCTGCAAGAGGCTGGGGTCCGCCGCCGCAATGAAAGGCGTATGGGCCGCCGCCGCCACTTTCGAAATTTCTCCGAGCAGCTCGACATCGGGCGGCGTGTGATTGAAGTAGAAGTCACCAACCAATGCACCGAACGGCTCACCGCCAAACTGACCGTATTCCTCTTCGTAGATGCGCTTGAAGATGGCACTCTGGTCCCATGCAGTGCCCTTATAGCGCTTGAGCGTCTTGCCCAGATCCTTCTTCGAGATGTTCATGACGCGGATCTTGAGCATCTCATCGGTTTCGGTATTGTTGATGAGGTAATGCAAGCCGCGCCACGAGCCCTCGAGCTTCTGAAAATCGGAGTGGTGCAGGATCTCGTTCACCTGCTTGGTAAGCTTCGCATCGATTTCGAAGATCATGCCCTGGATCGTGCGGATCGCGTCGCCAGAGATCAACTGGCTTTTCGCGAGTGCCTGCTGCGCGAGCGTTTGCACGGCCGTCTGTACTGCGCTCATTGCCTCATCGCTCTTGGGGCGGAACTCCTTGTTCAGAAGCGCGGTCAGGTCGCTGCCTTCGAGCGCGGAGCTTTGCTGCCCAGCCGTCGTATCGGAACTCTTCGGAATGTCAGACATGGTCGTTTCCCTTCAGGGGCATGCGTCGAGGCAGACGGAGTTCATTCGGCCGATGCGTCTGGTTTTTGCGGGGCGCTCGCGAGCGTCTGCAGCAGCGCTGGATCTTCGAGCACGCGCGCAATCAACTCTTCGGCGCCCGTCTTGCCGTCCATATAGGTGATGAGGTTCGCGAGTTGCGTGCGCGCTTCGAGCAGCTTGTTGAGCGCATCGACCTTGCGCGCGACCGCGGCAGGCGAAAAATCGTCCATGTTCTCGAACGTGATGTCGATGTTGAGGTTGCCTTCACCCGTCAACGTATTCGGCACCTGGAACGCGACCCGCGGGTTCATCGCTTTCATGCGGCTGTCGAAGTTGTCGATGTCAATTTCCTGGAACTTGCGCTCCCCCACGGGGGGCAGCGGCTCGGCAGGTTTGCCCGACAGATCAGCGAGCACGCCCATGACGAACGGCAACTGGATCTTGCGCTCGCTGCCATAGGTCTCGACGTCGTACTCGATCTGCACGCGCGGCGCGCGGTTGCGGGCGATGAACTTCTGACTGCTGGTTGCCATGACCCCTCCCTGCGAGGCTGACGCTCATCCTTCTAAGACGATTGGACTGCCGACGATTGAAAAGCTGCCGTAAAGCGATGCACTGCACCTGCGCTTCATGACGATTTCACGGAGCCTTCATTCCGGCTCCCTACCTAAAATCTGGTAAATCTGCCCCAGGCTGTCGGGGGCAAGATCCTGCATGATCCCGATGAAATCCTTCCCCATTAGTAAGCGTGCCCGCCGGATCAATAGTGGCGCCGGATTGGTCGGCTCGGTGCGTTCGAGGAACGTGCAGACGGCCTCGAGCATCGCCATGGCATCCTCGCGTGTCGCCAGTCGCTGGACGCCCAGAGCGACCGAGGAATCGGGCGCCGAAGGAACCGGTGTAACCGGCATTCCGGTTACACCGATCGCAGCGGTTTCGTCGCCTGTCAGTTTGTTCGCGATCGCGCTGGCCCTATCGGAATGGGGGCTTGGGTCTGCCGCCCCGGGAATTCCTTTGTTAGCCGCGACCGAACGGCAAATGGCTGCGAGGTTCTGGGTAATGCTCAACATGCCCGCAAGACTTGGCGCATTCTGTGAGCCAAAGCGCTCGTTGATCAGACTGGCCAGCGCCTCTACAGTCTGAGGCAAGCTGATCGCGTCAGAAAGCGCCGCAGGATCCGCCTCCAGGGCCTTGCCGAGCACCCCCTGGACAACCTGAAGCGGCAGCACCGGTTCGCCCTCCGGGGCGGCGAACTTGCCATGCGCAATCAGAATTTGGCGCACCGTGAGCCGGTCACCCGGTACGCGGCAGACTTCGGCAGTGCGCAGATCGCGCAAAAGCGTCGCGTGCTCGCCGAACGGCGTGAGCCGGTCCGCCAGCGCCGCGAGCACGTTTGCCCGCAAGGCCGGATCGTTGTTCTCGTCGGCATCGAGCAACGGATACAGCCCGTCCCAGTAACGTTCCAGGAGTCCGAGCAACAGCCGCAGGCCTGCATGAAAGCCTTTGACTCCGTCCACCTGGCAGGCAGCCCGCGAATACATCAATGCGAGACGCAGGTCTTTCGATTTTTGGAGCAACGCGGCGGCTCGCACCAACACTTCGCGCCATGGCGGTTCCACTTGCTCCTTCTCAAACTGGCGCATCGGCTTCTCGGTCGCCATATCTTCGAGTTCGAGAAATTCCGCGTCGTAGTCCAGTTCGACGCCGCAAGGCGGCATCGATTGTGTCTCGGCGAGCAGAGGCTCCAAATCAAGCATTAATGTCCCCAAAGTCAGAACTCGTCACAGCCATGCTGGCCGTTGACGACCAGACAGCTATTTAGATTCGGCCGCGAGCGCACGCGCTTCCACTCGACTGCCAGCGTGTCGGAGGCGCCCTCGGGTTGCTGAAGCGCGAGGATCGGCGCAGTCGAACCGACACACACATTGATGCCGCCCAGGTTGCTTTCGTAAACGAAGCTTTGTTCCTGGGCGGTAAAGAGCGGCTGCAGACCGCTGCGGTTGAAGGGCTGCCCGTTGAGCGGCAGCGGCGGCGGCTGGGTCACGGTTGTTTGCTGTGTCACCGTCAGCGTCCCTGCCGTGACGGTGATGAGGTAGCCATCTGGCGAGAAAAACGAACCAACGATCGGATATTGTCCCGGTGGCGAACCCGCCGTGGCCGTCGTGGTCAGCGCTCCCGCCAACAATGAATTCGTCGTCGTATCGCCATTGATCAGGCCGGCGACCGTAAATGTAAACTGAGGATCACCTGCGCCGACAAAGCGGGTGCCATCGCCGATCGTGAAGGTGAGCGTCGGTCTCGCGACATAGACAAAATGGTTGGCATCAAGCGGTACCGTGCCGGGCCAACTACAGGTTCCGGGGAACGTGCAACCATAGTAGTTCGGGGTCGTGCCACCGGGATTCAGGCCACCGCGCGTTTCGCCGATCCAGCTCGCTTCCCAGATGTGCCACGCGTTGCCCGCTGTCAAGGTGCCGCCGCCGACGTTGTCGAACTCGCCGTTTTCCATTATGAGTTCGATCCTGCCGCGGGCCGTGATGCTGGTTGGTATGCCGAGTGCGCCAAGGGAGATGCCTCCGTTGAGAGATGTCGCCTGAAGGTCGCCTGTCAAGTTCGCGCTGGTTGCGTTGATCGGTACAAATTGTCCGGTGCTCCTGTCATAGGTCTGCGACGTGGCCGGTCCGATGGTGAAGCTTCCTGGCTGGGAGAATATGACAGTGCCAGCAGACGGAATGGCTAGCACGCCCACATTGTTTCCTGGATCAGTCAGCGTGAAATTGCCGCCCCCCGCGAGCACGAGGTTCGCTGCCTGGATTCCGCCAGGGTCCGTCACAGCGCCACTCGACGAAAGCGTCAAGGTATGTCCGGGTAACGATGCGCCGAACTGCAAATCAATGCCTTGACTGCCGGAGCCGGCACTCGCCAACGTCAGATCAGTCGAGAAGACGGGCCTGCACAGTCCGCCGCTTGCGCTACAACTCGTGCCGCCCACGGTAATGCTGCCCGTCTGCTGGTTGCTGCCGAGCACGATCGTCTGAAAGCCCTGGAACGCGCCGAATGTCGTCGCATCGATACCAAGTCCAGAAGCGGGCGTGAACAGGCCGATCAGCGCGGCATTGGCGGCGACGAGCTGAAAGGATGTGGGGTCGACGCTGCCTGGTACGAGGGCCAAAGTGCCGCCGGGCGCGGAGACGGTGCTATTCGATATCGAAAGACTCGAGGGACTTCCAGCTGTCCCGGTGTTGAGCGCGCTCAGGACTACCGAGCCGCCTTGCCCTGCCGTGATGCTCGACTGGTTGCCCACGATCACGCCGGGCAGAGGCTGATTGGTGGAACCCGCTATGCTGATCGAGGTGCCCGGGCCGGTTGCCGTTACGCTCGAGCCATCCTCAATGCCGACACCGGAACCGCGACTTATCGGGTTGGCGGTCGGCGGGAAATACGAGCCTGTGGCGCCGGGTGCCGCCCCCGTGTACACCCCACGTATATCGATCGAGCCCAGACGGGTCGTTACTCGTGAAGCGTCAATGACGACGCCGGCGCCAGGCGGGGCGAAGTACGGGTCAGAAATCGGCCCGACCGCGGCTCCATACAGCAGAATCGCACCGCTGTCGGTGCTCAGGCTCGAACCCTGCACCAGCACGACACCGGCGCCGCCCTGCGGACCCGCTGTCCCGAGCGCGCCTTCGACTTCCAGCTTGCCAGCTGAGGTGGTGACGGAGGACTGGCCGCCGATATATACAGCGTCGGTATTCGGGGCGCCGTGACCATGGATCGTCACACTACCCGAAGTCCCAGGGGTAGCACTCGCCGTCGTGATACTCGTCTGGTTCAGGCTAATGGAAGCGCCGTCGAATGAGCCCGGCTGTCCTGGGATCACTCCGAGCGACACATCACCGCCGTTCGAGGCGAGCAACACGCCTTGCGAAAACTGGATGGTTTGGCCTGGCGTCGTTCCTCCTGAGTTGGCATCAAACACCATGTTGAGTTTGCCCGCCGTCGATGTAATGCTATTTCCTGCGTCAAAGAGTGAGCCCGTCGCGCTCAATGTCAGCGTCGCGTCCTGGCCACCCGTTTTCTGGATTGGGGCATCGATGCTCAGGTTGGTCGGCAACCGGTCCAGGTCGGTCAGTGCTTGCAACTGGACGTCGCCGGCCAGCGACGATGTCGTGCCGTCGACCACACTGGAATTATCAATCGCCAGATCGTAGTGACTCGACTTCGCGGGTCCAACTGCGAAGCTTCCCGGATCGGAAAAATAGACGCCTCCAGCATTCACCAGCGACAGCACACTGACACGATTGCCCGGGTCGGTCAGCATGAAGTTCCCGTTGCCGGAAAGTATCAGACTATCTGCCAGAATGCCCCCTGGCGCTGTGACGGTGCCCGTCGACAACAGCGCAAGCGTGTGACCGCTCGTCATCGAGGCGCCGCGCTGGAGTTCAATTGCGTCGTGGCCTCCGCCGGAGCTTTCCAGCGTCAGATTCAGGTTGAAGTTTGGAGCACAACCAGCAGGGTCGTCACAGCTCACACCACCCACTGTTATCTTCCCATTCTGGCCCGAGCTGCCAAGTATGAGCGTGCCAAAGCCCTGCAACGCATCGTAGGTGGTCGAATCGATGCTCAATCCGCTTGTTGGGGTAAAGAACAGGCCGATCTGCGCACCCACATTGTCGATCAACTCGAACGTGTTCGGATCCACGCCGCCCGAAATCAAGACCACGTCGCCGTTAGAGGAGCTCAGGATACCTGAAGCTACCTGGAGACTGGCGGTCGTGCCGACGCTCGAACTCCGCAGCACGATGGTGCCGCCATTACCAGCGGTGATCGAACTGTTACTGCTGGGCAACACCTCGATGCCTGGATTGACCTGATTGGTCGATCCGGTGATCTCCACCAGCGTTTTGTCGCCCATCGCGTGGATGCTCGAAGAATCTGCGAACTCGGCGCCCGGCGTAGGATCAGTGCCGCCATCAACGGCCCCGGCGTAATTACCGCGGATATCGATCTTTCCCGTCGACGTGGTCAGGGATGCATCGCCGAAGTAGACACCGGCACTTGGCGGCACGGATGTATCGGGCACCGGGCCTGCCGCCGCACCGAAAATCTGGATATTGCCTGTCGACGTAGTGACGCTCGAGCGATCCGAGAAAAAGACGCCGCCGAGCCGGGACGCCTGACCGGCGCCGGCGCTGCCTTCAATGTCGACCAGCCCGGCGGACGTGTTGATCTGCGAGAGCCGAATGTTGACCGCGTCATCGTACGTGGTGGTGGTGTTGGGGATGGGGATGGGGTACGCACCTTGACCGTGAATCAGGACGGCCCCACTGTAGGCGCCGCTCGGTGCCAATCCGCTAGTGTCGATCCTCTCGTTACTCAGGTAGATGGACGCGCCGTCCGAGGCCGTTGTGCCCGCTGTTGACACTGACGCCTGCGGCACCCCGATACTGACCAGGCCGCCATTTGTCAGGATCTCCCCACCGGAAAGCGTGATGGAGTGGCTGCCAAGCGTAGCACCGCTCAAATTCGCATCGACAATGAGGTTGAGCCTCCCCGAGGTCGAAGTGATCGAGCCATTGAGCGTGATCGAATTGGCCGCGCTGAGTATCAGCGTCGCATCACCCGCGGAGGCGTTCGCGCCTTTCGTGATGAGCTCACCGCTATCGAGCGTGATGTTGCCACCGCTACCTGGGCCGCCTGTACCTGTGGCGATGGTGACGGACGTACCCTGCGTCAGTTGAGCGCTGATGTCGCTTGGCGCTATCGTGCTATCTGCGTTACCTGGCGCGAACATCGCAGGTGTCGCCGCGCCCGTTGACGGCGTGAATACCGCGTCGGTTGACGTGGCTGAGGTTATTTCAAGGTTGTACGGATCGATCAGCCACGTCCCCCCTGCTCCCTTGGGCGCCGTCGCATCAATCTTCGCCCCCACCGTATCGAGGTAGTGCCCAGACGTCTCGATCATCCCGCCATCGCCGCCTTGCGCTCCGCCTCTGGCCGACAGCGTTCCATACAGCCGAGCCGTATTGGCCGCATACGCAACGAGGTGCCCGCCCGGCCCGCTCGCGAGCGCATCAGCGTGAATCTGCGCATCCGGCGCCATGTAAATCGCCTGCGCGTTGCGGATGTCGGAATCCCCGCCGCCCGCCCCGCCACCGAACCGCACGCGCCCACCGCCCGCCGCCCCGCTCGCATCGACGCGCGCTCCGGACAACAGTGCAACGTTCTGGCCAGTCACATCGATCTGCCCGCCGGTCAGTCCTGTTCCGCCCGTCGCATCGAGCGTTCCCGCCACCTGCGTGACACCCTGTGGCCCGCCGTCGAGCACGATGCGGCCATTGCGCTCGGCGATGCTTTGCGCGCGCACCACGCCAGACTGATTGAGTACCGTGGACGCGAGCGCATCAGCGCTTTGCACCGACATGAGCACCTGGCCGCCATCGGCGGCGAGCGTCCCCGTATTCTCGAGCGACGCCTGAGCCGACGGGCCGTTGATCTTGAGCATCGTGAGACCGTCGCCCGCGAAGTCGAGCGTGATGTCGTTGCCCGCGCCCATTGCCACTGTGCCGAGCTTCGCGATCACGGTACCGCTGTTGCTCACCTGCGCGCCGAGCATCGCCACCGTGCCGCCCTCGCCGGCCTGGATCGTGCCCTGGTTAGTAACCTTCGCGCCTGGCTGCCCAGGAACTGCCATGAAGTGATAGCGCCCAGCCAGAAAATCAGAATCTGAAATGCCAAGCGTCGAAGCGACAAGCGACCCGACGTTCACCGATGACCCCGGCGAGAACATCACGCCCGCCGGATTGACGAGAAATACCCGGCCGTTCGCATTCAGATGGCCGTAGATCACGCTCGCGTTGCTGCCCACTACGCGATTGAGCATCACCGCTGACGCATTCGGCTGCTGGATGTTCACCGTCTCGTTGCCGGCAATCGAGAAGCCCTGCCAGTTGACGATTGCGCTGCCGGACGTCTGTGTGATCGGCAACGTGTTGTTCGCGGCCGCGCCAATCGCGACATTGCCGGCGGCGACCTGTCCGCCGGTCGGCAGCGCGAAGGCTTCGGCGCTGACGAGCAGAACCAGCAGCGGCAGGAGCCGAATCGATAATGGATCGCGGTCCGCCACGCCATAGCCAACTGCACGCTTCTCCAGCTTCCGGCGGGCGCGCTCTCCCATCCGCCGGCGCTGCCGGTCCGAAACGCAGGACGTGTCGTTCATGGCGAACTCCTTCAGAACGGCTTCAGAACGCCTTCGATAACTGCACGTAAAGCCGCGGCACCTTGTCGTCGCCGGTCGTGTCGGCCCGCGTGGTACGCCAGGCGAGACTTGCGTCAAGCGTGATTCCGGCAGGGCCGGTCCAGTACACCGCAAGACCTGCTCCGCTGCGTGTGACGGTATTGGCGCCCTGCCCCGGTATAGAGCGCGCGTTATATCGACCCACTCCAATATCGAAGAATGCGGAAACCGTGACTGCTGAAATGACGGCATAGCGAATCGAGGCCGTCGCTATCAGCCCTTCATCGACCACGGCCTCGTCAGGCGAATAGGCTCGCACCGCGTGCGGGCCACCTAGCGCAATGCGCGACGAGCTATCAAGATTCTCGTTGGCCCACTGCCCCGACACACCGAAAAACACACTCCACTTTTCGGTGATTGCGTTGAGGCGATTCGCGAGCATCGTCATACGAACGCTCGTGCCCTCCGTATGGCGCCCGTCGGGCGCTTGATCGAGTGCGAGGGCCTCGGCATTGTCGATATTCAGATGACCGACGGCGAGTTCGAGCTCCGCACTGTTGAAACCGCCGCCCAGAAAACTGTCCCGGCTTTCATAGGAGAGTCCGACGCTGCCGAGCGTGAGCTTCTGCGGATTGGTAAAGCCGGCGACGCCGACATTGTCGGTCAGCGAGCGATATTCGATCGCGCCGCGCAACAGCAGGTTCTGGCTGCGAGAGCGGATCAGCGGATACGAGACGGAACCGGTGACGACGTCGGCATTCCCTTGTGCATTGAGCGACGCAAAATCCTGACCCAGGTAGTAGTACAGATGTGAATAGGCGATCCCCACGCGCGTGCCGTTGCTGTCGACCGGCGCGTCATAGCCGATGCGGCCATACACGGTGTCAGAGCGCTCCGCCCACAGCAGGTTGACGTCCAGATTGTCGCCGATGCCGAACGGTGAGTTCAGTCGGCCAACCATGCCAAGGCGCCATTGGCCAGCCTGCGGAGCACCATAGTCGTCGAGCGACACGCCAAATTCCCAGCGTTTTGCTGGTTCCACGTTCACGGTCAGATCGACCGTACCCGGCACGCTACCCGCCTCGAGTGCCGACGTGACGCGCACGCCGGGCACGTCCGATAGCAGCAGCATCGTTCGTTCGAGATCACGCTGGAGGAGCGGCTTGCCAGGCTGGATCGCTGCGAGCCGCGCGCGCAGCAGGCTCTCTCGGACTGGCGTGTCTGGCGCGACATTCAGATGTACGCGACCAATCTTGCCTTCGAGCACAGTGAGCGTCACGTCGCCGCTGGTCACGTCCTGAGGGGGAACCACGACCTGGGCAAGCGCGTAGCCGCGCTCGTGATACGCCTGCGCGATGCGCGCCGCCATATCGTTCAGGTCGTTCAGGCTGACCTGCTGTCCGATCTTGCTGCTCACGAGCGGCAACAACGTCGCGGTGGAAAGCGTCTCGTTGCCAACCAGACGAATGCTATGAAGTTCGAACGTTTTCCCTCCGGCCACTGCAGGCGGGACAGTCGGCGCTTGAGGCAGCGCGCCAGCGTTCCCGGGTGGCGGCGCCTCGGGAACCGGGCGAGTCTGCTGGTTCAGGATGGTGCCGGCGCTGGGGACTTGCTGAGTCCCCGCTCCCGGAGCCTGCTGAGCCCATGCCCCGGTACAGAGTGCGCATGCGAGCGTCACTGGCAGACAGTGTGCCGCAGCGCGGCCTGTCACCGCGTGCAGCGCTTGATGCCGTCGGCACGTTTTGGGCCTTAAGAACATATTCTTGTTCACGGAAACTATCTCATTGCGCCACGGCAAGGCGCCAGCCGCCCATCAAATCGAACGGAGCCCAATAAAACGGATGCGAGAACTTGCTGTTTGCGAGCACCGCGAGCTGCGCCTTGCGCATCGCGTCGATCGCCTCGTCGCCGCCCGTGAGCGATGCATAGAAGGTGTGCATGGTCAGCTCGGTGGACTCGTCGGCGACGGGCCACATCGAGACGATCAACGCCGAAGCGCCCGCATAGAAAAATGCGCGTGTGAACCCCATGATTTCGTCGCCGCGTTCGATGCGGCCGAGCGCCGTTTCGCAAGCCGAGAGCGTGACGAGTGCGACCTCGTTGAACTTGAGGTTGTAAATATCTTCCGCCAGCAGTGAATCGGGCCCGTCTGCCGGCTGCGATGCGGGCGCAAGCAGGATGCGCGAATGCAGCGGATCAATCGTGTCCGCTTCGGCATGCGTAGCCACGTGCACGACGCGGCCAGTGGGCGCCTTGTCGTCAAACGCTGTGCGCGTCACGGCGCTTTTCAAAAGCGTCTCTTTTTTGGTGAATAGCGGGGCGATGCCGCGAACCTCGGCTTCAGCGCCAGGCAGGTCGAACTCCGGTGCGATGCGCGGATTGCCGAACGCCACGAGATCGCTCGCGACACGCTGTTGCCGGTGCACGAGTTGGATCGCGACGCTCGCCGATGGCGCGAGCGCGATCGGATGCTGCTGGATCAGGTATTGCTGCCCGGTGCGCAACGCCTGAAACGGCATATAGTGCAGCGCGCCGTTGGGCACGATGATGAGACGTTCCTCCGGCCTTAGGCCTAATGGGTCGATCAGCAATGTGCCGAGTCGCGCGCCATACGTCAGCGCTTGTGGACGTCCGTTAATGATGGCGTTGCGAAAGTCTTTGACCGCGAGTGCCATGTCCTTTTGCGCCACCGGCAGCGTCACGCCCTTGAGTCCGTCGCTACGCACCACCCAGACGATCATCTCCTTGGGCAGGCTTTGAAACTCGACGATTGCTTCGTTTGGCCGTAGCGCCGCGCGCACTTCATCGAGTGAGAGCACGCGGCCGTTCAACTGCTGTGGATCGACACGGGCGGCGAGGCGGTTGCGCACCACGTCAAGCAGGGCGCGTGCGCGGCTGCGCTCCGAGAGCGACCACGCCGTTTCATAGTCCCCGTCCTCTACGACGAGCGCGATGGTTTCCTCGAACACTGTTTGCGTATCCGCGAATAAACCAGTCTTGAACTCATCGCTGCGAAAGCGTGCACGAACAGACTCCGAGTCGTCGAGAGCCTGCAACCATGCCTCGCGGGCACGTGCACGATCCCCCATGGCCAGATAAGCTCGCCCCATGCCCTCGTGAGCCCACAGGTTTTCGTAGCTCGAATCACCCTTTTCGCTCTTGGTGACGCCTGCCGAAAACGCCGCGAGTGCCTCCTGCGGTTTGCCCTCAGCGAGCAGGAGATTGCCTTCGATACGGCGGTAGAACGGGGCGAGCAAACTGTCCTTTGCCTCGCTCGCCTCTCCAAATGTCGCGCGCGCCGCGGCGGTGTCCCCGGCGGCGATCTGCCCATTGGTCAACGAAAGCAGTACTAACGGGCGGTAGCGCGGTGAGGCGACTGCGAGCGCGGCGCGATATTCGCTTATTGCGGTGGTGGGGTTGTCTTTGCGCAGCGCAATGTCGCCAAGCACCTTGTGCACCGGCGCAAGAACCTGCTCGGGGTTGTTCTGGCCAA
This sequence comes from Paraburkholderia flagellata, assembly GCF_021390645.1. Classification (GTDB taxonomy): domain Bacteria; phylum Pseudomonadota; class Gammaproteobacteria; order Burkholderiales; family Burkholderiaceae; genus Paraburkholderia; species Paraburkholderia flagellata. The sequence continues at coordinate 1,035,906 of NZ_JAJEJT010000004.1, forward strand.
TTGCCAGTGCCTCGCTGGCGTAGCGTTGGGCGTCATCAAGGTCGCCCGCGTAACTATATGCAATCGCGAGGTCGCGTTTGGAGAGCGCGAGCAGATTGGTGTTGTCGGTCTGCTGCGCTACAAGCAACGCGCGCGAAGCGGCCTCGATGCTCTCCCGGAATTCGCCGCGTTCAGCAGCCGCGACTGCCATGCTGCAATATGCGTAGCCATCGAGTTTCACCTGGTCGCGCTCGAGCAGTAGACGCCCTTCCTTCGTGAGGGACTGTATCGTCTCGGCGTCGCGCGCCCGTGCTTCCGCCTCCCGTGCAGCCGGTGTCAGGGGCTTGTCCTGTGCGTACGCCCAATGCGCCGCGCCAACGAGTGTGAGCAGGCAGACGATCAACCCAACGACCGCGGCGAGCGCACGAGGTCCGATTGCGCAATTGGCCGAACGTCGCTCCCTCGCACGACAGCAGATTACGCTGCACCCAGCTGGAGCAGGAGCAGCGTCTCCCTGGCGGGACGACAGGAGATCCTCGATCGGATTCACGCTCGATTCCGTCGGAAAGTGTGAAACGCGGGCATTGCTCATCGCGAGGCAGCAGCGGACACGAGACGTCTGATCTCCCAGCGTCCCGGGTTTCACTGCACTGCTTTCGGGTTAAACGAACCAGCGGGAAAATTTTCAAAAATGCTTCTGGCAGATTCGTATGCAAGACAACATTGCCCGGCAATGTGGCGTCTGCCAGCGCCGTTCCTCGCCTAGAATGCGTTCCTGCAAGCCGAATCCAGGCTGTGCCTGCAAGAGGGAGACGCCATGCAAAGGATCGAATCGACCGCGGCGTACCACGGAGCGTTGCCGGGCGTCATGGCCTCGCATGTGCCTTGCACGCTCCCCCATGCCAACCTCCGCCGGCTTGCTGGCAAATGGTTGAAGTCTGTTTTCTTGTCCGCGCTGCTCCTGTCAACCGCATGCAAATCGCCCCCTCCCCCTCCTCCGCCAACGGCCATCAAGGTCAACGTCGTCGTGCTCGCAACCGCGAACCCCGATAGCAAAGGCAGGCCTTCGCCCATTGTCGTGCGCGTCTATGAGTTGAAGTCCACCGCCGCGTTCGACAGTGCCGACTTCTTTACGCTATACGGTAAGGACCAAGCGACGCTCGGTGCTGATCTCAATGCCAAAAACGAGTTCCTGCTGCGCCCAGGAGAGAGCAAAAGCTTCGAACAGGTCGTCCAACCCGGCACGAAATACGTTGCCATTGTCGCCGCGTACCGCGATATCGAACGCTCGCGCTGGCGCGCCGTTGCGCCTGTGCCGCCGAACCGGACCACCTCGCTCGCGGTGAAAGTCGATGCGGCAGACGTGGTCATCGGCCCACCTTGAGATGGCGGTGCGGCTTGCGGATGGATCGGTCATCGGCAAGGCGCCTCCTTCTTTGCAAATTTTGTCCCGATCGATCGTTTTTGAGGATGGGCGCTCCGCAGGGCGGCGGCGTGTGCCCGCGCAAACCTGTTACTCCACGCACGGCACTGCCTGCCGATACGAGCCACCATGACCTGGCACCAAAGAACGATCTGGTCCGAGGGGTTGTTCCTGGAGCCCCAGCATTTTCAGCAGCATGACCGCTTCATCGAGCACCTGGTTCGCTCGCACGGCCGGGCTACTGAACCATGGTCCTGGGGCTGGGTATCGTATCTGCTCGACGAGGTCACGCTCGGGCTGGGCAAGGTCGCGCTCATCTCCGCGTTCGGCGTGTTGCCTGACGGGACCGCATTTACGTTCCCCGACGAAGAGCCTGCGCCACCGCCGCTCGACATCCCTGCAGGCACCCGCGACGAAGTAGTCGTGCTCGCATTGCCCCTGGCGCGCAACGGCGCCAAGGAAGTTGATGTCGAAGGCGGTGCGGCCGATGGCCTGCGCTACCTTGCGGCAGACACCTCAGTCACCGACAGCACGACGAGCACGGACCGCGTGGCCCAGATGCGTGTCGGCATGCCGAACCTGCGCCTGATGCTTGCGCACGACAGCACCGACGCCTTCACAACGATCGGGCTCGCGCGCGTAGTGGAAAGGCGCGCGGACAACCGGGTGGTTCTCGATGCCCGCTATATCCCGCCGATGCTCCACGCACTCGCCAATCCGCAGCTGCTCGGCTACGAGCAGGAGATCGCGGGTCTGCTGCACCAGCACGCGGACCGGATCGCCGCACGGCTCGCCAGACCGGGGCACGGCGGGGTCGCGGAGGTCGCCGACTTCCTGCTGCTGCAGACCATGAACCGATTCGAGCCGCTATTCATGCATTTGCAGCAAGTGCCGCTGCTGCATCCCGAGCGGTTCTATCAACTCGCCATCGCCTTGTCGGGAGATCTCGCCACCTTTGACGAACGTCGCAGGGTCGTCATGTACCCCCCATATTGTCACGACGACCTGGAGGCCTCGTTCGAGCCCGTGATGCGTGAACTGCGTCAGTCGCTGTCACAGGTGCGCGAGCCTGACGCTGTCGCGATCGAGTTGCAAAGCCGCAAATCCGGCGTACGAGTGGCGTCGATCAACGACCTCGAACTGGTAAAGAAGGCCGGCTTCGTGCTGGCAGCCAACGCAAAGATGTCCGGCGAGGCGCTGCGGGTGCGCTTCCCGACCCAGGTGAAGATCGCGCCGGCCGACCGCATTCGCGATCTGGTCAATCTGGCGCTCCCGGGCATCGGGCTGCGCGCCATGCCAGTCGCACCGCGGCAGATCCCTTTTCATGCGGGTTACAGCTATTTCGAGCTCGATCGGAATGGCGATCTGTGGAAGGAGCTTGAACAGACCGGCAATCTCGCCATGTATATCGCGGGCGAGTTTCCCGGACTCGAACTGGAATTCTGGGCGATCCGCCAGTGACGGCCATGCCGAGCGACGATCCGTTTGAGGGTTTTGAACCTGATCAGACCATGATCAAGCCTAATCCAGGCGCGCGGCGGCGTCCGGAGGCGGCCGGATCTCCGTGGGCGGGAGAAACCTCAGGCGGCGCCGGTGCGGAGCCCTCGCTCGATGCTGTGTTCGCCGCGGCTGGATCAAGCGGCTCGCTCAATCCGCTGATCGCGGCTTGCACGCCACTGCTGCGGCTAGGCCCTCAAATCCGGGCGATGACGTCCTGCGCCGACCCCGTTGCATTGCGCGATACGCTCGCGCGCGGGATCCGCCGCTTCGAGGCCCAGGCGAGAGCAAGCGCAATCCCCGCGGAACACGTCACCGCCGCCCGCTACATCCTTTGCACCATGCTCGACGAAGCGGCTTCGGGTACGCCATGGGGAGCGGGCGTGTGGGCACGCCAGAGTCTGCTCGTCACCTTCCACAACGAGACCTGGGGCGGCGAAAAGGTCTTCCAGCTGCTCGCGCGGCTCGCCCAGAAACCCGCGCAACATCTGCAGTTGCTCGAACTGATGAACCTCGTGCTGGCGCTCGGCTTCGAAGGCCGTTACCGGGTGGAAGGCGGAGGCCATCGCACGCTCGAGACGGTGCGCGAGCGGCTATATCAGTTGATCCGCAAGGAGCGCGGCGAACCGGAGCGGGCTTTGTCGCCTCACTGGCAGGGTGTTGCGGGCGCGCGCCGCCGGGTCACCGACGTGCTGCCCGTGTGGGTGGTGGGTGCGTTCGCCTTGCTGGTGCTGGCCCTCATCTATCTGGCGATGAGCTTCAGTCTGAGCCGCCACTCGGATCCCGCGTTCGATACGATCGCGTCGATCCGTGCAGGCGCGACGCGACCGATCGTGATTGCTCCGGCAGCGAAGCCGCGGCTTGCCGAGTTCCTAGCACCTGAAATCCGCGACGGCCTCGTCAGCGTCAACGACCAGGTCGATCGCTCAATCATCACAATCCGGGGAGACAGCATTTTCAGACCGGGCAGCGCAGCCGTTTCCGAACGTGTCACACCGCTACTCCAGCGCATCGCAGCGGCGCTGAACGCCGTGCCGGGCAACGCGCTAGTCACCGGCCATACCGACAATCAGCCGATCCGCTCCGCACGCTTTCCGTCGAACTGGGAACTGTCGCAGGAGCGCGCCGCAAACGTACGGGACATGCTCGCAGCGACGGTCGCGCCCGCCCGTCTGAAGGCCGAGGGTCATGCAGACTCCGATCCGGTTGCGCCGAACGACACGCCGGCTGGCCGGGCGCTAAACCGGCGTGTCGAAATCACGCTGTTCGCCAGGCCCGGCTCGTAGGCTATTGCTGACGATTGCGGATCTCGACATGAAGAAAATCCTGTCGGTCGTGTTCCATCCGATCCTCCTGATGATCGTGGGCTTGCTGCTAGTTTCGGCAGTCATCTGGCTGGTCGGCCCCTTGCTCTCGGTGGCGCATAACTATCCGCTCGAATCGGAAAACGCACGGTTGATCGCAATTGGTTGTGTCGTCCTGCTAATTGTCTTGCGGCGGCTTTTCGCGGCGTGGCGAGCGCGGCGCACCCAGGCAGCGCTTGCCGACGGTCTAGCCGCGCGCACCGAAGCGCCTCGAGAGGCGCCGCCCGGCCCCGGAGACGCGGAGGTGACCACGCTGCACGAACGCTTCGACGAAGCACTCGGCATTCTGCGGCAAGCGCGAGTTTCCGCCTCGGGCCGCAAGCCAGGATGGCGCGACTGGTTGTCGCTTTCGTCCCGGCAGTACCTGTATCAACTGCCCTGGTACATGTTCATCGGCGCACCGGGTTCGGGCAAAACCACCGCGCTGATTCATTCAGGACTGAGCTTCCCGCTCGCGGAGCGCTTCGGCACGGACGGGATCAAAGGGGTGGGCGGCACGCGCAACTGCGACTGGTGGTTCACCGAGGAAGCGGTGCTGATCGATACAGCCGGCCGCTACACGACACACGAGAGCGACCGCGACGCAGACCGCGCCGCCTGGCAGGGGTTTCTCGGTCTGCTCAAGAAAACTCGGCCGCGGCAGCCGATCAACGGTGTACTGGTCACCGTGAGCGTTTCGGATCTGCTCGACTCGACACCGGACGGCCTCCCCGAGATGGCTGCCGCACTGCGGGCCCGCGTGCGCGAGCTCACCGAACAATTCGGCACCCGCTTTCCAGTCTACGTACTGGTAACCAAGACAGACCTGCTTGCGGGCTTCAGCGAGTTTTTTGCTGACTTGACCAAGGAGGAGCGCGCGCAGGTCTTCGGCTTCACGTTGCCCTATCAGGCTGACGCTCCAGAAGCAGCAAACGCCTTGAATGCCCGCGTCATCGAGGAGCTTGACGCACTCGAGACCCGGCTGGTAGCCCGCGTACCCGAACGACTGCACGCGGAGACGGGCCTATCGCAGCGCGCTGCAATCTTCGGCTTTCCGCAGCAGTTCGCCGCGCTCAAGGCGATAATCGCCGACTTTCTGCGGACAACCTTCGTGCAGACTCGCCACGACGAGACACAAATGGTTCGGGGCGTCTACTTTACGAGCGGTACGCAGGAAGGCACGCCGATCGATCGTGTCATGGGCGCGATTGCACGCGCCTTCGGCGTCGAGCGCAACATCCAGGCGCCCCGTCCGGCAAGTGGACGGAGCTTCTTCATTACCAGGCTGTTGAGCGAGGTGGTCTTCGCAGAACAAGGACTGGCCGGGTCAAATCTTGCGTGGGCGAGGCGGCGCCGCGTGCGCCACCTCGCCGCCTGCGCGGCGATCGCCCTTGTCGCGGCTGGCGCACTGACGCTCTGGAGCATGAGCTATCTGCACAACCGCGCTTATGTGGCGAGCGTCCATGAGGCTGCGCGTTCCGCCCAAGCCGCCGTTGCGGCAACCAACTCAGCCAACGCCAGTCTCGTCGCTCTGCTGCCATTGCTCTCGGCGGTGCGCAATTTGGCATCGACGCCCCAGATCGATGCCGCGCATCCGCCGTTTGGCATGCAATGGGGCCTGTGGCAGGGTCGCAAGCTGGACGCGGCCGCTGACTCCGCCTACCAGCGCTTGCTCACCGACCTGTTTCTGCCAAAGCTCGCAGCGCGGATCGAAGAACAGGCACGCGGCGCAAGCGCGGCAAACCCAGGGTATGCGTATGAAGCGCTCAAGGCCTATCTGATGATCAACCAGCCCGAGCATCAGGATCCCGACGCACTGAAGGTGTGGATTCTCACCGACTGGGATCGCACCCTGCCGCGCGAGGTGAGCAACGACCAGCGCGCGGCGTTGCGCGCACATCTTGATGCGCTGCTCGCCCGCGGCGCTGTGCATTCCAACCTCCCGTTCGACGACAGCCTCGTTGCTCATCTGCGCGGCATGCTGGCTTCCAGCCCGCTCGCGCAGCGGGTGTACGGGCGGCTCAAGCAGCAAGGCGTGGGGGCCGATTTTCCGGAGTTCACGGTGGCGCGCGCAGGCGGCCCGAACGCGTCGATCGTCTTCACCCGCGCGAGCGGTGCGCCGGTCACGCAAGGCGTGCCCGGCCTCTATTCATTTGATGGCTACCATCGGGCGTTCCTCAGCGCGATCGATCAGGTCGCGGCTCAACTGGCGTCCGAGGAGCCGTGGGTACTTGGCATTCACGACCAGAGTGGCTTACCGCGCGGCGACCCGGCAGCCATGCGGCGCCTCACCGAAGACGTGCGTCTTCTCTATCTGCAGGACTACGCGCGCATCTGGAAAGCCTTTCTCGACGACATCCGCATCGTACGCGCTACCACGCTGACCGAAGCCGCGCAGATCGCCCGGATCCTGTCGGCGCCGGATTCCCCGCTGCTCGCGCTCGCGCGCGCTGCCTCCCGCGAGACCACGCTCGGCACGAAGCCCGAAAGCGAAGCCGGCGTGGTCGATAAGGCGAACGACAAGCTCGCCGCCGCGCGCGAAAATCTAATGAAGATCATCGGCGAGCCCGATCCGACCAGGATTGCGCCGGTCGCACCCGGCAATCAGCTGGAGAGCATCGTCGATGACCGTTTTGCGGACCTGCGCGCGCTGGTCACGAGCCCCGGCGCGGGTCAGCCCGCGCCGATCACCCAGACGATCGGCCTCATCAACGATATGTACGTCTATCTAAACGCCACCGATCAGGCGCTCCAGCAAAAGACCGCACCGCCCCCGTCCGACGTGCCGTCCAAGCTGCGTGCGCAAGCCGGGCGGCTGCCCGAGCCGATCCGCACGGCGCTCGTCGACCTTGGCAGCGCTGGCGCAGTCGAGACGCAGGACGCGCGGCGCGCCAATCTCACGGCGGACCTCAAGGAGTCGGTCGCCTCGTTCTGCAACCGCGCGGTGACCGGGCGCTACCCGTTCGATCGATCCTCGGCGCGCGACGTCCTGCCTGAAGATTTCGGCGCCCTGTTCGCGCCCGGTGGCAAGTTCGACGACTTTTTCCAGAAAAATCTCGCCGCCGACGTGGATATGTCCACCAGGCCGTGGGCCTTCAAGAAAGTTGACGAATCAATGGCGCAGATCAGCCCGGCCGGGTTGGCACAGTTCGAGCGCGCAGCCACCATTCGCGACGTGTTCTTTCATGGTGGGGGCAAGACACCGTCGCTCACGCTGCAGTTCAGGCCGGTGGAAATGGACCCATCGATCCTGCAACTTGCGCTCGATGTTGACGGTCAGGTACTGACCTATGCGCACGGGCCGCAGGTCGCCACAACGATCCAGTGGCCCGGCACGCGCGGCAGCGGCCGTGTGAGCCTGCAGCTCACGCCGCCGCCCACCAGTAGCGCGACAAATCTGATGTTCGAAGGGCCGTGGGCGCTCTTTCGCATGTTCGACCGTCTCGAAATCGAACCTACGCAGCAGCCCGAGCGCTTCTTCGTGACGTTCGATGTCGAAGGTCGCAAGGCGCGTTTCGAGGTGACGGCCAACAGCGTGGAGAATCCATTCCGCCTCGCCGATCTGCATGCTTTCTCATGCCCCGCGCAATTATGAGCGATACCCCGTCGGTTGGCCCCGAACACGAAGTCGCCAGCGCAGGTGGCATCGCTGGCTGGTACGGCAAGCTACCATCGCTTGGCGACTTCGCCAGTCGGCGGCTCCCGGAGGAATTTCTCCAGCCATGGGACGCGTGGCTGTGTGAACGCATCGCGCAGACGCAAGCACAGCTTGGGGAAAGCTGGCTCTTGCTGTATCTGACCTGTCCGGTGTGGCGCTTTTTTGTCATGCCTGGCGCGCTTACGCATGGATTGAACGAATGCTGGACGGGGGTGCTGATGGCATCGGTGGACCGTGTTGGACGACATTTTCCGCTCACGATCTGTGCGCCCTTACCCAACGCTCCGGCGCGTGAGTACGAGATGGACGGCATCTGGGAGTGGCTTGCCTCAATCGAGGCGGTGGCCCTCGACGCACTCGATTTCGACTACTCGATCGAGCGGCTCGATGCACAACTGAGTGGCCTGCCGCTGCCTCAGGTGACACGGTATGGACAATCTGCAGCGTTTTTGCACGGGCCGTGGACCATATCGTCTGCTGCTGGATTCGCCGGGCAGTTCGGCGACCAAAGCGCAGCGCTCTGGCAATCTGGTGTCCGGGGCATGAGCCTGTGGAGTGCAGCCGGGGCGCCGCGCGCTGCGCAGGCGGCTCAACCCGAACCAGTGAAGCAGGTGCGCGAGACGGCGGAACTCACCTTCACGGTCTGGGCCGCTCGTGGCATGCCCGACAACGAACTCTTCACGACCATGCTGCGGAATCAGCAACCATGAGCGAGCCCGACGACGCTCCGGACCTTTCCCGCAAAGCGTCCACTGAGGACGACAGGACGGTGATCGCGAGCACCGCGCGAGCAGGTCTGAACGCGCAGCCGCAAGCGAGTGGAGCGGCTGGGTCTGCAGGCTCGTATAGCGCAAACGCAGGGGCCAATACCTTGCCGCCCGGCACACGCCTTGGCGAATTTGAAATCGTCGAACTGATCGGCGAAGGCGGCTTTGGCATCGTGTACCTTGCCTATGACACTTCGCTTGGCCGCCACGTCGCGCTCAAGGAGTACATGCCTTCCGCATTGGCGGCACGAGTGGGCTCGACCGAGGTGCAGGTCAAGTCGGAACGTCACGAAGTCACATTTCGCGCGGGCCTCAAGAGCTTCATCAACGAAGCGCGTATTCTCGCGCAGTTCGATCATCATTCGCTGGTCAAGGTATACCGCTTCTGGGAGGCGAACGGCACGGCCTACATGGTCATGCCTTATTACAAAGGGGTGACACTCAAGGATGCGCTCAAGGCCATGAGCGCGCCGCCCGACGAGCGCTGGCTGCGCACGCTGCTCGCGCCGTTACTCGATGCCCTTGCCGTGCTGCATGCGGCGAACTGTTACCACCGCGACATTGCACCCGACAACATCATTTTGCTCGAAGGCACCGGGCGTCCCGTGCTGCTCGATTTCGGTGCGGCACGGCGCGTGATCGGCGACATGACCCAGGCGCTCACTGTCATCCTCAAGCCTGGTTACGCTCCCATCGAACAATATGCCGAGGTGCCCTCGCTCAAGCAGGGTGCCTGGAGCGATCAATACGCGCTGGGCGCTCTGGTGTACTTCGCGATCGTAGGCAAGACACCGCCTCCTTCAGTGGGCCGCATGGTGAGCGACAGCTACCAGCCACTCGCCGGGCTTGTGGCCGGCCGGTATACGGATCGATTCGTCCGGGCCATCGATCATGCGCTCGCTGTGATGCCCGCCGATCGCCCGCAAACGGCAAAGCAGTTCGCCGAGGAACTCGGCCTTCCGTCCGAGACCGCTGCGCGTCATGGCGGGCCCCCTCACGAAGGCACGCCAGTGGCGCCCGGTGACCGCTCAGGCGCAGCGTCTGCCAAGCGGCGTCTGCTCGGGGGCGCCGCAGTTGCCCTGGCTTGCGCAGCCGGCGCCGGTGCATGGTGGCTGCATAGCCAAAAGCCAGCCCGGACACCCCATTCGATAGAGACGGGAAAGGCAATCGGCGCGTCGAACGGCCGTGCGGCGCCAGCGACAATCGAAGCATCGTCAAATCTGGTCATCGCGCCGCCAGCCAGCGCCGCTCAAGCAGTTCCGCAGGCCGCCTCCGCCATGCCGCCAACGGAACCGCCTGTGCTTGCCTTTACCGCACCCGGCGAACTCGCGCGCATCGCTGCGCTCGCCGATCCAGGCATTGAGGTCAAGGTGGAGGTTCCCGTGCCACGCGCGGTCGTCAACCGCGACAAGCTGCGCTTCTCGATCGTCAGCAATCGTGCTGGCTACCTTTACGTGTTCGCGGTCGATCCGGCCAATGCATACCTGCAGCTGTTTCCGAACGGACTCGATCAGGACAACCGGATCGCGCCGGGCAAGCGCATCGTCCTGCCGCGATCGAGTTGGCCGATGCTGGCAGGCGAGCCGCTCGGAGAGAATCATTTCCTCGCTATGGTTTCGCTCACACCCCGTGACTTCTCGGCGCTAGGCCTCTCACACGATTCCGTATTCGCCAGCTTGCCGCCCGCGGCACAGGAAGCGGCAGCAGCCCGGCGCACTGCGTCATCGTCACCGTTTGCCGGCACGGCGCAATGCACCGACGCGGCCTCGGCGTGCTCGCAGCAATATGGTGCAACGACCTTCAAAATCGAGGTTGTGAGATCGTCTAAGTAGCGGGGGCGGCCCCGGGGACAAGCACGGCCGGATCGCGGTCGCAACAGAAGACTGCAGCGAGAGGAAACTATGCTCACGACACGGACCTGGCTTGCCGCACTCGCCTCCATTCTATGTATGGCAATGTTGGGCTGCGCCACGCCAAACCAGCAGCAGACGTCTGGCCCCGGTGCTCCCAGTCAGTCCGGCACGCAAAGCGAAGCAACGCTCTCCGCACAGTCAACCCCGCCGGGCGGCACCGACGCTGGCGTGAAGTATCCGGTCCCCAATGCGTCATCGTCGGATCTAGCCGGCACCGCGAGCACATTCGCGACGCGCAACGCGCTCTACGAGCCTGTGCGCTTTGCGGACTTGCCGGGCTGGGGCAGCGACGATGTAGAACAGTCGTGGGAAGCGTTCAGGCACAGTTGCTCAGTTCTCGCCGGCAAACCCGGCTGGTCGGCACCATGCGCGGCTGCGCGCCGCATCGACGGGCACGATGCGGCTGCAGTACGTCGCTTCTTCGAGCAGAACTTCACCGTCTATCAGATACGCAACGTTGACAAGACCGCTAACGGTCTGTTGACGGGCTACTATGAACCGACGCTGAACGGGAGCCGCAAACGCACCGGCCCCTACTTGTACCCCGTGTATGGCGTGCCGCACGACATGCTGTTTCTCGACCAGCGGCGCCTGCCGCCGGACGCTCGGGACAAGGCAATCGCCGCCCGCATCGAAAACCGCAACGTGGTCCCCTTGACTGCGGTGTCGAGCGGCAATCTCAACGGCGTCTACGCGTTGCAGCTGGGTAACAGCGTGCCCGACATTCGCGACAAAAAAATCCGGCTGCGGCTCGATGGCGACCGCATCATTCCTTACTATTCACGCGCCGAGATCGAGCGCGGCCAATTGAACGCGCCGATCCTCGCGTATGTCGAAGACCCTGCCATGCTCTATTCAATGCAGCTCCAGGGCGCTGGACGCATCCGTCTTCCCGATGGGTCGATTTTGCGGCTCGCATACGCCGAGCAAAATGGCTACGCATTCAATCCTCCCATTGCGAGCGCCAGCACCAAGGGAAAAAAGGTCCTTGTACGAGGCGTCGAGATCGATCTGGAGGAAGGACAGGCGAGCGTGCAAATCGCTGACAACGGCAACGGCGCGGGTGGCAATGCGGCCGATGACCAACCGCAATCGCCGCTTTTGCGCGGTGCGGATAAGCCCGACGCCGCTGCCGACGCGGCTGTATCGCCCGGCACCGGAGGACCTGCCGGCAGCGCTAGCCAGCCTGACTCACCGCTTCTGCGCGGCTTCAATCTCATCAAGAGCAGCACGCCCAGTGGCGCAGGACATTTGCAAACGCAAGTAGCACAGCAGGAAAAACCGGGCGCCCAGGCTGCGCAAAGTGGTCCGCCGCTGTCGGGCAAACCAATCAGTTATCTATTCGCGACTTCGGATCCGAGCTACGTCTTCTTCAAGACCATTCCCGATTCGAAAAACGGCCCAATCGGCGCGCTTGGCGTGCCGTTGTCAGCGGGCCGCTCCGCAGCCATCGACCCACGCACCACGCCACTCGGCGCACCCGTGTACGTGAGTACCGGCGAGGCCCCCGCGGGCGTCGTCTCCATGACGCGCCTCATGATGGCACAGGACGCCGGCGGCGCGATCCGCGGCGCGGTACGAGTTGACTTCTTTTTCGGCTCCGGGCCGCAGGCTCAGGTGCAGGCGAGCAAGATCAGGCAGCCGGCACAAATGTGGGTGCTGCTGCCCAACGGACTGAAAATCACAGCCAAGGAATCGAGTGTGCGTGTGCGCGGCGCTCCCGTCGCACCAACGCTCGATTGCGTGGTAAGCGACCCGGATCTATGCGTCGAAAACGGGCAGTGAAACCGCCAATCCACGCCATGCCGTAACGCCCGGATCCGGCCAAATGACGCGCTTTACTTTGGGATGACACTTCGCATGGGTAAGCCCAATCTGCTAATCGCCTTGCCGACCTACCGCGACGAAGTGCATGTCAATTTTACCTTTTCGCTGGTGAACACGACGCGCGCACTCTCAGACAGCGGAATGACATTTCAGATGATGCATGTCGGGTCATCGCACATCACACGGGCACGCAATTTCTTCGCGAGCTATTTCCTGGAGCATCCGGAATACACACACCTGCTCTACCTCGACACCGACATGCATTTTCCGGCCGAAGCCGTGCTCAAGTTGATAGCCGCTGACCGCCGTATCGCCGGGGTCGCATACCCATACCGGCACGTCGAGTTGAGTCGGCGGATCGAACAGCAGGACAGTGGCCTTTCGATTCGCGACTGGATCGCCAAACACGCCGAATACACCGTGCGCGTCAAATGTAACGCCGACGGCCAGGCGCAAGTCGTGGATGGTTTCGTCGAAGCAGAACATGTTGGTACTGGCATCATGCTCGTCAAACGCGACGCGCTTGAAGCAGTGAGACCGTTTGCCAGGCGCTTTGATCCGCCGCACCAATATCGCTCGTTGATTCAAAGCCGCAATTTCTACGGCTTCTTCGATCCGCTCGAAGAACAAGGCGCATACCTCTCCGAAGACCTCTCCTTCTGCCGCCGTGCGCGCATCGGCGGCTGTGAAATCTGGGCGTTGCTCGACCAGACCATCGCCCACTACGGAACGCTTGAAGTAAGCGGTCAATACCTGGCGGCGCTGCATTTGCGGGGCAATCTGGGTTAGGCACATCGAGCAGCAGAAGCCGCCTGCGCGGCTACGCCCGCGATGATAAGTGACAACGCCGACCACGATGCCGCCGCACCGTTGCAGTGAAAATCGCTCGGTAAAGGAATCGATGCGACATCGATTATCGTTCATTCACGTCAATATCGGTGCGCGAGAATTCATGAATTCGCACGTCAACTCTGTGATCGCGTGCAATTTTTCACAGAGCACACCAACAAAAATAGCATCAAATATTTGGAAACCATTATCTTAAATCTGTATTAAAGCGATTCAATAAAATTGAAAAGCAACTGTCGTTTGCAAAGAAATCAAATGTTAAGTTATCCCTGGAATAATTCATCCCTTTGTCCAATACTTTGAAGGCGAACTCCAGAAATCCGAAGAAAGGGGGTCCTTGCAATGGAAACGATTCCGGTCGACTCGTGTGTTCAAGGACAAGAAACCGTTGCGCTCCCGGATTTGTGGCGGCGCCGAACGCAACTATCCAGCGACGAAATGGCGGTGATGTACGACCTCGTTCGGGGTGCTCTACGACCTTATCATCCGCTTGAGCTCCAGTCACTACGTGAAGACAAGGAAGAACTTGTTGCGCAATTCATCTACGCCAAGGTGTTTCGCCTCGAGCCCGGCCGAGCCAGATCAACGGCGAGCGCCGACAGCGCGCCATCGAACAACTACGCGCTTTGTGCCTACTTCAGGCGCTACCTGATCGATTGCTTGAGGAGCGCGAGCCACCAGCACAACGTGTCGATCGAGACAGAGGGGATAGGCCAGGAAGTTGACGAACACACGTATACGCTCGGCGATCCCATCCAATCTGAATTGATTCAATACGGGCTGGACGAGTATCGCGTACGCCTGCTGGCCCAGCGATTTATCGGCGAGCTGGACCGTCATGAAAAAATAGTACTGGCCGGCAGCTTCGGCCGTTACCGAGGTCTCAGAGGCGGCTTGTCTGGCGTTGCCGCCCAGTACGGGGTGCCGTCATATCACTACCGTGCCCTGAAACTCGGCGTCGTACTGAAGAAGTCTGCTCGGCCAGAAGATTTCGCGGCGACTAAAATTGGCCGCTGGATCACCGAAGAGGTGGGCATTGCAATCGCTACTGAAAATCGTGCCGCCATCTCACTGGTTCTCAATCTGCTTGGAGCTGAATCCAGCGAACACACCTCGCTGTGCTAGTTCATGCGAACAGATCGGCGTTCGTTCGCCAGGTTCGCGTTTAGCGAATAGCGGTCGCATCGAGCAACGCGCAGGTCACTTCGGAGGTCATGGCTAATGAGTTCAAGAAACATCATCGCAATCTGCCAGCGCAACATCCTTCGATATTCGAACGACTGTGCGGGCTTTGTGAGGGCTGTGGCCGGCGCTTGTGGTGTGCTGCTTATAGGCGATGCCAACAGCATCGTGGGTCTGCTCAAGACCGGCCAGTTCCTGTCCGATGGGACTGCGGCGCAACAGGCCGCGGCGAGCGGACAACTTGTCATTGCAGGTGTCTGCGCGCCCCGTCATGGTCACGTAGCCGTTGTCGTGGACGGGCCGATACGAGCTGGAAAGTACCCGTACGCCTTCTGGGGACGTTATCACGAGTTGGCGGCCGCGGGCATTTCAGCCAATGTTGGTTTTACCCGCGGACACGGAACACTGAACTTTGCATTTGATGCCGACAAGCTCGACCTCGTGCAATACGCCTCATTTTCTCCAGTTGCCAGTTTGCTCCCTGCGCATGGTTCCGAGGAAGGACATCTCTTGCATACCTTTACCTAGCCTCCCCGCTCCTGTCTGCCGTCGAGCCAGGAGAAAAGGCCGGTTTGGCAACGTCTCCTTGACGTACGAACATCAACACCTCTTACCCAGCTCTACCATGGGAGCCTGCCGAATCTACTGCGCAGTGTTGCCTGCTCATCGATTGACGTTTTCCCGAGCACCGGATCAGCCGCGATTTGTGTCATGCCCGAATGGGAATGGACCAGGCGTCTTATGAGGGGCAACGGAGAACCATGTCTGACCAGTTCGGAACCGGGTCCACCGCAACTCAACACATTGAAGAGCCACGGCCGCACTTGCCTCACCAGGTGTGGGGCGAGTGGTGCGGTCATCTCAACGAGGTGACAGCGCCTGACGTTGGTCTCTGCCAGGCGGCCAAGCCACTCATTGTCGAGATGGAAACGGTACGCTTCGTTGAAAGGACCGACATGATTCAACACGCTTGCGGGCATGACCCAGCCCGACATCGTCGGAAAGTCGTTGATGCGCAGAATCCTGCTGTGTTCGTCGATCTCCAGCTGTGTCGACGAAACGAACCCCACGCCAGCAGACAGAAGACTTCCGGCAGTGGCCAGGAAGTCGGGATACCAGCGATCGTCATCCTCGAGAAATGCCACCCAGTCTGAATCGACCTTTTCAATGGCGGCATTGAGTGACGCGGCTTGCCCATGAGGGGTTGGTGATTCGGCGATCTTCAAACCAAACCGCTCAGCAATCTCGCCCAATGCGTGCGATTGCCCTTTGTCGACACCCACGATGACCGAAACAGCGTGTTCGCTATAGTTGGATTGTGCCTTGACCGAATCGATTGCAAGCTCCAGAAACCGAAGCTGCGAGGGCCGCGCTCTCGATGGAATGATAACGTTTAGCGTAGTCTCGTTCATCGCTGAAGTTGACCCTGTAATCCCGGACACAGCTTCACACTAAGGTTGCTGAATCCATCGAGCGCCGGAACTCGCGGGGCGAGCGGCATTTCAGCGCGCTATAGAGATGCTTTTCGTTGTAATGCTATGTAACCGCGCTTCATTGTCTTCGCGAAGCTCTCAGCCATCCCGTTACTTTGCGGGCTACACACTGGCGTCGTCAATGGCTTCAGGCCGATATCCCTCGCCATCGACACCGACTTTCCAGCCTGGAGGCTCTCCCACACCATTGCAAGCTTTTGTTCCGCCGTCTAGCGCCGCCGACGCTCCGGGCCCGTCAACACTTCTATCACTTCCTGCCTGCCGAGCACATGCTGGCGGGCAGCCAGCATCGCGGAGGCCTTGCGGCGCGAGGCGTGACGTCTGACCAGATGTAAAACCGTGCGCTGTCCTTCTTATCCGTAGAGCGTATTGAGTGTGTCAACGTTTCGACATTAATTGTGTCAACCCGACATCTCGCGACAGAACGAGGCCGACGAAGCTTTCAGTGGATAAGATTTAACGACGCGACTTCAACCTGCCGTCGCCACATGCGGACGAAGTCCTTCTCCTGTGAAGAAGCGGGGGGTTGCGTCTGCCGAGGCAGCGGCGATGCGGGACGCCCATCAAACGTTACCCTGGAGCCTCATCATGTCTGCATCGCCTTCTTTTAGATAAGGAATACTACATTCTCTGAATAAATTTCCCCGCTTAAAATAACGGGCATTTCGGCTCGATGACGTCCGGAACACTCACAAGACATGGCTATCTTCGACAGCCACAATTCAAGTGTTGCGGGACGATGTGATCGCCACCCAACCATCGAGATTTGCGCGATACAGCTCGAACTGCCACGCACGCGCAAACGGATAAGACAAGCCGTCTCCGGGGCATCGGACGGGATCCGCGCTGGGCCGCAAACCTTTCAGAAGCGGCTCGGATCGCCGCAGGCGAGTTGACTAATCTAATACGGTCACATGCAAGTTGACAATTTTATTATTCTTTCAGTGGCGATAAATCTGTCAACACGTTCGGCTCTGACCGCATCCGCACTGGTCCCGGTCGGTGACAGACTTATCGAGTTCTACGACCTGCTCCGACGACAACTTCGATGGCGCACCGCTAACCTGGCGGTATAGACACATTTCTCGTGAGGCACTTATTACATGCCGGTATTGATACCGCTTGCGAAAGAATCGCCAATTGCCTCCATCAATTGATGGAGGAAAGCGAGCCGGTGCACGCGCGCGACGCTCGATACGGAATTGCACCAATTGGCCACTAGTTGCCGCCGGCCTAATATTCGCGAAAAAACAGCCTTGTCCTATGCTTGATCAGCTTTCCTTTGCTGGGGGTGAGCCAGAAGCCTGAGTGCTGCGAGCCATGGACGAACTCAACGAATTTTTGCTTTGCCTGTATCGGGCGTCTCACGATGTGCCCCTTGACGAGTTTCAGGCACACGCGGTGACGCTGCTCCAGGCGCTTGTCCCGTTCGACCTCGCGCGGTGGGGAACCACGGTGCGCGATGAACGCGGAGCGGCCTACCAGACACCTTGGTTCTACAAGGACCCGCCCGAATCGCTGCAGGACTACAACGAATTTCGTGAGCAGGACACCGCGGCCGTGCTCGTCATGGCCAATCCGGACAAGGCACTGAATTTCCCGCTCGCCGACTTCTACCCGGACAGCAGCACTGGAATACGCGCCTATCAGCGCCGCTACGAGCACGCACACGCACTCATCGCCTCACACCGCAATACCGAGACCGGACTTTTTGACGCGCTGTCCGTGTACGGCACCTCGCCCGCTCACCCCTTTACCGAGGCTCATCGTCAGTTAGCCGAACTTGCTTTCCCGCACCTGCGGGAAGCCCTGCGCATCAATCATTCCGTTCACGTCGAACGCTTAAGACACTCTGGAGCCGATCTTTGGGCCGTGGCGATTTGTGATGCTGCGGGCCGCCTGCGATATGCCGAGCCGCAGTTCACCGACTTGCTTCGCACGGAATGGCCGAACTGTCCCCGCGAACACCTGCCTGACGAACTCATACGTGTTGTCTCGGTCACCAAGGTTTCCAGACACGTCGGACGCGCGGTCGTGTTCTGCATTGACGTGTTGCATGGTGTGGCTTCTATTCGCGCGCGCCCGCGCATGCTGGTCGATGAACTGTCGCGCCGCGAGCTCGAGGTTGCCCGGCAGGTCGCCACTGGCCGCACTTATAAGGAAATCGCGAGGATCCTGAAGATATCTCCAGCGACCGTGCGCCATCATATTCAGACGATTCACGAACACATGGGCGTGCGCAACAACGTCGAACTTGCCGTGCTGCTTGGCAAGGACGGCTTTTGACCTTGGCGCGGCGCCCCTGTGGCAGAACGCCGACGGTTACTCTCGTGGCTTCGCGCCGTATCCTCGCACATTACCCAGGCGTGAATGGCCGTCCCGGCGCAGACGACGCTATGGAGCGTGCCACCAGTCCGAAGCAGGCGCTTCCAGATGGACGAAATGGCCGGCCGGAATCTCAATGCATTGCGCGAACGGAAAGAGTTTTATCCACGCGGCGCGCTCCGTTTCGATATCAATCAACGGATCCTCTCTCCCGAATACGAGGCGCACGGGGTCGTGGCCCGGGCCGACGGCGGGCGGTGGCTGAAATGCCGGCGTCTCCGTCCAGAGGTCCCGCAGGATGACTTCGAATACGCTCGTATCGACGATGCCATGTCGCGCGAGCAAGTTCAGATACCAGATGCGGCGCGTGTTAGCCCTTGCACTCCAGTAAACATCGAAAAAATTGGCAAGGCTGGTGATTTGCGCCGCGAGCCGTGCGAAGCGCGAATAGTCGCTGCGCGCCATGAAATCCTGCAGCGCGGCGAGCAGTTGCGCAAGCGATGGCGAGTGCTCGAGGAGCCTTGTCGCAAGCCGTACTAACGCCCCGCCAATGTCGTAGACCGGCGCAATCAGCCAGACTCTGCCGATGTTTTCCGGCACCCGACTGATGAGCCTGAGCACGACATGTGCGCCGAACGAATGCGCCACAAGATCGACCGGCCGCCCGGATGCGCTCGAGAGCGCCCTGAGCTCGTCTTCCGCGGCGTCCACCAGCGCGCTGAACGGATGCACGAACAGCACGACCGAGCGCGGCTGGTCCCACCAGTGGATCGGGAGCGTCTGCCCGTATAGCTCGCGTTCCGCGATCGATGAAAGTCCGGGTCCATGCAGGAATAACGTCGAAATCATGCCCGCTCCTGTTTCCAGTGGAAACGCCAGCCAATGAAAGACACGCGAAAGCTTTAGCGATCATTTAACTGCGTGCGGTTGCCGAATCCAATGATGCAAATGCACTACGACATACACGGGGCAAAACCGGAACCCAGACCGGACAGCCGTGAAGGCTGACACACGCGCCGGATTCATGCCCGACCCCGAAGTTGAGTCAATCGTCTCGGGGGCACCCGCCAGGGTCAATGGTTCATTTGCACCATTGAATCGCGGCCGACGACGCTGCTAGGTTGATACCGTGTGTGGGCAAAGGGATATGCGCTATCGAATCGCCCAACATTGACGTTTCCACACCGCGCGGTGCTGCACGACCGTTCCAGCGGCAACGCCAGGTTTTGTATCCGTATCCAACCTGAATTCGAGGTCAACATGAACAACGATAGAACCCATATCGCGCCCGATTCGTTCGAGCAACTGGCGAAATTCACGCAATGTTGGAGGCGCATGGCGCAGCAACTGCGAACCGCCGCCTGCCTGATTTCGCTATTTTTCATCGCTACCTTTTCCTTCTCCGCACAGGGCAATCCGGGCGTAGATACCTCAAAAATCGAATACTACGAGACCATGCCGAATATCGCTGTCTCACAATTATCAAGTACAACGAACGGAAACAATGTCGCCGTTACCGTTGTTTTCAAGAATTCATCGGACCGGAGCCAGAGCCTTTATTACAGGATCGTCTGGCTGGATCAGGGCGGCAACGCCGTCGCCAGCCGAGTGCCGTGGAATGTGCTTGCCATTGGCGGCAATTCTGACCGGTCGATTTCTTTGACTACCGACGATCCCGCTGCTTCAAATTATCGAATTCAAATCAGTCTCGGAAAGAGCTTTTAAGACTGTGTGTTCACGATACATAGCACTCAACTAAATCGATAAGGTGACGAAAATGGGAACGTGGCGGCTATATGTGCGTGCTGTTCTATTCGTTTTTGCTGCATTCCTCGCCTCGGCCTGTGGTGGAGGCGGCAGTGACAGCCCTGCAAGCGGACCTGTGGGGCCAACTTTCATTAACTGGACAGGCAGCAGCAATGGCTCTTTCGTGCTTGCGGCCAACAATGTCCAGATTCAATTTCTCACGAACGGCGATCTGTACTACAACAACACCGAATATACGAATGTCAAGTTGGCGTCGACAAGCAGCGCTACTGTCGATATGAACGGGACGCCATTTGCCACGGTCACGAACGCCCCCGGCTCGAACGGCTCAACCGTAGCAGTCCTGTATTGTCTTGGCACGACCACACTGGCCCAAATTGTCCCGACGGGCACGACGATCGCCATTGACTGCGGTAGCGGCTCGACATCGGGCGGCGGTACGAGCGGCGCAGGCAGCACCGCCAGTTCAGGCTCGAACGGCGGTGCGACGGGCAGCAGCGGCACTTACGGCGCAGTCGCGGCCTCCGGCAACCAGACGCATCTGCTGGGCGAAGGTATCTCACACGACTACCCCTCACAAGTTGATGCGGACAACGCAGCAATTTCCTTTTGCACATCCGAAGGCGTAGGGGGCTGCGGTGCCGTAGTGGTCTTCGGCCCAGGTCAGTGCGGCGCATTGGCGGTTGGCAGTAACCTCGCCTGGGGCGCGGCCAGTGGCAATTCTATGACCGATGCGCAAGGAGGCGCGATAAACGAGTGCACCAACGCCGGTGGCCAGGGATGCAATATTCGGCTGGCGGCCTGCAACTGATCCTGCAGCACGCCTGATGGCCGCGTTCGCACGTTGGAACGCGACCACGACGATTGCTGGCGCACTGCCGGGCGAGATGCCGTTACGTCATGAAAGGACCAGACGTGCAAGCGAGCAATCCGGTCGGTCCGGCGACCTTTTGCCGTTCGCGTCAGGGTTTGACGGCCATTCACGCGGCCACTACCCTCACAAAACGGACCTTTGTGCCGTGATCGCGTCGGACCACTCATCTTGAGGTTTGTTCGACGCCTGCCCATGTCCACGGGCTCGCGAGTGCATGACTACGCATGTGGGCAGGCGTTGGACAAACCTGAAGGGAGGAAACCGCGGAGTGCTCCGATGCGGTCGAGGTTGCGAAGGCTATGATGATTGATCGCCCGCAATGTCCAAGGGTGTTGCTCGATGAACGGTCGAACTGTTTGGCGGACGGACCGTGACGGGGTGACGAAGCGATGCTGTCGCGCAATCGCGCAGGCCAGGCAGACGAACGCGAGTCTGCGCCGGGAGACACGCGCAAACGTCCACCCGCGGGCCCCGTTGCCATTGGGCCGACGGTCGGGTCGCACGTTCAGAAACGGTTGTGCTCATGTCTTTCCCCGGCGCGTGGGTGGCGCGCGAATCGGCGCAGTCCGCGCGAGGATATCGATGATGATCATCGGTGCGCCGCAGTGCCGGCAGATGAAGGCCGGCCGGGTTTCAACGAGCGTTTCTTCGGATGATGTGTTGACCTCTGCCGCGACGCGCAGCAGTTCACGCACCTTCGCGAGATTGGCGCGGCGCACCGGGTTTGCAAGCAGTCCATAGTGACGGAGGCGATGGAAGCCGACGGGAAGCACATGCAGCAGGAAGCGGCGCATGAACTCGCCGGCCTCCAGCGTCATGGTCTTGTAGCGGGTGCGCCCCTTCTCACGATAGTCCTTCCAGCGGAACGTCACGCCGCGCTCATCGAACGCGAGCAGGCGCTGGCTGGAGATCGCCACACGGTGTGTATAGCGGGAGAGATACGCGAGTACCGCTTCGGGGCCTGCAAAGGGACGCTTGGCATACACGACCCATTCGCAGGCACGCAATGGCGCAAGCCACCGGGCAAAGACAGCCGCGTCGGCGAGTTCAGCATACTCACCAAAGAACTGCAGCCGGCCACACCGGTGTGCCTGCGCAAGTGCCTCGAGGAAGCGCCTGCGGAACAGGCGTGAGAGCACGCGCACCGGCAGGAAGAAGCCAGGCCGGCAGGCAATCCACCGCTCGCCATCGTGCGACAGGCCACCACCGGGGACGATACCGTGTACGTGTGGATGATGCGTGAGCGCCGAGCCCCAGGTGTGCAGCACGAGTGTGGCGCCAATCTGCGCACCGAGGTGCCGGGGATCGGCGGCGATGGTGTGCAGTGTATTGGCGGCGATGTCGAACAGCAGTCCGTAGATGACCTGCTTGTTGTACCAGGCGATTGCGCCGATCGGCGCGGGTAGCGTAAAGACGACGTGGTAATACTCGACCGGCAGCAGGTCGGCCTGACGTGCCTCGAGCCAGCGGCGTGCGGCACTCCCCTGGCACCTGGGGCAATGGCGGTTGCGGCAGGAGTTGTACGCGATCTCGGTGCGCGCGCAGTCGGAACAGCGCAACACGTGTCCCCCCAGCGCCGCGGTGCGGCACTGTTCGATGGCCGACATGACCTTCAGCTGCCCCAGGCTCAGCGACACCGTGCGTCGCCATGCCGTGCCCTGGGCGCGGAAGATGTCCGCGACCTCCAGCATGGGTACTGCGCCACGTTACTCGGAGGGCAGACGCTCCAGTGGACTGATGACCTCGCGCAGGAGATCGGTGGCGACCTGCACGTAAAGCGCAGTGGTCTCGAGCTGCTGGTGACCCAGCAGGACCTGGATCACACGGATGTCGACCTTCTGTTCGAGCAGGTGCGTCGCGAAACTGTGACGCAGGGTGTGCGGGGTGACGCGCTTGTCGATCTGCGCGGCCTCGGCGGCGGCGTGAACGGCGCGATTCAGCTGCCGCGTGCTGAGCGGGTCGACGGGATCCACCCCGGGAAACAGCCACCCGCCGTCGAGCATGCTGCCCTGGGTGCGGGCGACGCGCCACCAGAGCCGCAGGCGTTCGAGCAGGACCGGTGAGAGCATCGCGTAGCGGTCCTTGCGGCCCTTGCCCTGCTCGATGCGCAGCGTCATGCGCTGGCTGTCAATGTCGCTGACCTTCAGCGCGACCACCTCGCTCGCGCGCAATCCGGCGCCATAGGCGACCGACAGCGCGGTCTGGTGCTTCAGGTTACCGGCAGCTGCGATGAGCCGCCGCACCTCTTCGGGGCTGAGTACCACCGGGAGGTTGCGGGGCACACGAACCGGATGCATCCGGGCCATCAGCTCAGGCTGGCCGAGCGTAACGTCGAAGAAGAACTTCAGTGCGCTGATCGCCGCATTGAGCGACACCGGCGAGGTACCGTGATCGACAAGATGCAGCTGGTAGTCCCGCAGGTCCTCGACGGTGGCGGTATCGGGTGAGCGTCCGAGAAACCTGGCGAACTGGCGTACGGCGCGCAGATACCCGGACTGGGTCTTGGGTGCGAACTTGCGCATGCGCATGTCTTCAACCATGCGCCGGCGCAGCGGGCTGACGCCCGGATCGGAGGAGGTCATGATGGGGCTCCTGCTGGAGAACGAGGCGGATTGCCTCAGTCACCAACATAAGCACCGGCGCCACTGACCTCTCATTCGCCGCCAGAGGCGGGACGGAGCCCCATACCGCGCGAGCGGTTTAGTCCTGTCGGCTGGAGCCGTCATTCGAGCGTCCGCGTTGGTGAGGCAACTACATGTACCTGTCCTGACGTTCGCATAGCGGCGACCATGAGTGACCGTCTCACTTAAGCTGAACGCACTTACGAACCGTTGCAGCCCGTCGAGCCAACTTGACCTGTAGGGCAGCTTCCGGGATGGAGTAACCGACCGAGCCCAGGCGTGGCCCAAGGTTGCTTCAAAAGCACTGCGAAGCG
The DNA here is from genome assembly GCF_021390645.1 of Paraburkholderia flagellata. Taxonomy (GTDB): domain Bacteria; phylum Pseudomonadota; class Gammaproteobacteria; order Burkholderiales; family Burkholderiaceae; genus Paraburkholderia; species Paraburkholderia flagellata. The sequence continues at coordinate 1,059,738 of NZ_JAJEJT010000004.1, forward strand.
AGGGTTTGCTGGAATTACCTCGACACGTTTGACTTGCTATCAGGAAACTCCCTCAACAAGTCGATAAACGCCCGCAACCCCGCAGGAATGTGCCGGTTGCCGGGAAAATAGAGGAAAAGACCGGGAATGACCGGACACCAGTCACTCAGCACCGCGACGAGCCGCTTGCGTGCCAGCGCGTCACGCGCATAAGGCTCCGGCACGTATGAATGCCGAGTCCGTCCAGCGCTGCTTCGAGCATCAGCGTATTGCTGTCGAGGGTGAGTATGCCGGGCGGATCGATCGTGAACTCCTGCCCGTGACGCGCAAACTCCCAGCGATAGCGTTTGCCGCTCGGTAGACGTTGCCGGATGCAGCGATGCGTCTGCAACTCCTCCGGCACGGAAGGCCGCCCATGCTTGCGCAGGTAACGCGGCGACGCCACGGCAAGAAAGCGCAAATCTTCACTGACGCGCACCGCAATCATGTCCTTGTGTACAGCCTCGCCGAGCCTCACACCCGCATCGAAGCCTCCGGCGACGATATCGACGAACCGCCCTTCCGAGACAAGGTCCAGTTCCATCTGCGGATACCTCGCCAGAAAGCGCGGAACGACGGTCTGCAGCAATTGCCGGATCGCTCCGTCGCTGCCATTGATCCGAAGCGTGCCGCGAAGCGCCTTGTCGTCGCGCGCGACGTCGTCGAGCGCATGATCGAGATCGCTTAGCACAGGGCGCAGACGCGCGAGCAGTCGCTCGCCCGCCTCCGTCAGCGACACGCTGCGGGTGGTCCGGTTCAGCAGGCGCGCATCCAGATCGCTTTCGAGCCCGCGCATCGCATGGCTCAGCGCCGAGCGCGACACGCCCAGTTCGCCCGCGGCCTGCACGAAGCTACGCCGCGCGGCGACGATCATGAAAGCGCGCAGATCAGCGAGAGTCGCTTTGCTCATTGGTGAATTCCCTTCAACATATGATGCGGATTAGCGGTACTTCTCCAACGAATCATACCGTTCTAGCATGAACTCTCAATCCTTCCAACGGAGAGTGGGCATGACGAAGAACTGGCTGATAACGGGCGCTTCAAGCGGCCTGGGTCGTGGACTAACGGAACAACTGCTTGCCCGCGGTGACGGCGTCGTCGCGACGCTGCGCAAGCCTCGTGCACTGGACGATCTGCTGGCGCAATACGGCGGCCGTCTGCATGTCGTCGAATGCGACCTGACGAGCGTCGATGCCATCAGAGCTGCCGTCGCGCAGGCATTTGCGGCGCTTTCGCGCATCGATATCGTTGTCAGCAATGCGGGCTATGGCCTCTTTGGTGCGGCCGAAGAACTGAGCGACGCGCAGATCGCACGGCAAATCGCGACGAACCTGACGGGGTCAATCCAGTTGATCTGCGCGATCATTCCACGTCTGCGAGAGCAAGGCGGTGGGCGCATCGTGCAGGTGTCGTCGGAAGGCGGACGAATTGGCTATCCTGCCTTTAGCGTCTATCACGCGAGCAAGTGGGGTATCGAGGGCTTCGTCGAGGCGGTCGCGAAGGAAGTCGGTCCGTTCGGCATTGACTTCGTGATCATGGAACCCGGTCCGACGCGCACGAACTTCGGCACTGGCCTCGATCGCGCGGAGCCGATGAGCGCGTATGACGCCACGCCCGTCGGTGAAATCCGGCGCGCGCTCGACGCTGGCTACTTCGAATTTGCGGATGCAGCGAAGACCGTCAACGCGATGATCGCCACGATCGACAGTCCGGCCCCACCGTTGCGCCTTGCGCTGGGCAAGTCCGCGTACGAATCGATACACGCGTCGCTGACGAGGCAGCTTGAGATCCTGGAGGCTCAGAAGAAGATCGCGTTGTCGGTGATGGAAGATGTGTAGTCGAATAGTGAGCGATTCAATTCGCCTCGAACGTGATTCATGCACTACGTTTCCAACGACGACTTCCTGAACGAACACGACACGCGAGTGACCGGAATTCCGAACAGCCAAATGACCCGACGTGGCCGACTGTACTCGCTCGGCCAGTTCGACCGTAACTTGCTAATCGGAAGAACTCGCAGAGGCCAGCGGCAGTTTTGTGGCGTCGGATCTCAGCAGGTGCTGTCGGCCACAAACTGCCGTTCACATGCGTTGTCGATGGACCGTTCAGGTGTCGGTTCCACCCCGCAATCGGCCATCAGTTTATCGACGGCGAACACTCCTTCATCGGCTTTATACTTACTTCCGTGTAGGACTGTTTCTTGGCCCAGGGAATGTTTCCACGAGGTGCTTCCCTAGTAAACTACTGCTCTGATGAAACGGATTGGCTCAGACAGTTGCTCATCGCCGCGCCCGCGCTGTTGATGGAGAAACTATTTACGCGGTTTTTAATAAGATTTTTATGCTCGCGTCGTGCAATGCTTTGTTCTGGTTCAGTCGACGCACTACGATCTCGCCCGTGATCTAACTAGGCATCCTACTGCCAATCCGATTCCTAGGAGCGCGATTGTCCCGATGAGCCGTTTGCCGCAGCCGCAGCCGCCTGCTCTCCATGGACCATTATTGATATCTGAAACTGTTTTAAATTTAATCGATGTAAATCGGGCGATATCGGGAACGTTTATTTGGTTACTCAGCAAAATTGAAGCTTCCGTAAAGATCTGGGGATCACGTTGAAATGTGCCCGTCATGATCGCCAAGAGTGAGTTCACTATCTCAGTTCTCGCCGTCGGTACAACTTTCCAAAGGTCATCATTAATCAAAAACTGCGGTTCAGGTGATGGTATCCCGAGGTTCGGTTTTTCTACATATCGGTTGCTATATGCTTTAAGACAGCGCGCCAAGTCCGCCTCGTGAGCTGCATCGAAGTCGCACGATTCACCGCAGAAATCGACTGATGCCAGACGTGATGCATATACGGTATTCGTGTCAGTGTCTGTCGCGATAATTTCGATCGGAATCGAATAAGCACCATCAGCTGGGTCGTTATACAGCACCAGAGTACTCCTGTCAGTTGCCGTCTGGATGTCGTACTTGATATTTATCACGCGATTTTCGCTACGCCCATTTGGGAGCGGGAAAGGCCAAGTACAGTATGCACTAAGCGCGACCGTACCAGAATTCGAAGACAAAGCGATTCCGCTGACGTACCACTGGACATTACCGAATCTGGTTATAACAGTTGCTGTGACTGACTGTTCGTGAAGGGTTCTTTGCCACGGCCAAAGCCCTTCTTGGCAAAGGCGTTTGTTGTTCCCAGTGAAGTCGAAAGTACCACTTTCGACAACTTCAGGCCTCATTTCGGTCACGGTCTCGTGAATGGGAGAAGCATATGGCGCGCTTAAAGATAAGACAGAGGCTTCCATTCCAGTTGGACTTCCATCACAACGCCCCTCATTGCTGCCAAGCGAACTGTCAAAACACATTTCGCCGGCATTAGGATAATAGGTGGTGCCAATCCCGCCGAAAGGCTTAGTCCATGTATATAACAGGCCATTTTCGCATCCTTCGTAATGTGTCACGGCCAAATAGCCGGTCGCAACTACCCAAGAGAATTTGTAGCACCACTTATGCTGAGTTCTTATCCCTGAGCAGACAGCAAACGGCCAGTACCATTTCGGACACCACCAATATTGCCGCTCCTGAACGTCCTTTTCATATGGCATCTCAACCTCCCCAAATGCGTAAGCAAGGTCCAGTATGCGGCTCCGCCTACTGCTGGCCGTGTTTCACTGTGCTGTTTAAGGTGCTTGAATACGTTTGAATTCGTCATAAATGCGTACATTTCTAGTTCGCAACTATCGGAACGCCATCGGTTAAGGTAACTCGACCGCATTCTCGATATTGTTTCCGTGCACAGAAATCCATTGGAGCGTCAACGATCCTAACGTCATTATTGCGTTACACGGTATCTAGTCTAGCTAACTAAACTTGACGATGGCCATTTCCCATCCAAACCTACACCGATCGCGTCATATATTCCGATCTTAAAAAGGCATCCTATGCACCACAGATACGAGTTAGGTGCCGAGAGACAACCCGCATCATGGGCGCATGCAGATACCGGACAGCACCTTTAAACTGTGAGTTGACACGTTAGAAAACAATTTCTTACGGTTGAGTTGTAGCGGCGCAGTTTAGCGCCTGTTCCAACAGGATTCCGACGTCAGGCACTGGATGAGTTGTTTATAGTCGATTTTTTAACTTTCTGTTAGTAGAAAGTTGCTGAGATGAAAGGTTGAACGAAATGGTCCAGAATAAAGCGGAACGTAGGGCTCCCCGTTGGAAATAGACTTCGAGTCAAATGGAGGATGGCCCAGTGATTGAGCACTTATCGTCAAAAGCAACACTGCACCGAAGCTGGTGCAGATGAAGGATTCCTTCTTCATCGTTAGCCCCTACCTGCAGCGACTAGAGTTCTCGCGGAAGCGGGCGGCAGTCTGCATTGAAAGCATAGTTCGACTTGCAATGCACATCACATAAGTTTGGCAACTATGGTTCGGAGCGGTTGGCAAAGTCAACGCCGCGTGCTGCTTACCCGGTCCAGCGGACTTGGAGTCGATACTTCGGGATGGTCGTTTGCCAGCATCTCAAAGGAGCATTCGGGCGACCACTTGGGCGTTAGTAAAGCGATCGACGGGCCCACAAAGCTTCGTGGGGTATCACACATTTCTATGTGAACAAGTTCTGCTTCCACCTGGCTGGGATGTACTAGATTTCTAAGGCAACGCCTTCTAATTGCGCCAGCAATATTCGTGAACTTCCGAGGACGAATATGAGCACTCGTTCACTGAGCGTGCAACCGGTTGATGGGTTCCGCACGACGATCCACCAAATCCGCAGGCTTCTCTTTTCGATTGCGCGCATGGGTCCATCTGCCAAATTCGCGCGCGCTACAGTACTTCTCTCGACTGTTGTTGGCCTCGCATCGTGCAATACCTCAGGACCGACACGTGATTCCTCTGTCGTAATTCATTATCGCCAGTTACTTAATGCGCGCCAAATTCCCAATGAAGACAACACGAATTTCACGACTACCGGTGGTGGATTCGCGATATACCAGATTACCGGAATTGACAACATGGCGAGGGACGCTCAGCCTTTCTATTTCAGATTGAGCAAATTGCAAGTTTCCGGAATTGGCGGATCGGATTCGCCACAAAATGCGGACCCACGTCTGAACGCCTACTTCAACGCCCAGTCTGGGGCATTTGTGGCACCTCACACGAAGGGAGTTTTCACTGGAGATTTCATTATTGCTCTCACGTCGTTTCCTCAATTTATAGGCGATGGTTTTGAGCCGCTTAGCTATCAAATCGATCCGGGTGAGGTAGTTCTCTTTGCAAGAGAGCCCCAGCTTTACCCTGTCGAGTCGTGGGACGGCCCTAGCCATCAATCGGCTTTTGACGGACGGGTAGCAGCGCTTCCAGCCGGCGCTGTATTAGGGTATTCAGATGACATTCCGGACTTTGCTTTGGGTGACACCCTCCAATGCAACCGGCAGGGATATGTTAGTGCTCTTACCGGGGCCGCGGCAGCTAATCATCCCCAACTTCCATGCATCGCCCATCCGACAAAATGACCGGGATCAGAAAGACAATCGGGCGGCCGGGCGCGCCGGAGTTTGGCACCAGATCCTTGTTCGCCTGGAGGTACTATGTCCACGCCTTGGTGAGATTTTCTCCTCTGCGCGCTCAGCAAAGCGCTCGGCGCTATCGACCCGTAAAGCTTTCGATTGGAACTGAGCTATCTGGCTCCGTTGCAACAGGTCGCGCAGCGGATAACTCAGAAGCCTTAGCTTGCTCGGCGGCCGCCATGCACTGTTAACGGTCATCGACTTTCGCTAACCGCCACCGTCCGTAAAGGGTCGTCTACGGAAGGCCAAGGTCACGGCGCCCCCGATACTCAGATCATCGATCACCTACTTCCGGGCTCGGCCACAAGCGGCCAGTGGCCGCTCCCAGCGTGCGGACGTTGAAGTGTCAGCTTCGCATTCAATTCCGGCCGCTCAGGTTATCGCAATGCGTACGAGGCGTCGCATTGACCAAACCAAGTCATGCTTCCATAGCCTGCCTTTTGACTGTCGGCCAATTAATTGAGGATGTGGCAGTGAATAAGGCTTCAGGCGCGGCGCGGATCTCCCCCTGACCGTGCAGCATTAAGTGCCGTGCCGCTGATACGGCCTGGGGCACGGCCGCGGTTCGCAAACGATCATGCGCCGCACGCATGCCTTTATTCACTGAAGGTCCTGATGTAGATGTCCATTTCGTCGCGTGCACGTCCGAGCTGCTCGATCAGGATATCGTAGCGATCCGCCGCCTCCTGAACGAGTTCCAACTCTAGGGGAGTGCGGGGCCTGCCCGAGGAGACGAGGCTCAGCGTGAGCTTTTGCCGCTTTGTCAGCAGCTCGTAAAGTTTGTCATGCGACGGTTCCCGGTCGAAGTCGCCCCGCGCGCCCTCAATTCGCTCTAACAGGTAATTCACCTGCGTGAGCAGTTGCGCTACCTCGCTGGTCACCCTCTCCCACGACCTCTCGAGATCGCTGTCGGGCGGCTCTTCGAAGTACCTCAAATAGCGCAGATAATCGCGAAAACTCCCCATCGCGGCTGACTTGGAAAATCTTAGCGAGCTGACTCCGACGCTCATTTCGACCAGCTTGGCGTAAATCACCTTGGCCTGTGCTACATCGTAGCCCTCGGCGCCAGTTGCCACGAGATGCTTGATGCCATCAGCAATCTCGAACACCTCCTCGCCGGCCCCGCCGATCGCGTTGACCAGATCTTTGAACAGCTGGATGTCCATTACGGTCTCCTCGTCGTGGGTCTCCCTAGCCGCCCTGGCGCGGTCTCTCCATGGACAATATGACGCGCACGGATGCAGTCAAGGAAAAGAGGTTCTCCAACATGTAAATCACGAAAGGGCGACATGCGTTGACCGGCCACCCTGAATCGCGGCCTGCGCAACCTTTTCACGCTGACTCGCCACGTTGAGCGTACGAGAACTCCCAGCTCCTGTGCAATGCGACCATCGGAAGCCCCGTTATTTAATGGCTGGCCGTGCCTCGGAACTAGCGTTTGCAGTTGCGATGTGCCCGTAGGCCACCGTGGATCGCCTTAGGCATCCTGCATAAATTCGCACAGGCGCTATCGAGCAGGATCCAACGATTGGTCTGCTTCGGCCAGTTTTAGCCGGTCGACCGCCCACTCGCACGGACATTCGAGCGTCGGCTCCCCTCGGATATCGGCCAGATGGTTGCGTTCCTGCTGTCGGACGCGAACCATTGGGTCCATGCCCGACCGATCGAGGTCTCGGGCGGCATGTGTCTCTGCTTCCGCCGCAACCGCACGATGCATCGCTTCGCGCTCCGCTGGAATAGGCGGAGCGCGAACAAGACAGAAGAGGATCGAACCGTGACGAATCTGACAGGGGAAAAAGATTTCCGCCGGCCGACACGAACGATTTCGACAATCTCGCGCGCTTCCTCGAGGGCATCGATCCGAAGCGCTATTTCGACCGCCATGCGGAGGATGCGTGGCGCGGCGCTGACCGATGTTTGCCGAAGTGTTACATCTCGATGAGCAGACTGCTGGACGCACCTGATATTGACTGTTCGATTGGAAGGTGGCGCACCAGCCCAATAGCTGCCGCACCTCAAGGTACGCGGATTGATAGTATTGACCACCCGGAAGGATCGGCCGCTATAGGTATCGCGTCACAGGGGCACTGCGTGGGGCGAAGGAGCCGATGGACGTGTAGAGTTCACACGTTGATTGTCGGGATAGCTCATCCATTGAGGGCCGCGTGACGTGTCTGGTCGGCTCTTCGACCGCAGGCCGCTAATACGAGATCAGGTTTATCCATGGTCACGCACGCACCACGCCAGTTTAGCCAAGAACGAAGCGCCCTGCTGGGCGGGGCGGCGGCGCTGTTCGTGGTGATCCTCGCCTCGGACGCAATCTCGCTGTTGCTGGCGCAGCATGGGGGCTCGATGCTCTCGCTGTGGTCGGCCAACGGCATCGCGGTCGGCGTGTTGCTGTCGGTGCCGCGCCGTTACTGGACCACCTTGATCACCGCCACTGCCGCCGCCTTGCTGGCCGGGCAATACATCGCTTTCGGCACGTTGCAGAACAGCCACCTGCTGCTGGTGCCGGTGCACCTGGTGGAGATCCTCATCGTAACTTGCATCATCCACCAACACTTTTCGACCGGCACCGGGCAGGCGAGCAGCTATCTGCGATTCGGCCGCGTGGCCATCGGTGCGGCACTGGCTGGCTGTCTCGTGTCCACGCTGCTGGCCAGCGTCGCTCAGAAACTGGCTACCGGCGGCGCTTTCTTCGGCACGGCGGAGGAGTGGTTCGGCGCCCACCTGCTCGGCATGGTGATCGTGGGCATGCTCACGCTGGTGGCGTTTCGCGAGCGCGGCCGCATGCTCGGCGCGTCGGGAACGCGCATCCGCATGCTGCGCGACGTACTGCTGCTCGCCGCCATCACCGCCGGCGTGTTCGCGCAGACGCGCTATCCGCTGGCGTTCGCGGTCTTCGCGCCGCTGATGTACCTGGTGTTCCACTACCGCTTCCCGGGCCTGGTGCTGGGCGTGACCATGGTGACCCTGGTGACCAACGTGGCCACGACCATCGGCAAGGGGACTTTCACACTGATCGCCTCGGCCGATCCCGCGGAGCGCGCCCTGATCGCACAGATCTTCCTGGGCGTGGTATGTCTGGTCACTGTGCCCCTGGCATTGGCACTTGCCGACAGGCAACGGCTCGCTGGAAAGGTGGCCGAGAGCGAAAGCCTTTACCGCCTGCTGGCGGACTACGCGGGCGACCTGATCGTACGCATCGCCAACGATGGCACGCGGCGCTACGTCTCGCCCTCGGTCAAGGAGATGCTGGGTTGGACACCTGAAGAGTTCGCCGCCCAACGGGGCGAAGAACTGATCCAACCGGACGATCGGGAGCGTGTGCTGGCAGCCCTCACGCGATTGCGGGCAACCGGCAGGCCAGAGCTCATACGCTACCGGGTCCGGAATCGAGCGGGTGGGTACCAGTGGCTCGAAGCCCTGGGCAAGCTCGCACCCAGTCCGGATCATCCCGGCGAAATGGAGATCGTCTACTCCGGCCGCGATATCTCCGAGCGCGTGCTGGCTGAAGAGGCGCTGGCTGACAGCCAGAAGCGCCTGCGCACGATCACTGACAACGTCCCGGCAGTGATTGCGCACGTCGACACCGAGCAGCGCTACACCTTCATCAACGCCTTTGCGTCCGAAGTGATCGGCGTCGAGGCGTCATCGAACATCGGCCATACCGTCGAGGAGATGCGCGGGCCGGTCGTGTACGCCTTGCTCAAGCCCCACATCGAGCTGGCCCTGCGCGGCACGGCCACGACCTTCGAGTATGCAGTACGCGTGGGCAAGCAGACTCGCTACTTCCAGGCCACTTACCTGCCGGCGATCACCGCCGACGGAACCTCCAGCGGCTTCTATACGCTGACCACCGAGATCACGCGGATCAAACTGGCCGAGCAGCAACTGGACTTCCTTGCCCACCATGATGCGCTCACCGGCATCGCCAACCGGCTGTCGTTCCGGAAAAAGGTCAGCCTTGCGGTGGAGCATGCCGCTGCCACGCATGGGCCGTTGCTGCTGATGATGATCGACGTCGATCACTTCAAGCAAATCAACGACACCTATGGCCATGCCGCCGGCGACATGGCCTTGATCGAAGTGGCGGCCCGGCTCAAGGCGAGTATCCGCAAGACCGATCTGCTTGCCCGCCTTGGCGGCGATGAGTTCGTGGTCCTTTGCCATGACATCGAAGACACCGACACGGCCCGCCAGGTGGCGCAGAAGATCGCCGACGCGATGCGCCCACCGGTGTCGGTCGGCACGACGGAACTGGAGGTCACGCTGAGCATCGGCCTCGCGCTATGCCACCATGCCACCTCCGCGGAAGCGCTGGAGCAGCGCGCTGACGAAGCGCTCTATCAGGCGAAGGAGGCCGGGCGCGCCTGCTATCGCATCGCCACCGATGGTATCTGAGTCACGAGACGGGGTTCTCATGGGACGGATGAAATGCTCGTAAATGCCACGTGGGCAGCTCAAGGCTGACCGAGGCGTAGGCCGGGCAATCGCCAACCTAGACGAACTTGCGAACGGCCGTTGTACAACTTGGAAGCCGCCGCTAAGGTCCCACTGGGTCGAAGGACCGAAGTGGGTGGCGGATTCAACCGGTCGATGCAACACAGGCTGCGCGAGCAGCGAGAGGTGTTGCAAATGAAGTAGAGGCGGCGGCTCACCGCCCGGCTTCATGTCTAGGACGAGTCAGACCAGTTTATTGATCGAGCGGCGCATGAGACTGCCGAGCGCGAACTTGAGCGCTGGCATGAATTGCAGGCAGAGGTTCTTCGTCGCCCGGGAAAGCCTAGCCGTGCTGTTTGCTGCATTGGGTGGCGCAACAGGGAATTCGTGGCCTGCTATCGTGGGCCGCGAGGCCCGTTCAAGTGTCAAGATCGTACTCGCGGCACCTGCGAGGATCATTGGACTGCCCTGCTGCGTTACAGGGAAACGAGTGGTGGTGCTCGCGGCTCTATCGCTTGGGCCCTTTCATCCATTCCGACTCCATCGCCGCATTCCACTCTTCGTCCGCCTCGATGGGGTCCATCGCTTCGTCGACCGACGCCGTTGCGCGTTCGGCGGCTGATTTCATTTCGTCTGCATCCGCGCCGACATCGCCGATTTCGTAACCGGGCGGCTGCAGCATATCCCTGAGCATCGCGCTCAGTTCTGGCGTGTCCCATGGCAGACCGTGCTGCGTGCGGACCTTGATATAGTGCCGCACTTCCGCGTCCTGCTCCGCCGTAAGCGGTAGCCCTCGAAACGTGCTTTGGGGGTCAGAGTTCGTCATGGCCGTCTCCTGTTTCCATCGCATTTTGAGTGTAACCCCATTGCAACCAAGGACAGTTCTGGGGCGCGGTTGGTCTGACCAAGCGATCAACGCCTCGAAGCGCTGGTTTTCTCCACGTCGCAATTTGAACGGCGGTTTCGGCCGCGATAGCTGACGCCGGCATCACCAAGACGCGATTGGCCGTGATGGGTCCAGGTCGTGTAAAAACGCGGCGCGGACGCAATGACGATTTCACGCGATGATCCGCAGGCGTCAACGGCCCAATTTGGCCCGTGTGACGGTGATTGGCGCTTTGACCTCTTTGTGAGAGGAAGGGGTGCCCAGGCGCCGTAATGCGCGCCGGAGCGACCGCCGTGGTGCGAGCCTATCCTCAGGCTCGCATCTTTTGCATCATCGCCTGCGTGCCGAGGATCGCCATGACGCGCCTGAGGTTGTATGCGAGGACATGAAGGCTCATCTCGGTGCTGACATGCTCGCGTGTTTTCATAAGGAAGTGCGCCGCGCCCATCCAGAATTTCAGCGTGCCAAACGGGTGCTCGACGGTCTGACGGCGTACGCGCATCATTTCCGGCTTATGGTCGAGCCGTTGCTGCATCGCTTCGACGACGGCCTCATGTTCCCAGCGCTTTGTCCGGCGAGCCTGCTTGCCTGATGTGCATTGTTTTCTGATGGCGCAGGTAGAACAGGCCGAGCTCGAATAGCAATGCAGCGTCATACCATGCTCGATGTTTGTGAAACGCCAGTTGAGCCGCTGCTGGGCCGGGCAAAGATACTCGTCATCTTTGGCAATGTAGATAAAATCCTGCTTGCCGAAATAGCCGTCGGCGTTCTTGCCCGAAGTCAACGGTTTAGGAACGAAGGTCGTAATGCCCGCCTCATGACATTGCAGGACTTCTTCGCTCTTGAAGTAGCCCCTGTCGGCAACGACAGTCAGATCCTTGATGCCGGTAGCCGCCCGCGCCTGGCCGGCCATATTCGTCAGCTGGCTACGATCGTTGCCAACGTTGGTGACCTCGTGTGCGACGATCAGATGATGCGTGTCATCAACGGCCGTCTGAACGTTATAGCCAACCATTCCCGTTCCCCGACCGCTGGTAGCCATTGAGCGCGCGTCTGGATCGGTCAGGGAAACCTGTCCATCTGGCGACTCGCGCAATCGCTGCTCCATCGCCTTGAGGTCCTGCATCTGCTGCCTAAGCTTGCTGATCTTGTCGCTGATCCGACTCGTCTTCGCCTCGACAACATCGGATTGAGTCCGGTCTGCAGTCTCCATCGCGGAAAGATATCGGGCGATGCTTTCATCGATCTGCTGCACGCGCGCCTTGACCTTCGCGCTCGTAAAGTTGCGATCGCGATTGTTGACGGCTTTGAACTTGCTGCCGTCGATGGCCACTATCGACTTTGAGAAGAGATCCAGGTTACGGCATAGCACGATGAACTGGCTGCAGACATTGCGAATTGCCTTGCCGTTGCTGCGGCGGAAGTCGGCGATGGTCTTGAAGTCCGGCGAAAGGCGGCCCGTTAGCCACATAAGCTCAATATTGCGTTGAGTCTCACGCTCCAGACGCCGACTGGACTGAATGCGATTCAGATAGCCGTAGATATAAATCTTCAGCAGTACAGATGGATGATACGAGGGCCGCCCCGTTGCTGCGGGCGCGGTTCCGTCGAAGCCGAGATCACGGAGATCAAGCTCATCGACAAAGACGTCGACTACGCGCACCGGATTGTCCTCGGAGACATAGTCTTCGAGATACTCGGGCAGCAGGACAGCCTGTTTACGGTCTTCGCCTTCAACGAATCGCTTCATGTGGCCGCCCGATCTGAATGCGTTGCTTCAGTTTAGGCGATCAGCATGCGTTTTCACACAAGCTGGGTCGTTTACTGCCGACCGCGTGAGACAGGGATCGGCCAACAAGAGGCATTGACGGCACGCAAACCGACGGCCGCTTGCGGGCTGGAAGCTGACGCACGTTCATGCCGCAAATCGCTATCGGCCAGGTGCTTGATGCTTGCCTCCATTGCCACCCATTCCGTTGCTCCGCGAGATTACCTACTCGTTTTGCGCGACTTTGACGACGTCACGTCGTGCGCGATCTCGGAGAGTCGCTTGTCACCAAGCAATTGAAGCAACGTATTTTCCGCTGAACCCAACGCCTCATTGATGTGGCGATTTACCGCCGCCTCCACGGGACATGTGTGATTGTCGTCGGCTAGGCCGATCACAAACGGCGCGGTATGTCCAATGGCCTGGTAGACATCTCTCACCGTAAGATCGTTGAGGTCACAGGCGAGCGCCCAGCCTCCGCCTGGACCACCAGTCGACTTTACATACCCCGATTCGCGTAGCGCAGCCATCGTTCGGCGGACAAAGACGGGGTTCGTATGCAGCATCAGCGCAATCGTCTCTGAGGTGGTCGCGCCTCCTCGAAGATGCATGTGGATGAGGATGTGCAGAAGTCGAGCCAGTCTGGTATCGCGTTGCATATTCGGAAGCTTGGTAATGCGCAACTTTTGATGTTACGCTATCTCGGGATCCTTGTGTGCATACCTCTCTGCCAGAGCAACCATGACCGCATACCGTCAAACCTTTATTGAAGCAAACGGAATTCGCCTGCATGTCGCTGAACAGGGCGACGGCCCGTTGGTGCTCCTTTGTCACGGCTTTCCTGAGACCTCGCATGCTTGGCGCCATCAACTGGCGGCACTTGCGCGCGCCGGCTTCCGCGCAATAGCACCGGATCTGCGTGGCTACGGATCAAGCGAATGCCCAACGGCAATCGGACAGTACACGACGTTAGACGTTGTCGGGGACCTGGTGGCGCTCGTTGACATTCTCGGAGAACGCGACGCAGTTGTTGTAGGAAACGATTGGGGTGCAACCATTGCCTGGCAGGCCGCGTTGCTTCGGCCTGACCGCTTTCGCGCTGTCGTTGCGCTCGGGGTGCCAATGATGGGCCGCGCGCCGATGACGCCGAGCCGGCTTTTTCCGCAGACCGACCAAACGAGGTTCTATACGCATTACTTTTCCGAACCTGGGTTGGCCGAAACCGAACTTGAGCGTGACGTTGCCACGACATTGCGCAAGATCTATTTTTCCGCATCAGGCGACGTCGGAGCCCGCGACGCAAATACGCCCAATCCATTCGGACTCGTGCCGCGGAGTGGTGGACTCCTTGACTCTCTGATTGATCCACCTGTGTTGCCCGCGTGGCTCGAACCCACCGACCTCGACAAGTTTGTGCAAGCATTCAGCATTTCTGGCTTTCGCGGTGGATTGAATTACTACCGCAACCTCGATCGCAATTGGGAAGTGCAATCGGCTTTGGAGGGCCTGCTCGTCGAGGTTCCCGCCCTGTACCTTGTCGGCGAGCGAGACACAGGTCTGGCAATGCCAGGCATGCACGAAATTATCGACGGCATGCCCCAGATCGTGCCCAGGCTGTCGGCTTCTCGGGTCGTTCCGCGTGCAGGACATTGGCTGCAACAGGAGGCGCCGGATTTCGTCAACGCGGCATTGATTGAGTTTCTCCGCGGTCTTTGATGTACACGGGCGCGATCTGACGGTTCAACTACGGTTAGCGGCCATTCCGCCCGCAGAACGGTATGTCGGAGAAGGGTCGATTGCGGGCGTCCGCGTTGGGCAGCAGCCGGCAATTCCCGGCCGTTCGACAAGCGACGCAGCCTGACGATTGACTGGCCCTTCACGCAGTTAAGGGGAAGTCCATCAACAACTCTGTGCAGTGCGTGTGATCCACTCATGCACGGCATCGACCGCGGCGGAGCGTGCGGGCTGCGCAGAACGCATCAGCCAGAGTTGCGGGAGCTCGAACTTCGGCACCTGCGCCAATACTTCCACGCGGCCGGCGCGCAGCGCGTCGTGCGCAAACAGCTCCGACACCATCGCAATGCCTGCCTCTTGCTCCGCAGCCGCGACGAGAAAGCGCGGATCGTCGATCGTCATCGCGCGGCGCGTGCGCAAACCTGCACGCCGCAGATCGGGCAGCCAGGGGGCCCAGTCTGGGAACGCTTCGTGAACCAGCAATGGCGCTTGCGTGAGCACGTCCGGAAACGGCGCTTTCGACAGCCGCCGCGCGGTCAGCGGGCCGCAGATCGCCAACGACTGCTCGCAAATCAACGGCTCGCAGATCACCTCTGGCGAGCGAAGCTGTTTGGTCGACACGACCAGGTCCACATCCACGCGATCGATTTCCGTGACCTCTTCTGCGGTCAGGAGCCATAGCTCGATGTCCGGCAGCGCCGCCGAGAACGCCTTCATACGCGGCATCAACCAGCCCGCAACGAACTGCGGCGGACAGAACACGATGGCCGAATCGGGATTGCCATATGGCTCGATGCGGTCGCGACCGTCCGCAAGCGTCGTGAGCGCCACCGTAACCGTCTGCGCGTAGAGCGTGCCAGCCGCCGTCAATGCGACGCCGCGCCCGATACGGCGAAAGAGCGCCTGGCCTGTCCATTCTTCGAGTTGCTGGATCTGATGGCTGATCGCGGACTGCGTCAACGCCAGTTCCTGCGCGGCGCGCGTGAAGCTGCCGAGCCGCGCCGCGGCGTCGAAAGCGAGCAGCGCCTGTAACGGGGGAAGTCTACGCATCGTTCAGTGCATGCAAGGTATTAGAAATTTCGATACTTCCAGCAAGATTCTTCGCTTTTCACCGGTTCATTTGCCCGCAATCATAGCCCCATCGTCCTGCCTGACCATGGACGCATGAAGAATATTTGTACTGCGCCCCCCCCTCAATCAACCGGAACGCCTCTGATGACCTCGATCGAATCACCCTTCCCGACCTCCAGCGCGATGGCCGAAGGCGAACGCGCGGCCCCGACCTATGCTGGCGTGCTGTCGTTCATGCGCCGGCCTTACACGCGCGATCTCACCGGCGTCGATGTTGCCGTTTCCGGCGTGCCGCTCGATCTCGCCACCACGTTCCGCTCAGGCGCACGCTTTGGTCCGGCTGGAATGCGTGCCGCCTCCGTGCAATTGGCCGAACTCGGCGCCTACCCGTGGGGCGTCAATCCGTTCGATCACCTGAATGTGGTCGATTACGGCGACTGCTGGTTCGACGCACACAATCCACTCGGCATACGCGACGCTATCGTCGCGCATGCGCGCAAAATCCTCGCGACGAACGCCCAGATGCTGACGTTCGGAGGCGACCACTACATCACCTGGCCGCTCTTGATCGCGCACGCGGAAAAATACGGCAAGCCGTTGAGCCTGATTCATTTCGACGCGCATTGCGACACGTGGCCGGACGACAACCGCGACTCGCTGAACCACGGCTCGATGTTCTACAAGGCGATCCGCGAAGGATTGATCGACCCGGCGCGCTCGGTTCAGATCGGCATCCGCACCTGGAACGACGACTTCATGGGCGTGCGCATTCTCGACGCGCCGTGGGTCCATCGACACGGCACGCAGGCGGTGGTCGACGAAGTGCTGTCGATCGTCGGCAACTCGCCCGCCTATCTGACCTTCGATATCGACTGCCTGGATCCAGCCTTCGCGCCGGGTACCGGCACGCCTGTGGCAGGGGGGCTGAGTTCGGCGCAGGCACTCGCGATCGTGCGTGCGCTGGGCGACGTCAATCTGATCGGCGCCGACGTGGTCGAAGTCGCACCGGCCTATGACCACAGTGACGTGACCGCACTCGCCGCGGCGCACATCGCTGCCGACATTCTGTGCCTGATGCGCCACAGAAAACTCGTGCGCCACCGCTACGCCTGATTTCCTGACCGACGACCCGACACGACTCTGCGGACACCACCATGTTGAAACCTGTGACGAGACAGCTTTTTGCCGCGACGCTCTTCTGCGCGCTGGGCGCTGCGAAGGCCGCCGACGACCGGCAGCTCAATCTGTACAACTGGGCCGATTACATAGCTAAGGATACCGTACCGAATTTTGAAAAGGAATTTGACATCCACGTCCGATATGACGTCTACGACGGCGACGAGACGTTGCAGGCCAAGCTGCTGACCGGATCGACGGGTTACGACGTCGTCGTGCCCACATCCAACTTCCTTGCACGGCAGATCGCCGCGGGCATTTACCAGAAGCTGGACAAGTCGAAGCTGCCGAACCTCGCGAATCTCGACAAGGACTTGTTGAAGCTCGTTGCGGACGCCGACCCCGGTAATCAGTACGCAGTGCCATGGGCATGGGGCACAACCGGACTCGGCTACAACGTGACACGCGTGCAGAAGATTTTGGGCAACGATGTGCCACTCGACAGCTGGGACGTGCTATTCAAGCCGGAGTACGTGAGCAAGCTCAAGACTTGCGGGGTATCGGTGCTCGATGCGCCGGCAGATGTATTCGCCGTAACGCTGCACTATCTCGGCAAGGACCCAAATAGTACTGTGCCGGCTGACTACCAAGCCGCTTACGAAACACTGAAGAAAATTCGCCCCTTCATCACGCAATTCAACGCGACGAGCTACATCAACGATCTGGCGGGCGACGACATCTGCTTTGCGCTCAGCTGGTCGGGCGACGTGTCGATGGCAAGTCATCGCGCAGAGGAAGCGAACAAGCACTTCGAGATCAAGTACTTCATACCGAAAGGCGGTGCGCCGGTGTGGTTCGACATGATGGCGATTCCGAAGGACGCACCGCACACGCAGGCAGCGCTCGAGTGGATCAATTACATCGAGCGCCCGGAAGTGCACGCGGCGATTACGAATGAGGTGTTCTATCCGAATGCCGATGCCGCGGCGCGTAAATTCGTCCGCCCGGATATTTTGAACAACCCTACCGTTTACCCACCGCCCGACGTGCTGAAGACGCTATTCCTCATGAAGCCGTTGCCGGCTGAGATCAAGCGGCTTGAGAGCCGGCTTTGGGCACAGTTGAAGTCGGGCGGATAAGCCAACGCAGGCTGCCCAAAGCCCGGCTACATTGGCACCAGACGCTGTTTAGGTCATGTGGACGACCGTTTGGTATCTCGAGGATTCGCCCGCCAGCGCGAGCTGACATTCGTGGTCGCGCAGGTTGCGCAACTGGTTCACACGGATTCCAAGCTCGCGAGCAATCTGCGCCTTTGGTTTCTCGCCCAGCGCCGCCAGCCGAACCGCTTCCAGCTTGAATTCCCGGCTATACCGCTTGTATTCCTTGCGTTCCATGAGACACCTCGCAGAGCTAGTATGCCCCTTTCAAGGTGTCCACCGAACGTGGGTAAGATCAGAGCGACCAAGCGCCTCTTGCCGGAACCTCCGGCGCGGCTAGATCGATCGCAGCAGGCCTCCATCGCACGCTATTGCCTGCCCGGTAACGTATGCGGCAGGTTCAGACGCGAGAAAAGCCGCCAGCGCCGCGAATTCCTCCGGCCGCCCCATGCGCCCCGCCGGCACCTGGTTCGCCACCTGATCGTCGTCCACGCCGATTTCCTGCAAACGCTCCGTGGCCGTGAAGCCCGGCAGCAGCGCGTTCACCGTGATGCCGTCCGCGGCGACCTCACGACTCAGCGCATTCACGAGCCCGTGCAGCGCGGGACGAATCACGTTGGAGAGGATGAGCCCCGGATGCGGCTCGAGCGCCGCGACCGACGTGACGATCAGGATGCGCCCCCAGCGCCGCGCCCGCATGTCGGGCAGGCAGGCGCGAATGAGACCGACCGCGCTCAGGAAGAGACTATCGACGGCGCCTTCCCACGCGAGATCGTCGACCGCTTCGAACGTGCCGACCGGCGGCCCGCCCGTGTTCACAACCAGCACGTCGACGCCGCCCAGCCGCGCGATCACGTCCTGGGCGAGGCGCGCCGATGCGCCCTTCGGCGTGAGATCGGCGGCAAAGGCCGTGGCTCCGATTTCCGCGGCGACCTTGGCGAGCCGCGCTTCGTCGCGCGCACACACTGCGACGCTGGCGCCTTCGGCGCGTAATGCGCCGGCGACAGCGCGACCCAGACCGCGCGACGCCCCCGTCACGAGCGCGCGCTTCGATTCCAGTCCAAGCTGCATGTTGCTGCTCCTTGATAGCCCAGAGATAACCGGTCGGCGCCGAACGTGGCGCCGTCGTCAGCGTCCGCCGACGTCCGGCTCAATTTCAAACACCGCATCGACGACGATCACGCCGTTGAGCGGCAACGCCGCAACGCCCACACAGGTGCGCACGTGCCGCCCGCGCTCCCCGAAGATGTCAACAATCAGGCCCGAACAGCCGTCCATCGCGGCGGGCTGGTCCGTGCAGTCCGGCGTCGAGTTCACGTAGCCCGTCATGCGCAGGCAATGCGTCACACGGTTCAAGGTGCCACCGCACGCGTTGCGGACGTGCGCGAGGATGTTGAGGCCGCAAAGCCGCGCCGCGTCACGCGCGTCGTCGAGCGTCGCGTCGTCGCCGAGCTTGCCGCGATGCCGCAGCGCGCCGTTCTCGAAGCTCAGTTGCCCGGACACGTGGACCTGGTTGCCCGATACGAGCGCCGGGACGTAGTTGTACAGCGGCTTCGGCGCCTGCGGCAGCTGCACGCCGAGCCGCGCGAGGCGTCCATCGAAATCCTCGATCATCGATCTCCTCCCTGACCTGCGCCCGTCCTGCGCCATCACGGCTCGAAACGGCACGTCATGCTTCCGAACGCACCATAGTCGACCGTCACTTCGTCGCCTGGCTCAATGCTGAGCGGCGTCATGCATGTGCCGGTGGTGACGAACTGATCCGGTGTCAACGCGAGCTGCAAACGGGAAAGCTCGTTGACGAGCCACGTCAGCGCGATGTACGGATCGCCGAGCACGTTCGCGCCCTCGCCTTCGCGCTCGTACTGCCGCGCGCGGCCGGCCACCGTCGCACGAACGCGATGCGCCGCGAGGTCGATGCCCTGCCACGTCCCCGATGCACGTGGGCCGAGCACGAAGACGTGCGCGCACGCGTTATCCGCGATCAGCTGGGCTTCGCCCGCCGTCACGAAATCGGCAAAGCGTGAATCGGGAAACTCGATGCCGAGATACAGGGCGGCCACCGCCTCCCTGACCTCGTCGATCACGTAAGGCTGCGCGCGCGGCGTCAGCGGACGGCCCACGCGAAACACGAACTCGGGCTCCGCGACCTTCATGCGGTTGCCCGCCATCGACAGGTGCGCGCCGTTAGCATGGACGCGCTCGACCAGAATGCGCCCCGCGAGCGGACCGTCGACGTTGATGTGCCGCTGGCCCGCCACGCTCGTCGCCGCGATCTTCCATCCCGCCGGCGGCGCCGGGGAATGTGCCGCGAGACGGGCCTGAACGGCGTAGCCCTCCGCGCGGTCGCGTGGGCGCAGCCCATCGGGCAAGGCGTCGATAACGCGCCCTTCGTGCCAGGCGCGCCACAGCAGGTCGGAAGCGGCCTCGATATCAATGGTCATACAACGATCTCCCAACGTGGACCGAATCCACATGATTCGTCATCCGAAATGATCAGGACGATGGCTTGCCTCGACGCGCATGCGGCGCGTGATCTACACGTAGATCTCCCCCGCCATGTAAGTGGCGGCATGGCCGCTGATGATGACGCGATCGCCCACCACCTCGCAACCCACCTGCCCCTTGCGCACCCCGCCCTGCTGCGCCGTCAGGATCGGCTTGCCGAGGCGCGACGCCCAGTACGGCGCGAGCCACGCGTGGGCCGCGCCAGTGACGATGTCCTCATCGACGCCGACCTTCGGCCCGAACCAGCGCGAGACGAAGTCGAACGCCTCGCCACGCGCGGTCACGCTGACGCCGAACTTCGTGCACTCGCGCAGCGCCGCGAAGTCCGGGGCGAGCCGCGCGATTTCCGCTTCCGAATCGACGACGACCACGTAATCGCGCGCCTCGAGCACTTCGGCCCGCTCGATCCCGAGCGCGGGCAGCAACGCCGGCGGCGGCGTGCAGGGTCGTGGCATCGTGCCGGGGAAATCCATCGCGAGTTGGTCGACTGCGCGGCGCACGCGAAGCTCACCGCCGCGCGTGCTGAACTGCAACAGGTCCTCGGGGACGGACAACTCATTGAACAGCACCCACGACGTGGCCAGCGTCGCGTGCCCGCACAGATCGACTTCCACCTGCGGCGTGAACCAGCGCAACTGGTAACGGCCGCCGTGCCCCACGAAATAGGCGGTTTCGGCGAGATTGTTCTCGGCGGCGATGGCCTTGAGCATCTCGTCGGGCAGCCAGCTTTCCAGCGGGCAGACCGCGGCGGGATTGCCCTCCAGTGTCCTCGAGGAGAATGCGTCGACCTGAAAGATCCTGAGCTTCATTCCGGGTTCCTTGTGAGCGGGCACAGTGCGCCTCGCGGCGGCATCGTGAATCGTCGGGTGCAAATGAATTCTACAAATTGTAGAACTTGTCGTCAAATTGGATAAAAGTGACGTATACCCTTAGCGTTGCCATGCGGGCGACGTCATGCGCAAGTCAGCGGTCGAGCAATGCGAGGTTCTCGGCGTTGTAGCGCAGTCCCGCCGTCGCGCCCTGCGGCATGGCTGCATCGAGCGCGGCCATGTCCCCGTCGCTGAGCAAGACCTGCGCCGCGCCCAGATTCTGTTCGAGGCGCGCGATCTGCCGCGTGCCGGGAATCGGCACGATGTCGCCGGCGCGATGAAGCAGCCACGCAAGCGCGATCTGCGCCGACGGCACACCCTTCGCAGCCGCAATCGCATGCACGGCCTCTGCCGCGCGCATGTTCGCGTCGAAGTTCGCGCCTTGCAGACGCGGATCGTTCGTGCGGCGGAAATCGCCTTCCGGCCAGGCCTCGGCGCGCTTCGCGCTGCCTGTCAGAAAGCCCCGCCCAAGCGGACTGAACGGCACGAGCCCGATGCCGAGTTCGTGCAGAGTAGGGATGACTTCTGTTTCGATGGCGCGCTCCCATAGCGAATATTCGCTCTGCAACACCGAGACGGGATGCACGGCGTGCGCGCGCCGGATCGTCCCAGGACTGGCCTCCGACAGCCCGAAGTAGCGCACCTTGCCCTCGCGCACGAGCGCGGCGACGGTGTCGGCGACCTTCTCGATCGGCACGGCCGGGTCCACGCGATGTTGATAGAGCACGTCGATGTAGTCGGTCTGCAGCCGCGCGAGCGAAGCGTTGACGACTTCGCGAATGTGCGACGGACGGCTGTCGGTCGCGCCGTGCTCGGGATGCCCTATCGCAAAGCCGAACTTGGTGGCGATCTGCACGGCATCGCGCCGCCCCTTCAGCGCTCGCCCGAGCAGCGCCTCGTTGGTGTAGGGCCCGTAGACCTCCGCGGTGTCGAAGAACGTGCAGCCGAGGTCGATCGCGCGATGAATGACCTCGACCGACGCCGCTTCGTCAGCCGTCCCGTACTCGCACGACATGCCCATGCAACCGAGTCCGATCGCGGAAACCTCGAGTCCCTGCTGTCCCAGCTTGCGGCGTGGAATCAACATGATGCCCCTCCAGAAATGATGGCCGGTGCGCTGCCGTCCCACGCCAGGCCTTTGTCGAGTCGGACGGATCCGCACAGTCTAGGTCTCGCACCGCAGGAATACCGACCAAATTAACGACTCCTTCGAGCCTCCGCTAGCACGTTTGAACCACGAATCCGTGCCTAGCCGCTCCGAAGCGCGCCGCGATGCGCCCTGTCCTACGCGGCCTCGCCTGTGCGCGCCGTTTGCCCTAGGGTTAATCCCGAATTTCTACAATTTGACTAATATTTCGACAATTCATAGACTTTTGTCGAAAGAGGAGGTGTCACCTTTGCCGCACACGGTTTGCCAACGTTCGTAACTGGAGATGGGAAATGAAGATGCACAAAAGTTTGCGGCTCGTCATGGGTACGTCCCTGCTCGGACTCTGTCTCGGCACGGCACGGGCGCAGGAGGTCGTGACGGTCGGTGCAGCGAATCCGCTTACCGGCAGTCTCGCCGCGATGGGCAAGGACGCCGAGAACGGCGCGCGGCTCGCGGTCGAGGAGATCAACGCGTCGGGGCTCACCATCGGCGGACGCCCGGTGACGCTCAAGCTCGAGGGCAAGGACGACGCCGCCGACCCGCGAACCGCCACGACGGTCGCGCAATCGCTCGTGGACGACAACATCGTCGCGATCATCGGCCACCTGAATTCGGGCGCGTCGATTCCCGCTTCGAAGATCTACAGCGGCTCGGGCATCGTGCAGATCTCGACGGCCACGAATCCCGCGTACACACAGCAGGGCTTCAAAACGACGTTCCGCGCAATGGCGACGGACGCACAGCAAGGCCCGGCACTCGCTTCCTACGCCGTCGACACGCTGCACGCGAAACGCGTGGCTGTCGTCGACGATGCGACCACCTACGGACAAGGCCTCGCCGACCAGTTCAGCCAGGCCGTCAAGGCGAAGGGCGTCGAGGTCGTGTCGCGCGATGCGACCAACGATCACACCATCGACTACCGGGCGATCCTCACGCGCATCAAGGGCGAGAAGCCCGACGTCATCATGTTCGGCGGCGCGGACGCCGGCGCGGGTCCCTTCGTCAAACAGGCACAGCAGCTCGGCATCGTGGCGCAGATCGTCGGCGGCGATGGCATCTGCACCGAGAAGCTCGCCGAGCTCGCAGGCCCGGCATCGCGCAACGTTGTGTGCTCCGAGGCCGGCGCAGCGCTCGACAAGATGCCGGGCGGCCCCGCATTCAAGGTGCGTTACGAGAAGCGCTACGGCCAGCCGATCCAGGCGTATGCGCCGTACAACTACGACGCCGTCTATGTCGTCGTTGATGCGATGAAGCGCGCCAACTCAATCGACAAGGCCAAAATCCTCGCGGCCATGCCGTCGACCGACTACAAGGGCGTGACGGGTGAAATTGCCTACGAGCCGAACGGCGATCTCAAGCACGGCGTCATTTCGATCTTTACCTACGTAAACGGCAAGCAGAAGCTGCTCATCGAAATGCAGCCGCAATGACGGGGAAACCGACATGAGCATCGAGCGCTATGCACACGCTCTCCCGCTGCCGCTCTCGAAAGCCGTTCGCGCGGGTGGCTTCCTGTTCCTGTCCGGCGTCGTCGCGCTCGACGCCGACGGCAAGCTCGTCGACGGCGACATCCGCACGCAGACGCTCGTCGTGCTTCAGACGATCGAGCAGACGCTGAAGGCGCTCGGGCTCGCCATGGACGACATCGTGAAGACGACCGTCTGGCTCGCCGATCTCGGCGAATCGGCGCCGTTCAATGACGAGTATGCGAAGTTCGTCGGCGCCGCGCCGCCGGCGCGCTCGGCCTTGGAAGCGCGGCTCTATGGCGGCGCGCGTGTCGAGATCGAGGTGCAGGCCTGGGCCGGGTGAATGAACGACAGGCGCAGGCCGCGCCGGCTGTATCAGCTGGCCGCGTCGCTGCGCTGGCGCAGCGCCTCGAGATAGTTGTAGATCGTATGGCGCGATACGTTCAGCGCGAGCGCCGCGCGCTCGACGCCGCCCTTGACGATGAAGAGGCCACGGCGCGTCATCACCTGCACCGCGTAGATCTTCTCCTCCTTGTTCATCATGGACACCGGCTTGCCGAGCTTGTGAACGGCGTCGTCGATGATCTCCTTCATCAGCACGTCGAGCTGCGGCTCGGTGGTCGCCACCGGCTCCTCGGCCGGCTTGCGATTGAGCAGTCGTTCGAGCCAGTTGTGCGCCATCTCGAACATCGTCATGTCGGCGTTCAGGCAGAGCGCGGAGAACGGATAGCCCTCGGCGTCGCGGAAGATCACCGTGGACGAGCGCAGCGGCTGGCCCGACGCATTCTCGGTCGGATAGTCGCCGATGATCGCGTGGCCGGGCTCGCCACGCGCCGAGCGCGCATCCATGACCGCCGCGTACGAGACGTCGCCCTTCGGTCCGCGCAGTGCCGAGCTGCCGACCGAGCGTCCCGTCACGTGCCCGTTGACGATGCTGACGACCGAGTCTTCCGGATGCGTCAGATCATGCAGCGCCACTTCAACGTTCGAGCCGAGCACGCTGCCGAGCAGTTGCACGACCGGATGCAGCGCGTTCATCACGGCCGTGCGCTCGGCCTGGATCTCGGGCGACAACGCGCGGCGGCGCCGGCTCGCGGACGCCGAGGAAGAAGAGGATCTCGTGGCCATCGCTGCTGTATGGAAAAGGACCTGCCGATGTACGGGTTGGGGTGTCGGCGTCATGACCCTCACGAGGAACATCGGGGGCCTTGTCGGTGCGCCTATTGTAGCGCCGACCCGTCGCCGTCCGGCGATGGGCGTCCGTTTCGCCGGCACGTTCTGGAGAACCTGACATGCAAGACAACGAGCAACTGGACCGCATCGATCTGCGCATCCTGCGTGAGCTGAGCGTCGACGGCCGCATGAGCTGGCGCGATCTCGCCGAGAAGATCCATCTCTCGCTGACCCCGACGCTGCGCCGAGTGCGCCATCTCGAAGAGCGTGGCTATATCCACGGCTACGTGGCCCGGCTCGACGAAGCGCGGCTCGTCGGCAAGATGACGGTCTTCGTCTGCGTCACGCTCGACAACCAGTCAGAGGCCACGATCGCGCGCTTCGAGGAGCAGGTCGGCCTCGCGCCCGAAATCATGGACTGCTTCCTCGTGACAGGCGATGCCGACTACACGCTGCGCGTCGTCGTCCGCGATCTCGATGCCTATCATGCGTTCCTCACGCGCTCGCTCACGCGCATTCCAGGCGTCGCGCACATCAAGTCGAGCTTCGCGCTCAAGACCGTGCTGATGCGCGCCGTGCCGCTGATCTGAGGCGGCCACGCACCCGGACGACCTTAAACGCGCTCGGCGAGCCTCGCGCGATGGCGCTCGCGCACTGGCCGCGCGGCTTCGTACTGGCGCGCCTTGACCACGCCGAAGCCACGTGTCGAGGCTGGTACGTTTAGCAGCGCAACGGCGGCGTCGAGCGTCGCGGGCGTCAGCCGCTCGATCGCGAGGCGGACATCCTCTTCGAACTCGCGGATCAGCGCGCGTCCGATCACGCGGTCCCGCTGACGGCCGAACGGATCGAGCAGTGTGCGGCGCAGCGCTTTGCCGTGCCTGAGCACACGCAGCAGCGGCTCGACCCAGAAGCCGCGCAGCGCAATCTTGTTGCGGCGTCCCGTGCGGGCGTCACGGCGCGTGAGCAACGGCGGCGCCATATGGAAGACCTTCTGGCCGGTTCTGTCGAAGAGCCCGGCAAGCCAGGCGCTAAAGCTGCCGTCGATATGCAGTCGCGCCACTTCGTACTCGTCCTTGTAGGCGAGCACCTTGAAGTAGTGACGCGCCGCGGACTCGGCAAGCAGGCCGACGGCTCCGACGCTCCGGCGCTCCGGCGCTCGACATCACGAACACGTTCCACGAACGCGAGATAGCGGCGCCCGTAGGCCGCGTTCTGATAACGCTCGAGATCGCCAACGCGATCGGCCACGAAGCGTTCAAGGTCGAATGGATCGTCCGCGGCCTTTTCGGGTCCGCTCACACGCCCGAGCACAGCGGGATCGTTCCAGACCGAACGGCAACGCATCGAGGCGGAACTCGCGCGGGCCGCCGAACACCTGGCCGCGCTCGAGTCGCTGCGCGAGCGCCTGCTCACGGACTTGTCACAGGAACGCGAAGCCCGGCAGCACGCTGCTGCGGAAGCCGCGGCGCTCATCACTTTGATAGAGCAGCAGCGGCAGATGCTCGCGCGGGTCGGCGCGGAGTCAGTCAATGGAAGGGGCAAGGCGACCGCTGCGCGGCCAGCCCCCCACCGCACGGCCAGAGCAATTAAGACAGCCCCCAGCACGCCCACGAGGAAGGCACGATGAACCCCTCCAGTGCGCCCGGTCCGTCCTGCTGGCCGATACCGGCTGCCGGCCGCCGCAACGTCTGCCGGACGCGATCGACGCGGCGCTCCTGTACGTCGCGCACGTCCTTGGCCACCCGGTCTATGTGCGCTGGTCGCTCGCCGTTTTGAAACGCGGCTGCCCGTCGCTGGCCGACGCCAAACGCGAGCACCCTGCCGTGTTCGCGCTGCTGCATGAACACGATGCGGCCATCGAGTACCGGAAGCGCAAGCGCCTGCGCGCCATGCCTGAGGCCTCAGCGCCCTCCGCCGTCACCGTGCT
Source organism: Paraburkholderia flagellata (assembly GCF_021390645.1). Taxonomy (GTDB): domain Bacteria; phylum Pseudomonadota; class Gammaproteobacteria; order Burkholderiales; family Burkholderiaceae; genus Paraburkholderia; species Paraburkholderia flagellata. The sequence continues at coordinate 1,086,598 of NZ_JAJEJT010000004.1, forward strand.
CGAACGGACCCTGCGGCAGTACGGTGGCGCTTCCGCCTGGCGGTGCGGGGCGACGATCACCGCAACGCCGCGGCAAGCACCAGTGTGGCGATCCCGCGTATTTCACCAGCCGCGGCGAGTAATATACCTTTCAGCAAGACTACGGACTTATCTGGTGACGGCCCATCGAAGGCAGCTCCAATACTCGGCGCAAAAGAGGATGAATCGGCACTTAACTCCTTCCCAAGTTAAAGATTTATGGTTCCCCGACCACCAAGCATGGCGCGGGTCGCGGCTGTTCAGCCGATCACGCGTCAGAAGGCGCCGACGTCGACCCTCGAACAATGAGCCTCGGTGCCGAAGTGCGAATGACCGTCGTCTGAGAGGCTCGTCCGTTCATGAGATCGACAAGCAGCCCAATCCCTTTTTCCGCCAACTCAGTGGTCGGGATAGCCACAGTCGTCAAACCGGGCCGCGATTGCCTGGCCGGAACGATGTCCGTGATGCTGACAACCGAGAGGTCTCCTGGCACTGAGTACCCTAGATCTGATGCCGCATTCAACACGCCAAGCGCGGGAAGGTCGTTGGATACGAATATCGCGGTCAAATCCGGGCGAGAGGTTAGCAAGTCCGTCGCCGCCTGATAGCCGTCATCAAACGAGTCTTCCGTGAATCGCTCGTCAGCCGCGACCCGTCGAATTTTGGCTTCCCGCATGACCTCCTGGTAGCCTGCATAGCGAGCTCGATGTATGCCATTCTTCGGGCTGCCAATGATCGCCCCGATGCGACGATGTCCCAACTCGACCAGGTGTTCCACGGCAAGTCTCGCGGCGCCTTTCGAATCGAAGGTCACGCACGGAATTCCCGGCGGTTCGTCAGCAAGCTCCCAGACCGATATGACAACGGGGACTCCGCGCGCCTGAAGCGCCTTCAGTTCCTCGACCGGCAACTCTCCGTAGTTCGCGACCAGAACGCCGTCCGATAGCGAACCGGCAACCTGTTGCAGAAAGCTCGTGCCGCGATCCGGCTCGTGATCGGTGTTGCACACAAGAAGATGGCGTTCATGCTTGAGCGCGGCCAGGTTCGCCGCAAGCGTGAACTCCGGATAGAAGGGGTTCGTGATACAGCTAAGCATCAATGCGAGCGTTGGCGCCTTTCGCTCGACGAGCGCCCGTGCAGTCAGATTCGGGCGATAGCCTTGTCTCTCTACTGCCTCGAGCACGCGCAGCCGCGTCTCCTCTCCTACTCGCCCCCGGCCACGCAGCACATTCGAGACTGTCATGACCGAGACGCCGGCGTCTTCTGCCACGTCTCTGATCGTGACTGCCGGAGTGAAATGCTTACTGCTCATGGTGTGTTCGTATCGGGTGGAAATGGACGCCGTCGCAACATTCAATCGATGCAGCGAGCACTTGTCAACTCGTCCCCGGGTGGAAGACCTATTGCGCGCGGCAAAAAACCGGCGTAGAGTCCGTTCAAACCATAGATACGGTTACCTCCGGACAGGCCTCACGGCCTTTTTTTGAAATCGGGTGATGTAACGTTAAACCAAGCGGAATGGAGACATGGCGGCCATCACACTGAAAGGCGTGACCAAGGCGTATGGAGATCACGCGCCCGTACTACGCGGAATCGACCTGGACATCGGGGAGAACGAGTTCTGTGTCTTCCTTGGCCCTTCGGGATGCGGCAAGTCAACACTGCTTCGCATCATCGCGGGCCTTGAAGACGCTTCGTCGGGCGATGTCGAGATTGGTGGCCGCCTTGTGAATGCAGTCCCCCCCGCCAAACGGGGGGTCGCGATGGTCTTCCAGAGCTACGCCCTGTTTCCCCATATGACGGTTGAGGAAAATATGGGGTTTGGATTGAAGCTATCGGGCCTACCCGCCGACCAGGTGGCGGCCAAAGTTCAAACAGCGGCGAAGACGCTGCAACTCGACGCGTTGCTCAAGCGCAAGCCCGCAGCGCTGTCTGGAGGGCAACGCCAGCGCGTTGCCATCGGTCGGGCCATTGTGCGCGAGCCCGGTGTGTTCTTGTTCGATGAACCGCTTTCGAACCTCGATGCCATGCTTCGCAGCCAGACGAGAATCGAGATTGCAAAGCTTCATCGCAATTTCGCGCAGTCCAGCACCGTCTATGTGACTCACGATCAGGTCGAGGCGATGACGCTTGGCGACAAGATCGTCTTGTTGCGCGCGGGCGCCGATGCCGAGCGGTTCGGGAGCATTGCGCAAGTCGGCTCGCCGCTCGACCTGTATCACCGCCCGAACAGCCGGTTCGTTGCCGAGTTCATTGGCAGTCCAAAGATGAACTTCCTCGGCGCGACGATCAAATCGTCGGGCCACGACGGCGTCATCGTAAGTCTGGACAAGACCAACGAGGACGTCCTGGTCAAAGTCGATGGATCGTCGCTGCAAACTGGACAGGCTGTGCAACTGGGCATTCGCCCCGAACACTTCGACGATGTCATCGAAGGCAAGGTGACTGCGCACGATGGCGACGGTGCAAGACAGGCGCTCCAACGCGAAGTCACCCTCGTCGAGCGACTCGGCGAGCACAGCTATCTTCACCTCGACGATCTCGCCGGATCGCCCGTCGTCGTCAAGCAGCCTGGTGACGTGGCATATCAACCAGGCACGCACGTCACGATCCGGTTCAATTCCAACGCTTGTCATCTATTCACCGCCGAAGGCAGCGCAGTACCGAAGCTTCACTAGAAAAATCTACGGAGACATCTATGAAACGAACCATTGCGCTCTCGGTTCTGAGCGCCGCTCTTTCTGTTGCGACGGTCGCCAGCGCCGGTACGCTCCAGTTGAATATTGCGTTCAAGGGAGCGGAGACTCGCGCCGTCTGGGAAAACTTGATCAAGGAGTTTGAGCACGCCAACCCGGGCGTGACCACCAAAGTCGCCTTCGTCGAAGAAGAGACGTACAAGGTCCAACTACCTGCCTGGCTTACGTCGGTCGCACCGGATGGGATCAACTGGCACGAGGGCGAGCGCATGGCGTACTACGCGAAGCGCGGCCTGCTCGAAGACCTTTCGGCGGACTGGCAAAAGAACGACTGGAACACGCAGTTCGCCTCCCTGAAGACGGCTTCATCCTATAACGGCAAGCAATACGCAATGCCGACGCAGTACTTTGCCTGGGGCCTCTACTATCGAAAGGACCTGTTCGAAAAGGCAGGCGTCAAAGGCGAACCCAAAAACTGGCAAGAATTTCTCGACGATTGCAAAAAGTTGAAAGCCGCCGGCATCGCACCGATTGCAGTCGGCGGTCGCGATTCGTGGACGCTCGCAGCGTGGTTCGACTATCTCGATCTGCGCATGAACGGCTACGACTTCCATATGAAACTGATGAACGGTGATATTCCCTATACGGACACGCGTGTGAAGAATGTGTATCTCGCGTGGAAGACACTCATCGACAACAAGTATTTCATCGACAATCCGCTTTCATACAGCCTCGATTCCGTGCAGCCGCTGTACATCCAGGGACAAGCGGCGATGATGCTGATGGGTACTTTCCTGTCGCCTGGCTTGCCCCCGGCGACGAAGGTTCAAACAGGCTTCTTCAAATTCCCGATCGTGGATCCAAAGGTGACGCCTGCTGAAGATGGCTCTGCGGAATGTCTGAATATCCCCATGCGAGCGGCGAACAAGGCTGATGCGCGGAAGTTCCTTGCGTTTATCGGCCAACCGGAGAACGACGCCACGCTAGCAAAAGGCGTGGGAACGCTGCCTGCCAACAACAAGGCAGCGATGCCCGACGATCCGATTGCCAAAATCGGCTTCCAGATCCTGTCGGAGACCAAAGGCGGCGTGGCCCAGTTTTACGACCGCGACATGACCAAGGAAATGGCCGACGAGGGCATGAAGGGCATGCAACGCTTCATCAGCGATCCTTCGAAGCTCGACGACATCCTTGCCGACCTCGAAAAGACGCGCAAGCGCGTCTACAGCAAGTCCTGATCACGCGAGAGTTCAGATGGCCACAGCCGAAACGAGAGAGTCGGTAAGTCACGGCTCACCCGCAGATCAGCGCCGCCACACCCGCCGCTCGTCAGCGGCCCGGCAGTCGGCGCCTCTTGCCAGAAAGCGCAAGCGAGCGGCTTTGCTGTTCTTGCTGCCAGCGTGCACGATGTTCTGCATCTACGTGATCTATCCGATCCTCAGCAGCATCGTGCTCAGTCTTTATAGCTGGGACGGCATGAGTGAAAAAGTGTTTGTCGGACTCGCGAACTACAACGAGTTGCTTCATACCGATACGTTCTATGTCGCGCTGAAGAACAATGTCTTGTGGCTCGTGTTGTTCCTGCTGGCTCCGCCAATCGGGTTGGCGTTTGCGCTCTATCTCAACCAGAGCGTAACTGGCATGCGGCTGATCAAGTCGCTGTTCTTTTCGCCGTTCGTGCTGTCAGGCGTCGTTGTCGGACTTGTCTTTAGCTGGTTTTACGATCCCGCATTCGGACTCTTACGGCTGATCGTCGGGCACGGCATTCCTGTGTTGGGAGATGAGCACTACGCCACATTCGGCGTGATTGCCGCCGCGCTCTGGCCGCAGATTCCGTTTTGCATGCTGCTCTACCTCACCAACCTCACGAGCATCAATCCAGAAATCATCGAAGCCGGACGGATGGAGGGAGCAACGGGCTGGGCATTGCTCTGGCACGTTGTGCTGCCTCAACTGCGGCCGGCAACCTTCCTCTCAGTCGTGCTGACCATCATCGGCGCGCTCCGCAGCTTCGATTTGATCGCGGTGATGACAGGGGGAGGCCCGTTCGATAGCTCAACGGTGCTGGCCTATTTCATGTACGACCAGGCCATCAAGTACTTCAGATACGGCTATTCGGCGGCGATTGCGGTCGTGCTGTTTTTGATCATGCTGGTCTTCATCGTGTACCAACTTCGCCGGCTCCTTCACACTGATCGATAACAGGGAAATCGCCTATGTACCCTACCCCCGTAAGCCGCTGGAGCCCGATGGGACGCAAGGTCTACAAGACCTCGCTGCCCATCGCCCTGCTGATCTGGCTACTTCCACTGATTGCTGTGTTCGTGACGTCAGTTCGTTCTACGGATGATCTGACCAATGGCAACTATTGGGGCTGGCCCGAGAGGTTCGCGCTGGTGGAGAACTATCGCACGGTGCTGTTCAGCTCGCCGATGCTTCACTACTTCATGAACAGTTGTCTGATCACGGTGCCCTCAGTCATTGGATCTATCGCGCTGGCTTCAATGGCAGGATTTGCGCTGGCGACGTATCCATTCAAGGGCAACAACAGCATTCTGGGTATCTTTGTGGCCGGTAACTTTGTTCCGATCCAGGTGCTGATGATCCCCGTGCGTCAACTGACACTTCAGCTAGGCCTGTTCAACACACTCGAAGGACTCATCCTTTTCCACATCGCGTTCCAGACCGGCTTCTGCACATTGTTCTTGCGGAACTTCATTAAAGAACTTCCGTACGAGCTTGTCGAAGCGGCGCGGATCGAAGGTGCCACTGAATGGCAGTTGTTTTATCGAATCATCCTGCCGCTGATCGCGCCGGCCCTGGCAGCGCTTGCCATTCTCGTGTTCACGTTTGTCTGGAATGACTATTTCTGGGCGCTCTGCTTGACGCAGGGCGACGACGCCGCGCCCATCACAGTCGGCGTCGCTGCGCTCAAAGGCCAGTGGACGACTGCCTGGAATCTCGTGTCGGCGGGTTCACTCCTCGCCGCTCTGCCGTCCGTCGTCATTTTCTTCGCGATGCAAAAGCACTTCATTGCCGGATTGACGTTCGGCGCGACGAAGGGCTGAGCCAATACACATCGTTCATCGAATGCGAGCTTCGGTCTCGCGGGGCGCCGTGCGTCCCTGACAATTAAAAAGAGGAATCTCTCCATGAAAGTGGGTGTCGACTACTATCCCGAGCATTGGGACGTTTCGCTGTGGGAACAAGACGCGTGGCAGATGCGGGAAGCCGGTATCACCATTGTTCGCCTGGCTGAGTTCGCATGGTCGCGACTTGAGCCGGCCGAAGGCAAGTTCGAGTTCGCATGGCTCGACCAGGCGATTGGCGTTTTGGCCCGGCACGGAATCAATGTGGTGATTGGAACGCCGACAGCAACACCACCCGTATGGCTCACTCACGATTACCCGGACGTTCTTCCCGTCGATAACAAAGGCAATGCGATATTCGCAGGCGTACGACTGCACCGCTGCTACAACAGTCCGTCGCTACGCAAGTTCGGCGAGCGCATCATCGAGCAGATCACGCAGCGTTATGCGCCAAACCCAGCGGTTATCGGCTGGCAAACCGACAATGAACTTGCGGCGAACGATTGCCACTGCGAGAGTTGCACACGGTCTTTCCGTGGATGGCTTCAGCGAAAATACGGATCATTGGAAACACTCAATCGCGAATGGGGCACGGTCGTATGGAGCGGGGAATACAGCGACTGGGACCAGGTGACCACACCCCGTGGCGGTTCACCGTACCTCAACCCTTCCTTCCTGCTCGACTTTCGGCGATTCTCGTCAGATGCGGTCGCGGACTTTAATCGCTTCCAGGCCGCGCTGATCCGAAAGAACAGCCCCGGCAAGTTCGTGACCCACAATCTGTGGGGATATCCTGTGACGGCCGACTACTACGACATGTTCGACAGCATGGACTTTGCATCTGTCGACTATTACCCGGCAACCGACCTCCTCGATGACTCAAAGTCCAGGATGTACCACGGAGCGCTGACGCTCGACCTGACGCGTGGGGTAAAGCGCAAGAACTTCTGGGTGATGGAACAGTTGAGCGGAACGCCGGGTTGTTGGTACCCGATGTCGCGCACGCCTTTCCCGGGAATGATTCGCGCCTACGCCTGGCAAAGCGTTTCACGCGGTGCCGACGCGATTGTGCAATTTCGTTGGCGCTCAGCGCGTATCGGTGCGGAGCAATTCTGGCACGGGCTGTTGGACCATCATGGAGTGCCCGGCCGTCGCTTCGAAGAGTTCGTTCAATTTAGCCAGGAAGCGCAAAAGCTTGCGCCGCTGCTTGAGGGCACGACGCTCAAGCACGATGTGGCCATGCTCTTCTCGCACGAACAGATGAACGCTTTCCAGATCCAGCCGCAAGCTGACGGATTCGATTATCTGGGCAACTTCAAACGTGTCCATTCTGCTTTGCTGAAAATGGGCGTCGGCGCAGACGTCATCAACTGGCGAGATGATTTTCAGGGCTACAAGCTCGTCATTGCGCCGATGCTGTACCTGATTGACGGGACGATTGCCGCGACGCTAAAGCAGTACGTCGACAACGGCGGAACGCTGGTACTGACCACACGCTCCGGCGTCAAGAACTTGAACAATGTCTGTCTGCCGGATCGGCTTCCGAATTTGCTAACAGACCTTGCCGGCGTGTATGTCGATGAATACGATCCGGTGGGCAAGGACATCCAGACGCTGAATCTCGACAGCGGCGAGGAACTGTCTAGCGGTCAATGGTGTGACATTCTGACCCCTGTCACGGCGGAAACCATCGCGACGTATGCGAGCGAGTATTTTGCAAACGAGTCAGCAATCACCCGAAATGCGCATGGAAAGGGCGTGGTGTACTACGTCGGCACAGTCCTCCACGAGACGGCAAGTCAGATACTGATGCGTCGCATCGCGAGCGATGCCGGCGTCGAGTGCGAATTCGAGCTTCCCGACGGGGTGGAAGTCGCGGTAAGAAGCTCAGAGGAAAGACGGATACTTTTTGTGCTGAATCTCACCAGGGAGCCCAAAGAGATATTGCTACCCGTTCGCGACTACGTGAGCGCCCTATCAGATCGGCGCTTGCCTGCCAGCAGCATCATACTCGGGCCCGGCTCTGTGGAAATTCTTGTCGAGGAAAACGCCACTGCCGCGTCTGTCGCCTAGCATGATGCGAACATCGGCATTCACCACCCGCTGATGTTCGCTGCTAACTCGTACGCGTCAAAGCGACGATAAAGTCGAGAAATACTCGCGTCTTGGCCGGTGTGTGGTACCGCGATGGATGGTACGCATAGAGCGGGAAGCGCTCATCAGGCCAGTCCGGGAACAGATTGACAAGGCGCCCCTCCCGAATGAGAGGTTCCGCTCCGAGCAGCAGCATCTGCGCGACGCCGGAGCCAGCCAGACACGCGTTGAGGAGTGCGCTCGGATCATTCACCGTCAGCCTGCCATTCGTCTCGACAACCAGCTTTTTGCGCTTGCGATGAAACTCCCACGGATATGGCTTTCCGGTTTCCGGGTTCCGGAATTCGAGACACCTGTGGACGCCGCGCCCCAGTTCTTGAGGCTCCGCTGGCCGCCCCCGGCGAGCGACGTAAGAGGGTGCTGCGACGGTGACCACTGCGGTGTCCAGAAGCTTTCGCGCAATCAGACTGGATGAGCGGGGTTCGCCAAATCGCAAGGCCAGATCGAAACCGTCCATGATGAGGTCCCCGAGTTGATCTCTCGCGATGAACTCGATATCAAGTTCAGGATGCGCGTCCATGAATTCGTCGAGCTTCGGGCCCAGAGCGACGCGCAAAAAAGCCGGATCAAGATTGATTCGCAGCTTCCCCCGTACTGTCACCCCGCCTCCTGCCGCGGCTGCGGCCGCCTCCTCCATTCCCCTTAAGTGCGGCATGACCTGCTCGTAGAACCGTCGGCCTTCTTCGGTCAGGGAAACGGCGCGCGTCGTCCGATTGAAGAGGCGAATTTTCAGCCGCGTTTCGAGTCGAGCGATGGCCCGACTCACCCCAGGTGGCGACATACCCATCAATTCGGACGCCGCTGCAAATGTCCCCGCATCGACGACGGCCGCAAATACGCTGATACCGCTGGAGAGATTCACGCTGGACGATCCCATGGGCGCTCCCTGCACCGCGCGTCAAAAATCGCACTATGACGGATTAGTAACCGTCTGTCATCTCTCAAGTGTCATTCGTGTCATTTAGTTTCCCGTCGCGTTTACCCACAATGCATCCCAACAGGACGTTTCAACTCCACAACCCCAAGGAGCATTGCCATGAATACCCGTCATCTCGCTTTGGCCCTCGCAGCCGCCATCGCCTTTCCCGCCGCTGGATACACTCAGGAATCCAGCTCGACCGTCACCCGTGCACAGGTGCGCGCGGAACTCGTCCAACTGGAAGGCGCGGGCTACCGGCCCGGCCGCGCCAATGATCCCCATTACCCCACCGACATTCAGGCCGCCGAAGCGGCTGTGGCATCGCGCAACGTTGCCGGGTCGAACGTCGACAGCGGCGTGGGCGGTGCGCCGATCGGCTCGTCCGCTTCAGGTATTCGCGTCAGCGCTCAAGCGGCTCCCGCGAATCCACAGTTCGCCTCGCTTTACGCACATCACTGATCGGGTCACATCTATCCATGCAAGGAGAAACTGCAATGTATGCAATCACAGGGATAACAGGAAAGGTCGGCGGTGCGGTGGCGCGCACGTTGCTCGCAGCGGGCCAGCCGGTACGCGCGGTAGTACGCGATGCCGCGCGGGCACGTACGTGGGCTGAGCGCGGGTGTGAAGTGGTGACAGCCGGCATGGACGACGCGGCGTCACTGGCGGCCGCTTTCGAGGGCACGCAAGGTGTCTTCATTCTGCCGCCGTCCGACTTCGATCCGTCGCCTGGCTTTCCCGAGGCACGCGTTGTCATCGACGCCGTGCGCGCCGCGCTTGAGTCAGCGGCACCAGAGAAGGTGGTTTGCCTCTCGACGATCGGCGCGCAGGCCACCGAGACCAATCTGCTCACGCAACGCACGCTGATGGAACAGGCTCTGAGCACACTGCCCATGCCGGTTACGTTCCTGCGGCCAGGCTGGTTCATGGAAAACGCCGCGTGGGATGTGGCTCCAGCCCGCGATACGGGGACGATTCCCAGCTTCCTGCAACCGCTCGACAAGCCCGTACCGATGGTCGCCACGGCGGACGTCGGCCGCGTCGCCGCACAACTGCTCCTGGAGCGCTGGCGTGGTGTGCGTGTCGTCGAACTGGAAGGGCCGCGGCGCGTCACTCCGATCGACATCGCGGAGACGTTTGCCGGAATTCTTGGCCATGCAGTACGCGCGGAGGTCGTTCAGCGTGACACGTGGGAAGCACTGTTCCGGTCCCAGGGAATGAAGGAGCCGTCGCCGCGCATGCGCATGCTCGACGGGTTCAATGAAGGCTGGATCACCTTCGAAGGCGAGGACGCCGACATCGTCAAGGGCGAAGTGGAGCTGGAAACCGTTCTGCGAGACCTCGTCTCACAAGCGGTCTAACGCGGGCGCACCCGGTGACGCGTACACGATGTCGCGTTGCCGCGTGCCAATCGCTCAACATTCATCAGGATTCTCCATGGAATACCGCACACTCGGCAGCTCAGGGCTGCGCATTGCCCGTCTTTCTCTTGGCGCCATGACCTTTGGCGCCGGTACCGGAATCTGGGGCGAGATTGCCGGCCTCGACCGTGCCCAGGCCACACGTCTTGTCGCGATGGCCGCAGAGCGCGGCATCAACCTGATCGACACGGCTGACGCCTATTCGCAAGGGCAATCTGAAGCGGTCGTCGGCCAGGTACTGGCTGATCTTGGACTCGATGAGTCGCGCATGCTGGTCGCGACCAAAGTCCGGCTGCGCACCGGCGCCGGGCATAACGACGTGGGCCTCGGCCGCTCGCACATCATGCGGTCGGTGGAAACGAGCCTTCGGCGTATCGGCCGGGATCATATCGACCTGTTTCAGTTGCATGACCGCGATGCACTCGTTCCGCTTGAAGAAACGCTGCGCGCGCTCGACGATCTCGTCACGCAGGGCAAGGTGCGGCACATTGGCGTCTGTAATTTCAGCGCGGGCGACCTGGAGCGTGCGCAGGGTATTACCACCCGCACCCACTGGGCTCGCGTCGTTAGCAATCAGGTTCACTATGCGTTGACGAGCCGGGACGTCGAGCACGAAATCGCGCCTGTGGGACTGGCCAATGATGTCGCGCTTCTGGTGTGGAGTCCGCTCGCGGGCGGATACCTGAGCGGCAAATATACCGCGGGAGGCGACAGCGCGGAAATGGGGCGTCGCGCGATGCTGAACTTCCCGCCGATTGATCCGGTGAAAGCCGACCCCATTGTGCTCGAATTGCGAGAGATCGCGACGGAACTCGATGCTACGCCGGCACAGGTTGCCCTGTCGTGGGTGTTGGGACGCAGCGAAGCGACCTCGGTGATCATCGGCGCACGCACCGAGGCCCATCTCGAAGATAACTTGAACGCACAAAAGGTGGTGCTTTCGGACACGCAGAGAGACCGTCTCGATCGCGTGTCGCAACCGGAGGTACCATATCCACACTGGATGCAGCAGTTCCACGACAAGGATCGCATCTTGACTTGACTTGATGGAGCCCGCGATGACCAACGACGCTTCAGGCAACCTCGACGACCTTTCGTCAGGCGGCAGCCGCTACCATCAGGTCTATCCCAGGCTGACCGAAACGGAGCTGGCGATACTGGAGCGATACGGCGAGCGGCGCAAGCTGAAAGCCAACGACATCCTCTATTCCGAAGGCGACCGGCACACGGGCATGTTCGCCATTCTTTCCGGAACGATCGAGGCGACGAGAGCTTCCGTGCAGGGCCCTCGACTCCTTGGCACACACGGTCCCGGCAGTTTCACCGGCGAGGTTGGCACGCTCGCCGGCCGCGCTGCGGTGGCCACGACACGCGCCGTGTCCGATTGCGAGGTCATCGTCATCGATGAGGAATCCTTGCATGTTCTCGTGATTGCCGAAGCAGAATTAAGCGAAACGATCATGCGCGCCTATATCCTGCGCCGGGTCGCCTTCATCAAAGGTCAACAGGTAGGCTTGATGGTGATTGGGAGTACGTCTTCGGCACCCACGCTGCACCTGCGCCACTTCCTGAGCCGCAACGGTCAACCCTCGGCCTACTTCGATATTGTCGCGCATGCCGAGGCGAGAGAATTCCTGACGCGTTATGGTGCAACGGAAGCCGACATCCCGATTGTGGTCACGATGCAAGGCAAGGTGCTGATGCAACCCAGCCACAGGGCCGTCGCAGATGCAATCGGCCTGAGTCCCGACCGGCTCGATGGAGAGCACTTCGACCTCGTCGTAGTGGGCGCGGGACCCGCAGGGCTCGCAGCCGCGGTGTACGCCTCATCGGAGGGTTTGAAGGTTGCGGTTCTGGATGCCAAGGCACCGGGAGGTCAGGCCGGCACCAGTTCGAAGATCGAAAATTACTTTGGATTTCCAACGGGCATATCCGGGCAGGCGCTAGCCGGTCGCGGCCTGTCTCAATGCCGCAAGTTCGGCGCCGAGGTCGGCGTGCCCATCGAGGCACTGACGATCGACTGCACAGACACGCAATCGTTTCGGATTGGCCTCGATCATGACGAGCGTGTTTACGCTCGCGCAGTCGTCATTGCCACCGGCGCGCGCTATCGGAAGCCGGAGCTTCCCCGCCTTGAAGATTTTGAAGGTCGCGGCGTCTACTACAGTGCGACATTCATGGAGGGCGGGTTCTGCAACAACGAAGAATTGATCGTCGTGGGCGGCGGAAATTCGGCGGGACAAGCTGCGGTGTACCTCGCGACGTTCGCGCGTCATGTCCACGTCGTTGTTCGCGGCGAAGGGCTCAGCGCAAGCATGTCGGCGTATCTGATCAGACGGATCAATGCGGCGGACAACATCACGGTTCACACGAGGACACAGATCGTCGAGTTATTGGGCGAGTCGAGATTAGAGGCAATAGGCTGGGACCGGCAGGGAAAGATCGAACACAAGCCCATTCGGCACGTCTTCCTTTTTCTTGGCGCTCAGCCCAATACGCGGTGGCTTGGCAATTGTGTTGCCCTGGACGCGAACGGCTTTGTGCTGACCGGCGCCGCTACCGGCGACACGTGGAAAGCCGATCGGCCGCCGCACGATCTCGAGACGAGCCGGCCGGGTATCTTTGCCGCCGGCGACGTGCGGAGCAACTCCGTCAAGAGAGTAGCGGCTGCCGTCGGAGAAGGAGCAGGCGCCATTCAGGCCATTCACCAATATCTTGCAAGCTTCGGGTGACGCGTGTCGAGCGTTGCACGATTCGTGCGCGATGGATCGAGTTGAGTGTCTCCCCTCTATCGAATCGGGAGGCCGTCGACAGACAACTCCACGCCGTTCACGAAGCTCGAATCGACTGAAGCAAGAAACAGCGCGACTGTCGCAATTTTGCAGACCAGGTCATAAGCGCGTTACCGACCGTTACAGATGAGCGCGGACGGTTTCATTTGCCGATGGGTCGAGAGACTATCCTTCAAATGGCCGTCTCACAGTCGGTGCGAATTGGCAAACCGACGCGGAGTCACATCATGAAGCACGCAATTCCGCTGCTGGCGATCGCTGCGGCGCTCTGCACACCCGTGCCCGCTCTGGCTCAAGCTAACGTGGGTGGCTATTACACACCGATTCCGCCGCCACCACCGCCGGTGTCCTATCAATCCCGCTTCGCACCACCGGGTGCCTATGGGGCGCCGGGTACCTACGTCTACCAGACCAGTCCACCGCCAGACGTATATCGGGGACCGCCGGCCGGCGGCTATGGCAATGGGCAGGGTGGTGGTTGGCACAGGGGGTGGGAACACCACCACTGGTGATGGGCGACGGTTTGCGTTGAGGACTGCGCGCTGCGTGGCTGCGCTTGGCTCCGCTTGGCGTCGAGTCGCGTCCAGCAACCAATGACATCACTCGCACACAGTCCGAGCAGCGACTGCTGTTCACGCGTGCAAATGACTCCTCGTCGCACCTGCAGAACAGCTTGTCGACACACCGATCTCCGCGCCGTCGCCACACTGGAAAGCATGTACTTCTCCGGGTGCGCTTGATACATCAAACCCCTTCAGTACGCTCGTAGGGCTTAAGCTCATCGAGCGGGCCGACAACCCATGCGTCTGTTCGGCCATTTCACATCTCCAGTCGCGATTCAGGGGTGACTCACGGCCGCAAACCCGTGAGGCCGAGCACTGCGTTCGCATTGCTGGGTGGATCGTCCACCGCACATTCAGTCGGAGATCTGGGTCCGTGCCTTGCTCGTCAGGTGACGAGATCCGGTCGCGCATCAGGAAGGAAAAACGGATAATGCATCTCTGTTTCCAGCGCAATTGTGCAGCGCATCAAAATATAATGCCGGTGATGTGGAAGCTTCCGGCCTGCCATATTGGGTTCGTCGCCATATTTTCTTCGTGCGGCCTGTACGGGTTGTCGACAGGATGGCAGCGCAGACGACGCGCGGACACGGCGGTTTCGTTCAACTGCAACTGAACCTGAATAAATTCACGATGCGTATTCCACCGCTTAAGTCCATCATCGCGTTCGAAAGCGTCGCCAGAACCAAAAGCGTCAACCGTGCGGCGGAAGAACTGGGCCTGACGGCTTCGGCCGTGAGCCATCAGCTCAGCAATCTCGAGTCGATCATCGGCCAGCCGTTGTTTCAACGATCAGGGCGCGGCCTTGTGTTGACGCCAGCTGGCGAGCGCTACCTTTCCGACGTGACCGGTTCACTCGCCGATCTGAGCCGCGCGACGGAGCGCGCGTCGAGCCGTACAGAGGTCGACATCTTGCGGGTCCATTCGAGCCCGAGCTTTGGACTCATGTGGCTGCTTCCGAGGCTCACTTCGTTTCAGGAAGCAAACGGCGATCTTCAACTCAATCTCGCTTGTTCCTATGAAAACGTCTCGTTTTCAAACGGCTATTACGATATCGACATCCGGCATGGTTACGGCAACTGGGACAATCTGGAAGTGAAGACAGTGCGTGGCGAGTTCATTGCGCCGCTGGCTTCCCCCGCCTATCTGGAGCGACATCCCGTCACGACACCGGAAGATCTGCTGGCGCATCGTCTGATCTATTCGGAGACGCCGCTCGTCCAGTGGAAACAGTGGTTTGGCCGAACGGGCGTATCCGCCGGGCAGAAGACGTTCGACTTTGCGTTCGACCGCTCGTACATGTCGATCGAAACAGCGGCGCTCGGCCTGGGCATCGCGCTTGAAAGCCTCACGCTGGCTTCGGTGAAAATCCGGGATGGTTTGCTGGCGCCTGTTTTCGACGAGACTTATTCCGTTGAAGTCGGCGCGCATCATCTGGTTTACCCGATGCAAAACGCCGAATTGCCTCGTGTGCAACGGTTCCTCGCGTGGATCGAGCGGGAGGCGGCGTCCACCTGAATTTTTCTCAGCCATTGTTGAACGTTTCTGCGTTGATGCCGTTGCCCTGTCCGCCGACACTACAGGCACCAATCAACACTCAGGAGACAAGCAATGCTGCTCGAGAACAAGGTTATCGTGGTGACGGGCGCGGCATCGCCCCGTGGTATCGGCAAGGCGACCGCAAAGGCGCTGGCCGCACAGGGCGCGCGCGTCGTGATCCTCGACCTGCGCAAGGCAGACGCGCAAGCTGCCGCCGCCGATCTCGGCCCTGACCATCTCGGCCTCGCCTGCGATGTCACCGACAAGGACGCTTGTGTAGCCGCTGCGCGTGCGACGCTCGAACGCTACGGCCGCATCGATGGCCTCATCAATAATGCAGGTATCACGCAGCCGGTTCGCACGCTCGAAATCGGCGGCAAGGATTTCGACGCGATCATCGACGTCAATCTGCGTGGCACCCTCTATATGTCGCAGGCGGTGATTCCCGCAATGAAGGAGCAAAACGGCGGCAGCATCGTCTGCATGTCGTCCGTTTCCGCGCAACGCGGCGGCGGCATCTTCGGCGGACCGCACTACAGCGCCGCCAAAGCGGGCGTGCTCGGGCTCGCCAAAGCCATGGCGCGCGAGTTTGGCGCGGATCGCATCCGTATCAATTCCATCACGCCAGGTCTTATCCAGACGGACATCACGGGCGACAAACTGACGCCCGACATGCGCGCAGAAATCATCAAGGGCATCCCCCTCGGGCGGCTCGGCGATGCAGTTGATGTCGCGAACGCCTGCCTCTTTCTGGTCAGTGACCTCTCGACCTACCTGACGGGCATCACACTCGACGTGAACGGCGGCATGCTGATTCACTGACGACAACGCCGCGCTTGCGCAGCATTCCTAAGCACCTGGGACAAACCGGGGCCGTGGCAGGAGACAGACACATGAAATCCAGATACACCGCACCGCCCGTTGCGGGCGATGCGATCCCGCGCGGCGACTCGCCGACATTCGAGGCCAAAACCTACGCAAAGGTCAGCCGCCGTTTGATTCCCTTTCTGATGCTGTGCTATCTGGGCGCATATCTCGATCGCGTCAACGTGGGCTTTGCGAAACTGCAGATGCTGAGCGATTTGCGCTTCAGCGAGACCGTCTACGGTGTAGGCGCGGGCATCTTCTTTCTCGGCTACTTTCTGTTCGAAGTACCAAGCAACCTCATTCTTCACAGGGTCGGTGCGCGCAAGTGGCTTGCGCGGATCATGCTCACGTGGGCGGTTATATCCGCGAGCTTCGTGTTCGTCAAATCGCCAACTGCCTTCTACATGCTGCGCTTTTTGCTCGGCGTGGCCGAAGCGGGATTTGCTCCGGGCGTGATCTTGTACCTGACCTATTGGTTTCCCTCCGCGCGCCGTGCGAAAGCATTGTCGCTGTTCTTCATGGCGATTCCGCTGGCAGGCATCATCGGCGGCCCGCTGTCGGGTTCGATCATGCATTCGCTCCAGGGCGCAATGTCGATGGCGGGATGGAAGTGGCTGTTCCTGCTCGAAGCCGTGCCATCGCTGGTGCTCGGCATCGCAATCCTGCTGTACCTCGATGACAGCATCGCGAAGGCAAAGTGGCTCACCGACTCCGAAAAGGCACTGCTCGCCCGCAATGTCGCCGGAGACAATGCGCACAAGACGGCTCACCTCTCGATCAGGGCGTTCATCGGCGACCGCCGCCTGTGGCTGATGGCTGCGATCTACTTCTGCGTCGTGCTCGGCCAGTACGGTCTGACTTTCTGGCTGCCCACCATCGTGCGCAAAGCGGGTGTATCGGACCCACTGTGGGTCGGCATTTTCACCGCGATTCCCTACCTGTGCGCGCTCATCGCGCTGCCGCTGATCGGCATGAGCGCAGACCGCCGACGCGAACGCCGCTTCCACCTCGCGATTCCGATGCTGATTGCAGCAGCGGGTTTCGCAGCCTTGCCTGCGCTGGGCAGCGTCGCGGCATCGATTATCTGCCTGAGTGTTGCTGCCGCCGGCATCCTCGCATCGTCTTCGCAATTCTGGTCGTTGCCGACTTCACTGCTTGGCGGAGTATCGGCCGCTGCGGGCATCGCCGCCGTGAACTGTTTCGCCAATCTGGCGGGATTCTTCTCACCGGCCATCGTCGGCTGGCTCAATGATCTGACCGGCAAATCGACCGCGGGTCTCATCTTTATCTCCGTGGCGGTGACGCTGGGTGCCGCGCTCGTGTTCCTCGTCCCGGCCAGGTCCGTCAACCGCTGACGCATCACGATTCCTTCGATATCAAAGGAGCAATACATGGACACCGAAATCATTACCGAGGACGTCTCGCTCGCTGAGCGCGCGTACCGGATCAGGAGAAACGCGCTGCTGATGGGCGAAGTACAAGGCCAGGGCTATATCGGCCAGGCGCTCGACATCGCAGATGTACTGGCCGTGGCGTACTTCGACGCCATGCGCTACCGCGCGCAGGACCCCGAATGGGAAGATCGCGACCGCTTCCTGTTGTCCAATGGTCACTACGCGATTGCGCTGTACGCCGCGCTCTTCGAAGCCGGCATCCTGCCAGCAGAAGAACTCGAAACCTATGGCAGCGATGACAGCCGACTGCCCATGTCCGGCATGGTGAGCTATACGCCGGGAATGGAAATGTCGGGGGGCTCGCTTGGCCACGGCCTGACGATTGCCGTGGGCCGCTGCCTCGGGCTCAAGCGCAAAGGGTCGAACGCGTTCGTCTACACCCTCTTCTCCGATGGCGAACTCGACGAAGGCGCGATCTGGGAAGGCCTGATGTCCGCCGCGCACTGGAAGCTCGACAACCTGATCGCGATGGTCGATGTGAACAATCAGCAGGCCGACGGCCCCTCGACGCAAATCATGGCGTTCGAGCCTCTCGTCGAGAAACTCGAGGCATTCGGCTGGCACACGCAGCGCGTGAACGGCAACGACATTGAAGCCGTGAAGCTGGCTTTCGATAACGCGCGCAATCACGACAAGCCGCAACCGCGCATCATCGTGTGCGACACGAAGATGGGCTGCGGCGTACCGTTCCTCGAACAACGCGAAAAGAACCACTTTATCCGCGTCGACGCGCACGAGTGGCAACTCGCGCTCGAAGCACTCGAAGCACTCGAAGCAGGGAGAAAAGCATGAGCACCGTTGAGAAAAAGCCGCGCCTGAAAACATCGGCGATGATCGCGTCGATTGCGGGAGAAGGCCAGACGACCCGTTCCGCGCCGTTCGGCCACGCACTTGCCGAACTCGCACGCACGAAGACCGACGTGATCGGCATGACGGCAGACCTCGGCAAATACACCGACCTGCATATCTTCGCGAAAGCATTCCCTGAGCGCTATTACCAGATGGGCATGGCCGAACAGTTGCTGATGGGTGCCGCGGCAGGCTTCGCGCATGAAGGCGCACAGCCGTTCGTGACAACCTATGCGGTGTTCGCCACGCGCCGCGCCTATGACTTTATCCATCAGGCAATCGCTGAGGACAACCTCGACGTGAAGATTGTGGCAGCACTGCCTGGTCTCACGACAGGCTATGGCCCGAGTCACCAGGCAGCTGAAGATCTCGCGCTGATGCGCGCGATGCCGAACATGACAGTGATCGATCCGTGCGACGCGCTCGATATCGAGCAGATGGTGCCGGCCATCGCCGCGCACAAAGGCCCCGTCTACGCGCGCCTGTTGCGCGGCAACGTGCCCGCCGTCCTCGACGAATACGACTACAAGTTCGAACTCGGCAAGGCGAAGCTGCTGCGCGACGGCAACGACGTGCTACTGATCTCATCCGGGATCATGACGATGCGCTCGCTCGAAGTCGCGAAGGCGCTGGAAGCGGACAACATCGGCGTCGCCGTGCTGCACGTGCCGACCATCAAGCCGCTCGATACCGCCACGATCCTGCGCGAAGCGAAGCGTACGGGCCGCATGGTGATCGTCGCAGAAAATCATACGGTGATCGGCGGACTCGGCGAAGCCGTGGCCCGCGCGCTGCTCTGCGCGGGCGTGACGCCGCCGTTCCGGCAAATCGCGCTGCCTGACGAGTTTCTCGATGCGGGCGCCCTGCCAACGCTGCACGACCGCTACGGCATTTCGACTGGGTCGATGGCCGCGTCTATCAAAACGTGGCTCGCGTGAAAGTGTGTCACGACCGATCAGGAACGCTGATCGCTTTCTGCTTACATTTAGCCCGGCGGTGGTGCCACTCAACTCGTTCGGACCACCTGCCCGATCAACTCGATGAGCCAGCCAAGGCCAGCGTCGCCTTGTTGAGCGGTATTCCACAAAGCGCTGACCTGATGAATAGGGGTGCTGAACGGCAGTGGGCTGACGTGCAGTCCCAGACTGCGACTCCATGTGCCGGCGATGTAATCGGGGACCGTAGCCAGGACGGGGTTGTCGCGCGCAATGAAAGGTTGCGCGGCGAAGTGCGGGTTGGAGAACACCACACGCCGTGGCTTGCCCTGTGCCTCCAGCCACTCGTCGATGAATCCTCGCGGCTCTCCGTTGAACGACGCGAGCAAATGCGGATACGCCAGAAACTCGCGCATGTTGAGTGCCTTGCCACGCGTTCGTATCAGCTCCGGGTTGTAGATGCAGACCATGCGCCAGTCCAACAGAGTGCGCTGTTGTTGCCACGGAGCACGATGGTTGAATACGCCTAGCGCGACCTCGATTTCGTTGCGCTCAAGCATGCCGGAGACACGGTGGCAGTCCGTATCGAGAGTGATGAGCTTGACGCCCGGTGCCTCAGCGGCAAGCGCCTTCAACAAAGATGGAAATAGCGTTATCGAAATCGACTCAGAAACACCTACCCGGAACGTCCGCGTCGCGTGTAGCGGTTCAAACGGTTGTTGAGTTCGCATAGCCTGATGCAGGCCAAGAAGCAGCATTTCTATCTGCTGCGACAACTCCAGAGCACGCGGCGTCGGCTCCATGCCCACGCGGCTACGCACGAATAGTTCGTCACCGAAAGCTGCGCGCAGTCGCTTCAGCGCGCCGCTCACTGCGGGCTGACCAAGAAACAAACGTTCCGCAGCACGTGTGACGTGGCGTTCCTGCATGAGCGCACGGAAAACCAGCAGCAGATTGAGATCGAAGCGGCGAAGATCATGCTCGATGATGGAGGCCATTACGATAAACGATTGGAGTGATAGTTGAGCTGGCATGCACGATAGCACCGTTGACCGCATCGACGGCGTGAATCTGCCAAAACTCAATGAGCGGCGTGAGCGCGGAACGTGATACCTGGCCGCTCGTCCGGCGTTGCGTGTTAGACGTCGGGCGCCTGGCCGGGCCTGCTCCGAGTGCGGAAGTGTGGTCAATGTCCGGCTGCGCAGACAGTACGATGACGCCTCATTGAGGCGCCGTACTTACTGCATTCACTCGTCAATCAAGTGCCGCGGCAATCTCGCGGCGGCATCCATCGAAAGGTAAATAATGAGCAAGCAGATCTTCATCAACCTGCCCGTGACGGACCTGCAGCGATCAATCGCGTTCTATGAGGCTGTTGGCGCGGCCAGGAATCCCGCGTTCAGTGATGATACCGCCGCGTGCATGGTGTTTTCCGACACGATTTACGCCATGCTTCTCACACACGACAAGTGGCGCCAATTCACGAACAAGCGGATCATCGATGCGCACGTCGACGCGCAGGTGCTGCTGTGTCTTTCCGCGAGTGGCCGCGAAGAGGTGTCCAGCCTGGTCGACAAGGCGGCTGACGCCGGCGGTCAGGCGGACCCGACGCCGGTGCAGGACCTCGGCTTCATGTATGGCCGCAGTTTCGAAGATCCGGACGGTCATATTTGGGAAGTGATGTGGATGGACATGAGCGCCGCCCCTCCGCACGGCTAAATGTTCCTTCGCATGCAACGGGAACGGAGACGCCCTCTCCAGAACGAAGGCTGTTTCGGTAGATCTCCAGGCGGAAGCAAACGGCCATGACGCATTCAATCCGCTTTTTCCGTGGGCGGCCGCACATTCCTGTGCGCTCGGCTGCAGACAGTATGTTTGCAGTATCGAGTCAGCCGTCTGCGTCAGGCGCGATTGCCTGGCACCCCAGATTTGTTGCCCCCGGCGCCTCCGCTGATGCCCCCTTTCCCGTTCGGAGTATTCGCGATGACCAAAGACGCATCCACGATTGAGCCAATCACGATTGGTGGCCTGACAGTGCGCTATCTCATAGACGGATCCGCCACAAATGGCATGGGCGTCTTCGAGTTGACGATCACCCCGGGAGCAAACGTTCCGCCACCACATAGTCACACTCACAATGAAGAATTCGTATATGCCTTGGAGGGGCTCATCCGATATTCCGTTGATGGTGTTGTCAGGGATCTGGCACCGGGTCAGTGGATGCATACGCCCAAGGGCTCAGTCCACGCGTTCAGCAACCCTCATCCGGCCACTGCCAAGGCACTAATCGTCCTTACCCCTGACCTGGGTGCACAATACTTTCTCGATGTACAGGGAGTTGTGAATGCCGGCGGACCGCCTGACCGCCAGAAGTTGTTGGCAGTGATGTCGGGCTACGGGCTCGTTCCTGGCACCCCGAAGTGACTCCTCATTCAAGCCAGCGCAAAAACCTGGCACGAAAGAGGCAGAATCGACACTTATCTGCTGCCCAAGTTAATGCTTTATGGTTCCCGGACCAGGATGCCTCGAGGCGCCAGTATCCCGCTGGCGACATCGAGGAATTCGAGCCAGTGATGCATGTCGATGCACATCCAATCGAAGCCCGCTCGCGTCATGGCCTGCGCGCTCAGTGCGCCCGGTATGCGGCACCATCCGCCGACGGCGGCACTCCCATACGCCCAGATAGATCGCCGGGATGACCGCGCTTCGGGGGCGCACTTCGTCTGCCCAACGCCGACACGCCAGTACGACATCATGGTCGCCATCTGTATTCAATCGACTTAAAAAATCGTCCACGCGAGGCGCGCTGCCCCAGTCACGAGCGCGCCTTGCCAAGCACTTCGGGATTGACCGGATTCGGCGGACGCCCGGCCCGCGGCCCCTCGCCAAGACCAGCGATCAGATTGTCGGCAGCCAGGTTCGCCATTGCGCGGCGCGTCGCTTCAGTCGCGCTCGCGATATGCGGCGTCAGCACGACGTTCGGCAACGTAAGAAGATCCGGATGCACGCGCGGTTCATCTTCGAACACGTCAAGAGCGGCAGCGCCGATACGCCTCGCGCGCAGCGCATCAGCAAGCGCCGCGTCGTCGACGATACCGCCACGCGCGATGTTGGTGAGTGTCGCGGCCGGCTTCATCTGCGCGAGTTCAGCGACGCCGATCGTATGACGGTTATCGGGCGTGTACGGCAGGACGAGAACGACATGATCCGCGCAGCGCAGCAGTTGTTCCTTCGACACATACTCCGCGTTCAACTCCGCTTCGATCTGCGGCGCCACACGCGCACGGTTGTGGTAGACGACGCGCATGTTGAAGCCGCGCGCGCGGCGGGCGAGCGCCTGTCCGATGCGGCCCATGCCGACAATGCCGAGGGTCGAGCCGTGAATATCGGTACCGAGAAAGGCGTCGTATTGAAACTTCTGCCACTTGCCGGCGCGCAGCCAGTGCTCTGACTCGGTCACGCGGCGCGCCGCCGCCATCATCAGCGCCCAGCCGAAGTCGGCCACTGATTCGTTCAGCACCTCAGGCGTGTTGGTCGCGAGGACATTGACCGCATTGAACGCGGCGATGTCGAAGTTGTTGAAACCAACGGCCATGTTCGACACGACGCGCAAGCGCGGCGCTGCCGCGAGCACCGCAGCCGTGATGGGTTCGCCCGCGGTCAGTGCGCCGTCCTTGTCCGCCAGGCGCTGAAGCAGTTCGTCGGCGGTGAGTACGTTGCCCTGGTTCCAGTCGACTGCGAAATAGTGTTTGAGTCGGTCGATCACGTCCGGAAAGGTCGGACCGGCTACCAGAATCTTCTGCACGCTCTATCTCCACACTGTGCACAGCGCCGAATGGCGCGGCGCACAATTAAACAAAACGACGAGCCAGTCAGTGATGGGCTCTGCGCTACTTTTCAATGCGTACGTCAAGCGTAACGGCTGCCCTGAATCGCAACTGCAAGGAAACTTGCAAACGTGGGTTCTTTAGGTATCGCTGACGTTGACCTGGGAGCCGGGCGCGCCGAAACGACCTACGTCACTGGAATCGTGCTGGCTGCGGTGGTCGGCGCCGATTCACGAACACACAGTTGCCAACCGGTCGCGGAACTCGAAGTAACTGGTGGTCACAGCGCTCGGCGCCTGAACTTGCGGGTAGTGTCCGACACCGGGTAATTGCGTGACGTCGGAACGGGGCACCAGTTCGCGATAGCGATCGACCATGTGGCTCCCGGAGATGGGATCTACAGGGCCAACGATCAGCTTGAGCGGAATCTCCGCTGCCTGGAGCGCGCCCACCCATCTTTCGCGATGCTCGATGCGATCCGGGATGTAATTGATGAGTTTGTGCATGATTCGCTCGCCGTGCCGTTCACGCAACAAATCCCACATGGAGTCGAGCGTTTCGGCGTCTGGCGGATATTGTTTCCCGAAAACCGCACTCATGTTTTCAGACAGTTTTCTTTTGGTCGTCAGCAAAGACACGAGCGGCCCAATCGGCGAGAGCAGCAGCGACTGAAAGCGCACGCGCCTGTGCGTTTCAGGGAAAAGGCCGCCGTTGAGGAAGCAGGCACTTCGGAGTTTCGGTCGATCTGATCGTTCAATATCCCGGGCTACCATTTCCTGTGCCACCGAGTCGCCGTAGTCGTGAGCCAGAATGTGGAATTCGCCGACACCACGCATCGCAAGGAATTGATCGTAAAGATTGGCCTGATCGAGGATCGAGTATGTGTAATCTCGCGGCTTGTCCGAATAGCCGAACCCGATCATGTCGAGCGTGAGCAATCTGTAACGCCCGAGCAGATTCGGCCAGACGTGTAGCCAGTCCCACGAAGCCGTCGGAAAGCCATGGATCAAAAGTAAAACGGGGGCATCCGCTCGCCCTTCATCGCGCCAGAAGATATTGTGCCCACGGTAGGTAAAGTAGTTTCCCCGGGCTTTCCATGCGTCTGTGCTTTGTGTCATGTCTCGCTCCTCCTACGGGCAAGCTCGATTGGTCTGCCTGGATAATTTGGAATACACATCATTATCGTGACAATCCACAAAACGATGCGCGGTCACGAATATCGGGTGCATAGTTTCAACGCGCCCTTCGCGTTACATTCAGGGCGCGTATTCATCGACGGCGAGAAAGGGAGAGTTCCCTCTCCCGAAAGTTTCGTGCTTGCCCCAGAGCACTTCCCTACGAACGATAACTGTCGTCAATACGGTCCAGTTTGCGAATCATCGCCGGCCACACAAAGGAGCCTCCTACCCCGTCTGTCTGAACGTTCTTCGCCGACGCCGCTGTGGCCAGAATAGCCGGGTCGACAAGCGTCAGTTCTCCTCCCGCTTGCGCTGATAGCTGGATCTGGCACGCAGTCTCGAAGATGTACATCTGCAGGAATGCGTCGGCAATGGTCTTTCCGACGGTCAGCAGGCCATGGTTCCTGAGCATCAGATAGTTGGCGTGCCCAAGGTCGTCCTGCAAGCGCGGTTTTTCGTCATCTCGAAGCGCCACGCCCTCGTAATCGTGATACCCGAGCGAGTCGAGCACGAAGGTCGATTGCTGGGAAATCGGCAACAGGCCGTTCTTCTGTGCGCTCACGGCGACGCCCGCGCGCGTATGTGTGTGCAATACGCACTGCACGTCCTCGCGCGCAGCATGAATCGCGCTATGGATCACAAAGCCAGCGCGATTTACGTCGAACTCCGAATTCGAGAGTCGCTGGCCTTCGGTGTTGACCATGATGAGCGACGATGCGGTGACCTCTTCGAACAGGAGCCCGTACGGGTTGATCAGGAACCGATGGTCAGGACCAGGCATTCGCGCGCTGATGTGAGTAAAGATCAGATCGGTCCAGCCATGAAGCGCCACGAGGCGATAACATGCAGCGAGGTCGCAGCGGAGCTGCCACTCATCAGCACTGACGGTATTTTTCAGCGAGGGGATTCGCATGATGTCTCCTTGAAGTTGTTGAGGTTGGATCAGGAAACGCTGACGGGTTCAACATGGTTGCTTTGGCCGTCAACTTGACCATAGAGTACAGAAGCGCCTATCTTCAGACCGCAAGATATCTTCCATTTTTTGCGCCTCTCACCGCCCAATCGAGTTTTCAAATGACTTTCATCGAACAGGCATCTGACCAGATGCGCGCGAATCCGTGGTATGGCTCACTGGCTCGGGACACGCAGCAGGCGCTTCTGCGAGTGATATCGAGCATCATCGCCAGAATTTGCGCGATTTCCCTTCACTACGGCCGCATACAAATACTTTCAAGAGAGGCGTTGCTGAAGCTCCAGGAAGACGACTGCTAAACGTCTCAAGCGCGATCAGCCGTGCATCCCTTACCTTATTTTTCCAGGTCTGCTTTCATGCGAAGCATGACAACGCTGGCCACCAAAAGAAGAACCGAGCAGGAATAGAGCCCAGCATCGAGGCTTCCCGTCGATGTCTTTATCAGGCCAATTGCGTACGGACAGATGATTCCCGAAACGGCACCCAGGCTCGTAACGATAGCGATACCGACAGCCATGGATTCCTTGCGAAGCACCGACGTCGCCACGGCCCAGAAGACTGGGAACGACGATATCACTGCGGCCAACGCGACGGAAATCAGTGCGATAGAGGTCCACAGCAACCCTTCCGTCCAGTTGCAAAGGGAGAGCGTCACGGCGCAAAGCAGCACGGCAAACGCGAAGTGCCATCGCCGCTCCCGTGTCCTGTCAGAGTGGCGGCTGTACCAGATCATCGCCACAATTCCGCACGCGTAGGGAATGAGGGAGAGCAAACCGATTCGTTGCAGGCCCGCTGCTCCGGCCCGTTCGATCATAGATGGCATCCAGAAGCTCAGCGCATAAGCGGCGCAGCTCATGGCGAAATAGAGCGCTGCGAGTCTGTAGACCGACATATCACGAAACACCTTACGAACACGTGCAGTCTCCGCCGGTATGTCGCGTGATTTTTCTGCGAGATCTCGCGCGATGGCATCTTTCTCCGCGACAGAAAGCCATCTGGCAGCGGACGGCTGATCGACGAGCAAAAGATAAGTTGCAATGCCTAAGAGGACCGTCGGCAATCCCTCGAGCAGAAACATCCATTGCCACCCTCGCAAGCCGTGAACGCCGTTCATGTTTTGCAGTAAGTAGCCCGAAACGGGACCGGAAATCAAGCCCGCTGCGACCGTGGCGGCCATAAAGAAAGCAACGATGCGAGCCCGCCGATCAGCCGGAAACCATAGAGTCAGGTAAAAGAGGATACCCGGAAAGAAGCCAGCTTCGAACACGCCAAGGAAGAACCTCGCCACATAGAATTCAAGCGGATTCGCTACGAACATGGTGCCCATTGAAACGACACCCCAGCAAAGCATGATGCGAAGCATTGTTTTACGCGCTCCGACTTTCTTCAAAAGCACGTTACTGGGTACCTCAAAGAGCACGTACCCCACAAAGAACATGCTGGCGCCCAACCCATATACGGCGTCCGAAAAATGTAGGTCGAACCGCATCTGCAATTGGGCATAGCCAATGTTGATTCGATCGAGGTAGGCAAGCAGATAACAGAAGAAAAGTAACGGAACGACTTTTCTCGTTACCTTTAGATAAGTCCTTTCGAGATCCGTCGAGGAACTCGTGTACTGAAATGCGGTAATGTCTGACATTCTGGAGTCCTTTGTTAAAGGTGGGGACGCGCACAAAGAGCCTGCTGTATCGCATTCACACGGCGCGCCCGCTCCGTCTGGCCGAGAAGCGGATTCGATCGCATATCGCCCCGCTTACAGGAACGCCTTGATACGCACTGCGCAAATGGCCATTGGGCTTCGTGGCCCTGACATCACTCCTTTTCAGTTTCGTAAGGCAAGGGTAGTGGGTGCCTTGCCGCGCAACTGCAAGATAAGTTGCAATTTCGGGTTTATCCGGTCGAGGTTTCCGCTGGGCTGCGCGCTTAACCCAGCGACAAGAAAGTAGTCAGGCCGCGCCCCATCCCAGCGCAGCCGCTTGCGCGACCATCGCGCTTCTTCTACGCTCTGTTCGTCGTCTTTCCCCCTTTGAGCCTGCGATGAACTCCCATCGGCACACCATCTTCACGGCGCTGCTCGCCGCCGCCCTGTTCGGCATCACCACGCCGCTCGCCAAGGCGCTGCTCGGCAGCGTGTCGCCATTCATGCTCGCGGGGCTCTTCTATCTCGGCAGCGGTTCGGGGCTCGCGGTCGTACTGCTGTTACGCCGACTCTCGGCGCACCGCGGCGATCCAGCCGTCGCGCATGAGCCCGCACACGACCCGCTGCGCCTGGCCGAATTGCCATGGCTCGCCGGCGCGATCGCCGCGGGCGGCGTGGCGGCTCCCGCCCTGCTCATGCTCGGCCTGAACACCACACCCGCCGCCACAAGTGCGCTGCTGTTGAACCTGGAAGGCGTGCTAACGGCGCTCATCGCATGGGTCTGTTTTCGCGAAAACTTCGATGCGCAGATCGCGGCGGGCATGCTGGCGATCGTGGCGGGCGGCGTGCTGCTCTCCTGGCCCGGCACGCATGCCGGCACGGTGTCTGGCGTTGCGTCAGGCATCGCGCCCGGCGCGCTGCTCGTCGCGCTCGCGTGCCTGTGCTGGGCCATCGACAACAACCTCACCCGCAAGGTCTCGACCAATGACGCGATGGTCGTGGCCTGCACCAAGGGGCTCGTGGCTGGGCCCGTGAATATCGGCATTGCGCTCGCCGCAGGCGCGCACTGGCCCGCCTGGCAGGCAACCGGCGGCGCCATGGCCGTGGGGTTCGCGGGCTATGGCGTGAGCCTCGTGCTCTTCGTCGTCTCGCTGCGCCATCTCGGCACGGCGCGCACCGGCGCTTACTTCTCCGTGGCGCCGCTCTTCGGCGTGGCGCTTTCATTGTTGCTGTGGCCTGAGCGCCCTCCACTCGCTTTCTGGCTCGCGCTCGCGCTGATGGCGTTTGGTGTGTGGCTGCACGTGCGCGAGCGGCATGACCACACGCACACGCACGAGCCGCTCGAACACACCCACGCTCACCGGCATGACGAACATCATCGGCACGAGCACGATTTCGCCTGGGACGGCACCGAGCCGCACACGCATGCGCACCGTCACGCGCCAATTACGCATAGCCACGCGCACTACCCTGACGTGCACCATCGGCACGCCCATTGACGGTGGGACGAGCAGCAGCCACTTCCGCCGAAAACGACGTCAAGATTTCCCAGGACCGCCGCGCTTTGCGCGCGCACGATGCACGACTCGTCACACAAAACGAAGGAGGCATATGCGATGGCTACCGTGTTCCGGGACATCCCCGTTGAAGCCGCGGCGCAAGACGTATGGACCGCGCTGCGCGATCCCGCCAACGTCGCGCACGTATTCGCCGGCGTGCTGACCGAGGCGCGCATGGAAAACGACGTGCGATGGGTCACGTTCGCCGACGGCACCGTCATCGAGGAACGCGTGATCGTCGTCGACGACGCGCACATGCGCCTCGCCTACACCGTGGGCGGCGGGCGATTCGAGCATCATCATGCGACGCTCCAGGTGATGCAGGATTCACCCGAACGTTGCCGCGTGGTCTGGATAAGCGACTTCAAGCCTGACGATCGGATCCAGATGGTCGAACTGCTCACGGATGCGGGCTGCGCGGCGCTCAAGCGCAATCTCGCCCGGCGATAAGCATGGTCACTGGGCAGTCGTCTTCGCGGCCACGGCGCGCGCACCTGTGCTTTTGCGCCGGGCGCCTTGAAGACGGGTGTCATTCACGCCAATGGCTGTACTTCTTTTGCGAACGCGCGGGCCAAATTCGAGTGTTGTGGTCGGGCTAGGCAGTTAGTTGCACAAACGACGCTTCGCCAATATTCCCGGACGATCCAGGGACTGTGCGACGGCGCCCATACCGGCACGCCGTTTGCGCTCAGAATAGTGCCAGATGACTCGAAAATGGGAGCCGTAATGGGGGCAGGAAAATTAACGTTGGCCGTGCAATGTATCGCCGTCTGTGCGGGCCTTGCGGCAACATCGGCTTCACACGCCGCAGGCACCTTCGACGGCAGCTGGAACGTGACGCTCACGTGCCCCAAGGGTGCCGTCGGTACAACCGGCTACCGATACCAATTTCCAGCAGAAATCCAGGAAAACGTCCTGCACGGTGAGCACGGTGAAAGAGACGCGGGTGGCTGGCTCACGCTGGACGGCAAGCTCGAACCCGACGGATCGGCCACGCTCGTCGCCCAAGGTCTGACCCCGCCATCGCCCCACGCGATGGGGCATGCCAACGCCAAAGCGCCCTATTCGTACGAGGTCAGCGCACAGTTCGACGCGACTTCAGGCAGCGGTTCGCGCACGACAGCGCGTAAATGCGACCTTGTGTTCGTAAAGGAATAATTGGCGAGGATGGCTGGCAGCCCGTGCAACCGGCCGCTGGAAAAGAAAAAGCCCGCTTGAGAGAGCGGGCTGAATCCATATCAGGAGGAGACATGGAGGAGACGGGTTAAGTATAGGGTTTTCCCCTAAGCTGCGCAACAGTTTTTTCACAATTTTGCGGCAGCCTGCTTCAGCCTCGTTCCCGGCCTCGTTCCCGGCCACAATTTCGGTCTCAATTGGCGTGCTTTTCCCTCTGAACCGCGCCGAAATGAAACGCAAGAAAAAGCCCCATGACGAGCGCGCCCGCCAGCACCGCGACGACGTCTTCGCTCGTTGCAGGCTCCTGAAGCCGGTGCACGCCAAGCGCCAACGCGATCACGATATTCACGAAGCCCCAAATCACATTCACGACGGGCGACGAGTCGCCCCGCCCTCGCGGACGTGCAAAGGGTGTGGGAAAAGGCAGCCCCTGCAGGCCGGAGGCCAGATGCGGGATCGCATTGCAAAAGAACGCACCAGCGAAAAAGAGCCACAAATACGGCATGTCGTAACCTCGAACGTACAAACAGGAAGGGGCAGCACAATGGCATGCAGCGACGGCGAGCGCCGCGCCGAAATGCGAGGGCATCCTCGCAAATAATAGTAGAGAGTGGCCTCGCATAAGTCAATTCATTCGGGATCGGCTGGCGTGTGCCTGTGCTTCTTTATGGCCCTTCATCGGCAAGAATCCCATATGCTAATATGCGAGGAATTTCCATCATATCCTCGCATTAGAAGATATCGTCATGACGCCCACCACGCCTGTGGCGCAACCCGCGCGCCCCACCGAACCCAAACGCGAAAGGGGCCGCCAGCGTGTGGCCGCGATCATGGACGCCGCTGTCGCCGTTTTCACCGAAAAGGGTTACGACGCGGCCACCATGACCGAAATCGCGGCGCGCTCGTCGACGGCGATCGGCTCGCTGTACCGCTTCTTCCCGACCAAAGAGGCGCTGGCCGAGGCGCTGTTGCTGCGTTACGCACAGCAGGCAAAGAACGGACTCGCCGACCTCGAGCAACAGGTTCCGGAGATGACCCTCGAGGCCGTAGCCGATGCGCTCATCGACTTCGTGCTGCTGTTGCAGTCGCAACGCAGCTTCGCCGTTGCGCTCGTCGACGCCCGCAGCGGTAGCGACGACCACCGCAAGCGCTTTCGCGAAGCGATGCGCAGCGGCGTGGCCGGCATCCTGATCCGCGCGATCGCGCATCTCAAGCCGGCCAGGGCAAAAGTCATGGCGATCGTGCTGATTCACATGCTCAAGGGCGTCGCTAGCATCGCCAACGAAGAACCCTCGGCGCGGGCCGTCCTGATGGCCGAACTTCGTGATCTCGTGCGCCTGTATCTCGTTTCGGCTGCGCAGCGCGCTGGCGGCAAATAGCCTGCTAAAGAAGGAAAGCGGCGTCACGCGCGCATGATCTTTGTGCGCTACCATCGCTCCATGCCCGAACAACCGCAACCCGCGGCTGCCGTGCCGCTGTCCGCGGCGGCGCAGCCCCAAAGCCCCTACGCCACCGCATTGGCGGGTGCGATCGCGCTGCTCGCGTGGGGCGCGCTCGCCGCGCAAGCCGACATTACGATTCAGCGCATGGTGCTGCGCGGCTTCGATGTGTTCGAAGCCATCGGCCGGCTTTCGGCCTATCTGACCAATCTCACGGTGTTGCTCGTCGCGCTCACCTTCACCTGCATTGCGCTGCGCCTGCGCGCGTGGCCGGCGCGCTTCTTCCGTGCTCCGGGCACAGTGAGCGCAGTGACGGTGTACATCGTCTTCGTTGGCATTACTTACAATTTATTGCTGCGCCATCTCTGGACGCCACACGGCTATCGCGCGTTGCTCAACGAAAGCCTGCATAGCCTGATTCCGCTGTTATGCGCAGCGTATTGGCTGCTGTTCGTGCCGCGCTTGACCCTTAGCGCTCGCGATCGCCTCGCCTGGCTCGTCTATCCGCTGGGCTATCTCGCGCTCACCTTCTGGCGCGGCAGCGAGACGGACTTCTATCCCTATCCGTTCATCGACGTCGGGCAACTCGGCTATGCGCACGTGCTCGTCAACAGCGCCTTGCTGCTCGCCGCCTTCATGGTGTTGATGACGGTCTTCGTGACGATCAACGCGAGAAGGCGCCCCGCCGTTGCGCAAAACGATAGGCTCGGCGCATCGGCGTTGCAGCGCCCGGACTAACTCGCCATTTCTCGATCAAACCCATGCCTGTCTATATCGCCCTTCTACGCGCCGTGAATGTCGGCGGAACCGGCAAGCTCCCCATGTCCGAACTTCGCGACATGTGCGAAGCGCTCGGCTTCACGCACGTGCGTACCTATATCGCGAGCGGCAACGTGGTGTTCGAGAGTCGGCTCGCCGAAGCAACGGTGAAAAAGAAACTCGAGGAGAACCTGGACGCTTATGCGGGCAAGCCCGTTGGAGTAGTGGTGCGTACGGCGACGGAATTGGCCGCGGTGCAGCAAGACAATCCTTTTCCCGCTGCCGCGCCTGATCGCACTGTCGCCATCTTTCTCGACACGCCGCCGCCTGCTGACGCACTCGACAATGTGAGCGGCCAGAACGCGGAAGAATTCCGCCTGGGTACCCGCGAGATCTATGTGTTTTACAAGGACGGCATCGGGCGGTCGAAGCTCAAAATCGCCGCGGCGAAGGCTGGAACGTCACGCAACATGAATACCGTGGCGAAGCTTCTGGAGATGGCGCAAGCGTGACCTCCACTTGAATCGCGCTGCACACAGCTCTTCAACAATCCAGAGAAAAACCAATGATTACCTGCTACCTGCGTTACGTAATCGATCCGTACCAGCTCGAAGAATTCGAAACGTACGCCAGAATGTGGGTTCCACTCGTCGAAAAGTTCGGCGGCACGCATCACGGCTACTTCCTGCCTTCCGAAGGCGCCAACAATATCGCGCTCGCACTCTTTTCGTTTCCGAGTCTCGCAGCCTATGAAACGTACCGCGCCGATTCGATGAAGGACGCCGAGTGCCAGGCCGCATTTCGCTATGCCGCCGATACACGTTGTATCGTGAGTTACGAGCGGAGTTTTTTCAGGCCGGTGTTGTCGTAGCGGGCACTGCACAAGCGCTACGCATCACCCCCTGCCCGTCGCGGTAGCCAATGCCTGCTGCTGCGTCTCCCGATTCGCCAGCCCCGGATCGCCCACGCTCGTATCGTGCAGGCGATCCGGAATGAACAGCGCCGTCACGCCGCTCAGGAAAAACACCGCGCCAACCACAAGAAAGCCCATGCCGATCGAAAACTGCGTGGCGATATAACCGATCACGACAGGCGCCGCGCCCGAACAAAAACGCCCCACGTTATACGAGCCGCCAACAGCCGTGCCGCGAATGCGCGTTTCGAAGCTCTCCGACATGAACGTGCCAATCGTGCCCAACGGGACGCCATACAGAAAGCCGAACACGAGCATCAGCCACCCAATGTTTTCGCGGGTGTGGAAAAGCACGATGACGGGCAGAAAGACGGCCGCGCCGATACAGCCCAGCACATACACACCACGTCGGCTCCAGCGGTCGCCCAGCCAACCCGCCACGATCTTGCCGATGAACGCTACGACCCACGTCGCGGTCATGTACCCCGTCATCGAGCTGAATTTGATGTGCAATTCGCTCTCCAGATACGTGGGCAACCAGTTGTTCAGGCCGTAGAACCCGGAAAGCGCGAACACGGAAGCGAGCGACCAGAAGATGAACATCCTGCGCGCCTGGCGATCCGCGAAAATCAATGCATAGCGGTTGTCGCGCCAGCGGCGGCCGCTCGGGCGAGCCGCAGCCTCGCTCATGCGCCAGCTCGGCGGCTCTGGCACGAAGAAGTGAATCGCCACCGCGAGCACCACAGGCGCCGCCGCCACATAAAACAGCATGCGCCAGCCATAGTGCGGCAGGATCCAGGTGCTGAGCGCGATCACGGTAATATAGCCTGCCGAAATCGCCGTTTGCAGCACGCCGAGTATCAGCGAGCGCCGCGCCATGGGCACGTATTCCGCCACGAGCGTGCTTACCAGCACCATGCAGCCAATACCCATCGAGCTGATGAAGCGCACGACCGCGAATTCGAGGAAGCTGTGCGTGAGACCGAGCAGGCCCGCGCCCACCGAGAACAGCATCATCGCCCAGACCACCACGCGCACGCGCCCGAATGAGTCGCTCGCCCAGCCGCCAAGAATCCCGCCAATCGCCATGCCAAGGAGTGTCAGGCTGCCGAGCGCGCCCGCCTCGACGTTGGTCAACCCGAATTCGTTCTTGATGCGCGTGAGCGTGAGGCCGTACATCACGACGTCCGCGCCGTCCACCAGCAGCGCGAGATAGCCAAGCGCGAAGACGAGCAACCATCGGTTGGCGTTTCCTGCGGATGTCGTTGTATTCATCAACAAAGGTCCTGCAATCAGGGGCTTGAATGGGCTGCAAAAGACATGCCGTGCGCAACAAGCGCAGGCGCGAGAAACGCGCCGAGCAGCAGCCCCGTTTCCTCGTGTTGCGACGTGTACCAGCCTTCCACATGCGTGAGGTTCATCGTCCCGACACAACGGCCGTTGTAGGCAACCGGTATGTTGAGAATCGAGCCGAGCCCCATCGCCGTCATCACCGCGTGATCATCGAAGGCGTCGCGCAGCCCTTGCGGCGTCGTGGCGCGAAACGGTTCGAGGTCCGAAAGAATGCGTTGCGCCCACGGTGTGCCGCTTTTCTTCTTGCGCCCGCCCGATGGGTAGACGTCCGGCATGTTCGTAAACACGCGCTCCACTTCCTGGTTGCCGGCGTCGTAGGCCATGATCGTGAAGAGCCGAAAGCCGATGGCTTCGGCAGCGACGGCACACACCTCGCGGAAAATGGCATCCGGCTGCCCGGGCTGGCGAATCACGCGCGAAAGGCGCGCGAGATCGGCGATTTCGCGCTGCAGCGCATAGGGTTCGTTCACGAGGGAAAGAGGCGTTTGCATGGGACGTATGGGAGTAAGCATCGCGCGCGCTCAGCCTCGCAGCCCGTCGCGGGCTAGCGGCTTGTGCGCATCGAAGGCCGCCTGCGCGCCGCTCGCTTCAATGTCTTCGAGCGAGCGGTTGCGGGTTTCGATGCCAAGGAAGAACACGACGCAAGCGCCCGCCAGCAGCACCGCAGTCGTCATGGCGAACACGCCGAAAAAGCCGAATGCCGGATACACGAGTCCAACCAGAATGGGCGCGCTCACCGAGCCGATGCGGCCGAACGACGATGAAGAGCCCGTGCCGGTCGTGCGCACGGCCGTAGGAAAGACTTCTGGCGTATAGGCATAGACCCCAGCAAACGCGCCATTCATAAAAAACGAGAGACACACGCCCGCCACGGTGATCTGCACGCCCGTATGCGAGAAAGCCAGCGCAATCGCGGCGAGGCCGCCGAGCGTCATGTAAGAGGCCACCACGCCTTTGCGGCCAATACGCTCATTGAGCCATGCTGCCGAGAAATAGCCTGGAATCTGCGCACCGTAGATGGCAATCGAATAGCCGAAGCTCTTCGTGAGCGTCAATCCTTCCTTGACGAGCAGGCTCGGAATCCACGAGAAGAACGAGTAGTACGCGAAGGCCACGGAGAACCACATCAGCCAGCTCACGGCCGTCGTGCCCACGAGCCGGCGCGAGAACAGCGTCAGCACGTTCTGCAGCGCACCGCCGCTGCCCTGAGCTGAGGCGGGAATCGCGCCTGGCGAGCCAGGCGGCGCCAGCGCAATGCCCTCTTGCTCGTAGCGCGCCTCGATGGCCCGCACGATGGTGTCGGCTTCGGCGGAGCGTCCGCGGCTTTCGAGCCAGCGCGGCGACTCGGGCAGCGTTCTGCGCCACCAGAGCAGCATCACCACCGGCAGCGAGGTCAGTACGGCGAGATAGCGCCAGCCATCCGCAAAATTTCGCACGACGGTGTAGCCGAGAATCGATGAACTTAGATATCCGAACGACATGAAACCGACGAGCGCGCCACAGAACATGCCGCGATAGCGACGCGGAACGAATTCGGCAAGAAACGGTGCGATCACGACCGTTTCCGCGCCCGAGCCGAAACCCGCGAGCATGCGCAGCGCGAAAAACGTGTGCCAGTCGTGCGCGGTGGCGCTCGCCATGGATGCCGCGCAATAGATTGCCAGCGCGCTCATCATGATGCGGCGGCGGCCGATCACGTCGGCCAGCACGCCGGAAAGGAACGCTCCGAAAAAATAGCCGATATACGTGCTGCTCGCGACAAGTCCCGTTTGCGCGCTCGTCAATTGCCAGAGCTTGCTCACGACCGGCAGCAGGAAGGCAAGCGACGACGAGTCCAGCCCGTCGAACATATACCCGAGCCCGCCGATCAGCAGCAGTCTGCGATGGAAGCCCGCGAGCGGCAGTCTTTCGAGTCGGGCGGCGACGTTGGACATGGTGGATCGGTTCCAGTTGAGCGTGGCGCGTGTTCAGCGGCCGATCGCATAAGCCTGCATCTGGCGCGGCGTGGCCGCGCCGCGCATGAGGCCGTTGCGGATGCCCACCGCGCATACGCGCCCGAGTCCCCACGGTTCGGCGACGGTGAGGTCGTGGCCGCGCGAGCGCAACGCGGCGAGCGTGGCTTCGGGAAAGCGCGACTCGGCCGACATCTTGCCAAGCTGCATCGAGCGCGGATAGAACGAGCCCGGGAAATGCGCGGTCTGGAACGAGGGGGCGTCCACGGCAGCCTGCAGATTCATGCCCGCATGCACGTGACGCAAAAACAGCTGCATCGACCACTGATCCTGCTGATCGCCGCCCGGCGTGCCGAACGCGGCATACGGCTTGCCCTCGCGCGTGACGAGCGTGGGAGACAGCGTCGTGCGTGGACGCCGGCCCGGCCCGAGCGACGAAGGCAGACCCTCTTCCATCCAGAACATCTGCGCGCGCGTGGTGACGTTGAAGCCGAGGCCCGGCACCGCGGGCGACGCCTGCAACCACCCGCCCGATGGCGTGGCCGACACCATGTTGCCCCAGCGATCGACGACGTCGAGGTGCACAGTGTCGCCGCGCAATTCGGGCAGCGGCGCGAACGTCGGCTCGCCCTGACCGAAACCGCCCGGCTGCTGCCGCCCGGCGTTCGCGAAAATGCGCGCCGCGCGTGCTTCGCTGTCGAGCAGCGGGCCCGGACGGAATTCGAACGAGGCCTTGTGCGGATCGACAAGACGGCGGCGCTCGTCGTTGTAGGCGTCGCTCAGCAGCGTCTCCATCGGAACGTTCGCAAAGCGCGGATCGCCGTAAAACACGTCGCGGTCGGCAAACGCGAGCTTCGACGTTTCGATGACCGTGTGCACGAAATCCGGACCGAACGGATCCATGGCATCCAGATCGAAGCCCCTGAGCAGCGCGAGCTGCTGCAGGAACATCGGCCCCTGCCCCCACGGCCCTGTCTTGTGCACACGCAGGCCCGCGTAGTCGTACGAGAGCGCTTCCTCGTAAGTGGGCTCCCAGCGCGCGAGATCGTCTGCGTTGAGCAGGCCACGATTGCGGCGGCCCGAGGTGTCGAGCACGTCGGTCGAGCGGAAATACTGGTCGATGGCGTCGGCCACGAAGCCGCGGTAGAACGCCGAACGCGCAAGTTCGCACTGCTCGGCGCGGTCACTTTTCGCGCTCGCCTCGCGCAGGATGCGGCGGTACGTGGCCGCAATGGCGGGATTCGCGAACAGCGCGTTCGGTGCGGGGGCGTCGCCGTTGCGCAGCCACTGCTCGGCGGAGGTCGTCCATTCGCTGAGAAAGAAGTCTTTGATCGCGAGAATCGACGCGCACATGCGCGGCAACACCGGATAGCCGTTCTCCGCATAACCGATCGCGTAGCTCAGCACGTCTTCCAGCGGCAGTTGCCCGTAGTCGCGCAGCATCGTCATCCACGCGCCGAACGCGCCCGGCACCACGGCGGGCAGCAGGCCGGTGCCCGGCACGACTTCGAGCCCGAGCCCGCGCATGCGCTCGATCGTCATGGCCGCGGGCGTCACACCCTGGCCGCACAATACGCGCACGCGGTCTTCTCGCGCGCTGTAGAACACGACCGGCAACTCGCCGCCGGGACCGTTGAGATGCGGCTCGACGATCTGCAGCACGAAGCCGGCGGCGGCGGCCGCGTCGAAAGCATTGCCGCCCTTCTCGAGCACCGCCATCGCCGACGCGCTGGCGAGCCAGTGTGTGGACGCCACCATCCCGAAGGTCCCGATCAGCTCGGGACGCGTTGTGAACGACATCTTCCACTCCCTGTGCGAAAGACTCGACTTGCGGTCGAACCATTTGCGATTGGTTCCAAAACCTCTCACGATCAGCTTACGAAGGAAGATTATTGGCTGCACCCGGTGTTAACCCTGAAATTCCGCCTGTTATGCCCGGATTTAGTCCATCCTCCAGATCTCGCGGTTTGCGCGTCTCAGTTCGGCTGCTAGAATCGAACCAATTCATCTTGGTTCGCATCGCACCATGAAAAGGTCCGCGCTCGACAGCCTGCTTGCCTACATTGCTCAACACCGGTTGAAGGACGGCGACGCGTTGCCTCCCGAGCGCAAGCTCGCCGAGGACCTGGGCGTGAGCCGCCGCGAACTGCGCGCGGCGCTTGCCTCGCTGGAGGCGTCTGGCCGGATCTGGCGCGGTGTGGGGCGCGGCACCTATCTTGGGGCGCGGCCGCTCAAGTTCGCGCCCACGCTGCGCGGCCTGCGCTCGCGTACGAGCCCGGCCGATATCGCGGAGATGCGCCTCATGTTCGAACCGGCGTTAGCCGGTCTCGCCGCGGCAAAGGCCACCCCCGAGGATCTGACCGAACTGGAGAAGTGCGCAAAAAGAAATGCGACGGCGAAAAACGATGAGGAGTGGCAACTATGGGACCAGCGCTTTCACCTGCTGATCGCACAGGCCTCGCGCAATCCCGCGATCATTGCCCTTATGGAAGTGATCAACGGCATGCGAGTCAAGCCAACCCAGCGTGAAAAGACCACGGACCAGGCCACGCGCCATCATTTCGCGCAGCAGCACCAGTCCATCGTCGATGCGATTCTCGCCCGCGACGGCGAAACCGCCGCGCGCTGTATGCGCGAGCATCTGCTGAAAGTGCAGGGATACGGCTCGCCGCATTGACTATGGAGATGCCAATGCCCCCCGCGCTCACTTCACTGCGGAAGCGGCAGCCTTGCACGTTACGGCATCCTGATCACCTGTGCCACCGCTGCAGCCAATCGCACCGATCACCTTGCCGTCCTCGACTAACGGAAAGCCGCCGGGCGAAGCCACGAGACCCTGGTCGAGCGTAGCAACATAGGCATGACCGCTCTCGAACTGGTTATAGAAAACGCGCGTCTCCCGGCGAAAGCGCGCGGAGGTACGCGCCTTGTTCTGCGAAACCTCGACGGAGGCATATTGCGCGCCATCCATGCGCTCGAAAGCGACGAGATCGCCATGCGGATCGACCACGGCAATGTTCATTTTCCAGTCGTGCTTGCGCGCCTCGGTTTCAGCGAGCGCAAGCAGATGCTTCGCCGCATCGAGCCCGATAGGCGAACCGTAAGGAATGTCGTAAGGCATGCGCTCAGGCACGGCAGCCGTCGGCGGCATGGAAGCTGACGTTTGAGCCTGCACAGAGGTTACAAAGACAAGACAGGCTGCGCCTGCGATCTGAACAGAGTGATGCATCGCACCCTCCATCGTCGGCGGGCCCAAGGCGTTATGCGCGTTCAGCCCTCGCCAACGACCATACTCGCGCCATACGCTGTGTGCAAGGCCGATGAATCAGCCCTCCTTACCATCGGCACGTGGCGCGATGAGCCAGCCGGCGTAGCGATAGCAATATGCCGCGAACGCAACGACCCAGCATGCACCCGAAGCCTCGATCCAGAACGTGAGCCACTGCGGCGCAAGCCATGGTCCCACCACGCGAATCAACGCTGCGATCACGAGCAGCCCATAGCAGGCGATATCGAAGCCGCCCGCCACCAGCTTGCGGCCCGTATGTCCGCGCGCCGTGCGCGTGATCATCGCCATGATCGCGCAGCCGATAGCGCCTACCGTGAACGCGTGTATGGCAAGTGTATGCGCGACGAAACCCAGAGCGGCGAGCGCAAGCAGCACGAAGCCAATGGGTATCCATGCATAGGCGATGTGCAGGATGGTCAGGATCGGCCGGTTGCCGACCCGCCACGAACGCCAACCCCAGATCCGCGCGCCTTGCGCACACGCCGCCGCAAGCGCGGCTAGCGCCACGAGCACGCCGGAGCCGAGCGCGGCGTCGAGCACGAACGCCAGCGCGCTGAGCGGCAGCACCGCCCGCTCGACCGCATGCCAGCGCTGCGCCGTATAGCCAGGCACGGCGTTAGCCGTGAACGACGGAATGACGCGCCCACCGATGATCGTGATGAACAGCACCAGCATGCCCACCGCGAGGTAGGCGCTGTGCAGCGCCCAGTCCGCGCGCCCGGCCAGCATCGAGAGATGGAACGCTACGTTCAGTGCGGCGAGCATGCCGAGCGCGACCGGCAGAAAGATGTTGTGGCTGTTCTTTGCGCGGATGAGCACGCGCAGCAACACGAGCGCGCACGCGGGGAGAAAGATGCTATCCACCACGGCGGCGACGCCGGGCGTCGCGTAGGCAACGGTGATACGCCCCGCGAGCCACAACAGCCAGAGCGCCGCCAGCGACTTGCCCTGAGCAGGCGTGACTGACGTCCACGCGCGCACGGCGGTCAGAAGAAACCCCGCCACGATCGCTGAGCCGAAACCGAAAATCATCTCGTGCACGTGCCAGAACATGCCCGGAAGGTATGAACTGAGACCCGGCAACGGATGGCCTGCATACGCGGCCATCCAGGCCAGCAGCGCCGCGCCGCCAAATAGCGCGCCGCCAAGATAAAACGGCCGGAAGCCGAGCGCCCACAGCGCGAAACCACTGCGAGC
The DNA here is from genome assembly GCF_021390645.1 of Paraburkholderia flagellata. Classification (GTDB taxonomy): domain Bacteria; phylum Pseudomonadota; class Gammaproteobacteria; order Burkholderiales; family Burkholderiaceae; genus Paraburkholderia; species Paraburkholderia flagellata. The sequence continues at coordinate 1,127,148 of NZ_JAJEJT010000004.1, forward strand.
CGCAGGGGTGGGCTCTTCGATTCGAAAGACGGTCATGATCGCACTCGCCAATACATTCACTTTCAATGCATCTTATATGGACTGGGCGAGAAATACCGCCGAAAACTGAAACCGCGATGTAATGCCGCAGTTCCGAATCTGGCCTCTCCTGGTGCAGCGCGAGGCGCGCCAATGCGTGTTTATACGTTATCAAAGGTCTCACTAGAGATTCGAAAGAGGCCGGCCTTGATTCAATTAGGATGCCAAATCAATAGAGCTTCGATCATTATTTCGGCCTTCCTCAATTCGCCAATAACACGCACCACGCGTGCCAATTCGCTCCCTCAAGCAATTTGCATAAAACCCATCATTTGGGATTCCAGATGATCAGTGTTTACACGAATGGGTTATGGGGCCGTTCTTTTCATAATATCAATGCACTAAAAGCGGCGGTACGAGACTACTCCACAGGAGGCACCGTGACGGGCATCCGACTGAGCGGCGTAACGAAGCGGTATGGCGAAACCGAGGTGATCACCGGCCTCGACCTCGACATTCAATCCGGTGAGTTTCTTGTCTTCCTCGGCCCCTCGGGCTGCGGGAAATCCACTTTGCTGCGCATGATCGCCGGGCTCGAAACCGTGAGCGACGGCCAGATCAGCATCGGCGAGCGGCGCGTGAACGAACAGCCGCCGGGCAAGCGCGGCGTGGCGATGGTGTTTCAGCACTACGCGCTCTACCCGCACATGACCGTGTACGACAACATGGCGTTCGGCCTGCGCAACACGGGCGTGAGCGCGAGCGAAGTCGACCAGCGCATCAACGAGGCTGCGCGCATGCTCGAACTCAGCCCGCTGCTGCAGCGCCGCCCCGCACAGCTTTCCGGAGGCCAGCGCCAGCGCGTCGCCATCGGGCGCGCCGTCGTGAAGGAGCCCGAAGCGTTCCTGTTCGACGAACCGCTCTCCAACCTCGACGCCGCGCTGCGCACCCGCACGCGCCTCGAACTGGCGCGCATTCATCAGCGCCTGCACTCCACCATGGTGTTCGTCACGCACGACCAGGTGGAAGCGATGACACTCGCCACCCGCATCGTCGTGATGAACCGCGGGCGTATCGAGCAGATCGGCGCGCCGCTCGATATCTACAAGCGGCCCGCCACGCGCTTCGTCGCGGGCTTCATCGGCACGCCTGCCATGAACTTCATCGACGTCGAGCGCGTTGGCGACAACGGCGGACGGCTGATCGCCGGGCTGCCGTTCGACGGCGTGCAGACGCCAACGGCCATCGCCACAGCGAGCCTGCCAGCGGGCAAGCTCACGCTGGGCGTGCGCGCCGAACACGTGCTGCTGGACCCGCAAGGGCCGTTGGTTGGCCGCGCCGAAGTCATCGAGCGACTCGGTGATCGCTCGCTCGCCCATGTGAGCATGCCCAACGGTCAATTGCTCGTGGCCGAGTTGCCGCGTGCACGCGAACTCGATATCGAAACCGGTGACACGATCCGCATGAGTCTCGACGCGGCGCACCTGCATGTGTTCGACGAAACCGGCAAGGCGTGGCATGGCCTCTAACCGCTCGCTAGCCATGCCGCTGCCGAAAACGCGCGAGGGCCGGCGGCGTAACCTGCGCGCGCCATGGTCCAACGCGCTGTTCGTGCTGCCGTTCTTGATCGTCTACGTGCTGTTGCTGATCGTTCCGTTGTGCTTCGGCTGGTGGCTCAGCCTGCAACGCGTGGACCTGCTCGCCGGCACGAGCGAGTTCATCGGTATCCGCAACTATCTCGACCTCGCGCTCGACCCAATTTTTCGCGGTGCACTGCGCAACACGTTCTACTTCGTCATCCTCACAGTCCCCGTTTTCGTGTTGCTTGGCCTGGCGCTCGCGCTGGTCCTGAACCGCCCCGGCCGATTCGGCGCCGCGCTGCGCGCGCTCTTTTTTGGCTCCTCCGTGTTATCGGTCACAATCGTCACGCTGGTCTGGAAGCTCGTGATGATGCCCGGCAACGGCCTGCTCGCCGACATGAGCCACATGCTCCATTGGCCGGAATTCGTTCCGCTGATGCACGAGGCCACCGCACTGCCCGCCATCGCCGTCGTCACGGTCTGGTGGATCATGGGTCTGCCGATGATGCTTTTTCTAGCCGCGCTCCAGCAGATTCCGCAAGAGCTTTATGAAGCCGCGGCGCTCGACAGCGCCTCGCGCTGGCGCACGTTCACGAAGATCACGCTGCCTTCCATCTGGCGCACCGTCGCGCTCGTGGCGGTGATCGAAGCGGTGCTGCAGTTTCAGTTGTTCGGCCAGGCCCAGTTGCTCACGGACGGCGGCCCTAACAATTCCACGCGCCCGCTCGTGCAATTCATCTACGAAACCGGCTTCCGCCAATGGTCGTTCGGCTATTCCGCAGCAGCAGCGCAAGTGCTGTTCGCGCTAATGCTGATCGGCGTCGTGGCACAGGCCTGGCTTCTGCGCAAGAAGGAGAACGCATGAGCACGCTCGCATTCGAAACGCGCTCGCGCGGCTCGCTAACGGGCCGCATGGGCGACCGCCTGATGCTCGGCGCCGTGGTTGTGCTCGCGCTGCTTTGGATCACGCCGCTCGTCTGGGTGCTGTGCCTCTCGTTCAAACCTAATGCGTTCCTCGAGCAGCACACCGACGTGCTCTTCTCACCGCCCTTCACGCTGCAGAACTACACGAACATCCTCAACACCTCGGCGGTAGGCGGATGGCTCGTCAACAGCCTCATCGTTTCGATCGGTCAGACATTGCTCACGCTCGTTATCGCCTCGCTCGCGGGCTATGGCTTCGCGCGCACCGAGTTTCCCGGCAAGCGCTATGTCTATGTGCTCTGCCTTTGCGGACTCGCGGTTCCCGAGCAGGCGCTCGTGATTCCGCTGCATCATATCTTCGCAACGCTCGACTGGCACAACACCTACGGCGCGCTGATCCTGCCGCGCCTCGCCTCGCCGTTCGGCGTGTATCTCATGACGCAGTACTTCAAGGCCGTACCCATCGAGATCGAAGAGGCCGCCTTGCTCGACAATGCTTCGCGCTTCAAGGTGTTCTGGCGCGTCGTGCTGCCGCTTTCGCTGCCAGCGCAAGCCACGCTCGCCATCTTCACGTTTCTCAGTGCGTGGAACGATTATCTGTGGCCGCTCGTATCCGCATCGAAGCCCGAGATGTACACGCTGACGATCGGGCTCGCCTCCACGCAAGGCAATTTTGCACAGTCCGAGGGCATTGGCTATCTCATGGCACAGGCTGTTTTCGCTGGCTTGCCCATCTTCGTGCTGTATCTGTTCTTCCAGAAGTACATCGTGGCGGCCGTGGCCGGCACCGCAGTTCGGTAGGCGGCAACCCGAGCTACGCTTCGGTGGGTCGTGCTTTATTCTTTATTAATTCGTAGTGCATATAAAACGATCCATTGGGAGCGTGAACCGCGCGCCCGCGGGGTCTTCCACAGGAGAGAGACATGAGAAGATCGATGGTGCGAGGCGTACTTACGCTAGCTGTGCTCGGCCTTGCGGCAAGCTTGACAGCGCCGGCCCAGGCCAAAACCGAAATCACGTTGTCGCGCTTCTTCGGCGCTTGCGACGCCGAGTACGGCAAGGTCAACGACGTGAGCCAGGCCTCGGGCGAGTGCGGCATCATCACGACGCTCGTGAACCAGTTCAACGCGACGAACAAGGAAGACATCGTCGTCAAGCCGCAGATCATCGAGTGGTCGCCCTACTATACGCAAATCGACGCGCGCATTCTGAGTCGCGACGTACCGACCATCTCGGTCATGCATGAGGCCGTGCTGGGCGACTACGTGAAGCGCAATCTGGTCGAACCGCTCGACGACGGCTTCAAGTCGGTGGGCGTGGACACGAACGACTTCACGCCCCAGGCCCATCGCGCCGTGACGTTCGGCGACAAGACCTATGCGCTGCCGTTCGACACGCATTCGTGGCTCTGGCACATCAACGTGAACCTGTTCAAGAAGGCGGGTCTCGTCGATGCGAGTGGCAAGCCCATCCTGCCGAAAACGCCCGACGAACTCCTCGCACAGGCGAAGCAGTTCAAGGACAAGACTGGCTTGCCTTATTTCGCAGTGCCGATCGCCAATGAATCGGCCGCGCAAACGCGCACGTTCGACACCTGGGTCTATCAGCAGAATGGCACGCTGTTCCCCAATGGCCCGACGAAGATCGATATGCACACGCCGGCCGCCACCAACGCGCTCACGCTCTACGACAAGCTCATGAAGGCGTCTGCGATCACGCCGGGCCTCGACTATGGCGCGGCCAACCAGGCCTTTGAGAACGGCAAAGCGGGCGTGCTCATGTGCGGCACGTGGATGATCGAGGACTTCACGAATCTTGCGAAGAAGCCTGACTCCCCGCTTGCAAACGGCTACGACGTGGTGCCGTTCCCCAATCTGTACCAGAAGAAAGCAGTCTGGGCCGACGGCCACTCGTGGGTCATGCTCAAGGGCGGCGCGAAGGACGAGAAGACGCGCCGCGCCGCGCTCGTGTTCCTCAAGTTCCTTTACGACCACGACGGCGACTGGGCGCGCACCGGTCACCTGCCCGCACGGCAGTCGATCATCACGAGCGCCACGTTCAACGCGCTGCCGCATCGCTCGGAGATCAAGGAGATCTCGACCACCGGTTACGCGCTGCCGAACACGGTGCCGCGCCAGTTCGCGATCCAGCAGATCGTAGGTGAAGAGATCAGCAACATGCTCTCGACCGGCAAGTCGGTCGCCGACGTGCAGAAGGAAGCCGACCAACGCACCAACGCCCTGCTCGCACGATAACGTCATCAGGAGGTCCGCGCCTGCACGGCGCGGCCGCCTCACTTCACACCGCTACAGGATGGATAGAGGAACACCATGATCGCTTCCCGCCTCATCGTCGATCGCGACTTCGTCATTTCCGAACTCGACCGGCGCCTGTTCGGCGTCTTCGTCGAGCACATGGGCCGCTGCGTCTACACCGGCATTTTCGAGCCCGGCCATCCGGACGCCGACGAGCGCGGCTACCGCAAGGATGTGATGGCGCTCACGCGCGAACTCGGCCCGACGATCGTGCGCTACCCTGGCGGCAACTTCCTCTCGGGCTACAACTGGGAAGACGGCGTGGGTCCGCGAGAAAAGCGTCCGCGCCGGCTCGATCTTGCGTGGTACTCCACCGAAACCAACCAGTTCGGCACGAACGAATTCATCGAATGGTGCCGCTCGCTCGACATCGAACCGATGTACGGCGTGAACCTTGGCACGCGCGGCCCCGACGAGGCGCGCCGCTTCGTCGAATATTGCAATCATCCGGGCGGCACGGCGCTTTCCGACCTGCGCCGCGAGCACGGTTATGAAAAGCCCCACGACATCAAATTCTGGTGTCTCGGCAATGAAATGGACGGCCCATGGCAAATCTGCCGCAAGACCGCCGAAGAATACGGGCGCGCCGCGCTCGAAACGGCCAAGCTGATGCGTTCGGTCGACCCCACCATTCAGCTCGCCGCGTGCGGCTCCTCCACGCACGAAATGCCCACCTATGGTGCGTGGGAGGACCGCGTGCTCGACCATTGCTTCGAGCAGGTCGATTTCATTTCGCTACATACTTACTTCGAGAACCGTCGCGACTCGACCGCCGAATTCTTCGGCAATATCGAAGTGATGGATCTGTTCATCAAGGAAATCGTCTCGGTGGCCGACAGCGTGGCCGCGCGCAAGCATTCGTCCAAACGCATCATGCTTTCATTCGACGAATGGAATGTCTGGTACAAGGCGCGCACCATCAACGACCTGCGCAAGCCGGGCTGGCCCGAGGCGCCGCGCCTCATCGAGGAGGTCTATAACCACGAAGACGCACTGGTGGTGGGTGGCGCGCTCATCACCATGATGAACAATTCGGACCGCGTGAAGACGGCCTGTCTCGCGCAACTCGTCAACGTGATCGGGCCGATCATGACGGAGCCAGGCGGCCGTGCGTGGCGTCAGACCATCTTCCATCCGTTCGCACAGGCCTCGAAATTCGGCCATGGCCGCGTGCTCAAGCCCGTAATCGATTCACCCACCTATGAAGCGGAAACCTTTCCGGAGATCCCGTATCTTTGCGCAGCCGTGGTGGACGATCGCGCCACGGGCACGACGACTATCTTCGCGCTCAATCGTCACCTGAGCGACGAAATGGAACTCAATGTCGAACTGCGCGGACTCGGCAAGGAACGTACGCTCGATCACGCGCTCGAGTTGTATCATGCCAACATGAAAGCGGTGAACACGGTGGAGGCGCCGACGACGGTGGCGCCCGCAGTCAACAACGCCGTGTCGGTCGAGGGGGAACGCGTGCGCGCGAAGCTCAAGCCGGGCTCGTGGAACGTGATTGTGACGACCGCCCGATAACACAGCACGGACACGCTGTGCACGACGTCCATGAAGGGGAAGTGATGTTCGAGCGCGAACCGATCGTTGGCAATATAACAACGCAGATCGCCAAGATTATCGGCATGCGCGTGGTCTCGGGCGAGTTCGCGCCCGGCGACGCGCTGCCGGTCGAAAGCGAGCTGTGCAGCGCCTACGGCGTGAGTCGAACCACGCTGCGCGAAGCCATCAAACAGTTGGCGGCCAAACGTCTCATTGCCGTTTCACCCAAAATTGGCACACGTGTCCTGCCCTTCTCCGACTGGAACCTGCTCGACCGAGACGTACTCGCGTGGCGCCTCAACGCGCAGTTCGACTCCAAGATCGTCGAGGACATATTCGAAATGCGCATCTGCTTCGAGCCGCGCGCAAGCTTTCTCGCCGCGCGCCACGGCAAGGAAGAGACCTTTCAGATCATCGAGCGCCGCTACCTGGAATTGGCAAACGCATACGGCCAGTCCGCCCAGCATGGCGCCTCCGACAATCGCGCGGCCGCCGACGCGAATCTCGAGTTTCATCTCGCCATCATCACGGCCTCGCAGAACGGCATGTTCATTACGATCGGCAACGCGATCAAAGCCGCGTTGCGCGTGTCGTCGGAAATGATGCAGCGCCAGGCCGCAAAGCCGAGCGAAGACCTCGAACTGCACGACGCCGTCCGCCGGCATATCGTGGCGCGCGAAGCCGACGCGGCAGCGGCTGCCATGACGCGCCTGCTCGAACAGTCACGCGACCGGATCCTGCGCTATACGATCGCGCCTTGACGGCCGTCGATGCGCGTTCGCGCGCTGTACTCGCTTTGTGCTGATCCCACCACTCACCGCTATGCACGGCTTGCGCGCCGCCGCTACCCGTGCGCACCCTGGTCGGCGCCCCCTTCCGGCCACTATGCAGAAATCGTCACGAGTAGAACCCTAATCGACCAAGACGCGCCAATTTTCGCTACCTAGACTGCATTCGCCGATCTCGCCACGCTTCGCACGCCAGCGTGAAGCTCAGAGGCGCGTTCGCAACAACTCAAGATCGCACTCGCCGGCACTGAAGCACGCAATGTCCGGCATTGCCCAACATGCACCTGAGGGGAAGTGAAAAGTGAAATTGAAGGTAACGCACTCCGCACTCGCAGCCGCCTGGGTATTTTCATGCGCCGCCGCACACGCCGATGTCGTCAAGATTGGCTTTGCCGCGCCGCTCACGGGCGCGCAGTCGAACTATGGCACTGACATGCAAAAAGGCGTGCAACTGGCCATCAACGATTTCAACGCCACGCATCCCACCATCGGCGGCAAGCCCGTATCGTTCGAACTCGACTCGCAGGACGACCAGGCTGACCCGCACACGGGAACCGTGGTGGCGCAACGCCTGATCGACGATGGCGTGAGCGGCATCATCGGCCACTTCAACTCGGGCACCAGCATCCCTGCATCCGATCTGTACAACCGCGCCGGCTTGCCGCAGATTTCGATGGCGACCTCGCCGGTGTATACGGCACGCGGCTACAAGACGACGTTTCGCCTGTTGACGAGCGACGCGCAGGCCGGCCGCATTGTCGGCTCCTATGTCGTGAAGACGCTGCACTACAAGCGCATTGCGATCATCGATGACCGCACTGCATACGGCCAGGGCATTGCCGACGAGTTCGCGAAGGCGGTCGAGGCAGCCGGTGGCACCGTGGTGAAACGCGACTACACGAACGACAAGGCGCTGGACTTCTCTGCAATCCTGACGAATCTGAAGGGCATGAACCCGGATGCGGTGTTCTATGGCGGCGGCGACGCGCAATCGTCGCCGATGATCCGCAAGATGCGCCAGCTTGGCATCAAGGCGGCGTTCGTGACCGGCGAAATGTCGCGCTCACCCACCTTCCTGAAGATCGGCGGCAGCGCGGCCGAAGGCGCGATCGTGTACATGGGCGGACTGCCGAAGGAAAAGATGCCCGGCTTTGCCGGCTACGCTACGCGCTACAAGGCGCGCTTCGGCGAAGACCCCATCACGTACTCGCCGTACTCGTACGACGGCACGATGGCGCTTCTCAACGCGATGAAGGACGCGAACTCGACCGATCCGAAGGTCTATGGCCCGTACCTCGACAAGCTGTCGATCAAGGGCGTATCGGCTGCGACGATTTCGTATGATGCGACCGGCGACCTGAAGGACGCGCCCGTGACCATCTACAAGGTCCAGCATGGCGATTTCAAGCCAGTCGACACGATCGCGGGAAATTGATCTCTTCGCGGGTCCATCAAGGACCCGCTGAATCCGCACTGACTGGTCCTCGCCATCAGTGCGGATTGCCTCCAGTGCCAGATCACTCCCGGCCACTGACTCGCGACCTTGATACGACCTCGCCGTATGCCCGTAATCGGGCATGGCTGTTGCGCCCACGCCGATACGTGGCGATACCGCCGCATATCGAAAGCGAAGGGAGACAGTCATGAGGCAAACCGTATTGGGCGTCTACGACAGCTATGGGAGCGCACGTTCCGCGCAAAAAGCGCTAGGCGACGCAGGGGTTGCGCAAGCCGATATCGCCATTTACTCGATGTCGGTCGAGGCCCCCCTGGAAAAAGGGCCGCGAGTCTACGCGCCTGGCGCGGGCGATGCGGGGCAACACACACCGGTATTCGATCAACTCGAACGCTTGTTCGCGCGACTCTTCAAGCACGGTGCGTATCCTCCGGAGACCGAAGATTACCGCGAGTTCATTCGCCGCGGCGGATCGGTCGTCAGCGCGGACGTTTCCGAAATGCAAGTGAATCTGGCGCGCGAAGTGATGCGCAGCACGGGCGCAGCGGATATCGAGGAACGCAGCAGTGCCTGGCACAACGCTTCGTCGCGTACTGCGTCCTCCAAGCGCACGACCCGCGCGTCCGACGATTTGCGCGACACATCGCCCGAAGCGGCGGCGCAAACACGGCACGCGGCGTATGCTTCGGCAGCGCCGACCGTGGCCAGTGGCATGCAGCAGGTCACAACGCGCGCGAGCACAACTGCGCCCGAAACGACCGCGAGCGCGGCCAGAGCGCAGCAGACATCGACGAGGGGCCTCGTGGGTGATCCTGTCATGGGCACCCCGATCGACGACGCTGCCTACGAGACCGAAATCCGCAAGGACTACGAAGCAAACTACGCGGACTCCGGCATGTCCTACGACGAATATTGCGCAGCTTACGAGCACGGCGCAACGCTCAGGCAAGACGAACGGTATCGCGGACACGACTGGCAAGGGGTCGAGCCGAGCGTTCGCGAGGATTGGGAGTCGCGTTACCCGGAAAACGGCTGGGAAAGATTCAAGGCTGCCGTCCGCCACGGCTGGGAGCGCATAAAGGGCGTTTGAGACCGTCTCCTTCCACCTGCTTACACATTCCCAGGCTGCCGACCTGAGCGGCCTGGGAACACGCGCGCTCAATTCACTTTCTTCGCCGTCCTCTCCCCATGCGGCGCGAGCAAATCGCGCTTGAGGATCGTCTTCCGGTCCAGCCCAAATCATGGCGCCATCCACGGGTCCCCGTCGTGTTCGCGCCACTCAATCTTGCACATTCGTATACCTCTGGAAGGACTCGTAAGCGATTGGCCAAAGGCCACGCTGATTCTTGCTTCATGCAAGCCCTCTGGAAGCGAAGATTTGCCTCGCCGCTCGCCGATTGCCCCCCGATCGGCGTAAGGCGGGGCGCGCTTCCCCCTTCTCGGCGCGCCCCTTCTTTTTTGTTCCATTGCGCCAAGGAGGCCCTTCATGACCAGCCCTATCGGTTCGAGCAGTATCGCGCACACGTCCTCGTTGACGTCGCTGGGCGAAAACCGCAGCACCAAGAACTCCAGCACGGATAGCACCGCCGGCAACCCCTTTCCCCAGCAGGAAACCGTGCACCCGGCCGCACCGGTCGGTCCGCTCGGCCACAACATCAATACCTCGGCATGACCACTTCGCCGTTACGGGAGACGCCGGCGCAGCGCGCGCCCATGTGCCTGACACCACGGTTGTCAACGCATCTGGCGCGCGCCACGTCGGCGATTGCCCTCGCCTGCCTCGCCCTGCCGCTCGACGGCTGTGCCGTGGCGGCCTTTCCATGCCGGGTCGCATCGGCCACGCTCAAGATCGTGCCGTTGGTCGGCCACCCGGCAGCCGTGCCGTTCGACGCGTGCGCGGCGGCGGTCGACTGATCGAGGTCCAGCCGATGAAACGGGCGCCACTGATCGCTTTCGCTTTGAGCGCGGCATACCTGGCCGCGCCGCTCTCGCCCGCGCATGCGGACACGCATTTCGAAGGGCGCGTGCAACCGTACGTCGCGCCGAAGGCCACCGCCCCAGCGCAATCGACTATCGCGTCGAACGCGGCGAGCGTAGTGGATACCGCGATCGCGTCGCATGCGGCGAGCGCGGCAAAACCGTCGGCGCCGATCGCGAAAAAGCGGCGGCCGGCGTTCGATGCATCGGCCACCCGAGCGCGCGTTCCGGCGCCGGACGACTCGCCGTTCGCGTTTCGCGGCATTGCGCTCGGCACGCCGCTGAGCGCGCTGCGGCAAACGGACATGGTGCGCGCGACGCCCCACGAGAGCGAGTTGCTTTGCGAGACCGACGTCGCGGGCAGCGACATCGGCATGATGGTCAAGAGTTACACGAGCCTCACTGTGGCTTGCCGGTGGGCGCACCACACGGCGCAAGGCTGGACGCCATCGCGAGCCGTAGTGGACGGCGTGCCCGCGGTCGACCATATCCTGCGCTTTGCGCACGCCTCGGCCGGCGACCCGCTGCGTCTTTATGAAATGTCGTTCGTCGTGGATTCGACAACGGCCTTCGACCTGCGCAACCTGCTCGCGTCGCGCTACGGCGCACCGCGCGTGCTCGGCGCACCGTCGCTGCCACTGCTCGTGTGGGAGAACGCCTTGAGCACGATCACCATCTGCCTGCTGCCCGACAGCGATCGCGCGACGCTCACGTATCTGCTCAAGCCCGCCACGCTGCGCGCCAAAGGCAACGAGAAGACGCTCAAGCTCAGCCAGTTCGACGAAGGCTGAAACGGAACACGTCAACCGGCCGCCCGGACGAACTCAACGAATCCGCCGAATTCGCCACATCCGATGAATCACCCTCGCACCCGCCCCTTCGCCATGCCATTCGTTCAATCGGAATCCTCAATTTCCAGCGCATGCCGCACGACTCGCTCGAAAGGCGCGGCGTACGCGTTGCTGTGCGCATCGCTCGCCACGGCGCTCGCTGGCTGCGCGACGCCGGAGTCGATCGTCAATACGCCCATGACACCGCCGCTCGCGGAACCGCTGCTGAACGTCAACACGAGCGGCGCGATCTATCAGTCGGGCACCGCCATCTCGCTGTACGAGACTCCGCGTGCGCAGCGAATCGGCGACGTGCTCACGATCCGGCTTTCTGAAACCTATAGCGGCAATGATGTCGCGAGTGCCGCCGCCAAGCGCGACAGCAACATCACGGCCACGGCCGCCGACCAGTCGACCGGCGCGGCGGCGCGGCTCGCGCGCCTGTTCAATATCGGCTCGGCGTCGACCTCGTTCAACGGGAGCGGCAATCACTCGCTGTCGAGCGACATGACCGGCACGCTGGCCGTCACGGTCATCAGCAAGACGCCTACGGGCAATCTGGTGGTCTCGGGGGAGAAGATCATTGCGATGAGCGGTGAGCATCAACGCCTGCGGCTTTCCGGGATCGTCAATCCGAATGACGTGGAAGCCGATAATTACGTTGAATCAGGGAAGATCGCCAATGCGCGCATCGAGCAGGTTGGGCACGGATTGCTCAACGATGCGACTACCGTCGGCTGGTTGCAACGTATGTTTCTTAGCGTGCTTACGTTTTGAGTCTCTTTTTCGTGATTCCTGGCCGCTTTGGCCTTTCCTTGTTTTCAAGGAAAGGCCAACGATGTTCAAGCGGCCGCCAAACGCTCAGTTTTCCTCATCATCAGGCATTTCGCCTTCAAGCTCATCGGCGTATTCACCGCTGTCTTCATCCGCATGCTCACGGGCATGTTCACCAAAGCGCTCGGCGAAGCCAACTTCACCATCAGGCACGAACACATACCCGTGCCCCCACACCGTCTGAAGATAGCGCGGCTCGGAAGGATCGGTTTCGATCAGGCGCCGCAAGCGCCAGATCGCCACATCGAGACTGCGATTGCGATACCGCCCCGCCTCCCCATACACGATTTCGATAATCCGCTCGCGCGAAAGAATCGTCATCGAGTGATTGACGAACAGCTTGAGGAACGCGAATTCGCTAGACCGCAGCGGCATGCGGACTTCGTCGCGATACAACTCTCGCGAACGGAAATCGAGTTCAAAGGGGCCGAAGCGAAACGATTCGCGGCTTTCCGGCGCACCCGTGAGGTTCGAAATGCTGCGCCGGCGCATGACCGTTCGAATGCGCGCCACCAGCTCGCCCGGATCGAACGGTTTGCCCACGTAGTCGTCGGCGCCAAATTCGAGACCCAGCACGCGGTCGATCACTTCATTGCGCGCGGTGAGCATGATGACCGGCAGGTCATCGCCGCTTTCGCGCAAGGCGCGCAGCGCGCTGATGCCATCCACTTCCGGCATCATGATATCGAGCACGACAACCTGCGGCCGCTCGGAGCGCAGCCGCTCCTGCATCGCACGCACGGAAGGCAGCGTCGTGACGGTAAAGCCACGCATCTGCAGATATTCGGCCGTGACGTCGCGCACGACCGGATCGTCGTCGACGAGAAAGATATTATTTGCCATGCGTAAATCGTAAGGGACGAGAACGAGCCGGTACAGGCCCGCAGCCTTACCAATCCTTTCCCGCGCGTCGCGCGGGCACCAGATTTACTGGTCGCTCGAAGCGGACTGGAATGAATTGCCCAATTGCGTCTGGTCGACCACCATGCTGTCCACCAGCCCCTTGAGCTTCACCGCCGCACTCGAATAGCGGTCGGTGCCGAGGCCGCGCACTTCGTAACGCGCGGTAACGGCGATATGGTTGTGCATGAAGATCGTCAGATTGATCGTCGAAAGATAAGCCCTGCTTTCGTCGCTGAACGTCGGTTTGCCGAATTCGATCGACGCGTTATACACGAGACGTCCTTCGCAACTCACCGGCTCGGTTCCGGCGCCATAGACGTCCGAAGTCACACCGCGCTGCGCGAGCACGAGCTGCAGCGATGGCACGAAATCTCCCGATGTGACCATGGGATTGTTCTCGATACAGATCGAGCTGAGATTGACCGGCCGGCCCGTCACGAATTTAGGCGAGGAGTAGTTCGACGCGACCGCGTAACCCGCCTGAATCACGGAGCCAGTCGCATCGGCCGCGGTGATGAGCGTCCATGCGCAGCCGTTGAGCGCGAGCGCCGCGGCGCAGGCAGCGCCGAGTTTCACCGTACGCGCGCTCGCACGGCTGACGTATGACACGATTTCATGTGGCATGGGAGCGGATACCCGATGCGTTGAAAGGCTGCGCGGAACATGACACGCTCCCGGCAGGACTCGTCACGTATGATCGGTGCAAAGCGATGCGCGCGATGGCCGGGACATCGGTCAATGTTGAATGCCACTTTCCACTTCTTCAAAATCCTCCCGCTCAGTAAGGACTTGCACGCGTGCATTGCACGCCTTCTCTACGCAGAGGCACGCGCTACAGGTCGTCAGCGCCCTTTGGCAATTACCGCGCGCTAGGGCGCGTGTAATGTTTCGTAAGCGCTCCTGCATTCTCCCCGCTGAGTGAGACATTGCGGATTCTTCGCCGCGCTATCGTTCTCACCGCAGTTCTCACTGCGGTTGGCACTGCGGCACCTCGCGCCTTAGCGACGCCGGACGAGCCACACGCTGCTCCCGTCTTTCTCCTATTTCAACATCATCATGCCTGCCATGAACCGAGAACCGAAAATCCGTCGCGCCCCCTTCTTCAAGCGCGGCCTGAACGCTGCTGCGATCGCGCTATTCGCGTCGCTCGCTGGCTCGCCGTTCGCGCACGCTGCAAGTTTTCACTGCCCGCGCGACGCGTCGGCGTCCGAGCGCCTCGTGTGCAACGATCCGACGCTCTCCGCGCTCGACGACAAACTGGCCGCGCTCTATCGCAGCGCGTTCGACGCGACCACCGACGCGACCGCGCTCGAAGCCGACCGCGTGAGCCAGTGGCAATGGCGCCAGCACAACTGCAAGGACAAGGCGTGCGTGACGGACTGGTACGACCGCCGTATCGCAGAACTCGAAGGCGATCTCAAGCATGGCAAGCAGGCTGCCGTGCGGCGCGTGCAGGAAGGTGTCGTGGATCAGCACCTCGCCCCTTCCGCACAGGACGCCGTGCTCGAAATGCACGGCATCCCGCCCGCACCGAAGGGCGATAACGCAGCGGCCGCACCCTCTGCGGACAACGCGAAAACTGCGAAGAAAGCGGGCGCGAAGGTCGCGTCCGCCGAAACCAATGCGCCGTTGCACCTGCAAAAGATGCCGAGCGGCGTGGCCGCCGACGCACGCCAGACGCGTCTCGCGCAAGCGCACGCGCATCATCTGCCGCCCAAGGATGCCGCATCGGCCAGCGACGTCTCGGTGACGACCGCGAAAATGGCCGGCGCGAACTCGGCATTCGCGAAAGCGGCAGGCATGGCGTCCATCGACGCGCCGCCCGTTCAGCCCGCGAGCCCCGCAGCCAACGACGCGGCAGCAAAGCCTGCGGACCAGGCGAGCGCACAGCAAAGCGTGGGCGCACTCAACTGCGCATCCGTTGCATCGACGGAGCCCGCGCACGCGACGCAAGCGTCCATCGAGCAAGGCACCGTCGCCCTGAAGTAAGGGGCCATGTAAGCTGCGGCAAGAAATCTGCGGTCGCGCGCTGTTCTGCCGGTTGTCGATATCAAATAAAATGAGGCGATGAGTCCACACGTTCTCATCGTCGACGACGATCCGGTCGTGCGCGATCTCCTCTCCGGCTTTCTTCGAGCCAACGGTTTCGAAGCCTCGGTCCTCCACGACGGCACGCATCTCGGCGCGCGGCTGGAACGCGAGCGGCCATCGGTCGTCGTGCTCGACGTCATGATGCCCCGTACCGACGGCTTGCGCGCCCTCGCCGCGCTGCGCGCGCAAGGCGACGACATTCCGGTGATCTTCGCCTCCGCGCGCAGCGCGGTGGGCGACCGCATAGCCGGCCTTACGCTCGGCGCCGACGACTATGTCGCGAAGCCTTTCGATCCCCAGGAACTGTTGCTGCGTATCCAGACCGTGCTGCGCAGGCGCGGCAACGGACCCGCGGGTGCGCCTGTAGCGCGCGAACGTTACCGCTTTGGGGCTTTCGAGCTCGATTTCATGGCGCGCACGCTCGAACGCGACGGCAAGCGCGTGCCGTTGCGCAGCAGTGAGTTCGTGCTCCTGAAGATTTTCACGGAGCATCCCTATCGCGTGCTTTCGCGCGTGCTGATTCACGATCTGCTGCACGCTGACGGCCTCGAATTTCATGAGCGCAGCCTCGACGTGCCGGTCTGGCGCTTGCGCCGCGTGATCGAAGACAATCCTGCGCAGCCGCGCTACGTGCAGACCCTGCGCGGCAAGGGTTATGTGTTCGTGCCGCAGAGCGGGGTCGGCATCGAAGGCAACGTAGAGGACCTCACTGCGAATTTCACCGCAGACGACAGCGGCCACAGCACGACCGCGTAATTGCATGAACAATCCGTTGAATACGCTGTTCGGGCGCATGGCGCTGATGTCCGCGCTCCTGCTGTTCGCCATTCAGGCATGCTGGTTCATCGTTTTCGCGCCACAGCCGCGCCGCCACGAAGTAGAAGGTTTCGAGCGCGGTCTGCTGCTGATGCTGCATGCCGCGACAAATGCGCCGTCTGGTACGGCGACGAGCGCGCCGCCCAACGAAATGGACCTCGCGCCGGCCCTGCGCGTGCATCTCGTGCCCACCTGGAACATGCCCGCCGACGTGCGGCTCGAAGTCCCGAAGCGCGAGCCGCTCGCCGACTTGCGCAAGCAACTCCTGCGCGACCTGCCGCCCGGCACCGAGATTCTCGCCGACCTGCGCCATCGCGAAGCTCTTTGGGTGCGCTTCGCGGGCCAGTCCACGTGGATCGTCGCGCCTGTCGATCTGCCGCCGCCGCGCAATCTGCTGCCGCTGTTCGGTTCGATGCTCGCCATCTCGCTGCTTCTTGCGCTGCTCGCCATGTGGCAAATGCAGCGGCCGCTTTCGCTCGTGGCCCAGGCTGCGCGCGCGTTCGGCACCGGCCATCGTCCCGCGCCTGTCAAACAGCATGGGCCGCGCGAATTGCGCGAACTGATTGGCTCGTTCAACGGCATGATGAAGCAGCTCAACGAAGCCGACGACGATCAGGCCGTGATGCTCGCGGGCGTCGCGCACGATCTCAAGTCGCCGCTCACGCGCCTGAAGCTGCGTGCGAGCATGATGGGTTCGGAGCGCGAGCGCGAACAGCTCATACGCGAAGTCGATTCGCTCAACGATATCGTCCAGCAGTTTCTGGAATTCGCGCGGCAGCGGCCCGAATCGGGGCCTGAGGTGGAAGTCGATGCGCTGCTGCGCGAGCAGTTCTTTTCCGATGCCGGCGACGACGACGCGCTCTTCAGGCTCGATCTGCGCGCAGGCTCGGCGTTTCGGCTGCAGCGCACGCTGCTCGACCGGCTCGTGTCGAATCTCGTCGACAACGCGCTCGAACATGGCGTCCCGCCCGTGGAAATCGCCACGCGCCGAGAGGGCGCGCAGTGGATCGTCGAAGTGCGCGATCATGGCCCGGGCATCCCGCCCGAGCGCGTGGCCGCGGCGCTCAAACCGTTCGTACGCCTTGACGAAGCACGCGGCGGCGAGGGCCATTGCGGGCTCGGGCTCGCCATCGTGACGCGCCTCACGCGCAATCAGGGCGGCCGCTGCGAGTTGTCCAATCACCCCGAAGGCGGGCTGCGCGTACGTATCGCGCTACCGGCCGATGCAAGAGCCGCCGCGTAAGTCCTTTACTGCCCGCCGATTGCCCATCGACGCTTCGCTGCGCGTGCCGCTCAGACCACGAGCCGGCCGCGCAGACGATTCACCGCTTCGGGCGCAAGGCCAAGTCCCACGGTGAGATAGCGATTGAGATCCCCGTAGGTTCCCTGCACCGCGTCGAACGCGGCCTGCAGATAGCTGGCCTGCACGGGCGGCGCCACATTGACCGAATCCACGGCCGTCGAGCGCCACGCGTCGGTCAGCATGAAATCCTTCACGATGATTTCGAGCGGCACGTTTGCGATCAGCAGCAGCAGCGCGCACGCCCAACCCACCACGTCCACGCCGGTCCCACCCGTGATCAGCAGCGGCCCCGGCGCATCCGCGATATGTTCGAGCAGCGCGCCGTAGATCGAACATTGCATGCGGCCTGTCACGAGCGTGCGCCAACGCATTTGCATCGCCGCATCGAGTTCGCCGGCCAGCATGCCCGCGAACGACGGCGGCTCTAGCGTACCCAACACATTGAGCGCGAGGTAAGCGGCCGTGCTGGGCGTGATGTCGGGCGCTGCGTCGATTTCCGCAGGCGTGCGCAGATCGTAGACGTTGGAAAGCGCCAGGCGTTCCAGCGTCGCCGCGTCGACGGCGTTCGGTGTAAGCGCGTCGGAGCGGTAAATCAAGGCGCGGCGCACATGCGCGCCATCGCTCGTCGAATAGCCGGGCGCAGCGCCACCCAGATCGCGGAAGTTCGCCACAGAACCGATGACGGGCGTCGGTGCATCCTGCGCGCCGTCGCCTCCCGTGTATTCGCCGCCACACGCACTCAGCAATGTGCTTGCGCAACCGCTCAGCGCCAGCAGGCTCACCGTGCCTTTGAGCAGCGCGCGGCGCGGCGGATTGGCGAGCGCGGCGCCGCCGCTGCGCTCGATGTTGCCGGTCGCGGCCACAGGCAAACGCTTACGCGTATGCGCGAACGAAGAGGTGTAGTCGGAGAAAGGCAAATTCATCGGTTGGCAGCTTATGTTGGGAACCCGCAGTTCGAGCGGGCCGCTGCAACGTCGCGCGTCGCATGCGTTCGGAAACGGCGCAGTTTACCGGCAGATAAGCCTGAAAGGGTAAAAGCGCAAAACGCCGTAATAATTCTTCCCGATTCACAGTGCATTGCGCACCGATATTCGCCGCCGGTTTTGTTTATATTCTTACCGGACCTTTCCATTTACACACAACCGGTAATTCCGGTGGTAATGCGGGGCTATTTCGCGTTTCAACCTATGCCTGAATATCGGCCGCACCGCGCATTTTCTTTATAGTTCCTCCAAGTCCTTTCCAAATATTATTCTTGACGCTCTTTGTCGCGCTTTTATAATCGCCCGTGAATTCAGGCATTCGCCTGGCCACCGTGGCAGTCACCGACTGCCCCTGGGAGTCCCCCTTCATGTACAAAGGCAGTGTGACCGAGGAAGCGCGCGAAGTCCTGCGCGCAATCGAGCTGATCCAGCTGGGCGCACGCATGCCTGTGCTCGAAAAAGAACTGACGCTGTCGCGCAATCGTTTGATCAGGCTTTATCGGGAACTCAAGAACGCTTCGCCGCCCAAGGGTATGTTGCCGTTTTCGGCGGACTGGTATTTCACGTGGCTGCCGAACATTCACGCGTCGCTCTTCTACAACATCTACCTGTTCCTGACCGACAGAGCGAAATGCAGCCGGCTCGATGCGCTCACGCGTGCGTATCGCCTCTATCTGGAGCACTGCGAGAGCGCCGAAACCGAACGCGTGTTGAGCTTTACGCGGGCGTGGACACTGCTGCGCTTCTTCGAGGGCGGCTTGCTCACGCTGTCGAGCTGCACCGTATGTTCCGGCCGTTTCGTGCGCCACGTGCGCGACGCACACAAGCCCACCGCCTGTTGTATTTGCGTGCCCCCTGCGCGCGCCGGCATGACGCGCGCCGCACGCACGAACCGCAATCCGGAAACTGACGCTACGGCCTCCACCTCCACCACGCGAGGCCGCGCCGCAGCGGCACTGGGTGAGCTATCGGGCACCATGCGCGACACGCTCGCCGAAGTCACGCGCGCCCTCGACCCGAAGCGTTCCGCGAACCGCCTGCGCCTCGTCGCTTCAGTGCCCGTCTAAGCGACTCACGTCACATCTTCATCGCGCTGCGTATCCGCCTGCAGAGCGCGAATATCGCACGCGCAAATCCGGCAGATTGCTTTGTAATCCTGATGGTCGTGCTGATGCTGGCGAAGTTCGCATTGTTGCGCCGCAAGCTCGATAGCGTGTGAGTGCGCAGCCTGCCAGATCTCCCAGGCGATCTGCGCTCCGCTTTGCGCGTAATCGTCGTTGTGATCGCGCTCCAGCGCATCGGGCAGGCGCGTGTGGACTTGCAGATAGTGCGTGCGATAAAGCGCCTCGAATACCTCTCGGCGTGACGGGCGCTTCAAGATCGCCTCTTCGCGAACGTTACGGGACTTGTGAGGCGCAAAGACTTCATCCACATGCGTAGAGGCGTACTTCTTCTTGCGGGTGGGGAGGACCACGCGGTCGTCGCGCGAGAATGCGCGCACGACGTTACGGATAACGATATTGTCGCAGGCCGCGCAAAGGAATTGGCCGCGGAATATCGCGAATTTTTATGCGTTATTCGTGAGTCGTCTCAGCATCCGGACCTGCGATTATTGTAGGCATAAGAAAGTCGAAAGGAGTCGACCATGCAAATCGGGGCGGCGACACAGTTCGCCAACAGCGGCGCCAACACGAACACACTCCGTGCAGACGCGGCTTCAGACCAGGCAGAACAGGACGGCACACAGTCGAGCGACGGTTCGGCGAACGTCGCATCGTCCACATCGCAAGACGACGCCGTGCAGATTTCGCCGCAAGGCTATGCTGCCGCATCGACTGACGATATCGCGAACAGCGACGATACCGCGAGCGATGCAGCCGATACGACCGACACGAGCGATACAAGCGATGTAACCGACGGAACGCCTACGCCGGCCAACGCGCAGCCCGTGAAATCACTCGTTTACGGCGCGCTAGGGCTCGAGCGTCCCGACGCGCCCGCCGATCCGAACCACACGTACACGATTGGGCGCTGGATCGCAGCGGGCATTACGTTGGGCGGCATCATTTCCCTGTTCATCTGAACATCTGCGTGTCAACCTGGCGCGCATAATGTTTCGGATAACAGAAGACACGGGGGGCAAGTCGGCTATCATCACCGCCGGTAAAACAATAAATCCATCACGTACACGAGGTCCACCCGTGGCTCTCAGCGCCTCAGCCGTTCCGATCGCCATCATCGCTGCCGCCGCCGTTGCGCTCGTCAAAGGCGGCCCCAGGCAGCCCGCGCCGCTCGAATCGATCAACGCGCCATTCAAGGAAGTCGATTTCTCGGACCTTCCTGCATTGCGCCGTTTTCCCGCGCGAGACGGCGCGTCACTCGCCTAGCGCGCCTACCTGCCGCATGCGGGCGCGCCGCTTGCCTGCGTCGTGCTCATCCACGGATCGTCGGCAAGCAGCGCGAGCCTCCACCCGCTCGCGCGCCAGTTCGCCGCCGCGGGCTACGCGGCCTGCGTGCCCGATGTCCGCGGCCACGGCGAATCGGGCCGCAAGGGCACGATCGACTACATCGGCCAGCTGGAAGACGACCTCGAAGATCTGCTCGCCGCCTTGCCGGGCGAGCTGGCCGCGCTGCCGAAAACGCTGATTGGCTTCTCGGCGGGCGGTGGCTTTGCGCTGCGCTTCGCGGGCAGCACGCGTCAACATCTGTTCGATCGCTACGTGCTGCTCGCGCCATTCCTTCATCACAAGGCGCGCACCACGCGCAACGAGGTCGGCGGCTGGGTGTCGGTCGGCATGCCGCGCCTCGCGGTGCTCGCCGTGCTGAACGGCCTGCGCATCCGCGCCTTCAATCATCTGCCGACGATCGCCTATGCGCTGGCCCCTGAGGTCCGCGACCAACTCACGCCGCAGTACTCCTTCAATCTGATGCAGAATTTCCGCCCGCACGCAGACTATCGCGCGGACATACGCGGCGTACGGCGCCCCTTGCATGTGCTCGCCGGTGCCGATGACGAGGTCTTTCACGCCCGCGAATACGCGACGGCTTTCGAGGAAGCCGGTGCACACGTGCCGGTCACGCTCGTGCCCGGCACGGGACACATCGGCTTGACGCTGGATGCCCCTGCAATCGCGACGATCGTCAGCTGCGTGAAGCAATAAGGCAGGCGCGCCGCACCGCAGCATCGCCTATCCGTATCCGCCAAACTGGCGGAATCCGCCGATTGATCTTCGCGGCGAAGTGGCCCATATTCAAATCGGTACGCAAATCAGGCACCGATTTTGCGCCAATCTCGCGGCAATTCGTCAATCGAAGCGAAAGCGCGCTCCCATGCTCAACGCCCCTGGTCACGACGATCCTGGTCCGTCGGAGTGTCCCTACTGCGGGACCTGGTTCAACGCATCGCTCGCACTGTGCCCCCAATGCGGAGCGAATCAACAGCTTGCTGCTTCCCGCATCGCCGCCGCGAGCGAGGACGCGCCGGACGAACGCGAACGCGCGCATGGGGTTGCCGAGCGCCTGCGCGCGCTCCCGGGCGGCCTTGGCAACCGGGGCTACGACGGGGAATATCCATCGATCGATGAGGAACACATTGGCGAGCGCTCGCGGCTGCCGCGCTTTGCATGGGCGGGTCTCGGCGCGCTTGCGATTGCATTCGCCGGCTATGCGTTCCTGCATCGCAGCGAGTGGGAGCCGAAACTAGGCGCGCAAGTGGTCATGGGGTCCGTGAGCGGCACACCGGGCACACATGCCGCGCTGACCAGCCGGCCGCCTGCCGGCCTGCCGCGTGCGAACGCGGCTCAGCACAACGTCGCCCAGCGCAACGTCGCCCGGCCGAATGCGCCCGCCGTCGAACGCGCGCCAGCCTCGCCACGCTATGCGGGCGCGCACCCGGAAGTCGCGAAAGATCTGGCCAGCGCACGCGCAAGCCTCGACAAGAACAACCTTTGGCCCGCACGCAGGGCGCTCATGAATGCGCTCGCCGTCGAGCCCGGCAACTCCGACGCGCAGCAGATGCGAGCCGACCTCGTCGCGCGCGAGCAGCAGCGCGACGCGTTGATCGGCCAGGCGCGGCAATGCGCGCACGAGCGCCAATGGGCTTGTGTGCGGCAAGACGCGGGACACGCCGTGAATGTCGACGCATCGAGCCGCGAAGCGAGGCACCTGCTCGATCTTGCCAGCTCCGAGCGCCCGCCTGCCGCAGGCAAACATAATCGCCGGTCCTCGCCATGGGAAAGCCAGTATGCGCAGACAGGCGAGACCCGCTCTCGTCAGGATCCCCTCTTTTGGCATCACTGATTGTTTGTGCCGTGCCTTCCCGCTGATCGTTTCAGGTAGTGCTTTGTTGAAGTGAACAGGCTCCGAGTCTCGCGCTTGCGTGTCAGTTGCAATTGCGCCAGTTCGGGCGCGATCGCGGAAGAGCCAGGCTGCGCGCCCCGCAATCAGGGAACGATATACAGGTCGGAGAAGTTGCCGCGCAGCCCCTCGCCTGTGGGCGCGTAGTTCTTCACCTTGGTTGAAACGACCGTGATGTTCGGATTCGCGCCGAACTCGATCGACGGAATGTCGTCGTGCACGATCTGCTGAAAGCGGATGAACAACTGGCGGCGCTTGTCCGGATCGGTTTCGACCGACGCGGCCTCGAGCAGTTGGTCGACCTCCGCATTCGCATAGTGAGCCGCGTTCGAGAACGGTAAGCCGATCTTGAAGTTCTTCGACCAGAAAACGCGCTGTACGCCGACGGTCGGGTCGAAGGTGTTCGAGAGCGCCTCAAGCGTGATGTCGAATGCGCGGTCCGTATAGGCCTTCTTCACGTACGTGGCAAAGTCATAGCTCTGAATCTGGGCGTCGATGCCAATGCGCGCAAGTGACTGGCGCACGAAATCGGCGGCACGCGGGTCCTGGAAAGGGTTGTAGAGCAGCCGCAACGAAAAGCGCTTGCCATCCGGGCCCCGTTTCAGCCCAGCCGCGTCGAGCGCGGCGTTGGCCTGCGCGACGTCGTAGGGAAAGTAGTGGATACCGGCGTCGTGATACTTCGTGTTCGCCGCGCCGATCGCGGCCGCGGACACCGTGCCGTAGCCATACCAGACCACGCGGTTCAACGCATTCACGTCGATGGCCTGTGAAATCGCCTTGCGCACCGCCTTTTCCTTGAGCACCGGCGTGTCCAGATTGAAGATCAGCTGCTGGTGATTGCTGACGTACGGCCAGTTGGTCGTATCGACGTGAAAATCAGGCAGCGTGCCAAAGCGCTTGACGTCCGCCAGCGCAATAGCCTGATCGCCGAGATTGGCGGCGCCGGATTCGAGCGCCGCGGCTCGCGCGCCAGCGTCGGGAATGAAGCGGACGACGATTCTGTCGACATAGGGCTTTGGCTTGTCCCAGTAATCAGGATTGCGAACCAGCAGGATGTGGTCTCCGGGTGCGAACTCCTTGAATACGAATGGCCCCGTACCAATTGGCGCGCTATTGTGCGGATTCGACTGAATGTCCGTTCCGTCGTAAATGTGCTTCGGGATGATCGGAGACTCCGAACCCGAGAGCGCCGTCAACAGGAATGGCGCAGGCTTCGAGAGTTCAATGATGGCGGTGTCCGGGTCCGGCGTCCTGACGTTGACCACATTCGCGAACGTGCTGCGCCCGCGCGGATTCACCTGCTTGAGCGTCAGGATCGAGAACGCGACATCGGCAGACGTGAACGACTGGCCATCGTGCCAGCGGACGCCGTGGCGCAAACTGAACCGATATTGCAGCCCGTCTGCGCTGACCGACCAGGCCGTCGCGAGCAGCGGTTGGGGATTAAGTTCCTTGTCGTAGGCGAGCAGCCCTTCGACGACCTTCGGCCCAATCTCCGCATTGCCGCCCGCAGTGGTCGTCAAAGGCACGATCGACGCCGGCTCGGGCGTGACAATCCACGTGAGCGTGCCCCCGTGGTTGGGCTCGGCCATCG
This sequence comes from Paraburkholderia flagellata, assembly GCF_021390645.1. Classification (GTDB taxonomy): domain Bacteria; phylum Pseudomonadota; class Gammaproteobacteria; order Burkholderiales; family Burkholderiaceae; genus Paraburkholderia; species Paraburkholderia flagellata. The sequence continues at coordinate 1,151,464 of NZ_JAJEJT010000004.1, forward strand.
TGAGGCTGCCCCACGCCATCGCGAACGTCGCGAGGCTCATCTTAGCGATCCACGACTTCAAGCTGTTCCTTAGCACGCTCATTCCCCGTCTTCGCTGTTGTGGAACTGCCGATAGTACGGCGCTCGATGGCGAACAGGAACGGAGAAAAAGAGATTTGCTTTTGCGCGCAGCAACATATCTCCGCATGCAAAAACCTGCCGTGTCGACCGCAGCGGACGGTGGACAATCCGCATAGATTGACAAAGATCAATACTTCCTGGACCGCCAGTTCCATAGTGGATGGGTTGCGGCCGACCACGACGCGCCGACCTGGCGTGCCCTCGAATACGTATTCCTGCCCGGTTGGCCGAGCCTGTCACGGAGCCCGACATGGAACCTGCCACCCGACGCAGCGCGACACAGGTGATCCTGAGCGAACACAGACGTCTGACGAGCGTCGTCAACGGCATGCTGCGCGTGACTGATCGCATGGCGTCCAATGCCGATTCATCCGGCGCAATGCTCATGCGCGCGATGCTCTATTACATACGCGAATTCCCCGAGCAGATTCATCACCCGAAGGAGGAGCGATATCTGTTCGCACGGCTACGCGAGCGTACCGACGAACTAGATGCAGCGATCGATGAGCTCGGGTGCCAGCACGAGGAAGGCGAGCAGCATATCCACGCACTTGAACGCTCACTCACACGGTACGAACTGGAGGGCGACAGCGCGTTGCCTGCGCTGCGCGGCGAAGTGAGAGCCTATGCCGACTTCTACGCCCAACACCAGCACCTTGAGGAGACCGTGATCTTGCCTGGCGCGCAGCGCTATCTGACGGTGGCTGACTGGGTGGAGATCGACGAGGCCTTCGGCGCGAATCGCGATCCATTCGAGAGTCTCGAGATCGAAGACAATCTCGACGATCTCTATGCGCTGATTGTCCAGACAACGCCGGATGCGCAACCCTGAACGCGGCAAACATCGGGGAATATTCGGCGGCAGTGCTCGCCACGACGTTGAACGTCGACGCACTGGATTGCATTCGATGCGTCATTGCCCGCGCGCGCACGCATCCGCCCAGCGTTCGATGACGCTCACTCCACCGTGTCGTTCACGTCGGTGAGGCGAATCATGTGCGGGCGCACGCGCGCCTCGTCCTCCGGTTCATCCTGCGCCGGCGGATGAATCAGCGCGTCGAGGCGCGAGCGCGTGGCGAGGAACTCGGGGGTATTGAACTGTGCGTAGCCACGCGGACGCGGCACCGGCACCTCGATCAACTCCTGCACCTGGCCTGGATGCGCCTTCAGCACGAGGATACGGTCAGCGAGATAGATCGCCTCGTCGAGGTCGTGCGTGATGAAGAAAATCGTAATGTCGACGTTGCGCCAGATGTCGAGCAGATGCGCCTGCATCTTCGCGCGCGTTTGCGCATCGAGTGCACCGAATGGTTCGTCCATCAACAGGATGCCGGGCCGATTGGCGAGCGCACGCGCGATTGCCACACGCTGCTTCATGCCACCGGAGAGCTGGTGCGGATACGCGTTGGCGAACGGTTCCAGGCCAACGAGATCGAGCCATTGCAGTGCCTCGCGCTCGGCCTCCGCCCTTCCCTGACCATTCATACGCAGTCCGAACATCACGTTTTTCTTGACCGTGAGCCACGGAAAGAGCGTGTATCCCTGGAACATCATGCCGCGATCGGCACCGGGGCCGCTCACGGTCTTGCCGTTCACGCGCACCTCGCCCGAAGTTTGCGCCTCGAGGCCCGCGAGAATGCGGATCAGCGTGGACTTGCCACAGCCCGAAGGCCCGATCACGCACACGAACTCGCGCCGGTGCGTGGTGAAGCTGACATCGGCGAGCGCCGTGTGCTCGCCTTGCGGCGTGACGAACCGCTTCGTGAGATTGCGCACTTCGAGGATCGGTTCGCGCGCTTTCAGGCGCTCGAAGCGCGCACGCACCGCATCGGACTGCAGGAGATAGTCGGGAACGGTTTGCGGATTGAACATGATGCGGTCCTTGAAGATCCAGAATGCGTTTCGAAAGGCGGGTCGTTATGGACGAGTGCAGGCAATCGCGCCACGCCTCAGGCCTTGAGCGTACGATCCCACGGAAACAGCTTGCGACCGAGGAACGCCAGCACAAGATCGGTGCCCAGGCCAATGATGCCGATCATCATGATCGCCGCGTAGACGTTGTCGAAATGCTGATAACGCGCCTGCTGCGTGATGTACCACGTGATGCCCGAGCTCGTGCCCACGAGTTCCGCTACGATCAGATAAGTCCACGCCCAGCCGAGCAGAATGCGCTGGTCGCGATAGAGATCGGGCAGAATGCCGGGCACGACAACGTGCGTGAGCAGCTTCAGCCGCGTGGTGCCGAGCGTCATCGCCGCTTCGAGCAGGCCATATTCGAGCTTGCGTGTGGTGTTGGCGATGATGAGCACCTGCTGGAACAGCGTACCGATCACGATAATCGCGATCTTCGGCGCGTCGTAAATGCCGAGCACGGCCACCATCAGCGCGCCGAACGCGGGTGCCGGCAAATAGCGAAAGAACTCGAAGAACGGCTCCTGCAGGCGCGCGAGTACGCTATAGGTGCCGCACACGATGCCGAGCGGCACGCCGATCAACGACGAGAATACGAAGCCCCAGAAGATGATCTGCACACTGTGCCAGAGGCTCTGGTGCAGCCATACGCCGTCGTGAGCGACGGGCGGTGTCGTGAACGCGGTGTAGAACGCGCGCAGCACCTCGTGCGGTGCGGGCAGATACACCGGATTCGCGGGCACGCCCGCCGGCAGCGCGACGTGGGTTTCACGCGCATGGTCGAGTTCGTCGGCGAACACGGCCTTGTCCACACGCATGCCGGGCTGGAAATAGTCCACGCTGCCCGGCTGGGTGATCAACACTTGCGGATGCCAGACAAAGGGCACGTAGCTCACTACGCACCACACGAGCACCGGCAACAGAAACGACCCGATACCCAACATCCACTTGCCGCGCGGCGAAAGCTCGCGGCGTACGGCAAACCATCCCGTCTGGCTGATTTCGGCCATGCTGTTCTCCTTGACGTTCTCCTGCCAGGGCTTGTTCACGCCAATAACAGGCCCTGGATGACTACGGGCGCCGCATGCCGCCTTACTTCAGTGCGCTGGTGAGCGAAGGGTCCACATAGGCGTTCACGTCCTGCGAGGTCTTGTAGACCTGATACTTCACGTTGAACGCGTCGGCGGTATGACTCGAGCCGTAGAGCGAGTGAAAGCCATCGGCCTTCACGTAGGCCTGCTGCGCCTCGGGCAGCGTGAGCAGCTTCGTGCCCTTGAGCAGCGGCAAATACTGCGCCGGCGTGAGGCCCACGCGCGCGGCCATGATCTTCACGGCGTCGGGCTGCGTGGCCGGGTCGTCGATGTACTTCACCACGCGATACCAGACCTTCGCGAGCTTTTCGTAGTCCGCCTTGTGCGCGGCAAGGCTCACGGGGTTCACGGCCAGCACGTCGTAGATGAGGCCCGGCTCGTCGGCCGACGTGAACACGGGCCGCGCACCGGGTACCGCGCGCTGCGCTTCGCCCGCGTTCGGTTGCCATGCCGCGATGGCCGAGACGTCGGAAGAGGCCAGCACCTGCGGCGTTTCGTTGGTCTTCGCGTTCACGAGCGTGACGTCGCCCTCCTTCATCCCTGCGCGCTGGAGCGCGTCGAGCAGCAGCAGGTGATCGACCACGCCAAATTCGACGCCGATCTTCTTGCCCTTAAGGTCCTGGATCTTGCGTGCGGGCGGCTTGGCAATGACCATGTCGTTGCCGTTCGAATAGTCGGTGATGAGCGCCATCACGTTCTTCGCGCCGTTCGCGCCCATCGTGAGCGCATCGCCGTTGGTGACGAGCACGGCGTCGAGTTTGTTGGCCGCGAAGGCATCCATCGAGGCCGTGTAGTCGAACCAGTCGAACTTCACGTCGAGTCCCGCTTCCTTGAACCAGCCTTTGTCGATTGCCACCTGCCAGGCCACCCAGCCTGGCCAGTCGCTGTAGCCGATGCGCAGCGGTGCAGCGTTCGCCGCCTGTACGCAGGCAGCGAACAGGCCCGTGGCCAGTGTGAGCGCGCTGGCGGCGCGCAGCGCCCAACGGCGCAGCGGTGCGGCAGATTTTGCGTGGCGTGCCTCGACTGCATCGGTTGCGAACGGAACGTGCGTCGTCTTCATGGCGAATCTCCAGGAGTGAAAGTGCAACGGTTTTCTTGACGTAATGGCGTGGTGTTTCATGCTTCAGCGCTCCCGTTGGCCTGGGCCAGAGCGGCGCGATACGCGCGCCAGCCGCCGTGAGCGCTGATGTCGGAGTCGTGCGCGATCGCGGCGCGCTCGCCCAGCCACGCGCGGGCCAGGTCGAGCAGGTACGCGTCGTCGTGTGCGCGCGCAACGAACGTGATGCCGAACGGCTTGCCCGCGTGCGGGCCCGTTGCGCACTCGCCCGCTGGCACGGCGAGCGCGCTGAGGTCGAGCAGGTTCACGAAGTTCGTGTAGTAGCCGAAGCGCGCGTTCAACCCGATGGGGTCCGCTTCAAGTTCGGCAATTGTGGATGTGGTGGGCGAAGTCGGCGTGACAAGCGCGTCGATCTGCGGCCACACGCGTTCGCTTTCCATACGGAGTGCCGCGAGACGGTCGAGCGCCGCGAAGGCGTCGGCCGCGCTCCAGCGCGCTGCACCGCCCACGATCTCGCGCGTGACGGCATGCAACGCCTCGGGCTGCGCCTCGAAGAACGGCCGGATCGCGGCAAGCCGTTCGGCCACGAACGGACCTTCATAGAGCAACCGCGCCGTGGCGAGGAACGGCTCGAAATCGATCTCCACGAGTTCGGCGCCGGACGCGCGCAGCTTCGCAAGCGCTGCGTCGAACGCCACCGCATACGAAGCGTCACCGTAGAAGTTCAACTGTGCCGCACGCGGCACGCCGATGCGAACGCCCGCAAGCGTTGCGCGCTCGCGACCACTCGGCTGCCAGGCGCGTGCGTACGGATCGCCTTGCGTTACGCCGCGCGCGCACTCGAACACGCGCTGCGCCTCGTTCGCCGAATGCGCGAAGATCGAGACGCAGTCGAGCGAGCGGCACGCGGGCACGACGCCCTGCGTGCTCAGCACGCCCTTGGTCGGCTTGAGGCCCACGAGACCATGAAACGCCGCCGGCACGCGGCCCGAACCCGCCGTATCGGTGCCCAGCGAGAACGCGGCGAGGCCGAGCGCCACGGCCACCGCCGAGCCCGAACTGGAACCGCCCGAGGCGTACTCCGGGTCCAGCGCATTGCGGCACGCGCCATAGGGCGAGCGCTGGCCCGAAAGCCCCGTCGCGAACTGGTCGAGGTTGGTCTTGCCCACGGGAATCGCGCCCGCTGCGATCAGGCGCTCGACTACGGGTGCGCTTCGCTCCGGCGTGTACGCATAAGCCGGGCATCCGGCCGTGGTCGGCACACCAGCGAGGTCGATGTTGTCCTTGATCGCAAACGGCACGCCGTAGAGCGGCAGCGTGGCGGGATCTCGTTGTGCCAGCGCCTCTGCGTAGCGCATCATCTCGTCACGTGTAAGCGCACGTATCCATACGCGATGCGGATCGTCGCCGGCGGTCCGCTCGGCAATGCGCTCGACGAGTTGCACCGGCGTGAGGCTGCCGTCCAGATAGCGCGCGCGCAGTGACTCGAAGGTTACGGGCAGGTCGTCGTTGTGCGGATTCATTGGCATGCGGCCTCCTCACCGCTCACGGCGGTTGCTTGTGCGGTATCTCCCGATGCTTCGGATGCCACACGGATCACCATCAAACGCTGGCCCGCCACCACGGCGTCGCCTGCGGCGCAGTCGAGCGCGTCGATCACGCCGGCCGCGCTCGCGGTCACGGTCACTCCCATCTTCATCGACTCGAGGATCGCCACGTCCTGGCCCTCTTCGACGCGCTCGCCCTCGGCAACCAGCAGCTTCCACACGCTGCCCGACACATCGGCGCCAATCGCGCGGCAGTCGTCGGCCAGGGATTCGGCGGCGCGCGCCGCGCTTGCCGCTTCGTCCGCCGTGCCTTCGGCCACGTACTCGGCCTGGCCCGCTTCACGCCAACGCTCGCGTTCGGCTTCAAACGCGGCTTGCTGCGTAGTTTTGAACGCGGCGATCGACGCCGCCTCGTCGTGCAGGAAGCGCTCGTATTCGCCGAGGTCGAACACCGACTCCTCAATGCGCAGGCTGCGGCGCCCTGCGAGATATTCGCTGCGCCACTCCGCGAGTTCGGCCTCGCTCACCTCGAAGAAGCGGATTTCGTCGAAGAAGCGCAGCAGCCACGGCTTGCCCGGCGCGAACTCGGTCGTCGTGCGATAGCGGTTCCACATCTGCACGGTGCGGCCCACGAACTGATAGCCGCCGGGGCCTTCCATGCCATACACGCACATGTACGCGCCGCCGATGCCCACGGCGTTCTCGGGCGTCCACGTGCGCGCGGGGTTGTACTTGGTGGTGACGAGCCGGTGGCGCGGATCGACGGGCGTCGCGACGGGAGCGCCAAGATAGACGTCGCCGAGGCCGAGCACGAGGTAGCGTGCGTCGAACACGATGCGCTTCACATCGTCGATGCTCGCAAGACCGTTGATGCGGCGAATGAACTCGATATTGCTCGGACACCACGGCGCGTCGGGGCGCACGGACTGCATGTAGCGCTCGATGGCCACGCGTGTGGACGGGTCGTCCCACGAGAGCGGGAGATGCACGATACGGTTCGGCACGCGCATGGCGTCGACGGCGGGCAGTATTGCTTCGGCATCCTTCAGATGTGCGATCAGCTTGTCGAGCGTGAGCACCGCGGGATCGAAATGCACTTGCAGCGAACGGATGCCCGGCGTGAGATCGACGATGCCGGGCAAGCGGTGCGCTTCAAGCCAGTTCATCAGCGCATGCACACGGAAGCGAAGTTTCAGGTCGAGCACGGACGGGCCGTATTCGATCAGCAGGTTGCGGTCGCCCGAACGGCGATAGACCACGCCTACGCCTTCGCCCGCTTGTTCGTCGCGATAAAGCACGCATTCGCGTGCGCTCTCCTTCACCGCGGCGCCATCAGCGGGCGCGGCGGGCACGAACCGAACCGTATCGCCGGGGCGCAGTTGACCGAGCTTCCACAGCTCCTCGCCGATCACCGTGACGGGACATACGAAGCCGCCGAGGCTCGGGCCGTCCGGGCCGAGAATCACTGGCATGTCGCCCGTGAAATCCACGGCACCGATCGCGTAGGCGTTGTCGTGGATGTTGGAGGGATGCAGGCCCGCTTCGCCGCCGTCCGCACGCGCCCATTGCGGCTTCGGGCCAATCAGGCGTACGCCCGTCCGGCTCGAGTTGTAGTGCACCGTCCAGCGCGCTTCGTAGAGCATCGCAATGTCGTCGCGCGTGAGGAAGTCGGGCGCGCCGTGCGGGCCGTCGAGCACCGCCAGCGCCCACTCGTGGGTGAGCGCCGGCACGCGAGCGGCCGCGAGCCGCGAGCCCGCTTCGCGCGCCGCGCCCTTGCCTGCTTCAGGCGCGAGATGCAGCACATCGCCCCTGCGCAGCGCGCGGCCCGCGTGGCCGCCGAACTGGCCGAGCGAGAAGGTCGCCTTACTGCCGAGATAGTCGGGCACCTGCAGGCCTCCCTTCACCGCGAGGCACGCGCGCACGCCCGCGCCCGTCACGCCGCCAAGCTTGAGCACCATGCCCGCGCTCGCGCGCACCACCTCCCAGTACGGCACCGGCTCGCGGTCCAGCGTTGCGGCAAGCGGCGCGCCGCCCAGCACGAACAGCGTTTCCGTGTTGAAGCGCAGCGTCGCGCCCACCATCGTGAATTCGAGCCCCGCCGCATCCGGTGCGTTGCCGAGCAGTTCGTTGGCAAGATTGAACGAGCGCTCGTCCATTGGGCCCGAGGGCGGCACGCCCACGTCCCAGTAGCCGAGCCGCCCCGGCGTTTGCTGAACGGTGGTCTGCACGCCGCCGTCGAGCACGTCGATCGTATGCGGCGCAAACAGGAAGCGGCCGAGAAAGCCCGTGGTCTGCTCGCCGGCCACGAACGTTGCGCAGCCAACTATCGCGCGCAAATAGTCGAGGTTCGTCTCGATGCCGTAAAGCTCCGCGCGCGCGAGCGCGTCACCGAGTTTCGCGAGCGCCGCTTCGCGCGTTTCGCCTGTGGCGATGATCTTCGCGAGCAGCGGGTCGTAGAACGCGCTGACTTCTGTGCCGGCGTCGATCCACGTGTCCACGCGCGCTTCGGCGGGAAACGTTACGTGCGTGAGCAGGCCCGAACTCGGCTGGAACTGGCGGTTCGGATCTTCGGCGTAGACGCGCACCTGAATGCTCGCCGCACGCGGCGCGAGCGTGTTGACGGGTGCCAGCGTATCGAGCGGCGCAAGCGTACCTTCGGCCTGGCGGATCATCCATTCCACGAGGTCGACGCCGTACACCTCCTCCGTCACGCCGTGCTCCACCTGGAGCCGCGTGTTCACTTCGAGGAAGTAGAACGCGCGGGTTTGGGTGTCGAACACGAATTCCACCGTGCCCGCGCTCGCATAGCTCACCGCTTTCGCAAGGCGCACGGCCGTAGCGTGCAATGCGCGGCGCTCGTCGTCGGTCAAGCCCGGCGCGGGCGTTTCCTCGATCACCTTCTGGTTGCGCCGCTGCACCGAGCAGTCGCGCTCGCCGAGCGAGATCACGTTGCCCTTGCCGTCGCCGAATACCTGCACTTCGATATGGCGCGCATGCTCGACGAACTTTTCCAGATACACGCCCGCGTTTGCAAAGTTGCTCTCACCAAGCCGCACAACAGAGGCGAATGCGGCTTCGAGCTGCGCGGCGTCACGGCAGAGCGACATGCCAATGCCGCCGCCACCCGCTGTGCTCTTGAGCATCACCGGATAGCCGAGCGCAGTCGCTGCTTCGAGCGCTGCCGCCACGTCGGGCAGCAGGCCCGTGCCGGGCAGCAGCGCGACTTCGTTGGCGCGCGCGATTTCACGCGCCGTGTGCTTGAGGCCGAAGGCTGTCATCTGTTCGGCGCGCGGACCGATGAATGCAATGCCGGCGCGCTCACAAGCTTGCGCAAACGCGGCGTTCTCGGAGAGAAAGCCATAGCCCGGATGCACGGCCTGTGCACCGGTATGCCGCGCCGCCGCGAGAATGGCCTCGGCGTTCAGATAGCTCTGCGCGACGGGCGCTGGTCCGATGCAGACGGCTTCGTCCGCGAGGATGACGTGCATGGCGTGGCGATCCGCTTCCGAATAGACGGCCACGGATGCGATGCCCAGGCGCTTGAGCGTGCGGATCACGCGGCACGCAATCTCGCCGCGGTTGGCAATGAGAACCTTGTCGAACGCCATCGTCATGCCCCCCAAACGAGCAGACGCACGGGCGTCGGGTTATAGCCGTTGCACGGATTGTTCAGTTGCGGGCAGTTCGAGATCAGCACCGTCACGTCCTGTTCCGCGCGCACTTCCACGTATTTGCCGGGCGCGGAGATGCCGTCTTCGAACGTGAGCTTGCCAAGAGGCGTAACGGGCACATTCATGAAGAAGTTGATGTTGCTGACGATGTCGCGCTTGCCCAGCAGCGCGCCCACACCGCAGGTGCAGTGCGCGAGCGCGTTGAGGTAGCTATCGCGGCAGCTGTGCATGTGACGCTTTTCGAGCGCGTAGCGCACCGTGTTGCTCTCGGCCGCGCAGGCGCCGCCAAGCGTGTCGTGGCGGCCGCACGTATCGGCGACGATGGTGAGCAGCGGCGCGCCGCGGTTCGACATGAGCACGCTGCCCGCGCTCAGATAGAGGTTGCGCTGCGCACGGATGGTGTCCTGTGCGCTGTAGCGTTCGGTGGGGTCGGCGCTGCTGTAGAACAGCGTGTCCACGGCCTGGTTGCCCTCCAGGTCGACGATGCGCAGCGTTTCGCCGCGCTTCATGTCGTGCATCCACGGCTCGCCCGCGGGCAAGGTGAAATCGGTGTGGGCGTTGCGCTCGTCGAGCGCGCTTTCGATGATCGGCATGACAGCTCCCTTGCGCTCAGGCGAACAGACGGTCGGTGTTGATGAAACCGCGCTCGTTCTCGGCGCAGGCCGTGCGGCACAGATCGTCGGCGCTCGCAGCAGAGTCCGCCGCATAGGCGCGCCAGGCAATGAGTTTCACCGGCTTCGGCGCGTACTCGCCGTGCGGATCGAGTGGGTGCGGTGCCGTTGAAAACGCCGCGAGCGTGTTCATCTCGAAGCGCAGGTCGAACGCCGCGCCCGCATGCGAATGGCGCGGCACGAATTCGAGCGAGCCGTCCTCGCCCACGGCAACCTTGCTGAAGAAGTTGACGTTGGCCACGAGATCGCGCGGACCCAGGCCGTATTTCGCGAGTTCGAGCACGAGACTGTCGCGGCCGTTGCGGATCATGTCGTTGCGGTGTCCCTGGTAGCGCTGCTCGCCATACTTGCGCATGAATAGCGTCGCGTCGCCCACCCCGCCGAGGGGGTCGTGCCAACCGAGCGTATCTGCGGTAATCGAGGCGATCACGCGGCCCATGTCGGTATACAGCGCGTGGCCGCGCGTGAGATGTGCCGTGTGCTGCGCCTTGAGCGTGTCGGCCATGTTGTAGCGTTCCAGCGGATCTTCCTGGCGGTGGAACACGGCGGCGAGATTGGCGCAGCCTTCGAGGTCGATCACGCGCAGCGCAAGGCCGCGGCGCAGGATGCCCGACCAATGGGCGCCAGCGGGAATCACGGTTTCCCACAGCACGTCCACGGGTGGCAAGGCGGATGGCAGATCAGGCTGCGCGCAGGCAGAGGAGAAGCGGGTCGGCATGGAGGCTCCTGTTTGCGAAGGGATAAAGCGTGAGAGGGCGACCGAACGACATCGCGACCTCCCGGGCTTTTATCCCTCCGTGGAGCCTCATCGCCGCCTTGCAGGCAAGGTGGGAGACGAGACCGGATTGCTCTCGGACCAGACATCGGACGCGGTATGAACAGATGTGCCACGCCGACCGGAACCCTAGCGATCCTAAGATGATGCAAATTGCTTCGCACCTCTCGCCGGGCTAATTAGCGAGTTCTGTGCCAAGTCTGTTTGAATGCGCTGGAGGCCGCCTCGATGCGCTCTCGCGGCAAGCGCGGGAACGCGGCGCGCGCCGCGACCCACTACACCCGCGCAATCGCAGTGCAGTGCGTGCACCATGTTGCAAGACCAGGCACCGCGACGGGGCACCGTGCATGCTCATGCAGCGCTCCGAGGGCGCAAAAGGTCAATGGCATATGAATTGCGTTCGCATGCGGTTCTCCCTACCCGCTCATTCGCTTTCCATGCAACCCGTCCCGCACATCGCCGCGCGCCTGCGCCAGTTCCTCTATGCCATGCTCGCCGCGCGCTTTATCGAACTCGCTCCGCGCGCGACTTCTCACGCGAAACGCGAATAGTGGCTTCCTTGCCTTCGAGCGTATCGTCATCCTGAGCCTGCGCCAGCAAGCGTGCGGCGCCTCCTCGAACTTCGTGCTTGTGCCGCTCTACGTGCAGCGTTCACGCGGCGGATCTGTGCGGCGAACCGTTCAGCGCCTACCCGCGCGCGGCAGGTGTCGTCGTCCACGGGCGAACTCTCTCCGTGTGCGCCAAACGCGGCTTCGAGCACAAAGTTGTGCAGGAAGCCCAGCAGGCGTCGACGCTGGTCGGTCTGATCGCAACGGGGCTCGGCATTGCGCTCGTGCCGGCCTTGCTGCGCGCCATCGCGGTACCCGGCGTCGTGTTTCGCACCCTCGATGACGACGACGCTCTACATCGCGCACCGCTACGCAGATGAGAACGCGCGCGTCACGCAGTTCGTCGACCTGGCGCTCGCGTCCCGGCAAGAGCCATGACTGGGACGCAGCGGACGCGGCCACATAAGGACCGCCTGGGCAAAACATCAAGACGCAAGGCCAGCCACTCTGGCTTGGCGTTTGACAGCCTTAAGTGAGGTCGTTGACATATTCACGACCTCCAGGCTCCTCCGTCTCAACTCCATCCGCACTACTGAGTAAATCAAGCGGTGCGCCAACGCGCAGCTCCGTCCCGCAAGCGGGCCAGTGTCCTCAAGCGTTGGATCGGCTCACCCGGCTGACCAGCGCGAGCGCGCATAACCGGGTATCGTGTCGACTATCCAAAACCTCCACCCTCGCCCATGAATCCGGTCCATCGTCATCGAGTCCCCGCCCGTCTTGCACTGAAACGTGCTGCCGCCATGGCCACGGCGTCTTTCGCGCTCTTCGCGGCTGGGTGCACGACGCCCGCACAGCAGGCCGGGCACAGCGCGCAGACGCAATCTGCGGCCTCCTCTTCACTCGATGCTGCGATCGCCGGTCCCCAGCGCAGTGAGCGGGCCAAAGCGCGCGACGCCTATCGACATCCGAACGAGACGTTGCAGTTCTTCGGCGTCGAGCCCACGCAAACAGTGCTCGAAATCGCACCGGGCGGCGGCTGGTACACGGATATCCTGGCGCCGTGGCTGCACGATCACGGCCATCTTTACGAGGCCCAATACGTCAGCACGTCAGCGGAACTGGCCGCCGAAGACCGCGACTCCGACGCCGCTTTTTTGCGCAAGCTCGCGGCGGCCCCGGCGCTCTATGGCAACGTCAAGGTCGGCACGTTGCACGCAGGTGAATTCAAGGGCTTCGACGCAAACGGCCAGTTCGACGAGGTGCTCACGTTCCGCAACATCCACAACTGGATCAAGGATGGCCAGATCGACGACAACCTGCGCGCGTTCTATGTCGCGCTGAAACCCGGCGGCGTGCTTGGCGTCGAGGAGCATCGCGCGCGGCGAGGCACGACCGTCCAGCAAATGATCGATTCCGGCTATGTGACCGAAGAGTACGTGATCGAGCATGCGCAGGGCGCGGGCTTCGTGCTGGCCGCACGCAGCGAGATCAACGCGAATCCGAAGGACACCAAGGATTATCCGCACGGCGTCTGGTCGCTGCCCCCGACCTACAAGGGCGGCGACGTGGACCGCGCGCAGTATGCCGCTATCGGCGAATCGGATCGCATGACGCTCAGGTTCATCAAGCCATAGCGCAGCCGCAGTGTATCGACCGCACACGGGTTCGGGCATTCGAATCGTCGCGGAGCAAGAATCGTTGCGGTGTCACGCCGCTAGCTCGCGAAAACCTCACTGCGAAAGTGTGCGAGTCGACAAGACCCGGTTTGATCTGCAGCGTCACGTCGACGGGTTTGCGTGGTGAGCACGGCGGCGGCTACAAGCAATACGAGCGGCGATCGACGAAGCTCGCACCGTTAGAGGATTTCTGCTCCCACCACGGTCCGTGCACCCGCGACCGCCCAATCGGGAAAACGCCTAATTCGCTGCGATCGCCGCTACGGCATAATCCGCCATTGAGTGGAAGCGCTTCCACTTAATGTGTTCCTGCGATGCTGTTCGCATCGAATGGGCCGAACATAGGCCTCGTCGCCGACAGCTCGCGAATGGACTTCTCTCTCACAGCGGGGGGTGATTCGTTATCCCTTGCCAAATCGATAGTGAATCCGTCGCTATGTCTGGCAAAACCGGCAATAGATCTGCGCTGCGCCTCGTGATCGCATCGAGGCTCTTTTCGGGCGCGACGATAGCAATGTTTCTGTCGGGGCTTGGCGCGTCAGCTGCGGCACCGCAGATCGTCATGTTCCTGGTGAAAGAGCTCGGTGCCCCGTTGCCATTGGCGGGACTGTATTACCTGACGAGTCTTGCGGCCCCGGTGGCAGGCTATTGCGTGGGGCGCTACTCCGACCGCACCGGCAACCGTCTTGGTCTGTTCCGCGTGTGCGCCGCGACAGGCTTTGCCGGTTGGGCGGGGCTGGCGCTGTCCACATCGGTCTGGATGCCTTTCGTGATCGGCGTCGTTCTGCTGGCGATTTCCGGCGCTTCGACCTCGCAAATTTTTGCAGCTGTCCACGATGAACTTGGCCGCAAGCCTGCTGATTCAGATGAAAGCGTCGTGGCCATTATTCGTATGGCATTGACCGGCGGTTGGATCGTCGGTCCGGTTGTCGGCGCGTGGGTGGCGGCCACCTATGGTTTGCGTCCCATGTTATGGATGACCGCGGCCTGCACGCTTTTGCAGATCGCCCCGCTCGGAACGCTGAATCCAGCGCCTCTGCGCGAGCCCAAACCGGCTAGCGAGCCCGCGCATCACGCCGGCGTGCGCGCCATGTTGCCGCTGCTGATGTTCACAGGACTCTTCGTTTTGGTCTACGCAGGCGAACCCGTGAAGTATGGTTTTCTGCTGATTTATATGGAGGAGCACCTCAAGCTGAGTCCGCCAGTCCGAGGCGCGGTTATCGGCATTCAACCATTTATCGAGCTGCTTATCATGCCCTTCAGCATCGGCTTGGGGCGCAGATTCGGCAATGTGTGGCTGATGTGTTTCGCGGCTGCCCTCGGCGTGCTGGCCAATCTGTGTTTTGCACTTTGGCCATCCGCCGTGGGCATGTTCGCCGGACAGATCCTCATGGGCGGAGTTTGGGGCGTCTTCATGGTATTGGGGATTATCGTTGCCCAACGTCTGCTGCCCGAGGCGGTGGCGACGGCGTCGGCGATTTTCATGAGTTCGAGCGCGCTTGCGTCGGCGCTCGGCGGCAGCGCGGGCGGCCTGGGTGTCGCCATGCTGGGCCTTCCCCGTGTCTTTTTGTTGCCCGCGCTCTTCGCTGGGCTTGCCGTTGTGGGATTGGCGTCGATGGCGCGTAGCGCCAGTTTTCAGGAACGTTTGTCCCGTGCGAATGCGTCGGGCGATTCATCCCTCGTGTCGGGCAGGTCAGCGAGTGAAACCGCCACCTGAGAAAGCTCGAGTGCCACATTGCCGGTTCAGGGCGACGTTGTCTACTGCTTCGGCGAAGCGCAGCACGACTAAGACCCGTTCCATGAGCCCTGGCGCGACTATCACGCACTCATGGAGCCGTAGGTCAGGCGTCAACAGGCGCGTGGTGTTCCCGCTTGCCGGCGTGATGCTTGACGGTCTGCCGGTGAGCGTTGGCCGTCGAACCTGTCCGGTACGATGCGAACTGCACCCTGACGCGATGCGAATGCGCCAGCACCGAATGGTGATGATGCAGCCGGGTGCTTGCGTAATAGTGCGGCTCGACGACGGGCGTCTCGTCGCCGTTCAGCCATCGGCGTATCGTGACGAGGTCGGCGGAGCGCCCCCACGATGTTTGCGAGCCGAGCAGCGCAATCATCACCTGGCCATTCGGCATGTTCGCATCGACCACGATGCAGCGCCCCGCCTCGCGGATATAGCCGGTCTTTGCGACCAGAACGTCCCAATCGGCTGCGCGGACGATCGGGTCGGTGTTGTGATAGAACCTCGTCCTGCTGCCGATCTGCTGTTCATAGCGGGGAAGTGTCGTGTATTCGCCGATCAACGGGTAGTGCGCCGCGGCTTGCGCCATCTTCACGACGTCGCGTGCCGTCGAGAAATCGTCCGGCGAGAGCCCGGTTGGATCGGCGAAGTGCGAATTGGTCATATGTAGCGCGCGGGCCTTTTCATTCATCTTCTGGATGAACGCAGGCTGGCCGCCCGGGAACGCACGAGACAGCGCGGACGCCGCGCGGTTTTCGGACGACATGAGCGCAAGGCGCAGCATCTCTCCCCGTTCGAGCGACACACCGATCGGGATGCGCGACCCCGAGTGCTTGAGCCGATCGATGTCGTCATCGTCGACGGTCACCGTGTCTCCCAGCGGCTGGGCGCTGTCCAGCACGACCATTGCCGTCATCAGCTTGGTGAGCGACGCGATCGGCTGGAGGTCGTCGGCATTCTTTTCCAGCAGGACTTCGCCGCGTCCGACGTCGTACACGATTGCGCTACGTGAATAAAGGAATGGCGTCTCGGCCCATGCGACGAATGGCACAGTGGCGAGCAATAGCGCGCTGAGAAAGTTCTTCATGGCGTTCACACCTCGGGACGGCAATCAGGTGATGGCGGGTCCGACGTGATGGATTGTCCCCAACAACTAAACTGTAGTTGCTCATTGCCGGAATGAGTGTGTGAAAGAAGACGCAATTTTTCTCCCCGGACGGATGACCGGTCATGAGCAAAGTGACAGAGGCTTGCCGACCCGTTGCCGCCAGGTGTCATCGATGTGCAACCGGCGCTGCAGGCCAACAAATGCGGTGGGAGGATCGCCTGGCCGGGCTTCCGTTGCCTTCCCGGGAAGCGTTGCCTTGCTTCGCAGAATGCGGCCGCACGTACGCCGACCAGGGCCGGGGAAAGCCCGGGCCACTACGCCAGGTTCCGGCGCAATGCAGGCTGCCAGATCGCCCGAAGTGTGCGTTGCCGCCCCTAATCCTGACCGACCTCACGCTAACGTCTTCCCATCCAGCCGTTACTGGCAGGCAGGAGGCGACGATGGAGCATCTGGTTAGAGTGCATAACGAGAACGACCGGCAAACGCTGGAATGGCTGCGCCGGCACGTTGGCGACACCGCCATCGCTGCTGCCGTCCAGCGATGCGAGGGGTCACGGAAACCCTATCTGTCTGACGTCTGCAGACAGCTCGGCGTCAGGGTCCCGCGGCTTCATGTGCCACCGCGAGAGAACCCGAGTCCGGTGGCCGAACAATCGCTGGCGAACATCCGGCGCATCCTTGCCGCACGCATCGCGCTGACCGTAGCGAGCGAGAAATGACCGGCTCGGTTCATAGGTTCGGTCGGGACGATGCAACGACTCCATTGCATCGCGATGAAGCGCACTGGCGGCTTTCCGCTGTCCACCAGGCGTAACGGTTGCGGTCGACGGCATCATGGCGGTTTTGGGCGTTCAGGCGTAGCCGAAACGACTCATCAGACGCGCACAGCACTACGCTCCACGCCGTCCCAGGCAGGGACGGCATGGTATCCATCGCACGACCGGGTCAGACGAAATCGCTTATGACCCGCCAAAGAACACTGGCTTCATTCCACTCGCGCTGGCCGGATGGCCCATCTGCGACGAACCATTGGTCGCAGGGCCGTAGCCGCCGCCCTGGTCTGTCGCACTGCCCGTGGTGGCCGACATATTGGCAGGAAAGTCGACGGTATTCGCATTCGCCGGATTGAAGCCGGCTTGCTGAAGCTGAGCGATCTCACCCTGCACTTGTGCGCGCGTCAACCCCCCGTCCGACTGCGCCATCGATGCAATTGGCACAGCTATGACGGCGACCGCGCAAACTGTGTGGACTAACGTCTTCATAATGGTCCGCCTCGTGGTTGGTTGCTCCGGTTGACACGCGCCTGGCTTTTCGCGGTCAGACGATCGAAGATCAGGCGCGCCGATGCGAGGCATGATGACCTCCCCAGCGACTAATCCCATCTCGAAGCGATGCAGTGAAGCCGGAGCGCCCGAGTCCATATCTCCAACCCAGCCTTGTACGACGCGAAGCTTATCGACTGAGGTTCTGCTCGAGGACATGGACGACGCGACGCTTGCGTGACTGGGCGGCCGCCCTACCGCCGAAGTCAGTCGGTGGTACAGCGAAATCTCCTGATCGCCACTCTCATTATAATTTTCCGTGCGCCCGCTGGCCTCCATCACATGATGGAGATCGTCTTCAATGCCCTTTGCCTGCGCACGTTTCGCCGTGACTCAAAGCTCCTCGCTCGGGTCAAATCAGACGTCGAAGTACAGATAAAACTCCCACGGATGCGGCCGCAGCTTGATCGCGTCGATCTCATGCTTGCGCTTGTACTCGAGCCACATGTCGATCACATCTTCAGTAAAGACATCGCCTCTGCGCAGAAACTCGTGGTCGGCCTCGAGCGCTTTCAACGATTCTTCGAGCGAACCCGGCACCTGGCGGACGTTTTTCGCTTTCTCGGGCGGCAGGTCGTAAATGTTCACATCGAGCGGGTCGCCCGGGTCCGTCCTGTTTTCGATGCCGTCGAGCCCAGCCATCAGCATCGCTGAGAACGCAAGGTACGCATTTGCCGACGGATCGGGACAGCGGAACTCGACCCGCCGGGCATTTGGCGAATCGGAATACATCGGAATGCGCGCGGCCGCCGAGCGGTTGCGTTGTGACATCGCCAGATTCACCGGCGCTTCATACCCGGGCACGAGACGCTTGTAAGAGTTCGTGGTCGGAGCGCAGAACGCCATCAGCGCTGGCGCATGCTTGAGCAGACCGCCAATGTACCAGCGGCATAGGCCCGACGTGAGCGCCCAGCCGTGTGCATCGTAGAACAGATTCTCGTTGTCCTTCCACAGGCTTTGATGACAGTGCATGCCGCTCGCATTGTCGGCGAAGAGCGGCTTCGGCATGAAGGTCGCCACCTTGCCGTGCTGGCGCGCCACGTTCTTGCAGATGTACTTGTAGATCATGACGTTGTCGGCCATCCGCGTGAGCGTGGAAAACCGCATGTCGATTTCGTTCTGTCCCGCGGTTGCTACCTCGTGGTGATGCACTTCCACCTGCACGCCTGCCTGCTGCAGCAACAACACGATCGTGGAGCGGATGTCCTGCAGCGTGTCATGCGGGGGCACCGGAAAATACCCCTCCTTGTAGCGAGGCTTGTAACCGAGGTTGCCGCCGCCATACGCTCCTTCGTCGCGGCCCGTATTCCAGTCCCCTTCGGCAGATTCGACATAGTAGTAGCCGCAGTGTGCATCCTGGGCAAAACGGATCGAGTCGAATATGAAGAACTCGAGTTCGGGCCCGAAGTAGCACGTGGTCGCAATTCCAGTCTGCCGCAGGTACTCTTCTGCCTTCCTCGCGACGTAGCGCGGATCGCGCGAGTACGGCTGATGCATCACGGGATCGACCACGTCGCAGATCATCGAGAGCGTGGGCGTTGCGCTCACCGGATCGATGAACGCAGTCGTTGGATCCGGCTTGAGGAGCATGTCGGATTCCTGAATTTCCTGAAATCCGCGAATCGATGAGCCGTCGAAACCAATCCCGTCGGCAAAGAGGTCGTCGTGCACCTCGGGCAGCGTGATCGAGAAGTGCTGCCAGAGACCGGGCAGATCGGTGAACTTGAGGTCGACGATCTGGATCTTGTGCTCGCGCAGTAGTTCGATAACCTGCTGCGGATTATCAGGACGCGATACGCGAAAACTACCGGCGTCGACGGATACATCGAACGCCGATGCACCTTGCGGACTGGACATGGGGACTCTCCCTGCGCAGCTACTGATCGTGTGCGAGCGCTTCGAGACGAGCGTTGCCTGCGTCTTTCGCCGCGCGCTCCGTGGCGAAGGGCTCTTCGGCTACGAGCGAGCGCCGCACTTCGCGTGCATCGAAGTCGACGAGCGAAATAACCCACACCCAGCCGCCGATTTGCTCGGCGGTCTGCACGAATGCACGCACGTTGCCTTTGTCCTTGGTGTTCATTTGACCTCCTGAATGGAAAAACACCGGAAGCGTCGCCCGCGCCGCGCGGCGGGGGAACATGGGTTACGCGGTCGGCAGGTTGCAGATCAAGGCAGTTTGCCGATGATCGCGCCGATGCCCTGATCGGTGAATTGTGCAAGCGCTACATAAATCGCCATCACGGTTCCCCGTGACGGGTCAACATTCGGGAGAGCCGCGCGGGGTCCGGCCCTGCTGCCCCTGCTCCCCAAACTTCATTTTAGGCAATGGGAATCGACATACCACGGGTTCCCGCAGACGTGATCCATGCTGCGCGCGATTCGGAAATGATCGCCGCGAAAACTTTCAGTGCGAATTCCACCGCCTCGGCACTAGAATTTAGCCATGGTCGCATTCCCGAAGGAGGCTGCCATGACTCAGTCAATGATCAGTTTTTGGGTTGGCCTTGTGGTTCTCGTTGTCGTTGCCATGGCCCTGTCACGTCGATACAGGCGCGATCATCCGGGAGAAAGCCTGAGCCAGTGGCTCGACACGCACCATATGAGCTGGATGCATCGCAAGCACTAGCTGGCGGCGCGGGCTGACACCGAAGAGCGCACCCATTTCCAGCACTAGAATGGTTTATCGCCGGCGTCGTGGACGGTTTCTCTTGCCGGCACGACGTGCGGGATTCTCGTTAGAGGAATACCATGCCGACTTACCAGTACAGGTGCGAGAAGTGCGGTGAGATGTTCGAGCATGCCGAGCATCTTGCTGAACATGAAACCGCTCATCCGCCTTGCCCAAAGTGCGGAAGCGAGAAGGTTCAGCACATACCCACACCATTTGTGGCGAAAACATCCAGAAAGTCCTGAAATCTTTTCAGTAATTCAGGTCTGCTCCGGGTGCTCCCTCTCACGATGATGGTCCGCGGCCAGGAACATATACATCGCGGGCACGACGAACAGCGTGAACAGCGTGCCGATCGACATCCCCGTGAAGATCACGAGTCCCATCGCGTTACGGCCCGCCGCGCCCGCACCCGATGCGATCACGAGCGGCAGCACGCCCAGCACCATCGCGGCCGTCGTCATCAGAATCGGCCGCAAGCGCACGCCAGCCGCTTCTTCGAGTGCTTCGCGCTTGCCGCGCCCCGCCCGTTGCAGTTCATTCGCGAACTGCACGATCAGAATGCCGTGCTTGCTGACGAGGCCCATCAGCGTGACGAGGCCCACTTGCGTGTAAATGTTGAGCGTCGTGAGTCCCACGTTGATGAAGATCAGCGCGCCGAACAGCGCCATCGGCACCGACACGAGAATCACGACCGGATCGCGAAAGCTCTCGAACTGAGCGGCGAGCGCGAGAAACACGATGATCGTCGCCAGCAGCAACGTGATCACGAAGCCGCCAGACTCCTGCACGAACTGTCGCGACAAACCCGAGTAGTCGGCCGTGTATCCCGTCGGCGCGGCGTCGGTGGTGGCCTGACGCAAGAAGTCGAGCACTTCGCCCTGCGAGATGCCCGGCGCGAGCACGCCGGAAATCGTTGCCGAATTGAGCTGCTGGAAATGATTGATCGACTCGGGCACGACGTTGCGCTGCAGATGCGTGACCGTCGACGCGGGAATCACGCTGCCATCGGGCGTGCGCAAGTAATAGTCGAGCACTTGCGACGGGTTCAACCGATCCGTTTGCAGCACCTGCGGAATCACCTTGTACGAGCGGCCAGCAATCGAAAAGTAGTTGACGAAGTTACCGCCAAGCGCCGCGCCCAGCGTCTGCCCGACATCGCTTTGCGTCAGGCCCAGTGAAGCCACTTTGTCGCGGTCCACGAGCAACACACTTTCGGGCTTGTCGATCTTCAGATCGCTGTCGACGAAGAAGAACATGCCGCTTTCGCGCGCCTTTTGCAGCACGGCTTGCGACACTTCGTTGAGGTTCTCGAACGGCTCCGTCGTGCTGATGACGAATTGCACGGGCAATCCTTGCGCGCCCGGCAAGGGCGGAAACTGAAATGCGGCGACACGCGCGCCCGCGATGCCGTTCCACTTCTGCTGCAATTCCTGCTGCAATTGCGTTGCGCCCTTCGTGCGCTTGTCCCACGTCTTGAAGAGCACGCCGCCGATACCCTGGTTCAGCGTCGGCACGCCCGTGAGCTGGAACATCTGCGCGTATTCGGGCAATTGCTTCGAGATCTCGAAGACCTGATCCGCGTAGGTCTGCATCTGCTGGATCGTCGCGTTCGGCGGCCCCAGGACCTGGGACAGAACGATGCCCTGGTCCTCCTGAGGTGCAAGCTCCGACTGCGACGTCATGAAGAGATACACGGTGCCGCATAGCAGCAGCGCGCCCATCACGACGAACACGGACCACGTCTCGAGCATCGCATGCAACAGACGCCGGTAGCCGTGATGCACGCGTTCGAACTGCCGGTCGACGAAGCGCGCGAAGCGGCCCGACTGCTGGTCCGTGCGGAAAAAGCGTGAGCACATCATCGGCGAAAGCGTCAGCGCGATCACGCCCGACACGGTGACGGCGCCCGCCAGCGTGAACGCGAACTCGGTGAAAAGCGCGCCCGTCAGTCCGCCTTGAAAGCCGATGGGCACGTACACGGCGATCAGCACGGCCGTCATCGCGAGAATCGGGCCGCCGAGTTCGCGCGCGGCGATCAGTGCGGCGTCGAAAGGCTGCTTGCCCTCTTCCTTCATATGCCGGTCGACATTCTCGACCACGATGATGGCGTCGTCGACGACGAGGCCGATGGCGAGCACGAGCGCGAGTAGTGTCAGCAGATTGATCGAATAGCCGAGCATCTGCATCACGAAGAACGTGCCGATCAGCGAGAGCGGCATCGCGATCACGGGCACGATCACCGCGCGCAAGCTGCCAAGGAAAAGGAAGATCACGACGGTCACGATCAGCAGCGCTTCGACGAGCGTCTTGATCACTTCGGTGATGGCCGTGTTGATGAAGTCGGTTGCGTCGTAGACGATGTCGCCCGTCATGCCCGTCGGGAACTGCTTCTGCAGGTCCGGGAAGACCGTTTTCACGCGCTTCGCGACATCGAGCACGTTCGCATCGGGTGCCACCTTGATGCCGATGAACACCGATCGCTTGCCGCTGAACGCGACGTTGAAATCGTAATTGTCCGCACCGAGCACGACGTTTGCGACGTCTTCGAGACGCACGATCGCGCCGTTCTTCTGCTTGACGACGAGCTTCCTGAAGTCCTCGACGGAATGCAGGTCGGTGCCCGCATTCAGATCGACGCTGATCATCTGGCCTTTGGTCGTGCCAAGCGTCGCCAGATAGTTGTTGTTGCCAAGCGCCGTGAAGACGTCGGCGGCCGTCACGTTGTGTGCGGCGAGCCTGCCCGAGTCGAGCCATGCGCGCAGCGCGAACTGACGGCCGCCGAGAACTTCCGCCGTCTGCACGCCCTGGATCGAATCGAGCTTCGGCTTCACGACACGCAGCAGATAATCCGTGACGTTGTTGCTCGGCAGCACGTCGCTGTAAAAACCCATGTACATCGCGTCGGTGGTTTGACCCACTTGCACGGTCAGCACGGGCTGTTGCGCCTGCGGCGGCAACTGGTTGCGCACCGATGCGATCTGCGTGTTGATTTCGGTCAGCGCGCGATTGGAGTCGTAATTGAGGCGCAGCGTCGCGGTGATCGTCGAGACGCCCGTGGTGCTCGTCGACGACATGTAGTCGATACCCTGTGCCTGTGCGATCGCGGCTTCGAGCGGCTGCGTGATGAAGCCGGCCATCGTGTCGGCGCTCGCGCCATAGTACGCGGTGGTGATCGTCACCACGCCGTTTTCGGTTTGCGGATACTCGCTGACCTTCAGCGCCGCCAGCGAGCGCAAGCCGAGCACGAGTATCAGCAGGCTCACCACCGATGCGAGCACCGGGCGTTCAACGAAGATGTCGGTGAATTTCATCGCGCGCCCTTCTATTGTTCCTGAGGCGTCGGATTCGGGCTATCCGCAGGCTGCACGCGGTTGTCGATCACGAGAGGCGTGCCATTTTTCAGCTTTAGCTGGCCGCTCGTCACGACCTGCGTGCCTTCGCTGATGCCCTTGAGAATGGCGACCTGGTCGCCGCGCGTCGGACCCGGCGTGACGAACACCTGTTGCGCGACGGGCATGATCTTGCCTTGCGCATTCTTTTGCTCGCCGTGCTTCACGATGAACACGGTTGCGCCATAGGGGTTATAGGTGATCGCCGTTTGCGGCAAGGTCAGATAGCGCTGAACGCTGCCCGCATCGATCTTCACGTTCGCATACATGCCGGGCAGCAGCTTGCGCTCGCGATTGTCGACGGTCGCCTCGATCTGCACGTTGCGCGTCGTGCTGTCCACGCGCGGATTGATCGAGCGGATCTTGCCGTCGAACGTGCGGTTGCCGAACGCATCCGTATCGACGACGATCGCCTGGCCAACCTGCAACTGGCCGAGCTGCTGCTGCGGCAGAAAGAAGTCGGCGTAGATCGGGTCGATGGCTTGCAGCGTGACGATGGCGTCACCTGGATTGATGTACTGGCCGGGGTTGACCGTCGTGATGCCGACGCGTCCCGCGAACGGCGCGCGAATCGTCTTCTTCTCGACGAGCGCGGCCTGTTGATCGACCTGGGCTTTTTTACTCTTGAGGTCGGCGGCGTCGGCGTCGAGCTGCGCCCTGGCAATCGCCTGAATGCCGAACTGCGCCTTGTCGCGCGTGTAGACCGTTTGCGCAAGGTCCGCCGCAGCTCGCAGCGACGCAAGCTGCGCGCGGTCCGAATCGTCGTTCAGGCGCACGAGCACCTGGCCTGTCTTCACCTCCTGGCCCGAGTTGAACGCTATCTCGCGCACGAGCCCGGCCACTTCCGTCGTCACGTCGACGCCGCGCACCGCGCGCAGGCTGCCCACTGCGGCAAGCTGCGGCTGCCATGATTGATAGCTTGCGATGGCGGCCGTGACGGTGGCGGGCGGCGCGGTGTTGCTCGCCATGAACTTCCTGATCATGTGCGCCCTGAACAGATTGAAGCCGACCAGCGCGCCGAGCAGTATGCCCACGCAGATCAGCATGATGATCATCCGCTTTGCTATCGGTTTTTTCGTCGTCATCGTCATGTCCTGGCAGGGGCGGCGACTGCAAACGCATTCACTTCGGCGTAGCCGGCGTGGGTTGGGCTGCCTGGCTCGTCGCCGTGTCGTTCCACCAGCCGCCGCCGAGCGCCTGGAACAGCGCCGCTGTGTCCGCATAGCGCGCGGCCTGCGCCTGCGCGAGATTCACGACGGTCTGCTGGTATTGACGCTGCGCATCGAGCAGCGCCAGATAGCTGACCCCGCCGATGCGAAACTGGCCGCGCGTCAGGTCGAGCGAATCGCCGGCTGCGCGCCATGCCTGCGTCTGCGCGTGCAGGCCGGTTGCATCATGTTCGAGCGCGCGCAATGTATCCGCGACGTTCTGGAACGCGAGCAGCACCGTTTGGCGGTATTGCGCGTTGGCCTCATCGAATGCCGCTTCTGCGGCGCGCTTTTGCGCGCTTAGCTGGCCGCCGTGAAAGATCGGCTGCGTGATCCCTGCGCCGATGCTCCAGATCATGTCGGCGTACTTAAGAAGGCCCGCGGGCGTCAGTGCCTGCGGACCGTAACTCGCGGAGAGCGTGAGCTGCGGATACATGTTCGCCGTCGCAACGCCGACCTGAGCGCTCGCCTGATGCAGCGTGGCGTCGGCGGCGAGAATGTCGGGGCGCTGACGCACGAGCGAAGACGGCACGCTGACGGGCAACGTTTGCGGCAGCGTGAACATCGACAGCCTGAACTCGGGCACGTCCGTATCGCTCGGCGGCCTGCCCGCAAGGACCGCGAGCTGGTCACGCGTCTGGTCAAGCGACTGACGCAGCGGCGGCAATGTCGCGCGCGTCTGCGCCACGAGCGTTTCCTGCGCAAGCACCGCGGCGCGGCTCACGCCGCCCAGCCCGAGCTGCTGGCGCATGATGCCGAGCTGCGTGTCTTCGTCGTCGGCGATGCGCTCGGTCGCTTCGATCTGCTCCCGCAGCGAGGCTTCCTTGATGGCCGCCGTCACGATGTTCGCGGTCAGCGCGAGATACGCAGCCTGCAACTGAAAACCCTGGTAATCGACCTGCGAGCGCAGCGATTCGAGCTCGCGCCTTCCGCCGCCGAACACATCGAGGTTGTACGACACGCTCACCGATGCGTTATAGAGGTTCAGCAGTTCCGTGAGCTGCGGCTCGCCGAACGTGACACCGCTGAACTTCTCGCGCGTCGCATTGGCCGTCGCGTCGACGGACGGATACAGCGTGGTGCCCATTTGCGCACGAAGATTCTCGCCGGCCTGCCTGAGCGCCGCTTGCGCCGCGGCGACGTTGGGGCTGTTGGCGAGCGCTTCGCGAATCAGCGTGTCGAGCGGCTCGCAATGAAAGAGCGTCCACCACTGGGCGGGAATGTCATGGCCGGCCACGAATTGTTGAGCGACACCCGACGCACCCGGCGACGAGGCGGTTTGATCGGGTAGCGGCGTGGTCGTGTAGGTGTCGGTAGCGGGCGGGGCGGGCGTATGGTAATCCGGGCCAACAGTGCAGCCGGACAAGGCGATCAGGACAGCGACCCATGCGGCACGCGTGACCGTCTCGCAAGCTGCATGGCGGCGAGACGCACTGCGCGAATGCCCGTGCAAGTGACTGCGACTGAAACCGTGGTTGACGTCATCGATCATCGATCCACCCTGTTTCACTGCGCGGAATACGAACGAAACGGCAGATGCAGAGTTTAAAATCATGCCACAACATGTTCACATGACCCTCGAACGGACTTGCCACGCGACAAGCCGAAAAAGGAAGTGAATCATCAGATTGATTCGGAATCCGGTTCAATCATCGGACTGCACCAGTGCGGTAGCAGCTTGGCGGAATCCCGATACTTTCCGATCGCCGGAAGGATTCTGAAAGAAAACTGAAACTCCCCTGATGCCACGGGTCTGGTGTGGGCCGACTCCGGTCCCAGACCAACGTGGACTACCATTGGAATTGCCGACCTCTGCCCAGCCGGTAAGCTGTGACGCAGGGTGTCGGCGCCCCGCATGAAGCCCGACCGGCCGCGGCTATGGCAGCCGG
Organism: Paraburkholderia flagellata; assembly: GCF_021390645.1. Taxonomy (GTDB): domain Bacteria; phylum Pseudomonadota; class Gammaproteobacteria; order Burkholderiales; family Burkholderiaceae; genus Paraburkholderia; species Paraburkholderia flagellata. The sequence goes on from NZ_JAJEJT010000004.1 coordinate 1,177,856, forward strand.
TCGCCATCAGCGCCTCGGGGCGATGACTCCCCTTGCTACCGGGGCGACGTGCCCACGGAGGTCGACATAAGCAGTGAGGCATCGAATGAAAACGGGCCTGATCTGGCCCAGGGCGTGCCCATCGAATCAATCGGCGAAGCTGGCCTGTTGTCAGGACACGTCGGCAATGACGCGGTCCTGATTGCACGGCTCGGCGATGAATTCGTCGCTATTGACGCTACCTGCACTCACTACCACGGCCCGCTCGCTGAAGGGTTGATCGTCGGGGACACGGTACGGTGCCCATGGCATCACGCGTGCTTCAGCCTGCGCACCGGGGAAGCGGTGCGAGCCCCTGCGCTCAGCCCTGTCGCTTGCTGGTCTACGGAAGTTCGGGGCGACAAGATTGTCGTACTGCACAAAAAGACGCCGCCCGCTGGTTCCGTGACCGCGCCGGCCGGCGCGCCACAGAAGATCGTTATCGTCGGCGCAGGGGCTGCTGGTTTCGCTGCTGCTGAGCGTCTGCGGCGCCTCGGCTACGCGGGCAGTCTCACCATGCTGAGCGACGACGAGGCGCCGCCGGTGGACCGGCCAAACCTCTCCAAAGACTATCTGGCTGGCAGCGCGCCCGAGGAGTGGGTGCCGCTTCGAGATGACGCCTTCTACGCAGATGAACGCATCGATCTGCGGCTCCGGGCCAGCGTTGTACGCCTTCATGTCGACGCGCACGAGGTGGAGCTGGCGGATGGCTCCAAGGTGCCCTACGACCGTTTGCTGCTGGCCACGGGAGCCGAAGCGGTTCGCTTGCCCATCCCCGGCATGGATTTGCCGCATGTGCATACCCTTCGCACATTGGCCGACTGCCGCGCCATCATCGCTCGCGCGGCGAACTCGAGGCGCGCGGTCGTCATCGGGGCCAGCTTCATCGGACTGGAAGTGGCGGCGTCTTTGCGCGCACGTGGGCTCGAAGTACACGTCGTGGCGCCGGAGCAGCGTCCGATGGAACGCGTGCTGGGGCCGCAGATGGGTGAATTCGTGCAGCGCCTGCATGAAGAACACGGCGTCGTCTTCCACCTCGGGAACACCGCCAGCGCGATCGATACTCAGCAGGTATCGCTCAAAGCGGGTGGCAGCCTTGAAGCCGATCTGGTGGTGGTCGGCGTTGGTGTGCGGCCACGACTCGCACTGGCCGAGCAGGCCGGCCTCGCGATCGACCGTGGCGTGCTGGTCGATGCCTGCTTGCAGACAAGCGCGCCTGGCGTCTTCGCTGCCGGCGACATCGCTCGGTGGCCCGATCCGCACAGTGGCACGGCAATTCGCGTGGAGCACTGGGTCGTCGCCCAACGCCAGGGACAAACGGCGGCAATGAACCTGATTGGCGGACGTGAGAAGTTTGACGCCGTGCCATTCTTCTGGAGCCAGCACTACGATGTCCCGATCAACTATCTCGGCCACGCGGAAAGCTGGGACGAGATCTCAGTTGACGGCGATATTGCAGGACGCGACTGTTTCCTGCGCTACAAGCGGGACGGACGTGTCGTCGCGGTGGCGTCTATCTATCGCGATGCAGAAAGTCTGCGGGCAGAAGTCAAGATGGAACGCGACTTTCGTTGACGGCAGAACGAATCGCACCGGTCACCGTCCAGTCAGAATCCCAAGGATCTTTTGCACGATGCGTTCGTGCCGCTCGAGCGCCTCATCGAGCGTGCTAGCGCCATAGCTCTCGTTATCATCCGGCACTTCCATTCCGGCGATTCGCGTCACAAAGAGCGCGGGTTCCCCAGTCTTCGCGTCGGCCACGCCGCGAAAGCGCGTCGTGACCGTCACGCCGGACGCTTCGAGCAGCGTGCGGCGAAAGATCAATTCGTTCTCGGCCATCCAGCGCGACCACTCGCCGCGGTCGAACACCTCGACAGGCTTGTTCTTCGCGTCGAGAACGTAAAGGCGCTCAGACTGGGACGGAACGGAGCGGGATCTCATCGATTTGACACCAGAGTGATCATTGACATCCCCCGGCGCGCAAGCACCTTATAGGTGGGTTCCTGCTTCGTCGGGTGGCCTGACTGCGCCATCCCTCCACAGGCAATAACGGCATGTCCTGCCGCTAGAACATTGAGCGCGCCAACGTCGTCGGCGTTCGCTTCGTGTCCGCACTCGACGCACTTGAACAGCGCTTGCGTCTTCCGGTTGTCCTTCGAGACATGGCCGCAACACGGGCACGTACGGCTCGTGTTCTTCGGGTCTACCGCGACGAAAAAGCCGCCGCGCCATGCCGTCTTGTATTCGAGTTGGCGGCGGAATTCGCCCCAGCCCTGGTCGAGAATCGACTTGTTGAGGCCGGACTTCGCGCGAACGTTGCGTCCTGGTGCGTCTGCCGTGCCCTTCGCCGACTTCGACATGTTGCTGATTTTCAGGTCTTCGAGCGCAACCATTGCGTGGTTTTTGCTGATTGCGTTCGATGCCTTGTGGAGGAAATCAGCGCGAGCGTCCGCGATACGCGCGTGGATGCGCTGAATGCGGGCCTTCGCTTTCTTCCAGTTGCTACTGCCTTTGACCTTGCGGGCCATCCGGCGCTGATACTTCGCAAGCCGCTGCTCGTGCTTGCGGAACGACGCGAGCGGCGCGATGTATGAGCCATCCGACAACGTCGCGAAGCGAGCCACACCCACATCGATACCGACAGCCGGGCCAACCGGAACCGGCTGCTTTACCTCGCGACGCGTGAGAATCGACACGTACCACTTACCCGCGCGAAGCGATACGGTAGCGCTACGGACCTCGCCGAGCACCGTACGACTGTTCCGGTAGCGAATATAGCCGAGCTTGGGCACGAACACGCGGCCATTGTCGCGGTCCAGCTTTATCTGCTTCGGGTCCGGATACCGGAAGCTGTCGCCCATTCCCTTGCGCTTGAAACACGGGAATTCCGCGCGCTTTTCGAAGAAGTTGACGAACGCCCGCTCCAGGTCCTTCAGCGTCTGCTGCTGAGTATGGACCGGACCATCCTTCATCCACGGCGTGTCGGTGCTATTGCGCCATTGCGTGAGCCGCTTGCACATGCCAGCAAAGCCGACGAACTTCTGACCGGCTGCGTGGTTTTCCTTCTGAAACGCCAGCGCCTTGTTATAGACGAACCGGCACGCACCGGCGAACTGGCGCATCTTGTGCGCCTGCTCGCCGGTCGGCATGAGTTCGAATTTGAAGGCTTGAAGGCGCTCCATGTCGCGCACTATATTTTGCGCCCTTGAAACTACGCAAGAGGGAAATATGGGCCGCCCACGACTATCCGCCCAAGGTCGCCGTGTCGGCGCTCGTGAACAGCCTGAAGGGGGGTTTCGAGCCGGATGATTCGGCAGAAGAACTACCCGTCCATCCGGCGCAAGCTGTGGGGCGATGCGCTTTGGTCGCCGTCCTACTTTGCGGGGTCGTGCGGCGGTGCGCCTATCGCGGTTGTGCGTCAGTACATTGAACAGCAGCAGACGCCGCATTAAGGCCGTAGAAGGACGGCTACGCCGTCCGCGCTATCCTCCCCGCCGTGAACGAGGCTTGCCGCGCTTCCCGGTCAATTGACAATCTATCACCGCTGCCAGCGTCGGTGGGTCTGCCGGTGGTCACATCAGCGCCGACTCCTTCCGACCGACGCGGAGTCGATCAATCAAGTCGTTGGTGACTCTGCGGGCTGTCAATAAATCGCGTCGCAACCGTTCGACGGCAACCATGCCCCATGGAAAAGCAAAGACGAATACAACGCATCCGAACCCGGTAAGGATTGCTGCAATCGTCCGGTTTGCCTGCGTACCGTTATGCGGCAACCTGTGGCGGAGCCACACAAATGCCGGTTCGATCCCAACGTCCAGCGTCATCGCCAAAACCAGGATCAAGGCGACGTGCAATGCCAGCTGCAATTCGAGGAAAACCGTCGTGTCGTCATTTTTCTCGTGAATCAGCGCGATCATCCGACCAGCGATCGCAAGCGTAGCTAACGCGAGCGCGCAAAAACAACTCAATTCGAACATGGTGATTTTATCGTCCCAGGTTTTCCGTTCCATCGCGCCTCGCTAATCGGGCCAGCGAGTGGCTTTGCTTGACATGGTGTGGCTACCAAAACGGCAACGGCGTCCTGCCCGCCCGGTCGTTCAACCAGGTGCGCAGGACGCCGTTGCCCAGGGAGCCCGTTGCCGGGCAAGTCAGTATTCGGTGATGCCCAGGATGGCATGACGGAGCGAATCGCCATTGACTCGCCTTGGTGCAATGCAACGCAAGTGCTGTGCCAATGCGTTTCTCCCATCACAGGCGTGGATATCGCTGCACGTCTGCGCAGCGCAGCACGGATCTGGTGCGCAACGGCACCCGGCAGGGTCGCGCTGCACTACAGCGCTGCTTCCAGCTACCCCATCCGAGCGGCTGCGCCGGCGTAACGCCGCGGCCCGGCCCGCGCCGCCTCGCGCGGATCGTGCTCCATGTCAGGGTCGATCAACGCGGATTCTCACGGGCGCAATCGTCCAGATCCGTTCACAGTATTCGCCGATCGCGCGATCGGACGAGAATTTCCCCGAGCGCGCCGTGTTGAGGACCGACATGCGCGTCCAGCGTGCCTCGTCTTTCCAGACTTCGCTCACCCGCTCCTGGCACGCGACATAGTCTGCGTAATCGGCGAGCACGAGAAATGGATCGTCCCGCATCAGGTTCTCGACGAGTGGACGAAACACCTCCTGGTCGCCACACGAAAAGTATCCGCCTGCAATCAGGTCCAGCACGTCGCGCAACTCCGCATTGCCTTCGACATAGTGCGCGGGCCGATAGCCTTCGCGTTTGACGTATTCCACCTGTTCGGCAGTCAGACCGAATAGAAAGAAGTTTTCGTCGCCCGTTTCCTCGCGGATCTCGACGTTGGCACCGTCCAGCGTTCCGATCGTGAGCGCGCCGTTCATCATGAATTTCATGTTGCCGGTGCCGGACGCTTCCTTGCCGGCAGTTGAAATCTGCTCGGACAGATCGGCGGCGGGATAGATGAATTGCGCGTTCTTCACATTGAAGTTGGGAAGGAACACGACTTTCAGCCTGTCCTCCACGATGGGGTCGTTGTTCACGACCTCGGCGATACCCGTGATCAGCCGGATCATCAGTTTCGCCATCTTGTAGCCTGGCGCCGCTTTTCCGCCAAAGATGAAACAGCGCGGCACGCAACCCAGTTCGCGATTACGGCGCAGACGCTGGTAAAGCGTGATGACGTAAAGCGCGTTCAGATGCTGTCGCTTGTACTCGTGAATACGCTTTACCTGAATGTCGAAGAGCGCGTCGGGATCGACAATGACGCCCGTGGCGGTTCGGATGCGCTGCGCCAGCGCCTTTTTGTTCGCCCGCTTCACTGCACGCCACTTTTCCAGAAACGCCGGATCGCCGGCGTGCGCCTCGAGTTTCCGAAGCAGCGTGAGGTCGGTGACCCATCCCTCGCCCACCGTTTCGTCAAGAAGCCGGGCGAGCCCTGGATTGGCGAGCAGAACGAAGCGGCGCGGCGTGACGCCGTTCGTAACGTTGAGAAAACGTTCGGGCCACAACTGCGCAAAGTCGCGCAGCACGGTCTGCGTGAGAAGCGCGGAATGCAGCGCCGCAACACCATTGACCGCGTGGCAACCGATGGTCGACAAGTGCGCCATGCGCACTTTTTTCTCGCCTGCCTCGTCAATGATCGACATGCGCGCCACACGCGCCTCGTCGCCCGGATAGTGCTGCCGCACCTCGTCGAGGAACCGCCGGTTGATCTCGTAGATGATCTCGAGCGGACGCGGCAGCAACCGTCCAAAAAGCGGCAAACCCCACGTCTCCAGCGCTTCAGGCAGCAGCGTATGGTTGGTATAGGCAAGCGTGCGACGTGTAATGTCCCATGCCTCTTCCCAGGGGAGCAGCCGTTCGTCCACGAGCAGGCGCATCAGTTCGGCGACGGCGATGGCAGGATGGGTATCGTTCAGTTGCGCGGTGAACATTTCCGCGAAACGCGAAACAGGTTCGCCTTTCAGATCGAGCAGACGCAGCATGTCCTGGAGCGAGCACGAGACGAAGAAGTACTGTTGCGCAAGGCGCAGTCGCTTGCCGGCTTCGGGCTCGTCATTCGGATACAGCACCTTGGACAGCGTTTCGGAGATCACCTTTTCCTGCACGGCCTGGTAGTAGTCGCCGGCATTGAAGTCCTCCAGGGCGAAGGATTCGATAGCCTCGCTCTTCCACAGGCGCAGTGTGTTGCACGTATTGACCCGAAAGCCGGGCATCGGCGTATCACAAGCCACGCCTTTGACCATGCGCGCAGGCAGCCAGCGCACGCGAAAGCGGCCTTGCGCGTCGTTCCACATTTCAGTATGCCCGCCGAACGAGACGTCGTAGCTCAGGTTTGGGCGCACGATCTCCCATGGATTGCCCTTTTGCAGCCAAAGGTCGGCGACTTCGACCTGCCAGCCATCGCGAATATCCTGATTGAAGATGCCGAACTCATAGCGGATGCCGTAGCCTACGGACGGAATTTCGAGCGTCGCGAGCGAATCCAGATAACAGGCCGCGAGCCTGCCTAGCCCGCCATTTCCGAGCCCCGGCTCTTCTTCGAGTGCAAGCAGTTCGTCGAGATCCTGACCGAGCTCGTGCATGGCGTCGCGCGCATTGTCTTCGATACCGAGATTGACGAGGTTGTTACCCAGCTGCGGTCCAATCAGGAACTCGGCGGAGAGGTAGCACGCCACCCGCAAATCGCGCTCCGCATAGGTCTGGATCGTCGCAGCCCAGCGCTCCAGCATGCGGTCACGCACGCTATAGGCTAGCGCCATGTACCAGTCGTGCGGCGTCGCTATGCCCGGCGTACGGGCCTGCAGGCAGACCAGATTGTCGAGCACGCCGCGCCGCAACGCGTCGATGCTCAGGCCGCTACGCGCGGATTCGGCGCTCGGGTTCGCGGCTGACGTTGGGGTGATGGCCACGATGCTTCCCCATGTTTCAGTTTGACTCGACGCAATCGCAGCGAACGATTCTCCGACCTCTGTCGCCCCGCCCGGGTGGCGTTGCCACGCCGAGGGTCACCCGACGCCTGCGTGCGGGCATCGGGTTTCGCAAGATGCAGGAGGTCGAAGCCAGTTAGCTGTTTGATGAAGAGAATGAACCGAACTCGCCTTTCTCAATTTCCGGTTGCAGCACGGTGTGAATCTGGCGCATTCGGGGGGCGTTACAGGCAAGTATGGTTGGTCCGTACCAGTTTCACAACCTGGGCCGCTTCACTGCTCGCCTTCCCGGAAAATGGGCGCGTGCGCTCTCGTGAGGCCGCTACCATTTGGGCACTGAACATCGTTCGAACTCATGTGCGAGGAGTTTGGGGACGGCACAGCATCCCTCGACGCCATGTTGACGGGAGCCAAATCTCTGACTAAAGTCAGAGATATGAGTGCAGCCGATATTCTCCAGATTCGTCGCTTTAACCGCATCGTCGCCGAGAGCATTGGCGCCATCGACGATCATTTCCTCGGACGAGGCCGCCCGATGGGTGAGTCACGCCTGCTATGGGAGATCGGTGTCGACGGTACGGATATTCGTGCTCTTCGCGCGAGGCTAAACCTTGATTCAGGCTATGTGAGCCGGACCTTGGCGTCTCTTGAGCGACAAGACCTTGTTGCCGTCCGCACTCATTCGAACGACCGCCGCGTGCGCCGGGCTTGCCTGACTGAGAAAGGGCTCATGGAAAGGGCCGAACTCGAACGGCTCTCCGACGCAGTCGCCTTACGTGCGCTCGAGCCGCTCGGCGACGAGCAGCGACGCAGGCTGGTCGCAGCCATGTCTGAGGTTGAGCGTTTGCTACAGGCATCGCTGGTGCATTTTGCCCTTGAGACGCCGGATAGTGATGAAGCGAAGTGGTGCTTTGAACAATACTTCGGTGAACTCAACGATCGCTTTGAGGCAGGATTCGATCCGTCTATGAGCCTGTCCGCAGATGCCCATGAACTGACGGCGCCGCAAGGCGCGTTGATCGTCGCGAGACTCCATGGAAGCCCGATAGGCTGCGTCGCGCTGAAGTTTCACAAGAAGTCGCCGGCCGAACTCAAGAGAATGTGGGTGAGTCCCACCGCACGAGGTATGGGTGTCGGCCGCCGGTTGATCGTCGAGGCGGAGAAGCGTGCCCGGCAGGCCAAAGCGCGCGTGATCCGCCTGGAGACAAATCGCGCTCTGCGCGAGGCGATTTCTCTATACCGGCAATCTGGATACATCGAAGTCGATGCGTTCAGCGCTGAACCCTATGCCCATCACTGGTTTGAAAAGCGATTGGTCTGAACGGCCGGGTGATGCGCCCCTTGTTTGAGCGAGCGTGCTTTTTTGCGTTCAGCTTCCTCAGTTGCACCCAGATGGGGCGATCCGGAATTCGGAACAGGACACCGCGCCGGCTCAGCGCGGCGCGACGACAATTGCGACCCGGCGGTTTTGTGCGCGGCCGGCTTCCGTGCGGTTGTCGCCCACCGGATCGCGCTTGCCTTTCCCAATGATCTCGACGTGTTCGGCAGGCAGCCCGGTGTCGACGAGTTCGAGTGCTACGACCTCGGCACGGCGTCTGGACAACTCAAGGTCATAGGCGCTCGAGCCCTCCGCGTCGCTGTAGCCATACACGCGCACACTGGTAAGCCCTGCCGACGTAAGCGTGTGGCCAATTCGCTCGACGATCCGGCGGGCGTCGGGCTTGAGGTTGTAGCGGTCGAAGTCGAACAGGATGGGGCCGGTCAAGCCGAACTCGAAACCCTGCCCGGTCTCCTCGAATCCCGCAGACGTGAGCGCCTCGACTTGCTTGTGCGTCAGACCGCGGTAAAGCGGCGGCGTTTGGCAGCCCCCAAGGAGCAAACACAGGAGCAGTGCGCTCCCAATGCCTGCACGCCAGATGCGTGCAGGTAACGCGTGTTTCTTCATCACATTCCCCTCGAGCGCGCCGGCGTGCACGCGCTGTTTTGAGTTCTTGCGACGGCCCGGCTGCTGTGCCGTGCCATCACGTCAAGCCGGTCCGGCGACACCTTCGGCGAACTGCCACGATCCGGGCCGCGCGCGCTTGGCCCGGTACATCGCCGCATCCGCAGCGCGCAGCAAGCCGTTCGCGTCGCACGCGTGTTCGGGATACAGCGCAATACCGATGCTCATCATGGTGGCGACCGTGCGGCCATCGGACAACGTGATCGACAGCGTCATGCCGGACAGTATGTCCTCGGCGATGCGGGCGGCGCTGGCCAGTTCGCGCATCGGCGCCAGCATCACGGCGAATTCGTCGCCGCCGAGGCGTGCCACGAGGTCGACTTCGCGCGACTGCGTGCGCAGCCGCGCCGCGATAGCGATCAGCACCGCGTCGCCGGCGTCATGGCCGAAGCAGTCGTTGATCTCCTTGAAACGGTCACAGTCGAGATAGAGGACGGCGACCCGCTGCTGCGTCACCATGGCCTCGCCGAGGGCGCGCTTGAGGCGAGCCTCGAACTGCAAACGGTTGGGCAGGCCAGTGAGCGCATCGTGGGTTGCCTTGTGCTCGAGCGATGCGTTTTCGTTGCGCAGGTTGTTCTGCCAGTCTTCGAATTCATCGAGCAAGGCGTTGAAATCGTCGCCGAGCTCGTTCAGTTCGGCAATCGCAGCGGGCTCGACTCGTCGATCGAACGCGCGGTCGCGCCGCACTGCGTGGGCGACGCCAGCCAGCGCACGCAGGGGAGCGACAATGCTGCGCACCACGCGCTTCGAGCTGACATAGGCCCCAAGCACACTAACGGCGAGGCAGGCCAGGATGCCGCCGACGCCGCCCAGCAGGAAGCCGAAGAACTGGTGCCCCTGACCACGCACTTCGACGTAACCGACGACGATGCCGTCGTGCCGCACCTGCACTGTCACGGGCCCGGGCAGCGCAAGGTCGGCGACTGCCCGCTCGAGCCGGGCGATCGCGCTGGCGGCAGGCGAGCGCCATGCCGCGAACGGCCGGCCCCTGCCATCCGTGACGACGATCTGGGCCACGTCCTCTTCTTTGGCGATCAGCTCGATCGCCTGGGTCGCCGCGACGCGGTCACCGAACACCAGCGCCGCCTCGACCGTATAGCCGAGCGAGCGGGCCAGCAGGTTCAGGTTGTTGCCGGAATAGGCACGCAATGCGATCACGGCGACCAGGATCAACGACACAGCGGCCATTGTGACGGCGACGAACGCCAGACGCAGGTGCGCGCGGCGCAATACGCCTTGCAGCGTCAGACGCGGCGCAGGCGGAGGGGCAACAGGGGGCGCGGGCTGTGTCATGGCGTCACCGGCCGCCGCGCGAGGTTGAGCACATTCGGGTGGACTCGCACGCCGCTGCGCGCCACGGCATCGAGATTGATGTCGAACGTGACGCGTTCGCCATCGACATTCAGGCAGAACATGCTGCCCGCGGTGCACGACGGATCGTGTTCCGCAATGGTCAGGACCGGATGGCCAGCCACGGCGGCGCTGATCTGCTGCCGCTCAGCGTCGCTCAGGTCGCCAAGATAAACGACGTCGCAGGCTGCGCCGAGGGCCGAATCATCAAAGTGGACACGCCGCACCTCGAGCGGCGTCGAGCCGGCCTGCAGCGTGTCGACGAGGCCCTGCGCGTAGTCGGGTCGGCCCGTCACGCACAGGTGCAGGCGCCCGGGCGGCGTCGGCCAGTGCGTAAAGCTGATGATGCCCAGCACGACCTGGCGCACGGCGGCGTCGCGCGGCGAAACGGCAGGGTCGGTAGGGCTCGCGCCGGTAACGGCGCGCGCCGTGTTGGCTGGATCGACTGTATTGGCGGGTGTGTCGGCGGGCGCAGCCGGTGCCGCGCCCAGCGCGCAAGCCACTGCGAGCAAGGCATGGCAAAGCGACGCCGACCAGCCACGCCGGGCAGACGTCGCCAGCGCGGCGATCTCCGTCGCGCACTTTCGCGTCAATGCAGACGCACGACAGGCACCCGCCGCGCGCACGCTCGCATCCATGATGAAAACACTTGTTGGCGTCGATCCGCGCGCTGCCTTCTGGCGCCCGCCTTTTGCGGGCCTGCACCAGCCTGTGCGCATAGAAGTTCATCTTAGGCGCAAAATCGCACAGTCAACCAGTTGGAAACACCTGTTCGCGCGGCAGCCATCACGATTGCCGCGTTGCAGCGAATTGATCTGCACATTGGCGGGTAGTTGGCGCAACCGGACTGCCCGGCAAGGAAATTGTTCGACAGTTCTCGCTCGAACACGAGGTCATGGGTGCAAGCCGCAATGGCCCCGACCTCTTCATAAGCGTCGCAGACAAAGCGTCCATCGTGTCAAATTCAGGAGATGACCATGAATCTCGCTGGCAAAACAATATTTATGTCAGGTGGCAGTCGGGGTATCGGACTCGCCATTGCACTGCGCGCGGCACGCGACGGAGCGAACGTCGTGATTGCAGCGAAGACGGCCGACCCGGACCCGCGCCTTGAAGGCACGATACATACGGCCGCCGCTGCTGTGGAAGCGGCTGGCGGAAAGGCGCTTCCACTCGTCGTCGACATTCGCGATGAGGAGCGCGTAAAGGACGCCGTTGCCAGGACCATTGAGGTATTCGGCGGGATCGACATACTCGTGAACAATGCGAGTGCCATCCGACTGACGGGAACGCTGGACACACCCGTCAAGCGCTACGACCTGATGCACGGAGTGAACGGCAGGGGCACGTTTGTCTGTGCGCAGGCCTGTCTGCCTCACCTGCTCAATTCGCCTAATCCGCACATCCTGACGCTGTCACCTCCCCTGGTCACAGACGCAAAGTGGTTCAAGGATTTTCCGGCTTACGCCATTGCAAAATACACGATGAGCCTGTTTACGCTGGCGCTCGCTGGCGAGTTCAAGGACCGTGGCGTCGCCGTGAATTCATTGTGGCCAAGAACCGCGATTGCGACTGCCGCGGTGCGCAACGAGATTGGCGGCACGCAGATGATTGCTGCGTGCCGCAAGCCGGAGATAGTTGCCGACGCAGCCCACTATATTCTGACGCGCCCATCAAGGGAGTCCTCCGGAAAATTCTTTCTGGATGACGAAGTTCTATTGGCGGCTGGCGTCCGGGACTTCTCGCAATACGACGTCGAGGCTGGCGCGGCATTGCAGGCAGATCTTTTCGTTGAGGCCTTGCCGGGCATGCTACGGGCGGACAATATGATTAAAGTTGCGAAGCCCTCGTGAGATGCAGCGGACCTGCAAGCGCACGAGAGCCGCCCATGAATGGCTCATTCAACCTTGTGGGTCCACCCGAACGGGTCCGCAATCTTGCCGCGCTGAATGCCGGTGAGCGTCGTGCGAATCTGTTGCGTGACAGGTCCTTCGCCGCCATCTCCGATCTTGAATTCGCCCGCAACGTGACGAACCTCTCCGATGGCCGTCACGACCGCTGCCGTACCACAGGCGAAGGCCTCCTTGACGCGGCCACTGATTGCATCGGCTTGCCACGTTTCAAATGCATAAGGCTCTTCGGAGACTGTCATGCCCTCCTGTCTCGCCAACTCAATAATGGAAGCACGCGTAATACCGGGCAAGATGGTGCCGGATAGCGGCGGTGTACGCAGCGAACCGTCGTCCATCACGAAGAAAACGTTCATGCCACCCAGTTCTTCGATCCATTTGTGTTCCGCGGCGTCAAGGAACACAACCTGGTCGCAGCCTTTCGCTGCCGCCTCGGTTTGCGCAATCAGGCTGGCAGCATAATTTCCACCGCATTTGGCTGCGCCTGTTCCACCCGGTGCCGCACGCGTGTAGTGGTCAGACACCCAAACAGTGACCGCGGTCTTGCCCGGCTTGAAATACGGCCCAACGGGCGAGGCAATCACACAGAACACGTACTCATTCGACGCGCGCACACCGAGAAAACTTTCGGATGCAAACATGAAGGGCCGAAGGTACAGGCTGCCATCTCCCCCAGGAACCCAGGCCCGATCCACCTTCACGAGAGCATCCACTGCGCCGACAAAGAGTGTTTCGGGGAGTTCGGCCATGGACATGCGCGCGGCCGACGCGCGAAACCGCCTTGCGTTCTCGAGAGGCCTGAAAAGCGAGATCGAGCCGTCTTCGCCGCGATAGGCTTTCATGCCCTCAAATATTTCCTGCGCGTAGTGCAGGACGGCGCAGGCGGGGTCAATCTGAAACGGCCGGCGCGGCTCGACTTTCGCGTCGTGCCAGCCAAGGGTACTTGTCCATCGAACAGTCACCATGTGATCGGTGAACACGCGACCAAATACCGGGTTCGTAATACTCGCGGTGATCTGATCGTGTGGGGTAGGTGTCTCGATGGGCGAAATAGTAAATTGCGCAGTTGTTTCAGTATTCATGGCTGTTTCGAGTAGTAACGAAAATATCCCTGCAGTGCGGCGGTCTGTGACCTGAAAACCTCAATCGCTGATCGCTATCGATGCGCGCTGCCGGAATTCACGTCCGCGCCCTGCCGAGCCAGGGCAACGAGTGCGCCATCGGAAACGATGGCCTCCCGATCAGCGAGCGCCTTGAAGCGCGCGAACGCCGCATTCAATTCCGCATCGCTGTCCATCATGACGCCCAGCTCACGCAAGCGCTGTTTGAAGGCGGTTCTTCCAGAAAGCTTCCCAAGCACGATCTTGTTCGCGCTCCAGCCTACGTCTTCCGCCCGCATGATCTCATAAGTATCGCGCGCTTTGAGCACACCGTCCTGGTGAATGCCGGACGCATGAGCGAATGCGTTAGCGCCAACGACCGCCTTGTTGGGCTGCACCGCAAACCCGGTAATCTCCGAGACCAACTGTGAAGCCGCAACGATCTGGCTCGTATCGACGCGCACGTCGAGGCCGAAGTGATCTCGCCGGGTCTTGACTGCCATGACGACTTCCTCGAGCGCCGTATTCCCTGCCCGTTCGCCAAGCCCGTTGATCGTGCACTCGATCTGCCTTGCGCCGCCCGATTTGACCGCCGCTAGTGAGTTCGCCACAGCAAGGCCAAGATCATCGTGACAGTGCACCGAAAAAACCGCCCGGTCTGAATTGGGAATGCGCTCGCGCAGTTCCCGGATCAGTGCTGCATAGCCTTCTGGCATGGCGTAGCCGACGGTATCGGGTACGTTGATCGTAGTCGCGCCTTCGGCAATGACGCCTTCGAGCACCCGGCAGAGAAAGTCCATATCTGAGCGGCTGGCGTCTTCTGGCGAGAACTCGACGTCATCAGTGAAATTACGCGCCTGACGCACCGCGCGACGCGCCTGCTCGTACACCTGATCGGGCGACATACGGAGCTTTTTCTCCATATGCAGTGCCGACGTCGCAAGAAAGGTATGGATACGATAACGGCTGGCTGGCCGCAGAGCTTCAGCTGCACGTGAAATGTCACGCTCGTTCGCGCGGGCGAGAGAACAGATAATGCTATCTTTCACTTCGCCTGCAATTGCGCGCACAGCCTGAAAATCGCCCTCGGAGCTGGCTGCGAAGCCTGCTTCGATCACGTCGACCCGCATGCGCTCGAGTTGCCTCGCGATGCGGAGTTTTTCTTCTTTTGTCATCGACGCACCCGGCGACTGCTCTCCATCCCGCAAGGTGGTATCGAAAATGATGAGTTGTTCTGCCATGCCAGTCTCCTGTGGGGATCGGCCGCTACATTGATCAGGGAATGGGGGGTAACCCTTCCTGCTTGCCGGAACGCTGGATCACAGCGCTCGGCCGTTCGCGATTATAGCCAACGAGATTTCAGATTAACCTGGGGTCAACCCGCGACTTCGAAAGCCCAGTGGCGGGCTAGCGGGCGTGCCGGATTGGGAACTGGAGCACGATCGTCGCGTCAGGTCTCAACGCGCGATCCAGCGGCGTGCGCGTATCGTCCGCGTACGAAGGCAAGATCAGCCACTCGCCGCGCAAGTCAGCCGCCTGAATTTGTGGCACGCATGCGGCCCCCGCGGTCATTGCGGCGCCTGCGCAACGGGTTCCGGCGTAGTCGGCTGCGCCGGCGATGGTCCGCTTGCCGGTGCCGGCACGCTCATCTGCTCCGCCTGAACGACCCAGCCGCCGCCCATCGCCATGTAGAGGTTGACGAGGTTCGTCAGCGTCGCGGCCCGTGTCTGCGTTTGCTGCAGTTCCGCGTTGAACAGATTGCGCTCGGCATCGAGCACCTCCAGGTAGCTCGTATAGCCGCCCTCGTAACGCAGCCGCGCGAGCCGCAGATATTTGCGCAGGTAGGCGACCTGCTGGCTCTGAATCTCAAACTGCTCGCGTGACTTTTGCACCGAGATCAGCGCGTCGTTGACCTGCTGGAACGCAACCTTGATCGCATTTTCGTAGGCGAACAGCGCCTCCTGTTGCCGCGCTTCGGCTTGCTTGTTCTGGCCGTAGATATTGCCGCCCGTGAAGATCGGCATCACTGCCGAGCCGGCAAACGACCATACCCGCGCAGGTCCGGTGAAGAGATTGGAGAACTGCGTGCTCACGGATCCGAAGAGTCCCGTGAGCGAGATTTGCGGGAAATACAGCGCGCGCGCCGCGCCAATCAGCGCATTTTGCGCGACCAGATTCTGCTCGGCCTGCAGCAGGTCGGGCCGGCGTTCGAGCAGGTCCGACGGCATGCCCTCAGGGACGGCGGGCGTCGAGAGATCCACCAGTGCGCGGCCGCGCAGGATCGGCTCCGGATTGCTGCCGAGCAGCACCGAGAGCGCATCTTCCTGCTGTGCGATCTGCTGCTCGAATTGCGGGATGGTCGCCTTCGTCGCCGCATAGTCGGACTGGCTCTGGGCAAGCTCCATATCCGAGGTCTGTCCGAACTGCTGGCGCAGCGTGAACACGTGTACGGAATCGGCCCGGCTCACGGTCGTGCTCTGTGCGATCTCAAGCTGCATATCGAGGCTGCGCAGCGTGATATAGGACGTCGCGACCGATGCGACGAGCGTCAGGATCGTCGCGCGGCGGCTCTGTTCGGCCGCGTTCACGTTCGCACGCGCCGCCTCGGTTTCGCGTCGTACCTGGCCAAACAGGTCGATGGTCCAGAAGGCCGACACGCTCGCCTGGAACTCGTTGAAGACCGGCGAAACGCCAGCCGGTATCGGCGTCGGCCCGTTCTGCGACGCGCGCTCGCGCGCCGCGCTGAAACCGGCGCTCGCCTGCGGGAACAGCGCCGAACGGGTGCTCACGAACTGCCCCATGAATTCGTCGACACGCGCGGCCGCCTGCTTCACGTTGAGGTTGTTCTCGAGCGCGGTCTTCACCAGGTCGTTCAGTACCGGGTCGTCGAACTGCTCCCACCACGTGGTGTTGGCGACGTCGGCCACGTCCGGGTACGCAAACCGGTACGTTGCCGGCACATCCGCTTTCGGCCGTTCGTAGTTGGGACCGAGCAGACAGCCGTTCAGCAAGCTCATCACGAGGACCGGCGCAGCGACGCGCGCGAAGGCAGCGGCACGCATGTCAATCATCCTCACGCCGCACGGACGGCGTAACCGTCGGCGAGCCTGAGCCGCCGGACGCGGGCGGCGGCGTTCCGCTGCCCGGCGCGGGTGTTTCCTTCCCGCCGTCCTTGCGCGAACCCAGCGACTCGATCCCCCAGTAAAACATCGGAATGAAGAACACGGCGATCGCGGTCGCGCCCAGCATGCCGCCGATCACGCCTGTGCCGATCGAATGGCGGCTGTTCTGCGAGGCGCCCAGCGCAATGGCGAGCGGCACACAGCCGAGGATGAACGCAAGCGAAGTCATCACGATCGGCCGCAGGCGCTCTTTCGCGGCGGTCAGCGCAGCGTCGTACGGCGTCTTGCCCTCCTCCCGGTTCAGCACGGCGAACTCGAAGATCAGGATCGCATTCTTCGCGGCGAGCGCGATCAGCATGGTCAGCCCGATCTGGAAGTACACGTCGTTGTTCAGGCCGCGCAGCAGGATCGCGAGCAGCGCACCGAAAAGAGCGAATGGCACCGCCATGAGCACGCCGAGCGGCAGTGACCACTTCTCGTATTGCGCGGCGAGGATCAGGAACACCATGATGATCCCGAACACGAACACGAGGCCACCGGTCGAGCCCGACTTGATCTCCTCGAACGCCTCGCCGCTCCAGCCGACGGCGTAACCCGGCGGCATCTGCGCGGCGAGCTCCTTCAAGGTATCGATTACCTGGCCCGAGCTGTAGCCCGGCGCCGCATTCGCCGTAATCTTCACCGCCGGGAAGTTGTTGAAGCGCGTGATCAGGTCGGGGCCCGTGACGTACTTGTAAGTCATCACCGCCTTGATCGGCACCATGTTCTTCGTGTTGCTGCGCACGTAGATCTGGTCGAGGTCCGCGGGCGTGAGCCGGTAGCGCGGATCGGCCTGAACGATCACCTGCCAGAGCCGCGCGTCCTTGTTGAACTGCGACACATAAAGCGAGCCGAACATGGTCTGCATCGCGCTGTACACCTCTTCGACCGGCACGCCGAGCGTCTCCGCCTGGTCGCGGTCGACGTCCACCAGCAACTGCTGCGAGTTCCCGTTGAACGTCGTGGTCACGCCGGTGAGTTCGGGGCGCGCCTTCGCCTTCGCAACGAAGTCCTGCACGACACCGGCGAGCTGCTGAATAGAGCCGTCTCCGTGGCTTTCGATCCACATCTCGCTGCCGCCCGTCGTACCCAGGCCCGGAATGGACGGCGGATTCACCGGGACGACGATGCCCTCCTGAATTTTCGAGAGCGTCTCGTAGGCCTTGATCAGCACTGCGCGCGCATTTTGCTCCCTGATGTTCGAGAACTTGTACCGCTCGTCGAAACCTCTCAGGCCGACGAAGAACGTGCCCGCATTGTTCTTGTTCTGGCTGTCGAGCAAGCTGTAGCCGTTCACGATCGTGATGCTGCTGACCGCGGCCTGCTGCATGAAATAGTCGGTGACCTTGTCGCCCACGGCCGCGGTACGGTCGAGGCTCGCCGCGTCGGGCATGATGATCGCGCCCAGCAGATAGCCCTGGTCCTCGGGCGGCAGAAAAGCGCCTGGGATCGACTTCCCCATCAGGACCGCGAGCGCGATCACGACGCCGAAAACGATGAGCCCCAGCACGTAACGCCGGATCATGAACTGCACGGCACGCCCGTAACCCGCCGTCATCCGCTCGAACTGATGGTCGAACCACCGGAAGAAGCCCTTTTTCTCATGATGCGTGGGCTTGATCAGGATGGCGGCAAGCGCCGGGGACAGCGTGAGCGCAACGATACCCGAGAACACCACCGAGATCGCGATCGTGATAGCGAACTGCTTGTACAACTGCCCGGTGATCCCGCCGAGAAACGCAACCGGCACGAACACGGCGCACATGACGAGCACGATTGCGACAACCGGTCCCGACACCTCGTCCATCGCTCGCTTGGCCGCATCTTTCGGACCGAGCTTGAAGACGGTCATGTTGCGCTCGACGTTCTCAATCACGACGATCGCATCGTCCACGACGATGCCGATTGCGAGCACCATCCCGAACAAAGTCAGCATGTTGATCGAAAAGCCCAGCGCCGCCATCCCCATCGCCGTGCCGATGATCGACACCGGTACCGCCAGCACCGGTATGAGCGTGGCGCGCAGACTCTGCAGGAACACGAACACGACGATCACCACCAGCACGAGCGCCTCGAAGAACGTGTGGATCACGTCGGCGATCGACGCGCGCGTGAAATCCGTCGTGTCCATCGCGATCTGATAGTCGAGCCCCTCAGGGAATGACGTCTTTAGCTCCGCGAGCGTCTCGCGTACCTGCTTCGAGACGTCGAGCGCATTCGCACCAGGCTGCTGGTAGACCGCGATGATCGTCGCCGGCTTGCCCTGGTAGGTGGTGCGGTTCGAATAACTCTTCTGACCCAGCTCGGCCCGGCCGATGTCTTTCAAGCGGACGATCGCCGCGCCGTTGCTCGCTGCACGGATGATGATGTCGTCGAATTCGGCGGCCGTCGCGAGCCGCCCGCTGGTTGTCACCGCGAATGACTGCTCGACCGGGTTGCCGGTTGGCGCCTGGCCAACGGTGCCGACCGCGAATTGCTGGTTCTGGGCGCGTACGGCGTTCTGCACGTCGCCGGCGGTGATGCCGAGTTGCGCCATCCGATCCGGCTTCAACCAGATCCGCATCGCGTAATCTGGAGTGCCAAAGATCGACGACTGGTTCGCACCCGGAATCCGCTTGAGCGTGTCGAGCACATAGACGTTCGCATAGTTCGCGATATAGGTCGGATCGAAGCGTTCGTCCGGCGAGTAGATCGCGATCACCATCATGAAGGCGTTCGACTTCTTCTGGACCTGGACGCCCTGCGACTGCACCTGCTGCGGCAATTGCGGCAACGCGAGGTTCACGCGGTTCTGCACGTCGACCTGGGCTAGCTCCGGATTGGTGCCAATCTCGAAGAAGACATTGAGCGTGTAGTTGCCGGTCGACGAGCCGGACGAATACATGTAGATCATGTTGTCCGCACCGTTGACCTGTTGCTCGATCGGCGCTGCAACGTTGTTCGAAACGACGTCCGCGCTGGCGCCCGGGTAGGTCGCGGAGACCGTGATCTGCGGCGGCGTGACGTCCGGATACTGCGCGATGGGCAGCGAGAACATCGTCAACGCGCCGCCGAGCGTGATCACGATCGAAATGACGGACGCGAAGATGGGCCGGTCGATGCAGAAGCGCGAGATGTTCATCGAGTCGCCCCTTACTGCGAAGCGCCGCTGGTTGCGACTGGCGCCGTCGCTCGCTCGCCCCCGCTCACCTGTGGCGCCGACGCGCCGCCCTTCTCAACGACCGTCTTGCCGCCGCTCTTCGTCGAAGGGAGCGTGCCGGCAATCTTGAGCGGGACTTCGGGCACGACGCGAATCGCGCCGTCCACCACGATGCGCTCGCCGGCCTTCAGGCCATCGTTGATGAACCAGTTATCGCCGTTCCAGTCGCCGACTTCGACCACTCGCTGACGGGCCTTCGACTGATTGTCGACGACCCACACGAAGTGACTCTTCGCGCCCTGGAGCACGGCCCGCTGGGGCACGAGAATTGCATTCGGCCGCGTGGCGCCTGACACGCGCGCGCGCACGAACTGCCCCGGCCGCAACGTACCCTTCGGGTTCGCGAGTGTTGCCCGCACAAGGAAAGTGCCGGTGTCGGTGTTGAACGCCGGATTCGCAAAGCTGATGGTGCCGTGCTGGGGAAATTCCGTGCCATCGCCGAGTATCACTGCCACGACGAACTCGCTGTTCGGCGGGAAGAGCAGCTTGCCTGCAGAAATCTGGTCCTGAAATTTGAGCATTTCGTTTTCGGAAATACTGAAATTCACCCAGATCGGATCAAGCTGATAGACATAGGTGAGGAGCCCAGATGAATTGGCGATCAGATAGCTTCCGTCCTGCTGCCTTGCATAGCTCGCGAGGCCATCGAGAGGCGACTTGATCGTCGTGTAACTGAGGTTGAGTTCCGCCGTCTCCACCTGGCCTTGCGCAGAGATCACTGCGGCCTGGGCCTCCTTCTCGTTGCCGATGGCGTCGTCGAGATCCTTCTGGCTCAACGCCTGCTGCGCCGCAAGCGGCTTGACCCGCGCAAGATTCTGCTGCGCCACCGTCAGCCGCGCCTGCTGCTGCGCAAGTTCGCCCCGTGTCGTCTGCAGCGCGGCCTGAAACGGTTTCGGATCCATCAGGAACAATGTCTGGCCGGCCCTCACCTTGTCGCCTTCGGTGTACATCCGCCTGTCGAGAAAGCCGTCCACACGCGCGCGAATCTCGACTTCACGCGAACTCTGCGTCTGCGCGGTGAATTCGAGTTCGACCGGGGTGTCCTGTGCCACGACCGTCATCACCGTGACTTCCGGCGCACCGAGCGCGGGGGGCCCGGATGCCTTCTTGCAGCCGGCGAAGAGTGTCAGCGCAACGGCGACGAGAATGAGCGGCAGGCAGTACCGGCGCGCCGCAACCCGGGGTAACAGTCGATGCTCGGGAAAGAACGGTCCGCTCATGAATGGCCTCCCGCAACGCGCCGGACCTGCGCATCGCCCCGGTACGTGCGCCATGGTCACCTCTTCGTTGCCCGCTTACTGTTCGCGATCCGGATCAGCAAGGATCCGCACACTGCTCTAGACGCAACGCCGGCCGAGACAGTTTGGGAACCAGCCGACAAGCCGCTGCCTGACAAAATGCCCCCGCCGTGTGTGACTCACTCGATACATCGCGCCTCGATGCTTTGCGCAAAGACCGGAAAGATTCTCGTATTTTGGCCAGGGTGTCCCGCATGTGGCGCGCTCGAAAGCGCCACCGGCGCCGCGCAGCGCCAAAGTATCGGCATCGTCGTGTCATGGCGCCCGTAGTCGTGAAGTTTGGTAGCCGTCCAGGCCAAATACAATGGGACTTTGGTCCGATATCCAACTGCGCACAACTCTTGCTCGGTACGGCGAGGACTCTTCGCTTGCCCGTGCAACTGCCACCTTGCGAATTCAGGTTAGGACGCCGACGCAAACCGACTATAGGACTTCGGTCAAACGTTGAAGTTGAAAACACAGTTGGGAGATTGGCGATGTAGTCCTGCCGACATCACGCACGTCAATGTTGGATCGGCTGGTTGCTGTTGCCAACATGCACAGCATCCTGACAGCGCCGGTCCAACTCGCTCCGGATCGCCGCATCGTTGAGCAAACGAGCGCTCTGCTCTTCGCCGTACCTCTGCTGCAGTAGCGCTTCGATCGCTCGCCAGTCGGCGTATTGGCCCGAGTCTGCCAGGTCGCGCGCATAGCGCAGCATGTAGTCTTTCACCCCCATAGCGGAATGTTTGCTCCTCATCCCCCTCTCCTGATTGGTTGAGGACCAAGGCAGCCGTACGCTATCAGTTACAACCGTGACTATTCGCTGTCCGATAACAGGTCTTGCCGCCGGGCCCACGTACGACGCCTTTCCCGTTCTCCGTCTTCGCCTCGCCACCACGATTGGTTTGGGTCGTTCGCACACCGTTCTGATTCGTTTGAGATGTCCAGGCCGTGCCCGTATTGCGGTTATATCCGCCCGCAGTCGAGCCATTCCCGCATACCGTTTCGCCGCGGGAATTCGTCGCACATTCCGCAAACGCGCTTGAGCTGATCATTAAGCAAGCCAACAGCAACACTATCTTCATGGCGGTCTCCCGAAGGTTCTGCCAAAACGTGACCGGCGCATGATCGATGGAGCTTTGATCACCATGCATCGCCGTCATGAAGAGTTTAGGATGCGCGGTCAGCGAAGACCAACGATGTGACAGGTTAGCGAATGCAAGTCCGGCGGCTTCTGGAAATAGCTGATTACAACAGATCTCAGTAGTACTCCTTTATCTCCACAGCGTCATGCCCTCGCTATTTGTCAGACGCCAAAAAGCGCGTTCTTTGAAAGCGCAAGCCGAACTGACGGCGCGGCTTAGCGATCCGCCAGATAGTCGTGAACTACCGTACCCAGACCGAGTGTCAGGTCAGTAAGGATATGGACTCCGGAAAGCACTTCCAGAACTGGCAATTCAGCGACAGGCGCAAGCGCGTGATGAAACAGCTCAAGCGCTGCTGGCCCATTCCATGCACCCTTGACAGTGATATCCTCGCAAAAGTACCGCACAAGTTCGCAAACTCGGGGCGATCCGTCCACGTGAGGGATAATTTTGAGCAGGTAGTTGGGTGCGGATAGCGACTCCAGGATCCGGTCGTGAGACGCGGGACGATACTTGTAACCCATCGTAGCGACCGCAATCGGAACGGGCCCGTATCGCAATACGCCACCGATCGTGTCTTTTTCGACCCGCAGTTGCGGACTCGCGAGCTTCTTGGGGAAGCCCCAGATTTCACGACCGCCGGCGATAGGCGCCATGTCGTCGAGAAACATCGCATGCACGTAGCTGCCGGTGTGCCCCTGAAAACTCACCGGAATGACTTGTCCGGCTTCGGTGTAGTCACCAAAGCCAGTGGAGTTCGGCATGCGGATGAACTCAAATTTGACAATAGGCTCAACCATCTCGAGCGGGCCTGGTATGACCTCTTTCAACCTCTCCGGATCGGTCCGATACGTGATGATAAGAAACTCCCGGTCCACGAACCGGTAGGGACCCGGTGGATAGGCGGGGCTCGTGAGCGGCATGGCGAAGGCGTTCTCTCTTACCTCGGATTCCGTCATGGTGCTTTCTCCTGGTTCTGCGATTCGACCGGTGTCAGGTCGAATACACGAATTCCATAGGCAAGCTCGACCACATCTTCCCAGGCTTTCCGTGCAACAGCATCGTGCACGTCGCCGAGGCCGCCCTGCCATAGTTCGTCAACGGTGGCGCGTGAAAACTCGTAATCCTTAAAGTCTGAAGAACCGGTGTTATGGCGGTTGGTCATATGAACCAGGGCGACCGCGCCTCGCGTGCTCACCGCCGCCAACCGCTGTGCGTCTGGATCGTCGCGCAGCGCTTCGGGAAGCTTGTCCAGCAGACGCCGTAGCGCCGTGCGCAACTCCTCGGTCTTTTTGATGTGCGCCGAACTAAAGCGCGCTTTGCTCGCGTATTGAATGTCCTTGAGGCGCTCCTGAACCTGCTGGAGATTCCGCGGAAAGTGGCCAGGGCCGGTGAACACATCGACCTGCAATACGAGCGCGCTCTCCCGATAAGCCTCATCGACGACGTACCACATCGGTGTATTGGAGGAGATTCCTCCGTCCCAATACCACTGCCCCTCTATCAATACAGGAGGAAATCCCGGCGGCAATGCGCCGCTCGCCATGACATGCTCCGGGCCTATCCTCGTTTTGGTATTGTCGAAGTAGACTGATTCCCCCGAGCACACGTTAACTGCCCCGAGCGAAAGACGGATATCGTGCCGGTTGATCAGATCGAAATCGACCAGCTCCTCGAGCGTATTCTTAAGAGGATGAGTGTCGTAGAAACTGAGGGCGCCGGCTGTGCCTGGAACGGCCATGAACGGCGGCAGCGCACGCGGCACAAAAAAGCCCGGCACTCCAAACGTAACCACAGATGCCGCGCTCCAGGCATTGATCCACGAGCGCGTTGCGCCGGCAGTGGGTTGGGTTATCAGTGATGTGCGGGCCGAAACTCGCTCCCAGAACTCGCGTAGCCGCTCAACCCGTTTTTCTGGGGGATTTCCGACGATGAGCGCCGCGTTGATCGCGCCAATTGATATACCCGCGACCCAATCCGGAGTGATACCAATTTCAGCGAAGCCTTCAAATACACCAGCCTGATACGCACCGAGGGCGCCTCCGCCTTGCAACACAAAAACGGTATGGTCGAACCTGGCAAGGCTGTCAATCACCTGACGAGGCAGTTTGCTCGCTCTGGCCTTCATCATTTCCACCTCGCAAACAGTACGTGACTGCGATTGGTACACCGCCACTGACGAAGTCGACAACGTGAAACCCCGGCAGGGAGCGTTGCTCAGGCCGCTGTGGCGGCTGCTATCGCGTCTGGCTCTTCACGATCGCAGTTGCAATTTCCCGGCTCACCGAACCCAACGCACGATCGTGAGCGGCAACAAGCGCGTCGTAAGCCTGCCCTTGCACAGGCTCGTGCGCGAGCGTGCGCCCGACAATCGGCGCCGCCTGGTCTGGAGGCCAGATCGTCCACAGTGCGTCTATCGTGGCCATATTCCCCAGCACCGAATCGAATTGCATGATGTCGACGCGCACTCGCCACGCTGGCACGCCACTCGTATCCACCCCATACACGCTGACGTGCTCAGAGCCAAGCAGCACCGCGAGATCTCCAGCGATCGTTCGCTGAATATTGCCTTTCAGCGGCTCCGCCCAGCGCTGAAACTCTTCAGGCCACACCTGATTGCCGGCAAGGCTGACGACGATCTGTGGTCGGTCAACCAATGCCGGAATCGTGACCGGGTTGACCACGACATATAGCGACGCCGCGGTGCCCATGGCGGTGAGTGCTGCGTCAGGCTTCAGCCGGTAGAAGCTGGACGTCGGCGAACTGGCGCAGCCACCAAGCGACACGCCCAACAGTGCAATAACGACCGATATCAGTGCGCGTGTCACGGGTGGTTCTCCTGCTGCTTGCCGCGAATCAACGCCTCCGGATGCCGTTCAAGATAATCGGCGAGCGTGCGGAAGGCGGTAGCCGTGCGTGAAAGTTCCTGAATCATGTCGGTCGCGTTCTGCTGCAAGGGGGAGTTCGGCTGTAACGCGTTGTTGGCCGAGTCGAGCGCAGTGTGGGCCGCGGCGAGTGTGCCCTGCGCCTGCGGGACGACCATGGTGTCGAGATCGTTGAGCAGCGTCTTCGCGCTCGCCAGCGTCTCTCGCGTGTTCTTGCCAATCGCATCGAACGGGATCGTGTTGAGCTTTGCCACGAGTTGCGTGATGTTGTCCTGCAGCCTTTGCAGGTTACCGGGGATCGTCGGAAGTTCTGGAGGCGATGACGCCCAGTTGACAGCGGCTTTGGGCGCATCAGGAAAGAAGTCGGCGGCCAGGTACAGTTGCCCTGTTAGCAGATTGCCCGTTCTAAGTTGAAGACGCAGTCCTTTCGCGACGAGGCGATCCGCCAGTGCGTGAGGATCGTTGGACAAGCGGCCACCCGGGGCGCTGGTCGCGCCGGCCTCGTAGCGAGACGTGAACAACTCCGGATACAGGTCTATTTCCACCGGGATAGTGAACTTCGCTGTCGTTGGATCAAAGCGTGTATAGATCGCTGTCACCTCGCCCACCACAATGCCGCGGAAGTCTACAGGCGCGCCCACGGTCAGTCCCCTGACCGATTCAGTGAAGTCGGCAACGTACTTGACGACGACGTTATAGTGCGCCTTCATCGCATCGGCCCGATCCGGGAACAGCGTGAAGGTCGAGTCGGTCGCGGCGACGGCTTCGTCGAATCCGTTCGGCGGCGACTCGAATGCCACGCCGCCGATCATGATCGACACGAGCGATTGCGTATTGACCTGGATGCCACCCGAGCCGACTGTTACGTCGACACCGCTCGCGTGCCAGAAGCGCGTGTCCGAAAGAACGAACTTGTCGTACGGCGCGTTGATAAACACCCTCAGCGTCACACCGTGCCCGTCAGGATCGAGCTTGAAGCCGGATATTTGTCCGACCTGCAGCCTTCGGAAATAAACAGGCGTACCGACGTCGAGCGAGCCCATATTGGTGCTTTTCAGAATGAATTCGCGCCCCGGCACATCATTCGCGATCGCGGGTGGTGTCTCGAGCCCTACGAATTCGCGACGCTCGGCTTTCGATTTTCCAACATCCATTTCGATGTACGAACCGGACAGGAGCGTGCCGATCCCGGACACCGTTCCGCCGGATATACGCGGGCGCACGACCCAGAAACGCGTGGTGTCGACAAGCATGTTCGTCGCATTCTTATTGATATCGGCCGTCGCGATGACTCGCTCGTGATCGGGCGTGAGCGTTACGGTTTTGACGAGCCCGATGTCGACGTTCTTGAACTTGACTTTCGTCTTTCCCGCTTCGAGACCATCAGCAGTCACGAAACTGATCGTAATCGTCGGTCCCTTCTCGATGACTGCCTTGACAGCGAGCCATCCGCCAATCAGGACCGCGAGGACAGGTACGAGCCAGACGACCTGAAGACGCCAGCGCGAGCGCGGCGTTGCTTCCGCGTCGGGGAAATCAGGCGTTTTCTCCGGTCCTGGCATGATCTCGCTCCACTTCGTCCCATATCAGGCGGGGATCGAACGCCATCGCTGCAAACATCGTCAGCACCACCACAGCACCGAATGCGATCGCCGCGTTGCCGGCCTGGATTGTCGCAAGTGCCTGGAACTGCACGAGCGCGACGAGCATCGTGATCACGTAGATGTCGAGCATCGACCAGCGCCCCACAAACTCGACCATCCGATAGATCCGTGTGCGCTCGATGGGGTACCAGCGCGAGTGTGCCTGTGTGGAGATCGTCAGGTATGCGAGCGCGAGGATCTTGAGCATCGGCACAGCGATGCTCGCAACGAACACAACGATCGCAAGCGGCCACGATCCCGATGTCCACAGGTACACGACGCCAGACAGGATCGTGTCGTCCTCGGTCCCGAAGAGCGAGTTCGTGTACATCACAGGCAACATGTTCGCCGGGATGTACATCACCATCGCAGCAACCAGGAAGGCCCACGTTCGGGACAGGCTTGCGGGTTTGCGTACATGCATCGCTGCACCACAGCGCGGACAATCGAACGTGTGAGCGTTGGCCCGTGCGCTTGCGAGCAGTCCGCAATCATGGCACTGCGCGAGACCGCATTGCGCTGCGGTAAGCGAGCCTTGAAGAGACGCCTCATCCAGGTCTGGCTCTGCGTCTATGTGCTCGACGGCGGCGACGCGCGCCCACAAGCTGCGTATATCGAAAGCGGAGCCCGCTGCCGCCAGTACGAACATCAGGGCTGCGAACGACCACAGTGCAGGGCCTACAACCACGCCGGCGATCGCGGACAACTTCACAAGCGCAACGAGCAGGCCGAGGATCAGTACCTCGGTCATCCCCCAAGGCTGGCAAAAGCGGCAGAGCCGGAAGATGGCCGGACCGCCCCACGGCGCGCGGTTGCATTTCAGCGGGATCAGTAACCACAGCATGCTTACGGTCTGCAAGATCGGCATCAGGGCAGTTGTAATAAAAACGAGGCCCGCGATTGGCCATTTGCCGTCCAGATACAGCACGCTCACGGCCCCCAGCAGCGTCGTTTCGACGACCGTCCCGTTGACCGCCAGGCCGACGATCGGATAGAGATTGGACACCGCGAAGAGTACAACCGCAGCGAGAGAAAACGCGAGCGCCCGGTCGAGACTGTTGGGGAGTTCGCGGTAAAGCTGGGCACTGCAACGCCGGCATCGCAACGTTCCGCCCTCTGGCACAGTCACCTCGCGCTGCAGCAGGTCGCATTCGTGACAGGCGATGAGTTTCCTGTGAGTCATTGCGGCACCTGTGCAGCATTGAATGTGCTCGACTTCTTCTGGACCTGGATGCCTTGGAACTGAATCTGCTCTGGCGGTCGTGGCAACACGTGGCGCTCACCGTTCTGCACGCCCGCCTGCGTGAGTTCCGGATTCGCGCCGATTTCGAAGAAAACATTGAGCGTCAGGTCAACGTTCGATGAACTCGCCGAATACATACATATCATGGTGTCTGCACCGTTCACCTGATCCTCGACGTTCAGACATTCGACGGATCGAGCGCGCTGCGCATCGTCATTCGTCTGACTCAGGAGTTCACGGGCGCGGCAGCGGTGCGAACCGCGCGAACGTCCGCGTCGCTACGCGACGTCCCATTCAGCCGCCGGCGTGGAGGACGAGGATCTGCGCGCGAGACGAGGGGAACGGCGATCACCAGGTCGCGAACAGGCCGGAATATGGCGCCGGCTCGCTCGTGCCCGTTGTCTGCGGATTGCGAGCCCACATGGCTGCCGTGGCCACTTTTGCTCAAGTCTGGCCGCCACCCGGGTGAAGCACAATGGGACTTTGGTCCGATATCCAGGCAGGGGAGGCAGTCGCGAGGTCTCTCGTCGTTTCTGGACCAGGACGATCAGTATTGATTGCGCTCTCTCTGATTGTCGATGTGAACACACTAATCGACGGCATGCACTGCGCCGTTGACACCGAAAGCGGCACCATTACCCTGATTGACTGGAAAGGCACGAATAGAAGCGGGCCTAGCGGTCTCAACGACCACTTCGCCTGCCCAACCGTCACGGACTGATACGAGAAATCTTTGTTCCTCGTAACGCCGTTCCGGCCATCAAACCCTGCTGATTGAAAATCATTGCATAGACATCTGACTGAGC
Organism: Paraburkholderia flagellata; assembly: GCF_021390645.1. Classification (GTDB taxonomy): domain Bacteria; phylum Pseudomonadota; class Gammaproteobacteria; order Burkholderiales; family Burkholderiaceae; genus Paraburkholderia; species Paraburkholderia flagellata. The sequence goes on from NZ_JAJEJT010000004.1 coordinate 1,206,539, forward strand.
TGTCTCGGTGTTAAGGTTCTTTGCTGTTCCCTCGTCGACCACGACTACCGTTGGTCCGACACCGATCTCGAAATCACTGCTTGTCTTTAGATTATTTAGCGCTGCTTCATTCATGAAAAGCATGACATACGCGTATTGCTGCACGCCTGCCTGGAACCCGTAGGATACCGACGTCGTGGCGTAATATCCCGTGACCTTGCCGTTCTCGATTAGTTCGCCAACCCCATGCGAGACGCCCGCAAGAAAGCCCGCCCTCACCACACTTGGAAATATCAACACTGCCTTCGCTTTGTGGGCCAAATCGCCCATCTGCGGATGGGTTGATGCAAGGCTGGACAAGGCCGCTTGAGAGTCAGCGTCAACCACATGTTTCGCGCTTGCCCCCTGCATCTGCGAATCCGGCGTCATCGCGAGGGGCACTCCTTGCGATGGCTGAGCTGTTGTGGATGGCGGCATGGAACTGTCGCTCATCTGACCGCTAGTCGTACATGCCATGAGGATTGCCAATCCAGAAATCGAGGCTAGCGCAGGTAGCATCTTCGACATGACGCGCTCCATTTTTAATTAACAACTCACAAACGCACCGATTGAATTCCAACGCTCTTCTCACATCGAATAGTCTAGTACGCTTCCAACTTGAATCCATTATGTTTATTCATTTTGACGAAGCCGCTGGGTTATGGAAACGTTCAGCCTGACTATGTCGACACTCGGTGGTTTGTTACGAAACGACAGCGTGGCCGTTAAAGGAGGCTGGCACCGTGAGGTGCACTGCACCTCAATGTATTCGAACAAGTCCGCCACGGCTTCGCGATGCATACGATCTCCCCGTGCTGTTCACTCGATTGCTCTTCAGGCTGTTGAAGAGGCATTCCTTCGGCGCGTTATCCCGGCAACTTCCGGATGAGAGATTGGGCTCGGCCGGAGTGAAGTGCGCAGGCGGTCCGTCTTGCTCGACAAGCAAACTAGGACGGTGTGCAGGCACCAAACAGCACGAACACATCGTCGCGATTCACCAAGGTCGCGGACATTCCACCCGTCTTCGTGTTGAGCGTAATGCTCCAGCCATAGCCGAGTTCCGTACCTTGCAGGAGCAACTGGCCGTCGCCCGGTTCCATGTACCGTATCGCGGTAGTGCGCTGCTGTGGGCCGACAATGACCTTCTTCGCGAAGTTGATGTGCACGAAATCCGGCGCCCCCAGAATAGAAGGAATCATCCTGACGCAGACATCGCCGATATCGCAGAAGTGCGCATCGATTGTCGCGCAAATGAGCGCCTTGCTGCCGTCGAAGTCCGCACTACGCACCCACGACGGGCTTGAGCAAACGAGGATCGCAAGCGCGGTCGCCCGCAATGGCTTCAGCATGACTCTTCCTCCTGCCTGTCGTGAACCCGCGTACAGATCCGCATGCAACCGACTGCCCGATCGGCTCGCCGATGACGCGGACATCCTACCTATTCGGCGGTGTAGCCTCGACCGGTCATGCATGCCTTGACAGCCCGGTTGTATCGGGACAGGTCTCCCGACGCTTGTTGCTGCATACCTTCTTGCTGCATCGCCATTTGCGCTCGTTCGCGCCGCATTCGCATGCCCATGCCCATCGTTCCGACGAGCGCACCGACACCCGCACCTTCGGCCCAGTGACCGCCGGCCACCCCGCCAATCAAAGTGCCGAACAATGCGCCGCCTCCGGCTCCGCGAAGTAGCTGGCCACGCTGTTGCTCAGGCGGCGGACTATTGGCCATCTGTTCGGCAAGCGCAACTGGATTGACTCCGGTGATTTGCTGGGCCCACGAATGGCAGTCCGCAGTATCGGTGTTCTGCTGCGCCGCACTTTGCCCTTTGGCCGGATAGAAGATCGGTTGCTGTGCCGCTGCCGCGAACGCCAAAGTTAGCGTCGACAGGACGATCGATAGTCGAACAATTATTCGCATGACTAAAGCTCCCGTGACTGCTTTCAGGCGTTCTTGCAATCGCGTCGGGAATGACTTTCGGTCAGCATGCTCGCGCAGCGCGCGCCGTTGCTGTTATTTTTAGCTGGTTATCGTCCGGGGAGGACTACGGTCGGAGCGCAAAAACCTGCATTCGCAGAACGCCAACGTGCAGATTGACAGAGGCTCATCGTTAAATCCATAGGTCTTTGGTCTCATTTGCCTGATGGATGCCTGCGCCGAATAACGTGAGGGTGCCTTGAATACTGCCGGAGCGCATCGCTGATGCAGCCGAGATCTGTCGAGCAGCAGGCGAATGCCGCAAGCGAGTGACGCTCAAGAAAATTGGTCATTCGAAGCGCCCAGGTCAGCGGAATTTGTCAGCCGCAAGTATTCCCACCGGATCAACGAATCAAGCGTCGCCTTTCCGTTCGGAATCACCCGCGCCGACCTTCGGCCATACGCCGAAATTATCGATCAGGATGTGGAAGCTGAGAAGGAGAATCCAGATTGGGAAGACGAGAACGATCCAATCTATGTAGTGGCCAGCGAAGAGCAACGCGAGCGCAGTTGCGTATCCAACAAACGCAATCCAGCGCGATACAAAGCCAGTACGAAGAGCAAGTGTACTCGTGGCCATTGTGAATACTGCGGCCATGCGGACCGCGTAAATATTCATCGCTTCGCTGGCAAACTCTCGCGCGAGGGTGAATGTGGCCGAACCGGGAAGTCGATCGAACCCAATGCGATACGCGGCCACAATCCCCCCGACGAACGCGGCAGCGACAAACAACATCGCCAGGAACAATAGGCCACTCCCCATGAACACCGTAGCAAAGAAGCGATCCTCGTGATCTCCGAGACGATCCCGCAGCACGCCAATGAACCAGAGAAAGGCAATGCCGGCAAACGGCACCAGGTTGACCGCAACCGCTACCGTACCCGAACTTTCTCGAAGCCACTGGCCCGCTTCGAGAGGACCAACCGGAATAGAGCGCCGCAGCAGCAGAAGGCCGGTAATCAGCAAGACAGAAAATACGATGCCGGCAATGGCAGCAGCGCGGGGGGCTCTCAGATGCCTCCTCGGCTCGATCCACTGAAGCCGATGGTCTTTCGTTGAGGGATTCATGTTCAGCGTCCTCCGCACCCTGCCGTGATCTGTGTCGGTATATTCGTCATGCTAGGGCAAGCGGCGATCAACTTGAAGTCTTGAAAGGGATCGATCCAAGGAGGCGAATACTCAAGAACCATGAAACATCTGTGAGGATTGCAAAGGTGTCGCTGAACGAATTGGGTCGCGTTATGACTTTTGCGTGAAAACCGCGCCCGAGGCGATCGTGGCGCTCGGTCGTCGGGCGGTGTCGGCCATGACCGGCCATCTGGGAAAGGTTTGTCAATGTCGGTTCAGCGACGGATTGCGGCCGCAAGGAGCCTGCGCGGGATCTGCGACGGTTTCGTCGCGGTGCAGCCTGCTGGGCAGCCGTTACCCGCAGCGTGCGCTGCTGCTCTCCGCTGCTGTTTTCGCCCCAGCACTACGCCACACTCTCGAATCGGGTCTATTCGCGGGCCGATCCCGTCCCGACGATGCCTGGATCAGCCGGCACCGCAGCGGGAGCCGTGGACGCTTCGAGAAATGCCGCTACTGAATGCATGTCCTGCTCCGTCAGCTTGACGCAGATCGCGCTCATCACTTCGCCGCGAGGCCTCTGTCCTGCGTGTTGAAAGACCAGTAACTGCTTCACTATGTAGTCCGCATGCTGGCCCGCCAGGCGCGGAAACTCGCCTGCCCCTTCACCGTGTGCACCGTGACAGGCGCTGCACGCTGGCACACCCTTGTCAGGTAAGCCGGATACGAAAATTGTCCTGCCGCTATTAACGAGCAGAGGATCGCCGCGTTCGCCCGCAGGTGGCGGACGGCTCGAAAAGTAAGCGGCAAGCTGCTCGATCTGCGCGTCGCTTAGATGGGTAAAGCCCCACATGTATCTTTTCGCATTCGGGTCGGACCGGTTATGAGCCCGGAAGTCCGTCAACTGATTGACCAGATACTCCCTTTGCTGGCCTGCGAGCTTGGGAAACGTGGGCGAGACAGAAACGCCGTTCACGCCGTGGCAGTTCGAGCAAACCTGCAATGCGATCGTCCTGCCGGCAACAGCTGGATCGTCGATCCGCCTGGAATGCTCGATGTCGTGACAACTGGCGTCACCCAGCAGTGTGGCGAGCAGAATCCATCGCGACACCCCTTTCATTTTGCCAGGCTCCAGTCGAGCTCCCGGAAATATGCCTGGGCGAAGATATGGCATGGTTTTCACAAATCCCCCTGAATGGCCGGCGACGGGAAGAAGACGTGAACGGCGCTGTTTCATGTTCGAAGGAAAACTCGGGAGTGACATCACCAATACGCCGCCCAGAGGTAGACAAACAGCGTGTCGTTGTCGCTTGCATTGCGCCCGAGTCCGTCGTAATTCGAACGCGCACCAAGATATTTCGTAAAGTGTGTGTACTGCAGACCGACACGGATGTTTTGCACAGGAATCCAGAATATTTCGGGCGTCCAACCTTGCGTTGCTGGAGAGGAGTTGGCACTACCCGGATACGCGACGCTGTCGCGGCTGCCGGTCACGTTGAAGAAAGAAAGGCTAACGCCGTATTTGGCCTGGTAGATGTAAGAGAGCTTCAGCCTCAGCGATCCAAGGTTGGCCGACTTGCTGTCGCCATAAACGAGGTTATTCGGATCACTAATGTTCTCGCGGATGTATCGGGCCTGTGCGGTGATTGTGTTCGGTTCAAGGAGGTACTGATACTGCGCATCGAAGCCGATATCGCGGTAGCGCGTTACGCCCTGTGTGAAGCTCGGGAATGCGTTAGCGTCGTTGGGATAAACTTGCGCATTGATCCCGAATGTCCCCAGCATGACACTGTGTGGACCCCAGTCGTGAGTCAGGGCCAGTCGCCAGTAGGGATTCTGGCCACGCAGATAGATCTGCGGGTGATTCGGATCCCCGGCCCTGTTCCCCTTGCTCATGAACGACCATATGCCGTCGGCCGTTCGATAGACTGACAACTCAGCATAAATCGTCCGGTTCCAGTACACGTAGCCCCCGGCGCCGACAACCTGCTGCGCCAGGGCGCCTTCCATGATCGGCAGGAATTGGGGCGAACCAACCGTGCTCGTTGACGAGGAGACGTACGGATAACTCCATGCCGGCGAGCTGTTCCAGACATCCTGTACGGACGGATTGTTGTGCAGCGTGGTGCCGAGAATCAGGTCGTTTGCATCCCCTATGATCCTGTCCACATATCGGAAGTCCATGTTGTCAGAGGCCCAGTGACCGATCCACTTGCCGTCGCTGCCCTGATGATCGTAGTTCGAGTAAGTGAACTGCGTGAACGCACCGATCCTGTCCGTAATCTTGCCGGCGAGGAATATGCTGGCAGCGTCGAAAATCGGTAATCCGTCTTTGGGGGAAATGATGTTGCCGCTGGCGTCATGGTTCACTCGTGTCTTCGTCATGTCGAACGTCGCCATCACGGCAACCGGAACGGTACGTTCGCCAAACGTGTAGCCGTTCAGCTTGAACATTCGCCCGTACGGAGTCAGTTCAGGAAACTGTCCACCTGCATGACACGCAACGCAGCTTTGTCCCGTTTGACGGGCGAATATCGGGAGCGCCGGAGCAGAAGTGGCGTGGAGCAGGCAGAAAGCCTCAATCGCCAGGATCCAGGCGCGTTGAAGCAGGCGACGGACGGCGACGAGATGTGTCATGCCAACATCTCCTCCGGCCCGCTCCGCACCTTGGGGTTTTCGAGGCACACGCGTACCCACCCCACTGCGATAAGCGGGACAGCAAAGACGACGCTACGCGCACGGCATCACCGGCGTCGCCTTGTAAATCAGCGGAACTACACAGGCCTGCGTTGTGGCGGAAAGAGATCCGGCACACGCACCTGTTCACTCGCTTTCCAAAACGAAGGAGGCCGCCGCCTTATTCCGCCGACGGTACGTTGCCAGCATGAAAGGCATGCCGCGTCATTTTCCCCACACATGACTTGTGTAAGCAGCAGGCCAGTTCACCCGGAACAGTAAGCTCGCCGGGTGTCAGCGGCGCCGACTCCGCAAACAGATAGCTCTTGACGCCGTCTGTCGAACCGTTGCAGGCGTTGCGTATGCGGTGGTCAACGCAATCGGGGCCACCGGCGCCGCGCAACTGCCATTGCGGGTCCAGTCGTCAAAGGCAAGCTGAATGACGTGGTCGTGCCATTGGTATAGATCACGAGCGCGGCACCCGACCCAGGAGGCGTTGAGCCGCGATACCACCGCCGTATTTCCGCCAAGTTGTGCGAACATCCCGTTCGGATTGAACGGCACCATCCATGCGTATTGCTCGGCGTTGCCTTCCACGTAGTCGTCGGTGCTGCTCGGGTTCTCCGGAATCCACGTGCCGTCGGAGTTGCATCCGGGGATCAGCGGCGGTATCAGTGAAGTGTTGAGCAGGTTCTGCCAGTCATATGCCGCAGCGGTTGATTTGTTCCTGCACGGCGCAGCCCTTCCTGCGCAGGTGGTCCGGAAAACACCAACGAACTCAGCCCCGAAATCGAGGAAAAAGGCCTCATGAAGCTACTGATCGCGACGTACGGTACCGAGGGCGATGCGCGCCCGTTCGCCGCGCTGTGCCGTGGCTTGATAGACGCCGGGCACGAAGCGCGTCTGCTCGCCGATGCCGCCACGCTTGGCAGCGCCCACGCACTCGGCGTGCCGGCCACCGCGCTGGCTGGTGACATTCGCGGCATGCTTCGCCCGGACCACGTCATCGCTGGCGTCGTCGCGAAAGGCGGCGGCTTCAACGAGACCGCACGCGCGCTCGCGAAAATCGCCAACGAAAACGCGCAGTCGTGGATGCGCACCATCGTCGAGGCAGGCGACGGTTGCGATGCAATTCTGGTTGCGGGGCTGGCCGCGTTCGTGGGGCTTTCCGCGGCGGAATATCTGGGCGCGAAAGGCATCGGCTCGGGCATGATCCCGCTCACGCCAACGGCGGCCTTCCCCTCGGCGTTTTTGCCGCCCAGATGGGTGCCGCGCGTGCTCAACCGCGCGAGCCACGGCCTTGTGAACGGCATGCTGTGGAAAGCGTTCCGCGACAAGACCAACGCCGCGCGCGCGATGTTCGGCCTGCCGCCGCGCCAGGCGGTATGGAAGGACCACCCGATGCTTTATGGTGTCTCGCCAAGCCTGCTGTCCGCGCCCGCCGACTGGCCCGCCAACGCGCATCTATGCGGACAGTGGCTCGCGCCGAGCCCGGCCTGGACGCCACCGCCCGAGTTGGTGCACTTCCTCGCTGCGGGCGAAGCGCCCGTCTACATTGGCTTTGGCAGCATGACGGGCTTCGACAACGCGCGCTTACTGGCCGCCCTGATCGAAGCCATGCAGGGCCGGCGCGCACTCTTCTATCCGGGCTGGAGCGGCATCGATCCCACGGCACTTCCTGAAAACTTCTTCGTTGTCGGCGACACGCCGCACGACTGGCTGCTCCCGCGCACCGCCGCGGTCATTCATCACGGCGGCTCCGGTACTTCGCACTCCGCAACACGTGCAGGCGTGCCTTCCATCGTGACGCCATTCGCGGGCGACCAGTTCTTCTGGGCGCAGCGCCTGCGCGAGGCGGGCGTCGCGCCAGCGGCCGTCGATGGGCGCAAGCCCAGCGCCGAAGCGTTCGCGAGCGCACTCGACTTTGCCGCCAGCGAAACGGTGCGAAGCCGCGCCCGCGCGCTGGGCGAAACGATGCGCGCGGAAAACGGCGTCGCGAACGCGGTCGCCACCCTCGAGCGCATCGTTGCAGTTGACGTGCGCGAGGGAGCCAGAAGCTAGCCGGTCAGCGAAGCCGCAATCGCCCTCCTGAACGGCATCAGCCGCGAAGCAGCGCGCAGCATGAAGTCGCGCGCCAGTTTTGCGGGCGCGGTGTTGTTCGTATAGACATCGGTGATGAAGCGGGTCGCGAGATAGAGCGGCCTGGTCGCGCGACGGTGCTGGGTTTCGTAGCGTTGCAAGATCGAGAGAGCCCCGATGTCGCCACCGCTATTTTTCGCCTCGATAATTCGGTTACCTAAGGTTTCCACACCGAGCAGACCGAAATTGAAGCCATGCGCGGTCACCGGATGCATGCCGACCGCGGCGTCACCCACGGCCGCGAAGCGCTTTCCGACGAAGTGCTCCGGATAAACGGCAACGAGCGGATAGATATGCCGCGTGCTTGCCAGCTTCATCGCGCCTAGCCTATGCATGAAACGTTTCTCGATATGCCGCGCGAATTCGCCGGGCTCGAGCGCCGCGATCTCGTTGACCTGGCCCACAGGCAGCGTGAGCACGACCGACGACTGATGCGCGTTCGTCGAGCGCTCCGCATTCATGGGGAGCAACGCCAGCGTTTGACCGTACCCGAACCATTCCCACGCAGCGTGCTCGTGCGGCGCTTCATGCGTCATGCGGCAAACCAGCATCGCCTTGCCGAAATCGTGCATGTCGGCGGCAATGCCCATCATCTTGCGCGTGGACGAAAAGCGGCTGTCCGCCGCGACGATCAACTTCGCCGAGAGCGTCTCGCCGCTCTCCAATGTCACGCTCGCCAGATCCTCGCCGGCTTTCACGCCGCTGACCTTTTGCGCCGCGAGCAGCGTCACGTCGCCGTGCGCTGCCGTGCTTTGCCGCAGCGCCTCATAGGCAGCCTTGCGAATCAGGTGATTGGACACCAGCCAGCCTAGTTCCGTGTGTCCGCTCAGTTCGTGTCCGATCTCGAGCGCCCCCGGCGAGGGACCGTTGAACACCTTGGCGCTGCACAGCGGAGCACGCGCGTGCGGATCGATACGATCCCATAGCCCGAACTTGCGCATCAGGCGCACCGACTTCTGGGTCAGTGCGATCTCGCGCCCGTCGAACTGCGGCTCGCTGATGTCGGCGAGACACTGCTGCTCGACCATGACGATCTCGAGGCCCAAAGCACTGAGCGAGCGTGCGAGACATAGCCCCACCGGCCCGGCGCCCACAATGACGATATCTGCTTGCATGAATCGAACGATTTGAATCTGACTCAAACGACCTGATCGGCGTTGTCGGCCTTCGCGATGCCGTGTTCGCGCAGGGCTACGACCATGAACGCGTCCATCGACTTCACGTGCCACGCGAACCATTCGCGCAGTTCACCCACCAGTTGCCGCCCCGTGTCGAAGCGCCCCTCGTCGGCAACTTGCCTGCGCACTTCGGCGGCCACGCTCAGCACGTGCCGATGCTGGCTCGCATGGCAATGGCGCGGAGCGAAGTTCATTTCCTCCAGCCACGTTTCTTCCTGTGCGAAATGCTGCTTTGTGTGCGCTACCCACGCGTCGAACGCGCCGACCCATGTTTCGTCGCTCGCGTGCGCGAGCGTGTCGAGCAGCGTGACGAACTCGGCATGCATCGTATCGGTCATGGGTTCGCCCAGTTGCAGATCGGGCGCAAGCGTTGGCGAAGGGCGCATCGCCCGTGAGGTCATGAAGGACATTGGCGGTAATCAGCAGCGATCTGAAATTCCCTTTCGGGCAATTTTTCAAGATACCGGGGCGCAGGGGCTTGCGCGCTGATTTTTAGCAAACGGCGAACGATCGGTCAGTGAGGCCGATGGACGCGGCCAGCCCGCAGGCAGGCGAAGCGATCAGACGAAAGGAAACGTCGATTCCGGCGCAGCGCGCGTGGCGCGGGCCGCAAACATGGAAGGATGCGAGGAGATGTGCCGCAGACGAAAAAACACGAAGCCGCGCGGCGCGCGGCTCAAACCAGTTCGGCGAGATTGACGAGGGCGCGGTCGCCGTCGGATTGGGCTTCGTTTTCGGCGCGGAACGTCTTCTCGCTGTACGCGATGACCTTGAACCCGCCGCCTGCCGAACGCTCGATGGTGATACCCCAGTGCCAGCCGCCTTCCTGTTCGAATACGTGCAGCCTCGGACTCGATGGTTGGCTCGGCGATTGGAAAATATTCATGTGAAGCCTCCCGTAGTGGGAATATCGTCTCGGACGATTACCTGGATAGGAATCAGTTTAAAAACCTCCTTGCTGCGACGCAATACGGAATAACGTGGACGTGAGAACCCTGAGGCGTTGCGCATCATTCCAGAATTACCCTGGTTATTATTCGACGCTTGCAATCGCGAATGCCGCCATCCCAAACTACGAGACAGCAATGACTACCGTAACGAATGCCGCGACGCATTCTTCCTCCCCGTACCCGCTCGATCTTTCGCAGCATGCTCGCCGCGCGCTGCTGGAAGGACCCACGCCGATCCAGCCATTGCCGCGGCTAAGCCACGAACTTGGGGGCGTGAATATCTATGTCAAGCGCGACGATCTGACCGGCCTCGGCGGCGGCGGCAACAAGCTGCGCAAACTCGAGTTTCTGCTGGGCGAAGCACTGGCGGCGGGCGCGGACACCATCGTCACCGTTGGCGCGCGCCAGTCGAACCATGCGCGCCTGACGGCGGCTGCGGCGGCGCAAGCGGGCCTGCAGTGCGAACTCGTGCTCACGCGGGCCGTGCCGCGCGACGACTTCGAGTATCTGGAGAACGGCAACATCCTGCTCGACGACCTGCTCGGCGCTCGCGTGCACGATCTGCCCGGCACAGCCAATGCACTGGAGTTCGCGCAGGCGCGCGCCGACGCGTTGCGCGCCCAGGGCCGCAAGGTCTACGTCTGCCCGCTGGGCGGGTCGAGCCCGGTGGGGTGTCTGGGCTATGCGGCGTGCGCCGCCGAAATCATGACGCAGGCCCATGCACAGGGATTGAGCTTCGCGCGCATCGTCGTGCCCAACGGCAGCAGCGGCATGCATGCGGGGCTCGCCGCCGGGTTTGCGGCGCTGGGCATCGACCCGAGCCTCGTGCTTGCGTACACAGTTCTGGCGAAGGTAGAGCAGGCCCATGCCGCAACAGTCGAGAAAGCCAACAAGACGCTTGAACTGATCGATCCGGCGCGGCGCATCGAGGGTGCATCGATAGTGATCGACGAAGCACAGCTCGGCGACGGATACGGCATTCCGACCGACGCAATGCGAGAGGCCGTACGTCTCGCGGCTTCGAAAGAAGGCCTGCTGCTCGACCCCGTGTATAGCGGCAAGGCGTTCGCCGGTCTGGTGCAAGCCGTGCGTTCGGGACGCCTTGCACGCGGCGAGAACGTTCTCTTCATCATGACCGGCGGCTTGCCGGGTCTGTTCGCTTATCGCAGCGCGTTTTGAAGTACAGCGCGTCGCATTCTGGAATGGTTGAATTGAACGACGAGGGAGCCCACGATGACCGATGACGAACGCGCAATTCGCGAGCTGGTGCAGACATGGATGGAAGCCAGCCGCGCCGGCGACACGGCCAAAGTGCTGAGCCTGATGACCGACGACGTGGTGTTCACGGTGCCTGGCCAGGAGCCGTTCGGCAAGGCCGAGTTCGCTTCAGCTTCCCAAGCGCAGCAAGACATGCGCATTGAGGGCACGGCTGAGATCGTGGAACTTCAGGTGCTCGGGGACTGGGCCTTTCTGCGCAATCGCATCGACATTTCCATCACGCCGCCGGGCGCGGCCCAGCCGATGCGGCGTGCCGGCTACACGCTCACGTTGGTGCGCAAGGATGCGAACGGGCGCTGGCTGCTCGCGCGCGACGCCAATCTCGTGGCTCCGAAGCCGTAAATCCGCTTGCGCGCGCCTGATTGCTTTCACCACTGAAAGACAACAACCCCGCCCGACAAGGCTCGCCGCGTTGCGCCCCTTTTTCGAATCAGAAAACCTTATCGATTCCTTCAGTTTATTGAGTTTCCCTTAATTGTGCGCTTGCGGCAAAGTGACGCTCATACGCTTGGAGCCACTCCTTGAACCAACGCATCGATCCTTCCCTACTTGCTGCGCCCGACCTGTCGTACGCCACGTTGCACTCGGGCATTGCCCTGCCGTTTCTCGAGCGCGGCGATGGCGAGCCGCTGCTGTTCGTTCACGGATCGCTCTGTGATTACCGCTACTGGATGCCGCAGCTGAACGGCCTTTCGGAGCATTTCCGCTGCATCGCGCCGAGCCTGAGCCACTACTGGCCCGCCGCCGACGCCTGCATCCAGGGCGATTTCGGCTGGGAAAGCCACGTCACCGAGCTGGCCGATTTCATCGCCGCGCTCGGCCTCGAATCGGTCCATCTCGTGGGTCACTCGCGCGGCGGCAGCGTGGCGTGGCATCTCGCGCGCCGCTATCCGCGTCTCGTGCGCACGCTGGTGCTGGCCGACCCGGGCGGCCCGCTCTCGCGCGTGGACAACGACGACGCCGCGCTGCCTCCCGCCACCAACGCGCTGCGCACGCGCGCCGCCGACCTCATCCATGCCGGCGAAGTCGAAGCGGGGCTCGAGTTGTTCGTCGACTCCGTGAGCGTGCCGGGCGCCTGGAAGAAGGGTTCGGCTGCGTTTCGCCAGATGGCCATCGCCAACGCCACGACGCTGCCCAAGCAGTTGCAGGACCCGCTGCCGCCCTATGCGCCGCGCGCCGCTGGCGAGATCAAGTGCCGCACGCTGCTCATCGACGGCCAGCGCAGCCCGCTCATGTTCCGCAACAACGTCGAAGCGCTCGACGAGTGGATCGAGTTCGCGCGACGCGTCACGATCAAGGGCGCCACGCACGGCATGAACGGCACGCACCCCGACCTCTTCAACACGCACGTGCACACCTTCATCACGCAGGGTTGAGACGTCAGTCGCGGCCCGGTTGAGACGTCGTTTAGGTTCGCGGCAACTCAACCGCTGGCCGCAATTCCAGCCGCACCGGCATGCGGTTCGGCACCATCGCGAACGCCGTGATTTCCTCGATCGTCGAAGGATCGACGGCCAGCCTCACCTTGAAGCGATTCATCAGCGTGGAGAGCACGAGGCGCATTTCCATGGCGGCGAGATGCCGCCCCGGACACACACGCGGCCCCGCGCCAAACTGCACCCATGCGCGCGGATCGTGCACGCGGGCATCGGCATCGACACCCGAATGGCCGCGCAGCCATCGGTCGGGATCGAAGCGTTCGGGCTGTGAGTAGTGGCGCACGTCGAGCATCGGCGGCCGGGTGAGAAAGAACATCTTCGAACCGGCGGGTAACGCGACGCCGCCGACCTCCACGTTCTCGACAGGTTCGAACGCCATGATCGCGGCCACCGGGCGAAAGCGCAGCGTTTCGCTGCACACGGCTTCGAACAGGTCGAGGTCCTTCACGAAACCGTAGTCCGGACACACAACGCGAGTGCCCAGCACCGTGCGCGCTTCATTGGCGAGGCGCTGCTGCAGCGATTCATCGGCGCATAGATAGTAGAGCGACCACGCCAGCGCATTGGCCGTGGTGTCCTCGCCCGCCAGCAACAGCGTGAGCACGTTGGCGGCAATGATGTCGTCACTTACGCCGGAGCCTGGCTCATCTCGCAGCGCAAGCATCGCTTCGAGCAGATGGCGCGGCGTAGCGGACGGCTCGTCGCGCATGCGCTCGCGCGAGCGCGCCATCATGCCGTGTATCGTGCGATGCACTTCGGCCAGCGCCCGGTCCGTGCGGCGGTCGCGCGGCAAACGCACGTAGCGCCAGTACGGAAACGGCGCGTTCACGCGATGCATGAGCGTCGGGAAAATCTGCGCGAGATGCTCCTGAATCAGACCCCGCTCCTGTTCGAGCGTGCGCGGGTCCTCGCCGAACGCGAGCGCGCTCGTCACGTCCACCGTGTAGCGCTTGAGGTCGTCGGTCATTTCGACAACGTCGCCGCGCTCGGCCGCACGCCGCCAACGGTCGTGCAGACGCGCCGTGATGGCTTGCAGCGTGGGATAGAAGGCGCGAATGTGCGGGACGGAAAGCGCCTGCATGACGAGCCGGCGCTGCGGCTCCCACGCTGCGCCCTCGGCCGAGAACACGCCGTTGCAGCCGATCTCGGCAAGTACAGGTTCGAGCGACGCGTAACGCCGGTAGCGGTGCGGACGCTCGCGCATCACGCTCTGGCTCAGTTCCGCGTCGCTCCATACCGTCACGGGCATGCCGCAGATCTGGAAGCGATACGGCGTGCCGAGTTCTTTCGCCCATTGTTCGAGCACGCGATGGAGCCTCGGCGCATTCAACTGATGCAGGTTGCCGATGAGCGGCAAGCCGCGCGGGCACGGCAGGTCGCGCACCTGGCGCAGGCGCTGGGCGGAGGATGCGGCGGCGTCCATTTGGCGGCGCGCAGACGGCGCTCAGTCGAGCGACATCCCCAGTTCGGAGGCCATGCGCGCGACGAGCGTTTGCAGGCGCGCGACTTCGTCGGCGAGACGCTGCTGCTCGGCGCGCACCGCCTCGAAGTCCGCGAGCGAGACGCTCTCACCGGCTTCCTCGCGAGCACCGGGCGCGATGGCCCCCGCGGCGACAAAACTTGCCATGTTCACTTCGCCGCACAGCAAATGCATCCAGCGGCTTTCGCGCTCACCCGGCGCGCGCGGCAGCTTCACTACGAGCGGCGGCTCGCGCTCGGCCAGCTCTTCCAGGAAGCCTTCGACCGACGACACATCGGCGAATCCGTGCAGGCGCGACGAGTTCAGGCGCAATTCCGCCGCCGTCTGCGCGCCGCGCAGCAACAAGACGGTAAGGAGCGCCACGGCCTGGCTCGGCACGCCGAGCACGCGGTTCAGGTTGTGCTCGAAGCGCGGCACGCGGCTGCTGCTGCCTTCGAACACGAGGCTCAGCAGCTTGAGGTCTTCGATGGCGGCCAGCACATCGGCTTCGCTCACGTTCATGACCGGCGTGCGCGCGGTCTTCTGGTTGCAGCCGAGCGTGAGCGCATTGAGCGAGAGCGGATAAGTGTCGGGCACCGTGTGCTGCTTTTCGACCAGCACGCCGACGATACGCGCCTCGATCGGCGAGAGCGCGCGCAAGGCGCGCGGCGAGGAAGCATCGGCAGGAGAATTCATGGGCAGATCAGTCCGCTGGAGTACAGGTTGGAATCAGGCGTTCGATCATACGCGCGCCGGGCTTCGCGCAGAAGCCAGGTGTCGCTCGCGTGGAATCAGCCCGCGATCAGCTTCAAGCCCGCCGGCAATGCCTCGCCGAACACCCGACCCGTGTCCGCCGTATCGAGCGCGACGGCTTCGCGCACCATCGTCACCCACGTAGGCGGCGCGTTCGCCGACTCCATGCGGCGCACCACCGTCTCGCGCAGCTCGGGCGGCAGGTCGCGCGAGCGGTCGCCCGTCATGCGCGCGATCTGTGCAGCGGCAAACATCGCCGGTTCGATTTTTTTCCAGTCGAGCGCCAGGATCGCATCGAGCCACTGCGCGGCGGTTTCCGGCGGCACCACGCCGTGCGCGCTTCCGTAGAACGGCTGGCGCGCGCCAATGCGGCCGACCGCCCACCACGTCTGATGATTCTCCGAGGGCTTGCGCAGCCGCTGCAACAGCCGCTCGCCGATCTCGATCTTGCGCTCGGCCGCAATCTGTTCGAGCGAGGCATAGAGCCGGATCATGTCAGGCGCGCCGAGCTTCGCGGGGTCGAAGGGCAGTTTGTGGCGCTTCGAGCCGGCCGCTTCTTCGAGGTACGTCATCGCCTCCAGCACCTCGTGCTGCTGCGCCTCGTTCAGACCGCCCGCCGCGCGCCGCCAGAGCGTCCACCACTCGGACCACACCTGGCCTTCGTTGACGAACTGGATGCCGTCGTCAAAGAGCGTCCAAAGCTGTTCGACGCGCCATTCGTCCAGTGGATAGCCGAAGCCCGGCCGCAAGCTGAAGCCGGCGAGGTTCAACCACAGGCGCTCGTGATCGGCGGAGCGCCGGCGCTTGCCCGCGCGCTCCCAGAGCGCGCCGAACAGCTCGCGCAGGAGCGGGCCGTCCCAGTTCTGGCGAGGCCCGAGCCGCTCTTCGAGATGCGCGCGCAGGCGTTTCACTTCCTTCGCATCGATCTTGGCGGAGCGCGCGCCGAACACGCGATCGATTGCTTCGATGGCTTCGTCGAGGCCTGCGTGACGTGACTCGCCGCCCGCGCCACCTTCGTGCTCGGCGCGGCGCAGCGCGAATTCGAGCAGCCAGCGTTGCGAGGCGTCGTCGGTGGCGATGCAGTGCATCTCCAGCGTGCCGACTTCGGTCAGCGCGGTCGTGAGTTTGACGGGGCGCTCGCGCGCCGTCTTCGCATCGCCGCCCGCCGGTACGACCGTCGCGAGCGGCGGCAGGCGCACGAAGTCGCCCGCGGCGAGGTCGGCCAACTCGCCGGGTTGCCACGCAGTGTCGGCCACCGTCGATGCAAGGTGGAACTGCACCGGCTGGCCGAGCTGCAACGCGAACGTGCGGTCGTCCAGATGCAACTCGTGGCCTTCCTCCGTGCCGCGCGGGAGAACGCACACGCCGCGCGGCGCGGCATCGGCGCCCGCGCCTTCGTGGAGCACGAGAAAGTAACTGCGCGGCGAGCCGCCGCCTATGCGCGGGGCGTGGCCCGCGCGCGCGAGCGCATAAGCGACAGCGCCGCGCGCGACGGCCACGTCGGGTTGATCGTTGTGCAGCACGTTGAGCGGCTCGCCGCGCCACGCGCCGAGCGTATCGGCCAGACGCTGCGCGAGCGAGCGAGCGCGAAACACGCCGCCGTTGAGCAGCAGCGCGTCGGGCATGGGCAGCGCGGTTTCTGCTTCAGCGGTAGCACCAGAAGAACCCAGCGCCTCGCGCGACTGCGCGGCAAAGCGCTGCAAAAACGCCGCGATATGACGCGTGATGGCCGGATCGGCGGCGTAGGGCAAGCCGAACTCGACGATCGCCGCGCGCGAGCGGCGCGGCAGGTCACTTGCTGCGCCCATCGGGAAGAAGCCGTCCACCACGATTTGCGCGACTTCCTCGCGGCCAAGCTGCGTGGTGCGCGCGCCGCCCACGAGACGCGCGCCCGCGCCGAGCAGCGTTATCGGCACCGATTCGGGCGCGCTGGGCTCGAGCAGTTGCTCCTTCGCGACACGGCAGCGCTCCACGAGCTGCGAGAGGCTTGCCGCGCTCAAGCGCGTTTGCGCGTTCGCGAGCCGGCTCTCGGCCAGATGCGCAAGCGCGAGGTCCATGTTGTCGCCGCCCAGCATCAGATGATTGCCCACGCCGATGCGCGTGAGCTGCGGCTCGCCGTTCTCGAACTGCACCTTGATGAGCGTGAGGTCGGTCGTGCCGCCGCCCACGTCGCACACCAGCACGAGGCGCGACGCGCCCAGCTCGGCGTCGAGCGTCGCGCGATGGTGATACAGCCAGTCGTAGAACGCGGCTTGCGGCTCTTCGAGCAGGCGCAGCGCGGGCAGCTTTGCGAGCCGCGCCGCTTCGAGCGTGAGCGCACGCGCGCCGTCGTCGAACGAGGCGGGCACGGTCAGCACCACGTCCTGATCTTCGAGCGGCGCATGCGGGAAGCGATGATTCCACGCGGCGCGCACGTGTGCGAGATAGCTCGCGCTCGCGCTCACCGGCGAAACCTTGGCGACGTCGTCGGGGGCGCCCCACGGCAGGATCGGCGCGAGGCGGTCCACCGCCGCGTGCGAGAGCCAGCTCTTGGCGCTTGCCACGAGCCGCCCCGGAACCTGCGCGCCGAGCATGCGCGCGAGGCGGCCGATGACGGCGTCATCGCTTTGCGAAGGCGCGCTCCACGGCAAACGCAAATCCCCCGCCGCAAGCTCGCCCGCCGCCGGGTGATACCGCGCGGAGGGCAGCATCTTCTCCGCGCCCACTTCGCCGAGGCCGGTGAGCTGCTCGACATCGAACACGCGGACAGCGTCGCCGCCAGCCTCCACGTATGCAACGACGGTATTGCTCGTCCCCAGGTCGATGCCGACGACGTATTGCTTCATCGGGCTCAGTCGCCTGCTCCGCCACGCACGTCGAACTCGACCTTCCAGCGCTCGTTCGTGCCGCTCGGCATGGCTTCGAGCTCCAGCGTGCCCGCTTCCGTCACGCGCGCGTGCAGCTTCACGGGCACGACTTCGCCGGGCGTGCGGCCTTCGGTCGGCAGCGTGGCCTGGATTTCCTCCAGTTCCTGCAATTCTTCGGGCGACCAGTAGTCGAGCATCGTGCCGACCTGATCCTGACGCCGCACCGATGAGCCGAAGAAACGGAAGTGCACCGGCTCACCCACCACGAGGCCGAACTCCTGCGGCGGCAACGCCGCCTCCGTGCCCTCTTCCATGCCGAAAGGCGCGACGCAGAGCGCCGAGACCGGCGGCTCGAGGCCCGGCACCGCCGGCATCGCCGATTCGACCGCCACGTAGTACGCGCGCGCCGTGCCGCCGCGAATACGCACGCCCTTGCCGCGCTTCACGTAGCCGTAATAGGCTGCGCCGCGCGCCACCGCGAGATCGAGATCCGCGCCGCCGAGCAGACGTGCGGGCGCAGCGCCTTCTGCCGCGAGCCAGCCGTTGAGGATGTCGAGCACGCGTTGCGAGAGCAGCGGCGACTTGAACACGCCGCCGTTGAAGAGGACCGCCGTGGGATGCAGGAAGGTCGCGCCTGCGGGCGGCGCGCCAAAGCCTTCGAGTTCCGCGAGCGCCTGCACCTGGCGGCCGAGGAAGGCCGCGAGATGGCGCGTGACGCCCGCGTCCTGCGCATACGGCAGGCCAAGCTGCGTGAGACCCACGCGCGTGCGCACGGCGGGGCGCGCGGCGGCGTCCACCTGCGGGAAGAAGCCTTCGAGGATGATCTGCGTGAGTTCGGCACGCGTGAGCTCCGTGCGGATCGACCCGCCGATGAGCTTCGAGCCGCGGCTCGGCACGACGATCGGCACCGTATCGACGGACGCGTCGCTCAGCAGCGCTTCCTTCGCCGATCGGCACGCGTAGGTCAGCGCGCGCAGCTGCCACGGGTCGGCTTGCGTGCCCGCAGCCGCGAGCTTGCGCGCGACCACATGGGCGAGCGCGAGGTCCATGTTGTCGCCGCCGAGCAGAATGTGCTCGCCCACGGCTACGCGGTGCAGTTCGAGATTGCCTTCGCGCTCGATCACGGCGATGAGCGAAAGGTCGGTCGTGCCGCCGCCCACGTCCACCACGAGGATGATGTCGCCGACCTTCACTTCCTTGCGCCACGCACCGCCGCTCTTCTGGATCCAGCTATAGAGCGCCGCCTGCGGCTCTTCGAGCAGCGTCATGTTGGCGTAGCCGGCCGCCTGCGCGGCTTCGGCCGTCAGTTCGCGCGCGGCGGGGTCGAACGAGGCCGGAATCGTGACAGTGATTTCCTGCTCGCCGAACGGCGCCTCGGGGTGCGCGTGGTCCCACGCCTCGCGCAGGTGCGTGAGATAGCGCACCGAGCTTTCGAGCGGCGAAACGCGCGTGACTTCGGGCGGCGCGTCGTTGGGCAGAATGGCCGCGCGGCGATCCACGCCGGGGTGGCACAACCAGCTCTTCGCGCTCGACACGAGGCGGATCGGCGTGCCCGCGCCGCGGCTGCGCGCAAGCTCGCCCACGGCGTACTCGCGTGTGGTGGTCCACGGCAGCGTGAGGTCGCCGGGCGTCAGCTCGCCCGCATGCGGCAAATAGAGAAACGAAGGCAGCAGATCGGGCGATTCCAGCGTGCCCGGCGCCGTGAGCTGGGTCACGTTCAGCACGCCCTGCTGGGTCTTTTCGCCATCGCTGGCGGTGAGGTCGACGTAGGACAGCGCGCAATGCGTCGTGCCGAGGTCGACGCCAATCGAATATCGCGGATCGCTCACAGCTCCACCTCCGCCGGCGCGATGATGCGCGCGTCGTGCGTCTTGACGAGTTGCGGCAGCTTGACTTCCTCGACGCGCCAGCCGCGATGCGTGAGGCTGCCGCTGAACGGCGCCTCGCCGACCACGTTGCCGGTGAGGCGCACGGCGGCGGCGTCGAAGCCCGCCGGCAGCGTCACGCGCGAGCCTTCGGACTCGCTGCGCACCGGGCGGATGGCGAAGTGGTCGCGCAGCGTGGCGCGGCAGCCTTCGTGGACGATGCGGGCGGCGGCGCCGATATCCGCATCGGCGTAACCGGCAATGTCTTCCTCGACGAAATCGACGAAGCGCGCGTTGCGCTGGAGCAGGCCTAGCAGTTGCAGCGCGGCGTCGGGCGTGGCTTCCTTGATGACGGTCGGCGCGGGGGCCGGCGCGGGCGCCGGCTTCGCGACCGGAGCCGCGGCGGGCGCAGGCGCGGCGGCCGCCGGGGCAAACCCGCCTTCACGTAGACGGCGCACGTTGGCGGCAAGCTCGCCGTCGCCGAGGATCGCGAAGAACGACCCCAGCGCGACCGAAAGGCGGCCGAAGAAAGACAGATTCTGTTCGGGCATGTAGACGACTCCAATATCGCTTGAGGGCTCGCAGACAAGGCGAGCCGACCTGCCGGGCTCGCAACGAGGCCCGATCGATGCCTGGAAGGAGGCGGCCGGCAGGGGAAAGTCGAGCCCGGCGCGGGCTCAAAACCCGTATTTTGCCTTGTCGCGGGCGCAAGCCGGTCAAAATGCGGATTTGGCGGGGGAATGGCGTGCCCGGCGCGGGGCGCGCAGCTTTGATGGTGCGGGGACGCAGAACGGTGCGGCGGGCCAGGCGCGCAGGCGGCGCGGCTCAATCCCGGCGATCAGGGGTTGAGCGTTGCCGCCCTCAAATGGCGCGCCAGCGCTGAGAAATGGGGCGCGACTACTAATGACGTGCGCGCACGCCAAGGTAAGCGCCACCACCATGCTTCGCTTGAAAGCCCCGGGGCGCTCAGGGAAAGATCGGCGTCGTCGCTTCCGCGCCTTCCACATCGGCGCGCGGCACATGCTGGGCGATGCTCTCCTCGATCTCCGCTTCGCGCGAGCCCGGCACGTCGGCCATGACCAGCAACTGGCCGTCGTCGATTGGACCGCTGAAGCGCGTAAGCCGGGTGTTCGGTTCGTCCACGCCGATCATGCCGGCCGCCCACGCACCGAATATCGCACCGGCCAGGGTCAGCGCGACGACCACCCCGCCCGTGATATCGAAGTCCGCGGGAGGAAACATCAGCGCCACGAGACCGACGATTGCGCCGGTCGCAGCGCCGAACATCACGCCGCGCTCCAGCGCATGCACGACATCGCTGCGTTGCAGCAGCGAGGCCTCGGGCAAGCGTTCGAGCCCCACGCTGTGATTGGCGAGCACGTGGATATGACGCCACGTGATGCGCGCGCGCAGCAGATCGTCGACGATCGCCTGCGCCGTGGTGGTGTCGGGAGCGAGGAAATAGAGGCGTCTCACGATGGCCCTCCTTCGGTTCATGCGGCTACGCGCTTGCGACCTGCTCGCTGCCACATGACTACGATGCGATTCCGATCATCCTACGCCTGAGTTTCTGTCAGCGCGACAGCCTCACGCGGGGTTGCATTGGGTTTGCGGCCGACGTGGCGAAGGCGCGCAAGGCGGCGCATACAGCGCCGCCTTGCGCGCGCCGAAAACGGTCAAGCGCGACGCACGCGCCGGGACGCCGCTAGATCTCGACGCGCGCGCCGACCTCGATCACGCGATTGCACGGCAGCTTGAAGAACGCCGCGATATTCCCGACGTTGTGCAGCATCACCGCGAAAAGACGCTCACGCCAGATCGCCATGCCATGGCCGCGTGTCGGCACCACCACGGCGCGACTCAGGAACCACGACGTTTCATCGAGATCGAACGTCAACTCCGCGGACTTGTAAGCGGCGAGTGTGGATGGCAAGTCCACCTCGTCCTTGAATCCATAATTGACGATAACGTAGTAGCAGCCCGGGCAGAGCAGTTCGACCTTCACGCGTTCGCTTTCGGCCACCCACGGCACGTCTTTCGTCACTACGCTCAGGAATACTACGCGTTCGTGCAGCACCCGGTTGTGCCGCAGATTGTTGACGAGCGCATGCGGCACGGCGTTGGCGTTCGGCGTGAGGAAGATCGCGGTGCCGCCCACGCGCACGGGATTGCTCTCGAGCAGCGTCGCGAGATAGGGCTTGAGAGGCTTCTTGCCGGCGCGCACGCGCGCCTCGGCAGCCATCATTTCCCAACCCTTTCCCCAGGTCGCCATCACCGTGAACATCAGTGCGCCGATCACGAGCGGGAACCAGCCGCCGTCCACGATCTTGAGCAGGTTGGCCGAGAAGAACATGGCGTCGATCACGAAGAAGAACGCCGTGGCGAACAGACATAGGAACCAGTTGTAATGCCACGCGTAACGCACGACGAAGAACGTGAGGAACGTCGTGATGAGCATCGTGCCGGTCACGGCGATGCCGTAAGCAGAACCGAGCGCCGTGGACGACCGGAATCCCACCACCGCCGCCACCACGGCGACGAGCAGGATCCAGTTGATGCCGGGAACGTAGATCTGCCCGATCTCGCGCTCCGACGTGTGCACGATGTTCATGCGCGGCAGGAAGGAGAGCTGCATGGCCTGCATCGCCATCGAATAGGTCCCCGAAATAACGGCCTGCGAGGCAATGACGGTGGCGACGGTCGCAAGCACGATCATCGGCACGATGGACCATTGCGGGAAGAGCCGGTAGAACGGGCTTTGCACCGCGCCGGGGTTCGAGAGCAGCAGCGCGCCCTGCCCGAGATAATTGAGCGCGAGCGCGGGAAACACGATGCCGAACCACGTGAGGCGAATCGGCTGCTTGCCGAAGTGGCCCATGTCGGCATAGAGCGCCTCGGCGCCCGTGAGCGAGAGCACGACCGCGCCCAGCGCGACAAAGGCGAGCCAGTGGTGATGCAGGCAGAACGCAATGCCCTCGCGCGGATCGAGCGCAAACAGCACAGCCGGTGCGGAGGCAATGTTGGCGACGCCCGCCGCGCCGATCACGACGAACCAGAGCACCATCACCGGCCCGAACACGGCGCCGATGCCTCCCGTGCCATGCTTTTGCGTGAGGAACAGCACGATGATCGCCGCAAGCGTCACCGGAATCACATAGGTCTTGAGCGCGGGCTCGGCCACCTCGAGCCCTTCCACGGCGCTCAGCACCGAGATGGCCGGCGTAATGACGCTGTCGCCGAAGAAAAGCGCCGCGCCCATCACGCCGATCACAAGCAGCGTGTTACGCAGATGCGGACGCGACGCGACCGAGGAAGCCGCGAGCGCGAGCAGCGCCATGATGCCGCCCTCGCCGTGATTGTTCGCGCGCAGGATGAGCGCGACGTACTTGAGCGAGACGACGATCATGAGCGACCAGAAGATCAGCGAGACAATGCCTACGATATTGAAAGCATTGACCGCGAGGCCGTTGGCTGGATCGAACACCGTGGCGAGCGTGTAGAGCGGGCTCGTGCCGATGTCGCCGTAGACCACGCCGAGGGCGGCCAGGGCGAGCGCGGGAAGCGCCGGGCGATGCGGGCCGGAGTCGCCGAGGCGCTCGTGCGCGTGCGCCGCGGATGCGGATTGTCCCATGTCTCCCTCCTCGTGACTGCCGCATGCGGGCCGGGGGGCCGAGCGGCCTTGTCGCTGGCCTTGTCACTTTGTATTGGCGACGCTGCCCCTGTTGGGCGCGCTAGTCGAAGTATAGGAATTTCGGGCGAAAATGCGCTTCGCGTGGCACGCACCGGGCACCGCGCCGCGCGTGCCGCCGCGCTTTCGCAAAACTGTCATAGTCGAGCGTATTTTCCTGACCATTCGCCCGATCGGTCGTGCCGCCCGGTACGCGTACAACGAAAAGGACTTGCACAATGCGAACCCGCTTCACGTCCCTCTGCGCCGCGCTGTCGCTCGCTGCCTGCGCGTCGCAGTCCCCTTCCACACAACAAGATGCCGGAACGCTTTCTGCGCAACGCGCGGCCTTCGCGCAGGCCGGCGCCACCGCGCACGGCCGTGCCGTGAAAGTCATGATCGTGACGATGTTCGCGCCCGAAGCGAAGACATGGCTCGATCGTCTCGGTCCCTGGGAGTCCGTGACGATTGCCGGCCTCTCGCCCGACTACCCCAACGTGCAATGCAATGCCGACGACGTATGCGTGATGACGACCGGCATGGGCCACGCGAACGCCGCCGCCTCGACCATGGCCCTCGCCTTCGCGCCTCAGTTCGACCTGCGCAAGACTTACTTCCTCATCGCGGGCATTGCGGGTGTGAACCCCGAGCACGGCACGATCGGCTCGGCGGCCTGGTCCGACTGGCTCGTCGATTTCGGCCTGCAGTGGGAGATCGACGGCGACGGCCGCCCGCGCGGCTGGCGCACCGGGTATTTGGGCATCAATACGAAAAGTCCCGTCGAAAAGCCAGCGCTCGACTACCGCACCGAAGTGTTCCGCCTGAACCCGAGGCTTACCGAAGCCGCCTGGGCGATCTCGCACGACGTGACGCTCGCCGACAACGCGCACGCCCAGGCCGCGCGCGCGAAATATGCTTACGCTCCCGCTAACCGGCCGCCCACGGTGATCCGTTGCGATTCGGTCGCCGATGACACCTGGTGGTCAGGCAAGGCGCTCGGCGCCAGGGCAAGCGAGTTCACGCGCCAGTTGACCGGCGGACAAGGCGTGTACTGCATGACTCAGCAGGAGGACAACGCCACGTTCGAAGCACTGAGCCGTGCGGCGCGTGCGCAACGCGTGGACCTCGATCGCGTGGCCGTGCTGCGCGCGGGCTCGGACTTCGATCGTCCATATGCGGGCGAATCGAATGCGGCCAATCTGCTGAACTATGCAAGCCAGGGCGGCTTCGCACCCGCGTTGGAAAACCTCTATCGCGCGGGTCATCCGCTCGTGCAGACCATCGTCGCGCATTGGAGCGAATGGCAGGATGGCGTTCCTTCGAGCCTCGCTTCATCGCCCCGTTAGCAGCGCCGCGCCCTGTCCCCGCTTTGTGCGCATTGCATCGAAGCATCCTTGTGAGGAATACAGACGATCGATGCATTCCGCTACCCGGTATGCATCGTCAATTCGCAAAGCAATTACAGCGCACGACCGTTCATACGCATTGCGCATGGGTATGCGGGATTTCCGCTACTGAAATCCTCCTTTGACCGGATAGCTTTATCGCGGCATCTATGCCAGATTAGGTCTCACTCATTTCGAGCGCAGCGCAGGGGTCGCGAAGCGATGCGCCATGATTCCACGGGGGACAGCATGTACGTTTACTTCTCTCCCCTTCGTGCCGCCACGCCCATCATGTTCGCGAGTGTGCCCGCGTGTCGCCATTCGCGAGCGAGTGCGTCATGAATGCCGCCAGCATCGTCGTGCTCGGCGCGGGGCCAGCGGGCGCGGCCGTTGCGCGCGCGCTCGCAGGCCTCGGCTACCACGTGCAGGTAGTGAGCGACTGGCGCCGATTCGACGCTGCCGAAGCGCTATCGGTGCGCGTAATCGAAGCACTGCGCCGCGCGGGCCTGCATCGCGCAGCCAGTTGCGGCGAGGGACCCTGCGTGCGCACCACACTCTGGAACGGCGCGCTGCGAACGCTCGACGCCGAATTTCTCGTTGACAGGCGCGTGTTCGATGCAGCTTTGCGCGAGGACCTGCGCGGTGCGAACGTGGATGTGGTCGAGGCGAATGTGCGCTCGCTGCAGTCCACTTCCGCGGGTCACGACCTCATGATCGAAACCGCAGACGGACCGCTCACGTTGCGCGCGGACTTTCTTGTCGAAGCGCGTGGCCGCCTCGCACCGCTATTGCGCGACGCCACGCGCGGCCCGCAAACCGTAAGCCTGCTCAACGTCTGGAAGGGCCGCGCGGGCCCGGCGGCCACTGCGGTGGAAAGCCTGCCGGCCGGCTGGGCATGGATGGCGCGGCTAGGCGACGGCCGCTGCTACTGGCAATTGACGCTGGACGTCACGAATCCTGAACTGCCGCAGCGCGATGAACTGCTCGCGTTCTGCGAGCGCATGCGGCACTCGCCGCTTGCCAGCGACTTCTTCGCAGGCGACGCCGCGAACGACGCGCGCCTCTATGCACGCAGCAGTACCGCCACGCTGTGCGGCCGTACCGGCGGCTACAACTGGCTGCGCGTGGGCGACGCCGCCATGGCCGTCGATCCGCTCGCGGGCAATGGCGTGTTCCAGTCGCTCACCTCCGCGTTGCAGGCGCCCGCGGTGATCCACACGCTACTCGAGCGGCCCGAGCGCGCGCCGCTCGCGCTGCGCTTTCACCAGCAGCGCATCGAACAGTTGTTCATGCGCTTCGCGCGCACCGGGCGCGATGTATATGCGCTCGAACAGCGCTGGACCACGCAGCCCTTCTGGCAAACGCGCGGCGTGTGGCCCGACGACCGGCCGGCTCACGTGAGCGCCGATTTCAACGAGTTGAACGTGGGACGTGCGCCCGTAATCGATGGCGGCATGATTGCCGAAGCGGACGTGGTTGCGAGCCCGGACCAGCCGCTCGGCATCTGGCATTTGTGCGACGCTGCGCTCGCGCCTGTGGTCGAAGCGCTGCGGCGTGAGCCTGCCGAGCAGGTGCTCAAGTCGCTCGATGCGGATCAGGCGCGGATGATCCGGCACTGGCTTGCCATGCAGGACTATCCTTAGCCGCGACGACTGCGCAATCTACATCGCACTACTGATCACTGGCGATCACCTCACGCACGCTCCTGCGCGGCCATGTCAAGCAGCGCCCGCGTCCCCGCCGACCGGTCGTACGCACGCGTGGCGATCACCACTTCGCTATACCCATTTGCCATTGCGAGCGGCTTGAACACCGCGCCTTCCAGACCAAAGCGCGCGAGCGTGCGCGGCACGATGCCAACGCCGAGCCCCGCCGCCGCGAAGCTCATCACGCCCACGGAATCCGTCGTACGCAAGACGCTCGCCGGCTCGAACCCGGCCTCCAGACACAGTTCCGTCACGCGATGCCCGAGCCCGACACCGGGCGGATCATCCACGACGATCAAGCGCTCTTCCGCCATGTCGCGCAACGTAATGCGGCGACGGCCAGCGCAGCGATGATCCGCCGAGAGGACGACGTCGAGCGGCGTGCGCGAAAACGGCGTGATGCGAATCGAGGCCGGCTGGGGCCCGGGCGGCGAGCGCAGAAACGCCACGTCGATGCGCTCATCGGCGAGCGCGTTCATCTGCGCCTGCACGGAGATCGCGCGCAACTCCAGTTCGACGTCGGGCCGTGCCTGCGAAAAGCGCCTGAGCAGCGCGGGCAGCTCCGGCTCGAGCGCGACGGAACTCGCATAGGCGATGCACAGCTTGCCCAGTTCGCCGCGGCTCGCCCGGCGCCCGGCCAGCACCGCCGTTTCGGCCTGCGTGAGCGCCGCGCGCGCATGCTCCAGAAACACCGCGCCCGCGCCAGTCAGCTCGATGCCCCGCCTCACGCGCTGAAACGAAGCCAAGCTGTGTTTCGAGCGACTTCATCTGCTGCGTGACGGCCGGCTGGGCGATGCCCAGGCGCTCGGCGGTGCGCCCGAAATGCAGTTCCTCGGCCGCGATAACGAACGTTCGAAAGTAGCGGAAGTCCATGGCTGCGCATTTAACAAATAAGATTATCTTATCAAAATCGTCGGTTTCGATTTATTGATTCAATAGGCTCGAAGCGGTCAAATAGGGCTCATCCAGCCTTTGGCTTCACCCACACGGCACGACCATGAATCAACGAATCGAACCCGCTCAACTCCAGACCGAACCCATCGACGATCTACGCTCGGCCCTCAAGCGGCTCGCGCAGTCGCCCGGGCAACTGCTTGAAACCGATCACGAGGTCGATCCGCATGCGCAGCTTGCAGGCGTCTACCGGCACATCGGCGCGGGCGGCACGGTCGAGCGGCCCACTCGCCTCGGCCCCGCGATGATCTTCAATAACGTGAAGGGCTACCCGCACAGCCGCGTGCTGGTCGGCCTCATGGCGAGCCGCAAGCGCGTTGGCCTGCTGCTCGACGCCGAGCCGCGCCGCCTCACCCAGCGCATGGCGCAGGCCGTGCACAACGCCATCGACCCCGTGAGCGTGCCGCGCGAAGCCGCGCCGTGCCAGGAAACCGTGTATCTCGCGAGCGACCCCGGCTTCGACCTGCGCAAGCTCATTCCCGCGCCGACCAACACCGAGAGCGACGCCGGCCCGTTCCTGTGCCTCGGCCTCGTGCTGGGCAGCGACCCGGACACCGGCCACGCCGACGTCACCATCCACCGCCTGTGCGTGCAGGGCCGCGACGAACTCTCCATTTTCTTCGCGCCGGGCCGCCATATCGACGCCTTCCGCCAGAAAGCCGAAGCGCGCGGCGAGGCGCTGCCTGTGTCGGTGAACATGGGGCTCGACCCGGCCATCCATATCGGCGCGTGCTTCGAGGCGCCCACCACGCCGTTCGGCTTCGACGAGCTTTCCATTGCGGGCGGCCTGCGCGGCAAGCCGATCGAACTCGTGGACTGCGTGAGCGTGAAGCAGAAGTCGATTGCGCGCGCGGAGATCGTGATCGAAGGCGAGATCCTGCCGAACGTGCGCGTGGCCGAAGACCAGCACACGCACACCGGCCACGCCATGCCTGAATTTCCGGGCTACAACGGCCCGGCCAATCCCGCGCTGCCCGTCATCAAGGTCAGGGCCATCACGATGCGGCATGGCGCGATCATGCAAACGCTCGTGGGCCCAGGCGAGGAGCACACGAATCTCGCGGGCATTCCCACCGAGGCGAGCATCTACAGCGCCGTGGAAGCGGCCATGCCCGGCTTCGTGAGTCAGGTGCATGCGCACACGGCCGGCGGCGGCAAGCTGCTCGCCGTGCTGCAGGTCAACAAGCGCTCGGCCTTCGACGACGGCCGAGCGCGGCAGGCCGCGATCATCGCGCTCGGCGTGTACTCGGAACTCAAGCACGTGATCCTCGTGGACGCCGACGTCGATCCCTTCGACACCGACGACGTCATGTGGGCCATGACCACGCGCTATCAGGGCGACGTCTCGACGGTCTTCGTGCCCAAGGTGAACGGCCACGTGCTCGACCCCTCGCAAACGCCCGAATTCAATCCCGCGCTGCCCGCGCGCGGCGTGACCTGCAAGACGATCTTCGACTGCACGGCGCCGTACCATCTGCGCGACGAATTCGTGCGGGCGAAGTTCAAGGAGGTGGACCCGCGCCCGTTTGCCCCCGCGCTTTTCGGGGACGATCATGAGTAAGCGCGCGTTGCATGGCCGCAAGCGGTTGATCGTGGGCGTGACGGGGGCCACGGGCTTTATCTATGCGGAGCGCACGCTGCGCCTGCTGCGTGAAATGGAGGTCGAGACGCATCTCGTGATATCTCGCGCGGCCGAACTCACGCGCGAATACGAGTCGAGCCTCTCGCGCGAAGCCGTGCATGCGCTCGCCGACCATGTCCACCCGATCGCCGATGTGGGCGCCTCCATTGCGTCGGGATCGTTCCGCACACTCGGCATGCTCGTCGTGCCGTGCTCGATGCGCACCGTTGGCGAGATCGCCTCGGGCGTCACGAGCACGCTGCTCACGCGCGCCGCCGACGTGGTGCTCAAGGAGCGCTTGCCGCTCGTGCTGATGGTGCGGGAAACGCCGCTGAACCTCATCCACCTGCGCAACATGACGACGGTGACCGAGGCCGGCGCAGTGGTGTTCCCGCCGGTGCCCGCGTTCTACGCGAAGCCCGCGAGCCTGCAGGACATGGTCGATCACTCGGTGAGCCGGGCGCTCGACCAGTTCGGGCTCGATACAGAACGCATAGAGGCGTGGCGCGACGCATGAAGCCATTGCCGCACGCTGGGGACGCACTGCAGACGATCAGGGAACGTGCATCGCAGTATTAAGTTTCGGCGTAAAATGCGCCGTTCGCCGCGATGGACCGGCGGAGAAGCCTCACGCCAGCGATGCACGTCGATCTACTTACCATCTACTTTCTCCTGATCGGGACCCTGCTAGCCAGTTCCCTGATCACGCTCTGGGAGCATCGAACGCATCCCGCGCGCAGCAAGGCCTTACGAATTCTTGCTGCGGGATACGCCACCCTCGCAACCGGCTGCGCCGCGGTACTCGTGCGTGCCGATCTGCCGGGCGTGTGGGGCGCCGCGCTGAGCAACCTCATCATCATGGGCGGCTATCTGCTGGTCCTGCACGGCGTCGCGACGATGAACGCCCGGCAATACCGGGCAGGCTCGATCGTCCTGCTCGCGTTGATCGCGCTGACATGGGCCACATGGGGCGCGCGGCATCCAGCCGACATGTGGTACTACGCGAGCGCATTTCCCATTGCGCTGGTGAGTGCCATGACCTCGCGCGAGCTGCTGCGCGGCGACGGCATGAAAGGGGTGCAATCGCGCCACGTCGCGACGTTCGTGACGGGATTCCATGCCCTTTTTTACGTGTTCAGGACGTTCGTGCTCCCCTTCCTGGGGAGCCGTTACGGGGACGGCTTCGTCGCGCTCGTCAGCAAAATCACGATGTATGAAGGCGTGCTGTATTCGGTCATTCTGCCGATGTCCTTGCTCAAGCTGATTCGCGAAGAAACCCACGGGCAGCTTTTGCGCGAATCCCAGACGGATTACCTGACCCGACTTGGCAACCGCCGCTGGTTCTTCGAAGAAGGCGAGCGCGTGATGAGCGAGGTCGGGGCGAGCCAGCCGGTCTCGCTCCTCGCCTTCGATCTCGACCACTTCAAGACCATCAATGACCGCTACGGCCACAAGACCGGCGACGACGTCCTTAGGGCATTCGCGGACATTGCCCGCAGCGCCATGGGACCCGACGCGATCCTCGCCCGCATAGGCGGCGAAGAGTTCGCCGCCCTGCTGCCGGGCCATGACCGCTTGCGCGCCAAAGCGGTGGGCGAAGCGATCGCCAGGCGTTTCGCTCAAACCGTGACGCACAGGATCGAAGGCGTAGACATACGCGCCACGGTGAGCATTGGCCTCGCGCAGCATGGTCACGAGGCCTCCACGCTCTCCGACCTGCTGGCCGCCGCCGATGCCGCGCTCTACAGCGCGAAATCGCTCGGCGGCAACCGGCTCGAAATGCTGCTTCTCTAGCACCCCAAGCGACGTCAGCTATTTGTAGGCTGCGCGCATCCTTTTTGCTCACCCACTTAAGCCCGCCCTACCCGGTCGCGGGCGCATCCGCGTCGAACGGTAAGGGGGGCACAATGGCAACGATCGAATCCCGGATTCGGGTGGCAATTTCTGCCGGACTCATTTTCCTGCTCGCGGCTTGCGGCGGCGGGGGTGGCGGCAGCGGCGGCGGAGGCGGCTCGAGCACCGGCACGAGCACGCCGGCGGGCGGCGTCAAGCTGCAAGTCGTCTCGTTCGGCGACAGTCTTTCCGACGTCGGAACCTACGCGCCGCTTGCGGGCGCCGTCGGCGGTGGCCGCTTCACGACCAACCCCGGCCAGGTCTGGTCCCAGGATGTTGCGCAATATTATGGGGACACCCTGAGCGCAGCCTACACCATCAGCATCGATCACAAGCTGAGCGCGCAAGGCGGCTTCGGCTATGCGGAGGGCGGCTCGACGGTCGCCACGCCGGCCGACCAGTACGACTTCCTCTCGGGCGTGATCGGCAACATCGAAATGCCGGTCAATCAGCAGGTTTCGAGCTATATCTCCGCGCATGGCAGCTTCAACTCCGGCCAGCTCGTCCTGGTCTGGGCAGGCGCGAACGACGTGCTGCGCGCGGGCAATCCGCCTGGCGCCAATACCGTCGTGCAGACCGCCGCCACGACGCTCGCGCAAATCGTCGGGCAGATCGTGCAGGCAGGCGCCACGCATGTCGTCGTGATCAACGTGCCGAACATCGGTCTCTCGCCCAAGGGCATTTCCTCCGCCGACGGCGGCGCGAATCTGACCCAGCTATCGCAGCTCTTCAACTCGACATTGAATGGCGCGTTGCAGGCCGATGGTTTGCAGGGCAAGGTCATCGAAATCGATTCATACACCTGGACCACGCAGCTCGTGGCGAACTTCCAGGCGAACGGATTTAGCGTGTCCAACACGGCCCAGGCGTGCGACCCTTCGAAAACGCCGGACGACACCTCGCTGCTCTGCTCGCCGCCCACCTACGTCTCGGCCAATGCCGACCAGACCTATATGTTCGCCGACGACCTGCACCCGACCACGCACACGCATACGCTCTTCGCGCAGTACGTCGAGCAGCAGATCGCTGCGAGCGGTCTGGGCCATTGAGTGCTGGATTCACGCGGCCGCGCCGGGCACGGCCGCGGCCGCTCTCAAGACTCCTGATGATTTCCGGCGCCGGCAGGTCCGATATAGTTGGCCCGCGGCCGCAGCAGCGTGCCGCTCGTCATCTGCTCGATGGCGTGCGCCATCCAGCCCACGCCGCGTCCGATGGCGAATATCGCGAACACCGCGTCTTCCGGCCAGCGGCAATAGCTGGCGAGCGCGGTGAGTGCGATGTCGATCGTTGGCGCGAGACCGCGCGACGCGTGCACGTAGTCGATCAGCGCGCGCACTTCGTCCGGTGCATCGAAGGCCGCGAGCAGATCCGCCGCGCGCGGGTCGCCTTGCGGGTAAAGCTCGTGACCGAAGCCCGGCAGCGGCCCGTTCGACTTCACCCAGCGCTCCACCGCCGCCGTGACACCCATCTCGCGCACATCGCCGAGCAGCGCCTGTACGCGCAATGCGGCGTCGCCGTGCAAGGGCCCTGCGAACGCGGCCAGGCCCGCCAGCATGCACGAGCCGAGCGACGCACCCGTCGATGCGGCCACGCGTGCTGCAAACGCCGACGTCGTCAGCTCCTGGTCCGCCAGCAACGCGAGCGCACGCCGCAGCAAGTCCGCCTGTGCTTCGCACTGCCACGCACGCGCGAGACGCAAATGCAGCGCGCCGCTTTCACCGAAGGCGCCGATGTTGCCCGGCCCGACGAAGGCGCTTGCGAAACGGCCCACGAGCCGCGCCGCTTCCTCGTTCAACTGTTCAGCGACGAGCGCGCCGCTCGAACGCGGTTGCGCCGCGGCGAGCGCGATCGACGCATACACCCGCGCGCGCGGCGGCGCGCCTTCGGGAACGCTCACGTCGTCGTGGAAGGTGGGAAAGACTGGCGCAGCGCCCGTTTCCCATAGACATTGGGCCACTTCTTCGAGCGTCGCCCGGCTCGCGAGTTCGACCGCATCGTGCCCGCGGTAGTAAAGCCTGCCCCGCGCGATCGTGGAAATGCGCGTGTTGATGATGGGCTCGCCCCACGCCATCGTGCTCGCCGCGATGTTCTTGTGGGCGCGGCCCAGATCGCGTTTCTTCCTGAGCGCCGCGACGTCCGATCCGCGGTACAGCTTGCGGCTTGCGTGCTCCGGGTCCCAGCGGACCTCGATGCGCCCGCGGCTCACATATGCGTACAACGTCTGCTTGCGCACGCCCAGCGCTCGACAGGCCTCCTCCTGTGTCATCCAGTTTTCCACGCGTTTTCCTGGTTGATTCACTTAATCAAGGTTGACGCGTACTGGCGGGGTGCGTCAAATACAGTCAATCTGACCCGGGCATCGAGACGTCGCTCACGGGTACGGATCGACAATGATAACCGCGCCTTAGAGCCCGACACTGGAGACACCGATGTCCACGCAGAGGTCCGTCGGCTACGCCGCCGCCGAAGTCACGAGCGCCGCGCGCGCCACCCGCACGCGATTCACGATTCTGGCCGCCATCCTGCTGCTCGCGACGGTTGCCTACGCAGACCGCGCGATCCTCTCGATAGCGGGACCCGGCATAGCAAAGGAATTCGGGCTCAACCCTATCCAGCTCGGCTACGTGCTCTCGGCGTTCAGCTGGGCCTATGTGGTCGGGCAAATCCCCGGCGGCCTGCTGCTCGACCGCGTGGGCACGAAAGTCATGTACGCCGCCACGCTGATCCTGTGGTCGCTCGCGACATTACTCGTCGGCCTCATCGGCAGGGTCACGACCGATGTGTCGATGGCGCTGGGCCTGCTGTTCGCCTTGCGCTTCGCGCTGGGGCTCATCGAGGCGCCGAGCTTCCCCGCCAACAGCCGTGTGACGGTCATGTGGTTCCCGAAGGAAGAGCGCGGCTTCGCCACGTCGTTGTTTGCGTCCGCATCGTATTTCGCGGTGGCGATCTTCTCGCCGTTCGCGGGCTGGCTCACCGGCAAGTACGGCTGGCCCGCACCGTTCTTCGCGCTCGGCCTGATCGGCATTGCCAGCGCCGGAATCTGGGCGCGCGTGATGCACGAGCCGCGCAAGCACCCGCGCATTTCGCCGGCCGAACTCGACCGGCTCGTCGCGGGCGGCGCGATGATCGACATCGACTCGAAGCTCGAGCGTCTGTCGCGCCCCGCGGTGTCCGGAAAAGCGCTGCGCATGCTGCTCACCAACCGCATGCTCTGGTGCTCGTATATCGGCCAGTATTGCGTCATCGCGCTGAGCTATTTCTTCATCACGTGGTTTCCGATCTACCTCGTGCAGGCGCGCGGCATGAACGTCATGCAGGCCGGCCTCGCGACGATGCTGCCGGCGATCGCGGGCTTTCTCGGCGGCATTGCGGGCGGTGCGATTTCGGACTCACTGATCCGGCATGGCTGGAGCGTTTCGTGGGCGCGCAAGACGCCCTATATCGTCGGCATGGCAGTGGGCTGCTGCATCGTGTTCTCGGCATTCACCGAGAGCAACACCATGATCGTCCTGCTGATGACGCTCGCTTTCTTCGGCAAGGGCGCCGCGGCCGGCGCGGGCACCTGGGCCATCGCCTGCGATACCGCGCCGCGCGAAGCCGTGGGCCTCGCCGGTGCGATTTTCAACTGTATCGGCAATATTGGCGGTATCGTCACGCCTATCGTGTTCGGCTATATCGTGCAGGCAACGGGCGGCTACACGGCAGGTCTTTATTTTGTCGCGGCACACTGTGTGGTCGCGGCGCTGGTTTATCTCGTGTTCATGGGCCGCATCGAGCGCGTGAAAGTAAGCTGAGCGCGCGCCCACGCATCAACCGACGCAAGGATTCGTCGATTCATCATGGAAAAACCCATCATTCTCAACGCGGCCGAATTGCCAGAACGCACCCAGGCGGAACTCGCGTCGCTCTTCACTATGCTCGATCTGCCGAAAGCGCCGGACGAAGCCGCTGCGTTTCTCGCGCAGCACGGCGCGTCCATTCGCGGCATTGCCCTGCGCAAGACGAAGATCGACGCGGCGTTTCTCGACGCCCTGCCCGCGCTGGAGATCATTGCGAGCTATAGCGCCGGCCTCGACAACCTCGACGTGAAAAGCGCGCAGGCGCGCGGCATCCGCATCGAGAACGCGTCGCACGTGCTGGCCGAAGATGTCGCGAATACCGCGATTGGCCTGGCTCTCGCGCTCACGCGCGACATCGTGCAGGCAGACACCTATGTCCGCTCCGGAAAGTGGCCCACGCATGGCGCGATGCCGCTGGGCCGCTCGATTTCGCGTATGAAAGTTGGCATTGTCGGGCTCGGCATGATCGGCGCGGCAATCGCGAAGCGGTTGAAGGCGTTCGGCTCGCAGGTCGCGTACTACGGGCCGAACCGCAAGAACGTCGATCTGCCGTACTACGACGACGTCACGCGTCTCGCGGCCGATAGCGACATGCTGATTCTCACCTGCCCGCTCACGCCGCAAACGCATCATCTGGTGAACGCGGCTGTGATCGACGCGCTCGGCCCGCAAGGATTCCTCATCAACATTGCGCGCGGCCCGGTGGTGGATGAAAAATCACTGATCGCGGCACTCGATGCGAATCGTATCGCGGGCGCAGCGCTCGACGTGTTCGAGCACGAACCTTATGTGCCGCAAGCGCTGATCGATAATCCGCGCGTCGTGCTCACGCCGCATATTGGTTCGGCAACCGAAGAAACTCGTACGGGCATGGCCGATAACGTGGTCGATATGCTGGCGAGCCACTTTGACATTGCCAGTCCGCGCAGCGCGGCTGTGCAAACACCGGAAATCGTGAAGACCGTAGCAGTTGCCTGAGCGTTACGGGGCACTCAAGCCGATTCGCGCGTGACGATCGTGAACCCCACGTCGAGCGCGCGAGGCTCGGTCGCGCTGGTTTCGCCGCTCAAGCGGTCCAGCAGAAAACGCGCGGCGTTCACGCCAATGCGCGTGCCCTCCACGCGCACCGTCGTTAGCTGGGGCGTGGTTTCGGTGGCGAACTCCAGATCTCCGAAGCCGCAAATCGCCAGTTGCGAGGGCACCTGCACGCCCATCTGGCGCGCGGCACCGAGTGCGCCGATGGCGAGCAAATCCGAGCCACAGAACACGGCGTCGATATCCTGGGCGCGCGCGAGCAGTTGCGGCAGCGCGCGCTTGCCATGCGCGACCGAACTCGGCGGCGCGACCTGTTCTTCTGGCACGTCCTCGATGCCTTCCTGCGCGAGCCTTTCGCGAAAGCCCGCGCGCCGCGCGAGCGCGCGCGCGTCGTTGGCTGAGATGAGCGCGGGACGGCGCGCGCCACGCGCGAGAAAATGCCCGGCCACCGCCGCGCCGATCTTGTAGTGCGAAAAACCCACCAGCATGTCGATCGGCGTATCGGTCATGTCCCACGTTTCGACCACGGGAATGCCAACGTTCTTCAGACGCCCGCGCAACGATTCGGTATGCGCCACGCCCGTGAGCAGCACGCCTTCGGGGCGGCGGCTCAATACCGTATCGAGCAGGCTCTCCTCGTTCGACGCGCTATAGCCGCTCAACGCGAGCAGCACCTCGTAGCCCGCGCGCGACATCGTCTCGCTGAACACCTGAATGGTTTCCGAAAACAGCGAATGCGAAACCGTCGGCACGATGGCCGCGACGAGCCGCGAGCGCGCCGACGACAAACCGCCCGCGAGCCGGTTGGGCACGTAGCCCAGTTTCTGCACGACCTGACGCACGCGCTCCAGCGTTTCCGGCGCAACCGACTCCGGGTTGTTGAACACGCGCGAAACCGTGATGGGCGAGACGCCCGCCTGCGCGGCGACGTCGGTGATGCGCAGGCCCTTGGGCCCGCCGCGCGTGCGCTTCGCGCGCACGGTGGCGTCCGCGTGTTCGATGCTCGGAGCGGGTTTGGTGGTCGACATGAACGTGAACGGGTGTGGGCAATGCGCGGCTATTGTAGCGAATGCGCCTCGCAGCCTAACGTGCGTTGTTCGGCAAAGGCGCGCCGTCGACGGTTTGCGGCGTACGATGGCCACGGCGCAAGATCATGGCGGTGACGATCGCAAAGATCACCATGCACGCGGCGGGCACGAGCATGGGCATGCGCGTGCTGCCCGTTGCCTGCTTCACGAAGGGCACGAGATTCTGCGCAATGAAGCCGCCGATATTGCCGAGCGAATTGATCGCCGCAATGCCCGCCGCGGCGCGCGCGCCGTAAAGGAATTTGGGCGGCAGCGTCCAGAAGCACGGAATCAGCAGATACATGCACGGCGCGCCAAGACACAGCGCGGCGAAGCGCAGCGCGTGGCCCGGCAGAAACACCGACGAAACGAAGAACACCATGCCGAGCAGCGACGACACCAGCATCGCAACCATCGCATGATTGCTCGCGCGCAGCCGCGACGGCAGCGTGGCGAGCACGATCGTCGCCAGCAGCCAGGGAATGATGTTGAGCAGCCCGTTCGTGGTGTTGCTCACGCCGAAACCCTTGACGAGCGTTGGCAGCCAGTAGCTCACGCCGTACACGGAGATCGACAGCATCATGTAGTAGAACGCCATGCCGAGCACGCGCCGCTCCGTGAGCACGCTGAGCACCGAACCGTGGCGCTCCCTGCCCCGCGCGGCCGCGCTCTCGGTCGAGAGC
Source organism: Paraburkholderia flagellata (assembly GCF_021390645.1). Classification (GTDB taxonomy): domain Bacteria; phylum Pseudomonadota; class Gammaproteobacteria; order Burkholderiales; family Burkholderiaceae; genus Paraburkholderia; species Paraburkholderia flagellata. The sequence goes on from NZ_JAJEJT010000004.1 coordinate 1,244,031, forward strand.
GTGTGCGTGAGCCAGCGCTTTTCGCCTTCGGAGAGGAACGTCGCGTGCTGCGGCGCCTTCGGCAACAGGTACAGCACGACGATCGTCAGCAGTACCGATGGAATGCCGGTGACCACGAACACGAGTTGCCAGCCTTGCAGCCCGAACAGTCCGCCTTTGTCGAGCAGCCAGCCGCAAATCGGTGCGCCGATCATGTTGCCGAGGCTGCTGCCCACCGTGAAGTAACCGAGCATGCGCACGCGGTGGCGCTGCGGAAACCACAGCGTGAGGTAATAGATCACGCCGGGATAGAGCCCGGCTTCGGACGCACCCAGCAAAAAACGCAGGATATAGAACATCGTGGCGTCGCGCGTGAAGGCGAGCAGAATCGTCACCACGCCCCACGTGAACATGATGCGCGCCATCCAGCGCGGCGCGCCGTACTTGTGGAGCAGCACGTTGCTCGGCACCTCGAACAGCAGATAGCCGATGAAGAACAGCGACGCGCCAAGCCCGTATGCGACTTCGGAAAGCCCGAGGCTGCCGAGCATCTGCAGTTTCGCGAAGGCGATGTTGGAGCGGTCGATATACGCGACCAGGTAGAGCACGCCGAGCAGCGGCATTAGCCGCCAGCCCATGCGGTTGATCAGACGCGGCTCGTCAATCGCAGCGGTGGCATCGTTCACGTTGTCTCCTGAGCCCGCTTTGCGCGCGGGCCTCTGTTTATCGGTGTCGTCCTGCGTACTGCATGTGGCTTATTTTGCCTGCTGCTCGCACCAAACGCGATACGCCGCCAGCGTTTCCTCGTTCGGCGGATACGTGCCGCGCAGCGCAAGACCCGACTCGATGCGCTCGGTGATGAACGCTTCGAGCCGCTCCTGCTCGGTGGCGTCGCGCGCCACTTCCTCGGCCATTTCGTGCGGCACGATCACCACGCCGTCGGCATCGCCCACGACGATATCACCCGGATAAACGGCCACGCCGCCGCACGCGATCGGCACGTTCAGGTCCACGGCGTGATGCTTCGCGAGATTGAGCGGCGCGCTCGCGCCCGCGCACCAGATACGCAAGCCGAGCGCCGCGATCGTGCCGCTGTCGCGCACGGGACCGTCCGAGACCATGCCTGCCACGCCGCGCTTCGCGAGGCGCAACGCGAGAATCGAGCCCACCGAAGCCACCGTGCGGTCGCCACGGCAGTCCTGCACGAGCACGCTGCCCGCAGGCGCCGTTTCCACGGCCTTGCGCTGCGGATGATCCGGGTTCTGGAACACGCCCACGTGGTCGAGGTCCTCGCGCGCCGGGATATTGCGCAGCGTGAACGCAGGACCGACGAGATTCGGCGTGCCCGGCTCGGGCTTCACGAGCGGCGCCACGCCCTGCAAAAACACGTTGCGCAGGCCGCGCTTGAAGAGTTGAGTCGTGAGCGTGGCGGTGCTCACGTGACGCAGTTGTTCGAGCGCGGCTTCGCTGACTGGCGAATTCGGTGCGGAGTTCGGTGCGGAGTTCGGTGCGGAGTTCGGTGCGGTCATGATCGGTGATGTCGTCGATAGTGGAGATTAGTGAATTTCAGGTTCGGCACCATGGGTTTCGCACGGCGTGGCGGCGGGCGTTTCGAGGAAATCGAAATCGCAGCCCTTGTTCGCCTGCGTCACGTGCAGCTGATGCATCACGCCGAAGCCGCGCTCGAATGGCCGCTTCGGCGGCGTCCACGCCGCTTTGCGCGCGGTGAGTTCCGCGTCGCTCACATGCAGATGCAGGCGGCGCGCCTCGACGTCGAGTTCGATGATGTCGCCGTCTTTCACGAACGCGAGCGGCCCGCCCACGAACGATTCGGGCGCCACGTGCAGCACGCACGCGCCGTAGCTCGTGCCGCTCATGCGCGCGTCGGAAATACGCAGCATGTCGCGCACGCCAAGCTTGAGCAGCTTCTGCGGAATGGGCAGCTGCCCCCATTCGGGCATGCCGGGTGCACCGACCGGGCCGGCGTGCTGCAGCACGATCACGGAGTCGGCGGTGACGTCGAGATCGTCGCTGTCGATGCGCGCCGCCATGTCGTTGTAGTCGCGGAACACCACGGCGGGGCCGCGATGCCTGAGCAGATGCGCCTCCATCGCCGCGGGCTTGATGACCGCGCCGTCCGGCGCGAGATTGCCCGTGAGCACGGCGAGGCCATCGCGCGCGACGAGCGGATTGCTGCGCGGGCGGATCACGTCGTCGTCGAAGATCTCCGCGCCGGCGATGTTTTCGCCGAGCGTCTTGCCGTTCACCGTCATCTGCGTGCCGTCGATCAGCTCGCCGAGCTCCACGAGCAGCGCGCGCAGTCCGCCCGCGTAATAGAAGTCCTCCATCAGATACTGGCCGGCTGGGCGGATATTGCCGAGTACGGGCGTCACGCGCGCGAGTTCGTCGAAGCGCGCCGTGGTGAGATCGATGCCCGCGCGGCGCGCCACGGCCACGAGGTGCACGATCGCGTTGGTCGAACCCGACATCGCGAGCACGGTGGTCACGGCATTGTCGAAGGCCTTCGCGGTGAGGATGTCCGAGGGTTTCTGGTCCGTCCACACCATCTCGACGATGCGCTGCCCCGTGAGCGACGCGTACTGCGCGTGACGCGAATCCGCTGCGGGAATCGACGAGAAACCGGGCAGCGTGAGGCCGAGCGCTTCGGTCGCGCTAGTCATCGTCGAGGCCGTGCCCATCGTCATGCAGTGGCCCGGCGAGCGCGCAATACCGCTCTCGATGCCCTTCCACTCGTCTTCGGTGATCTTGCCCGCGCGCAGCTCCGCCCAGTACTTCCACGTGTCCGAGCCGCTGCCGAGCGTGCGGCCATTCCAGTTGCCGCGCAACATCGGCCCGGCGGGCAGATAGATGGCAGGCAGGTTCATGCTGATCGCGCCCATCAGGAGACCCGGCGTGGTCTTGTCGCAGCCGCCCATCAGCACGCAGCCGTCGAACGGGTACGACTTGAGCAACTCCTCAGTCTCCATGGCGAGGAAGTTGCGGTAAAGCATGGTGGTGGGCTTCTGGAACGGCTCGGCCAACGTCATCACTGGCATCTCGACCGGAAAGCCGCCCGCCTGCCAGATGCCGCGCTTCACTTCCTCCACGCGTTGCTTGAAGTGGGTATGGCACGAGTTGATCTCGCTCCACGTGTTCACCACGGCGATCACGGGCTTGCCCATGTAATCGGACGAGTGATAGCCCATCTGCGCGGTGCGCGAGCGGTGGCCGAACGAGCGGAGGTCGTTGACGCCGTACCAGCGATAGCTGCGCAGGTCTTCGGGCTTCTTGCGGACTAGGGACAAGGGGTTCTCCATGATAACGCTACCATTCCGGCGGATAAAAAAAGCCGTCGAAGGCCGGCGGGCGTAGATTGCACCGCCAGTGATACGGTGAGGTGAATGGTAGCGCTATCATCGACGATGCGATCCTGGGGGAAGTACGGAGCGCGCGGCTCACCGAACTGCCGGACGACGTAGTGGCCGGCGGTCCTGCGCTTCCGCGATCTCTTGATGATTCATCCGCAGCTCGGCCGACCAGCCGGGTTCCTTGCCACTCAGCCCATTGAGGGGCACATGCGGCTCGACAAGCTGACACGCCTGGCTAGCGAAGCTGGCGTTCCCGATTTCCGCGAATATGTGCTTCGCGCGCTCGTGATCCTGTATGGCCACGCGGAGACACGCACCGTAGTCCCCTCGATTCGACACCAGAGCGAGCTTGGCTATGCACCGCCAGGTGATTGATCACCCCGACTCCACCCAGATTGTCGTCCCCAACTGAACGCAGCATCGCATTCCAGGCACTTTATCCACGCACGCGCCGCCCGCATACTGGGTCATCTAGCCTCCGCCACCCCGTCAACGCCATGTTAAACAGAGACGCCATTCGCTCCGGTGCGTTTCTCGAGAGTTTCAGCCATCTTCCGCCGGAAATTCTCTGGACGCAGACCCAAATCGACCAGTCGCTCGCCGAAACGATGGCGAAGCGCCCTGCTGGCAAAGACATATGGGTATTCGGCTACGGTTCACTCATGTGGAATCCGCTCTCGCACTTCGACCGGCACGCGAACGCTACACTGCACGGCTGGCGCCGGAGCTTTTGCATTCGCCTTTTCGGCGGCCGCGGCACGCCGCAGCGACCCGGCCGCATGCTCGCGCTGGAGCCGGGCGGCGCAACGCAAGGCGTCGCGCTGCGGCTCGATGCCGCCACGCTCGACGAAGAACTGCACATTCTCTGGACCCGCGAGATGCTCACAGGCGCCTACACGCCGGTCTGGACCACCGTGACTCTCGCCACGGGCGAAACGCGCCACGCTCTCGCCTTCGTGGCAAATGATTGCCCGCGGCAATACGAGGCCGATTCCAGCCCCGCGACGGTGGCCCGCCTGATTGCCCAGGCGCAGGGCCCGCTCGGCACCAACGCGGAATATGTGTTCCAGCTCAGACGAGCGCTCGCCGATTGCGCGTTGACCGACGCCTACGTCGAGGAAGTGGCGCAGGCGCTCGAACGAATCGAAACGTCGATCTGACTACGCGCTACGCGAGCCGAGCGATTCCCGTGACCATTTGAACGACGCCAAACGCGGCAATCGCAACGGCGGAAAAGATGGAAATGCCCCGCGTGAATGCGAGCGGCAGCTTCGTTCGCAACGCGGAAGTCACGCTGCTCAGGAACAGCCACCACACGGCCGAACCCGCGAACACACCTGTCACCATCGGCGCCACCGAAAGCCATCCCGGCGCGCCATGCTCGCCCGGCATGGCCGGCAACGGCCCGAGCGCCGCAAAAGCGGCGATGAACGAAAAAATGGTCAGGGGGTTCGAGAGCGTAAGCGCAAACGTCGTGAGGAAGTCACGCGTGACGGGCGTGCGCCGCACCTCCTGTACGGCGGCCGGCGCGCGAGGCGACTCGCGCGCGATAGTCCACGCCATCCAAAGCAGGAACGCACCGCCCGCCGCCTTCAAAGCCACCGTCAGCATAGGCAGCGCCGCGATGATTCCCGCCACGCCGAGCGCGCCGAGCAAGCCGTAAAACGCATCCGCGCACGCAGCACCCATGCCTGTTGCGAACCCGGAGCAGAAAACGCGGCTCAGGCTGCGCTGGATGCACAGCATGCCAATCGCCCCGACTGGTGCGGCGATGCAAAACCCCATCGCCACGGCTTTGACGAACAACATGTCCCTCTCCCCGCAATTGATGTTCTATGGGGGATTATCGTAGACCGCCAGGAATATCCGCAAAAGGCAGGATTTAAGGGAAAATCGGCATTTCACCTTAAACATTTCGCCATGATGGACGATCTGGACTGGAAAATTCTGGCGCTGCTGCAGGAAAGCGGCCGCATAACCTATACCGAGCTTGCGCGCCACGTGCATCTCTCGGTGCCGGCGGTCACGGAACGCGTGAGACGCCTCGAAGATGCCGGTGTGATCGAAGGCTATGCGGCGCGCGTGAATCCGGCCGCCGCCGGCTATCCCATCTCCGCCCTGATCGGCATTACGGTGCCCCAGTCCGCGAAAGCGAAGTTTCTCAAGCTGCTCGGCACAATAGACGAGGTGCTCGAATGCCATCACGTCACTGGCGCGGACTCCTACGTCATTCGCCTCGTGGCAACGAGCGTGGCCGATCTGGAGCGCCTGCTCCAACGGATCAACCTTTACGGCGAGACGCGCACGTCCATCGTCATGTCCACGCCGCTCGCCGCGCGCGCGCTCGCGCGGCCTCAAAACGGGTCGCGCGGCAAGGCCTAGCCGCGACGCCCCTGGCACTCAGAGCGAACGCTCGATCGCCTGCCCCAGCAGTTCCACGCCGAGATCGATCTCCTGCTCGCTCACGGTCAGCGGCGGCGCGATACGGAACACGCCGCCCATGCCCGGCAACTGCACGATGTTCATGCTGAGCCCGAGCTTCATGCATTCGCGCGTGATCTTCGCGCCGAGACCGTCGGCGGGCTCCTTCGTGCGGCGGTCCTTGACGATCTCCAGACCGAGCAGCAGGCCGCGCCCCCGAATGTCGCCGATGCACTCGAAGCGCTCCATCAAGTCCAGCAGTCCGCGCCTCAACCGGTCACCCATGATGTTTGCGCGCGCAACGAGTCCGTCGCGCGCCACCACGTCCAGCACGCGCAGGCCGACTGCGGCGGGAAGCGGATCGGACACATGGGTCGTGTAGAACAGGAAGCCCCGTTCGTGTGCCGCTTCTTCGATCTGCGCCGACGTCACCACGGCCGCAAGCGGCAAGCCCGCGCCCAATGTCTTGGAGAGCGTGAGGATGTCGGGCGTCACACCGTCGTGCTCGCACGCGAACATCATGCCGGTGCGGCCAACGCCTGTTTGCGCTTCGTCGAGGATCAGCAGCATGCCGCGCTCTTCGCATTTGCGCTTGAGCGCCGCCATATAGCCCGGCGGCAGTTCGATGATGCCGCCCGAACTCAGGATCGGCTCCGCGATGAAAGCCGCGAGATTGCCGCTCGACTGGCGATCGATGAGATCGAACGCGTAGTCGAGTTCCGCGAGGTAATCGTATTGCCCGTTGCGCTCGAAGCGCGGCCGGTACACGAACGGCGCGGGAATCGCGTACGAGCCCACCGCTGCGGGACCCACGCCCTTGCGTCCGGCGCTATAGGTGGCCGAAGCCGCGCCGCCCGTCATGCCGTGCCACGACTGCGCAAAGCCCACGATTTCGAATTTGCCCGTGACGAGCTTCGCCATGCGGATGGCTGCCTCGTTCGACTCAGCGCCGGTGCTCAGCAGCAGCGCCCGGTCGAGCCCGGCGGGCGTGATATCGGCGAGGCGCGTCGCCAGCTCGACCACGGGCCGCGAAAGCATGCCGCTGAACAGGTGGTCCAGCTTGCCCGCGTATTCGTTGATGACCGAGACGATCTCGGGGTGGCTGTGGCCCAACACGGCGCTCATCTGCCCCGACGTGAAATCGAGAATCGGGCGGTCGTCCGCGTCGTAGACGAAGCTGCCCTGGGCGCGTTCGATGATCATTGGCTCGAACGTGCCGCCATAGCGGATCAGGTGCTGCCGTGCGTTGCGCCAAAACTGTTCGTCGTCGTTCCTGGACACAGGCTTCTCCTTTGCGGGTGGCAGGTTTTGCTTGCAGTCTAGTCGGCGCTCTGGTTTTATAGAATCGAATAGTTCTAATGCAAGCTAGAAGAGACGCTAATATCATGAGCCGCCCGCTCGAAATCGATCTGCTGCGATCGTTCGCGGTCATTGCCGAGATGCGTTCGCTAAGCCGCGCGGCCGAACGCGTTGGCCGCACCCAGTCGGCGCTGAGCCAGCAGATCAAGCGGCTCGAGGAGATCGTCGATCAGCCGCTGTTTCAGCGCACCGGGCGCGGTGTCGCGCTGACGAGCCCTGGCGAGCGCCTGCTGGTCTACGCGCAGCGCATGCTCCGCTTGCACGACGAGGCGATGGCCGACCTGTGCGGCACGGGCTTGTCGGGCACCATCCGCTTCGGCTGCCCGGACGACTATGCAGCCGTGTTCCTCCCCTCTTTGCTGCGGCAGTTTTCGAGCCAGCATCCCCATGCGCTCGTGGAGGTCGTATGCGTTCCCACGCCGCGCCTGCTCGAACAACTCGACAAGCGGGCGGTCGACCTCGCCATGGTGTCGCTGCCTTTGACCGCCAGTGAGTTTGCCGACGCCCGCGGCACCGACGACGAGATCATTCGACGCGAGCAACTGGTCTGGATCGGTTCGCCCGAGCTCGACGCCGCCCACTTCGATCCGCTGCCGCTCGCGCTCTCCGACCCCGATACGCTCGACCACATCGCGGCCTGCGAGGCGTTGGAGCGCGCGGGCAGAGCCTACCGCGTCGCGTATGCGAGCAGCAGTCTGGCCGGGCTCACCGCGCTAGTGCGTTCGGGCCAGGCCTTCGCCGTCATGACGCAAACGGCCGTTCCGCCGGATCTGGCCATTCTCAATGGCAACCCCGCGCTGCCGCCCTTGCCGGCTGTTGGCATCACGATAAAGTTCGGGCGCAAGCGGCCGTCGCTTCTTACGGCGGCGTTTGCAGAGCACATTCGGCTCACGCTGCCGCTGTTGTGAACGCGCAGCCGCGAGAGCAGCGCAAGCCGCGCCTCAAAGCGTGTGCGGGGTCTTCGCCCTCGCGCGCACGAGCGGCGAGCGCCATTTAGTACGGGCCGCGCGCGATGGCACGCATCCCAACTTTCGCTGACAATCGCACCCTGTCTCGCGGACGATATCCACCCATGCCGAAAAGCCGAAAATCAATCGCCACGCTCCTCTGCATCGCATTCGCCGCGGGCAGCGCCGTAGCGGCACCAGCACAAAAACCGCCGGGGCCGGTCATGATGGTCCATTTCGATTACTACCCGAAAGACCGCCCGCAGATTCATGCGCTCGAACAGCGGCTGGCAAGCGCCATCAGGCGCGCCGATGCCGGCGAACTCGGCGAAACCGAAATTCACATCGACGGCAACGACGGCTATCTGTACATGTACGGGCCCGACCCGGACCGGCTGTACCGCGTCACGAGTCCCATTCTGAAGTCATCCAGATTGACGGCGCACTCCGAAGTCACGAAGTGGTATGGGCCGCGCAGGGAAACTTTTGTGATTCGCTGAGGCGGCGATCGCCTCAAAGCTTCGGATGGCACTCGAAGCGGATCGTCGAACCCTGCTGCTGCAGCGCCTCGATACCGTCCATTTGTTCGATGCCGAGGCTCGCCTGCATGCCGCGGCTCTCGCAATAGTCGGCTGCCGCGCTCACGGCGCGCCTGTGGGCGCGCGCCCAGGCGAGGCGTCCGCCGGACGCGGAGGCCGAAACGACGAACGTGTCCTGCCGATCCGCTGTGGTGACATTGCTAGCCGACGCGCAGCCGGCGAGCACCGTGCAAGCGGCGGCAAGTGAAACAAACACTCTGGTCAACGACCGCGTGATGCGCGGCGGCAACTTCGCGATGCCGCCAAACGGTTTCGACGTGCTCATGAATACAGGACCTTCACGCCGCGCTGGGCCGCCGTCTTGTGGGACTCCAGCGCCGTACGCAACTTCGCATGCTGCACGAGCTTCTGCGTCGTCGCACGCCCGGCCGTGCGAAGAACCCGCTTCGCCGCGCGCAGCGGCCGCCGCTCGTCGTCCCGGCTGTGCGCCCAGGCGCGCGCCGCGAACCAGCCGACGATCGTCCAGCCCAGCAGGATGTTGACAACCGTGATCGCAAACGCATCCTTGTGCTCACGCGCGTCGGCTTCAATGGAAGGAATCAGATACAGGGCGACGGCCGCAATGACCGAGGCACCTTCGAGAATTTGCAGCATCGCACCACCTCATGTTCTAGCGTCGAAACTGGGCGAAACGTCTGCGCGTCGCAGGGGCAAGATCGGGCGCGATCGCGCGCCGGATTGTCCACGTCCGCCAGCTTCAGAAGCTGTTTCGCTTTGACTGCACCGCGGCCGTTGGGGCCGCCGTGACATGAGGTAGCAGTTTAGGATCGTTCTATCGAAAGTCCATGCTAATAGAACGAATTCAGTGTTGCGACTGCATTAACAATCCAAGCGTGCCTTCTGACAAAAAGGAAAGGTCGAGGGATTACTGCCGAATGACACCGTGAAGTAAATGAGGGCCAGACAGCTCGTGAATGCGGTAGTCATCCGCGCGAAGCGCGCAAGGAAGACTAGCGATTTTTTGCCCGTATTTAACTTTCTGACCTTGCGCTGCCAGACGTGAATGTGGCCAATCCGATCAGGTGATTGACGGCCCGATCAGGCCGTCCGGGTTTTTCGGGTCAGGCTACAAATCGAATTCCTCCGATTGGCTCGAACAATGGCTAAGGCGAAACTTCGTCCTGGAAATCTAGTGGTTCGTTGACCCATTCGGCCGTAAAGACAGGTTTCTTGTTTCGCCTGTGGCCGTTCGGAGACGAACGACCCGGTAATTGAAAACTCGTCACGTTCGTATGGAACTTGACATCAAGCTCAATTAGATTGCTCGTAATTAATTTAGGATTACAAATGAATAAGGTGTACCTTTCTGTCTGGAATGAACTCGCGGGTATGTGGGTTGCCGTGCAGGAAAATGCTGTTGGGCGTGGCAAGAAGAAGTCCAAAGCTGGCGTGCTGACGGCGCTGGCTCTCCCCGCAGCTTGTGCTGCCGGCCTTATGTTGCCATCGGCGGCATGGGCGGATTTTTGCGCGGCAACCACCGCTTCACAATACAACTACACAGCGACTGGGACTGTGGCGAATTGCAGTTCATGGGTCGGCGGCGTGGTAGGTGGGGATACCGTGGGCTCCAGCATGTTCAACGGAATGGGGACCGGTAATACGCAGATCATTGCGTCCACGACTCAGAAGAAGCTGTTTCTTTCGCCGGGCTCGTCGAGTGGAACGGCGTACTATGCGACGCTCTCGAACGGTACGACCGGCGTTCTTTTCTCGGGTCTCAACGCCGGCTTGAATGCAAGCGATGCGGTCAACGTGAGCCAGCTCACGCCGTTGGTCAGCTCGCTCGGCGGTGGCGCTTCGTTTAACAGCTCGACTGGCGTCGTCACGGGTCCCAGCTACACGCTGACTAACGCGAATGCGATCACGGGTCAGTCGTCGTCGACCGCGCAGAACACGGTGGGCGGTGCGTTCAGTGAGGTGGATTCCGCGCTCGGCCAACTGGACACCTCCGTCACGGCGATGCAGGGCCAGGTCACGTCGCTGCAAGGCCAGATGGCGGACGCCGTGCTGTACGACTCGTCGGCGCACGATTCGGTCACGCTTGGCGGCGTCGGCGCAACGATGCCGGTCGCGCTGCACAACGTCGCAGCGGGTGCCATTAGCGCCAGCAGCACGGATGCGGTCAACGGTTCGCAAATCTATGGTCTCGCTAGCTCGACCGCTACTGCCTTGGGCGGCGGCTCGTCGGTGAATGCGGATGGCTCGATCTCCGCGCCGCAATATGCTGTGGGCGGTCAGACGTTCAGCAACGCCGGCGACGCCTTCTCGAATCTCGACGGCCGCACGACGGCGAACACCGACGCGATCAGCAATCTGCAAGGCCAGATGGCCGATGGCGTGGTCTACGACTCGTCTGCGCACAATGCCGTGACGTTTGGCGGTGTCGGTGCGACGACGCCGGTCGCGCTGCACAACGTGGCAGCGGGCACCATCAGCGCCGCCAGCACTGACGCCGTGAACGGTTCGCAACTCTACGCGACGAACCAGCAAGTGGCGCAGAACACGAGCGATATCGCCGATCTGCAGAGCAACGTCTCGAACATTAGCGGTCAGATGGCGAACGCCGTTTCGTACGACTCGTCAGCGCACGACTCGATCACGCTGGGCGGCGCGGGCGCCACCACGGCGGTCGCACTGCACAACGTGGCGACCGGCACGGCCGCCACCGATGCTGTGAACGTTGGTCAGATGAACGATGCCCTCGCGGCGGTTTCGCAGGAAGCCGCCAACGCGGCCAACCCGTTCGTCGCCGCCAATGGCGATCGCGCTTCGGAAGGCGCAGTGGCCAGCGGTACGCACGCGACGGCTGTCGGCCCGAACGCGGTGGCGAGCGGCGCGAACTCGGTCGCCTTGGGTGCGGGTTCCGTTGCAGACCGTGACAACAGCGTTTCGGTGGGTTCGGCGGGCAACGAGCGTCAAATCACCAACGTGGCAGCCGGCACCGCAGGCACCGACGCGGTGAACGTCGACCAGCTCAACGCCGCAACGGCACAATCGCAAGGTTATGTGGACTCGCGCATTGCGGGTGTCCAGAACCAGATCGACGACGCCAAGCGTTCGGCGTTCGGCGCGGCTGCGGCTGCGATGGCGGTGGCGGGTCTTCCGCAGCCGACGCAACCGGGCAAGACGATGGTTGCCGCAGGCGCGTCGCATATCGGCGGCCAGACCGGCATGGCACTTGGCATCTCCTATGTTACGGAGAACAACAAGTGGGTCGGCAAGCTCGCCGCGAGCTCGAGCTCGCAGGGCAACACCGGCGTCACCGTGGGCGCGGGCTATCAATGGTAATGGTGCAGGGGTAGTTGGAGGGCGTTGCATTGCGGCACCCTTCGTTCTGGGGCCCGGCAGTCGGAAGACTGCCGGGCTTTTTGCTTCCCGGCAGGACACGGGCCAGGGCGCGGGCACGCGCGCATCGCAAATCTCCCGCCTGACGCGTGCCAGCGCCGCCAAACCGGGATCAAGCCAGGCTCAAGCCGGCACGCCCTCCATGGCGCGCCCGGAACGTCCCCACGCCACCACGACGCCGAGACCGAGCACCGCGAGGCACACGATCGGCACGATCATCGGACCGAATGCGGTTCCCGTGAGCTTGCCTGCGAGCGGCATCAGGTTCTGGCCAAAGAAGCCGCCGAGATTGCCGATCGAGTTGATGGCCGCGACACTCGCCGCCGCTCGCGCGCCGGTGAAGTAGCGCGGTGGCATCGACCAGAAGCACGGGTACAGCAGCGGAATGCACGCGCCGCCGAACACGAGCGCGATAAAGCGCAGCGGCGTGGAAGGCAGCAGCAGACTCAACAGGAAGCCCAGCGTGCCGAGCGCCGCGACGATCGCCATGGCGCGCAGAATGCTTTTCGCGCGGCGCAGCTTCGACGGCAGCCACAGCAGCAGCAAGACCGCCAGCGCCCACGGCAGCATGCTCAACAGCCCGTTCACGCTGCTCGACACGCCAAACGACTTCACGAGCGTGGGCAGCCAGTAGGTCACGCCGTAGAGCGACGTCGACATCAGCATATAGGTCGCCGCGAACAGCATCACACGCGGATCGAGCAGCGCCTTCCAGGGCTGTGCGTGTTCGGCGTGCTCGGGCTTCTCGCGCTCGTGCGCAGCCGCCACGATCTGCTTTTCGCGCTCGGTCAGGAAGCGAGCTTCCTGGTACGACGCCGGCAACAGCTTGAACACGGCAATGCCGACCAGCACGGCGGGCAGGCCCGTGGCGATGAACACCCACTGCCAGCCGGCAAGGCCCCATACGCCGTTGAGGCTCAGCAGCCAGCCGCCCACGAGCGAGCCCAGCATGTTCGCGAGCGCGCTGCCCAGCGTGAAGATGCCGAGCACGCGCGCGCGGTAGCTCTGCGGAAACCATAACGTGAGGTAATAGATCACGCCCGGATAGAAGCCGGCTTCGGCCACGCCCAGCGCGAGGCGCAGAGCGCAGAACACCTTCATCGACGTGGTGAAGCCCATCAGCACCGTAATCACGCCCCAGGTGAGCATGATGCGCGCGAGCCACACGCGCGCGCCGAAGCGGTGCAGCGCGAGCGTGCTAGGCACTTCGAACAGCAGATAGCCGATGAAGAACAGCGACGACGCAAGACCGAACGCCGCTTCGGTCATGTTGAGGCTGTGCACCATCTGCAGCTTCGCGAAGCCGACGTTCTGCCGGTCGATGAACGAGATCAGAAACATCACGACGAGGATCGGCATCAGACGGCGTGCGATCTTCGACATGACATCCCGTTCTTCTGCGGACTGCTGATCGACGGTTGAGTTTGTATTCACCAGGTTCTCCTACGTTTATTTGTATGTTGCTTACGCGCGTACCTAAGACGGACGGAAGTCCTCGAGCATCGCCACGAACATGTCGTTCCATGTGCGCGGTTTCGCCTTGATCGTGCCCACCATGTACAGAAAGTCCACGTACTCCATCAACTGCTCAGGCCACACCGAAAAGCGAGACTCCGGCGCAGAGAGTGTCTGCACCACGTGCTCGCGCGAAGCGCCGAATCCCGACGAATCGACATATATCTGCGCCGCGGCCGCTTTGTCCTGCGCGATCATCCGGTTCGCCTCATCGAGCGCGTGAAGGAACGCTCTCGCGAGCGCCGGTTCAGTGTCGACCAGGCGCTTGGGCGCGAATACCACGTCGAGCGTGAGCGGCCCGAGCACGTCGACCGAATCGACCACGCGGTGAATGCCCGGCTGCTGCAATTCGAGCGTCGAAAATGGCGGCGACGCGAAATGCGCGGTAATGCCGCCCTCACGCCGGATCAGCGACTGCATGGCCTGCGGATGCGGCATGCCCACGGTGATCGAATCGAGCTGCGCGAAGTGCTGCGATCCGAGCAGCTTGCTCGCGACCATTTGCAGCACGACGGCCGAAAGCGAGGTGCGAATTCCAGGCACCGCAATGCGGTCGGCGCTCGTGAAGTCGCGCAGCGTCGCGATCTGCGCACGGTTCGTATTGAGCGAGAGCGCCGTGGCCGAAAGACCGCTGATGCCGATCACCTCGACGTTCGGTATGCCGCGCGCCCGCGCCCACAGCTCGATGAAGCCAGGCGCGCCCACGGCGGCGAAGTCGAGCGTGCCGGCCATCATGGCGTCGTCGACGGAATTGCCGCCGTCGAGCCTCACCCACTCCACGCTCACGTCCGCGAGCCCCTGGCGGGCCGCGTGGCGCTCGAAGAGGCGCGCCTTCTCCATGACGAGCAGCGGCAGATACAGCAGGCCGTAGCCCTTCGAAATGCGCACCGTGCGCGGCGTGGCCTGGACCCAGGCAGGCGCGAGCCCCGCAGCCAGGGCGGCCGCGCCAAGCCCCGCTGCAACGAGTGCGCGCCGCCGCGGCGATTCCACGCGCATCTTGCCGTCTCCAGTGGTTCGTGTCGTAATCACGTCGCTGCATCTTCCATGGTTCGCGAGATTACCGGGCGAGTCTGAGAAAATGCTGAGAAAACACACCTCTCAGAACTCGGGGAAAACCCGCAATCGTAACCATGAAGATTTCGGCAGGAACGGCATCATGCGCATTCTGGTGGTAGAGGACGACGCGGAAATCGGCGCGGCGGTCCGCAGCCGCCTCACACGCCTCGGTCACGCGGTGGACCTCGAAGCGAACGGCGCCACTGCGAACAGCCTGCTCGGCGTCGAGCGCTTCGACCTGGTCGTGCTCGACGTCATGCTTCCCGTCATGGACGGTTTCGCGATCCTGCGCAACCTGCGCGCGGCGGGCTCCACTACGCCGGTCCTGCTCCTCACCGCGCGCTCGGCCATCGACGACCGCGTGAGCGGCCTTGGCCTCGGCGCCGACGACTACCTCGTCAAGCCGTTCGACTATCGCGAACTCGAAGCGCGCGTGCAGGCGCTCCTGCGCCGCAACAGCGGTCACGCGAACGATGTCGTGAGGCTCGGCGGTCTTGCAATCGACCGCAGCAGCCGGCTTGCCGAACTCGACGGCAAACCGCTTTCGCTCTCGCGCCAGGAATTCGCGTTGCTCGAAATTCTCGCGAGCCGTCCGCAACGCATCTTCCCGAAAGAGGAACTGCTGAACCAGTTGTTCAGCTATGGCAACGAGCCGACAGCGAACGCGGTCGAACAGTACGTCACGCGCCTGCGCAAGAAACTGCAAGGCAGCTCCGTCGAAATTCGCACGGCGCGCGGCATGGGATATCAAATTGCCGCGCTTTGACTGGTTCCCGAAAACGCTGCTCGGCCGCACGCTGCTCTTCGTCGCGCTCGTCGTGGCATCGGGCGCGGCGGCGCTCGCGGGCATCGCGCGCTATTACGCGGGCGTCGCTTCCGAGCGCGCCTACGATCAACTGCTTGCGGGCGCAACCATCCAGGTCGCCGAAAACCTCTACGTGCAAGGCGGCGTGCTCGCGCTCAATCCGCCGGTGGCCGCGCTCTCCACGCTCTCGCGCTATGACGTCGTCTACTACAAGGTGGTCGATGCGCGTGGTCTCGTCGTAGCCGGGTATGGCGACCTTCCTGGTCCGGCCAATCCGATGAGCGCGCGCCAGGGTCCGACATTCGCGAACGGGCGGTATCAGGGGGAGCGCGTGCGCACGGCAACCATCGGGCGCTACATGCCAGACGCACGGCCGCCCGGCTGGGCCCTCGTCACGGTCGCGCAAACCACGCACGCGCGTCAGCAGCTCACGAACGACATGAGCTTCAAGGTCTGGACGCTCATTCTGCTGATGAGCGTGCTCGCCATTGGTGCGAGCGGCCTCGCGATCCGGCGCGGCCTGCGCCCGCTCGCGCAGATCGGGCAAATCATCGCCGCGCGCGATCCGGCCGACCTGCGACCCGTGGCGCAAGACACGCCGAGCGAGATCAACGCGCTGATCGGCGCCATCAACGGACTGATCGGCCGCCTCGCGGAACGCATGACGGCCATGCAGCGTTTTATCGCCGACGCCGCCCACCAGATGCGCACGCCGATCGCACGGCTCGACGCGCAAATCGAACTGCTCAGCACCGAGTCCGATCCCGCACGTCACGCTGCAAGGCTCGAAGCGTTGCGGGCCACCTGCTCCGACGTGGGCCGGCTCACGGGCCAGCTGCTCAATCACGCGATGGTGATTCACCGCACGGAAATGGTGCCGTTGCAGCGCGTGGACCTGGCGAAGCTCGCCCGCGAAGTGCTGGGCCGCACGATTCCGCTCGCCGACGAACGCGACGTGAAGGTAGCGTTCGAAAGCAGCGCGCCCCAAGTGTGGATCGCGGGCGACCCCGTGAGCCTGCAGGAAGCGCTGTCGAACGTGCTGCACAACGCGCTGCTGCACGGCAAGGCGGACGATATCGTCGTCACCGTGAACGCCTCGCAGGAGGCCGTCACGCTGACCGTGACCGACAACGGCGGCGGCATTGCGCGCGAACACTGGGACGCCGCGTTGCGTCCGTTCGAGCGCATCGGCCAGGAAGGCGCGGAGCGCACGACGGGCTCCGGCCTTGGACTCGCCATCGTGCAAGCGGTGATGAAGGCGCACGGCGGCCACGTGAACTTTGCCTTTCCGGCCGGGGGCGGGTTCGCCGTGGTGCTGGCGTTTCCTCCCGCAGAAGGCGAGCCGCCGCCTGCTACGCCAATGTGAACGCCTCGCGAAAGCGCCGCAGCGCGAGTTCGGCGCCCCCGCTCGCCCAGGCCTCCAGGCCGATCGTGCCGCGATATTCGAGCGCGGCAAGCGCGCGTGCGATCGCGGGATAGTGAATCTCGCCGGTGCCCGGCTCCTTGCGCCCCGGCACATCGGCCACCTGAATCTCTCCGATGAAAGGCGCGGCCCGGCGCACGAGTTCGATCAGATTGCCCTCGCCGATCTGCGCGTGATAGAGGTCGAGATTCAGGCGCAGATGCGGATTATCGACGGCCTCGATGAGCGCCAGTGTGTCGGCGGCGCGCGCGAACGGCACGCCCGGATGGTCGACCTCGGTGTTGAGGTTTTCCAGGCAGAACACCACGCCGTGCCGCGCGCCCAGTTCGGCAATGCGCGCAAGCGTCTTCTGCGCGGCCAGCCACATTGCGCCGGTCACCACCGGCACCGGCGTAACGGGCAAACCATTGGCATCGAGCCCGGTGCCGTGCAGATTCAGGCGCGGACACGCAAGGCGCTTCGCGACTTCGATCGATTGCTCCGCCGTGCGCAGTAGCGCATCGGCGCCGCTTTCGGTGATCAGGTCGCCTTCGATATAACCCGTCATCGATGAAAACTTCGCGCCGCTGTGCGCCAGCGCGCCGATATCGTGCCGGGTCCAGTCCCATATCTCGACCTCGAAGCCCAGTTCACTGATACGTCGAACGCGCTCGATCATCGGCAAATCACGAAAGACCATCTCCGCGCACACTGCGAGCGTAAACATATGTATTCCTTATTAAATCGGAAGAATTCAGCCGGGCGGCTGGCTCATGCGGTCTCCACGCGGCCAGCAGTGAAATAGTAGTCCGGCTTCGCGCGGCCGCCACCAACCCGAAATGTTCAGACTGGCTATACGGCTATAAATCAGCAACTTGCGAAGCCGCCGCTCTGCTAGACTCGCCATGGGTTCATCCACGAGCAGGAGCGCCGAACATGCATGCTCGCGACCGCTACGCGGCGATCGCCGTCATCGACAAGCTTTCCGGCATCTTACGCAGCGAGTTCGGCGACGCCGCACACGAAAGCTGGCCGATCCTCAGTACGGTGCTGCAAAACTTTCTGGGCAAGCGTCAAACGACGATCACGTCGCTCGCCGACAGTTCTGGCATGCCGCGCACGACCGCGCGGCGCATCATCTTCGCGCTCAAGGCGCAAGGGCTCATTCAGTTCAAGCCCATTTCGGCTGGACAGAGCCGCGAGCACGTGCTGCCTTCCGAGAGGCTTCTCGCGCATCTGGACAGCCTCACCGGGCAAACGATCAAGCTGCTCATGGACGCCGTGGACCCGCGCGCGGTCGACTGTTTCGACACCGCGGGTCTCGCCGCGCCTGCGGAGATCGCGTGGCCGCGCCCGGCGGCGGCGGGCTTCAACGGGAACATCGAACTCACGCTGCTCGCCTACGCCGATCCCGTTTTCGACATTCTCAAGCACAACCGCACCGATATCGAACGCTTCCTCGGCATGCGCGTGCAGATCTCGACGTACCCGCAGGACGCGTATCGCGCGGTGCTCGAAGCCACGCTCGCCGAACCGTCACGCGCGAACGCGAACGCTCCGGTGGTCGTCGCCGTTCCTTTCCCGTGGCTCGCCGAATCGAGCAGCCGCGGCCAGTTGCTCGACCTGCAGGCGCTTGCTGCTGGCAGCACCGTGTCCGGCGCCGACTTCTACGACGCCGTCTGGCAAGCCGGATGGAGCGGCGGACATCTCTACGGCATTCCCATTCAGCCGACCGTCGATTTCCTTTGGTATCGCAAGGATCTCTTCGATGCCGAAGGACTGCAGACGCCACGGACCTTCGAAGAAGTGATTCGCTGTGCAACTTTGCTGCACCGGCCGAGCCGGGGGCGGTTCGGCATTACGTGGACCGCTGCGCCCGGCCTGCCGCTTGCGGAGATGTTCCTGCAGATTCTCGGCGCACAAGGCGGCGTTCTGACGAGCGGCAACGCGCTCGAACTGGACGCGGCGGCATGCAAGCGAGTCGTTGAGTACTTGCGCGCGCTCATCCCCTATTCGCCCGGCAACCTGGGCGCCAACCATTGGGCGCGCAGTGTGCAGATCTTCGGCAGCGGCAATGCGGCCATGTGCTACCACTGGTCGAACCGCTTTGGCACGCTGGATGGCCACAAGCTGCTCGAGATCGGCGCAAGCATCGGTTTGCTCGAACATCCCACCATGCATGCGGACATGACGCCTCTCTCTCCGCTCGGCGGCGCGCTGCTCGCGATACCTTCGGCTTGCGACGGCGAAGCGGTACCGCTTGCCTGGCAGGCCGTCGAAACGCTTGGTTCTCCTGAGATGATGAAGTACTTCGTGCTGCACGGCGCGGCAGGCAACGCCCGCTATTCGGTCGCGGAGGACCGCTATGTGCTGCAACGCAATCGCGTCATCGGCGTCATGGATCACCTCATGAGTGCGCATCGCGTCGCTGCATTTCCGTCGCCTGCGGTTCCCGCTTATCACGCGCTGGTGGAAATGCTGAGTACGCACCTCGAGGCCCTGCTTTTCGACGAGCACGCCGATATCGAGGCAGACGTCGCTCAGCTTTGCAGCGCCATTGCCGCAAGCGGCGCTTCAGTGCGCTGAAGGATGCGCCCTCGCATACATGCGCAACGCCAGCCAGCACACCGCTGCCCCAAGGCCGCCCACCACCCCGCCGAACGAGCCGACCCACGACACGCCGAAGCCGTTGGCAATATGGTTGCCAAGCAGCGCGCCCGCGCCGATCCCCACGTTATAGAGGCCAGAATAGATCGAGACCGCGAGGTCCGCGGCTTCGGGCGCGAGCTTGAGCACCCATGCCTGCATGGCAAGGCCGAACGACACGATCGCGCCTCCCCACACCAGCGTATGAACGGACAACGTGACGATGCTCAACGCGGCGGGAAACAGCACGAGCAGGCACACGCACACGGCAACCACGGCCGCTTGCAGGAACTGCGCCGGATCGCGCGGATAAAGGCGATTGAAGCAAATGGCCGCGGGAATGCCCGCACTGCCGAACAGGATCAGGATATAGGTGATGCGTTGGCTGCTTTCGTGGCCCACGGTGTGGACGAAAGGCTCGATATACGTATATGACGTGAAGTGCGCGGTCACGACGAGTATCGTGAGCAAATAGAGCGAGGCCAGCATCGGCTTTCTGAACAACACGGGCACGCTGCTGAACGAGCCCGTTTGCTGGCTCGGCAACGCGGGCAGCATCAACCGCAACATCAGCAGCGCGGCCGCCGCCGCGCCCGCAATGACGAAGAACGTCTGCCGCCAGCCCAGCGTCTCGCCAATCACACGCCCAAGCGGAATGCCCGCCACCATGGCGATCGATGAGCCCATGCCGAGCATGGCGAGCGCGCGGCTCTTGTTGCCAGGCGGCGCGAGCCTCACCACCAGCGAAACGGAGATCGACCAGAATATCGCGTGCGCAAACGCAATGCCGATTCGGCCCACCATCAGCACCGTAAAGTTCCACGCCACGGCGGTCACGATATGGCTGACGATGAAGAGCGCGAATATCCACGTCAGCAGTTTGCGGCGTTCGACGTTGCGCGTGAGCAGCATCAAGGGCAGCGACGCGACGGCCACCGTCCACGCGTAGATCGTCAGCATGAGGCCGACGTCGGTCGGCTTCATGTGCAGGCTGTCGCCAATGGCGCTCAACAGCGCGACGGGCACGAATTCGGTCGTGTTGAAAATAAAGGCCGAAAGCGCCAATACGAGCACGCCCCACCAGGAGTGTCCCGAAGAGACCGGATCAGGCGTCGACATACGAAAGATGCGGGAATCGATAAACGGCAATTATCGCGTATCGCGCGTTTCAAGCTGTCCGCCCCGTACAGTGTCTCTTCTGGCCCTCGCGGCAAACAGCGCGGGCCGTGCCCACTCATTTCACGGTTACGGGTGCCTTCTTCGTGACCGATTCGATGCAAGCCAGTGCGATCGCGAGCGCGCGGCGCGCGTCTTCGCCGCCCGGCCCCCCCACCGGCTCGCGCTCGCGCACGGCATTCACGAAAGACGCGAGTTGCGCGGTGTAGCCCGCCACGAAATGGTCCGTGTCGCGGCGCCACGTATCGTTCGATACACCGCTGCCGTCGAACAGCGTCATGCTGGAGCGCCGCACGTCGCCCATCGTCACCATGCCGCCCGGGCCGAACACCTCGCCGCGAATGTCGTAGCCGTAGAGCGCCGAGAAGTTCGCCTCCGCCACGGCAATCGAGCCGTTGTCGAATCGAATCGTCACGACCGCCGTGTCCAGAAAGCCTTTCTCTTTGGCGTCGGGGCGCACGAGCGCGTCGGCCGCGGCATAGACTTCCACGGCGCGCGCGCCGGCGTTGAGCCACAACAGCGTGTCGAAATCGTGGATCAGCGTTTCATAGAAAATGGTCCAGCGTGGAATGCGCTCGGGATCGCCGCCGAACGGGCCGGGATCGCGCGTGAGCGAACGCAGCAGTTGCGGTGCGCCGATCTTGCCCGCTTCGACCGCCGCGTGACCTTCCGCAAACGCCTGGTCCCAGCGGCGGTTGAAGCCCACTTGCAGCGGCACTTCGGCCGCGCGTGCGGCGGCGATCGCACGGTCGGCCTCTTCCAGAGTCAGCGCCATCGGCTTTTCGCAGAAGATCGCCTTACCCGCTTCGGCGGCCTGCACGACGAGGTTCGTATGAAAACGCGCGGGTGTCGCGATGATGACGGCGTCCAGTTCCGGTTGCGCGAGCAGTTGCGCAACGTCCGTGTACGCATGTTCGACGTCGAGGTGCGCGGCAAGCCTGGCAGCGGCTCCTGGCGCCGGGTCGGCAACGGCGACCAGGTTCGCGCCGACGAGGCGGCGCGCGACCGTCTCCGCATGGAAGGAGCCGATGCGCCCTGCGCCGATCAGGCCGATGTTGACGGGTCTCTTGTGTGAAGCCATGTTAGTGATCCTATCTATCCAGATTGTTTGGCTCTTGCCGCCTGACCCACATCGGTCAGGCGGTAGATCGATCTTAGGACCGGCACAACACGAGAGACGCAACCGGAAGTATCCGGATCGGCTATATCTTTTTAAATCATCGACTTACGCTAACTTCCGCGCGCCGGGCGCGCAACCCGAACGCATACGCGAGCACGGCCGAAACTAGCAGCGTGGCGCTGACGAAATACAGTCCCAACGAATAGTCGCCGCTCACGTCGCGCAACCGGCCAATCACCATCGGGCCGATCGTGCCGCCTATGAGACTGCCCATCGCGTTGATGATCGCAATGCCCGCAGCGGCAGCGGAGCCCGAGAGAAACTGCGTGGGCATGCTCCAGAGCGGCGGCTTCGCCGCGTTGATGCCGAAGTTCGCGATCGAGAGCCCGATGATCAGCACAATGGCGCTGGTGGCGTGTCCGGACATCAGCATGCCGATACCGGCCGCGAGACACGCAATCGCAACGTGCAGGCGGCGCTCGTTCGTGCGGTCCGAATTGCGCGCCCAGAGCACCATCGTCACCACCGCGAACAGATTCGGAATCGCGTTCACGAGGCCCAGTTCGAAGTAGCTGAAGCCGAAGCGGTGGATGATCATCGGCGCCCAGATGCCGATGGCGTAGAGTCCGGTCGACGTGCCCGCATAGACGAGCGCGAGCAGCAGCACGCGCGGGTCCTTCACTGCGCCCCATACGCTCGACTTGCTCTGTGCCGCCTTCGCTTCGCGTTCGCGCCGCATTTCGCCGCTCAGCCACTGCCGCTCGGCGGGCGCGAGCCACTGCGCGTCCTCGGGCCGGTCAGTCAGATAGAAGTACGAAACGATGCCAAGCAGCACGGTCGGCGCGCCTTCCACGAGGAAGAGCCATTGCCAGCCGTGCAGATGCGGCACGCCCTCCAGGCTCATGAGCGCGCCGGAGATGGGCGAGCCGATCATGTTGGAGAGCGGCGCGGCGGTCATGAACATCGCCGTGACGAATGCGCGATGGCGCGCGGGAAACCAGAAGCTCAGATAGAGAATGATGCCGGGAAAGAAGCCCGCTTCGGCGAGACCGAGCACGAAGCGCAGCGTATAGAAGCTGTACGGGCCGGTGACGAACGCCGTGGCCGCGGAAAGCAGACCCCATGCAACCATCAGCAGTGCGATCCATCTGCGCGCGCCCACGCGCTGCAACGCAAGGTTGGACGGCATACCTGCCGCGATATAGCCGACGAAGAAGATCCCCGCTCCCACGCCGAACATGGCCTGCGTGAGCCCGATGTCGTGATTCATCGTGAGCCCTGCGAAGCCGACGTTCACGCGGTTCAGAAAGCTCAGGAAATACAGGACGATGATGAACGGCGTGATGCGCCGAGAGACCTTGCGCACGACGCTGGGCTCGAGCGTGGCGGCGTCCTGCGGATGGACTGCGGCAATGTTCATTTGTTGTCTCCATATGGGCGCACTTGCCGCGCCTGGCGGTGAGTGCGTCCCTGTGCCGTTGCGCGCGTCGCGCGAACGGTCTGGTTATGAATGAGGTGCTAACCGCGCTGCTGTTGCGCTGGCAGATCGATGCGGCACCACGGCTGCGCCGCCCAATGTTTCGCCTCGAATGCGTCGATCGCTTCTTGTTGGCGCAGTGTCATGCCGACCATGTCGAGCCCTTCCACGAGCATCTGCTTCTGACGCGGCGGTAGCGAGAACGCAAAGCGCTGTCCCGAAGGCGCGACCACGACTTCGTTGTCGACATCGATCGATACGTGCTTGTCGTCGCCGCTCGCGATCTCCGCGACCAGTGCCTCGACCTGCTCCGGCGGCAACGTCACGAGAAGGAGCCGGTTGTTCGTCGAATTGAAGTAGAAGATCTCGCCGTAGCTCGGCGCGATCACGGCTTCGAAACCCGCCTGCTGCAAGCCCCACACCGCGTGCTCGCGGCTCGATCCGCAGCCGAAATTCGAGCCCCCGATCAGCACCTTCGCGCCGCGATATTCAGGGCGATTCAGCACGAAAGCGTCACGCGGGCGGCCATCGGCGTCGAAACGCAAGTCGTACAGCAACCCGCGCGCGAGCCCCGATTTGTCGATGCCGAGCAGAAACTGCTTGGGCATGATCTGATCGGTATCGAGGTTGTTGACGGGCAGCGGCGCGGCAACGCCCGAGATCATGAACGGCTTAGCCATGTGAAAGCTCCTTGCGAATGTCGACGATGCGGCCCGCAAGCGCAGCGGCGGCGGCCATCGCGGGGCTCATCAAATGCGTTTTGCTGTCGCGCCCCTGACGCCCTTCGAAATTGCGGTTCGTCGTCGAGGCACAGCGCTCGCCCGGCGCGAGCACGTCGTCGTTCATCGCGAGGCACATCGAGCAGCCCGGCTGACGCCACTCGAACCCCGCATCGATCAGCGTCTGCGCAATGCCTTCGCGCTCGGCCTGGTCCCGCACCATGCCCGAACCGGGCACGACCATCGCACGCACAGTCGGGGCCACCTTGCGGCCGCGCACGACCTCGGCAACGGCGCGCAGATCCTCGATGCGCGCATTGGTGCAGGAGCCGATGAACACGCGGTCGATCGGCGTGCCCTCGATCGCAGCGCCTGCGGCGAGGCCGATGTATTCGAGCGCCTTGTGCAGCGTCGCGGCGTCGAGACCCGCGCCTTCGGCCACTTCGGGAATGCGGCCGTCGACCGGCACCGCCTGGTCCGGGCTCGTGCCCCACGTCACGTACGGCGCGATGCGCGCGGCGTCGAAGCGATGCTCCACGTCGAAACGGGCGCCGTCATCGGGGCGCAGTTTCGACCACGCTTCGCACGCGGTATCGAGCGTCTTTGCATCGAGGTCGCGGATCTTGCTGGCCACGTAGTCGAGCGTCGTGCGGTCGGGCGCGATCAGCGCGGCGCGCGCGCCCGCCTCCACGGTCATGTTGCACAAGGTCATGCGCGCCTCGGCAGAGAGCCAGGCGATCGCTTCGCCCGCATATTCCACCGCGTAGCCGCGTGCGCCCTGCGCGCCGATCTTCGCAATGATGTGCAGCACGAGATCCTTCGACGTCGTTCCCGGCGGCAGCGCGCCGTCCACGACGATGCGCATGTCCTTCGCGACGCGATACACGAGCGTCTGCGTCGCCAATACGTGTTCGACTTCCGAGGTCCCGATGCCGAACCCAAGCGCGCCCAGTGCGCCATAGGTCGTCGTGTGGCTGTCGCCGCACAGCACGACCATGCCGGGACGAATCAGACCGATTTCGGGCGCGACCACATGCTCGATGCCCTGCATGGGGTCGTGGATATCGAACAGATGAATGCCCTGTTCCACGCAGTTGCGCGTGAAGTTCGCGGCCTGCTTCGCGGCGTCGACGATCTCGATCGTGCGCGCGGCCACGGGCACCGGCTTGCTGGGAATCACGTGATCGACTACGCCCATCTGCTGGCGCGGGCGGCGCACGCGCAGGCCCTTCTCATGCAAGCCCGCGAACGCTTGCGGGCTCGTGTACTCGTTCATGATGTGCAGATCGGCGTAGAGCAGGACGTGATCGGCGTCGATGATCGATACGGTGTGCGAATCAACCAGTTTCCGGTAAAGCGTGTGTGAGGACATGATGAAGCCCAACTGAGAAATGACGAACGAATCAGCGCTGGAAAAACGGGAGCACGCGTTCGAGGAGCAACTGGGGCGCTTCTTCCGCGATGTAGTGGCCGCACGGCAGCGCCTCGCCGCTTACGCTTGCGCTCCAGCTACGCCACTCCGCCAGCGGATCGAAGCACTGGCCAACCGTTCCCTGCGCGCCCCACAACGCGAGGAACGGGCACTCGATGCGCTTGCCCGCCGCCAGATCCGCGCGGTCGTGTTCGAGGTCGATGGTGATCGACGCCCGATAGTCCTCGCAGATTCCGTGTGCCGTCGCGGGGTCCGAGAGGCAGCGCAAATACTCCGCGTAGGCCTCGGGCGCGAATGGCGCGAGCCCCGCGCTGCGCGCGCCCATGGTCTGCTTCAGATACAGATCGGGGTCGGCGCGTATCAGCGTTTCCGGAAACGGCGCCGGGCGCACGAGAAAGAACCAGTGCCAGTAAGCGCGTGCGAACTCGAACGACGTCTGCTCGTACATCGCGACGGTTGGCGCGACGTCGAGCGTAACGAGTTGCGTGACCGCGTCTGGATGATCGATTGCCATGCGCGCGGCGACCCGACCGCCCCGGTCGTGACCCATGACCGCGAATGACGTGAAGCCGAGGCCACGCATGAGCGCGACCTGATCAAGCGCCATGCGGCGTTTCGAGTAATTGGCGTGGTCAGGCGCGCCCTGCGGTTTGCCGCTGTCACCGTAGCCGCGCAGGTCGGCGGCAACGACCGTGAAGTGTTCCGCGAGTGTGGGCGCGACCTTATGCCAGATGGCATGCGTCTGTGGATGGCCGTGCAGGAGCAACAGCGCGGGGCCGCGTCCACCCTTGATTGCGTGAATGCGAACGCCTTCAATATCTGCCGACGCGTTGGTGAAACCTTCGAACATGCTTGTCTCCCGAGGTTGCATGCAGTCTAATTGATGCCTGGAGCGATTGGGTTTCCGCAAAAGCAATCCGGTCGTAACTTCCAGGAACGAATCACGCACGACAACGGGAGCGGCGCGATGGACGCGTTTTCCGATCTGAATCTTTTTGCGCTCGTGGCGCGCAACCGCAATCTGGCGGCGGCGGCACGCGAACTGGGCGTCACGCCGCCCGCTGTGAGCAAGCGTCTTGCGCAACTGGAGCAGCGCCTCGGCGTGCGGCTCGTGAACCGCACCACCCGGCGTCTTTCGCTCACGCCGGAAGGCGAGCTCTATCTCGCGAACGGCTCACGCATCCTCGACGAACTCTCGGAGCTGGAACAGCTCGTCACGCGCAGCCGCGGCGAGCCGGCCGGGCTGCTGCGCGTGAACGCTTCGTTTGGCTTTGGCCGCGCGCACGTCGCCCCCGCGGTGTCCGCTTACGTCGAGCGTTTTCCTTCGATGAAAATTCAGCTGCAATTGACGGAGCGGCCGCTCAGCCTGCAAGAAGAAGGCTTCGATCTCGGCATCCGCTTCGGCGAGGTGCCCGACGCGCGCATCAACGCGCGTCTGCTGCTGAAGAACCGGCGCATCGTGTGCGCGTCGCCGGCGTATTTGAAGCGGCATGGCAAGCCATCGGCGCCGCACGATCTGACACGCCACGCGTGCATCGTGCTGCGCGAAAACGACTCGGCATACGGAACCTGGCACTTTTCGCGGGGCAAGCGCGCGGAAACCGTGAAAGTCGACGGCGCGCTCTCGAGCAACGACGGCAGCACCGTACTGCGCTGGGCTCTCGACGGACGCGGCATTGTCGT
Organism: Paraburkholderia flagellata; assembly: GCF_021390645.1. Taxonomy (GTDB): domain Bacteria; phylum Pseudomonadota; class Gammaproteobacteria; order Burkholderiales; family Burkholderiaceae; genus Paraburkholderia; species Paraburkholderia flagellata. Next base: position 1,271,080 of record NZ_JAJEJT010000004.1, read on the forward strand.
GCGCTCGCAGTGGGAAATCGGCGAGCACATCGAGCGTGGCGAACTCGTGCCGCTGCTTGCCGAATGGGCGCTGCCGAACGCCGATATTCACGCGATCTATCTCGAGCGCAACAAGCTCTCGGCGAAGCTGCGCAGTTTCGTCGAGTTTCTCGGCGAATATCTGCGCGATGCCGTTGGCGAGGAATTGGCGTAGCCGCGCGCGGCGGCGCTGAGGCTCACAAGCCACCTGCAAATCATCTGCAAAAATCTGCAACACAGGGCCGCACACCCTCGCGTCATCGATCAGGCGTTCTCTTTATACTGCTTCGCGTGCCTTGCGCCGCTTTCCATGACGCGCAGCTTCCGGCACGTTCCACCCGCATTGCCCATCCCCGGACGCCGCCTCAAACCGCCGCGAGAATCGAGCACGCGCGCCTGCGCGTCGGCGTCTGTCTGCTTCGTGATGCTGTAGTTAGAAACTGGAGAGTTTCCAATGAGCACCTTGACCACCCGCGATGGCACGTCGATCTATTACAAGGATTGGGGTAGCGGCCGGCCCGTCGTTTTCTCCCATGGCTGGCCGCTCACGGCCGACGCCTGGGACGCCCAAATGCTCTTTCTCGTGCAAAACGGCTTTCGCGCGATCGCGCACGACCGCCGCGGCCACGGTCGCTCCGATCAGCCCGCCAAAGGCAACGACATGGACACCTGGGCCGACGACCTCGCCGACCTGCTCGACAAGCTCGATGTCAAGGACGCCACGCTCGTTGGCCATTCCACGGGCGGCGGCGAAGTCGCGCGCTATATCGGCCGCCACGGCACGAAGCGCGTGTCGGGCGCGGTGCTGATCGGCGCGGTGCCGCCCATCATGATCAAGAGCGAGAAGAATCCGGGCGGCCTGCCCAAAGATGTGTTCGACGGCATCCGCAAGGGCGTGATCGACGACCGCTCGCAGTTCTTCAAGGACCTGGCCGTCCCGTTCTACGGTTACAACCGCAGTGGCGCGAAGGTATCCCAGGGCGTGATCGACTCGTTCTGGCAGCAGGGCATGTGGGGCGGCATCCTCGCGCTGCATGACTGCGTGCACGAATTCTCCGAAGTCGATTACACCGAAGACCTCAAGAAGTTCGACGTGCCCACGCTGATCCTGCACGGCGACGACGACCAGATCGTGCCGATCGACGACGCGGGCAAGCTCTCCGCGAAAATCGTGAAGGACGCGACGCTCAAGATCTATCCGGGTGGCCCACACGGCATGTGCACGACGATGGCCGATCAGGTCAACGCCGATCTGCTCGCGTTCATCAATCGCAAGTAATAGAGCGCGCGGCGTGCCCGTTCAACGCGCGCACGCCGTGAGCGCCTCGACGTATTGCGCCTGCCACGCCGGGTCTTGCGCGAACGCCGCGAGATCCGCGTGCAGATCGTTGGCATAGGCCGCCATGCACGCGCGGTTGTTCGCCTCCACGGTACGCGGCATCACGACGATTGCCGCAATGACGCCGCCGACCGCCAGCGCCGCGATCGCCACGCCAATCGCCCAACGCCAGGCTTCCTCCCCCGTCCCTTTTAGCGCCGCTTCACTCATCGCACCTCTCCTTATTGATTAGCAAGACAATCATTGGATTTTAAAAAAAGGCGCGAACGCCTTACGCGAGTCCTTTGCGTATCTTGCGCATGCCAGTGACCGTCGACTCGAACAGGTCCGAGCCCACTTGCGCTCGCAGGCGGCGTGCGACTTCGGCGCTTGCACCGTTGATCGGGCCGTCGAGCGCCGCGCCGCTCGCCGTGGGAAAGAGTCCCCATTCGCGGCCGTCGGCCTCGCCCTGGCGGCGCTCGAGCAGGTCCTTCTCGCAGAGGTTGTCCACGAGGCGCGTAGCCGTGGGCCGCGCAATGCCGAGCGTTTGCGCGACATCGCTCGCGAGGCACCCAGGCTTCGCCAGCACCACGCGCAGCACGAAGCCTTGCGCGGGCGTGAGGCCGAACGGCGCATAAGCGGCGCTCCACTCGCGCTCGACGAGTCGCGCGAGCGCCGACGAATTGAAGTAAAGGCAGTGATCGAACATGGGGCAATGAGACCACGAATTGATTAGCAAGGCAATCGTTGTTATGGTCATCAGCGAGGCTAGCGGGGCAAAATTCTTATATAAGACTCCCCGATTCACTTCTCTTTTCACAAGGGTCTTTACCAGCTTGACACCTTATCGAGGGCACGATCAACAAAACCTCAGAGCGGTGGCCGAATCCTCGGGATCACCCTGCAAAGCCTTATGCAACGGGGCTCCGGCGCGGAAACGTTTTCAGCGCGCAGCCGGCCGATCAAGGCAAACGCGCCGACTTTCTCGTCAATTAACATTGCGCAAGCGCTTTCCACGATATGAAATACATGCATTGTTGGCCCCCGGCCCGCTGCAAATTCAGGCAAAATCCAGGTGTTTCGCCGACTGCGCGCAGCCGGTGGTGTTATCACCCCGTTTTTGAACCCCGCCAAGAAGCCGATGAGTACCCAGCAACCCACCATCATCTATACCCTGACCGATGAAGCGCCGCTGCTCGCCACCAGCGCGTTTCTGCCGATCATCCGCACCTTCGCTGCGCCGGCCGGCGTGAACGTCGAGACCAGCGATATCTCCGTTGCGGGCCGTATCCTCGGCGAGTTCCCGGAATTCCTCACGGAAGAACAGCGCGTGCCGGACAATCTGGCCGAACTGGGCCGTCTCACGCAGTTGCCGGAAACGAACATCATCAAGCTGCCGAACATCAGCGCATCGGTGCCGCAGCTCGTCGCCGCGATCAAGGAACTCCAGGGCAAGGGCTACAAGGTCCCTGATTTCCCCGAAGATCCGAAGACCGACGAAGAAAAGGCTATCCAGAAGCGCTATTCGAAGTGCCTCGGCTCCGCCGTGAACCCGGTGCTGCGCGAAGGCAACTCGGACCGCCGCGCACCGCTCGCGGTGAAGAACTACGCGAAGAAGCACCCGCACAGCATGGGCGAGTGGAGCATGGCTTCGCGCACCCACGTCGCGCACATGAAGCACGGCGACTTCTACCACGGCGAAAAGTCGATCACGAACGACAAGGATCGTGAAGTCCGCATGGAACTCGTCACGAAGAGTGGCGAAACCATCGTGCTCAAGCCGAAGGTCAAGCTGCAAGCCGGCGAGATCGTCGACAGCATGTTCATGAGCAAGAACGCGCTGCTGGCCTTCTACGAAGACCAGATGGAAGACGCCCGCAAGACCGGCGTCATGCTCTCGCTGCACGTGAAGGCGACCATGATGAAGGTTTCGCACCCCATCGTGTTCGGCCACGCCGTGCGCACGTTCTACAAGGACGCGTTCGCGAAGCACGCCAAGCTCTTCGAACAGCTCGGCGTGAACGTCAACAACGGCCTCGTCGATCTCTACACGAAGATCGAAACGCTGCCGGAATCGCAGCGCGAAGAAGTGATCCGCGACATGCACGCGTGCCACGAGCACCGTCCGGCGCTCGCCATGGTCGACTCGGCCAAGGGCATCTCGAACCTGCACGCACCGAACGACGTGATCGTCGACGCTTCGATGCCGGCCATGATCCGCGCAGGCGGCAAGATGTGGGGCGCCGACGGCCGTCCGGCCGATACGAAGTGCCTGATTCCGGAAAGCACGTTCGCGCGCATTTACCAGGAAATCATCAACTTCTGCAAGACCAACGGCGCATTCGACCCGCGCACGATGGGCACGGTGCCGAACGTCGGCCTGATGGCGCAGAAAGCTGAAGAGTACGGTTCGCACGACAAGACGTTCGAGATCACGCAGGACGGCACGGCGCGCATCGTCGACAACGCCACCGGCGAAGTGCTCGAAGCGCTCACGCAGCCAGTCGAGCAAGGCGACATCTGGCGCATGTGCCTCGTGAAGGACGCGCCGATCCGCGACTGGGTCAAGCTCGCCGTCACGCGCGCGAAGAACTCGGGTACGCCGGCCGTGTTCTGGCTCGACCCGTACCGTCCGCACGAAAACGAAGTGATCAAGAAGGTCGAGACGTACCTGAAGGATTACGACACGAACGGCCTCGACATCCAGATCATGTCGCAAGTCCGCGCGATGCGTTACACGCTCGAGCGCGTGATCCGCGGTCTGGACACGATCTCGGTCACCGGCAACATCCTGCGCGACTACCTGACCGACCTGTTCCCGATCATGGAACTGGGCACGAGCGCGAAGATGCTGTCGATCGTTCCGCTGATGGCGGGCGGCGGCATGTACGAAACGGGCGCAGGCGGTTCGGCTCCGAAGCACGTGCAGCAGCTGGTTCAGGAAGACCACCTGCGCTGGGACTCGCTCGGCGAATTCCTCGCGCTGGCCGTCTCGCTCGAAGACCTCGGCATCAAGACGAACAACGCGCGCGCCAAGCTGCTCGCGAAGACGCTCGACGCCGCCACCGGCAAGCTGCTCGACAACAACAAGGGCCCGTCGCCGAAGACCGGCGAGCTGGACAACCGCGGCAGCCAGTTCTACCTCTCGATGTACTGGGCGCAGGAACTGGCCGCGCAGAAGGACGACGCGGAACTCGCGGCTCGCTTCGCACCGCTCGCGAAGGCGCTGGCCGAGAACGAGCAGAAGATCGTTGGCGAGCTGGCCGCAGTTCAGGGCAAGCCGGTCGACATCGGCGGCTACTACAAGCCGGACTTCGCGAAGCTCGCTGAAGTCATGCGTCCGAGCGCGACGTTCAACGCCGCACTCGCAGCCGCTGCGAAGTAAGTGATGGAACCTTCCCCTGCGCTAGCGCGGGGGACGTGCTCCACAAACGAATCGAGCCTCCCGAAGTGATCGGGAGGCTCGATTTTTTTTGCCCTTCTGCTGCGAGGCGGCCCACGCGGGCCGCCTCGCATTCAAGGCTTAGTCGTCCAGCAGCGAGAGGTCGCGCACAGCGCCCTTGTCTGCCGACATCACCAGCTTCGCGTATGCCTTCAAAGCCGCCGACACCTTGCGCGGGCGCGCCTTCGCCGGCTTCCAGCCACGGGCGTTCTGCTCTTCGCGGCGGCGCGCGAGTTCCTCGTCCGAGACCAGCACGTTGATCGTGCGATTCGGAATGTCGATGCGGATTTTGTCGCCGTCGCGCACGAGGCCGATCGCGCCGCCCGCTGCCGCTTCCGGCGAGCAGTGGCCGATCGACAGGCCCGAGGTGCCGCCCGAGAAGCGGCCGTCGGTCAAGAGCGCGCACGCCTTGCCGAGGCCCTTCGACTTGATGTAGCTCGTCGGGTAGAGCATTTCCTGCATGCCGGGGCCGCCCTTCGGGCCTTCATAGCGCACGATCACCACGTCGCCGGCCTTGACCTTGTCGGCGAGGATGTTTTCCACCGCCTCGTCCTGCGACTCGGTCACGTGAGCCGTACCTTCGAACACGAGGATGCTGTCGTCCACACCTGCCGTCTTCACGACACAGCCGTCGAGCGCGATGTTGCCCGTCAGCACGGCCAGGCCGCCTTCCTTCGAGAACGCGTGCTCATAGGAGCGGATGCAGCCTTCGGCACGGTCCGAGTCGAGGCTCGGCCAACGGGTGTTCTGGCTGAACGCGACCTGGCTGGGAACGCCAGCCGGACCGGCCATGTAGAACGTCTTGACCGCTTCGTCCTGCGTGCGCTTGATATCCCATTGCTCGAGCGCGTCGCCGAGCGTCGGCGTGTGCACGGTCGGCACATCGGTGTGCAGCTTGCCCGCGCGCTCCAGCTCGCCAAGGATCGCCATGATGCCGCCAGCGCGGTGCACGTCTTCGATGTGGTACTTGTTCGTGTTCGGCGCAACCTTGCACAGCTGCGGCACGACGCGCGAAAGGCGGTCGATGTCGGTCATGCCGAAGTCGATGCCCGCTTCCTGCGCGATGGCCAGCAAGTGGAGGATCGTGTTGGTCGAACCGCCCATGGCGATGTCGAGCGTCATGGCGTTTTCGAACGCCTTGAAACCCACCGAGCGCGGCAGCACGCGCTCGTCTTCCTGCTCGTAGTACTGGCGCGCGAGTTCGACGATGCGGCGGCCAGCGCGCTTGAAGAGCTGTTCGCGGTCCGCGTGCGTGGCGACCACGGTGCCGTTGCCGGGCAGCGAGAGGCCCAGCGCCTCGGTCAGGCAGTTCATCGAGTTGGCCGTGAACATGCCCGAGCACGAACCGCAGGTCGGGCAGGCGGAGCGCTCGACTTCGGCCACTTCGGCGTCGGAGTACTTGGTATCCGCGGCGATCACCATGGCGTCGATCAGGTCGAGCTTCTTGACTTCGATCGCCTTGGTGACGGGGTTCGCGAGACGCGTCTTGCCCGCTTCCATCGGGCCGCCCGAGACGAATATCACGGGAATGTTCAGGCGCATGGCGGCCATGAGCATGCCCGGCGTGATCTTGTCGCAGTTCGAGATGCACACCATGGCGTCGGCGCAATGCGCATTGACCATGTATTCCACCGAATCCGCGATGATGTCGCGGCTCGGCAGCGAATAGAGCATGCCGTCGTGGCCCATGGCGATGCCGTCATCGACGGCGATGGTGTTGAATTCCTTGGCCACGCCGCCCGCGGCTTCGATTTCGCGCGCAACGAGCTGGCCGAGGTCTTTCAGGTGCACATGGCCGGGAACGAACTGGGTGAACGAGTTGACGACCGCGATGATCGGCTTGGCAAAGTCTTCGTCTTTCATGCCGGTGGCGCGCCAGAGGGAGCGCGCACCTGCCATGTTGCGGCCGGCGGTGGAGGTTTTGGAACGGTATGCGGGCATTGTGGCTGTAGAAGAAAAATCGCAGAAAGGAAGCGGGCCACAGGAATAAAGGCCCCACGCACGCCCTTGCGAACAACCTCTTGAGCTGCGCTCTGGGCAAACTTTGTGATTATCCCACAGGGCTTGGCGGTGCGCTGTCCGCGGCGGTTTTGGCGGCTTTTTGCGCTCGATCATTCGCGCTGTGCATGCCCCGGCCGTCCAACATTATTGGCGGCAGATGCCGATTGATTTCTGGCGGCGTATCGTGCCCATACAGCGTCTTGCAGACGCGCGAACGCAAGCACTTCGGGGGGCAATATGAATCATTGGCATCATGCGCGGCGACGCGCGACCTTGGCAGTCACAGGCCTCGCGCTTGGGCTCGTTGCAACGGGTACGGGAGTGCACCTCTGGCTGCGCGCAGTGGCAGGCGCCGGGGATCAGTCTGCGGCGGTCGCCGCGATCCTGCTGGGCGTTTTTCTGGCCGTCTGCGCTGGGCATGAAGTCTGGCGCGCGAGGATGCGCTAGGGGCGTTTGCGGCATCGGCAGGTCCCGTCGCCAGGGTTCCCGAACCTTGCCGAAAGCGCATGCCTGCACCAATACTCTGCGTCAGCCCCCGTGACGGAGAGAACCATGCCCATGCAGAACATCAAGCACGTCGTTGTCGTGATGTTCGAGAACCGTTCGTTTGACACAATGCTGGGCGGCTTGTACGCGAACGGCGGCAGCCCCACGCATTTCCTGCCCGCCGCCAGCGCGGAACAGCCATTCGACGGCCTGAAGGCAGGCCTCAGCAACCCGACCAGGGCAGGCGGCACCATCGCCGCAACCATACCGGCCTCCACGGCCACGCTGCCCGACCCCGATCCTCAGGAAACGTTCGCAAACGTGCGAATCCAGTTGCTCGGCAACGCCACGGGCGCGGCGCCCATGTCCGGCTTCGTACAAGACTACGAGACGACCGCGACGACAGACGCAAGCCAGGTCATGCAGTGCCACAGCCCGGATCAGTTGAAGGTGCTTTCCACGCTCGCGCGCGAATACGCTGTTTCGGACGCCTGGTTCGCGAGCGTGCCGAGCCAGACCTGGCCCAACCGCGCGTTCGCCCACGCGGGCACGTCGAACGGCCACGTCGACAACGGCTCGCCACCCGATCCGTTCGAATGGCAGGTGCGCACCATCTTCAATGTAATGAGTGACGTGGACGCGAGCTGGGCCGTGTACAGCGCCGCGCTCGTCGCGCCGTCGCTCACGCTTACGATGTTCCCAACGCTATGGGATCCGAAATATAAGGCGAACTTCCAGCGCTTCGGCAACTTCGTCTCGGCCTGCCAGAACAACACGCTGCCGCAGTATTCGTTCATCGAGCCACGCTTTCTGCTCGATCCCAACGACCAGCACCCGCCACACGATGTCTATGCGGGCGAAAGCTTTCTCTACGACATCTGGAACGCCGTGAGCACGTCGCCCGCGTGGCCCGAAACGCTGCTCGTCATCACTTACGACGAGCACGGCGGCACCTACGATCACGTACTTCCGCCCGCCAACGCCGTGGCTCCCGATGCCGCAAGCAACCCCGGAGACCAGAACTTCGCCTTCGACAGCTTTGGCGTGCGCGTGCCGGCGGTCGTGGTTTCGCCTTACATCGCGCCGGGCACCGTGTTCCGCTCGACCAACGCCACGCCCTACGACCACACGTCGATTCTCGCCACGCTGCGCGACTGGCTCGACATCGCGCCTGCCGACATGCTCGCGAGCCAACGTGTGGCTGCCGCGCCCACGTTGGCTCCGCTGCTCACGCTAGACACGCCGCGCGCGGACTTGCCAGCCATCACCGCGCCGCCTGCCTCCGGCTTCATTGCGACCAGTCTCGCTCGCCCTCTGAACGACCTGCAAAAGAGTCTCGTGAGCGGCACGGCGCGGCGCTCAGGTCTCGACCCGGCGGCCACGCTCGGCGCGATGCCCACCCGCCAGCACGCGGTGGACTTTTTCCACAACCTGCTTGCGTCCGGGCAACCTTGATCTGGCCAACGAACTACGGGGCATGCGACGCATGCCTCAAGCTTCGCCCAGCCGCTCCTGCGAAATCAACCCGAGCAGCACGTCCGAAAACGCGTTCGCGGCGAGCGTGCTCGACGCGTGCCGCCGCTTGAGCAGCGCGACGGTGCGCTGCGGCAACGCCGGAATTACGGGCAGCGTGACAAGCCCGCGATGCTCGCGCAACACCGCCGAAGGCAGTAGCGTGGCGAGCGTGCCGTCCTTCACGAGCTTGAGCACGGTGCCCACGGAGTTGGCTTGCAGCATGACGCGCGGTATCAACTGGTGCGCGCGGAAATAGGCATCGGCGAAGCGTCGCACCACGAAGTCAGGGCTCAATAGCGCAAGCGGCATCGCCGCGAGCTGGTCCGCCGTCACCTCGGCGCGGCGTCGCGCGAGCGGATGGCGCGTAGCCACGAGCAGCGCCATGTGCTCGGCAAACAGCGGACGCACTTCGATTTCATCGGAGCGCACATCCGTGAAGCCAATGCCGAGGTCGAGTTCGTCGCGCTCGAGTCCCCCCTCGATGTCTTCCAGCGGCCGCTCGCTCACTTCGAGCACGATGGCCGGGTGCGCTTCGCGAAAGCCTCGCAGCGCCGGCCCGATCAGGTATTCGGCGAACGTGGGCGTATAGGCGAGCCGCAGCAGGCCGCGGGTGAGGTCGCACACCTCGTGCAGCGCACGCTTGCCCGCGTCGAGATGCGCGAGCGCCTGGCGCGCGTGTTCGATGTACACGCGCCCGAATTCGGTGAGGCTGATGGCGCGGCCGCTGCGGTCGAACAGCGCGCCGCCAAGATCGTTTTCCAGTTGGCGGATCTGCTGTGAAAGCGCCGGCTGCGAAACGTGCAGCACTTCGGCTGCGCGCGTGAAATTCTTCAACTCCGCCACGGTGAGCACGTAGCGTATCGAGCGAAGCATCAAGATGGCTGCCTCCCGAATGTCTCCGGATTCTTTTCATAAGGCGCGCTTATCGTGACGATCCGAATATCGTCTTGGACGTGGGCGCGCGCTCTGCGCAAAATGGCTTGCGATGGCGGCGAAGCAGTGCGCAGTGCGCGCGGCATCGCCAGCCGGACACCATTCTACCGGGGAGCAAACGGATGTTCGAGTCGATCTCGATGAGCGTAGTGGCGGTATTCGCAGGCTCGTGCCTGACCTTTCTCATCGCCATCCTGCTGCCCGAACCCGTTGTCGCCAAAGGCGCCCAAGGCGGCCTTTATGCCGGGCTCGGCGATGAAGATGAAGGTTTCGTTCGCGTGGATCAGGCGCGCACGCGGCGCTTTCGAGCGCTGAAAACGTGGCGTGCCGGCGAGCACCGCTCAGCGAGCATGGCTGAAGCCGCGCCGCGCCCCGTCAATAGACGTCGCGCACGTAGCGTTTGTCCCGTCCGAGCGCACTGACGTAGTCGTGGGCGGCCTCGGCATTCATGCCACCATGGGCCGCCACCACCTCCCTGAGCGCCGCATCCACGTCCCTCGCCATGCGGCTCGCATCGCCGCACACGTAGAGGTGCGCCCCTTCCTGCAGCCACGCCCAGAGCTGCGCGCCCTCCTCGCGCATACGGTCCTGCACGTAGACCTTCTCGGTCTGGTCACGTGAAAACGCGAGATCGAGCCGGTCGAGATGGCCGTCCTTGCGCATCTGCTCCAGTTCGTCGCGATAGTAAAAGTCGGTGGCCGCGTGCTGCTCGCCGAAGAAGAGCCAGTTGCGGCCCGTATCGCCACGTGCCTGCCGCTCGTGCAGAAAGGCGCGGAACGGGGCGACGCCGGTGCCAGGACCGACCATGATCATCGGCGCGTCGCCGTTGCGCGGCGGCCGGAAATGCGTGCTTTTCTGGACGAACACGGGCACGCTGCCCTCCTGTGCGCGGTCGGCGAGGAAAGTCGATGCCACGCCTTTGCGCTCGCGGCGGCCGTTGTTGTAGCGCACGGCCGAAACGGTCAGATGCACCTCGCCCGCGTGTGCCTTCGGGCTCGACGAAATCGAATAGAGCCGCGGCTGCAAGCGCTTGAGCATGCCGAGCAGTTCGGGCGCGTTCATGTCGATGGGGTATTCGTGCAGCACGTCGGCAAGCTGCTGGCCCCAGAGCCAGTTGCGCAGATCGCCCTTGCGCGTCTCGTCGAGCATATCGGCAAGGCCACGCGAGCGCGTGCGGGACGCAATGAACGCGAGCGCATCGGGGTTCGGGCGCGCGATTTCGTAGTGCTTGCTGAGCGCCTCGCCAAGGCGCATCTCGCCGTGGCCGCTCACGGCAACCGGCGTGTCGGCGGCGAGGCGCGTGAGGCCCAGCAATTCGTCCACAAGCGCGGGGCAGTTGGTCGGCCACACGCCGAGCGCATCGCCCGCTTCGTAGTCGAGGCCCGCCTCGCCCGTTGCAAGCGAGAAGTAGCGCGTGTCCTTCGTCGCGCCCTTCATGTTCAGTCGCGCGTTCTTCAGGAGCTTCGAGGCGGCCGGGCGCGCCCTGGTCGCCGCACAGCCGGGCAGCACCTCCGGAATCGCACCACCGGCGGGCACCGCGTGCAGCGCCGCGTCCTCTTCTTTGATACGGACGACGATTCGATCGAGCCATGCGTCGGCTGCGCTCTGGTACTCGCTGTCGCAATCGACGCGCTCCATGAGGCGCGCGGCGCCCAGCGCTTCGAGGCGCGCATCGAGCTTGCGGCCGTGACCGCAGAACGCGTCGTAGTTGCGGTCGCCGAAAGCGAGGACCGAGAAACGCAGCGATGCGAGACGCGGTGCGTTTTCCGCCGCGAGCGCGCTCCAGAACAGCTCGCCATTGTCGGGCGCGTCGCCGTCGCCGAAGGTGCTCGTCATCAGGAGTGCGTATTGCGCCTTTTCGAGGCTCGCGAGCGGGTAATCCGCCATGCAGGCTGTACGGATCTCGAAGCCCGATTCCATTAGCTGCGTGGCGTACTGCTCGACGAGCGATTCGACGTTGCCCGTTTGCGAGGCCCACAGCAGCACGACCTTTGGGCGCGTGTGCGCGATGCGCACGCCATGCGGCTTCTCTTCAGGTACGCTCGGCACGGCAAGCGTAGTCGGACGCGTAAGGGATTCACCGCGGCTGAACAGGCCCGCCAGCAAGCCGTCCAGCCATACGCGCGTGTCCGCGGGAAAGGGAGCGTGCGCTGGCAGCATGGGCACGCCAACGGGCTCGCCACCTTTCAATGAGCGCAGGCCGCCGACAAAACCCGCGAGGTACTGGCGCTCTGCATCGCCCAGTTGCGGCGCGGCGACGTCGTCGAGACCGAGTAGCGTCGAAAAGGCATCGATACGGGACATGTCGTGTTCCTGAGACGGGTTGACGGCTTGCGGCGCGCTCGCGTGAAACTCGGCAGAGGACGCATCCGGCGTGTGTGTGGTCTCGTGCGGCGCGGATTGCGGACCGACTCGCGAAAGCGCTACCGCGCAGAACTTCAATTCGGGCTGCTGAGAAATCGTGTCGATTGCATCACTCGTCACGGCGTTCACGCAAAGTTCCTCGCCATACACGTCGTTCCAGTGCATGGGCGCGAAGCAGTTGCCGGGCCGCACGCGCTCGGTCACGACGGCAGGCAGCACCATCCGCCCGCGGCGCGAGCGCACTTCCACTCGATCCTTCGCGGCGATGCCGAGCGCGGCGGCGTCTTCGGGATGAATCTCGACGAAGGGGCCCGGGTTGAGCTTGTTGAGCATCGGCACCTTGCCGGTCTTCGTCATGGTGTGCCACTGATGCGGCAACCGACCCGTGTTGAAAACGACCGGGAACGTGCCATCCGGCAGTTCGGCGGGCGCGACATGAGGGCGCGCGAAGAAAACGCCTTTGCCGTGCGGCGTGGCGAAAGCGATGCGTGGGCGCGAGCCGTCCGCGTTTTCCTTGAGCGTCTGGCTCACGCCGTCGTTCACATAGCGCAGCGGATTGCGATCGCTCGCGGCATCCGGTGCGATGGGCCACTGCAGCGGCGTTTCGCGCAGCTTCGCGTGGCTCGCGCCGCGCAGGTCATAGCCCGTCTTCGGGTTCGAGAACCGCACAATTTCGTCGAATACTTCAGCGGCGCTTTCGTAGCTGAACGCCAGCGCAAAACCCATCTCACAGGCCACGCGCGCGATGATCTGCCAATCCGGCAGCGCCTCGCCTGGCGGTTCGACGGCCTGCTGCATGAGCGACATGTTGCGCTCGGAGTTGATCATCACGCCCTCGGCCTCGGCCCAGAGCGCGCCGGGCAGCAGCACGTCGGCGTACTGATTCGTTTCGGTGTCCAGAAAAGCGTCCTGCGCGATCACCAGTTCGGCGGCTCTCAGGCCCGCCACCACCGTCTGACGGTTCGCGACGCTCGCAACGGGGTTCGTGCAGATGATCCAGCACGCTTTGATCTCACCCGTCGCCATACGCGAGAACATGTCGATGGTGCCGCCGCCCACTTTCACGGGCAGCGTGTCGGGCGCCACGCCCCACGCCGCTTCCACGAATGCGCGGTCGTCATCGGAGAGCACCGTGCGCTGGCCGGGCAGGCCCGGCCCCATGTAGCCCATCTCGCGCCCGCCCATTGCGTTCGGCTGCCCCGTGAGCGAGAACGGCCCGCTGCCTGGGCGGCAAATCTTGCCCGTCGCCAGATGCAGGTTGCAGATCGCGTTCGTGCTCCATGTGCCATGCGTACTCTGGTTCAGGCCCATGGTCCAGCAACTCATCCACTCGGGCGCTTCGCCTATCATCTGCGCTGCGCGGCGAATGTCGTCAGCGGCCAGGCCCGTGATTTCAGCGACCTTCTCCGGCGTATAGTCGTCGAGGAACGCGGGCATTGCGTCCCATCCTTCGGTGTACTGTGCAATGAAGTCTGCGTCTGTGTGACCGTTCTTGTGCAACAGGTGCAACAAGCCATTGAGTAGCGCGAGATCGGTGCCAGGCGCGATCTGCAGAAAGAGCGAAGCCTTATCCGCGGTCGCCGTGCGGCGCGGGTCCACCACAATGAGCTTCGCGCCCGCCTTCACGCGGTCCATCATGCGCAGGAACAGGATCGGATGGCAGTCCGCCATGTTCGCGCCGATCACGAAGAACACGTCAGCCTTGTCGAAGTCCTGATACGAGCCCGGCGGGCCGTCCGCGCCGAGCGAAAGCTTGTACCCGCTGCCCGCGCTCGCCATGCACAGACGCGAGTTCGACTCGATGTTGTTGGTGTGCACGAAGCCCTTCGCGAGCTTGTTCACGAGATACTGCGCCTCGATCGACATTTGCCCGGATACGTAGAACGACAGTGCGTCGGGACCGTGCGCGTCGAGCGTCGAGCGCAAGCGGCGCGCCGTATCCGCGATCGCCTGCGCGAGCGGCAGCGGCACCGGGTCCTCGTCGCGGGCGTGGCGCACGAAGGCGCGCTCGAGACGCCCCGACTTGCGCAGCGCCACGTGCGCCGACGAACCCTTCGTGCAGAGGCGGCCGAAGTTGGTCGGATGCTCGGCGTCGCCGGAGATCTTCGCGACCTGACCGTCCTCGACGTGCAGGATCATCCCGCAGCCTACGCCGCAGTACGGGCAAACGCTTTTTACGCTATCGCGGCTCATGCGGTCGATCGATATCAGATGGAAACAGATTCAGGGCGCGCGGCGTTACGTGCTCGCCGCGCCTTCGTCGTGTCAGGCGGCAACCCAGACCTGACCGTTTTCGACTCGCGTGGGAAACGCGTTGACCGAATGCTGCGGCGCTTCGATGCATTCGCCGGTGGAGAGATCGAAGTGATGCTTATAGATGGGCGAGGCCACCACGACACGCTCACCAAAGCTGCCCACGAGCCCGCGCGAAAGCACCGCTGCCTGCGAGTTGGGGTCGTAGTTGCCGATGGCGTACACGCGCGCGTCGCCGTCGTCGACATGGAACACGGCGACCTGCTCGCCCTTCACGAGCGCGCACACGCCGGTGTTCGGCACGATATCGTTGAGCGTGCAGACCGGAACCCAGTTGCCTTGACTATGTTCGTTGCTCATTTCGTACTCCTCGGTTCGATGAAAGGAATCAGACGGTTTCGACGACTACGGGAATCTCGCCAAGCGCTTCATGTCGCTTGAAATGCGGCGCGGCTTGCGGAACCTGCGTACGCTCCTGCGGTGTAGCCGGCCGGATCTGGCCGCGCTCTTCAATGAAGGTAACGTGCTGGTCGCCCGCATCGCTGTTGACGAAGTGGCGGAAACGGCGGCGCGTTTCAGGATCGGTCACGGCCTTCTTCCATTCGCATTCGTAGGTGTCCACCACGAGTTGCATTTCCGTTTCGAGTTCGGCGCCAAGGCCCAGCTTGTCGTGCACGACCACGTCGATCAAATACTCAAGGCCGCCTTCGAGGTTATCGCGCCACACGCTCGTGCGCTGCAGGCGGTCGGCCGTGCGCACGTAGAACATGAGGAAGCGGTCGACGTAGCGCACCAGCGTGGCCTGATCGAGATCGGAAGCGAGCAGTTCCGCATGGCGCGGCTTCATGCCGCCGTTGCCGCACACGTAGAGGTTCCAGCCCTTTTCGGTTGCGATGATGCCGACGTCCTTGCCTTGTGCCTCCGCGCATTCGCGCGTGCAGCCCGACACGCCGAACTTGATCTTGTGCGGCGCGCGCAGGCCCTTGTAGCGGTTCTCGAGTTCGATCGCGAAGCCCACCGAATCGCCCACGCCATAGCGGCACCACGTCGAGCCCACGCATGATTTCACCGTGCGCAAGGCCTTGCCGTAGGCGTGCCCCGATTCGAAGCCCGCTGCGATCAGCTCTTCCCAGATGAAAGGCAGTTGCTCGACGCGCGCACCAAAGAGGTCCACGCGCTGGCCGCCAGTGATCTTCGTGTAGAGGCCGTACTTCTTCGCCACCTGCCCCACGGCGATCAAACCTTCAGGCGTGACCTCGCCGCCCGGCATGCGCGGCACCACCGAATACGTGCCGTCGCGCTGAATGTTGGCGAGGTAGTAGTCGTTCGAGTCCTGCAGGCTCGCGTGCTCTTTCTTCAGCACGAATTCATTCCAGCACGATGCAAGAATGCCGCCCACGGCAGGCTTGCAGATATCGCAGCCGAGTCCTTTGCCATGCTTCGCGAGCAGTTCGCCGAAGGTCTTGATGCCTTCCACGCGCACGATGTGATAAAGCTCCTGGCGCGAATAACGGAAGTGCTCGCACAGGTGATTGTTGACGGCGAGGCCCTGACGCTTCATCTCCGACTTCATGACCTGCGTGACGAGCGGCACGCAGCCACCGCACGACGTGCCGGCGTTGCACGCGCCCTTCACGGCGGCGATAGTCGTCGCGCCGTCGCGCACGGCCGTGCATATTTCGGCCTTCGAAACGTTGTTGCACGAGCAGATCTGCGCGGCTTCGGGCAGCGCTTCCACGCCGAGCGCGGGTTTCGCCTTGCCGTCGGCCTGCGGCAGGATCATGAATTCGGGCGACTCGGGTAGCTCGATACCGTTGAGCATCATCTGCAGCAACGTACCGTATTCGCTCGCGTCGCCCACCATGACCGCGCCGAGCAGCTTCTTGCCGCAATCGGAGACGACGATCTTCTTGTAGACCTGGCGGCGTTCGTCGGCGTAGCGGTACGAGCGGCTGCCGGGCGTCTTGCCGTGTGCGTCGCCAATGCTCGCCACGTCCACGCCCATCAGCTTGAGCTTGGTGCTCATGTCGGCGCCCGCGAACTGCGACGCAATGCCTGCCAGCGCCTTGGCGGCGATGCGCGCCATGTCGTAGCCGGGCGCGACGAGGCCGAAGATCTGGCCTTGCCACAGCGCGCATTCGCCGATGGCGTAGATGTTCGCGTCGCTCGTGCGGCATTGATCGTCGATCACGATGCCGCCGCGCGCGCCGATATCGAGGCCGCAGGCGCGGGCGATTTCGTCGCGCGGACGAATGCCGGCCGAGAACACGATCATGTCGGCATCGAGGTGCGTGCCGTCGGCGAACTGCATGCGGTTGGCGGCCGTTTCACCATCCACGATCGCCAGGGTGTTCTTCTGCGTGTGAACGCTCACGCCGAGTTCTTCGATCTTGCCGCGCAGCATGCGGCCGCCGTCGTCGTCCACCTGCACCGCCATGAGGCGCGGCGCAAACTCCACCACGTGCGTGTCGAGGCCCAGGTCGCGCAGGGCCTTCGCGCATTCGAGGCCGAGCAGGCCGCCGCCCACCACCACGCCCGACTTCGCGTGCGCGCCGCGCGTCTGCATCGCTTCCAGATCGGCAATGGTTCGGTAGACGAAGCAATCGGCGCGGTCGTTGCCTGCGATGGGCGGCACGAACGCCGAAGAACCAGTGGCCAGCACGAGCTTGTCGTACGCGAGCGTCTCTCCGTTGGACACTGTAATGGTGCGAGCCTCGCGATCGATCGACACCGCCTTTGCGTTGAGCACGAGGCGCACGTTCTCGCGATCGAAGAAACCGGGCGCCACGAGCGACAGATCGTCCGCCGACTTGCCCGCGAAGAATTCAGAGAGGTGCACGCGGTCGTAAGCGGGACGCGGCTCTTCGCAGAGCACGGTCACGAGCGTGTTCGGCGCGCCGTCCGCAAGGATGCATTCGAGGAATTTGTGGCCCACCATGCCGTGGCCGACGACGACGATCTCCATCGCGGCCGAGCTGTTCACTTCGTTCGTTGCTTGCACCATGAGCCTCTGCCAATAAAAAAGGCGTCCCGCGATTCCAGCTTCTCGCGAAGCCAGATTCGGGGGACGCCGTTGCCCTGAATACGAAACCCTTGTGCGCCGCGCTGCTGCTTGCGGCCGAATCGCCATTGATTCGCTGTGGCACTTGCTGCGAAGCAATACGCAAGCACTGTGCCAATTTGCGCGTATCCGGCGCAACGCCCCACCTGGTGGACTTCGGCGACTTGCCTGCGGCGCGTACGGTACTTCGCCTGTGCGCGCATCGTGATGCAGTCCAGCACAAGTTTGGTGCCGTGCAGCACACTCGCTGTGCGCCCAGCATGCGCGGGTTGCGGCGTTGTCGATCGGGAGGCGCCCCGCTAGCGGGCGGCAGCGCGAGTGCACGCAAGTTGGTCTGGAACTTGCATGAACCAGAGCGTCCGGCAACGTCGCCGGGCAATGCAACCAGGGGCCGCGCGCTGCGCGCACCTCGATTCGAGCTAACCGGACAATGGCGTCCCCTCGTCGCAAGCGGCGAGCGGACGCCATTTGTTTTTAGGCGTTCCCAATGCGGGTGCGCGCAATACGAAAGGAAGACGACGATGACGACGGGCAACGAAGGCAAGGTCACGCTGGTGAGCGCAGGTCCGGGCGATCTCGACCTCCTCACCCTGAAGGCCGCGAAGGTACTCGCGAGCGCCGACGTCGTGCTGCTCGACGATCTCGCGAACCCGGAGATCGTTACGCTCGCGCCGCAGGCCCGCGTGATCCGCGTAGGCAAGCGCGGCGGCTGCCGCTCCACGCCGCAAGCCTTCATCGAGCGCTTGATGCAGCGATACGCGCGCCGGGGCCTGCACGTAGTACGCGTGAAAGGCGGTGACGCACTGCTGTTTGGCCGCGCAGGGGAAGAACTCGCGGCATTGCGCGAGGCGGGCGTGACGGTGGAGATCGTGAACGGCGTGTCTTCGGCGTTCGCGGCGGCGGCGGGGCTCGGCATCTCGCTCACGCATCGCGATCACAGCCAGGGCGTGATCTTCGTGACGGCGCATCTGCGCGACCATAGCGAGCCTGACTGGCAGGCACTCGCCGGGACGGGCATGACACTCGCCATCTATATGGGTATGAGCCGGATCGAGTCGCTGTGCGCGACCCTCGCCAACGCACTCCCCACGGCGACGCCCGCAGCCGTCGTGCAGTGGGCGGGCAGCGCGAACGAGCGCCGCGTGACGGGCACGCTCGGCACGATCGCGGCGTGCGCTCGCGCGGCGAGCCTTGGCAGCCCCGCCATCATTCTCGTGGGCAACGCGATTGGCGAGGCGGCTTCGTTCGCCATTTCGACTGCGGCGGTCGGCATGCACTCGCACGATCGGGCAATCGAGGCGCAACGACTAAGCGCGTAAGCATGTAATGAACCGCTGATTTTCTCGACACATAAACAGAAATGCGAATAGGTTAAGTCGACCAACCTTTTGCCAAACAATCTCTCAATATCAACTGGCAGAATTCGTCCGCCATTCTCCCCGCTTTATCGCCGCTCGCTATGCTTTCATTCCAATACAAAGCTCAAGAACCGTAAGCAAAATAGCGCGTAGCACTGTAGTACTAAACAATCTCTGACCTTCATCCTACCTTTGTCCTACTCGCCTCATGGAAATCCCCGATCAAACGGCGTTTTTCATGAAAGCGTCGAGAAGGATTGCGTTACCTAGAATTCAGCCATCAACGTTGATTCCTCTACAGATCAACAAAATCATAGGGCGCAGGTAAGGAACAACATGATGAAGCTGTTGCTCGTCGAGGAAAATCCTGGGCTTGCCCAATGGCTCGTCAGCCTGTTGCGCAGGGAGAATTTCACCGTCGATCGCGTGGCCGACGGCGAAGCTGCAGACCTCGTGCTGAAGTCACAGCATTACGACCTCGTGCTGCTCGAACTGCACTTGCCGCGCTTGAGCGGCGTGAGCGTACTCATGCGTTTGCGGCGCCGGCGCGACAACCTTCCCGTTCTGATGATGGCCGCGCACGGCTCGATCGACGACAAGGTGGCATGCTTTACCGCCGGTGCCGACGACTACCTCGTCAAGCCCTTCGACACGCGCGAACTGCTCGCGCGCATCAAGGCGCTGATACGCCGCCAGGCGAGCGACAAGGCAGCGCGCCTGAGTTGCGGCGATCTGCACTATCGCACGGACACACGTGCCTTTAGCCACAAGGACACACCGCTGAATCTGCGCCGCCGCGAGCATTCCATTCTCGAAGCGCTGATGCTGCATCAAGGCAGGACCGTTTCTAAGCGCACGCTCATGGAGAGCCTCTTCGGCCTCGATGAAGAACCGAGCCGGGATGCAATCGATATCTATATTCACCGCTTGCGCAAACATCTCGCGAATTCGAGCGCGCAGATCCTGACTTTGCGTGGACTCGGCTACATCCTGCGAGTGAAGGACGCCGCGCTACTCGAACCGGAACCGGACCCGGAGCCATGCATGGATGGCTAACAACAAATGACGAACTCCACGCCCATTGCACGCACGGTTGCGCCGTGCGCAGCCTGCTCCCCAAGCGAGATCGAGCATGAAAGCCTACGTCATCGAACAATCGGGCGGCCCCGAGGTCCTGCAACTGCGCGAGATCGCGCCGGCCGCGCCTGGCGCGGACGAAGTGCGCATTCGCGTATGCGCGTTCGGCATCAATCACGCCGAAGCGGATTTGCGCGCCGGACGCCTTGGGCCGCTCGCCGGCCCGGTCGTGCCGGGGATCGAGGCCGTGGGTGTGGTGGCGGAAGACCCCTCGAAGACGTTCCAGGTGGGGGAACGCGTTGCCACTGCGATGGGCGGCCTGCAGGTCGCGCGCAACGGCAGCTATGCGGAGGAAGTCACGGTTCTGCGGCGCAACGTCGTCACGCTCGGCTCGACCAGGTTGCCATGGGAAGAACTGGCCACGTTGCCGCTCGCCTATCTCACGGCCTGGGGCGCGCTCGCGGCGAGCCTCGAAGCCAAGGCGGGGCAAACTCTACTCGTGCGCGGCGGAACGTCAACCGTAGGCCTCGCTGCGATCGCCTATGCGAATGCCTTCGGGCTCAATGTGCTGGCCACGACGCGTTCGCCAACACACGTCGAACGCCTCTACCATGCCGGTGCGCACGAAGTCCTGATCGACGGCGGAGAAGTCGCCGCCGCGGTCGCGCATGAATGCCTGCACGTCGACGCCGCGCTCGAAATCGTGAGCGCTGCCAACGTGCGCGACACCGCCAAAATGGTGCGGCCGTTTGGCAGCGTGACCATAGTCGGCACACTGGCCGGGCCGCCTCTTCTCACTTCGTTCGATATTGCGCGCGATCTGCCGCCCGCCGTGCGGCTCAGCTACTTTACGAGCGAACTGCTCGGCACGAAGGCGCTGCCGCTCGACTACGCGCCGCTGCGCCTCATCGCCTCGGGCATTGCCGGCCGCCGCATCGCATCGCTTCACGCCTGCACCTTTGCGTTCGACGAACTCAGGAAAGCGCATTATCTGCTGGAAAGCCAGCGCGCCATCGGCAAGATCGTCGTCCGGTTATAGCGGCCCGTTACTCAGGCGCGGGCCGCTACGCCTCAATTGCTCGCGCTCGCCCGAGCACCCTGCACGACAGCCGGCGCCATCGCAGACTCTTGCGGCAGCGCCCATTCGAGCCAACGTGCGCGGTGCAGCACCACCAGACCGAACGCGGCCGCGGCAATCACGCCGAACGTCGCGAATCCCATCTGGTAGCTGCCGGTGCTTTCCTTGGCAATGCCCATGATCACAGGCAGATAGAAGCCGCCGATGCCACCTGCCGCGCCGATGATGCCCGACATCAGCCCGGTACGGCCCTGCCAGCGGCGCGGAACAAGCTGGAACGTCGCGCCGTTGCCAAGACCGAAACACACGTACGTGAATGCAAGCAGCGCAATGCCAGCGGCGAACGGCGGCATCCACAGCGCGAAGGCGAAGTCGCACGCCGAGATCGCAGCCAGCAGCACCACGAGAGCGCGCACGCCCGAAATGCGGTCGGCGATCAGGCCGCCGAGCGGACGCACCATCGCGCCGGTCAGCGCGAGCAGCGACATCACCACGCCGGCTTCGAGCTTCGGTACCTGGTAGAGCGAAATAAGCAGCGTCGAGATATAGGACGACATGCCGACGAAACCGCCGAACGTGATGCTGTATACGAGCATCACGACCCACGTGTCGCCTTCGGTCAGCACCGCGCGATAGTGTCGCGGCAGCACGGCAATGGCGAGCAGCGCCCCGAAAACCGGCAGCAGCAGCACACCGGTCTTGCCCGCGCCGAACAAACCAGCGTGCACGGCGAGCACGAGCGCGATCAGGCCGGCGAGCGTGATGCCGAACGAACGAAATGCCTGCAGCGCGCTGCCGGACTTCTGACCGAGATCGCGGGCCAAAAAGACCACGGCCGTCGCGGCGAGCGCGAGCAGCGGCAGCGCCGCGCCCGTGGCGCGCGCCCACCCATAGTGGCTGGCGAGACCCGGAAAGAGGAAGCCGTCGAGCACGGCGCCAATATTGCCGGCTGCGGCGAGGCCCAGCACGAGGCCCTGCACCTTCGGCGGATAGTTGCTGCCAGCCATCGGCAGCGCCACGGCGAAGCTCGCGCCGCCCACGCCGAGCAGCACGCCAAGCACGAGCAGCAAGGTATAGGACGGCGTGCCCGGCATCATCAACAGCACGGCAGCGGGAATGGCAGAAAGCGCGATGCCCATCAGCGCGACACGGCGGCCATCGTAAGCCTGATACAGATTGCCGAGCGTCACGCGCAAAATCGCCGCGCCAAGCACGGGCACCGCCACGAGCAGGCCCAGTTCGGCCGGCGTCATCGCAATGTCCTTCTGGATGAAAGGCGCGAGCGGGCCGAACATTACCCACACGGTGAAGCCGGTGTCGAAGTACAGGAAGCACGCGATCAGTGCGCGCCAGTTACCGCTCTTGAGCGAACTTACCAGGTCTTTCACGAGGTTCTCCCCAATAGTGGATCTCAACCCGCAACGCGGGCATGCATCCGTTGATTTCGGAATCCAGAATGTCTTTCGGGTGCGCTGTCACGCGTTTCGGGCTTGCCGACTACGCCCTGGACGAGCCGGTCCATCTCGCCTATCACGTGCGCCAGCTCCGCCGTGATCACCGCGAATTCGCGGCCGAACTGACCGGCGCGGGCGGCCGCCACCCGTGCATTGAGCGCGACGATGTTGGCGCGCAGGGAAATGGCGGCGAGTTCATCGACGATGCCGGCCTGGCGCTTCGCCGCCGCCGCTTCCACGCTGCGCAATTCGTCCTGATATGCCTGAGTCAGCGCTTGCAACAGTTCGAGAAGCGGCGTGGCTGCGGCGGTGAGTTCCGTCACGGCTGCCTCGCTAACGCTATCGGCCACTGATGCATGGACTGAGCGCTCGAGGCAAGCGCAAGCATGCACAGCCAGTTTCATGAACGCGCGAATGCGCTCGTCGGCCTTGCGCGCGCCGAAATAGAGTTCGCGCAAGGCGCTCGAAAATACGCCGGGAAAGTGGTCGTCACCCTCAACTAGCCGTGCGTGCGAAGCCGCAAATGTATCCAGACATTCGCGCGCGACGATGAGCGCGGCAGCGTCGCCGCGCAAGCCGAGCAGCGCGTGCAGGACGACGCGCTGCGAAAGCATGCGCTGGCGCCCGGCCAGATTGATGAGCTCGCCGACAATTTCCGCAGAGATGCCAGGTGTCGTTTCCCGCATGTTCATCTTTAGTAGTGCAAATAACAGCGCCAAGGGTTTGCCAGACCAGGGCGCACCGAGCGAAGCGCATAAAAAAAAGCGTCCCGAAGCGCACCTGCCACGCACGCTGTGCCGTGGAGTGCCGCTTCGGGACGCCGTTGCCCCGCATGACCGAATGATCCCGCGCACGGCGGGACGATGATGCAATTCACTGGAGCCTTCATTGGCCCCCGCAGTGACAAAGCAATAGGTGTGCCACTTGGTGGGCAAGCGGCGGCGTGCACCCGCGCGGCGCCCAGCTGGCGCGGTTTTCACCATTCAGGCAGCCCGCGTGGCCCGAATGGCCCGATCCGGATCAGCGCCACCAATCATGTGCTTCAGATGACTGCTGCTGGTGCACTGCAGCGAAGCCCCGCACCATCGCCGGGCACCGTCTTGCCCTTCGGCGCGACCGAACTAAGCTGTAAAGATGGATGGGAAGCCGCGCTCGCGCGCATGCGCAACGCGGGCGTGGGAGGTGCGTCATGAAGCCAGCTGCAATCGCCCTCGTGGGCGCATGGGTAGCCCTCGGCCTTGGCGGCCTCGCGATCTCCTCTGCGGCGGCCGCCTCAAACGAAGCGACGATCGCCATCGTCGCCGGCACGTACGGCAGCAACTGCGGCGCGCCGCACGGCAATGTCACACGCGATCTCGCCGGGCACTGCGACGGTTTGCGAACCTGCAGCTATCCGTTGTCGATGAGCGCCGCGCAATCAGGCGGCTGTCGCAACGACTATCTCGCCGAGTGGCGCTGCGGCGGCGATGAATTCCACAACGCTGCACTGGCTGCCGGCGCGGGCAAAGGCGATCGGCTCATTCTCAGCTGCGAGCCGTCGAGTGGCCCGGGACATTGAGGCATGGGAACAAGAATCAAAATCGCACCGCGTGCACGACGCCATTTGCAGCGCGCTGCTAACAGGATTCCTCGCAACGCCAAAATGGGGAGCACGTTCGTTGTCCCCTTTCATCGCGTGTAATAGACTCAATCCGATGACGCGTTCGGCACGACTCACAGGTGACTGCAAACATCGTGCAGTTGTGCTCCCAGTCGCGGGGTCATGCTGGGAGTGAGCGCAACGTCGGCGGACAGTTTCTCGTACTACCTGGAGTTCCGGCGGCCTTCGCCGGAACACGATAGGAGCCACGGCGCGTCTGGGTTACGACTCAGGCCAGCGAGGAGAGACAAACAATGCTGCTGCCCACCACATCAACGCCAAAGGCGCAGTCCCGGGATTTGCTCGATGTCCTGATCCGCGCCGCGCTCATCGCCGTCCTGGCGATGTTTTGCTTTCGCATCTTCGCCCCGTTCCTCGACCTCATGGTCTGGTCCGTGATTCTCGCGGTCACGCTTTATCCGCTGCAAATGAAGCTGCAGCGAAGTTTCCCCAACAAGGATGGAATCATCGCTACGCTCATCATTCTCGTGGCGTTCGCCGTGATCCTCGCGCCAACCTGGCTGCTTGGCGTCGCTGTGGCCGATTCGATCGAGAACGCCATGGCCGTTGCGAAGAGCGGGACGTTTCAAATTCCGCCTCCCGCGGACTCGGTCGCTCACTGGCCAATCGTCGGCCAGCGCATATACGACTTCTGGATGCAGGCGTCGACCGACATCACCGGTCTCGTTCAGCACTTCGCACCGCAACTGAAGGCGGCCGGTCTAGCGCTGCTCGGCACGATCACCGGTCTGGGTGCGGCACTGCTTATTTTCTTCGTAGCCCTGATCATTGCGGGCATTCTCATGGCACATGGCGACAAGGGCCATCGCAGCACGGTGTTGATCGCATCGCGCATTTCCGGCCCGGAGAACGGCCAGCAGATCGCCGAGCTTTGCACATCCACGATTCGCGCGGTCGCTCAGGGCGTGGTGGGCATCGCGTTCATCCAGATGGTGTTGATCGGCGTCGGCTTCATCGTGATGGGCATTCCCGGCGCGGGCCTGCTCGCGCTCGCCGTACTGCTGATCGGCATCATGCAGTTGCCCGCCACGCTCATCACCGTGCCCGTCATTATCTTCGTGATCATGACGCAGGGCGTGAGCACGGCCACAATCATCTTTTCGGTCTACGAGTTCATTGCAGGTCTCGCCGACAACGTGCTCAAGCCACTGCTGCTTGGGCGCGGTGTGGCCGTGCCGATGCCCGTGGTCCTCATCGGCGCAATTGGCGGCATGGTGACGGGCGGCGTGATTGGCCTCTTCATCGGCCCGGTGATGCTCGCCGTTGGCTATCAACTGTTCTGGCGCTGGGTGAAAGACCAGCCACAACCCGAACGCACACGAGAAGAACAGCAGGCCTGAGCCTCGAGGCCGCCCTGTGTTCCTCTGCGAGCGCCCTCACTGGCTCCCGCTCGGCGCCTGCTGCTTAAGCACGCTGCTGAACGCGTGCATGCACGTGGGCCCCGACTTTCAGCCACAACATGAGAGCTGGAGCGAACACTGGAGCAGCGCGTCGATCGATCAGGTCACAGTAGTCGCAGCGCAGCCCAGTGAGCAGCCCGACGCGCGGCAATGGTGGCACGTATTCGGCGACGAAAATCTCGAACAGCTGATTGCCGCGGCCGATGCAAACAACGGCGACCTGAAGATCGCGGCATTGCGCGTGATCGAGGCGCGCGCCCAGCTAGGCATCGCGCTCGCGGGGCGCTACCCGCAGGTGCAGCAGGTCAACGCCGATGTGCTGGCCTCGGCGCGCAAGCGCCACGATGGTTTCGACCCACGCTCGGGCGCGTACTTTCAGTATGGTCTCGGTTTCAGCATGGGCTGGGAACTCGACTTCTGGGGCCGCTTCAGCCGCGCGATCGAATCGGCCGACGCCTCGTTCTTCGCCGCCCAGGACAACCGCGAGGACGCGCTCGTGCTCGTTCACGCGCAAGTCGCGGACACCTATTTCACGCTGCGCACGACCGAAGCGCGCCTGCGCATTGCCCGCGAAAACGCACAGTTGCAACGGCGCAGCTACGACATCACGCAAAAGCTCTTCAAGAGCGGCGAAACCGACGAACTCGATCTCCAGCAAGCGAAAACACAGTATCTCGGCACACTGAGCAGCATTCCCGTATTCGAGAGCCAGATCGCAGTGGCCCGTCACGCACTCTGCGTGCTGCTTGGACGCCCGCCCGGCCCGCTGCCGGAACTCGACGCCCAGCCGGCGAAAGCCGGCTTCGTCCCGCTCATCAACCGTGCCGTGCTTCAGGATGTGCCCGCAAAGCTTTTACTGCGTCGCCCGGATGTGCGCGCGGCGGAGCAACAGATGGCCGCGCAATCGGCGCTGATTGGCGTGGCGAAGGCCGATCTGTACCCATCCATTTCACTGGTCGGCTCGCTCGTCTGGAGCGCCAGCTCGCTTGCCGGTGCGCCGAGCACGCTTTCCGTGGTGGGCGGCCCGAGCATCACATGGAACGTGTTCGATCACGGCCGCATTACGAACAACGTGCGCGTGCAGGACGCGCGCCTGCAACAGTTGATCGTGGCGTATCAGGAAACGGTGCGCGAAGCGGCGCGCGAGGCTGACGACGCCGCCACGGCGCTGAGCACGGCACTGGAGCGCGATACGATCCTGCACGACGCACAAGGTGCTGCGCAGCGCTCGCTCACGCTCGCCAACACGATCTACCGCGAAGGGTATTCGGACTTCCAGCGCGTGCTCGACGCGCAGCGCGCACTCTCCGCGCAGCAAGACGCGTTCGTCGTCAATCGCGGTAATGCCGTGAGCAGCCTGATCGCGCTGTACAAGTCCGTGGACGGCGGCTGGGATCTGCAGCAACCGCTCATCGATTCCGCCACGCGCGCGCAAATGCAGCGGCGCACGGACTGGGGCGACCTGCTCGACGAACCGGCATCGTCCTCTGCCGCGCAGAGTCCTGGCAATCAACCGGAAGGGCCAACACGATGAGCAGCGCGTCCGAACCTTCGAGCACGCCCCAGGCGCCGCCGCCGGCTGCCGACTCGTCCGGCAAAGCGATCAAGTGGACCGTCGTCCTGATCGCCATCAGCCTGATCTGGTACCTGCTTGCCGATCGCTTCACGCCCTATACGCAGCAGGCGCGTGTAGCGGCCTACGTCGTGCCCGTTGCGGCCGAAGTGTCGGGGCGCGTGACGCGCGTGCTCGTGCACAACAATCAGGAAGTCAACGCAGGCGACGTGCTGTTCGAAGTCGACAACGATCAATACCGCATTGCCGCGGACCGCGCACGCGCCGACCTCGAATCCACGCGCCGGCAGATCGGCGCGAGCACTGCCGGCATCGAATCGGCGCAAGCCTCGTTGCGCGCGGCGCTCGCCAACGAGGTCAAGGCGCGCCAGGATAGCGACCGGCTGGAACGGCTGTATCGCGAAGACGAGGGCACGGTCTCGCTGCGGCGGCTCGAAGTCGCGCGCGCCACGCACGAGCAGGCACAAAGCCAGGTCGAAAGCGCCCGAGCCGAAATCGAACGCGCGCGCGAGCAGCAAGGCGGCAACGAAGCGGAAAATGCACAGTTGCGCAGCGCGGCTGGCGCGCTCGAAAAGGCCGAACTCGATCTCGCCAATACGCGCATTCGCGCGCGCTCGGCCGGCGTCATCACCGACCTGCGCACCGAAGTGGGCCAGTTCGCGGCGGCGGGCAATCCGGTCATGACGCTGATCGCCATTCACGATGTCTGGGTCAGTGCGGACATGACGGAAAACAATCTGGGTCATCTTCATGCGGGCACGCCCGTCTCCATCGCGCTGGACGCACTGCCGGGCGAAGTGTTCGCGGGGCGTATTCGCAGCATCGGCTATGGCGTGAGCGTTGGCCAAAGCACGCCGCCCGGCACCCTGCCCACCGTGCAGAACAGCCGCGACTGGCTGCGGCCCGCGCAACGCTTTCCCGTGATCGTCGAGTTCGACGACGACGAGCGCGCACGGCTGCGCAACGTTCGCGTGGGCGGTCAGGCCGAAGTGATGGCGTTTCCGGGTACAGGCAACCCGCTCAATCCGCTCGGCCGCGTGTTCCTGCGCGTGATGAGTTGGCTCTCCTACCTCTATTGAACGGCGCCTATGCAAACGAGCCCATCGCTCCCCGGCCGCCGCGCGCTACGCGTCGCCACAGGCACGGCGCTCACGCTTGCCATCAGCTTCGCACTCGACTTTCCGATTCCTGTGATCGCGCCGGTCTTCGCCGTCTTTCTGCTGGCCACCCAGAACCGGCCGCTTTCGCTCAAGGCAGCGCTCGCTCTCGCGCTGGTCGTTGTGGGCACAACGGGAAGCGGCCTGTTGCTCGTCCCCATGCTGCGCTACTACCCGTTCGCCGGCGTGCTGCTCGTCGGCCTTTGCCTCTTTCTCGCATTTCGCGCCGGCCTGCGCGACGGTAACAATCTCGTGGCGACGTTCCTCGCGGCGGGGCTCACGATGATTAGCGCTGCGGGCGTGGCCGACCAGCAACTGGCCGCCACGGTGGTCGGCGCGCTAGTCAAGGGAGTGCTGCTCGCCGTGCTCGTTTCGATCTTGAGCCACGCCCTGTTTCCCGAGGCCGCACCTGCGGGCGCCAAACCTGCCGCGCGCGTCATGCCACCGAAGATGGCATCGCGCATCGCCTTGCAGGCCGCGCTCGTGGTCATGCCCGCCTGGCTGCTGGCGATGAACGACCCCGCGAGCTATATGCCGATCATCATGAAGTCCGTGAGCCTCGGCAGGCAAAGCTGCACCACGTCGGCGCGCGGCGCGGCGCGTGAGTTGCTCGGCTCCACGGCGCTCGGCGGGCTGCTCGCCGTCGCGTTCTGGTTTGCGCTCAGGCTCTTCGTGAATATCTGGATGTTCTATCTGTGGATGCTGCTGTTCGGCTTGCTCGTGGCGCGCAAGCTGTATCGCATTCGCCCCACGCGCTACTCGCCCGGCTTCTGGCTGAACAGCCTCGTCACCATGATCATTCTGCTGGGTCAGTCTGTCCAGGACAGCGTGGCAGGCAAGGACGTTTTGCGCGCATTCGCCGTGCGCATGACGCTCTTTTTCGCCGTCACCGCTTACGCGTGCCTGATGCTGCAGATATTCGAGCGTTTCGCGCAGCGTGGCTCGGCATCGCTCGAGAGGAATACGACATGAAGAATGTGCCCAAAATTTCGACCGCAGCGACGCGATGCTGCTCGGACTGAATGGCCTCGTGTTTTCCGGTTTTTTGATCGTTGCCGCTGCCGTGCGCGGCGTACAGGAGGCCTCACGCCGGGCGCGCGATCGGGCGTGAGCAAACTCAAGCAGGTGTAATCAGACCCAATCGGGCATCGGGGCCCGGCAGGATCGAACATGACGAACACCACCGTCCGTTGGCCGCAACTGCACATCGCGCTAGTGAAAACTGTCGCGGCGTTGCTCGTGGCCGCACTGCCCTTGCAGGCGCACGCACAGGGCATACCGGATCAACTGACGAACCGCACCGTGATCGGCGGCAACATCAAGCAACATGCGGATGCCGTGCTATCCATCATGACCTACACCACGGTTCCGGATGTCACCACCAGCTCGCTTTCGATCAATAACGGCACCACCGGCAACCCAGGCTTCGGCCAGACACAGCTGGGCGGCGGCTTCACGCTGAGCCGGACGTTCCCCTTGTACATGGAAGGCACGCTCGCTTATAGCCGCTACGACCCGACGTTCATCGCGACCGACGGCGCGCAGCAGCGCGCGCTGCCCACGAGGTGGAATACCTTCAGCGGCACGGTGGGGCTTGGCTGGGACTTTCGCATCACGAACGAACTCGTGTTTCGCCCAATCATAAACGGCACGATTGGACGTGTTTCCAGCGATCTGCGAGTCGGACAAACGTTGTTCAACCATGTCACGGACAGCAATCTCCAGTTCCTCAACAATGGCTATCTGGACGCGTACGGCTACGGCGGCTCGCTGATGCTCGACTATGAGCACTACCGCGAGAACTATGAGATCGACGCAGAATTGCGCGCGACCGATATCTACCTGCGCAGCTTCGGCGGCAGTGCGGAAGCGGTTCAGGGCTCGGCCATGGCGCAGCAAGTGAGCCTCTGGACGCGCTGGCGCGCGCCAACGGGCTGGCACGCGCTGGACAAGCCAGTACGCTACGTGCTGGAGTTCGCCTACTCGCATTATTTTGGCGACAGCGCAGGCGTACTCGGCTTCAACGAACTCACGTCGCTGGGCGTGGGTCTCGAACTCGACAGCAGCACGTATCCCATCATCATCACCCGTACGCGGGCAATGGTGCGCTATGTGTTTGGCAGCAACGTGCACGGCGTGTCGTTTGGCCTGGCGGTCAGCTTTTAGGATGTCGAACGATGTATCCGCATGAGGAGAATCGCGATGAGTCTACAGGGTAATCGTCAAAATCCCTCGGCGGCAGGTGTCGTCGCGAGCCGTCTCGTGCTCGCAGGCGTTTGTGCCTGCCTGCTTCCACTGGCGGGCTGTCCCTACTATGCTCCGCCCCCCGGCACAGTCGTCATGACACCCGCCAGCTACGACCGGTCATTCGCCGCCGCAGCGGGCGCCATGCGCGACGAGGGACTCGCAATCACCGTGCAGGACCCAGGCACTGGCACGATTGCCGGGACCCTCGACGGCGGCACCGTAACGGCGAGCGTGCAACAGCAAGCCGACGGTAGCGTAGCCGTGAGGTTCGATACCGCCGACGCGCGCGACCCAACGCTGATTCATCGGGTCGTGAGCAGCTACGACCGGCGCATGGGTCGCTAGGCGGCGCGTCTGCCGGTCGCGCGCCATTGTCCGCAAACGCAGCCGCGCCCGCTTACGCTACGTGCGCCGCAAAGCCCGTGCGTTCCGGCGCGACGTCTTCACGCAGCGTGAGCGCCGGAATTTCATACGCACCGCCGTTCTGTTTGCGGAACGCGATGGGCGCGGTGTGCGCCAGTGCATCGAGGCGCTCGCCGAGCGCGTCGCGCGTTTGCGCGTAGCGCGCCTCGTCCATGCGGCCCGTGCGGTACACGAGAAACGGCGGCAACACGTCGTAGCCCGGGTAATAGAGCACGCCATGATGAATCGGGAAAAGGATGTCGTCGATCGGCCCGTTCACGCCACGCGGCCCGTAGTGCGACGCCCAGCCACCCATCGTCACGACGAGCATCGCGCGCTTGCCCGCGAGCGTGCCCTCGCCGTAGCGGTCTCCCCAACGCGCATCGGAGTGCTCGCCCACGCCATAGGCGAAGCCGTACGCGAAAACACGCTCCACCCAGCCCTTGAGGATGGCAGGCATGGAGAACCACCAGAGCGGAAACTGCAGGATGAGCGTATCGGCCCACACAAGCCTGGCCTGCTCCCGCGCGATGTCGGCAGCCTGGAGGCCGTGCTCGAAAGCGTGCTTCGAATCGAGCGACGGATGAAACGGCGCGTCGCCCCGGCGCTCGACGCTGTCCTGCGCGTCGAGCGCCGCTTTCCAGTTCATCGCGTAGAGGTCCGACACCTGAACGGCATGACCCGCCGCCTCAAGACGCTGGACGGTGAAATCCCTGAGCGCGCCGTTGAGCGACTTCGGTTCAGGATGGGCATAGACAAGCAGGATATTCATAGCGAGGGCTCCGTGGTCTGACACGTACCCAGCTTAGTTGCGCGGCTGCTATAGTTGAAATGAATAACGGAAATACCAGCCATTATGTCCGCTAATTTGCGCAGCCTCGACCTCAACCTCCTCGTCACGCTCGACGTGCTGCTCGCCGAGCACAACGTCACGCGCGCGGCGCAACGCCTTAACTTCTCGCAACCCTCGGTCAGCGTGCATCTCGCGAAGCTGCGAGAGATATTGGGCGATCCGCTGCTGCTGCCTGGCCCACGCGGCATGCAGCCCACGGCGCGCGCGCTCGCGTTGCGCGAGCCGCTGCGCGAGGCGCTCGAATCGCTCGAGCGCGCGATTTCGCCCGAGAGCCCGTTCGATCCAGCCGGCGCGAGCGATACCTGGCGCGTGGCCGCAAGCGACTATGGCGAGTCCACCATCGCGTTGCCGGCCCTGCGTGGCTTGCGCGAGGCCGCGCCGAATGCGCGCCTTGCCGTGGTCGAACTCGCGCCTGCGCGCGTCGCCAGGCAGGCGGCGCAGGGCGAAATCGATCTGGCATTCCATACCACCAGCGACGCACCCGGGAACCTGCGCCGGCGTGCGCTCTTCACCGAGCGCTACGTGCTTGCGGGCCGCGCTGACCATCCGCGCCTCAAGCGCCGTCCGAACGCCAGCCAGTTCTGCGCACTGGAGCACGTTATCGTCTCGCCCGATGGCGGCGGATTTCGCGGCATCACCGACGAAGCGCTGTCGCAAGCCGGACTCACGCGGCGCGTCGTGCTCTCCGTCCCGCACTTTCTTTTCGTCATTTCCGTGCTCGAGCTCAGCGACCTTGTGGCAATGCTGCCGTGGCGGCTCGTGCGCGAACGGGCGGCGCTGCGCGTGGTCGAACCGCCCATCGAGGTGCCCGGCTACGAAATGTGCATGCTCTGGCATGAGCGCTCGCACCGCGACCCCGCGCATCGTTGGCTGCGCGAGCAGATCGCCTGCGCCGTGTAGCACCTTGAGGCGCCAGCGGGCGCAGCGCGCCTGTGCCACAATCCTCGTGGCGCACGCCGGCCCCTGGCCATATCGCGCCGCACCAAAATAACCACCATGAAACCGATCGATCCCCAGCGCCGCGCCGACTGGCTGCTGCGCGCCGAGCCCGTTGCGGGCATAGAGCGTATCGAAGCCTTCTTTCAGGGGAAGGCGTTTGCGATGCATCGCCACGACACCTATGCGATCGGCCGCACGCTCGCGGGCGTGCAGAGCTTCAAGTACCGGCGCGGCACGACCCACAGCCTTCCGGGCCACACGATGGTGCTGCATCCCGACGAGCCCCACGACGGCCAGGCCGGCACGGGCGAAGGCTTTCGCTACCGCATGATCTACGTGCAGCCCGCAGTGTTCCAGCAGGTGCTGGGCGGCTGCGCACTCCCCTTCATCGAGGGTGGCGTGTCGAGCGATCCTCGTTTATGGGCGGCGACCGAGGCGCTGTTGCAACAGGTCTCGCAGGGCATCGGCCCGTTCGAGCAGAGCGACGCGCTCGCGGAACTGGCGCATGCGCTCGCCGCCGTGGCGGGCACGCCACCGCCGCGCTCGAAGGGCGACTTCGCAAGCGCGCGGCGCGCCCGCGAGTACCTCGACGCGCAGTGTCAGCAAGCCGTCTCGCTCGACGCGCTCGAGCACGCCGTGGGACGCGACCGCTGGAGCCTTTCGCGCGACTTCCGCACGTTCTACGGCACGAGCCCCTACCGCTACCTGACGCAACGGCGGCTCGACGCCGCGCGCACGATGATTCTGCGCGGCATGCCGCTCGCCGATGTTGCGGCCTGCGCGGGGTTCACGGACCAGGCCCACATGACGCGCCATTTCACGAAAACCTTCGGCATTGCGCCGGCGCGCTGGTTGCGGATCGCGGGCGGAGCGTCAGAGCGCGCCGTCACGATCGTTCAAGACACGCACCGCCAAGGGGCGTAGTCTCGGCCCGGTCAATATCCACGACTGAGCGCAATTCTGCGCAATGGAGCCGCGTATGA